>JBGATF010000038.1:0-95332 GCA_044229355.1 Limisphaerales bacterium
TATCCACCCGGCCAACCCACTGAAATCTTCGCGCCCAAGTCGGCGCCCTTGAACCACTACTTCTGATTCCATTGCCCCCGTTTTGCCAGAACTCGGGTTGGTAGTCCAGCGAAATTACCGCCAACCTGCGGATGCACTGGGCACCGGTCCGGCCAATCAACCAAGCGATGACGCGATTCGTTCGCACGTGGGCGCAAGCTACCAAAGGGCCGTCGACTCGCGCAAGCGTCCAGTTCGCGGTTTGTGGGTTCGTGGGTTCGCAACGGCAAATACCACGGGCGCTTGTCCGTCACCGACCTGGACACCGGGAGAAAGCAGGTCGTCCGGGTCCGGCTCAAACAGGTGGTCTTAGCTCCAAGCGGCGAGAAAACGACCGAAGACATCACGACATTCGCGGTCGCCCAGAAGGCGTTCCACAAACTGAAGTTTCAGCGCGACGACGAGGATTTGCCCGCGTTGAGGCGGAGCCCAAAGTTCACGGAATACGCCGACCGTTATCTCGATTTTCACCGCCAGATCAAAGACGGGAATCGACCCGAGACACTGGCGACCGAGACGTCCCACCTGAACTCGTGGAAGGAATGCTCGGGGGACACTCGACTGGACCGCGTCGATCGCTCGAAAATCAAGGGGTTGATCGCCAGGCGCCAGGCCGAGGGAGTTTCCGGACGAACGGTCAATCTCGCGGTGACGGTTCGGCGCAATGTCCTCAATCACGCCAGTCGCGTTGGTCGCGGCAATCCAACTGGCTCCAAGTTCGGGACCAGCCCTTTCCAAAATCCCCGGCGCTCCCATTGGCCACGTCAGACCAACCTGATTTGTTCCCACTCTTTCGATTTCAAGCGGGACTTGGTACGGCTGATCGGGCTGAAACCCAGTGACCGTCACCTGCGCGGTCAAGTCCGCGTGATGGACGGTCAATTGCGCCGTGCCCACCCCGACCACCCGCCAACGTTGCGGCTTCGAAACATCCACGACGGAATTCGTCTGACCCGAGATCACGATCTCCCCGGGCGCGGCGAACGCCATCCGCGAACTGCCATCGGCGTACTGCAAGCCGAGGGTCAGCGGGAAATCCGCTCCGACCGGCAACGAAAGATCGGTCGGGTCGACCAACAGCGCGACCGGCGTGGCGCCGGGCGGCTCACGGCGCACGATGCGCAGTGGCTTCGACAAATAGTTGGTCCCATTCTGTCCGCGAAAACTTACGTGCAGGAGAACATCGCCCATCACCTCCGAGCTCACGTTGACTTGCGCCTGGCCGGGCGAACCTGGAATCGGCTGCACGGTTACACCACCATCGATGATTTCCCTGTCTTATCTGCGTTCATTGGCGTGGATCGGCGGTTGGAGATCAGGAAATCACCACTCGCATCGTGCTTCACTGGAGGTCGTGATTGAATTCGCGGTCCGGGCCGCTCCAGGCGGGTGTCGTCATGGCCAACCGTCGGAGTCGGGCAACCGGTGGAATTTCGGTGTTGGTTTGGTTTGGTTTCATAACTTCTGAGGGTTAATCCATTGGCGGTTTGTGTTCAGCGGTTTGCCGTGAGTCGAGACCATTGACCATAAAAGCGAATCTAAGTGTCCCGGCCCAAAAGCGAATGCTAACGCTGGTCTCATTGCCTCATCCGCCGCGGGAGTGATCGCGGAGAGGGACGGTTCGGCCCGGGCCCCATTTCATCTTGTTGAAAGGTCGACCCCTCCTGCCGGCTTATTCTATGTATGATTACGCGGACTTTCCCATCGGCCCGGCGGGCTGGCCGAAGGGACGCAATGGCTTCAGCCTCGCCACTCGTCACTCTGCTCATCTGCTTGCTTGGCAGCGGCCTGGCGGGCTTCGCGCCTTCGTTGGCCGCCGCCCAGCAGCGAGTCTGGTTCGGGAACGGCGACGGCGAACACTGGAGCGATCCGCTGAATTGGATTCCCGTCGGAGTGCCTGAATCCGGCGACGACCTGCTCTTCGAGAAATCTGGGCTCACGACTCCGACGGACATCGAGAATGACTTGCTCGGTCTCTCCGTTCATTCGATGAGGTTCAAGTCGTCTTTCCAGTTCAATCAATTCACCACCTCCTGGCGTGTCCGTGGCAGAGAGTTCACGGTCACAGCCGTCATCACTTGCGACGCGGTTAGCAGAGATTTGGAA
The DNA here is from genome assembly GCA_044229355.1 of Limisphaerales bacterium. Lineage (GTDB taxonomy): Bacteria > Verrucomicrobiota > Verrucomicrobiia > Limisphaerales > JADJPG01 > JBGARF01. Next base: position 2,146 of record JBGATF010000038.1, read on the forward strand.
GTTGTATTCCGGGCCCCCTTGCGCCTCAGCAATTCGATACCAATCCGCGCGCTCTCAGTCGGCGACATTGTAGAGGTCCGCTTGGACAACGTGCTCTTTCTGAACGGCCACACTCTTGAATTGGTCAATGAAAGCTTCGAAGGAACCTTTTTCGTCGATTCCCTCATTTTGGATCGAGGCAATCTCCGCTGTGTGAACAAAGAGACTGAGAATTCTGCCCGCCCGGCTCTCGCCATCTTCGGCCCTTCTTCCATCCTCGATAACACCTGGGAAGGGGCGTTGACGGTCGAACGCGTCCCGGGCGCACGTCCGTTCAACCTCAGGTTGGCCAACCCTGACTCGTACGCGGTCAAGACCCGGCTGGAGATTGGCGACGGCTGCGAGGTGTTGGTGGAAGATGTTGACCAGATCGGGGACGATGCCGTGGTCAGCATCACGGGTGGGGGACGCTTGGTGCTCACCCACGACGAGACGATCGGCAGCTTGGAGCTTGCCAATGTTCACGCTGACGCGGACCCGACATTGGTGGATGCCACCGGGACCACCCTGACATTGCGCGGCAGCATCACGACCTCGGTGTTCAATGAGTCGGGAAACCTCCCGACCATCAAAGGAACGCTGGCATTGCCGGCCGGTCTGCACGACTTCGACTTGAACAACCAACTTCCCCGCTCACCCGGCCTGGATTTGCAGGCGCAAATCGTCGGCCTGGGCGGCTTCTCCAAGCGGGGCAATGCCTCGCTCGCGCTCAAGACTATCAATACGTTTACTGGATTGACCGAGCTCCACGCGGGCACTCTCGAACTCCAGAACTTCTACGGGCTCGGCTTCACCGACCAGCTCACCATCACCGACGGCGAACTCATTTCCCATAACGTTGAGGTCACCAACGTAACTCTCCGCGTGCGTGGCTCAAAAGTCATCACCGCGAATTCCACCGGTTCGTTGGTCACGTTCCTCGGCTCGGGCGGCTGGGTGGGGCCCATCATCCTGGAACGGGATCTCGTGGTGAATTCGACCGGCCAAAGCAAGCTGGGCGGACCCATCCTTGGAGCAGGCGGATTGGAACTCCTGGGTGCTCGCTACCAGTTGGTCAGCCGGCCAGGCGAGATCTATCGTTACTCCTTCACCGGTCCGACTCATGTGCTTTGCGAATTGGTGACGGTCAGCGCCGACACTCCGTTTCACGGCCCGCTGGTCGTCGGCGGCGCCTTTTCCCCGACTTATCAGATTCGTTGGGAGAACACGGTCAATGGGACGGTGCCTGCAGTGACCCTGGATCGGAATGCGTTCGCGGATTTGAACGGACGACAGAGCAGTTGGGTTGAAGTGAATTTCCAGGGAGGGCGTGTCAGCACCGGCCCCGGGCGCCTCTCCGTCTCGCAGGTCAATGTTCGGCCGGCGGACGTCACCGCCATCATCGATGGGAATCTTGGCCTGTTGCCGGGACCGCTCGCGCATTTCGACGTGGCCGATGGACCGGCCGGGCCAGACTTGGCCGTCAATGCCGCGATTTCGGACGGCAATAACATCCTGGGCATCGAAAAAACGGGGGATGGCCAGATGAGTCTGCATCGGGCGAGCACTTTTCGCGGACCCAGCGTGGTGCGCGCCGGCACACTAGAACTACTGCACAACGACGCGCTCGGTGCGACGGCGCAGGGAACGACCGTGGCCAGCGGCGCCACCGTGGCTTTCGGCACCCAAGTCGATACGACGCTCGAGCCGTTCGCCATTGCTGGCCTGGGCGTGGGGGGCACGGCGGGCGCACTCCGCACGGCAAACGACGTATTCCTCAACAACGACCTCGTCCTCATTGGCGCTGCCGCGATTCGCACCGAAGGCACCAATAGCCGCATCCAAGTCAACAACATCAGCGGCGCCGGGCCATTGACCAAGCTCGGCAGCGGACGTCTCGTCCTGCGCGGCAACGCGCCTAACACCTATACCGGCGACACGCTGGTCAACGAAGGCGTCCTCGATCTGGCCAAGCCCAACAGCGTGGTGTCCGTTCCGGGACATCTCAGCATCGGCCTGGCCTCGGCCGGAACCGTTCCGCCATTGGCCCGCGTCGATCAGCGAGCCAGCTTCACCATCGTCGGCAGCGTCACCGTGAACGGTGGTCTGTGGGACCTCAACGGCTCCTCGGAAGACTGGAGCAGCCTCGACTTGCAGGGGCGTCCACCCCTCACGCTCAACGATGGCGGCGACGTGCAAACCGGCTCGGGCATTTTCACTCTGCCGACCGGAGGTGACATCATCGTCAACCCAGGTTCGCAAAGATTTGGCGGCTCGACCATCAATGGACGCATCGGCCTCGATGCCGGGACCCACCGGATCCGGGTCGGCCAGGGAAACGCCGGGGTGCTCGGTGGAGTCGAGTGTAACATCGCGGCTGCCCTGAGCGAATCGGGCGCGCCTGCCGACGTGGAGAAGGACGGTGACGGCACGCTACGGCTCGGGGGGACCAACACGCATCGAGGCATGACCCTGGTCACCGGCGGCACGCTTCTGGTCGATGGCGTTCAGCCCCAGAGCACGGCCCGCGTGTTCGACGGCGGACGCCTGAAAGGCATTGGGACCGTCGGTCATATTGAAATGCTTGGCGCCACGGCGACGGTTGCGCCTGGTGCGGTCGCCAGCGCACTGATTTCCGGTGCGGGCGTTTTGACCTGCAGCAACTTCAACTTCGGCGCGGTTCAGGACGGGGTCCTGTTCGTCGAGTTGAACGGCCCGAGTCCCGGCCCCGGTTACGATCAAATCAACGCCCGCGGCACGGTCCGGCTTCACGGCCTTGCGCTGGCCGGCTCGCTGGGCTTTGCCTCCCCTCTCAATCAGCGGTTCACCATCATCAACAACGACGGCGCCGACTCAATCCAAGGCACGTTCGATGGGCTCGCTCAAGACGCGAATGTCTTCCTCGGCGGCGAACGGTTCACGATCAGTTACACCGGCGGCACTGGCAACGACGTCGTGCTCACCCGAGAAGTCACGCCTCACCTCGTCGCCACCACGCTGCCGGCCACGGAAGTTCCAGGCTTCGCACTCGATTTCGACGGGCGCTTCAACCGCGTCCACGTGGGCACGAACCTATTCCCCAACATCAACAACAACTTCACCATCGAGTTGTGGGCCAATCCCACGGCGGCGCGCACGGAAACCGCGGAAGCCACGACGGGCATTTCTGATCTGAGCGGCCAGCGTCACGCCGTGTTCCCCGATCAGGGCGATCTGGGCTACGGGGCAAGCCACGCCGGCGCAGGGCTGTCCATTGGCACCAACGGAGTCAGCGTGTTCGAGCATGCCAATAATCACCTGCCGTCCCTGCTGGTTTATTCCAACGCCGTTCCCGGCTGGACCCACTTCGCGTTGGTTTACTCCAACCGCCAGCCGCGATTGTACATCAACGGAACGCTCGCGCGCAGCGGATTGCCCAGCGCCAAAACCGTGGTCCATCCCAGCGCGAACCTCGGCGGTTCCATCCAGGGACTGACCTACGGAAATTTTCAAGGACAGCTCGACGAAGTTCGCATCTGGAATGCGGTGCTAAGCCAGGGACAGATTCAAACCAATCTGAATCGCAGTCTTGCCGGCACTGAACCCGGACTCGTGCTCTACTACCGCTGTGATGAAACCAACGGCGCGACCATCGCGGACAGCGCGGCGGCGTCTCCTAACGTGAGCGGCGTGCTCCTGAACGGAGTGGCGTCGGTGCTCTCCGGCGCGTTGCCGCCCGCGGCGCTCGACGGGCCGACCGCCACGTTGAACGGTCTGGCAACTCCGGACGGCCTTGACGCGAGCGTCTGGTTCGAGTGGGGCAAAACAACCAACTACGGCCAGGTTACGGCGGCTCAGTCGGTGAGCGCGGTCAGTCGCGCGGCCGGTTTCTCGGAAACCCTCCTCGGTTTGAGCGCGGGCGAGTACCAATTCCGGGCCGTCGGCTCGAACGGTCTCCACTTCTCGTTTGGCTTGAACCGGAGCTTCCTTCTTCTCAAAGGCGCGCCGGTGCTGAGCATCGAGAAACTGGCCGGCGACCAGGTTCGTCTGCTCTGGCCGACCAGCGCCGTAGGTTTCACCCTTGAGGCGAACGCCGACCTGACCACGGTTAACTGGAACACCGCCTCGCCCTTGCCGGTCGTCAATGGAACCAACCACACCGTGATCAACTCCACCGCCGGCCGACAGAAGTTCTATCGACTGGTCCGCCCCTAATCGCGTCGTTGTCAGCCCGCGCCGGCGACGGCGCTCGAAGGTTCAGACGCGCGTGGTCGGGTTCACCCGCTGCGGCAAACCCGCGGATCTCCCCCTCAAGGCTTGCCCGGAGACGCCGAAGATCCTCCGGCTCGATCGGGGACGCAATTCCTCGAACATCGAGCAAGCTGCATGTCGCCAATCACACATTTGTTCGCCAGTTGGGTCATCGCTGCCAAGACCACCGACAATGTCCGCGACCGCCGCCTGGTCGCGCTCAGCGGCATCCTTCCCGATCTCGACGGCGCCGGCGTCATCGTCGACTTTGTTCGCCAGGCGCGCCACCTGTCGGACGATTTTTGGTATTTTCAGAAATACCACCACCACCTGTTGCACGGGATTTTTGGGGCGGTGGCCATCGCGCTTGTTCTCTCCCTGTTCGCCCATTCCCGGGGCCGCGTCCTTCTCTTGTGCCTGCTTGCGGTCCACGGCCACTTCCTGTGCGACCTGCTCGGCTCGCGCGGCCCGGAGGCCCACGATCTCTGGCCAATTCACTACCTTGCCCCGCTAAGCTATCAGTGGACCCTGGTCTGGAAACATCAGTGGGGCCTCGACGCCTGGCCGAACCGCGTCATCACGCTCTGGCTGTTCGTCTGGATTATCCTGCTGGCGTTGCGCCTCGGCGATTCGCCCGTGGGCGTGTTCAATCGGAAGGCCGACGCCGTCTTCATCGGAGTGTTGCGCGGATGGTTCTGCCGGCTCGTCAGCGTCGTGGCTCACGGGCCTTGAGGCGAAGCGCCGCCGCCCGCCCCGCCGCGCCTCGGCCAACGAGCGCGCGGCGCCTCACTTGTCCATGAGGTAGGCGATCAAGTCCAGGGCCTGGGATTCCGTCAGCGCGTCGAGCAACCCCTCGGGCATCATCGACAGCGTCGAGTTTTCCCGCTCCGCGATGTCGGTGAGAGGAACAGTCAGTGCCTCCCCCACCGTCTGGATGGTGATGGTCCTCACATTCTGGCTTCGGACGAAGCCGGACAAGACCCGGCCATCCGCCAAGGTGAACGTCGACAGCTGATAGTCCTTCGCCACAACGCTGCTCGGATCGATCACGTTTTGGAGCAGGTAATCGAGGTTGTCACGATTGGCGCCGGTCAACTCCGGCCCGATGCGATTGCCTTCGCCGTTGAGCACGTGACACGTGGCGCAGGTGCTCGCGAAGATCTTCCGACCGTTGACCCGGTCGGCCGTTTTGACCCGATCCGGGGCGAGCCGGGCTTTCCAATCGCTGATGGCGGTGCGCTTTTCGGTCGACGACTCGCGCCATTCGCCCCAGACCGCGGAGAGGCGGGCGGTAAGTGCGGACTGGTTCAACCCTCGAATTTGACGGACATGGACGGCGGTCAACTCGGAGCGGGCGAGGCGCCCGTCGCCGATTGCCTCGAGCAACCGCGCCGCCCAGGTCGGTCGGGAAAGGAGAACGCCCAGCAGCGCTTGCCGGTCCGGAAGTGGAGCTTGGCCGTACGCGCGAAGAATCAAGTCGGCCACGGCCGGATCGTTTTCGACCGCCAATCCGCTGGCCGCGGTCGCGGTCAGGGCTGGCTCCGCAATGAGTTGTTCGCACGTCCGGCGAAGCGAGGGCGCGCGGGCTTCGACGAGCGCGCGCAAGGCTTCACGGCGTGCGGAGGAGATTTGCGCCGGGTCGAGCGCAACCCGGCGGGTCGCTTCCAGGGCCTTTGGATCGCCAAAAATAATTCCCAGGCGCCGATACCGGTTCTGCACCGCGGGGTCCGGATTCAGGGCGAGCGATGGCGATGCCTCGGCCCAAGCCCCTGGAGGCCGGGCCTGACGCTGGCCCTCAAACGCGTCCAGCATGCCTTGCAGAACCTCCGACACGGCTGGACCGGAAGCAGACCGGAGAAGGACGGCCAGCGCGTCGCTGAGCGTCTCGGACTCGCTCAGTCGTCGCGCCGCGAACTGTCGCACCCCGGGTAGGGCGGACGACGCGGCGAGCTTGGCCAGTTCGAGAGGATGGCTGTCGGCGAGACCTTCCACGCCATACCACAGCATCAACGGCAGGTTGGCGTCGGCGGCATCCTCCGCGTGGCCCAGCAGCGGTTGGGCAATGGGAACTCTCTGGTCAGTGGGCAGCCGTTGCAGCGCTGACGCCAGGGCCAGGCGGACGGCGGCCGCCGGGTCGGTCCGCGCCAGATCCGCGAAGGTCTTCCGGGTTGCCCCGTCCGCCGCGATTTCGTTCCGGCTCTCCACCAGCAAGCGCACGGCCCAGGCGCGGACGGACTCGTCCCGGTCGGCGAGCAAAGCCCGGAGCAAATCCCGCGTGGCAGCACCGGCGCTGTGCAGGCACCACAGGGCCCGCAGCCGAGCGACCGTTGCCCTGCCCTCCTCCAGCCTGGCCATCAGCGCCCGGCCAATTTCCTCGGGCCACGGGCCTGACGCCGCGAGTTCCTGGAATCGCCGGCGCGCGTGGCGGGCGAAGAACTCGTTCTTCGCATCCAACAGCGGGAGCAGCTCGCCCGGCGCCAGGCGGCCGACATCCGAGATGACCGGCCGTGCCGGCCTGCCGTAGGTGACCTTGTAGATTCTTCCAGACAGTCGGTGCACGCCGTCGTCTTCGTGACACTCCCCGGTATCCGACCAATCCGAGATGAAGACGCCGCCGTCCGGACCGTAGATCAGATCGATGCCCCGGAAGAACGGATCCGGCGTGAACCCAATGTCCGGCTGGTGGTGCCCAACGTAACCCGAACCCTGGCGGACGACGTTTTCGACGTTCAGCCGTTTGCCATTGAAATTGATCGTGAGCAGCCGGCCCCGCCAGCCGTCCGGCCAATTGTCGCCGCCGTAGAACATCAGGCCCGTATGGGCGTGTCCACCGCCGGCCGCGGAAGTGGCCGACGTCGTGCCGAGCTTGCGCCAGTCACTCCACGCCTCCCCGGCAGCCCAATGAACATGATCCGCCGTCTGCTCCAAAACCTGATAAACATGCGGATTGTCATCGTTCCCGTACATGCGGCGGTAATGCGCGCCCGGGATCACATGCCACAAGTGCCCGATGACCGTGTTGATAAAGAACGGTTCGCCGAGTTCGTTCCAGTCCATGCCCCACGGATTCGTGGTGCCTTCCGCGACGACTTCAAAAGTTCGCCGCAGCGGATGGTAGCGCCAGATGCCGACGTTCATGGCAACCCGATTCGTTGCCGGATCGCCGGGACGCCCGATGCGGGAATGGGCCTGAATTCCGTGTCGTCCGTAGAGCCAGCCATCGGGTCCCCAGCGCAGGCCATTGGCCACGGTGTGATGATTGACCTTCCACTCAAAGCCATCGAGGCGCACCTCTGGCGGGCCGTCGGGTCGATCATCGCCGTCTCGATCCGGAATGAAATAAAGATTCGGCGGTGCCATAACCCACGCCCCGCCGAAACCCAGCTCCACGCTCGTGAGACGCTCGAGGCCGTCCGCGAACACCACCCGCCGATCGTGCCGTCCGTCTCCGTCCACATCTTCGAAAATGACGATGCGATCGCGCAAATCCTGGGCGAACCCGGTTCGATGTTCGGCGTAGGTGTACGCCTCCGCGACCCAGAGCCGCCCGCGATCATCCAGGGTCATGGCGATGGGCTGCTGCACATCAGGCTCGGCAGCGAAGACGCTGACCGCAAAGCCGGGCGGCCATTTCCAAAGGCGTGCCGCCTCCGTGGCCGAAAGCGGCGCAGCCTTGGTCGAATCAGAATTGTACGGCGTGCGGACGGCGGGCGAAGGGTCGAGCGAGGGGCGAGGCTGAGCCTCTGCCGCCCGCACCGTTCGATCGGCCGGGACGACGGCCAAAGCCAAAGTCACGAAGCACAACGCGGAGCGAAGGGCACGAAAATCGAGAGGGCGGTTCATCACAGCGGATCAGTTGCCTTCTTCGATGTTGCTGCACCATCGAATTATTCAGGCCACCTGCGGCCATTTCGCAACGACGCCCTATACGGAACGATTCAATGGCGCGACGGGCGTTCGCTTGATCTGCTCGCGAAGGCCTTCGTTGTTCGTCGCTTATCCCGCATTGTGGGACTCGCTCTTCCTGCCGTGGCCCTCGCAAAAATCCGCGGCGCAAGCGTCCGCCGCCCAACTGAATCGTTCCCGCTAAGGCCGACGCACAGCGCGGTAGGCCCGGAAGGAGGATCGCGGGTCGATTGGTGCGCGCAGAGTGAACACCCCAGAATCGTTGAACAGTGACGAGACGAACTCCCAACTCACCAAATCGGATGAGCCTTCGATGGAATAGAAAAGGCCGGGCTGGGCGACCGCGGTTATTTCCAGGCTCCCGTCGTCTGCGAGGCGACAGGAAAGGGTTGGCGGCGCGGCCGCGGCCTGGACGTATCGGACGAGCATGACATCGTCCCGGCGCTCCGCATCGCGTGCCGTGGCCATGACGTAGAGGTCCCCGTTGGCTTCGAGGACAATTCCATGACCCACGCCGAATGGTCGCACAGGTGTAGGGTGCTCAACGCGCCAAACCTCGTCGCCGTCGGTCGAGTAGCGAGCGGTGGAAAGCACGGCCGCGCCGAAAGCATTCGTTACACACGATCCCGTCAGGTAGACGCTGCCCCCGGCATCCATCGCGAGACCGCCGATGTTATCGTCGTAGGCCGCGGTCCGAAAATACTCCCGCTGCCAGAGGGTGTGGCCTTCCGCATCCTGTTTGACCAAGCGCCAGTCGGCCCCATGGGCCAGCGACGCGGTGCCGCCGGCGAGGTAGAGGTTGCCGGTCCGATCGGCGGCGATGAATTCTGCCGGGCCCGAGCCAATCTCGTTCGTTCGATTCGCCATCCAGAGTCGCTCGCCCGCGAGACTGTAGCGGAGCGTGACAAATCCGAGATCGCCGCCACCTGCGACCGTGACGCTGTTCGAACCGTCGAGCACAAGGTCCCGTCCGGAATCGCTCGCCAGCGGGTCTTCAGCCCCGAACCGCTGCACCCAAAGGCGCGTGCCATCCGGGCTGTATTTAAGCGTCGCGATATCATTTATCTGATTGGCCGCCGGCGAACGTCCGGTGACGTAGACGTTGCCCTCACCATCCACCACCATCTTGCCGGCCTGATCCTGGCGGGCCGGACCGGCGTAGTCGCGAGCCCACCGCAATTGGCCCGCGGGATCGAACTTCAGTGTGAGGTAAACGAGTCCGGTCGAAGTGCCAAGCGTGCCGTGCACCAAAACATTTCCCAACCGATCCAGTATTAGAGCCGATGGCCGGACGGCCAGCGCGGGTCCGAGGCGGGCAAACTCCGTCATCCCACCACCGGCCTCGATGTGCAGAACGGACAGAATCTGACTGCCATCGACCGCCCGATTGGTGGAAGCAAATGCCGCCAGATAGGCGCCGCCATCCCGGTCGGCCACGAGCCGGATGTCCTGGTAAATATAGCCATTGGTCCCGCTGCGGTACGGCACAGTCCAACGCAAATGTCCGTCCTGCGCATACTGCAAAACAGTAGCCAGGCTGGTTCCATCCTTGAACTGACTGAGCGTCGCGACGAGCGGCCCGCCGGGAGTCAGCGCGAGCGCCTGAGGCACGTCGCTGAGCGCATCAGGCGTGCGGTAGCGCGCGGTCCACTCTTCACGCACCTGCGCAGAGACGAAGGGAGTGTTCACGGTGAAGACCAGAAGAAAGGCCGCACGACGAAGTAGCGGAAGGGATTTCATAAGCGGTTTCGATCTCTATGGTGACCCGTTTATCATTTCCCACCTCGCACCGGTCAAGGGTGGATTCGATCGAATTACGGTCGCGGTGCTTCTCGCCGTGGCTTATCGGGCCGCGGGTTTTCAACCCGCAGCGCTTGCAGCCAATAACACGGCTCAAACATTCCTGGCCCATGACCGGTTCGCGTTGCCGCGGCCCCGGCCGTGCGAGTTCTGCGCTGGGACATGGATGGTCTGCCTCGAACACGCGTTAGCGAAGGAGCCCGGGGCCTCCGGCGCAAGAGCACCAGGTGCAACCATGAACGCCGACCTGCGGCTCGAATCCGCCCGGATGAAAAATCCAAAAATCTTCGGTGGCCACCGTGGAACGGACCGATACACTCGGCGGGTTGCTCCAACCTTTATGAAGTTTCACTACGCCCGGTTGTGCGGTCGCCTGCTTCAAAAACGCATCCCTGCTCTCGCGCCCCGAATCCCGAGATGGCGAGGGTGGATCCTCGCCTGGTGCGGCCTGGCGGCGATTCCGAGCTCAGGCGTTGGCCAGGGGACGGCGTTCACGTATCAAGGCCGGCTGAACGACGGAGCACTCGCCGCCACGGGCGTGTACGATCTGCGCTTCGCGGTCTATGCGACCGAAACCGGCGGGGCGGCTGTGGGCGGCCCTACGACAAATGCCGCGGTGAGCATCACCAACGGGCTGTTCACCGTGCCGCTGGATTTCGGGCCGGCCTTCACCGGTGCGCCCCGCTGGTTGGAGATCGGGGTGCGGCCAGGGGGCAGCGCCAGCGACTTTACGACGCTGGAACCGCGGCAACCGCTTCGGCCGACGCCGTACGCGATGTTCGCCAACACGGCCGGCGGCGTGCCGAACGGAGCGATTACCGCGGCGCAACTCGCCGCAGGTGCCGCCGAAGCCAACCTCAGCGCCGGAGGCCAGGCGGCCGTCGGGGGCGGCGGCGTCGTTCTCAGCGAACAATTCAACGCTGCGGAGCTGCTCAGCGCGGGCTACGTCAAAATGGGCCGCGCAAATCTCATCGATGAGGCATGGACGCCAGGCGCCGCCGGACCGACCGGCCTGCCCCCGGTGCTGGCTCGACGGGGACATTCAGCGATTTGGACCGGCGCAGAGATGATCATCTGGGGTGGCGTCGACAAAAACGGCCTTCTGCTCAACACCGGAGCGCGCTACAACCCGGCCGCCGGAACCTGGGTCCGGATCAACACGACGAACGCGCCTGCGCCGCGCGCCAATCATCGCGCCGTCTGGACCGGAACCGAGATGATCGTGTGGGGCGGATTGGCCTCAGGTTTTTTCGCGACATCGGTGACCAACACGGGCGGGCGCTACAATCCGGCCACCGATGCGTGGACGCCGATCGCAGCTGGGGGCGGGTCGCGCCAAAGTCACTCTGCGTTTTGGACCGGCACGGAAATGTTGGTTTGGGGCGGGACGGCAATTAGTTCGGGGCTGTTTGGCGGCGGCAGTTTCCCGTTGAACAGCGGCGCGCGCTACAACCTGGCCGCGAACAATTGGACCGTTATTTCGAGCTCCGGCTCTCCGGTACCGCGTTTCGATTACTCCGCCGTCTTCACCGGGCCGGAGATGATCATCTGGGGCGGGCGCGACTGCGTGGGCAGCTTTCTCTGCACCGAAACCAACTACAACGACGGATTTCGCTACAATCTCGCCGCGAACACCTGGACACCCCTCTCGCTCGTCGGCGCTCCAGCGAGGCGATTCGGCCATGCCGCGGTCTGGTCCGGATCCGAGATGCTGGTTTGGGGCGGGCAGTATCGTGAGGGGTTCTTCGATGTGGTCAGCTCCAATTTTAACAATGGCGCCCGCTACAACCCGGCCGCCAACACGTGGACCGCGCTCCCGACGCTCGGTGCGCCAGCGGCCCGCTTCGGACATGACGCGGTGTGGGCTGGCAATCGGCTTGTAATCTGGGGCGGCACCGACGGCACCAACGGTTATTTCGATTCTGGCGCCCGCTATTTTCCCGGGCCCAATGCCTGGAGCAACATGACCTTCACCGCCCGCCCCGCCGGTCGCACCGGGCACACCACGGTCTGGAGCGGAAGCGAGATGATCGTCTGGGGCGGCTTCAACGAATTCATCCGGGATCTCGGCGCACGGTATCATCCCAGCAATGACGTGTGGACCGTCACTCCTCCGACGGGCGAGCGATCGGAGCGTCGCGGGCACTCCGCGATCTGGACGGGGACCGAAGTTCTGGTTTGGGGCGGGTTCGACGGCGAACGCTTCGTGAATACCGGCGGGCGCTACGTGCCCTCGGCCAACGCGTGGACGCCGCTGCCGACTAATAATGCGCCGTCCGCCCGGGCCGCGCACAGCGCGGTCTGGACCGGCACGGAAATGATCATTTGGGGTGGAAGCGGGCCGGGCTTTCTTAACACGGGAGCCCGCTTCAATCCGGCGACGGGAACCTGGTCGCCCCTTTCGACGACCGGTGCTCCGACCCCGCGCAATAATCACGCAGCCGTTTGGGACGGCACGCGATTGATCGTCTGGGGCGGATTCGACGGCAGTTTTCTGAACAACGGCGGGCGGTATAATCCGGTGAACAATACGTGGGTGGGGCTATCCGCCGCCGGCGCACCGGCCGCGCGGAGTGGAGCGAGCGCCGTTTGGACCGGCACAGAGATGTTGGTCTGGGGCGGCGTGGGCGGGACGCTGGCTTCCCAGGTGCCTCTTTCCACCGGCGCGCGCTATCTCGCGTCCGCCAACTCCTGGGCCGCGTTGCCGACCAGCAATGCGCCCGCGGCGCGGACCGGCCATCGCGCCGTCTGGACGGGAGATGAGTTACTGGTCTGGGGCGGCACAGACCTGACAACCAATCTGGGCTCGGGCGGCCGCTATCAACGCACGCTCAACCAATGGGGTCCGCTGCCCACCAACGGCGCACCGTCTCCACGGGTGGAGCACTCCGCCGTTTGGGACGGCACGCGGATGGCCATCTGGGGTGGACGCAACGGGGAAATCTTCCTTCGCGACGGCGCGATCTTCAATCCGCGGACGGACGCCTGGCAGGCCATCCTGGTAAACGGCACCAACTCACCGCCCGGGCGCGCGCAACACGCCGCGGTGTGGACCGGCTCCGAGATGGTGATCGACGGCGGCTACGTCGAAGGCGCGCTCCCGGGCTCGACCGATTTCCTCGATGACACGTGGCAGCACACTCCGCCGCGCACCATGTTCCTTTACCTCAAACCGTAAGTCCGCACCCCGCCCTTCGTCGGATTGCGGACCGCAGGGCGCGTGATAGAATCTCCGCACATCATCATGGAATACCACCGCCAGGCCCCCGCGCCCGATCTGGCGCAGCTCGTCGATTACTACTGGTACTTCCACGGCCTCGACGCGGGCCACTCGCGGGAGCACGTCATTCCCGACGGCACGGTGGAGTTGATCATCGACCTGCGCGACGAGCCGCGGCGCCTCTACGATCGCGAGGCGCGCGCGCGCCATCGAACGTTTCGCGCCAGCTGGGTGTCCGGCCCGCAGTCGGGCCATATCGTGATCGACGTCCGGGCCGGCGCGTCGATGATCGGCGCGCATTTTCGGCCGGGGGGCGCCGGACCGATTCTCGGCCTGCCGGCGGAGGCCATCACCGACAACGTCGTGGAATTGGCGGACCTGTGGTCCGGCGGGAGCGCGTCTCAGGAATTGCGGGAACGACTGTTGGGCGCCCGCGGACCCGCGGCCAAATTCAAGATCCTGGAGGAATTTCTGCGACGTCGTCTGGGCCGGGCTCTGGCCGCGCGCTGGAACCCACACCGGGTCGCCGCCGCCGTTCACCGCCTGGCCAGCGCCCGAGGCGCCGGGTCGATCAGCGGCCTGGCCGGGACGCTTGGAATCAGCCACAAACATTTCATCGATGAATTCCGACGCGCCGTCGGGCTGACCCCAAAGCGTTTCGCGCAAATCTGCCGCTTCCACGGCGTGCTCACCACCATTCGTGCCCGCCGCGCGATCGAATGGGCCGATGTCGCCGTCCAATGCGGCTACTACGACCAGGCCCACTTCATTCGCGACTTTCACACCTACGCCGGGTTGAACCCAACCGAGTTTCTCGCCCGGACGGTCGATGACCCCAAGTTCATCCCGGTCGAGGATTGGGACGTCGGGTGAATTTTTTACAATCCGCCCAGCCGCAACGTTGCCAGGATGGCCCGGTAATTGTTTAAACCTCACAACCGCCCATGCCGAACACCGAACTCAAAGCCATGCACACCCACCTGACCTCCACCGTAAAATCGCCGGCGCCGACCGCCACAGTGGCCAGCCCGTTGCGCAACCTCAACGCACCGCTCTGCCAAACCGCCCGCTGTTCGTGGGTTTCCGCAGCCGGTCGCGGCCTCGTGCTCGTCGCCCTGACCGTGGCCAGCTTGACGGCTCAAGCTGCCGACGGCACCCGGCCGGCGTCGGCGGCGACCTCCACCAACGCCGCGTCGTTGGATCCCCATCTCGAACCGCTGCGGCCGCTTCTCGGAAAAACCTGGCGGGGCCCTTTTAAAAACTCGCGCCCGGAAAAGCCCGTCGTTGATATCATGACCTGGGAGCGGGTCCTTAACGGCAAGGCCGTTCGCACCCTGCATTCGATCAACGAAGGGAGTTATGGCGGAGAAACTCTCTACCGTTGGGACCCGGAAAAGCAGGTGGTCACTTATCATTACTTCACGACCGCGGGATTCATGACCACCGGCACCGTGAAGTTTGACGGGCCGGTCTGGACGACTCACGAAATGGTCTCGGGCGCCAGCGGGGACGTGACCGAAGTCCGGGCGACCGCGCGCCTCGAGGCGGACGGGACATTCTCGGTCAAGACCGAGCATCGAAATCGGGCCGGGGACTGGGGTGTCGGGCACGAGACCGTCTATCGCGAGGATCCGTCGGCGCGGGTCATCTTCCGTTAGCGGCGAGGGCCCGCCGGCCGGGCGTTGGGTCGAGGAGGGCGGCCCGGAGCCATCAGCCGGCATTGTGATTTGGACTGCTGCCCCGGGCACGTTGACAGGTGGGGATTGCGTGTGCCCTGGCCTGCAGGTAGCGTTCCGGCACACGTGCACAACGCTTCCCTGGCCTCGAGGTGATCGCGCGGCGAACTTCGGCCCAGGAATGCCGGAATGGAAACGTTGAACCCTGAACATCGCGTTGAGCTCTGTCGAACAACGAACATTGAAAACTGAATGCCGGTTGTTTTGGTCCGATTCGTCCGCCGGAAATCGCCGCAGGGCGGGACGGGTCATGGCTTGGGTGGCCCTCTGCCTGATCCAGGTCACCGGTCTTTCCATCCCCATCCGGGCTGACGAAAAGGCCGAGCCCGCATCCAGTCCGGCTGGGTCGGGCGACCAAATCCGCCGCCTGCTTTACGTGGCCGTGCCGGGCGTGCGGGACTACCTGGAATACGGCGGACACGGCGTGCTCGTGTTCGACATCGACCACGGATATCGCTTCGTCAAACGCATCCCGACCGGAGGCCTCAACGAACAGGGCAAACCGCTCAACGTAAAAGGCGTTTGTGCGAGTGCTGGCACCCAGCGCCTCTACGTCACCACCATCCGCACCCTGCAATGCCTGGATTTGGTTTCGGAAAAACTTCTCTGGGAAAAATCCTACGAAGGCGGCTGCGATCGCCTGGCCATCTCTCCAGACGGCAAGACGATTTACCTGCCGTCCCTCGAAAATGCGCACTGGCACGTCATCGACGCGCAGACCGGCAACGTCCTCCGCAAGCTCGTGCCCGACTCCGGCGCGCACAACACCATCTACAGCCTCGACGGCAAACATGCCTACCTCGCAGGCCTCAAATCCCCCCTGCTGCGGGTGACCGACACCACCACCCACGAGATCGTGAAAGAGGTCGGCCCGTTCACCTCGGCCATCCGACCCTTCACCGTCAACGCCGCGGGCACGCGCTGCTTTGTCAATGTGAACGGACTGCTGGGCTTTGAAATTGGCGATCTCCAATCCGGCGCCAAGCTGCATCGCGTCACCGTCCCGGGTTTCAAGGTCGGCGTGCCCAAACGCCATGGCTGCCCGAGCCACGGCATCGGGTTGACTCCCGACGAGCGGGAAATCTGGGTGACCGACGCGGTCAATCGACGTCTGCACGTCTTCGACGCCACGGCCATGCCGCCCACGCTGACAGCCAGCGTCGAACTGCGCGACGAGCCCGGCTGGGTCACGTTTCGTCTCGACGGCCGCCACGCCTGGCCCTCGACCGGGGAGGTTGTGGACACTGCGACCCGGCGAGTCGTCGCGAGTTTAACGGACGAGAACGGGACGGCCGTGCAAAGCGAGAAGATGGTCGAAATTCAATTTCGCGGTTCCAATCCGATTCGCGCCGGCGATCAATTCGGGCTCGGCCGCGCAGGGTTGCCGGCGGCTCAGCCAAGTCGGCCGGCGCCAGCGCAGCCTCCCCGATGACTATGCAGGAAACAGATTCAACGGTTCCACCTTCGGCGTCAGCCCAATCCAGCCCGGCCGGGGTGAAACCGCTCCGCGCGTGGCCGGTCTTGCTCCTGGTCGGGTTGATGATGTTCGCCCGCGCGTTGCCCAACCGCCTCGAGGGCGGGATGTCGAGTTATTGGTGGATCGGGTTGGCCGGCCCGCTGGTCGCTTGTCTGCTGTTAATCGTCTGGTGGCTGGCCGCCAGTCGTGCGACAGCGCGCGAGCGGATCGTCGGGCTGCTCGGCCTCCTGGGCGCCGGCGCTCTCAGCCAGGTGCTGGCGCACCCGTCCATGCGCGGTCCGGGCACCCTCTATCTCACCGTGCCGATGGGATTCGCCGCCTTCGGCCTGGCCGCGGTTATCATGTCGCAAACGCTGCAACCGCTGCGGCGCACCGGCATTATTCTGCTCTGCAGCTGCGCCGGATTTCTCGCTTCAACACTGCTGCGCAACGAGGGCATGGATGGCAATTACGCGCTCGGCCTGCGGTGGCGCTGGGCGGAAAGCGCCGAGACTTCGATGCTGGCCGCACGAAAGGCATCCTCGCCCGGGCAGACCGCCGCCACCAACCGGGCCGGCGGAGACCTTCAAGCCGGCTTGCTCCGCCCGGACTGGCCCGGCTTTCGCGGCGCCGATCGATCGGGCCGCGCAGCCGCCGCCACCAGCGCCACCAGCGCCACCAATTGGTCCACCCATCCACCCCGTCAGCTCTGGAAAATCTCCGTCGGTCCGGCCTGGTCGTCGTTCGCGGTGGCCAGCCACGGTCTGTTCACGCAGGAACAGCGAGGCGCCGAGGAAACCGTGGTGTGCTACGACGCGGACACCGGCCGCGAAGTCTGGAAGCAGGTCACCGTCGCTCGCTTCGATGATCCCATGGGCGGACCGGGTCCACGAGCCACCCCCACGCTGGCCGATGGCGGCCTCTACGTGACCGGCGCCGCCGGCGCGTTGCTGCGACTCAACCCGCTGGATGGAACGGTCGTCTGGCAGCAGGACCTGAAGCAATTGAGCGGACGCCAAAACCCGATGTGGGGCTTTTGCGCCTCACCGCTCGTCGCTGGATCGAATGTCATCGTTTACGCCGGCGGGGCTGACAACAAAGGCCTGCTGGCCCTGGACGCCGGCACCGGCGCGCTTCACTGGTCGGTCGCCGCCGGGCGCGAGAGCTACGGCTCGCCGCAGCTCAATTCCGTGGCCGGAGAAAACCTCGTGCTCATGTTGACTGAGGAAGGCCTGCTCGGGGTTCGGCCGGAGACCGGAGAGACCCGCCTGCAACATGCCTGGAAAATCAACGGTTACCGGGCTCTCCAACCGCTCGTGCAACCCAACGACGTCATCCTCCTCCCCACCGGAATGACCGAGGGCACCCGGGCAATTCGCGTGTCCAAAGCCGGCGCCGGCCTGTCCGCGGAAACGCTGTGGACAGCCAAGGGATTGAAGCCGGATTTCACGGACCTGGTGGCGACCGGCGGATATGTCTACGGCATCGACGGAGGCCTGCTCGTCTGCCTGGATCTGAAGGACGGCCAACGGAAATGGAAGGAGGGCCGCTACGGCAAGGGCCAGACGCTGCTGCTCGAACCCGCCGGGCTGCTCTTGATCGCGGCGGAGGACGGGCGGGTCGTGCTCGTCGCCGCGGATCCGGCGAGGCACCACGAGATCGCTTCGTTCCAAGCCTTGGAGGGCAAGACGTGGAACCACCCGGTGCTAATCGGGAAGAGGCTCTACGTGCGCAACGCGCAAGAGGCGGCGTGCTACGAACTGGGCACGAATTGATCCGCGCTCGGCACGGACGACGCCACGGGCACAACAGGTGCTATTTTTTCAACGTTCTACGCCCGAGGACGGGCGCACCCCAAAGCACCCGGCCGCTGGAGTGCGGTGACTGGTCATCGCTGTTCTGCGGGCGACTCGTCGCCCGTTCAGAGCTCGGCCATTTTCGCCATCGCTGGCGGCTCGGGGGACAAGTCCCCCGAGGGAAAGCGCCGACAAGTCGGCGCATTCCCAAGCCTCACGGACGAACCGGCGTGACCACGCGATAGAAGCGATTGCCCGCATTCAACGGATCGGGCACGGACTCCACCCGGCTCGCGGCCTTCGCCGTGATGTTGGCCAACGCCCGCCAGGGTCCGCCGACCTCCGTCGCATATTGAATCGTATAGGTCTTGTTCGGCTCCGCCCCAAAAGAGACCACCGGCGTCGCGCCTGGCGTCAGCACGACTTTCAAAAAGCTGGTGTTGTTCGTGGGGTTGGTTCCCGCGGCGTATTCCTGGCCATTCGTCAGCCCGTCGCCGTCGCTGTCCGTATTTGCGCTGCCCGCCGTGGCGGAACCGAAATATTGCGTCTCCCACTCGTCCGGCAATCCGTCGCCATCGCTGTCGGCCAGTGTGGTCAGGTTAAAGGTCGCGTTCGCACCGACGGAGTTGGCCAGGTTCCGGACGATGACGCGGTACAGCTGCACCGACCCGGGCGTGTTGGAATTGGTGAAGGTCAGGAACGAGGTGCGGTCGTTGACGGAGTTGGTGGCGACTGGAACCGAGCCGCGACGCCATTCCCACGTAAACGGTAGCGGGTTGCCGGTCGCGGCGGCGCTCACGCTGACCACGCCGCCCTGGACCACCGACTGGCTGAGCGGCGTCTCAACGAGGCGCGGACTGACGAGCGGATACAAATACGCCGCCGGACTGATCGTGGATCCGACGCCATCGGTGACCCACACCCGGTAGAATCCTTCGTGGCTGAGCTGGACGTTCGTGATGGTCAAGCTCGGCGCGGTGGCGCCGGCGATGTCTGTGCCATTGAATTGCCACTGGTAGCTGACGGGCGGATTGAAGGACGTGACGCCAATGCTGAACGTCACGTTGGTCGACGGCGCAGCGGCCGTGTCGGGCTGGATGCGCACCTGGATGTCGGCGGGCGGCCGGGCGATGTTGGCGCCGACGCGCACCACGAGGGTCGCGTTGCTGCTGTCGGTGGAGCCGGCGGCGTTGTAAACGACAACCTGATACGGGCCCGCATTGACAAATTGCACGTTGGAGATGACCAGCGTGGCGTTGGTGGCGCCCGCGAGATTGCCGCCGTTGAACCGCCATTGGTACCGCAACGGCTCACTGCCCGTCGCCGCCGCAACGAATGTCGCCACTCCACCCGCGACGCCGAGCGTGGACGCCGGCTGGGTCGTGATCACCGGGGCGACACCAACCACGCCCTGGCGCCCGGGAGTCGGCTGGGCCGCGAACCAGTTGCCCGGATCATTGCCATAGGCCGGCAGACTGATGCGCTGGAGAGAAGCGCCCGCTCCGTCCGCCGCCAGCGGCCACGGCTTGCGATCGTTGTAACGCACCGTGTCCACCGCGTAATACGGGACGCCGTTGGTCGTTGGTATATCCGGCGCCAGCACTTCCAACGTCTCCCCGCTGTCCTGGAGACTGCCCGCATACTGGAGAATCGTCACCGCGCCCGGCACGCCCCAGCGCGATCGGAACGCGGCGGGATCATCCGCCACCAACAGCACGGTGCCCTGGGCCCCCAGCGTCACTCCGGCCGGCAACGTCACCCCCAGCCCGCCCAGCCGCCATGTGTTGGTCGGGTGCGCCGCATCAAACAACGCGACGGCCGCGTCTGTGAGATTGCGCAGCTCGACGAACTCGTCGGATGAACCGATGCCGGCCGGGTGATAATGGATTTCAGAAATCACGACGGGACCCACTCGTGGCCCGCTGTTGGCGCCGCCAAACGTGCGCGTGGTCTGCAATGCATACTGTTCCTCGCCCACGCTGTTGACGTACCGGCCATACGACACTCCGTCCTGCGCCGCCCCAAAGGTCACCCCGTGGCTGTAGCCGCTCAGCACGCCCGGCGCGGACGACGAGAACAGGTAAAT
Organism: Limisphaerales bacterium; assembly: GCA_044229355.1. Taxonomy (GTDB): domain Bacteria; phylum Verrucomicrobiota; class Verrucomicrobiia; order Limisphaerales; family JADJPG01; genus JBGARF01. The sequence goes on from JBGATF010000038.1 coordinate 22,394, forward strand.
GTCGTCGCCAAATGAGCTGAGGCTGAAGCTCGCTCCGGCCCCGGGCGTGGGGTTGAACTGACTTTCATCCAGCGTCAAATATGCGCCCGCGTTGATCACCGTCCCGGGTGCAATCCGGTATTTCCACGGAAACGACGGATCATCGGTCAGATACCAGCCGCCCACGTCGACCGCCGCATCCGTCGCATTCCACAACTCCACCGTGTCGCGCAGCGGATCCGTGGAGCTGCTCAGAATCTCGTTGATGACCACCCCACCGATGGACGTCGCGCCACCGCTGGTCCCGGGTGAACCCAGTGCGCTGGCGCTGGCCGCGTAGATCTTGTTGGTGGCGTCGATCAGGACCAGCGAAAAGCCGAAGCCATCGGCGGCCACCGGCCACGGCGCTCGATCCGCATACGTTACTTCGAGAATCACCCCCGCCGCCGGATGCGAGATGGCCAGACGCTCGCCGCCGTTGTCGAGCCGGCCCGTGTACACATCGTTCACCGTCACTCCGGGATAACGCGTGGCCAACGCCGCCGGGTTCCGGGCCAGGAGAAACACGGCGCCCGGCGCCAACTTCGTTCCGTTGGCAAACGAGAAGTTGATCCCGGCACTGAAGGACAGACCCGTCAGATCCAGCGTGTTGGTTCCCGTGTTGGTCAGCTCGACATACTCAAACTCGTCGCCGTCCACCCCGCCGGCCGCCGGCGGATTGTACATGATCTCGGAGAAGGCCAGATCGCGCTTGAGCAGATTGATCGTGTCGGCCGCGCGCGGCCGAAACTCCGCCGGCGCAGACCAGCGGCTCCACCGGCCGGTGTCGTCCATGTGGCGCACGCGGGCGCGATACAGCCGCTCCGGAGTGAGCAGCCCCGCGGGAATCGCCATCTGCGCCTGGAACGCCGGGACGGCCCCCGAGTCCCAGAGCGCGTCCCACTCCAGCCGCAACTGGGCCAGGCTCGTCACCACCTCGTTCGTTGGCAACACCTCGGCCACCCGCCACTGCATCGCGCCAAAGGTTCCGTTGCCCTGCGGATCGCTGAACGCCGACGATTCGAACACAAGTCCGTCGACCGGATAACCATTTGTCCCCACATAGCTGATCCCCGGCTGGACCGGCACATTGGCGTCCGCGCCGGCGATCGCGTCCAGGCGCGTGATCCAGCCGCCGGCCCCGATCGACGAGCGATCGAGCCACCAGGCATAGTTGCCGCCGACAAACATGAAATTCTTCAAATCCTGCACATAGGCCGGAAAACCCTGGCTGTTCGCGGGCCCGGACGACTGCCCGCTGGCCGTGCCGACGGACGCATAGTTGGCAGGAGCCGGCGCGCTGCGCCAGCGCGCGAAGTCCGCCGCCGCCAGCCCGGCCAAAGGCGAGGCGAAGGCGTCGATGAGGCCGATGATCTGGTCCGGCTGAAACAGCAGGTCGCGCATCTCGCGGACGACGTTGCGGTACTGCAGTTGCAGCGCGGGATTTTGACCCTGGTCGCCGCCGGTGGCGGACGACGGAAAAATCCCGTTGAACAGGATGTCCTCGCCATTGTTCCACGTGGGGCCCCAAGTGTCGGTTGAGTCATACGGCAACTGCATGACCCGGCCGAGAAAGTTATTCGACACGCCATAGATCGGCTCGAAATACCAGGCACCGTTCTTGTTCGCGCTGGGCCAGGTGTCGTAATGCCGGATCGCCTCCGCCACGGTGAAGTAGCGATACCAATTCGTGTAATTGGCGTGGGCCAGCAGCCAGTCGGTCGGCTTCAAACCGTCGAGGTTGTTCTCCAGATTGAAGAAATCCTCGGCATTGGTCACCGCGAAGGGCGCCTGGTAACGCCGCTCGTCCACGCCAAGAACATAGTTGTCGACCAGCTTGTAGAGATTTCCCGCCGGCAGGTCGTGCGCCTCGAGAAAGTTCACATCGTATTTTTCCTGGGCCCAGCTCAAGCCCCAGAAATCGCCGGCATATTGGTCGGCCGGCGACTCCTGCGCCCCGCGCACGACCCGAAAGTGAAAGTGGAGCGTCGACGGCGCCGGCACACCCACCTTGTTCCAGAGGAAATAATTGATGACCTCATTCAAGGCAAAGGTCACGGAGCCGCGGTTGCCCTGGCCCTTGCCGGTGGTCAGCTCGCGCCACTTGGTCGGAAACCGCTGGCCGGTTTGATCCTTTGCGTCCAGCAGCCGGCCGTCGTTGAAGCGGATGCGAAAGCTGCGCTTGCCCGGGTGATACCGGCCGTTCGCGCCCCGCAGCCGGTAATGCACGTGATCGTAAACCTGGCCGTCATAGACGAGCGCGCCCTCCCAGTTGAAGTTGAAGCGACCTTCATTTCGTCCACCCACGCCCGCCTGCGGCAGCTGATCCGCCGTGCTGAACCATGCCGCGCACTGCTGCAGATCCGCATCGCGCGTCACCATCGTGAACACCGGCAGATTGGTCAGCGTGGACGCCGGGAACCCCAGGTAGTCCGGCACCCCATCGTAGACAAACGTCGCGAAGTTCAGCGATGGGTCATCTTCAAATGGCGCCCGCCGGGACAAACCCGGAACGTCCGCGCTGGTGATGCGGTAGCGAACCAACGAGCGGTTGGCCTGGGCCGGGATCGTCGCCGTGTAAATGTCATCTCCCGCCACCGCATCGCCGCCCAGTCCGTCGTCGCGCATCGCCACCGTCGTCCAGTTTGCCGCCAGCTCGAACTGCGGGTTCGGCGAATTAGTCAGCGGCACGGTGTTGTAATTGTTCAACTGCGCCGTCGTCAGCGGCAATAACGCCGGTATGAACGAACCCGGCGCCACGATCTGGTAGGCGAGCGTCACGCTGGCGACGCCCTGCGGATCGGTCACCTTCGCCGTCACCACGATGGGCTGCGTCGATCTGGGCGCCGCCGGCGTGTGATTGACCTGCCGAATGTTCGGGGCGGCATTGGCTGCGAACACGCCGTTCGTGGCGCCCGGCGTCGGCAAGGCACTCCGCCAGGAACTGCCGAGATCATTGTCGAGCGACGGATGGACAAGTTGCATCGACGGGCCATCCCCGTTGGCCGCGATCGGCCACGGAAACTCGGGCCGGTAATCGACGCGGTCCACCTCGTCGCCCGCCGCGTTGCGCAAAAGCAACTCTTCGCCGTCCTTGCTCAGGCCGCCGCTCCATGGACCGAACGCCGTCACGCCAAACCGTGCCAGCAAAGTGGATGGGCTCTCGGCCAGCACCACAAAGCCTCCTGCGGGAAGCGTCGTGCCGGCCGGAAAGAAATAATCAACGCCGCCGCGCACGCGCCAATTCGACAGGTCCACCGGATTGGTCGTGACGTTGTGCAGTTCGATGAATTCCTCGCGCACCGTGTTCTGCGGCGAGTTGTAGTGCACCTCGTTGATCACCACGGACGGCCCGGGCCGCGCCACGGTCAAGGTCAGGGTTTGTTCGGCGGAAAACCCGGTGTTGTCGGTGACCCGCACGCGAATGCTGAACGTGTTGCCCACGCTGGCCACAAAGGTCGAACCCGCCAGCAGCTGATTGCCGGCGATGACAAACCGTGCGTTATCCCCAAACCCCGACACCAGCGCGAAGGTGTGCGTGTCGAGCTCGTTCGGATCAATCCCGCGCAACGTGCCAATAAACCCGCCCGGGCTCGTTCCGGCACTAATCTCCAGCGTGCTCAAGGCCACGCCCGTCGGCGGGATGGGCGGCGGGATGACTTTGATGGTCACCACCGCCGGCGGTGAATCAAACTGGCCGTCGTTGGCCGTGAATGAAAACGCGTCGGAGCCGTAAAAGGCGGCGCTGGGTGTGTAGACCACATTGGGCGGCGTCCCCGACACGGTGCCGTTGGCTGGCGGCGTGGCCACGGCAAACGTGAGCGCGCCGCCGTTCGGATCCGTTCCGCGCAATGCGATGCCCACCGAGCCGCCCTGCGCCACGTTGGTCGAAAACGCCAGGGCCGTCGGCACGCCGGGATCCACCACGATGCTCGCCGTCTGCGTGCGCGACCCGTTCGCATTGGTGGCCATCAAGGTGTAGGTCGTGGTGACCGTCGGGCTGACCGTGATCGAACCGCTGAACGGCTGCGCGCCGAGGCCCGGAGAGATCGTCACGCCGGTGGCGTTGGTCACCTGCCACGACAAGGTGGCCGAGCCGCCGAGATACGTGAAATTCGTGCTCGCGGCAAAGGAGACGATGCGCGGCAGGTTTCCAAAAAGATGCGTCTCGCGCAGCTCGGCGATGACATTGCTCGCCTCGACGGTGGATAATGCATTGTCGTAGAAACGGATTTCCGCCAGGTCGCCGACGAAGCGGCGCACCGCGCCGTTTTCGTCACTGTTGATGCCCCCGATGGAAAACCCGGCGTTATTGCGGATCGCGGTGGGCGACGCGGCGGAAACGCGCGCCCGGGCGTCGACCTGAGCCGTCTGCTGCCCGCCGCCCCACGTAAACACCGCGACATGGTAGTTCGTGTCCACCAGACTCGCGCCCGTGGTATAGAGGCTCGTGTCCGGCCCGCCGATGCCGATGCCGACGTTGCCCGTTTCCGTCACCACCGTTCCCCAATCTGCCACCACCCCGCCCTGCTCCGCGTCGAGCAACCCCGACTTGCCGTACCAATTGGCGCCCGAGTCGTTCGCGCCGGGCGCATCCATCCGAAAGACGACCGCGATGCTGAAGGCGTTCCGGCCGCCGATCGGGCTGCTGCCGACGCCCATGCGATTGCGGTTGAACCGCACCACCGCCCCGCCGGCCGGGGTGGCGTTCAGCTTGAACACCGGGCTGCCCACGACCGGGTTGGCAGAGCGGCTGTTGGCGCTGGTCCAGGTGGTGACAAAATCGCCGTCGTTGAATCCGAGCGAATCGGCCCGCCACTGGTCGAGGAGCGCCGCGCCGGCCGGGCCAACCGCCAGCCCGAGCAGCAGTAGCGCCGCCACCATTGCCGCGCAACCCCCCGCACGGCGTGAGCATGAAAATCGGAGGCCAAATGACGGTTTCATTGAGTGATACATCGGAAAGTTCGGGTTGCGCATCGAGTTCGGGAACGGTGTCAAATTAAGCCGGAATGGCCCGGGCTGTCCATGTTCGAATCCCCCCATAAACCGGTGCCACCATGGGCACGGCGCGGCGCCAAACCAAAGGCCGGCCATGAATCCGGCCGTACAACCTTTTGTCGCGTACGCGACAAAAGGTTGTACCCGCCTTTGCCGGAGTTGACCTGGAAAAGCCCAGGCTCCGCACCGGATCCGACGCTCGTCCGGTCGCATTCCCTCGCTTCGGTCTGCGCGATGCCGCTCGCCTTCATCCACCGACCAGCTGGCGCCGCACCGCCTGCACCCGGGCTTCCAGCGGGCCTTCCACCACGCGAAACGGCAGGCCCCGGCGCTCCAGCTCCTGGAGGTACCATCGGTGCTGACGTTCGCGAAACGCCGCATCCTGGCGCGTGCCGTCCTGCACGAACGGAAAATCCGGCGCGCAAAGCACCACGGCGCGATACGGCCGGCAGGCGAGCTGTTCCAGCTCCGGATCGGCGCGGCCGAACAGCTCCCGGCTGTAAAATAACGTCGTCAATGGCGACGTGTCGCAGATAAGAAATCGATTCGCCTGCCGCGCGGCCCGCTCCTCGTTCGCCACCTGCGTCCGGCCAATCGTGAGCAGGTCGTCGAACTCCAGCCGGCCACCCCGCTGAACCCAGAGCTCCCGGCCAAACTCCGTCACAGGGACGGTCCCCAATTCCTCTGCCAACGCGACGGCCAGCGTTGTCTTGCCGGACGACTCGCCGCCGAGAATGGCGACCCGCTCGACAAAGGACGCGTAAACCTCCGGGGCCAGCCAGGCCCGATGTGCGTGCACGTCCGCCCGCAACACGCGCCCGGAGATTGGCACCTGACCCCTTTCCCGATCGACCAGGACATGGCTCACGCGCGCCGCCGGATAACCGTGCGCCTGGAAATACAGTTCGAGCTCCCGCGCGAAACCTTCTCCGTAGTCCTCGCTGCTGAACACCGCATCCACCGCCAGCCCCAAACGATGAACACACAGCCAGCCGCAAAACCGGCGGTGGCTCGTGTCATCCTCTGCGTTGGTCGGAATTGGCGGAGCCTCGCCGTCGCCCGCGAGCCCGCAACCATCGGCCCACTCAGCCGCGGTCGGCAGGACCAGGCGGACGGTTGGGAACCGCTCGCGGAACCAGCGCCGCCGGCGCTCCGGTTCACAGCCCGGCAGCTCCGGAATCGAATAGCTGATGACGACGACCTCGGCGCAGTGTTGCCACGCGCGGCGCAGGAGCATCTCATGGCCAAGGTGCAGCGGCGCAAACTTGCCGACCACCAGGCCGCGCTGAAAGCGGGGGCTCATGCGCGTGCGAGATAACGGCGCCAGCGAACGAGCGCAACGAGGGCGTTAATCCAGAATGCGGCGTAGAGAAACGCGGTGACGTGCAGCCCGCGCGTCCAGTAAAGCGGCACCGCCAGGGTGTTTACGACCAGCCAGCACCACCAGGCATCGTAGCGGCGATCCATCAGGAGGAACTGGCCAAGCACGCTGAACGCCAGAATCACGGAATCCAAAAATGGCGCGTAGGCGTCGGTGTAGCGGTGCAGCAGCCAGCCGTAGCCCGCGGCCACCAGCGCCCCGATCCCCAGCAGAACGGCCGCGACGCCGGGTCGAACCCGCCGGACCGGCAACGACCCGCCGCCCCGGTTGGCCCGCCAGTTCCACCAACCCACGGCGCTGGTCACGACAAAGAACAGTTGCAACGTGACGTCGGCATAGAGCCGCGCCTCAAAGAAGACGACTCCGAACAACGCGCAGCCGAGAATCCCGACCCACCACGTATGCACGCTGTTGACGCCCGCCAGGACGATGGACAGGGCGTTGCAGGAGTTGGCGGCGAGCTCGAGCGCCGTCTTCATAGCTCCGAGGTGTATTGGACCACCTTGCCGTCGAAGGACGGCACCGACTCAACCACCAAGGGCAGCTCTGGCCCGAACAGCCGCCTCAACGCCGCCTGCGCCGCACCCAGGTCCGGCGTAAACCCAGCCACCCGCAACCGGAGGGACCCGTCCCCGGCCTGCTGCAGGGTGAACTGGCTCAGCGCAAACGATTGCAGGGCGTGCGTGACTTCGATGTTGTTCAGCCACTCGCCGCCTGCCGTGCGGAAGCGAACGGTCGGCCGCCCTTCCAAGCCCGTCAACACCGGCTCCGGGCCGGCCCACGACAGCCCCGCAAAGTCCCCGGTCCGATATCGCAGCAACGGCAGGCAGAAGTTGAATCCACCCGTCAAGGTGACTTCGCCGCGCTCGCCGGGCGGCACAGGCTGATCGCGCTCGTCGAGGATTTCCACCCAGAGCCGCGCCTGCAGCAAGACGTGTCCCCCCGCGTGATCGTCCCGCACGGCGACGGGACCCGCCTCGTTCAGCGAATACACATCCAGAACCGGACAATCGAAGCGCTCTTCCAACCGCCGCCGCAATCCCGGCAGCAAGGTCATCGACGTCGACAGCATCGCGCGCGGACGCGCCTGCAACGGAAGTTCCAGCAGCTCGGCGAACGAGATCGGATCGCCCGTCCAGATTTCGGCCGCCAGATCATCGAGATAGCGCGCCCGATCAGCCGGGTCCCGCCAGTCGTTGGGATGCAGGTTGATCTTCGCCAACCCCGACTCCTCGAGGGTCGGCGTCACGGAGACGTAGGTGAAACAGCGGCGCTGGAATCCCATCAGCACCACGCCCACCTGGCCGCGGCCGTGGCGAAGTTCGATGCCAAATCGTCGCAGCGCGCGGCGGTGGAACGCCAGGTAGCGCCCGGCGACGACCGGGTGCGACGGGAGGAGCAGAGGATGGCCCGTCGTTCCGCTGGTGCGAAAGTGGATCAGCCGCCGGATGTCCAGCGAGTCGGGCACGAACCGCGCAATGTCCCGGCTCAAGTCCGCGCGCGAAATGGTTGGCAGTTCCTCGAACATGGCCGGCGCCGAACCGTACTGGCGATAAAACGGAACTTCCGCCAGGCACCGGGCCACAAATTCGCCCCGCCAGTCCGGAACCTGGCTGGGGCCGGGCAGGCGCGCCGCCCCCATCTCCGCTTCAAACCCCCGCAACGCCGACACCTCATCCGCCGTCAGGCGATTGCCGCTTTCGTTTCGATAGATGGGCGCGTGCGGATGCTCCCGCAGAAACTGCAACATCCGGCGTCCGGCCTCGGTCAGGGTCGGATATCGATCGGTATCGGTGATCGTATCCGGGATCATTCGCGGGTGAACTTGTCGGCGGATTCCTCCGCCGCCTTGCGGGCCAGCGCTTCGCGAATTTCGCGAGCCCGCTGCTCCGCCGTGCGCGCGGCTTTCAGCACGCGGGCCCGCTCAGCCGAGTTCAGGGTGGTCAGCCGATCCTGGGCCTGCGCCACGGTCTCGCCGGCCGGTCGATACCCCAGCCGGCTCAAGGTCACGCGCGCCAATTCCTCCCGGCGATCCGGATCCGTCACGAAGCGACGTCCCGCCACTTCTCCCGCCAATTCCGCCGGCACCCGCAGCAGCAGTTCCCAGGCGGCCTCGCGAGAAATCCGCGCGCGCCCGAACCAGTCGTCCGCCAACAGCCAGCAGTTCACGAGCACGATGGCGAGGCGGTTCCGATCCTGCCGCGCGTCCGCCCCGGCGAACGGGGCCAGCTGCGCCGGCGCCACCGGCCCGCCCAACTGGCGCAGGAGATCGAAGACCACCGCTTCGACATGTACCCGGCCGCGCCCGGCGATCCACGGCTCCGCCAGAAACGCCTCGGGCGTCTCCGCCAAGCGGCGCGTCAATGTTTCGAGAATTGGGCCTTCGCGTTCCATGATTAACTCAACTGACCGCAGGGACGAATTTCTCAGAGACCCGGCGGCCGTGGCAATCTTCGCAACCCGTCGCACGACGCGACCGCCGGGCCTTCGCCCCACCCGTCGGCTGGCGGCGGATCGGTGTCCCATCCCGATGCCTGCGCCGGAGGACCCTCATGAGCGCGCCGCGCCGGCGGCGGCGCGCCGGTGGCTGCCATATCGCATCCGGCTGAACTGTCGCGCAAACTCGACCAATCCCTCCAGCGTGGCCACGCGATGAACCTGCCAGCCTTGTTGGTCCTTCGCCTCCCGAATCGTGGCGAATGCGCCCGACAGCGAGTCCCAGTCCTCCGGAAGATTTAAAACCAAACTCCCGCCGCCGCCGGCGCGCTGCAGAGCCATGCCCGCCACGTCCCGTCCGGACAGCCCACGTTCATCCCGCTCGTAGAGTGTCGAAACGCCGTCGTCAGAGATGATCAGGATATGCGCGGGGCGTTCGGTGGGTGGACGCTGGGCGTAGGTGTCGCGCAGGAGATGGATGGGGAACGCCGTCCCGCCGCCGAAGTAACCGGTCAGCACGCGAAGGATCGCTTCGCGATCGCGGATGAACCCTCCGGTGGTGAGGAACTGATGCGCCCCGCTCCAGAGGGTGGCTTGCACGCGTGCCCCGGCGCGCAGCGCCGACAAGCAGAGGATGGCCCCCGCCAGCGCCGGGAAGGAGGTCAGTTGCTGCGGGTTCGGCATCGAGCCCGAGCTATCCACGTAGAGATCCAAATCCAAGGGCATCCGTTTTGGCTCCCGCCCTTCCGTCGTGCCCCAAACGCGTTGCACGGTGGTCATGCCGGAAAAAATCCGCGGGCTTTGCAGGACGGATTGAAACCAGTCCACTGCGTCCAGCGGCTGGCCCATGTCCCAGGGCTCCAGACCTTCCGGCAACGGCTCCGTGCTCTCGGGCGTTTCGCGGGTTGGAAACGGAACGAGGTACGGCCGGGCCCGTTCCGCATAGTACCGCACCGCGACGTCATGGTCGGTTAGGTCCAGGCCGGCGGCCCGCAGGATTTCCCCATATTGAAACGGTTGCCGGGCCTGGCCGCCGCCCGACGTGTTCTCGCGGACATCACGCGGCACATGCGACAAGCCCGCGTCCGGCGCTTCGTCGTCCGCAGCGGAGTCCGTCAAAGCGGGGTCCTGCGCCGGATGAATCGCTCCGTCGCGCTCGCCGGCCTCGGCCTCGACCAGGCCCGCGGGCTCGCCGCCGGCCCCGGCCCGCGCGGTGTCGAGCAGCTTGGCGAGGATCGCGGCGGATTTTTCATCCTCCAGCAAATGCGGCAAAAACAACGCCGCGAATCGCCCGGAGCCATCCAGCCAATCCCGGGCATAGCTGCGCACCAGGCGCGCCCCCAACCACGCGTCGCCCTCCACCGCGTCCGTCGTCGGGCCGCCGCCGAGAGATCCGCGCTCGAGGCGCCACAACAATTCATAAATGCGGAGATACAAGGCCCAGACCACCCCGCCGGCCGTTTTGGTTCGGCTCAACGCGCGAAACACTCCCGCCATGCGCAAGCCCGCGCTTCGTTGCAGCCGATCGTTGATCAGAAGATCCGTGTAGAGATTTGCCACCATGGCAGCGTGTTTTTCCACCGTGGGTAGCGCCACGCGCATGCGGGCGATCATTCGCGCGTGATCCGTCAGCGTGGCCGGAGCGAGCACGTGGTGCCCGATTTCATGCGCCAGGATCTCCACCGCAAAGGACTCCACCCCGCACGCCCGCACCTCGGCCAGATCCACGACAATCGCCTGATCCACCAGGCGGATCATGGCGAAGCTGCCGGTCAACCCCGCCGCCTTCGCCGCGGCCGCCGAATCACACAACAGCGGCGGGCGCAACCGGGTGAACTTGCTCCAGGCCGTGAGCGCGGCCGGCCACGCGTCGAGCCACCGCCCCAGCACCGCCGCGGCCTCGTCCGGTGGCCGGGGGCTGTCTGGAATCGACAGGGGATCCTTTTCGTGCAAAGTCATCGCTCACTGGTGCAAGGCGACCAGGAAGACGGCGTGGCTGAACCGCGACGTCAGCGCGAGAGTGGTCGAGTTGGCCGCCGCGCTCCGCAGCACACCCAGCGCTGGAAAATCCAGGCGCCTTCCCTCCAGCTCCACGGATGAACCCGCCAAGGGCAATCGCGCCCGGCCGGCGCCGTCTGGACTTCCCTTGCGATCCACCGTCAGCGCTTCCAGCTCGGGCGCGGTCGCACGATGGAACGTCGCGCCAAAGGCGTCCGCCATGAGCCACCAGCCGTCCTGGTCGCAACGGACGAGGAATTGGTCGCGCGCGCAGACGACCAGCGGTGGCTCCGGGAACAGCCCGCCGAACCCGATGAACGCCCCGGCTTCCGCCACCACCTGATTGCCCCGGTCGGCTGCGTCGTCGGCCGATGGATTCGACCAGGGGTTGGCCCGAAGCTCCTCCCGCAGCGAGGCCCAGGGAATTCCCGGGCGCGCCCGCAGCGCCGCGAGCGCCAGAGGTTCCGGCAAGCCATCGGCGACCGCCAGCGCTCCTTCACGCAAGTGGGCCAATCCCGCGCGCCAGGCGATCACCTGTCCAAGCCGCCCCCACGCGGCCGGATCCGGACAGCGGGACGAGAGAGCCGCCATCCCCTCGGTCCACTCCTGGACGCGGGCGCCGGGGGTGACGGCCAGCTGATAGGCCGCGTTGCACAAGGCCGGGATGATCCGTCCCGGCGCCTGCGCCACGAGCGCCGCCGCGCCCGGCAGGACCCGTCGCCATGCGTTCTCCACAGCAGGCGTGCGCGCATGCGGGCCGGCCAGTCCCTGCCCGACCAGTTCAAGCCCGGCGTCGTACGACACTTGCACGACTTCGCCCAGACGGTCCGAACGAACCTGCTCCACCGCCCGGGCCAGCTCGTCCACGGAGGTTTCGAGGAAGACCTTGAACGCGGCGGGATCCAGTTCCGGCCGGGCGCGTCGCGCGGTCGCAAAGCGGGCGTTAAACCCCGCGCGATCGGATCGCAGAACCGAGGCGAGCCCGGCGCTGATCATTGCAGGCGCAGCCATCGCAGGTAGTTCGTGTAGCGCTGATGAAGGTATTTCAGCGTCAGGAGATCGTCATAGATGTGCCCGTAGAGCTTGCGGCCCTTCGACCACTCGGTGATGAGGCGCTCGATTCGGACGAGGCGGGCGCGGGTTTCGGACTCGCTCAGGCCATCGAGGCCGCGGCGAAATTCGCCGGTGAGTTCCGCGATGGGATCTTCCCGATCCAAATCGAGTCGATCGTAGTCGGCGCAGGAAAGGTCAAACACCCGTCGCAGCCAGCCGATGCGATCCGTCCGAAACGCGGCGTGGCCGGGCGCGTCAAAGAACGGCGCCTCCAGGTCCGGCGACAGTTTGTCCTGCAGCACGAACGGGAGGATCTGACGCACGTCTTCCAGTTCCACCACCCGGTTGCCCCGGAAATACGCCACGGCCTTCGCGTAGATCAGCAGCGTCATCAGCACTCGCACGGAGAGACCGTTGCGCGTCTGGCAGCCCAGATCCTTCAGCCGGTCCCGGCCGGTCTCCTGCCCCACGACCACGTGCCACTCCATCCCGGCCAGGCGCACCGTGTCCTTGGTCTTGTACTCGAACTGGTCGGCGGCCACCTCGCAAAACTCAAACTGGCTGGCAAAAAACTCCAGGCGACGACGCACCTCGCCGGGGACCGCCACCGCGCGGATCTCGGCCTGCATGCGGTCGACCTCGGCCTCGGAAAATACAATCTGCCGCGGCAAGGCCTCCTCCGGCCGGAGGTTTTCCTCGATGCGGGTCAGCAGATCCCCAAGAAATCGGGGGTTGAAAGCCAGGGCCTGCACGACGACGTCGATGCGATCGCGCAACGCCTCGATGACCTGGTAGGTCCCGCCGCCGCGATCGTTGTTGGCCGTGAGGAACCACGCCGACTCCGGGCATTCATGGACGTGATTGAGCAGCTCCGCATAATTGTCGCCCATCACCGTGAGCAGCGCGCTCTGCGTCCGGGTCGGAATGCGATTGTATTCATCGATGATCTTGACCCGTTGCGACAGCCATTGGCGCCACGAGATCCGGATGTCCTCCATCCGCTGGGCCTGGACCAGGTCCGCCGGCAGGGGGTTGCCCAGGAGATCGGCGATGGTCATCTGGGGATGGCCATGTTGCATGGCCCGCCGCACCTCCCGCACGGAGGAGCCGGCGAGCACGCCCATGAGGATCGCGCTGGCCGTCTTGCCCCGGCCCGGCCCGCCGATGAACAGACACTTTCGGCGGGTGGCGAAGGTCAGCAGCGGCAGCAGGACAAAGCTGGAATAACTCTGGGCTGACGGGAGGGTGAGGCGACTCTGAGTGTCCCCGAGTGCAAACACCTGCGGCGGGCCGTCGTTATATTCAACGTCGTAATGCGGGCTGATGACCGCCGTGTTCACGATCCAGAAGTAGGCCTGGCGCAACTTCTCATCGAGCGGGGGAGCGCCTTGATCCGGGGTGTCGGTTTGGGCGGAAACCGGCCCACGGTAGAGATCCGCCACGTCGAACGTCCGGGGAGCCGCCGCCGGATGCGGATTGGTGGGGGATTGGGACACCCGCTGAAACACGTTGAACAGGCCCATGCGCCGCGAAGCTACAACGCCCCCCGGGCGCGACGCGAGCCCGGAGAAACCCGGTCTGGGCCCCGGATCGCGAAGCGGGCCCGCTATAATGTCTGCTGGAATTGGTAGAAGTTCGACCCGGCGATCGCGGCTTGATTGTCCGCCGCATGAACGATCCCAACCGACCTCCATTCGACGGATTACATTTCGCCGTTGAGCTCCTGGAACTGGTGGTGGAGATCGGGGGGCACTTACTCGAACTCTTGTCCGTGCTCTAGCCAGCCAGCCTCGGGATCTGCGCTTGCGCGCACCCGCCAAACCGCGGACTGTCGCCGCCATGCAGTTGAACATCCATCACGTTGAGTTGTTCTACTACGTGGCCCGCCACGGCGGCATCAGCGAGGCGGTTCGGATGATGCCCTACGGCATCCAGCAGCCGGCCGTGAGCAGCCAGATCATCCAGCTGGAGGAATCGCTCGGGGTGACGCTCTTCCAGCGCCGCCCGTTTCAGCTCCACCCGGCCGGCCAGCAGCTCTATGAGTTCATCAAGCCTTTCTTCGATCAGGTGGCCGGCGTGGCCGAGAAGATCCGGTCGGGCGGCCGGTTCGAGCACATTCGCATCGGGGCGGCGGAAATCGTGCTGCGCGACCATCTGCCGACGCCGTTGCGACGCCTGAAGCAACGATTTCCCTCGCTCAAGGTGAGCTTGCGTTCCGGGTATCTGCCCCAGCTCGAAAGCTGGCTGCAAAAGCAGGAGATTGATTTTGCCGTGACCCTGCTCGCGGGCAAAGGTCCGCCCGGCCTCAACACCCTTCCGTTGATCGATCTGCATCTCGGCTTGCTCGTGCCGAAGGGCAGCGCGTTCCGGTCGGCCGACGATTTGTGGAAGCGGGATCGGATCGAAGAGACACTCATCTCCCTGCCCGCGCGGGAATCCGTGGCCAGCAACTTTCAGGAAGGCCTGACCCAGCGCGGCGTGGATTGGTTTCCCGGCCTCGAAGTCAGCTCGCTCGATGTGGTCGAGGCCTATGTGCGCAATGGCTACGGGCTCGGCCTCACGGTCGTCATTCCCGGAACGAGCCCGCCCCGCGATCTCCGGCTGCTTTCGCTGCCGGACTTTCCATCCGTGACCATCGGCGCGCTGTGGCATGGCCGGTTGACCTCGGTGACGAAGGCGTTCCTGGACGATCTCGAGCGCCAGGCCAAAACGTTGCGGGCGGCGGCGCAAAAAGAATCGGCGCGCTAAGGGCCGGCCCGCGATCACGTGCGGCCCTGGCCGAAAACTCCGGCGTTGCCGGTTGGGCGCGCGCGCTCTACGGTGCGCAACACGCATGAAGCCCTACTTCCCCCCCCCAACCGACACGGCTCAACCCGGACGACCGACTCCTCGAATGCGGGCGGCTGGCGGAATCGCGCTGGCGATGTTCTTAACGATCATCCCGCTCCACGCGGCCTTTGAGGCGTTGCCGATCACCCTGAACGGGCCCGGCGTCCAGACCGATCAATTCCGGGTCACCGCCTTCGCGAGCCGGGTGAGTTATCCCGTCGGCATGGCCCAGTTGCCCGACGGCTCCATCCTCGTCGCCAGTACCGACGGGCCGTCGTATTTCAGCTCGAGCGCACGCCTTGTCCGTTTCGTCGATGCCGACGACGACGGCTATGCCGACGGTCCGGCCGAGCCGCTGATCACCGGGCTGCCGGGCGCAATGACTTCGGTTTGCGTGGCCGGCCGCCTGGTCATCGTCACCGGACAGGCGAAGCCAATCGTTGTGTTTCGGCTGGGGCCGCCGCCCGGCTTTGTGCTGACGGAAGTGGGGCGCATCACGTTGACCTATCCGTCCGGCGGCTGGCTGCATCCGCACTCGGCCCTGCAGGTGCGGCTGACGCCGGGGCAGACCAATGCCTACGATCTGGTCTTCCAAGTCGGCTCGCGGGTCAACTTCGCCGCGAGTACTGACACCGTGGCCCTGACGTCGGTCGGGCTTGGCAATCTGGCGGGAACCCTGCGCGGCGACTCGGTTTACCTGCTGACCTTGACCGATGACGGAACGGTCGTCCGGGGGTCGAATCTCCTGCAGATCCTCAATGGGGTGCGCAACCCGGCCGGGTTCGCCTTTCATCCGACGACGGGGGATCTCTACTTTGAGGACAACGGCATCGACGGGTTGGTGGATGCGAATGAGCCGACCAGCGCGGATGAGCTCAATGTCCTGCCGGCCGCGCGCATCGGCGGAACCGGACCCGGCGACGTGGAGTTTTATGGTTTTCCCACCAACTACATCGCCTACCGCACGGGCGTGAACGTGGGTGGCCGCGGTCTGCAGCCCCTCGTGGCCTTCCAGCCGCTGCCCAACCCGCTGAATGGCGCGGAAAGCGAAGGCCCCAACGACATCGCGTTTTCGCCCCCAGATTTCCCCCCCAGCCTCAGCGGCGGAATCTTCGTGACGTTCCACGGAAAATTCAGCCTCGGCGGCCTCAGTAACGAGGAGAACCCGCTGGTCTTCGTGAACCTGAGAAACATGAGCTACTTCCACCTAGTCCCGCCGAAACAGGATGGCATCGGGCATCTCGACGGGTTGCTGTCCACGCGGGACTCGCTCTTTGTCTCCGACATTTCCCCGAATGGCTCGCTTTCGAACCAGGCCGGGCGCGGGGTGATATACCAGATCAAATCTCTGACCGGCCCGACGTTGTCGATCCGGCAACTGGCCGACGGAGTGGAGCTGGAGTGGAGCCGGGGCATCCTGCAGTCCTCGCTCCAACTGAGTGGCGGGTGGGCGGATGTGACCAACGCCAGCCCGCATCGGGTGCCTGCGGATCAGCACCAGCGCTTTTTCCGCACGCGCATTCCTTGAGCGCAAGGGCGGCGCGGCAGCCCCGGCCGTGGGCGAACTTTCGATTGGCTGTCGCCCTCCGTCCGGAGTAAATGTTCGCCATGCCCGAACCGTTGGGACCGGCCGCAACCGAGCCGACACCAGAGGAGAAGCAGCGCGCCGCGCGGGCGCGTTCGCAGATCTGGATCTGGGTTCTGGTCATTATCGGTGTCAACGCGGCGCTGTTCCTGCGAACGTGCGCCAACTCACCGCGGGCCGTGGCTGACGCGACGGGGCGCGCCCTGCACAGCGCCGCCGACGCCCTGGCCACGGTCGTGGCGGCGTTCAACGGCGGCAAGGTCACCACCGAATTCATCAGCTACGCGTCGAGCATCGAGCCCACGCACCGGCTGCAGTTTGCCACCATCAAGCAAAAGGAGATTTTCACCCGACGCGATCAGCCGACCACGGGCTTTGGCTACATCACATTGCCGGAGGTCATCGTGGAGGCGCGCGCCCCGATCGAGTTCACCTATTACCTCGACCTTAACGCGCCGTGGAAGCTGGTCCTGCAGGACAACGTCATCTATGTGGCCGCACCCCGGATCCAGTTCAACCGCCCGTCGATCGACGTGTCCGCGATCCAATACGAAGTGCGGAAGGACAGCGTGTTTCGCAACACCGCGGAGGCCCTCGAAAATCTCCGTCAATCCATGACGCAACTTGCCCAGACCAAAGCCCGGGAAAACATCGGGCTGGTTCGCGAGACCGGCCGGCGCCAAACCGCGGAATTTGTCGAGAAATGGCTCAGCCGCCAGTTCACCGACGGGCGCAACTATCCGGTGAAAGTCTACTTCGACGGCGAGCCGCTGCCGCCCCCGCTGCACGACAATGCGCCGACCGCCGACCGCGGCGCCGATAATCCGCCGCCGCCGGGCACCCCTCCCCCGTGATTCATCCTGGAAAACGCTCCGGCGCCCCGCAGGGGCAAAATCAACCCAGCGCAGGTCCCTTCGCACCGTCAAGCCGGCTCGCGCGGTTCAGCCGGAGTTTTCTCGTGGCCGCGCTGGCGCTGTTTTTGGTCCTGCCCGGGCGGGCCGGCGCCGCGGGCCGCCCACCCAACCTGATCCTCATTTACGCGGACGACCTGGGTTACGGCGATCTCGGGTGCTACGGGCATCCGTCCATGCGGACGCCAAACCTCGACCGCATGGCCGCGGAAGGGATGCGCTTCATGGATTTTTACTCGGCGGCCGAAGTCTGCACGCCGAGCCGGGCGGCGTTGCTGACCGGCCGCTACCCGGTGCGCAGCGGGATGTGCCACGATCAATTCCGGGTTCTGCGCAACCGGTCGCGCGGCCACCTGCCCCTGGACGAGATCACCCTGCCGGAGTTGCTGAAGACGCGCGGCTACACCACCGCGCAGATCGGCAAGTGGCACCTCGGGGTTTGGTCGATCAACCCGGACGGCCATCCCGCGCGGCACGGGTTCGACCGCGTCTTCGGCCTCCCGCATTCCAACGACATGAACCCCGGCCCGGACAACCCGCCAAAGGCGACCAGCCGTCTGGATCAGGATCCGCGCTGGTGGAATTCGCCGCTTTATCGCGGCACCAACATCATCGAGCAACCGGCGGATCAATCCACCCTGACCCGCCGCTATACGGCGGAGGCGACGGCGTTCATCCACGAAAACCGCCGGCGGCCGTTCTTTCTCTACTTGGCGCACACATTTCCCCACGTGCCGTTGTTTGCCTCGGATCGTTTTCGCGGGCGCAGCCCGGCCGGGCTCTACGGCGACGTGGTGGAAGAGCTCGACTGGAGCGTGGGCGAAATCTTGAAGACTCTGCGCCGGGAGAAGCTGGCGGAGAAAACCCTGGTGTTTTTCAGCAGCGACAATGGTCCGTGGCTGGTGATGGATCTGGCCGGCGGCTCCGCTGGTCCCCTGCGCGAGGGCAAGGGCTCCACCTGGGAGGGAGGCCTGCGCGTGCCCGGCATCGCCTGGTGGCCCGGCCACGTGCCGGCCGCCTCCGTCCAGCACGAGATGGCCACCACCATGGACCTGTTTGTCACCTTCACCAAACTGGCCGGGGCCACCGTGCCCACGGATCGCCCGATCGACGGAGTGGACATCGCCCCGCTGCTCCTCGGCGGAGGTCCGGTCGAGCGCCCGCCGTTCTTGTATTACCGCGGCGCCACGCTCTTCGCCGCGCGGCTGGGCTCGTGGAAGGCCCACTTCACGACGCGGTCCGGCTACGGGCCGGATGCCGCAGCGCAACACTCGCCCCCGCTGCTCTACCATCTCGGCTGGGACCCGGGCGAACACCACGACGTCAGCGCGAGCCATCCCGACATCCTCGCCCGCATCCAGGCCGCGGTCACGGCCACCCAGGCCATCATCCACGCGGCGCCCAGCCAGCTCGTCGAACTCGCTCCGCCGTGAGCCCGCCTCGCCGCCCCGGGCCGGTCGCGAATTCGCGAATTGGAGAATTGGCGTGTTCGCCAAATTGGGCGTTGCACTTCGGCCTCCGCCGCGGCACAAATTCGCCCCCGGTTCTCCGCGCGAGACCGCTAATTCCAAAAAAAAATTTACCATGGCCAAAACGAAGTCGACCGAATCGAAGAAGACGAACGATGCGCAGGTCCTCGACCTATTGAAGAAGGTGCTGGCGAAAGCCACCGATGATCCGAAGCTCGCCCAGAAGATTTTCGCGGCGGCCGAGCTCGAGCTGAAATCCAAAAACCGGGTCGCGTCCTTCAAGAAATTCTGTGACCGCGTGGAGTTGCCCGACCTCGAGCCAACCACGGTCGCCGACGTGACCCGCCAGCTGAAGGACGCCTTCAACGAAGGCGATGTCACCGTGCGGGCCGACAAAAAGGAGAAGCGGCTCGAGGTCGAAGTGGATCTGCCGGACGGAAAGCTGACCACCCAGATCAAAGTTCGCCCGGCGGGCGCCGAGGAGTCTGATGATCCGGAATTCAAGCCGAAGTTTGTCCCCTTTCCCGTGGCGTTGCCCGGCGATCACGAGCTGGTCTGGCTGCTGGCGAAACACGAAAACCTGACCCCGGAGGAGGCCGGCATGACGCTCTCGAAAGTTGAGGAGGAATTCTGGACGTCCAAAACCGGCCAGAAACTGATGCGCGACCGGATTGAACGCAGCTTTCCGGAATTCATCCAGCGCGCGCCGGCCGGCCTGCTCTCGGAAGTCGGCTTGAAACGGCATTACAAGACCCCGGAGCCGGTGCGGCTCCATCGCGCCCTGCCCGGAGGCAAGCCCGGCCGCAAGCCGACGGCGTAACCTCCGCCTTGGCGGTGCCGCCTTCCGATGAACCGAAAGGTAGGGCGCGCTCTCCGCAGCGCGCCGCCGGTGCGGACCGCCGTGCGAACCTCCGGCTGGCGGCGGAGCGCCAGCCCTACCTGCGATGCTCGCGTTCATGGCCCGTGAGCACGTCCGAAAGGAACAAGGGACTTCCCATGAACCTCCCCCCGGGGTGCGCCCGTCCTCGGGCGCAGAAAGCCGGGAAATTTTCAAGGGTTGGGATTGTTCTAGCCCGTTGGTAGTCCGAGAGCTTCTGCGGGCGAGGACGCCCGCACTCCGGGCTCACGGTGTGGTCACCGGAAACAAGCGTCGCAGTTCATTCGTGGATGGCTGCCGGCCGTATTCACAAAGCTCGAACGCCTCGGCAAACTTCACCTCGCGGCCGGGACCGGCGCCATACTGCGCCTCCAGCTGCGGACGGAAGCGGTCCGCCAGCGACGAGTTGCGCCGGGCCATTGACTCCCGCACCTCGCGCTGCCGGCGCTGACGGCCGGCGTCGTCCGCCGGCATCAGGCCGTCGTAGCCGTTGGCCCCGCCCTCCGCGAACTGGGACACCATGATCGCCAACGCGTCGAGCTTCCGCTCCATCACCGGACTGACGTCCACCACCACATCCGGCCTGAAGGGATTCGGTTTCTGGAATCGATCCGGGAAATAAAAAAACGCCGGGTTGTTGGTCAGCACCGGGCTGTCCGGACAAAAGTTGGGCACGGTGACCATGTAGGCCGCGTCCTGGACGAGCACGCCGGTGTATCGGTGATCCGGGTGGTAGTCATTGGGCCGATGGCTGAGCACCAGGTCCGCCTGCCACTCTCGAATGAGTCGGGTGAGGGTCCGCCGGTTTTCCAACGTGGGCAGCAACTCGCCGTCGTGGATGTCCAAAATCTCCGTCGTCACGCCAAGCAACCCGTCCGCCTGGAGCACCTCCGCGCGGCGCCGGCGCGCCAGCGGCGCGCCGGCCTCCTGCCAGTGCCCGATGTCGCCATTTGTCACGGAGACGAACTTCACCTTGTGTCCCCGCGCCGCCCACAACGCGGCGGTCCCGCCGATCTGCAGCTCACAATCGTCCGGGTGCGCCCCGAAACAGATGATCCGGAGCGGCGTCGTCGACGCGGCCACCTCGGCGCCGGCGGGCAGTCGACCGGGAAACAGCCACGGCACGGCCAGGGCCAGGACGATTCCAATCCGCGAGGAACCGAGCGGGGCCCGCGGGGACTTCGATGAAGTTTTCATGCAGCAATGTTGTTTCCGAGCGCGGCGCCCGGGCCACGATCATCCGTAGGGTTGAGCACAGACCGTGTTTAGATCCAGCCGCCGCGCGCGGTCAAGGGCGGAAGAAGGTCGATCGCCGAAGGGCCGCAGGCGAAAGTGGCTAGCGTTCGGATCCGGGATTCTGGACTTCGGGTTCCGATCGAAAACGCTCCAGCAAGGTTTCGTAGGCGGCGAGGAGTTCCTGGGTCTTCTGCTCGGCCGCCTGCCGCACGGTTTCCGAGGC
Organism: Limisphaerales bacterium; assembly: GCA_044229355.1. GTDB lineage: Bacteria > Verrucomicrobiota > Verrucomicrobiia > Limisphaerales > JADJPG01 > JBGARF01. The sequence goes on from JBGATF010000038.1 coordinate 43,408, forward strand.
GCCGGAGAAGAGGTCGGGATGGCATTGCTTCATCGTTTTTCGAAACGCGGTCCGCAAGTCATCCCGGGAGGCCGACGGAGGCAGCCCGAACAGCGCGAGCAGCGCCGCATCCGGGCCCGTGCCCACGGGCGGTGACTTGCGGTCCGACTCCGCCTCCGGGACAGCCCGGCCGAATCGATGGAGGATTTCCTCCCGCAGGTCGGGATCGAGCGTGATCAGGGGGGGATTTGGGCGAAGCAGGATCACCGCCTGCAAGGCCAGCAGATCCGTGAGCACGCCTTCGGGTGATGAATGCGGCGATTCGGCGACGAGATCCGACAGCGAGGCCGGGGATGTCCGGCTGGCCAGTGAGGAGACCCCGAGCGCGAGGCGGCGCAGATCCACGAAGAAGAGACGATGGCAGCGTCGAAGCGCACGTCCGGCGGCCATGATGAGGCGTGGCCCGCTCAACAGCAGGTCCGCACTCATCCGGGTGGACGAGCCGACGTTTCCCAGCAACGCGGCAATCGCCCCGAGGATCCCGGTCAGCCACAGAACAGACCGCGTTCGGGGCACGCCATAATCAGTCCAGTAATCCCGACTGACTCGTGCATTTTCAACAAAGAGCAAGGCCAGAAAGGCGGCACTGATGGCTACGATGGCCGCGTGGGGAATTTGCAGGCGCCGGCCGAAAAGGAGGTTAGCGATCGCCGAGACGCCGTGGTTGAACCCAAACCAAACGATGCCGTAGGCCAGAAAAAAAATGAGAGCCAGAAGGGCGGCTCCTCCCGCCAGACCGGCGACCGCCAAAAGGAGGTTCTGCGCCAGGGCAATCGTGCATTTTCCGCGGAGCCATCGTTGGAATCCACGGTCACCATGCATCAAAGCCCGCTTCGTCGTCATCCGGTTCCACACCGCAGGCGAGCCGCCGCTCCCCGCCAGTCCACCGGGCGGGCCGTGCCGCAGACCTCGCGTTTCGTCCGGCAAGCCGCCCTACGGGCGCGGCGCGTCCTGCACGCAGCGGAAGCCGACGTGGGTGCTGCCGGTGTCGACGGCCCCTTTGCCCCGGGTGCCGATCAAATACCGCGCGCAGTAATGCTCGCTGCACAGGAACGACCCGCCGCGCTGGACTTTTTTCGGAATTCCCGGCTCGTCAGGATCGTAGCTATCCGCCGGCCCCCGCGGATTGACGGACACGTCATTCTTCGACAGCAGCGCGTAGTAGTCCGGCCGGAACCAGTCCGCGCACCACTCCCAGACATTTCCAATCATGTCATAAAGTCCGTAGCCGTTGGCGGGGAATTGGCGGACGGGCGCGATGCCGCGAAAGCCGTCCTCGGCGGTGTCGCCATCGGGGAAGCGCCCTTGAAAGGCGTTGCAGAGCCAGCGTCCTTCGGGTTTGAGAACGTCGCCCCAGGCATAGGCCTTGCGTTCGAGGCCGCCGCGCGCAGCGAACTCCCATTCCGCTTCGGTGGGCAGCCGTTTGCCCGCCCAGCGGGCATAGGCCTGGGCGTCGTCGAACGCGACGTGGACCACGGGCAGTTGGCCGCGGCCAGCGATCGAACTTTCCGGACCGGAAGGGTGACGCCAGTTGGCGCCGGGCGTGTAGCGCCACCATTGGGTGAAATCGTCGAGGGCCACAGGGCCGTCCGGCGGCCGGAAGACCACCGAGCCCGGCACGAGCAGGGCCGGATCGGCGCCGGGGAACTGCGCCGGATCGGGCGCGTGTTCCGCCACGGTCACGTAGCCGGTCGCTCGCACAAACCGCTCAAACTCGTCGTTTGTCACCTCCGTCACATCGATCCAAAAGCCATCGACCCGCACCCGGTGGCCAGGCTCGGCATCGGTAAATCCGGTCAGCAGCCCGTTGCAGACCGGCTCATCCGGCTTGAGCGCCACGCGCAACGCGTTCACGGGGTCGCCCGCCGGACCGCCCATCCAGAATTCGCCCCCGCGAATCCAGATCATCCCCGGTGGCGGGTTGGTCGCGGAACTCGGAGACACGACGACGGCCGCAGGAGCGGCCGAGCGCGAAGGGGCGGATGATTCAGGGCCGGACGGGCGGCAGCCCCCGAAAATCAACGCGGCGATAAGCCCGAGAACCATCATCCCCGGCCGAGGCCCCGGCGCGCCCGCGGGTGAGGTCATTCGATCTCGTGTCATCCGGATCCGCATTGCCGGGCATCCTGTCGTCACTTGCCCCCGGCGGCAAGCGATTCAAGGAAATCGAGGAGCGACGCGAACTCGTGGACCGACAGCGCCGCGGCGAGGCCTTCGGGCATGAGGGATTTTTCGAGTTTCTCGCGTCGGGCGATCTCGCTGATTTTGATGCGCAGCTCCTGGGCGGCGATGTTGCGAACGGCGACCTCGGTGGCGGCCTCCTGGACGACGAAGCCTTCGAACTCCTCGCCGTTCTTCAGCTCGAACCGGTTCGCGGCGAAGCCCTGGGCGATCGACTTGCTCGGCACGAGCACAGCCTCAGCGAGCTCGCGACGTTTGTAGGTGTTGGCGATGTTGCCGAGATACGGTCCCTTGAGCGGATCGTCCGCCCGGACGGTGTGGCAGCTCACGCAGCCGGCTTTGGTGAAGACTTGTTCCCCGACCGCCACGTCGCCGCGCGCGGACACCACGGCCGCGATGGCCTGGTCCACCGAAAGGCTTCCGACCAAGGACGCGGGGCGCTGGCCGGAAGCGTGCCTGAGGTCGAGCTGCAACCGTTGGGCCACCCGCTGCGCCGCCGCGGCCACAGCGGCATCCGGATCCGCCAGGCACCCAACGATCCGATCGGCCAGCAGCTTGCGATTCGCGAGCGCCGACGCCTCCATCAGCTGAATCCGGCGCGCCGGCGATGCCGACCAGGCGGCATCCACGAGCGCGGACCAGTGGTTGGTGCCGCGGCCTTGGGCCCGCCGATTGGCGGCGCGATCGGCCGCCCGGACGATCACGGCGTCCGCCCACAGCGAGGCACCGCCATTGAGCCGCGCCGCTTCCGTCTCCAATTCCGTCCGTCGCCGATCCGCCTGCTCCGAATCCAGCACGGCATCCCCGGCGCGACCGGCCGTGGCGTGGCCCGCCTTCTCCGCCGGAATGGGCAGGCGCGCCAATCCAGCGGTCAGCGCTTGAATCGAGTCCGCCTCCCAAGGCAGCCGCGCCAAGGCGAAGATCGCCCCGGCCCGGGTGGCAGCCCCGACGGATTCGGCCGCGGCGGTTTTGGCGAGCAACGTGCGCGCGGCCGGCGGCGTCGCTTCCGCCCGGGACACCCGATCCACGACGTTGGACGCCAGCATCGGATCGCGCCCGGCCAGCGCCAGAAGTTTCTCCCACGCTGCGGGGAGCGGGACGCGATGTCGGTCCAGTTCGGCCGCGAGGAATGACGTTTCAGCCGCGTCCGCGCGCCCGATGGCCTGCTCGAGCGCCGCCGCAATGCGCGGCGTCTCCGACCAGGTTTCGGGTTGATAGTAGGGCCCGCGCGTGTCCGGGCGCGTCCCCCAACTGGCGCCGGTCCATTTTCCCTCCAGAAAATGCAACCGGCACAGAGCGGTGAGCAAGCCGCTGCGGCGCGCCGGGTCTGACTCTGCCGCCAGCCGGTCCACCAATCCAGCCACCACCTGCGCGCGATGCAACCCACCCAGCAAGCGAAGCGCCGCCGCCCGTTCATCGGCGGTGGATCCGTGGCTGTCCAGCAGGCCAAAGGCCGTGTCGGTAAAGCCGAGCTGGCGGAGAACCGGCAGCGCGGTTTGCGCGACCACCGGATCGCGATCGGTCAAAAGCGGCGTCAGCATCCGTCCATGGCGCTCCAGCAGATCAGAACGCAACACCGCCGGAACGGGCGTTTCGCCATCCGCCGGCGCGCCAGTCAGGCCATGCCAACGCCCCAATGCCGCCACTGCCTCCCGGCGCGTGCGGGCGTCGGTGGAACGAAGTGCGTCCTCCAGGATTTTCGGTGGCACATTCGCACACTGTTCGCTGCGATCGGCGAGGGCGCGGATGGCCCAAGGGGCCACGGCGGAATCCTGCGTGAATGGAGTCAGCACCGGCCCGGCGTGATCCGCGAGTCCCTGCTTGAGGGTGAACAGGGCGGCGACCCGCGACGCCAACGGGGCGGTCGGCGAGCCGGCCACGGCGGTCAGGGAGCGCACCGCGTTCCGGTTGAGACCGCGCCGCAACAACGCGCGTTGCGCGGCCAGGCGCGTTCGATGGCTCGCGCTGGACAACAGCTTCAGCAAGTCCGCTTCCGAGGCCGCGGTGAAATTGGGCACAGGCTCCGGCTTGAATCCCCGCGGGCGGGCCTGCACGAGGTACCCGACATCCGGCCCCACCCAGTTGAACGTCGCGCCTTTCCAGCTCGAAACATAGATGCGGCTGCGCGCGTCGACGTCGAGATCCGTCACGCGGGTCGCGCCCAGAAACTCCGTCTGGTCCGCGGAAAACGTCGCGCCGCGCGGCGCCACGCGATGGCGATAAGTCCAATTGCGTCCCCAATCGGCGGTGTACGCGGCGTTGTTCCAGGCCGCCGGAACCCCCGGCTCGTCAATCCACGTCGCGCCACACCCCGAGCCGCCACCGTAGTCGGCCAACGGCGCCACCATCTCGTCGGTGAAATTCTTGAAGAGCCGCGGATAGCCGTGGTCTTCGAAGCCCGTGAAGTGATGAAAGCGCACATCCCAGCCCCCGCCGTCGTTCGTGTTGTCGCGCGCGAACGCGTCGAGCAACGGGCTCACCGCGACCTCGAGAATGTTCCGCGTGCCCCGCGCGAACAGCTCCAGCCCGGTGCCGTCCGGCCGCACCCGCACCACGCCCCCGCCGCGCAGCTGCAGCTTGCGCCCGTCCGTCCCCTCCGCTTCCCGGAAGCCAAAATCCCCAATCGCAGCGTAGAGCCAGCCGTCAACGCCCAGCTCGAGCCCGTTCGAGGAGTGATCGGCCGGGCGATCCTGGAACCCAAACGCAATGTTCTTCACCAACACCCGGCTCGTCTCCGCCACGCCGTCGCCGTCCGCATCCACGAACTCGCTGATGTTCGGCGGATGCAGCAGGTAAAGCCGATCCTGATCCCAAACCAGCCCGCGCGGCGAATCCACGTCCGGCACAAGGACGCGCACCTCATCCGCCCGGCCGTCGTCGTCCAAATCCCGCACCCGCAGGACACGTCCGCGATGCGGCTTGCGATCCAGCGACCCATTGCCGTCGCTCGAGACATAGAGCGTGCCGTCCGGCGCCGCCGCCACGAACACCGGATAATTCACCGCCGGCGGTGTCGCAAAGATGCTCACCTCGAAGGCGGGCGGACACTTCACTTCCTTGATCAAATTGGCCGCGCGCGCGTCATCCACCGCCTTCATCGCGGCCACCGCCCCCGGCGTGGGCAACTCGTCGCCCCGCCCGCCCGCCGTCGTCGCCGCCGTCGCCGTCGCCGCCGCGCCATCGGCGCCCGGCAAGGCGTCGGTCGAACCGCAGAGCAACACGACCGACGCCATCGTTGTGGCCGCACCACGACGCGGCCCACCGGCAAACGCCCAAAAATACATAGGCCATGTCTGACGGCCCGGCGAGGAACACATTCAGTGATGAGGGATTAGGGAGGTCAAGTCCTGAAAATAATTTGGTACTTTCTTCATTCCGCGAAGCGGCACTTCGGAATGGTCGGCGCCTGGGATAAGCGCCGATGGTAGCCGGTCGTGCGAGCCTGAGCTCGCGGCTAACATCGTGCGCAAAGGGGCCCAGGCGCGGGCATTCCGCAGGGGGGTCTGGGGGAGCTGGGCGGCGTCCTTAAGCTTCACACCTGCGCGGGCGTCTGCATCGCCAGCGCGGTGGGGACGGCGTGTTGTAGAGGTGGATGGCCCGCGCCGGCTTGCTGCGCTCCTGGGCGCTCGCAAAGGTCCCATCCAACCCGCATCTCTGTTTGAGGATTCCGTTGACCCGTTCGGCCATCGCGTTCTCCGCGCTGGTGATCCCTTTCGGTCATGCTCAGAACCAAGCCCGCTTGCTCAATGCGCTGCACGAACAATGCGAGCCATACTGCACCACGGTCGGAATGGTGGGTGGGTTTCTCTCCGGCCTTAAGACGGCGCAGCGCCATCTCCAGAGCCCGCACCACCACCACCTCCTCCAGGCTTATCCACAGCGCGAACCCCACGATCTTCCGCGACCATTGATCGGTTACCAAAGCCAAATAGAGAAAGCCTTCCTCCGTTCGAATGTAAGGTGATGTCCGCCACCCAGATCTGGTTGCGCCTTCGCCCTTTGACCAGATTCTTAAACACCGGCAGATTCTCGTTGAATTGCGTCGTTTTCGGCCACTCAGACCGCTTTCTGGGCACCAGCAGCCCGCCTTCTTTAACTCCAAACACTCGATCCCCCCATCTTCACCCCGGCCTTCTTCAGCTCGGGCTTAATCAAATAGTAAAACTTGCGCCCGCCCAGCCGCGGCTGCTCTCGCTGCTCGGCCCGCACCAACCCAACACCAGGTTCCATCCACCTCCTGCCGTTGCCGCTGTCGACGGCGCGCGTAGTAATTGCGCCGTCATTCACCGGCTCGGCAGACCGCCAGCACCTTCAGCTTTGGCTGGGCTTGCTTCGCCCTGCGCGGCCTGCCATCCTGCTTTCTTTTTCGCCAGTCCTCCGCTTTCTGACCCAGCTGCTCACAGGCCAGTTCCGCATGCGCTTTCTCGACTGCCAAAGACACGTGCGCATCGGCCAGCGCTTCCTTCACCGTTCGCAACTCCCGCCGCAGCCGCTTCAACTCATCCGCTTCTCCTGCTCTTTCCACTCGTATCACCTTTCCATGTTTTCCACGGCCCAGTGTTTTCACCCACCTCATCACCGTGCACGGTCTCACCCCATACTTTTGGCTCACTCGATACGGAACATTTCCTTCCTCTTCGGCCTCTCTCACAAGCTGAATCTTGAACCCTCGACTATAGCGAACCACCTTCATTGGTTTCCTCGATGTTTTCATTTCGAGGTACCAACCTATTTCAGGACGGGACCTCAACGTTCAACGCTCAACGTTCAACGCTCAACGCTCAACGTTCAAAGTTCAAAGTTCAAAGTTCAAAGTTCAAAGTTCAAAGTTCGAAGTTCTGGTCCCTCGTCCCTCGTCCCTCGTCCCTCGCTCGTCATCACTCCTTGCACTCCGAGGCGCATTGACTACTCTTCCCCAGCGCAGCGCTGAACAAGATATGCGCAGAGCCGCGCCGCGGAACGGAAATCAACGACACGAAATTCAAACGACACGACTTCATATGGCACACGAATTACCGTCCCTCCCCTACGCTCACGACGCGCTGGAACCGCACATCGACAAGCTGACGATGGAGATCCACCACGGGCGCCATCACAAGGCCTACGTGGACAACTTGAACAAGGCGCTGGCGGGTCAGGCCGCGCTGGAATCGAAGTCGATTGATGCGCTCATCTCGGATCTGGCCTCGGTCCCGGAGAACATTCGCGGCCCTGTGCGCAACAACGGTGGCGGGCACTACAACCACTCGCTTTTCTGGAAGCTGATGGCCCCGTCAGCAGGCGGGCCGGCGACCGGCCAGGTCGGCGGCGCCATCACGGCTGCCTTCGGCAGCTTCGACGCGTTCAAGGAGAAGTTTGAAGCCGCCGGCGTCGGCCGGTTCGGCAGCGGGTGGGCGTGGCTTTTGGTCAATGGCGGCAAGCTCGAGATTGCGTCGACCGCCAACCAGGACAACCCGATCATGGGCAAGGCCGTCGCCGGGTGCGAAGGCAAGCCCATTCTGGGAGTGGACGTGTGGGAGCACGCGTACTATCTGAAGTACCAGAATAAGCGCGCCGACTACCTCAAGGCCTTTTGGAACGTGGTGAACTGGGCCGAAGTCAACCGTCGGTTTGCCGGCGCCTAGGCGCACCCGATTCCGACCCGTCCATCCGGCGCTGCCGGCGACGAACGCGGCCCTCCCGGGGCACACGCTCTGGAGTTTGCCGTCCCGTTGCCTCAGCGCTGATTTTTTTGCCTGCCATCACGGCTTGGCCCCGGCTTTGTTCGCCGCCGCGATGCGCAGGGTCTCGGCGATCGTGGCCACCCGTTTTGTCTCCGGCTCGCCGAGCCTGGCCAGCGCGTCGAGAATTGCCGCCGTCTCCGGCTCCTTCATCAGGGTCAGGACCTTGACGATGACCGTGTCGTCGATCTCCTTGAGAATGCGGGCGGCGCCGGCCGGCTCCATCGTGCTGTACATCTTGGCCAGCCGCTTCAGGTTGGCGGACTCGTCGTCCTTGATCTGGATCAGGCTGCGATCGACCTGCTCCTGCAGGCGTTTGACCGATCGGAGCGACTCGTCGAGCTCGGCCTTTTCGGCCGCCACGCGGCTGGCCATCTCGGCCAGCTGCTTTTCGCGTACGGCGATCGTGGCCTTCTCGGTCTTGAGGTCGGCCATGATTTGATCCATCTCCGGGTTGAAGAACGACCAGGAAGGCCCCTTCAGGTCCGGCGCCGGGCCGTGATCGCCCTCCTCGGCGCGCACGGGGATTGACGCAACCCCTTTGATGGTCAACAGCGCCGACGTGCCGAGGAAGAGGAGCATTCCGAGGATGGCCGCGAAGAACGAGGATTGGATGAATTTCATGGCTGGGGAGAGTCAGGGGTGAACGCCCGGCCGACCGCCGGGCGCGTCAGCCTAATTCCAGGTGGCGCGCTGGAGCAGGCGGCCGGCGCCGGCGTCGGGGGCCCGGCGCCCGACCAGATCGTCCAACATCTTTTGTTCCTCCAGGCGAACGAGGGCCTCGTGATCCGCCTGCTGATGGTGGAGCAGACTTTCCACGGACTCACGCTGTTGGCGGGCGGCCAGCATGCGATTGCTCACGTCAGCGAGGCGCGCGTCGGCCTGGGCGAGCTCGCGTTCCGCTTCCGCGCGCAACTCTTCGAGCCGGTGGCAATAGGTGAGCGTTTGTGCGGCCTGGACGGCCGGGCAGCCATCGGTCATCTCGTTCAGCCAACGGCGGCGGGTATCGGAGAGCGTCTGCTCGCGCTGGTGGAGGTGCTGCGCGATGGCCTCGCGGTGGCGGATGGCCTGGGCAAAAAGCTCGAGCGCCTCCTGTTCGGCGCGATGGCGGAGGGTGAGCACGGCCTGAAGTCGGAATTCGAATCGTTTCATGGTCGGGAGGGGATCGAGGGGTTGGGGTTGGAGGTTGCGGGTTGAAAAACCTGCCCGCGGGCCCGTGGTTGCCACGAGCATCCGGAGACAGGCTCCGGACGGTCGCGTCGCCCAGGGATCCCGCGGACGAAAGCCGTGGCGCCCGGCTGCGGCGCGCGAGAAATCGATTGGGAGGGGAATGGATTCATGCGCGGCGCGGGGGCGGCGGCGGCGCGGGAGGGGAGGCCGGCGTGGCCGCAGGCGGGGCGACGCCGCCCGGGGTGGGCTTGGTCGCCGACGGCGCCGGGGCCGCGAGGGAGGGCGCGGCCAGCACGGCGCGCAGCAGTTCCCAGCTGCGCGCCGCGAGGAACCCTTCGCGAATGTCCTGCCGCAAGAAGCGGTTGAGCGGCTCGTGGATCTGGATGGCCCGATCGATGGCGGCGCTGCTTCCGGCGGGATAGGCGCCAATGTTGATCAGGTCCAGATTCTTGCGATGGATCGACATCAGCTCCCGCGCGCGTCCGGCCAGGTCCTGTTGATCGGCGGTGGTCAAATCGCGATTCAGCCGGCTGACGCTGGCGAGCACATCGATGGCCGGATAGTGATTCTGGGTGGCGAGGTCCCGGGTTAACACGAGGTGTCCATCCAGGATGGAGCGCACGGCATCCGCGATGGGATCGTTCATGTCGTCGGCCTCGACGAGCACGGTATAAAGGCCGGTGATGGCGCCGCGTTCGCCGGTGCCGGAGCGCTCGAGCAACTGAGGCAGCAGCGAGAACACCGACGGCGTGTATCCGCGCGTGGCGGGCGGCTCGCCCACCGCAAGGCCGATCTCGCGCTGGGCCATGGCGAAGCGCGTCACGCTATCCATCATCAGGAGCACGTTGCGGCCGGCGTCCCGAAAATGTTCGGCGATGGCAGTGGCGAGGAAGGCGCCCCGCAGCCGGGCCAGGGCCGGCTGGTTGGACGTGGCGACGACCACCACCGAGCGGCGACGCCCGGCTTCGTCCAGGTCCTTTTCGAGAAACTCGCGGACCTCGCGGCCGCGCTCGCCGATCAGAGCGATGACATTGACGTCGGATTCCGCCCGGCTGGCCATCATGCCGAGCAGGGTCGACTTGCCGACGCCGCTGCCGGCGAAGATGCCGAGGCGCTGGCCGCGTCCGCAGGGCACGAACGTGTCAATCGCCTTGATCCCGGTGGAAAACGGGCGGGTGATGCGCTGGCGCTTGAGCGGATGGGGCGGAAGCAGGTTGAGAGAGACCGCATGCGTGGCCTCGACCGGGCCCGCGTCGTCCAGCGGCTGCCCGAGGCCGTCGATGACCCGCCCGAGCAGGGCGTCACCGACCGGGGCCTGCAGCGGCCGGCCGAGCGAGACAACCTCCGAGCCCGGGTGAATGCCATGGGTTTCGCCGAGGGGCATGAGGAGGACGTGGTTATTGCGGAACCCGACGACCTCCGCGAGCGTGCTGCCGTCGTGGCGGGCGGACTCGATGCGACAGACCTCGCCGACGGCGGCGAGCGGGCCTTCGGATTCGATGACCAGGCCGATGACCTGACTGACGCGGCCGCGATTTTCAATGACCCGGACGTCCCGCACCCGTTGCAGCAATTGGTGCAGCCGGGCCGAACCGCGGCCGGGCGACGGCGCGGATCCGGATCCAGATCCAGGACTGGCCGGGTTGCCGGCAGGCGTGACCGGCGTCTCGAGCGGGGCATGGGGAGCGGCCGGGGCAGTCATGCGAGCAGGGCCTTTTCGAGAAGCTCAGCCTTGGTTTCGCGGCGGGCGTCGAGCACGCCGAAATGGGTCTGCACGACGCAACCGCCCCGGGAGACCTGGGTGGACGGCTGGAACCGGAGACGTTCGTGGCCACCCTGGGGCAGGAGAATTGGGGCGTTGGCGCGCTCGAGCAGCGCCAGGTCGTCGGGGTGCAGGAGCACGAGCAGATCCGCGGTGTCCTCCACCGCGGCGCAGGCTTCCCGGACGACCCCTTCGATGAGTTCGCTGGAGATGGGCAGGCCGCCGACGAACCTGCGGGCGGCTTCGAGGGCAAGCGTGACCAGGGCGCGCTCCGAGTCGCGGGCGACCTGCCCGACGGCGCCGCGGAGGGACCCCAGCACGCCGGTTTGCAATTCCATCAATTCGGACCGCTGGCGGACGAGCTGTTCATGGAGGGCCCGCTCGCCCTCGCACCGGCCGCGTTCGAACGCGGCGTCGAGGTCCTGCTGGCGCAGCTCTTCCGGGCGGCCGCAGCGTCCGAGCTGGACGTCAGCCGGCGGAACCTTGAACTGCAGATGGTCACGCCGCGGCTTCATTGCCCTTGCTGCCGCCGTCGAGCTCGATCTCGCCTTCGCTTTCGAGCCGGCGGACGACCTCGATGATACGTTGTTGCGCGGCCTCGATGTCCTTGAGTTTGAGCGGCCCCATGAAACCCATCTCCTCGTTGACGGTTTCGGCGGCGCGTTTGGAGATGCAGCCGAGCAGCGTGCTCTTGAGTTTGTCGCTGGCGGACTTGAGGGAGACGGCGAGGTCGCGCATGTCGATCTCGCGGAGAATTTTCTGGAGGCTGGGCGGGTCGAGCAGGGTGAGGTCCTCGAAGGTGAACATCTTCTGCCGGATGCCGGCCCCGAGCTCGGCGTTGCGTTCCTCGAGGGCGACGAGGAGGGCCTTGCTGATGTTCTTGTCGAGGGCGTTGAGCATGGCCGCGGCCATTTTCAAGCCGCCGGTCTGGTTCAACGCGCGGGTGCGCTTGGTGCCCACGCGGGCGTTGAGGACGTCGACCACCTTTTCCACCACCTCGATCGGCGTGGCGGCGATGGTCGCGAGCCGCTCGACGACCTGCTCGCGCATCTCGGGCCGGAGGAGGACGAGCAATTGCCCGCTTTTCTCCGGGCCGAGGTAGCTCATGACGAGGGCGATCGTCTGCGGCTGCTCGTGCTTGAGCAGGTTGTAAATCTGGCGCGGCTCCATGTCCACGATCTGCTGCATGGCGGCAACCGGCGTGCGGGTCGGGGCCACCCGGCCGATGATGTTCGTCGCGCGGAACAGTCCGATGGAACGTTCCAGCGCGGACTGGGTGTAGCCGACCCCGCCGAGAATCGAGGCGCTGGCCTCGACCGCGACGTCCGTGAACTCCTTGAGCAGGGCGGACTGCATCTCCTGGGTGATCATCGTGTACTTCGCCATCTCCGCGGCCACCCCCTCGATCTCGTGCTCCTCGAGGTTCTTCATCACGTGCGCGGCGCCCTCGGGCCCGATCATGATGAGCAGGCCCGCCAGCTTCTGCACTTTCGTCATCTTGCTGACGTCCGTCGGAATTCCACTGTCGGCATCGCCCGCCATAAGCCGGTCAATTGCTCTTGCCGCTGCCCGCCAGCCACGTGCGCACGGCCTGCGTCATGTTCGCCGGGTTTTCCTTAATCAACGCGTTGAGGACCTCGACGGTGACAACCGATGGCTTTTGCTCCTTGCGCCAGCTGCCCAGCCGGCCGCCGGAGTCGTCGCCGGCGCCCGGGTCAGCGCTCGCCGGCGGCGGCTCACCCACCGGAATGTCGCTCGAGGTGGTCTTCTTCAATAGCTTCAGAAAAACGACGAGCATGATCAGGGCGAGACCGGCGAAGAGGACGTTTTTGCCCACCTCCCAGTAGAACTGCCGCTTGGTGTCCGACTCGAGCCGCTGATTGAGCTCGATGGCCGGCTGCTCGTTGAAGGGAATCTCCTCAAGCGCGATGTCGTCCTTGCGGGTCGGGTCGGCCTCGACGAGGCCGAGGGCGTTTTGGACGATGTGCTTGAGTTTCTGCAGCTCCTCCGGCGTGCGCGCGACCGGTTTGCGGGCGGTGCCCTCCCCCTCGAACTTCTGGGAGATGAACACGGCCGCGGACAGGCGGCGGAGGCCGCCGGCGGACAGGAGGGTGCTGACCGTGGTCTTGTTGATTTCGTACTGGCTGTTGGTGACTTTCTTCTTGGTCTGGCTGTTGTTCTGGGAGGAGGACTCCTGCGCGTCGGACGTGTTGGAACCGATGCCAGGGACACCGCCGGGGGTGGGACCCGCCGCGCCCGCGCCCGCGCCGTTGTTTTTCTCGCCGGTGCTCGAAACCGTGGACTCGTCGTTCAGGGTCGAGGTCCGCAAGACCTGGCCATCCGGATCGAACTTCTCCTCCGTCCGCGTGACCTGATCCCAGTTGATCTCCGCGGCCACGCGCACGACCGACTGGCCCGAGCCGAGGACGCGGTCGAGCATGCCCTCAGCCTTGCGGGACAGATACTGTTCCAGGTTGCGCCGGGCGGTGAGCTGGCTGTTGGAAAGGCCGCTCATCGAGTTGTCCTCCTGATTTTCGGAAAGGACGTTACCGAGGTTGTCGACGACCGAGACGTGATTGGCGGAGAGGCTCTCCACGGCGTTGGCCACGAGGAACCGGATCGAGTTCACGCTGGAGACGGGCAACTGGCCATTGCCGCGGATCTTCACGAAGACGGACGCGGTCGGCTTCTTCTGGCTGTCGACCAGGAGGCGGTTTTCCGGCATGACGATCATGACCCGGGCGGATTCGACCATGTCGATCTGGGCGATGGTGCGGGAGAGCTCGCCCTGGACGGCGCGGAGATAATTTGCGCGCTGGACAAAGTCGGAGATGCCGAAGTTGGGCTTGTCAAAGATTTCGAAGCCGACGCCTTCGCCGCGGGGGATGCCCTTGGCCGCGAGCTGGGCGCGCATGGGATAGACCTTGTCGGCAGGAACGAGGATGGAGCTGCCGCCGCGGCCGGTTTGGTAAGGCACCTTGGCGTCGTCGAGGGCGGCCATGACGCGCGCGGCCTCCGCGTCATCGAGCCGTCCGTAGAGCAGGACGAAGTCGGGGCGGCTGGACCAGACGGCGAGGCCGATCAGGCCGGCGAAGACGACGCCGGAGGCAAGGAGGATGCTGACGCGCTGGTTGGCGCCCAGCTGTTTCCACAGCTGTTGGAGCTGGGCGACGAGTTGTTTGAGATTCTGATTCACACCTGGCCGGGGCTCACGCTTTTATCAGACCTGCATGCGCATGAGTTCCTGGTAGGACTCCAGCAGTTTGTTGCGGACCTCGACCATGAGTTGAAAGGAGATGCTCGCCTCCTCCATGGCGATCATCGTCTGGTGCAGAGAAACGTTTTTGCCGGCAAAAAGGGATTTGAGCGTCTCGTTGGCCGCGGTCTGCTTCGCCTGCACGCCGGTGACGAGGTCGTCCATCACCTGGCCGAATCCGGCCGCCTCCGGCTTGGCCGGCGTGGAGGTGAGCGGGACGATGCCGGGGGAGAGACCTTCGAGCTCGGTGAACGGGATGGCTTTGGGGGCGGCCAGGTCCGGGGGCAGCGGGGCGATGGTCGCAGGGCGCAGGGCGGGCCCCGCCGTGATGGGCAGTGTGGACAACGGATTCATTCAACGACGAATTACCGTTTTCCAATGCCGAGGGTTTGCTGGGCCATGGACCGGGCGGTCTTGACCACGCTAAGATTTGCTTCGTAGGCCCGCGACGCGGACATCAGGTCGACCATCTCCTCGTACATGTTGATGTTGGGAAGGCTGACCATGCCGTTGGCATCGGCGTGCGGGTGTCCGGGCTGGTAGACCAGGCGCGGGGGGCGGGTGTCGGATTCGATGCGGGGCACGACGACTTCGGCCGGCTGGGTGCCGGGAGGGGCGGCGGCGTTCATCTCATCACGCAGGACGGATTCGAAGACGACCCGTTGTCGCACGTAGGGCTGGCCGTTGGGGCCGCGCGAGGTGTTGCTGTTGGCAATGTTTTGGGAAACCACATCCATGCGGATTCTTTCGGCATTGAGGGCGGACGTCGTACTGTCGATGCCGGAGAGGAGGTTCATGCTTGTGATGGTTTCTCAGAGTGGGCGGGAGGTGGAGACCGGTTCAGGGTTTAGCTTTTGCCCGTGATGGCCAGCCGCAGGCGGAGCATGGAGCCCGTCAGCAACTGGGATTCGAGTTGGTGCTCCACGAAATTTCGGCTGAGCTGCAGGAGCTCGTTTTCCATCTGGACCGAGTTGCCGTCGGCGCGCACGGCAACGGCATGGGGATCGCGCATCAACTCGGGCTTGAGCTGGTCGATGGATTCGGGAGTTGCGCCGGCCCCGACGGCCTCGTTGAGGCGCGCGGCAAAGCTCGGAGCGATGTCCATGCGCTTGTAGCCGGGGGTCTCGATGTTGGCGAGGTTGCTGGCGATGGCACGGTGCCGGAGTTCATTCGCATCCAGCATCTTTTTCACCGCCACATACGTGGGCTGATTGAACAAGCCGTCGATCATAATTCGTCCCGGTCGTGGCTTGTTCAGCAGCGGACATGCCATGGGGAAAATTCGCCGGATTCGGGCGGGGTTTCGCGCCGTGGCCAATCCGCTGGCTGGCAATAGTTACCGGCTGGGCAATGCCGGGAGGAAAGGTTGGCTGTAGGACAAACCCCACGCCCAAAAATCCCTGGCCGTCACCCGGCCGCCGTTCAACCGGAACCGCGATGCGAACGGCCGGCCGCCACCAGCCACAAGGCCAGGATGGCGCTGGCGCCCACGGCGCCGGGACCCAGCCACGAATCCAACGGCAGGCGGCCGGCCGTTCCCAGGACAACGGCTCCCGCCAACACGGCACCCTGGCCCGGCGGCGGCGCCGTCGCGTCCACCCGGCCACTCCGATCCACGACCTGCGAGACGCCCGAACTGCACAGGCGAACTATCGGGATCCCATACTCGGCCGCCCGCACCGGGGCGATACGGGCATGCAGCCGGTGCTGGCGGTCGCCCCACTCCGCCACATCCATGGTCGGGATGATCAAGGCCTGGGCCCCCTGCCTCACCAGCCGGTCGATCACCCGCCGGTAGCTCAGGTCATAACAGACCGCCACGCCCACACTGCCCCACGGAGATGCCCACAGGCGCTGCGTCCTCGCCGGCAGGCCATCCTTGAAAAACTGGATGGGCACACTCTTCGCCTGCTGAAATGCCACGCATCCGTCCGGCCCGATCACGAACGCCGTGTTGAAGAAATCGTCTCCGACCAATTCCTCGGCTCCGACGACGAGAAACTTTTCGTGTTGGCGACACCACCGAAGGATCCGGGGCGGAACCGGCCCTTGAAACGTGTATTCGCTCAGCAGGTAGACGGCGGCCCGGGGCTGGAGCTCGGCCAACCGGTCCAGCGCAGCCACGACCTCTTGCTCATCTGGAAACTCCAGCTGCACGCCGGCCACCTCGACTCGCGTCCCGTCCGCCGGGCTCGCTTTGGGCGGCGCCAGGCCTGCCAGGCTGGTGACGACCACCGCCAGGCTCAAGCCGATCCACCGACCGCGACGCGGAATCCACCAGCAGGCGACCGCCCCACAAAAAAACAGCGCCCCGATTCCGTAAACTCCCAGCCCGCCCAGCTCCTGGGCCAACCGGCTCCCGGAAAGAGCCCCGCCCGCCGCAAGCCACGAAAACCTCAGGTAGTACAGCTCCGACCGGAAATACTCGATCCCCAGCCAAAGCACCGGCAGGAACATCAAGCCGCGCCTTCCAAGCCGAAGCAACCCGAGACGGCCCAGCGCAACGAACAGCCCGATCCAAAACGCCAGGACCAGCCAGAGCGCCACGGCGGCCCCTTGAAAGATCGTCCAGAAGAATGCGAGCTGCGGGGCATACATGCCCAGGCCCAGGAGCAATCCCAGGTAAAACGATTGGCGGCCCGAATTCAGGCGGGCCAATGGAACCAGACAGAACAAGAACCCAACCATCAGCCCCCGCAGCCAGGCGATCTCGTACGCCAAATGAAAGCACGCACCCGCCGCCAGCACCCAACCGCCACCGCGAAGAATCGAGACCGCACCCGGCGAGGACGTCTTCATATCACCTCACCCGAATTCGACCGCGCCGCCCTGCCGGCGTGTCGCGCGGCGCACAATGCGATGTTGAAAAGAGCCCGCCCGCCGGGTAAAAGAGCGACCATCGAACTCAGTTCACATTCCCGGCCGAGCCTTGCCGCGTGGCGTCGGTGGTGGCCTCGATCCTGGCCCGCCCGTTTGGCGGCCATCGGGGCGGCCCTCGTTCTGGCCACCCTCTTCGCGCTCGTGGCCAGCCTCTGGCTGGAGAGCCATTACCCGGGCGACGACGGCAGACGCGCGCTGCTTCCCGCCCTGCAGAAATTCGTCACGCGTCCGGTCGTGGAAGCGGTCGGGCGCCAGGTCGCCAAACGGGTGCAGGAAAAGGCCGCAGCGCGGATGATGCTCGGCGATCTGACTCTTGAGGAAACGATCGCCCGGTTTCTGGACGAGACCAGGGATCTGACCCAGCGTCGGCTCTATGCCTACCGACTGGCCCGGGTGAGCAATCCCGCCTGCGTCGCAGCGTTGTTGCGCGTGCTGGAGCACGCACCGGCCGAGCACAAGGCCTTCATGGCCCAGCTGATCGGAAGCACCGGCAACCCCGTGGCGAAAAACTGGCTCCGACCCCTGCTGCAGGACGCGGACGAGTCCGTCCGCCTCGCGGCCATCCGCGGCCTGAGCAGCGTGGGTGGGGACGATGTTCGCCAGGAGCTGGCCAGCCTGCTCCACGATGAACACCAAAACCGCCGCATGCGCACCGAGGCGGCCGCGGGGTTGGGCGCCCTGGGCACGCCGGCGGCGCGCGATGAATTGACGGCGGCCCTGGCCCGGACTTCGTCGCGCGATCTCGCGCTGGAAATCCTGCATGGACTCGCCCGATTCCCGTTCGCGTCGGTGGCCGACACCTTCGCGCACTACGTCGCGCAGCCCGCGGCACCGGCGGATCGGCGCGCCGCGGCCATCGAAGCGCTCGCGCAGACGTCGTCCGACGCCACCCCGTTCCTGCTCGAGGTGGCCTCGCACGACCGTGAGCCGGAGGTCCGCGCGGCCGCCGCGTGGGCTCTCAGCAGCCACGACTCCGTCACCACCCTCGGCCCCGCCATCGCTCGCCTGCTCGAAACCGAACCGGCCGACAGCGTGCGCCAACGTCTTTACGAGGCGCTCGTCGTCCAGGACGACGTCCCGCTGCCCGGATTGATCCGGCGCGTCCGGACCGAGACGGACCCGGCGGTCCGCGTCGCGGGATGCAACGCCTTCGGCTCCGGCCTCAATCGCCAGCCGGGCTCACCCTGGACGATGGCGTTTGATCTGGAGATGGTGCCCGAGCTGACCCGGATCGCGTCGGAGCCCAACAGCCTGAATCTCCGGATCCGCGCGGTGTTCGCCCTGCGGCGCGCGCGCACACCGGCCGCCGTCGGCGCGCTGCAGCAACTGGCCGGACTCGAGCAACCGCAGGTCGCGAGCGCCGCCCGCAACGGACTGCGCCCGCCCGGCGGATGATCTCCCCCCTCTCTCCTCGTCATGATTCCCCCGTTGTTCTCGAAACCGAAGCCCTCCGCGCCGCTGGCACCGATTGTCGCCATCGTCCTCGCTCTCGCCGGCGGTCCGTCGGCGGCCCGTGCCAACAACAGCGACGATTTCAATGACAACGCCAAGGACCCGGCCAAATGGGGGGCGGACACCACCCTGCGCCAAGGCGTCTTCACCGAGCGCTCCCAGCGATTGGAATACACGGTGGCCAGCGGAACGTTGGAGGACGACGTCTGGCGTCCGTGGATTCTCACCCGCTTTCCGGTCGACGCCGACTGGACAGTGCAGTGCGATCTGAAGAATTCCAGCACTCCGACGACCGCCTTTCAGGTCAACAGCATCGGCGTCCTCGTGGCATCCACCCACACCAACTCCCCGGAGGTTTATGCGGAACTTTATTCGTCCGCCCTGGGCGGGCTGCCCAGCCGGTACGGCTTTTACGCGGAACTGACCGACGAAAACGAGCAATCGTTCCCGGTCGATCGCGGGGCGACTGGCGGATGGACGAACGGCGCCGTGCGCCTGGCCTACGCGGGAGCCACCCGCATCCTGCAGATCTCCTACGACTCGAATCTCGCGGACGGCTACCAATGGCAACCGCTGGCCCGGTTTGGTCTAGGTGGATCCGGCGGGACGAACGGCGACGCGAATTGGGCATTGAGCGGCCTGGATCAGTTTGCCGTGTCCGTCTACGGCTATTCCGTGGGCATGACGATCGGCCCGGGCCAGATGGCCGTCGATAACTTCCGGGAAACCGGCGGGGTCGAGCCATCCGATCGACCATGGCCGGATCCCCTCGGCCATTACGTCTTTCGGTTCCCCATGGAGAACCCGCTCGTCACGCGGATGGCCAACCTCACCGGGACCTACGAAGGGATCTCGCCAACCCGCACGCAGCGGCCCTACAGCATCGACGTGGCCCAGGATGAATCGGGGAAGATCGTGGCCATGGGCCGCATCGAAGGCATCGTCGATCGGAACGGCAACCCGGAATTGACCGGCGCCAGCGGCTCGGTGCGCACAGTCAACGGCGAGCCCCAAGTGGCCGTCAAAGGAACCTTCGCCGGCGCCCGGGACGGCGTCACCGCCAGCATCAAGGGCGCTGCCTCCGTGCCCGTCGAGCTGGTCGACATCGGCGGTGGGACCAACGAAATCCGCGGCACGGGCAGCTACTCCAGCAAAGTCGGCGGCGTGCCGTTCTCGGGTCGGAACCTGCCCTTGGGCATCCCCGCGCCCGCCGGCGCCACCAACAACCTGAAGCAGGAGTGGTCGTTCGAACTCAATCTCGCGCGCAAACTCATCGGAACGAAACAGCGCACGGTCGGCTCCGCCCGCCTGACCCTGCCCAACGGCGACACGGTCGCCTTCAAGGAACGGGCGGTGCGCCACTCCCCGACGCGCGGTTACACGCTGTCCTTTGCCGGCGGCACCAACCTCACGGCCAATCCGCCACGACTCGATCGCCGATCGTCGGTCGCCATTCAGGGACTCACCTTTGTCCAGGAAAGCGAAACCTGGCGGCCCACGGGCGGCCGGATTCTCTACAAGTTTCTCGGCCAGCGCGGCACCGCCAACCTCCTGGATTTTCAACGGGAATAAGCGCGGCACCATCCGCCTGCGCGTCGCAGACCTCCTCCCACCCGACCTTGGGCCACCCACGTTTGTGAGTTTATGAAGCCGTATCCATCTGTTGGTTCCGCCGCTCTCGGCCTCCTGCTGCTCGTGGCGTCACCGGATCGCCGCCTGACCGCCGCTTCGTCGGCGCCGGACTTCGACGTGGAAGTGCTCGACGCGCTGCTCGCGTCCGTCTCGCCCAGCCAGGCTCTGGTCCAGGTCGGCGACATGCACGTTCGGGTGGCCCCCCTCCGGGCCTGGCGCGATCGGCTCGCCGGCGGAATCAGCCCCGCCGCGGCCTTTGATGGGCTCGCCCCGCTCTGGCCGTCCGGGCGAATTTTCTACCGGTTTGATTCCTCCGTCTCTGCCGCGAAACAGCGGGCGTTTCTCGACGGTGCCGCCGAGTGGGCGATGTTCGCCGCCTTGCAGTTCATCCCGCGAACCAGTCAGGCAAATTACATCACCGTTCGCGAGGTCCCGGGCCTCGGCGGGGGCCAATCCGCGCTCGGGATGGCCGGCGGCGAGCAGTTTCTCGATCTGGATCCCGGCGCCTGGAATCGCGCCACCATCTGCCACGAGCTCGGCCATGCGCTTGGCCTGATTCATGAGCATCAACGCTCCGATCGGGACGGCTTTGTCACGATCCTCACGGCAAACATCCTCCCCGGCCAGGAGGCGAATTTTGTCAGGCTCGGCAACTCCCAAAACGCCGGCCCGTACGATTTTCTCTCCGTGATGCACTACCGGAACGACGCGTATTCGATCCGCCCGGGCGAGCTGAACACGATCGAGCCGCGTCCGGCGTACGCCACCTACCTGAACCGGATCGGACGCGAGTTCGACGAGGTGCTGAGCCCGGGCGATCGCGCCGGCGTCGCCGCGCGTTATGGGTCCGGCCCCGTCCTCGGCAGCGTCGTGACGAACACCCTCGACAGCGGCCCCGGCAGCCTGCGCGCCGCGCTCTACCACGCGCTCGATCACCCCGGAACCACGATCACCTTCAACGTTCCCACCAACGATCCTGGATTCAGCCACGGGGTGTTCACCCTCCAACCCACAGACAATCTGCCCGGCCTGCGCGACGCCACGGTCCTCGACGGCGCCAGTCAGCCGGGCAATGCCAACCCCGGGCGGCCTGCCATCGTGCTGAACGGCAGCCGGTGCGATCCGGTCAGCGTCTACTCCGACGGCCTCCGGCTCGTCGGCAGCAACTGCGTCGTCCAAAGCCTGGTCATCAACGGATTTCCCGGCTCCGGGCTCGTCCTCGACGGAACCAACGCCACCCACAACGAGGTGCGGGGCTGTTACGTCGGCGTCGACCCGATCGGCACCACCGCCGTCACCAACCGGCTGGCCCCCATCGTGATCTCCGGCGGCGCCCGCCACAACCGCATCGGCGGACCGATCCCAGCCGCGCGCAATGTCTTTGCTGGCAGCGCGAGCGATGGAGTCGTCGTCCGCGGCCCCGGCACACGGGAAAACACGATCGCTGGAAATTACATCGGGCTGAATGCTGCCGGCACCGCCGCCCTGCCCAACGCGGCCGCGGGCGTAATCCTTTACGACGGGGCGCAGGACAACATGATCGGCGGCAGCGAAGCCGGCGCGGGCAATGTCATCTCTGGCAATCGCCATGAAGGCCTGGGGCTCGCCGGAACCAACACGACCGGCAACCAGGTTCTCGGCAATTTCATCGGGCTGAATGCCGCCGGCTCATCCGCCTTGCCCAACGGGTGGGCGGGAGTCGCGCTCTTCAGCGGCGCGTCGTCCAACGTCGTCGGCCGCGCGATCGGCTCCGGCCGAAACGTGATTTCCGGAAATCAGCTGCAGGGCCTGACGCTGTCGGATCCCGGGACCTGCGCGAACCTCGTCGCAGGAAACTGGATCGGCCTGAACGCCGCGGGCACCGCCGCCCTGCCCAACGGCTGGGCTGGGGTCCAGCTCTTTGGCGGCGCCTGCCGCAACCGGATCGGCGGCACCACGCCCGGCGCCCGCAACATCATCTCGGGAAATTCCTTCCAGGGCGTCGTCGTGAACGGCGCCGCCACCGTGGAAAATGAGATCTCCGGCAATTACATCGGGCTCAACCCGGCCGGCACCGCGGCCATGCCGAACGGCTGGTCTGGGATCGATCTCTTCGACCTCACCGCGGCGAACGTCATCGGCGGCCTCGAACCCGGCGCCGGAAATGTCATCGCCGGCAACACCCAGTACGCGATCATCGTCCGCGGAACGGCCAACCGCATTTCCGGCAATTGGATTGGCCTGGACGCCACCGGCAACCATGCGATCGGCAACGGGTGGTCCGGCGTGGCGCTGCTCGACGGGGCCCGGAGCAACATCATCGGCGGCGCCATCGCCACGGCGGCCAACGTGATCTCGGGCAACGCCAACTACGGACTCAGCGTCAGCGGAACCAACACCACCGAAAACGTGATTCAAGGCAACTGGATCGGCCTCGATTCCACCGGCAGCCTGCCCGTCGCCAATGGATGGGACGGCATCGCCATCTATGACGGCGCCAGCCGCAACACGGTCGGGCGCTCCCTCGACGACACCGGGGCGGGCAATCACATCGCCTTCAATGCGGGCGCCGGCCTCGTCCTTTTCGATCCCCAGACCACCGGCAACTCGCTCCGCGGCAACCACGTCTTCGCCAACGGTTCTCTTGGGATCAATCTCATCGGCGGAACGGAGGAGTTCACGGGTGTCACCCCCAACGACGCGGGCGACGCCGACGCCGGCCCGAATCATCTGCAGAATTATCCCGCCATCACCAGCGCCGTGGCGCACGCGCCGGTCACGGTTGTCACCGGCACGTTCAGCGGCGCCGCCCGCCGGCGTCTGGTGATCGACGCCTACCGCAGCGACGCGGCGGATGCGAGCGGCTACGGCGAAGGGCGTGAGCCCGCCGGCCGCACGGTGATCACCACCGATGACACGGGCCTGGCCGCCTTCACCGTGACGTTCCCAGGCGGCGCTTCCGGCCAGTTCGTGACGGCGACGGCCACCGATCTGGACAGTGGCGACACCAGCGAGTTCAGCGCCAGCCAGCCGATTGCCGTCGGTCCAGCCTCGCCGGTTTTCACCGCGGTTCCGCTTGTGACGGCAACGGGAGTCGTCGCCGAGATTTCACTCACACCGGGCCAGAGCTACCGGATTCAGGCCGCCACCAATCTCGGAGCCAGCCCGATCGAGTGGCAGGACCTCACGAACTTCACGGCGACCGCGACCAGCCTGCGGTTCTTCGATCGTCTCGCGCCGCCGGCGGGGCAACGCTTTTACCGGGTGGCGTCGCCGTGAGCGCCCGCCAGGCCGGACCTGGCACGATATTTAGGGCCTTTTTCCGGGCGCGGACGGAGTGAACCACATCGTTGACAAGACCGGGCGATTCGATACCGTTGCCCCCCTTATCGACTAACCGAACGACGATTTATGCCGAATACCAAGTCCGCCGCACGCCGGATGCGCAACAGCAACCGCAAGCGTCTCCAGAACCGCTCGATCAAGACCCGTCTCAAGAGCCTGGAACGCGCCTACACGGATGCCCTCAAGACCGGCAAGAAAGACGACGCCACGAAAGCCTATCAAAATCTGAGCTCCGCCTTCGACAAGGCCGCCAAGAACGGCGTCATTCACAAGGCCAACGCCAATCGCCGCAAGTCGCGCCTGGCCTTGCGCCTCGCGGCGGCGAAGTAGCCTCCGCCGCGTTCGCGGCGTTCGCGGCGTTTCCGGCCTGACGGGGCGAGATCCAGGCGGGCGCGCCCCACCGGCCTTAAGTCCATCCAGGCGCCGATCCCGGCGCCTGTTTTCTTTCCCCCGCCGAACTCTTCCCGACCCGCTTCGGCCCGCCCGCCGACCCGGACCGATCCTACAACAGTTCGTCGAGCCGGTGGCAGACGGCTTTGAGAATCTGGATGCGGGCGTACTTTTTGTCCTCGCCCGCCACCAGGGTCCACGGCGCCAGGCCGGTGCTGGTGTGGGCGACCATGTCGTTCACAGCGGCCTTGTAGTCATTCCACCGGCGCCGATTCCGCCAGTCTTCGGGCGTGATCTTGTATCGCTTGAACGGCACCGCCTCCCGTTCGCGAAACCGGCGCAACTGTTCGTGAGGGCTGATGTGGATCCAAAACTTCCGCAGCATCGTGCCGTGCTCCACCAGCTGCTCCTCAAAATCGTTGATCTCGTGATAGGCCCGTTGCCACTCATCCGGCCGCGCAAAGCCTTCCACCCTCTCCACCAGCACCCGGCCATACCAGGAGCGATCGAAGATCGTCACGCGCCCGTCCGCGGGCAACTGCCGCCAAAAACGCCAGAGATAATGATGGGCCCGCTCTTCGTCGGTCGGGGCCGCCACCGGCACCACCCGAAACAACCTCGGATCCAGCGCCTCGGTCACCCGCCGGATGCAGCCGCCTTTCCCGGCGGCGTCCCACCCTTCGAACACCATCACGCTGGGCACCTTCTTTTCGTACGCCGCCCAGGCCAGCCGGTTCAGCTTCGCCTGCTGTTTCACGAGCTTGCGTTCGTAGGTGGGGCGACCCAGCCGTTTCGCCAGGTCCACCGCGTCGAGAATGGTGCGGCCTTCGCCGGCGGATGACCGCCTCCGCGCCGGCGCCTGCGGGACGGGACGGGAATTGGGCACGACCAGCCGTGACCCCCGCTTGACCCGGCCCAGGCGGCCCTCGATCGCCTCCAAAATCAGCCGCGCCGCCGTGAAGTCGCGGTAGCGCGCGTCGGCCGATTCCACCAACAGCCACGGCGCATGCGGCCGATCGGTCGCACGCAACGCCCGCTCCGACACCCGGATGAATTTGTCGTAGAGCTTGTGATGCGCCCAGTCGCTCGGCAACACCCGCCAGTGCGTCTCCGGCTTCGCCTCCAGCCGGCGCAATCGCCGGTGCAATTCCTCCTTCGACAAATGAAACCACAACTTGACGATCAGCGTGTCGTCCTGCGCCAACATCTCCTCAAACCACGCGATGCGCTGCACGGCGGCGTCGAATTCCCCTTCCTTGATCCGGCCATAAACCCGCTGCGTGACCGGCTCGGCGTACCACGAGCCGAACAGCAGGCTCAGCCGCCCGCGCGGCGGCAGGGCCTGCCAGTAGTCCCAGTAGTCCGGACGCTCCCGCCCCGCCTCGGTCTCGTGCCAGAACCCGTGCACGGTCAAACCCCGCGGATCAAACCACTCGCTCAAACGATGGACCACCTCGCCTTTGCCGGCCCCGTCCACCCCCGAGATCACAATCACGACCGGCACCTTTGCCTGCTTCAGCGCGAACTCCGCGCGCACCAGGCGCGCCCGCAACTCCGGCAGCCGCCGCGCAAACTCCGCCTTCGCCAGCTTCCGCCCCAGTTCCGCCGATTCGAACATGCCGACCTCAACCCCAAATCCGCGGTATCGCGATCGCGAGCAGCGTCGCCACGAGCAACATGCCGCTCGGCATGAACTTCTTCGTCTTCACCAGCCGCCAGGTAAAAAGCACCAGCATCGCCACCAGCATCCACCGCGCGTTCTTGATTGGGATGACTCCCAGCTCGCACAGGATGAGCGGCACGGCACACGCCACCGCCATGATCAGCGAGATCTTGCTGCCCGCCTTGAAAAATCCCACCAGCCCGCCCCCCACCAGCAACCCAATGTAAACCCAGAGCACGATCTGTTCGTTCATCGGCAAAGTCTTAGGCCGCTCCCGCCCCGCCGCCAAGAACGAACCATGGAGATTTGCGATGGGCGATTTCCACCAATCGCCCACTCCATCATCACCCCAACTGGCAGGCGTGCCGGCCACCCTTTCAATTTCGTGTCGCCGTCGCCCGTCGCGCGGGTGCAAGATGGCGCGGACGCCCGACGCCGCCAACCCCCGTGAGCCGACACAAAACCCTGCAACTTCTGCCATGAATGCCTGGAACTGGATCGTCATCGTGAGCGCCGCCGCGGCCGCCACGGCGCACCCCGCTGAGTTCGCCCTGCACGACGGCGACACGGTCGCGTTTCTCGGCGACAGCATCACGGCCGCCCGGGGCTACACCAAGATCATCGAGCACTACACTCTCATGCGATTCCCGGACCGCCGCGTGCGCTGCATCAATGCGGGCCAGGGCGGCGACACAGCCCACGGCAGCCTCCAACGACTCGAGCGCGACGTGTTCGCCCAGGGAGCCACCGTGCTGACCGTGGCCTTCGGCATCAATGATATTGGCTGGGGCACCAAAGCCGACGAAGCCCATCGCCAGATGTATCTGGACGGCATCCGGGAGATTGTCACCCGCAGCCAAAAGCGCGGCCTTCGTGTGTTCATCTGCTCGCCGGCCATCACCGCCGAATCACCCGCGACGGCTGAGACGGGCTACCTTCAGCAGATGGCCGACGACGGAATGGCGTTGGCGCGCTCCCTGGGAGCCGGCTCCATCGATGTGTCCCGCGGGATGCGCGAGGTCCAACGACGCGTGCTGGCGGCGAACGCCAAAGAGACCGATCCGAAGCGGCAGACGCGCCTGCACGTGGACGATGGCGTTCATCTCAATGACCTCGGACAGCTCGCCATGGGCTGGGTCATCCTCCAGGGGCTCGGCGCGCCGCCCGAAGTTTCCTCCGCCACGATTGATGCCACGGCACGGCAGGCCGTTGTCGCGGACAACTGCCGGATTTCCGATTTGACGCGCCCCGCCGACGGGCTGGTGTTCCGCCGGCTGGACCGAGGGCTGCCGCTAAATCTTGGAATCTTTAGCGCGCTCAACCATCGCTGGATTCCAATTCCCGACACGCTGAACGGCTATCGGCTCAAGGTGACGGGACTCGCCGACGGCGAGTACGAGGTGCGCGCCGAAGGCCGACTCCTGGGAAAATACAGCGCGGAGCGACTGGCGCGCGGCGAGAACCTCGCGTCAGCCACGGCCAACGGATGGGAACCAGGCGGGCCGTGGGATGCCCAGTCCGACGCCGTGAAGGAGCTGGTGGACGCCCGGGACAAGGCGTGGGGCGGCGAACACTTCCGCCGCCAATTCAATGGAGACAACCCGGTCTCGGCGAAGCTGGCCCGCCAGGCCAGGGCCGCCGATGACGCCCTCGTGGCCCTCGCCCGGGCGACCGCAAAGCCGTACCCATACCGGTTTGAGATCCGCAAAGTGGCACCGGCGGCATCCGGGCCCGGGGCGAGCCACGGCAAATAGGAAGGGCACGAGATCATCCCGCGCCGATTGCCGCGGGGCATCGTCGATTTGGCCGAGATTCAGCTGCCTTCGGCACTCCCCCGACACCTCCAGCCAATTACTGCCCCGGGGGTGGCCAGGTTGGTCTTTTACCGAATTGATCGATCTCAAGCCATCGCTTGGCGTTCCCTTGAGACAGGACGATCCCGCCGTATACTTGCACCAGATATTCCGGTCGGCATCCACGGAGCGCGTGATGCGTTCAATCAGCGTTATGAAAACTTCCCCTGCCGTCTTCGTCCCTGCTGTCGCATGGGCAACCGTCCGAGCGTTGGCGTTGGCGCGACTCGTGGCGTTCGTCTCCACATTCAGCGTGCTCGCCACGTCAACGAACGGCGCGACCTACACCAATGTCTTCTTTGACAGTTCACAAACCGCGACGGTTCTGAACTCGAACATCAATTCGGCGACAATCCAGAGCGGCGACTATCGCTTCACCTACTCGATTGACGGTTATTGGTCGCCCGCTCCGGGGGGCGAACCGACCGGACGATTTTTCAGCGTCTTCTGGCCGGCCGGCATTCAGGCGCAAGGCATCACGACCGGGCCGCTGGTCGGGAGCGGCGCGAATCTGACGATCAAGCGGGCCGACGGGAAGCCGTTCGATCTGGCGACCTTCACCGGCAAGTTGCTGGCGAACACGGCGGGCGCGGGTGGGGCGTTTGAGATCATGCCCCAGCTCAACGGCAACGACGCTTTCAACGACCCGCAGATGTTTGACGCGACCGGCTACGGGGGCCAGAGCTTCAGCTACGCGCCGATGTTTCACCACTACGACACCTACAAGATTCATCTGTGGCTGGATTGGGCCCTCACCGCGGTGACGATGATTGACACGAACCCGCCGAGCCCGCCGGCGGCCAGCTTCACGATCGGCGCCACCGCGTCACCGGCTGAAGGTGGGGTCGTGAGCGGTGGGGGCAGCTACCCGAGCAACTCGACGTGCGCGCTGGTGGCCACGCCCAATTCCGGCTGGGGTTTTGCCAATTGGACCGTCAACGGCACGTCCGTCAGCACCTCGCCCAATTACACCTTCACCGTTCGCTCCAACCGAACGGTTGTCGGCCATTTCGTCCCCGCTTACACCGTCGCCGTCACGGCGTCGCCGGGTTATGGCGCGGCCGCGCTGACCGGCGACGGGACCTACAACAGTAATTCCCTGGTCACCGTTCGGGCCACACCCGCCACGGGGTTCCAGTTCGTCCATTGGACCGATGCCGGAGATTCAAATCCGCTAAGCACGTCGACAAATTTTTCCTTCAATGCCCTGGCGAACCGCACGCTGGTGGCCACTTTCGCCCCGTTGCCGGAGACCGCCATCTTCGATTTCGACACCGGTTTACCGGCTCTCTTCCCGTCCCAGGCGGTGGTCGGCGCGCTCAGCCAGTCCAACCGCGGCCTCACCGCCACGTTCAGCCCGCTCCAGGGCGGCTGGTCGGTCCAAACCAGCCAGACCGAAATCATCGGAGCGGCCGCGTCGTTCCTCGGCAATTTTTTGTCACCCAGCGGTTTCTTCAGCACGCTGAAAGTTCAATTCAGCAGACCCGTGACCGAAGTCGCGTTTGACTTCATGACCGGCGAAATCGTGACTGAGTACGCCGCGCCCGGAGCCCTCCGGCTCACCGCCGAAGCCGGCAAAGTCGCCGTGGGATCGACCAATGTCCCCGGACGCTGGACCACGCGGATCTATCCCGACGGCCACGTCGTCTTCAACCCCGCCGCAGCGTTCGATACAATCACGCTCGGTATGGCCTCCGCGCCGGTGTCCGCCCAGCTTTTTTGGATCGACAACTTGATTGTCCAATACCCGGCGACCGCCGCGCCCTCAAATGCGCTTATCACTGTCGCCGCGTCGCCGCCGGCCGGCGGCACCGTTCGCGGCGGAGGCGTTGTCGCAACCGGCACCGTCGTGACGGTTAGCGCCATCGCCAACGTTGGCTACGTGTTCACGGGCTGGACCGACGGCCCGGATCCCGCCAGCGCCACGGCGGACTTCAACTTCATCGCGACAACCAATCGCACGTTGACGGCCCATTTCGCCACCAACACCCCGCCCATCGCCGTTGGGAGCACGTTCTACCAGGTGTCCGGCCAACCGCTGTCCATCAGCATCTACGATCTCATGGCGCTCGACTCAGACCCGGACGGCACGCCGATTGTTTTTGTCGGCGCCGGCCCGACGACCTCCAACGGACTGGCCCTGGTGGTGGACCCAGCTGCGATGAGAATCGACGTGCCGGCAAATGATCGTCCAGACGTCTTCAGTTACGTCATCGCGGACGGCAATGGCGGAACCGCCATCGGCCTGGCCAGGATCGAAATAATCACGAAGATCGAGAGCCGCGGAATCCGGGTGGAGTTGCTGGCGGATCCGCCGGCGGCTTTGGCGACGTTCATCGGTGTGCCTTGGTATTTCTACACGGTCCAGCGCTCGACGAACGCCGCGTTCACAGGAACGCTGCAGTCGTGGCAACTCCAGACGTGGGCGGACGGCTCGCTGTCGGTCTGGGATGATTTTTCCGATCTGCCGGCCGTCCCACCGGAGGCGTTCTATCGGCTTAGCTATCCGTAAACCTTGGAAAGCCTTCGGGCGATTCGGGCTGAGACCAATTCGAGCCCTTGGAAGCTCCCGGCTTCCCGCCCGGCATTACGGGATGCCAAGGCGCCCGATCGCTGGAGTGCCCATGAACTGCGGACTTTAGGTAGGGCGTCCCGACCTGCGGGGCGCCGCGCGGGACAGGGCGGGCGCTCCGTCACCCGCCGCGAAACCGATTTGCTACCCCGATTCGCCGGCGCGCTGCGGAGAGCGCGCCCTACCTGGCGTTCATGGAAATCAGGCCTGTCTCCCGCCGTCGCGTCGCGATGCCCGTTTAGGGCTTCGCGGATTTCGCAGGCGGCCGGTTGAGCAGCGGGATCAACACGGACAGCGTCCGCTCGTAGATTAGTTCCGGGGTCCCTTCGGCCAGGATCGTCTGGAGCAACCCGCGCCGGCTGTAATACTCGATGAGCGGCTTGGTGCTGTGGTCGTAAGCGTCCATGCGCACGCGAATGGCTTCCGGCCTGTCGTCCTCCCGCTGGACCAGCTTGCCCTGGCAGTGATCGCAGACGCCTGGAGTTTTTGGCGGACGGGCGGCGAGGTGAAACACGGCCTTGCAGGAGGAGCAGGTGCGGCGTCCACCGAGTCGATCCACGATCGTCTCGATCGGCAGGGTGTAGTTCAGCACGGCGTCCAGCTGAAGATTTTCCCGGTTCAACATCTCGTCCAGCGCCTCCGCCTGGGGAGCGGTGCGCGGGAAGCCGTCCAGCAGAATGCCTCCGTGGCAGCGGAGGCAGTGGCCGCGCTCCCGGATCAGGTTTAACACGGTCGCGTCCGGAACCAGCTCGCCGCGCCGCATGTATTCGACGGCGTCCCGGATGGCCGGGGTGCGCTCGGACTCGCAAGCGCCCTGCGCGGCGCGGAAGACGTCGCCGGTGGAGAGCTGGCAGACCCCAAGGCCGGCACACAAGAGCTCGGCCTGCGTGCCCTTGCCCACGCCAGGCGCGCCCAGCAACACCAGGCGCGGCGGCCGATCCCGGGGCAATGGAGGCAAACTGCACCGTGCCTCGCCCGCCTTAAGCCAAGCTGCTCGATCGTTTCTGCCATTCATGGCGTTCCGTTCCGGGGAAATTCAGCGCAATCCCCCGCGCGCGTTTGTTTCCCACGTCATTGCCCATGCGCGCCAAACTGAGTCCGCACCCCGGAGGTGTCCAACCTCAGGCTGCCAGCCGCTGCCCTTTACTTGCCCTCCCGCCCACCGCCGCACGCCCACAGCGATTCGTCATTCACAAATCGTCACCCGAAAATCTCCCTGCCCCTGGCCCCGTCGTTGTCCCACCCCTCGTGCCAGGATGCCGGCACGATGAAACTTCGAATTCAGAGTGGTGCGGAACGCTACGGCCTCAATGTCATTGCGCGCTTTGGTCGCGCGCGTTTGTTGGAACGGCCCGACGGGCGGGCGGAGCTGCGGGACGGCTCGGCGGCGGAGCAGACCGAGGCCAAGGAATGGATCTCACTTTTCCGGCACGAGACGGTGTTGCGGGTGAGTCCAATCTTTCCTTTCCCGGGGTGAGGTCCGGGATCAGAATCCGGCCAGTGACCGCGGAGACCCCGGCCCGACATGGCATCGTGCTGCACACCAGCAACCGACTTGAGTTGCTGGCGGATCGCCTCGCTGCATTGATCCGGGAGGCCCCGGTGGCGCCATTTGCGGCCGAGGTGGTGGTGGTGCAGAGCCAGGGCATGGCGCGCTGGCTGCAGCTCGAGCTCGCCACGCGGCTGGGCCTTTGTGCCAACGTCCGTTTCCCTTTCCCCCGCGCTTTCGCCCGCGAAATCTTCGCCACGTTCATCGGGCACGACGAACCCTCCGGCTCGGCCGCCGACGCAGCGCGCGCCGAGGCGACCGATCTGGTCTGGCCCATCTGGAGCGAATTGCCCTGGCTGGCCCGCCAGCCGGAGGCCCGGGCCATCGCCAGCTATCTCACCGCCGATCCCGACGGCCGCAAGCGACACCAGCTCGCCCGGCGCATCGCGCGCCTGTTCGATGATTACGCCATCTTCCGGCCGGACCTGGTCCTGGCATGGGACGCGGGAACGTCCGGCGGCGATCGCGGGAAACGCCATGGCTGGCAGCCGCTGCTTTGGCGCAAGCTGGCGGACGTGGCCGGCCCGAACCATGCCGCGCGTTTGCGACAGCGTTGCCTCGAGTCCATGGCCAAAGTCGAGGCTCGACCGTCGCCCTTGCCGGAACGCGTCAGCCTCTTCGGCATTTCCTCGCTGCCCCCCTTCCACGTGGATCTGTTCGAGCACCTGACATCCTGGAGCGCCGTCCATCTCTTCCTGCTCCAGCCCACCGCGGAATACTGGGGGGATCTAGCCTCCGCCAAATCGGCGCTGCGCCAGGCCGCGGCCGATTCCACCGCGGCCGCAAGCGAACTGCACCGCCATGGGAGCAACTCGCTTCTGGCGTCGCTCGGCGGACAGGGCCGCGACTTTCTCAACGTTCTCCTCGCCCAAACCGAGTTCAACACGTTTGATGATTTCGCCGACCCGGGGCGCGACACGCTGCTGCACATCGTCCAGTCCGATCTGCTCAACCTGCAGGATCCCGGGCGGCGCGAGCCCGGCTCCAGCCGGGACGGCGTGAGCGAAGCCGCCGCAAGCCCCGGGCGGAAGGATGACTCGATCGCGGTGCATTCCTGCCACAGTCCGCTGCGCGAACTGGAGGTCTTGCGGGATCATATCCTGCGCTGGCTGGACGACGATTCCACCCTGATGCCGCGGGACATCCTGGTCATGACGCCCGACATCGAAGCGTACGCGCCGTTGATCGACGCCGTGTTCGCTCCGACGGGAGGATTCTCCGCCCGGGAAGACGGAGCGGGCGGACGGATGCCGCCGAGCATTCCGTATAGCGTGGCCGATCGGGCTTCAGGGTCGCAGAGCCAAATCATCCGGACGTTCCTCCGCCTGCTGAAACTGGCGGGGAGCCGGCTGGGGCTGGCCTCGGTGATCGATCTGCTGGAAACGCCCGCCGTGCGGAAACGATTTGGCCTGGCGGACACCGAGGTCCTCCTGGCGCGTGAATGGCTGCAGGAGGCCGGCGTGCGCTGGGGCCGGGATGAGACCCACCGGGCAACGCTGGGCCTTCCCGATTTTCGGGCGAACACGTGGGCCGAAGGACTTGATCGGTTGTTGCTCGGCTTCGCCATGGAAACGGGCCGGGACGAACTGTTCGACGGTGTTCTTCCGTGCGCCGGCACCGAGGGGCAGCAGGGCGACACGCTGGCGCGCGTGATCGAATTCAGCCAGCGCGTGTTCGCCTCCGTGACGGACCTTGAACAGCCCCGACCGCTCAGCGATTGGGTCCTGCTGCTGCGCCGGCTGGTGGGCGAATTCTTTGAAACATCCGAGGCGGCCGAGCCGGAACTGCAGCTCCTGCGGGATGTCATCGCCGAGATCGATCCGGCGCCGGGGGCGGTGGCCGAACCGTTTCCGCTCACCGTTCTTCTCGAACACCTCGAGCCGATGCTGGCTGAGGACCGCTTGCGAGGCGGCTTTCTCACCGGGCGGGTCACCTTCGGAGCGCTCAAGCCGATGCGCAGCATTCCATTTCGGGTCATCTGTCTGCTCGGCATGAACGACGCAGCGTTTCCGCGATCCGACTCGCGGCTTGGCTTTGATCTCATGGCGGAATCGCCCCGGCTGGGCGACCAATCCCGGCGCGAAGACGATCGCTACCTTTTTTTGGAGACCCTGCTGTCCGCCCGCGACCGGCTGCACGTGAGCTACGTGGGCCAATCCATCCGCGACAACAGTCCCGCTCCACCTTCGGTCCTCGTCAGTGAGCTGCTCGATTATCTGGATCAGGGATACTCCACGCCGGATCCAGCCGCCGCCGAGGGCACGCCCTCCGTCCAAGCCGGTGCGACGATCGGGCCGGTGCCCGGGCCCGGCTTGGTCCGTAAACACGGACGCCGTCGGCTGCCACCACCCGCCAACCAGCTTTCACTGGAGCTCGATGCGGCGCCCGGCGGCGCCGCGGAGCCGCCGCCGGCACCATCGCCGACGTCGCCCGACAAACCCGACACGGCGGCCACAGCCGGCTCGGCGCACGGGGCCGGCGACCGGCTCCGCGATCGCCTCGTTCAACGACATCGCCTCCAGGCGTTCAGCGCGGATTACTTCGGCCTCCGCCCACCGCTCTTCAGCTATTCGCAGGACAACCTGCTGGCCGCCCGCGCCCTCCGGGGCGCCGGCCAGGCTCGTGCGTTTTTGACGGAGGCGCTGCCAGAGCCGGGCCCCGAATGGCGCGCGCTAGAGGTCGATCAACTGGCCGAGTTCTTTGTGAACCCGGCCCGGTACTTTCTAACCCGCCGCCTGGATATTCACCTGCCGCGGATCGCCGCTGAGCTGTCCGAGCGCGAGCCAATGGACGTCGCGGGGTTGGACCGATACCGGTTGAAATGCGAGCTGCTGGAACTGGCGCTGGCCGGGCGAGATTTGGCGGAAGCGGAGCCGGTGTTTGCGGCGAGCGGGCGGCTGCCCCTCGGCCCGCTGGGCCGAGTCGGTTTCGCGGAGCTGAAGCAGACGGTCGAAGCATTTTGCGCCCGCCTCGAACGCTTCGAGCCGGCCCGGAAGATGGAAAACACCGACCTTCGCCTCGAGCGCGGAGATTTTCTGGTCACCGGCCGGATCCCGCATGTCACCCCGACGGTGGTTCTGTCGTTTCGTCCGGGCGAGATTAAAGCGAAGGATCGCATTCGCACGTGGGTTCGGCACGTGGCGTGGTGCGCGGGGGCGGCCGCCGGGCGCCCGCGGGTCAGCGTGCTGGTCGGCGAGCCCGGGTCCAGCTCGAAGGACACGTTGCAATACGCCCCGTTGGACCAGCCCACGGCAGTTCAATTGTTGGACGAACTGTTGCAGCTCTACTGGCGCGGCCTGAGCGAGCCCTTGAGGTTTTTTCCATGCACGTCGCTTGAGTTTGCCCGCCGCGATCCTCGCCCAGCCGGCGCGACGCCGGCCGACGTCCAAGCCGCGGTGGATTCTGCGCGAGCCGAATGGGAGAGCGCCCCCTTTTCACCCGGCGAGTCCGACGATGCCTTTTTTCGCATCTGCTTCGGGCAACTCGATCCGCTCGATGGCGAGTTCATCGCGCTGGCCCGGAAGATCGGCCGGCCGCTCATCCAACACGAGGAGAGGCTGTGACCCCGGTGGAACCCATCTCCCTGCTCGAGACCCCGATTCTTCCCGGGACAAACCTGATCGAAGCCAGTGCCGGCACCGGCAAAACCCAGACCATCGCCGGCCTTTTCGTTCGCATCCTGCTCGAGGCCGGATCGGCGTCCAACCCGGATCCGATCCAGGTGGACCAGATCCTGGTGCTGACCTACACGGAGGCGGCGACGGAGGAGCTGCGGGAGCGCATCCGGGGCTTGTTGGTTCGTGCGCAACTGGCGTTCGCAGAAG
Source organism: Limisphaerales bacterium (assembly GCA_044229355.1). Taxonomy (GTDB): domain Bacteria; phylum Verrucomicrobiota; class Verrucomicrobiia; order Limisphaerales; family JADJPG01; genus JBGARF01. The sequence continues at coordinate 78,675 of JBGATF010000038.1, forward strand.
CCGCCGCCGGTCCGGCCCCGGCCCCCGACCGCCATTCCGCGGCAGATCCGTTCGTCGACGGCCTGGTCGCGCGGCATCGGGATCGGCTCGGCCCGCTCGCGGAGCGGCTGCGGCTCGCCGTTAACTGTTTCGACCTCGCGCCGATTTTCACCATCCATGGCTTCTGCCAGCGCGCGCTGAAAGATCGGGCGTTTGAGAGCGGATCGCTCTTCGACGCCGAGGTCATGGCCGACCAGTCGGCGCTGCTGCAGGAAGTCGCGGACGATTTCTGGCGGCGGACATTTTACCGGGCCGACCCGGTGCTGCTCGCCGTCGCGCTCCATGAAGGCCTCTCGCCGCAGGAATTCCTGCCCCTGCTCAAGTCCGCGCTGAGCCATCCCGGCCTCCGCTTCGTCGCCCGACCGAAGGACCCGCCGGCGGTCATTGGCGCGAGCCTGCAGGAGACCCTGGGCGAGCTCCGGCGTTTGTGGGCTGGGGATGGCGCAGCGATTCGTGGCTGCTTCGGATCCGCCCGCAAATGGGGTAACGCGCCGTACAACAGCGACGACAAAATCGCGCCACACCTCGACGCGGCGGCCGCGCTGATGGAACGCGACCCGGGGGCGCTCGTGACGCCGGCGCAGCTGAAGCAAATGCAACCGCTGCGGGTCTCCGAAATCAAGGCGGGGGTGACCCGGCGCAACCCCGCGCGCGCCGAGCCGCCCCCCGCGCATCCGTTTTTTGACCGCCTCGAAGAGTTCTTCCAGCAGGCCGCCGATTACGCCGTGGCGCTCCAGCTCGCGTTCGTGCAGGAGGCACAGGCTGCGCTGCGCGCGCGCAAGGAACAGGAAAAGGTGTTGTCCTATGACGACCTGCTCACCCGGTTGCGGGAGGCGTTGAATGGCCCGGGAGGACCTGAGCTGGCCGCGGAACTGCGCCGGCGCTATCGCGCCGCGCTGATTGACGAGTTCCAGGACACCGACCCGGTCCAAGCGGAAATTTTTGAGCGCATTTTCCAGACGCGCGCCGGAGACGGCGGGCCGGCCCCCAGCGCGCCCGACGGGCATCGCCTGTTCTTCATCGGAGACCCCAAGCAGGCCATCTACGGATTTCGCGGAGCCGATATTTTCTCCTACCTGCGATCCGCCGAAAACGCCCGGCATCGCTTTACGCTCGGAGAAAACTGGCGATCCGATTCCAGCCTGGTCCGCGCCGTCAACACGCTCTTCGGCGACACGAAGGACCCGTTCGTCTTCCCCCAGATCGGCTACCGGCCGGTCACCGCCCAGGGCCGTCCCGACGCCACCCCGCTGCGTCTGGACGGAGTGAAACCCTCGGCGCTGGCCATCTGGTTCTATCCACGCGACTCGAAGAAGGAGATCTCCAAAGCGCGGGCGCAAGAGGATCTGCCGCCGGCGGTCGCCGCGGAGATTTCGCGGTTGTTGTCGGGACCGAACCGGATTGGCGATCGCCCGATTCGCGCGCAGGACTGCGCGGTCCTGGTCATGACGCACCATCAGGCGCAACTCGTGCAGGACGCGCTCCACGCGCTGGGCATCCCCAGCGTGCAGCAGACCCAGGAAAGCGTGTTCACGTCGCGGGAGGCCCTCGAGCTCCACCGTGTGCTGTCGGCCATCGTCCGGCCGTCGGCCGAGCCGGGCGTTCGCGCCGGCCTCGCCACCCGGCTCCAGGGCGGCACCGGCGAGGAGCTTCACCGGTTGCAAAACGACGAGCCAGCCTGGCAACGACACCTCGAGGCGCACCGCAGTTATCTCGAGGAATGGACGCGCCACGGCTTCGCCGCCATGTTTCGACGCTGGGAATCGGAGACTGGCCTGCGCGCGCGTCTCGTGGCCCTGCCCGATGGCGAGCGTGCCCTGACCAACACGCTGCACCTTGCCGAGTTGCTGCACCACGCCGCCGCCGAGGAAAACCTCGGCCCGGTTGCATTGGTCCAATGGCTGGCCGCCCGGCTCGGCTCGCGCGACGCCGCCACCGATGAATACCAGCTGCGACTCGAGCGCGACGAAAACGCGGTGCACATCGTCACCGTGCACAAGTCCAAGGGCCTGCAATACGAGGTTGTTTTCGTCCCCTTCTGCTGGCAGGGCACCGCTTCCACGTCGGGGCGCGGGCAAAATTCCGAGCGGGAAATTCTCTACCATGACCCGGCGACCGGCGAGCTGCGCCGGGATCTCGGCCCGGAGATTGCCCACGCCCACCGGCGCCAGGCGGGCCGGGAGCGCCTGGCGGAAAGTGTGCGGTTGCTCTATGTGGCCCTGACACGGGCCCGGCATCGGTGTTATCTGGCGTGGGGTGCCTTCAAGGACGCCGGCTCGTCCGGCCTCGCCTGGGTGCTGCATCGCGACCGGGGCCTGGAAGATCCCGGCGACTCGGCCGATGACGTCCCGCATTGGAAGCTCGATTTCGGCGAAAACAATGACGAGAAGCTGCGGGCGGATCTGGCCCGGCGCGTCGAGTCCTCTCGTCACCCACTCAACCCCGGCGGAGCCAGTGCCATCGAAGTAATGGATCTGCCCCGGGAAACGGGGGCGCCATATCGCGCCGACCGGGCGGACGCCGGCGGTCTGCACCAGCGCGAATTCACGCGGATCATCGCCGAGGACTGGCGCATCGCCAGCTTCTCCTGGATGACCGCCGGGCAACACGTCGAACGTGCTCCCGACCCCGATCAAAACGAGGCGCCCGATCGGGACGCGGACGATCTCGCGCCAGCGGCAACGCCGGAGCCCGAGGCGCCAGCCGGGATCTTCGCCTTCCCGCGCGGGTCGCGCGCCGGCACGTGTCTGCACAAGATCTTGGAATCCTTCGAACTGACCGAACGGGATGACCGGAAGCTGGAGCAGATCACCCGGCGCCATCTGGCGTTCCATGGCATCGACCCCACCCATGGACCGGCCGTGACCCGGGCGATTCGCCACACCCTCGATGCCCCGATGGACGAGACACCAATGGGCGAGTCCTGCGCGCCATCGTCGTCCGTGTCGACCTGGAGCCTGGGTCAGATCCCGAAGGACTCGCGCGTGACCGAGCTGGAGTTTTGCTTCGCGCTGCGGCCAATCACTCCCGCCGACTTGCAGCGGGCTTTCGCATCGATGGACTTGCCGCCCTGGGCCAGCGATTGGCCGGAACAAATCGGCCGGCTCACCTTCAGCCCCGCCCGTGGATTCATGAAGGGGTTCATCGATCTGGTGTGCGCCCACGCCGGGCGCTATTACCTGATCGACTGGAAATCAAACTGGCTGGGGTCCCGGGTGGCTGACTATGGCCCGGACGCCTTGCACCGCGAGATGATCGCCCGCGCGTACGTGCTGCAATACCACCTCTACGCCGTCGCGCTGCATCGCCACCTGCAACTGCGCCTGCCCGGCTATCAGTTCGCCCAACATTTCGGCGGCGTCCGCTACCTGTTTCTCCGCGGCATCAGCCCGGAAACACCGGGCCACGGAATTTTTGCCGATCGTCCTTCCGCCCATTCCATCGAAAAATTGTCTGGCCTGCTGCTGGACCCGACCAAAGATGATCGCTGAGCCGTTTGACCCCCTGGATCGCGGACTGGCCGCCCTGCTGGATCGCCTGGCCGGAGGCGCGCCGCCGCCGGTTCGGCTGGCCGCAATGCTCGCCAGCCAGGCCGTCCGGCATGGCCACGTGTGCGTCGATCTCCGGGCCGCTGCCGCCGAGCCCATCCCCGACCAGAGCCCGGAGCTCAGGCCGATCGAGTTCACTGCGTGGCAATCCATCCTCGCCGAATCGCCGGTGGTCGGACGTCCGTCCGAGTTCAAGCCTTTGATCCTCGATCCCGACGGCCGGCTCTATCTGCACCGCTACTGGACCTACGAAACCATCGTGGCGCAGGGCGTGACGACCCGACTGGCCACGACCGAGCCAGCGGGCAGCCCGCCATCCCGCCCGGTCCTGGCGTCAGTGCTCGATCGCTATTTCAATGCGCGGGAATCGGGCGCAGACGCCTTCGCGGATCAGCGCCAGGCGGTCGAAACCGCATGCCGGCGCCGTTTCGCCGTCATCTCGGGCGGACCCGGCACCGGCAAGACCTACACCATTGCCCTGCTGGTCGCGGCGTTGCTCGAGCTTGCCGGGACGGACGCGAGGCGGTTCCGGATCGCATTGGCCGCGCCCACCGGCAAGGCGGCCATCCGCCTGCAGGAAGCGCTGCAAGCCGCCCGCGAACGTCTGCCCTGCCCGCCAACGGTTCGCGACTCCTTTCCCACGACCACGACCACGTTGCACCGGCTGCTGGGCGCGATCCCGGGAGGCGCCCGATTCCGGCACAACGAAGCCGAACCGCTCCCGTTCGACACCGTCATCATCGATGAGGCCAGCATGGTCGACGTCGCCCTGATGGCGCGCCTCTTCTCCGCGTGCCGTCCGGCGACTCGCGTCGTCCTCGTCGGCGACATGGACCAGCTTGCCAGCGTCGAAGCCGGGGCGGTGCTCGGTGACATCTGCGACGGCGTGCGGGGTGGGCCCACCTCCGCGGCCCCGACGCCGGCGCCGCTGGCGGCCAGCATCGTTCCCCTGCGAAAAAACCATCGCTTCCAGGACGGCGCCGGCATTGCGACGCTCAGCCAGGCATTGAAAGATGGGGATGCCGATACCGCGCTGCAACTCCTGGGCCGCGGGGATGACGCGGTCACGCTGCGACGACTGCCCGGGCGCAAAGCCGTGGCGCAGGCTTTGGTGGCGCGCCTCCAGCCGCAGTTCGACGCCATTCTTGACCCGCACCTCGCGCCCGCCGACGCTCTCCGGCTCCTGGGAGAATTTCGGATACTCTGCGCGTTGCGCCACGGCCCGTTTGGAACGGAGACCGTAAACGCCGGGTTGGAACAGGCGTTGCGCAACGCCGGCCGCATCCACACGATCAGTCCCTTCTATCCGGGCCGGCCGGTGCTCATCCGGAAAAACGACTACAACCTGCGCCTGTTCAATGGCGACGTCGGGCTCGTCCTTCCGCGGCCTGGCACCGGCGAACTTCGCGTCTGGTTTCTCGATGCCGAGGGGCAACCACGCGACTTCGCCCCCGGCCGACTGCCGGAACATGAAACCGTCTTCGCGATGACGGTCCACAAGAGCCAGGGCAGCGAATTCAAGGATGTGCTCCTCCTCCTGCCGGACGCCGACAGCCCCGTCCTAACTCGCGAACTGGTCTACACCGGCGTGACGCGAGCCCGCCGCCGGGTCGAGCTTTGGCTTCTACCGGAGGTTCTTCGTCAGGCTTTGGCCCGGCGCACCGCCCGAACCAGCGGCCTGGCCGCGCGACTTTGGAAAATCCCGTCCACCCCAGGCCACTGATGCACCGGCGGCAAACCGAAGTGCGGGGGCCTTGCCTTGCGGCCCGGGGAGGGGCACGACCTCCGAAGTGGAAGTGAGTTGGAGCCAAAACCCCGGGGTGCGGGCGTCCTCGCTCGCAGAAACGCAAGGACGACTGGAGGGTCGGGAGCATCCCAATGATTAACAACATTCACCTTTCTGCCCCGCAGTGCGGGGCGCTCCGCACGCAGGTTCATGGAAAGCTGCATGTTCCTTTCAGACCTGCTCACGGGCCACGAACTGAGCATCGCAGGCAGGGCGCGCACTCCGCTGCGTGCCGGCAAATCGGGGTAGCAAATCGATTTCGCGGCGGGCGACGGAGCGCCCGCCCCATCTGTCCTGCGCAGCGCGGCACTCGCCGAATTTCTGGAAAACCCTGGGGCGGGACGAGTCCCAGTCGTTAGGAATTTTTAATCTTCCCGCAGCGGGGACGGCCGCATCTCGGCTGCAAGCGAGGGCGCCTCCGGCATGGGGATTTCACCACCAGCCCGACCTGTGTAGGAATTCATAGGATCTTCATGATCTCTTAATCCCGGCGGGGGTAAGGTGCCGCGCATCTGGAGAGTTCTGGATGGAAGCCAGTTCCGTTCCACCGGGCACTTGACCGGTGGGGACGGAAGGTCGATGGTAGCAGCCACTCCGCACTCTGGAATTGGCAGGCCCCCGGGCGATGCATTCCTCGACTCTCCAGCGCTGGGTTGTCGTATTGATGGCGCGGCGGTGGTTTAAAAAGTGAAGCGTCGTGGAATCATAAATGTCGTGTCAGTGACGGTCATGGCCGTCGCGGCCCTGCGTTTATTCCTTTTCCTCAACCCCACTCCACCGGCGGAGGACATTCGCCCGCACGAAGAACTCGGCCGGACTCTGGCGACCGAGGCGATGCAACTCGCCGGACCGACTGGACGCCTGATTGTCATTGGTCGGGAAATCTCCGAGTTCAAGGTGCCGGCGGCCGCCGCGCAATTGTCAGCCTTCCAGGACGCGGTCAAGAAGGCGGGCAAGTCGGTGGCGTCAGTTCGCCTGGCCAAGATCGATCCGCTGCGGACCCTGGCCATGCCTCCAGCGGAATTATATGATGTCGTCCGCCAGGCCAAGGAGGAGGATGTCATCGTCTCCTTTCTGGGCCCGGCGCTGTTGCCGGCCGATCAAGCGGCCAAGCTGGGACCCAAACACGCGAAGGTTTTGGCGGTCTGCCCGGCCGGGATGGCCAGCCGGATCGACCTGGCAGCCATCTTTGCCCAGGACGTTCTGGTCACGGCGATCGTTGCGCGGCCTGACGCCCCGGCGGCCCTTGCGGCCGGCGACGCCCGCAACGCCTTCGAGCAGGCTTTTAAAAAGATCAACCGGGGCAACCTGGCCGAACTGGCGGCGCTGCTCCCGGCCCGGGAGGAAGGCGTGCGATGAAATCCCGGGGGTTCAGTCTGACCGATCTGCTGATGACCCTGGCCGGGCTTTCGGTGCTGGCCGCGATCGTCGTGCCGGTCGTCGTCACCCATCGACGCGAATCGCGCCTGGCGGTGTGCCTGGGCAACCTCAAACAAATCAACCAGGCCATGCTTGCCTACGCGGCCGGCAACGATCAGACGTTGCCCGTCACAGAACCGAGCCCGATTCCCGGCGGCTGGTGGCACTACAAGGAAACCATCAAGAGCCATCTCGGGTTGTCCGGCCCGCCGTCGCCCGACGAAAAGGTCTTTGCCTGCCCGGACGACCGGGGTTACGGAGACAGCATCGAGTCGACCGTGCCGTTTCACCGCAGCAAGAAGCATCTCTACACGAGCTACATTTTCAATGGCGTGACCCTGCCCGGCATGCCGAACATCAGCGGGCGCAAAATCGACTCCATCATGGCGCCGAACCGCACGCTGCTGGTTCTGGAGTGGACGGCGCACGCGCCGCTCTCGTGGCATCGCAGCCGGACCGGGCGTCTCAACACGCCATTCTACAAGGATGCGGAAAGCGTGGTCGGGTTTGTGGACGGGCACGTGGCGCTGACGAAGATCTATTATGATGGATTAAATCCGGCCTACACGCGGGATCCGGCGCCGGGCTACAGTTACAAATTTAGTGGGGATTGAAGTTGGACGAGCGGTATCAAGAGTATGAAGAAGTCGTATTGGAAAGGCGGGCGGGCGATCGTGGGGTCGTTCTCGATGGTGGCGCTGACCGCGGGCCTGGCGGCAGCCGCGGACGTGACCATCGAGCCCTGGATTCCGATCTTCGTCGGCGTGGAACTGACCTCCGGCCGGCAGGCCGCCAGCCTGCCGGGCGAACGAAATCATCGCGTCATGTGCCTGCGCGTTGACCTGTCGAATCCCGACGTCAAGCTGTTCACGACACCCAAGTGCGCCAACTGCGGCACCTACGAGACGCTCGCGCAAACGCCGAGCGGCTTTCTCGAGCAACACAAGCTCCAGGCCAGCGTCAATGGCGCCTTCTATTCCAGCAGCACCGGGCCCAACGACGTGCCGGAAGGCACGCCGGAAGATGTGCTCGGCCTCGCCATGTCCGAAGGCGTCGTGGTCTCTCCCGGCGGCGGGTCAGGCAACGCCGCCACCATGCTCTTCACCGAAGACAATCGTGCGTTCTACGTGCCAACCAACTCGCCGCCCACGAACACCACGGGCCTGTTCACCGCCATCTCCGGCAACCGGCCGCTGCTCATCAACGGCGTCAACGTCAACAACCCCATCCCCAATGATCTGGACCCCCGCACGGCGGTCGGGTTGTCCCGCGATCGCCGGTATCTCTATCTGATGACCCTGGACGGCCGGCAGCCCGGCTGGAGTGACGGCGCGGACTGGTATAACACCGGCGAGTGGCTGCTCCGCTTCGGCGCCTGGGACGGCATCAACGTCGACGGTGGCGGCTCCACCACCATGGTCATGGAAGGCTGCGGCGGCACCGCGCTCCGCTTGAACCGCTCCAGCTTTGTCGCCGCCTACGGGCGCGAGCGCATCATCGGCCATAACTTCGGCGTGCGCGCGCCCCGGTTGCCCAGCGAGATCGAACATGCCGAAGTCACGCCCGGCACGACCACGGCCATCATCACCTGGAACACCACCTTTGCCGGCAACACGCGGGTCGACTACGGCCTGACCACCAGTTACGGAACCACCCTGCCGATCGATCCCCAGCCGGTGAATCACCACGTCGTCACCCTGCGCGGGCTGCTCCCGGGGACCAGCTACTATTTCAAGGTGACGTCCCAGGGCGTCGACGGGCCGACCTACACCGACGAATGCCGGTTCGCCACCGGGAATAACATTTCCACCACCGAGCTGTTCGGCCTGACCCAGGAATGGCGCTACACGACGAACAACCTCGATGGCGTCGGCTGGAAGGCACGTGCCTATAATGACACCAACTGGTTCGGGCCCGGGGCCGGGTTGCTCTACGTCTCGGAAACCAATCCCCAGGTTTCACCGCGAAACACTGAAATGCCGGTGCTGTTTGGCAACCGCACATATTATTTCCGCACTCACTTCGAGTTTCTCGGTGGAACCGCCGGCGCCTCGCTGACCTTCTCGAACTACATCGACGACGGCGCTGTGTTTTATTTGAACGGCGCGGAAATTCAGCGCGTCCGCATGCCGGCCGCACCCCAGACCATCAACAATGCAACTACGGCCATCGGGGTGCCTTGCACCGGCAGTTTCCAGTCCGGGGACGCGCTGACGACCTGTCCTGACGTGTTCACCATCGCCGGCAACCTGGTCGCCAACAATCTGGTCGAAGGCGACAACGTGGTCGCCGTGGAACTTCACAATAGTACTACCGGCAGCGATCTGGTCTTCGGCGGCGCCCTGCTCCGCAGCGTATCGACGGTGGAGCAGCCGACCCTGCACCTGATCACCGAAGGCGATCTGCTCACCTTTTATTGGAACGGCGAAGGGTTCACGCTCCAGGAATCCACCGACCTCGGCTCGCCCGCCAACTGGACGGATGTGGCCGGACCGGTGACCACCAGTCCCCACCGCGTGACCCGCGGCGCGACCACGTTTTATCGATTGCGCAACTGACCCATCCGACGACTGCCCAGAAAGGAATCGACTTATGAAATTCTCCGGACCGACACCCAGACGCGCGTTCACCCTGATCGAGCTCCTGGTGGTCATTGCCATCATTGCCATTCTCGCCGGGCTCCTGCTCCCGGCCCTCAGCCAGGCCAAGGCCAAGGCCAACGTCACGGCGTGCCTCAGCAACCTCAAACAAATCGGCGTCGGCTGGCGATTGTGGGCGCATGACAACGAGGGCCATTACCCCTTCGAGGTCGACTGGCTGGCCGGCGGCAGCAAGGAATCGCCCGAGTGGATCGACCATTATCGCGCCGCCTCCAACGAGCTGGCCACGCCTAACATTCTCATCTGCCCGAGCGACCATGATCGTGTGCCCGCAGTCCGCTGGGCCGAGGCCGCCGGCTACGAAAATGTCAGTTACTTCGTCGGCACCACCGCCAAGGAGTCCGAACCGGATTCGATCCTGGCCGGCGACTCGAACTTCAGCGGCGGCACGGCGAAAAGCCTGACCGATCCGTCGTGGAACACCGCCGTCGGCACCTCCATCGATGTCACCTGGCAGAAAAAGTCGTTTCACCGCGGGCGCGGCAACATCATCTTGAGCGACGGCAGCGCGCGCAGCGTCAACTCCGCGGAGCTGCAGGAACAAATCGGCCTGATGCTCTTTTCCGGTCGGGCCACGAATGTGGTGTTCTCGCTGCCCCAGGGCGTCTTGTAACCGCACGGTCCATCCAGAGTCGTAAACGCAGTCCCAATCCTTTTTCGATCCCAAACCCGCCGCCGTCGGCCTTCGTCGAGCGCCCTCCTTGGCCATCGACCCCGCCCGGTGCGGCCGGCCGGATTCGCGTCCGGTCGCTATCACGTTGTTGTTATGATGTGTCGTTACCTGCTTCCTTCGCGTTCCTGGTTCCACGCGCTGAGCGCCCTGCTGGCGCTGGCCGCGTCCCCCGCTCCCAAATCCACCGCCGCCCAGCTCAACACTCAGAATGCCAACGGCACCATCGTTCTCCAGGTCGAGGGCGACCGGGACAATGACTGGCGTCTCCAGACGACGACCAATCTCGCCGATTGGACCGTCCTCACCAACGCGGGCACCGTGCTGGGCAGCCACGCGACCGCGCCCGTCTGGCGCGCGGTTGGCGCCGCCACCAACAGCTTCCAGGCCTATCGCGCGGCCAAAACCGAAGGCCTGTTCGATCCCACGCTCTTCCGCACCGTCAGCCTCACCTTCACGCAGGCGAACTGGCCGAGCCTGCTCACGGCCGCTCGCACGTCCGGCGCGAACGTCTACTGCTCCCGCCTCACGCTTGATAACGGCGCCACGAACATCGGCGTCGGTGCCCGTTACAAGGGCAACACGTCCTTCACGATGGGCGGCACGAAGAAGTCGTTCAACCTCGAGCTCGACTGGCCCGTCAGCACCAACGACTTGATGCACTACACCACGATCAACCTGAACAACGCCGCCGCCGACGAAACGGTCATGCGCGAGGCCGTCTACTTCACCGTGATGAGCCGCTACACGCCGTGTCCCAAGGGCGCGATGGCCCGCCTGTTCGTCAACGGCGGGTTCTGGGGCGTCTACTCGCTGGTTCAGCAGGAGAACGGACAGCTCATCAGCGAGTGGTTCCCGAGCAACAACGGCGATCGCTGGCGCACCCCCAACGCCCCCGGCGGCGGCGGCGGCTTCCAGGGTTCCAATTCCGCCCTCGCCTACCTCAGCTCGACGAACATCTCCACGTACCAGACCTACTACGATCTCCGCACCACCAACTCCTCCACCGCCACCGCCTGGCGCCGTCTCGTCGACACCATCGCCGCCCTCAACACCACCCCCGCCGCCCAGTTCCGCGACAAGATCGAGAACTATATGGCCGTCGACGCGTGGCTCTGGTTTCTCGCCATCGAAAATGTCTTCGCCGACGACGACAGCTACTTCAACAAGGGCGCCGACTACAGCTTTTACTACGAGATCGAGAGCGGGCGCTTCCACCCGATCGAGCACGACGGCAACGAGGCGTTCGTCGCCGGCGACGTTTCGCTCTCGCCCATCTTCGGCAGCACCAGCGCGAACCGGCCCGTCCTCCGGCAGTTTCTCTCCAACAATGAGCTCAAGCAGCGCTATCTCGCCCACATGCGCACCGTCCTCAGCGAATCCTGGCAGCCGTCGAAGCTGCTCCCGCTGATCGAACAATTCCACGACCTCGGCATCCAGGCCATCTCCGCCGACACGAACAAGAATTACTCGATGACCGCCTACACCAACGACTACAACGCGCTCCGCAACTACATCAGCACCCGCCACAATTTCCTCACCAACCACGGGGAGCTGCGCCCGATCCCGCCCACCATCGCATCGGTCACCGGCCCGGCCGTGAAACCCGCCCCCACCGAAATCCCCACCGTCACCGCGCTGATCACCAATGCCCCCGAGGGCGTCGACTCCGTCTGGCTCTATCACCGTGGCAAGGCCTACGGACGCTTCACCGCCGCTCAGATGTTCGACGACGGCGCCCATGGCGATGGGGCGGCGGGCGATGGGGTCTATGGCGCCGCCACCACCAATTACCCGGCCGGAACGAAAGTGCGCTTTTACGTCGAGGCCAGGGCGGCCAACGCGGCCAAAGCCGCCGCGTTCCTGCCCGCCCGGGCCGAACAGGACACGTTCAATTACCGCGTCGCCGTCACCACCGCCGCGAACTCCCCCGTCATCATCAGCGAGGTGATGGCCTCGAACACCTCGACGATTGCCGATCCCCAGGGCGAATTCGACGACTGGATCGAACTTCACAACGTCACGGATCAGGAGGTCAACCTGACCGGGCATTACCTCAGTGATGAACCCAACAATCCGCGCAAGTGGGCGTTCCCGGCCGGCACCCTCATTCCCGCCAATGGATATCTGCTGGTCTGGGCCGACGAAGACGGCCTGGCCACGCCCGGCCTGCACGCCAGCTTCAAGCTGTCGGCTTCCGGCGAGGACATCTACCTCACCGACACCGACGCCAGCAACAACGCCATCCTCGATCAGGTGAGCTTCGGCGAACTGCCCACCGATCTTTCCTACAGCCGCACGGCGGAGAACGCCGACGTCTGGGTCGTTGGCCCGGCCACACCGGGCCAGCCGAACCCGTAAAGCCATTTCGAGCGAGCCCTGGGTAGGCGCGACCTTTGGAGTGCGCCGACTTGTCGGCGCTTTCCCTCGGGGGACTTGTCCCCCGACCTGCATGGGCTCGCGTCGATCAGGTGGTAACGGAAATGTCCCGGTTTCGGGCGGGCGACGAGTCAGCCTGGGACAAGGGGTGATGACGATCTATGGACGCGAGCCGGCTGTTGTCTTCGCCGTTGGGTTGGGCCGAAGCCCAAACCAGGACCAGCGTTTGGCGGGAACCGTCGATGAGGTCGCGATGGGCAAGACCCTCACTTCCGCCGTGGCCGCCAAGTCCGGATCCCCGCGGCGCTGGAGCGTTTGGCACAACACCATCAACGATGGCTTCAGCGTGACTTCGTTCACCTGCCCGTTGACGTCAAACGTCACTGATCGCTGGAAGTCGACCAAGCGCTGGTCGAGCAGAACGGTTGCATCCGACACGTTGGTTGTGGTCGTGACCGTAACGCGGTTTTCGCGGACGGCGGCATTTATCTCTCGCTTTTTCGCCGCCGACCCGGTGCGCAGCCAGAAGAAGTCGTGGACGACTTGATCAGTTTGCAGCCAGGTGAGCTCGCGCGGCGCCGGCTGGCGGACGGCCGGGTACATGGCGGCGATCTTGTCGCGGTCGGGCAGTCCGGTGTGGCCGTTGCCGGCGATGACCTGGACATTGACCGGATAAATGTCCGTCCGGCCGCCGCGCAATTGGTCGACGGATTCCTGGAAGCGGCGGTTGCGGTCCAGCCGGCCGTACATGGTGTCCTTCTCGCCGACCATGGCGGTGAAGATGGTGTTGCGCAGCGTCTTTGGTGTGGTCTCGCCGTCGGTGGCCGCGGCGGCGCTGGCGTGGATGGCGGCGAACCGGTCCGGGATCTTCGGGCCGATCGCGTAGGCGCCGTAGCCGCCGTGGGAATAACCCATGATGAAAACCTTGTTGGGGTCGACCTCGCCACAAACGAGAAATTGCCGGACCAGATTGGCGACGAGTGGGTAGACGTAGGTGTCGTAGAATCCGTTCCAGGTGTCGTTCGGCGCGCGCAGCGCCACGTAGAGATAGCCGCCCGCTTCGGGATGGTCGCGGTAATAGCGTTGCATGACCTGCCATTGGCTGTCGTTGACCGCCTTGGGCGCCCCGCCGCCACCGTGCATCGCGATGAACAGGGCCCAGCCGCCCGGCGGTTTCGTCCCGACCGACTTGACCGTATACGGGCTCTCGTATTTCTGGAACCGCACGCGATTGGCCTGGAAATCGTCCCGCACCGGCTTCTGCACGGCCGACGCCTTGAATTCTTCCCAGACCAGGCGGCGGACCTCGCGCTCGCTGCGGGTGAGAAGTTGATCCAACGCACGGCTAAATTTCCATCCGGCCTGGTCATTGGTTGGAGCGGTGAAATATGCCGCGACTTCCCGCCGGAGCCGGGCTTCATCGTTCGGTGCGAGTTTCTTCGCGCCGGTTAACGGGACGGCACAGACCTGGGTGGGCAGAATGATCTCCCGGGGCTCACTCAAGGCCAGCACGAACAACTCGGCGCGGTTTGTCCCGGCAGGGGACTGGAACTCGCGGCGCCAGGTGCGTCCGGCGTGTTCCACGGTGATGGAGTAGGCGCGCCGGCGATGCACTTCGAAGGGCAGAATGTTGTTCAGGTCGGCGGTCTCGTCGCGGCTGGTCCCGTCCCATTGCCGGGTCGGTTCGGCGGGATCGGTGACCTTCACCCGGGCGGCGACCCGCGGGCCGCCGGGCCGCTCGATGACTTTTACTTCGAGCTGGACGCGGTTGGTGTCGGCGGCGGGCGGTTTGGCGGTGTATCGGTCAGTGACATTCTCGGCGTTGACCCAGGCGATGTCGGGCGCCCACGCGAGGGGGAACGAGGTGCCGGTGCGCGCAAAGCTGCTGGCGTAGATGGCGTGCTCGCGGTCGTCGGCTTTGGCCTGGGCGGCGTCGCCGCGAAACCACCCGCGATCGAGGCCCTTCGGATCGGGCTCGGCCGCGCCGGTGAAATGCCAGCCTTGATCCCAGATCTCGACCCAGGTGTGATTGCCCCGGTTATTGGCCCACATCGGGGTGGCCGCCACGCGCGCCGGCACGCCCATCGCCCGGCAGGCGTCGACCAGGAGAATCGACAGCCCGGTGCATGTGGCGAGGCCGCTCTCCATTGTTTCCAGCGGGCCTTGATCGGCCCGGCGGCGCTGGGTTGAGTAGCGCACGTTCGTGGCCTTGAAAAGCTGGCGGTTCAACGCCTGCGCCGCCTCGGCCGGAGTGGCGCAGTTCGTCAGCAACGGACGGCACTTGTCGATCAGCAACTGACGCCAGTTGTCCCGCCGCTCATTCAGCGACGCGTAGGGCAGCACGGCGTCGAGGAAGATGTCCCGCGGGATCTGTCTGGCCCACGGCGCCTGCTCGAGCTGGTCGTAGGCCAGTTGGACGTTCTCGAGCAGGAACCCTGCAGTCAACGCTTGCCGATCCGGCTCTGGCATGTGTTCGATGAGGAACTGCAGGCCTTCGCGCCGGGCGGACGGCACTTCGCGCAGGGCTTTGGTCAGCTCGGCCCGGTTTGTGCCGGCCGACCTCAGCGCGGTTTCAATCCGGTCGGGCCACCAGCGCTCCGAAGCTGGACTCGAATCCGCCCCGTCGGCCGGCCGGCAAAACCAACCAACCAGCAAAGCCCAACCCAGCGTGGCCAGGAAACGGGCCGAGAAACACGATGACATGTCGGCGAGCATGCGCTGGGCCCGGCCGGGCTCCAAGGGGGAAAATGCCGAGAGTTGAAGCTTCCTTCGCTTCACCCGGCGCTCTTCAGCAGCCGCCCGGGAACAAACAAACGGAGGGTTCCGGCCGCTGGACGAAGGATGACATGCTGGGCGGTGATCGTCTGCATCACCTGCGGATCGGACAGCCAGAACAGCAGTTCGTCGTCGTGAATCTCCCGCGTGCCCGTCTCATTGCGGGTGGCGCACCGCAGGGCCTCCAGCCGTGAACAACTCGACGTGCCGCCCATGGGGCCGGCCACGGCTTCGCGGGCGGCCTCCTTGAAGGCTTGATAGTCGTTGGTGGTGACGAGCGGCGCGAGTCCATCCGGCAGCCGGACCATCGCGCGCCGTGGCGTCCGCTCGATGACCGCGCGCTCGTCGTTGGTCGTTCCCACGAGCGTGATCAGGCCCGGGCTGGCCAGGGGCGTGTCCCGCAGCCAGGCCAAAGCTTCGCGGAAATTTCGGGCGTCCTCGATGACTCGCCGCAGAAACAGCAACATCGGGTAGCCGCGCACATTGACCCGTTCGCGGCAGGTGACCGCATTCAGCACCAGGCCGAACCCCCGGGTGGACAGTCCGCTGACAACGCCGATCGCCCCCGGCCAGCCCGCGGCGGCAAAGGCGGCCGAGTCCGCACGATGCCACCGGCAGAGCGCGCTGGCTCGCGCGAGCAACGATTCGGGCACCCAGTCCATGTTGCGGGCGAGGACGGGGCCCGCGGGCGTGGCGAGCGCCATCGTGGAACAGCCGAGCGAGGCGATGAGCAAATCGTAGGAAAGATTCGCCAGGGCCAAATCGCGCCAGTCAACCCCGAGCCGTTCCGCGAAGCCGCACATCTCGCCGTGGAAGCGGTTCCAGGTTCGCACGCGCGCGACATCTGCGAGAATTCGATATCGCTTCGGAATGCCGGCGCGGACGGCCCCCAGCAACGCGCGGGCCGGCGTCGCCAACGATTCGGGAATCGCGGCTGCCCGCTCGCGCGGACTGGCCTCCAGCGCGTAGTTCAACGTGGGACATTCCACCCAACTCATGCCGGACCACCCTGCCAGTCGGCGGCCAGGCCGTCCACTCCGCTCCGGGCTCTGGAGTGCGGTGACTTGTCACCGCTTTTTCTGAGGGCGACTTGTCGCCCGTCACCGTGGTCGGTCCACCGTGCCGTGTGCGTTCATCGTCAGCGAACCGGAGCGGTGGTCGGGCTCGGGGGACAGGTCCCCCGAGGAGAAAGCTGCGACAAGTCGCAGCACTCCAAAGTCCGCGACGCCTCTGGAGTGCGGTGACTTGTCCTCCTCTTTACCCACAAAAGTTTCTGCTAGACAAGCTGGTGGCGTGAGTGGAAAGTGGTGTGCGTGTTGGACGCGGTGCGCATTGCGGGTCGATGGGTAAGCCAGATCGTTTTAGATCGGCTGACGGCGTTG
>JBGATF010000039.1:0-90208 GCA_044229355.1 Limisphaerales bacterium
GGACGCGCGCGCCGAATTGAATTGGTCTCGCCGGTAGGTCTCGCCGGTAGGTCTCGCCGGTAGGTCTCGCCGGTAGGTCTCGCCGGTAGGTCTCGCGGGTTGGGCTTTTGAAGCGGCTGCGGGCGAACGGCGACGCCGCTGGCGCCTAATCGTCGGCCACGCGGGGTCGGCGGAGGCGTCGTGGGTGCGCCGGGGAGGCCGCGTTACGCATCGATGGGGGCGGCCAGCGCCGCCGCGGGGTTGCCGTGAATGACCGCAATCGCCCCGCCGGCCGCGGTCACGGTGAGCGGCGAAGTTCTGAAACCGCGGCGTAGGGTGGCGGGTCATTCTTGCTGTTATCACTCCAATGTTGAATGGTTCACCCGCCATGAACGTGATGTTTTCGCGCAGGATCGTTGTTGGGCTCTTGCTATTGGTATCTGCTTGGACCGGCGGGATGCGGGCCTCGGGCCAGACCCCGGCGCGGTTCCACTCGGTGCGGGTGCTGACCAACGGCGAGATCGCGCTCAGCGTCAGCAATGCGCCGGTGCGCGTGGACGCGGCGGACACGCCGACGTCACCGAACTGGCAGCCGCTCGCGACCTTCACCCCGACGGCGTCCAGCGTGACATTCACGGACTCGGCGGCGCCGTATCTTCTGCGCCGGTTTTACCGGGCGGAGGCGGTGGCGGCGACCAACTTGTCAGGAGATCACCTGGTGACGGAGGATGGGGACGTCGTGGTTCACTCGATCAATCACGCCAGTGTGGTCCTGCGGTGGAAGGAGCGCTTGATCTATGTGGATCCGGTGGGGGGAGCGTCGCCCTATGGCGGGATACCGAAGGCGGATTTGATTTTGGTGACGCATGCTCACGGGGATCATTTCAACGCGGGAACGCTCGACTCCGTGCGGGCGCCGGCGGCGGTGCTGGTCGTGCCGGCGGCGGTTTACAACTCGCTGTCGACGGCGCAGCGGGCGGGGGCGGTGGTGCTGACGAATGGCGCCTCCACCTCGGCGTTTGGGCTGACAATTGAGGCTGTGCCCGCCTACAACCTGACCACGTCGAATCACCCCAAGGGGGTGGGCAACGGCTATGTCGTGACGATTGGCGCGCGGCGAATTTACTTCAGCGGCGACACAGAGGACGTGCCGGAGATTCGGGCGTTGCGCAACATCGACCTGGCATTTTTGTGCATGAACATTCCGTTCACCATGTCGGTGGACAAGGCGATTAGCACCACGCGGGAGATGCGGCCGCGCGTGGTTTATCCATATCATTATCGCAACTCAGACAACACCTACACCGACCTGAACCGCTTCAAGCGGGAGGTGGGTCAGGATCTGGGGATCGAAGTGCGGTTTCGGAAGTGGTATTGACGCGGTGGCCGGGCCCGGAGGGTCCGGGTTTGTCATCTCCCGGGGCTGCTGGCCCGTTGACACGGGGTGGGCGGTTCGACACTCTAGTCACATGGCAAAACCAGCGCTGGGTCGTGGGCTGGGCGCGTTGCTCGGCGGTGCGAATCCGGCGACAAAGGGCCCTGCCTCACCCCCTTCCAATTCACCGGGCTCCGGAGCCGCCGTCGCGGCGGGTCCGGCTGCAGCGAACCCTTCCATGGCGGCCGTGCCGGCGGGCGAGGCGGTGCGCCGGGTGGCGCTGGCCAGCGTGCATCCGTGTCCGTTCCAGCCACGCAAGGAGTTCACGGCCGACGCGCTGCGCGAACTGGCGGATTCCATTCGCGAGCAGGGCATCATTCAACCGCTGATCGTGCGCCCGAGTGGCGCGGGTTTCGAGCTGATTGCCGGCGAGCGCCGCTGGCGCGCGGCCCAGTTGCTGGAGTTGAAGGAGATCCCCGTCATCGTCCGGCAGGCCGACGATCGCGCGGTTTTGGAACTGGCGCTGATCGAAAACCTGCAGCGCGAGAACCTCAACCCGCTGGAGGAAGCCCAGGGCTACGCCGAATTGATGGAGAAATTTCGTCTCCGGCAGGAGGACGTGGCGCAAAAGGTGGGCAAGAGCCGGGCCGCGGTGACCAACGCTCTTCGCCTGCTGAAGTTGGAGCCAGACGTGCAGGTCTATGTGCGGGACGGACGCCTGTCGGTCGGGCACGCGAAGGTCATTCTCGGCCTGCCGGCGGCGCCGGAACAACGTCTGGCCGCGGAGCGGGTGTTGCGGGACAGCCTGAACGTGCGGCAGACGGAGGATTTGGTGGCACGTTTGGCGCAGCAGCCCGTGTCGGCGGCGAACGGGGCGGGCGGGGTGGGGGCGCGGCGGGGCGCGGAGGCCGTGCGCGATGTGCACGTGGCCAGCGTCGAGAACAAGCTTTGCGAGCGGCTGGGCACGAAGGTCCAGCTGCGCTATCGCCAGGGCAAGGGATCCATCGAGATTCGCTATTTCAGCGACGGCGAGCTGGAGCGGATTCTCGGGCTGATCGGAGTGAAGGTGGATTGATGATACACCCGGAAGAATTTCGTGAGCAGGTGGCGGCGCGTTTGCTGACGGAGGTCCAGCGGGCCAGTCACCTGCGTGCGTTTGTCGGGCTCGACGGGTTTGTCGACCAGATCATCCATGTGGTGGACAAGCGGGACGACGCCGAACATTTCAGCCGGCTGCCGACGATTGCGCGGCTGGCGGAGCGGCTGGCAGCGGCGGCGGGCAAGAGCACCAACGTCGAACTCGTCAACCAGTTGACCAAGCTGGGCGGCAACGGGCCGATCATGGCCAACGCCCTGGCCCGGATGGGCATCAAGGTCACCTACGTCGGCGCGCTGGGCTATCCATCGCTCCATCCGGTGTTCAAGGACTTCGCGCAGCGGGCCGAGGTTTACAGCATCACCGACCCTGGCCAGACGGACGCGCTGGAGTTCGAGGACGGCAAGCTGATGCTGACCAAAACGACGTCGTTGAACGAGATCACGTGGGCGAACATCCAGCGCCGCTATGGGCGCGACAAGTTCATCGACCGGTTCTCGACCTCGGATCTGGTGGCGTTCGTGAATTGGACGATGATCCCGTACATGAGCGATCTGTGGGGGGCCCTGCTGCAGGAATTTTGCCCGGCCCACTCGGGGCCGCGCCGGCGCATCTTTTTCGATCTGGCCGATCCCGAGAAGCGCACGGCGGACGACATTTCGCAGGCGCTGACGTTGATCGCCAAATTCGAGCGGGACTTCGAGGTGCTGCTGGGATTGAACGAGAAGGAGGCCTACGAAATCGGCGAGGTCCTTGGCCTGCCGACGGGCAACCGGTCCCGGGAGGGCCTGGCGTCCCTGACCCTGGAGATGCGGCGCCGGCTGGGCGTGGCCACGCTGGTGGTGCACCCGGTCCGGTACGCGCTGGCGGCGTCCGGGGAGAGCGTGTCGGTGGTGGATGGTCCCTTCATCGAGAAGCCGCTCATCACGACGGGGGCGGGCGACCACTTCAATTCCGGCTTTTGTCTGGGTCGGCTGCTGGGCTTCGACAACGCCGCCGCGTTGCTGACCGGGGTGACAACCAGCGGCTACTACGTGCGCACCGGGCAAAGCCCCGACCTCGGCAACCTCGCGGAGATGCTCCGCGACTGGCCGGAATAACCCGCGCATTGGGATTGAGCCCGGCACAAGGATGATTCTGCCCATCGTCAAATACGGCCACCCGGTCCTTCGCCAGAAGGGGGCGACCGTCCCCGTGATTACTCCGGAGATCCAGGAGCTGGTCCGTGACATGTTCCAAACCATGTACGACGCCGCCGGCATCGGGTTGGCCGCCCAGCAGGTCGGCCGCGCCCTGCAGGTGACGGTGCTCGACGTGCGTGAAGTCACGGATCGAAAGTCGTCCCTGCAAATCGACGGCCAGGAACAGGACGTGGCGGCCTTCATGCCCCTGGTGCTGATCAATCCGGTCCTGCGCCCGTTCGGCGATCCCATCCCGGGTCCCGAAGGTTGCCTCAGCTTCCCGGAGCTCTACGAGGACGTCATCCGGCCGCCGGCGGTCGACGTGACCGCGCTGAACGAAAAGGGCCAGCCGGTGCGGTTCACCGCGGGCGGCCTGCTCGGGCGTGCGATTCAGCACGAGGTGGATCACCTGAACGGCATACTTTTCATCGACCGGATGGCGACGGCGGCCAAGCAGGCCCTGAAGCCCGAGCTGGAAAAGCTGCAGCGGACCACGCGGGCCGAGCTGAAACAACGGCCCTGACGTGCGGTTGACGCTGCCGCGGATTGCTGCTGTTCTCTTTTATCAACGTGTTGATCCTATGAACTCATTTTTCCGCCATGCCCGGGGAGGGCGCAGTCTCGCGGCGCTGGCCTGCCTGGTGTCCCTCGGGGGCGCGCCCGTGTTCGCACAGAAGGTGGAGGTCGTCGAGCGGACGCTGGCCAACGGCCTGCGCGTGTTGATGGTCGAGCGGCACGACGACCCGACGATTGCCGGCGGGTGGGTCGCGCACGTGGGCAGCGCCAACGAGCGGCCCGGGATCACCGGCATTGCGCATCTCTTCGAGCACATGATGTTCAAGGGGACCCCGACGCTGGGCACGAAAAATTACGAAAAGGACCTGGAGATCATCGCGGCCCAGGAACGCGTGCGCGATCTGATGCGCAAGGAGGAGTCGAAGATCCGCGCGGCTTATCGCCGCGGCGAGATTGACGATCCGCAGAAGCCGGAGAACAAGTCGGCCCGCTATCGCGAGCTGGAGAAGGAGTTTAACGGCCTGATCGACCAGCAACGCGAGATTCTCGTGAAGAACGAGTTCGACCGGGTTTACACGACGGGCGGCGGGTCCGGGATGAACGCCTTCACCTCCACAGACCTGACCGGCTATTTCATCACGGTGCCGGCCAACAAGCTGGAGCTCTGGATGTGGATGGAGTCGGAGCGGCTGCTGCGGCCGGTGTTCCGCGAGTTTTACGCCGAGCGCGACGTGGTCTTCGAAGAGCGGCGGATGCGGACGGAGTCAACGCCGTTGGGCAAGTTCGACGAGTCGCTCGAGGCGATGATCTGGACATCCCATCCGTATCTGTGGCCCACCGTCGGCTGGCCTTCAGACATCCCGGCCATCTCCAAGGCGCAGGCGGACGAATTCTACGGCCTGTATTATTCGCCGCAGAACATCACGCTGATCCTGGTCGGTGATCTGGACGCGCGCAAGGCCCAGCCGCTGCTGGAAAAATATTTCGGGCGGATCCCCCGCGGGCCGCAGGATCCGCCGGAGGTGGTGACCCAGGAGGTCGACCAGCTGGCGGAGAAGCGGATGTATGGCGAGGCGGAAGCGAATCCGCAGGTGGAGATCCATTGGCACACGGTGCCGTGGGGCCATCGCGATTCGTATGCGCTCAACATTCTCTCGCAGATCCTCTCGACGCGCACCGGCCGGCTTTACAAGGGCCTGGTCCTGGGCTCGCAGGTTGCGACCGAGGTGGAGGTTGGGCCCGATCATCGGAAGTATGCCGGCCAGTTCGCGATCAGCGGCGAGGCCCGCGATCCGCACACGCCCGAGGAGGTCGAGCAGGCCATCGCCAGGGAGCTCGATCGGCTCAAGGCTGAGGACGTTCCGGAGCAGGAACTGCAGAAGGTGAAGAACAACTTCGCGGCGGCGGAATACCGCCGCCTCGTCGCCAACATGCCCATCCTGATGCAGTTGATCATGGCGGACGGACTGGGGGACTGGCGCGAAATCAACGAGGCCGGCCCGAAGCACCAGGCGGTGACGGCCGCGGATCTTCGGCGCGTGGTGAATCGTTACTTCACCCGGGAAAACCGGACGGTGGCCATCTACACCCGCAAACCGGCCGGCGCCGGATCCGGCGGGGTGGCGCCTCCGGAATTGGCGGGTTTGTCGGCGGAACAAAAGAAGGCCTTCGACGCGCTTTCCGGGCGCATCAGGCAGGAAAAGGACGCGGCGCGCCTGCGGGCCATGCTCGGCTCGATTGACGAGCGATTGGCGAAGGCGGACGACCAGGTGCGGCCGCTGCTCGGCCTGCAGAAAAAGCTGATCCAACAACGTCTCGAAGAATTGAAATGAGCCCGTCGCAGTTCCCTTTTCATCCATGAGCACCTTTGCATCCTCCGTGGCCCCTCGAACCGGAGTGGGGGCGTCCCGGTTCCGGCCGTTCTGCCTTTTGCTGGCCGCGCTGGCGGGCGTGTTTCCGTCCCTGCCGGCCTCCTCCGCCCCCAAGGAAAAGACGGAGAGGTCCAAGCCCATTCGCTTTCCCGCGGGCATTCCCAATCGGCCGGAAAAGATCCAGTTCCCGCCGCTGCAATACGAGCCCCCGGACCCGAAGGATTACCGGCTGCAATTGGCGGCCGGACCGGTCACCTACATCGCGACCGATCGCGAATTGCCGCTGGTCAACATCACGGTGCTGGTGCGGACGGGGGACTACGTGGAGCCGGCCGGCAAGGAGGGCGTGACGGATCTGGCGGGCTACCTGTTGAGCCGGGGCGGGACCAAGGCGCGGACGGCCGAGGAACTCGAGGAGCGCCTCGCCTTCCTTGCGGCCAGTTTGAATTCCTCGGTGCGCGACACCCAGGCCTCCGTGTCGTTGAACCTGCTGTCCAAGGACCTCGATGAAGGCCTGGCCATCCTGCGCGAGGTGCTGACCGAGCCGCGATTTCAGGAGGACAAATTCAAGCTGCGCGTGACGCAGCTGATGCAGACGATGAAGCGGCGCAACGACGACTCCTCGGAGATCGAGTCCCGGGAGCGCAACTATCTCGTCCACGGCGAGCAGTTCTTCGTCAACCGCGAGGTGACGGCGTCGTCGTTGCAGAGCGTCGGCGTCGAGGACGTGCGGGCGTTTCATCGGGCCTGGTTTCACCCGGCCAATTTCGTGGTGGCGGCGAGCGGCGACTTCGATCGCACGGCCATGGTGCAGAAGCTGGAGAAGCTCTTTGCCGACTGGCCGTTTGCGGGGGAGAAATCGCCGGCCATTCCCACGGACTCGCACTTCGCCGAAGCGGGGGTTTATCTCGTGGACAAGGACGTGCCGCAGGGGCGCGTGTCCATCCTCCTGCCGGGCATTCTGCGGGACAATCCTGACCTGCCGGCCTTGCGCGTGATGGACGACATATTGGGCGGCGGCGGATTCACCTCGCGCATCATGAACCGGGTCCGCTCGGACGAGGGCCTGGCGTATTCGGCATTCTCGCACGTGGCGCCGGGGACCTATTATCCGGGCCTGCTCTTTGCCGGCTTCCAGTCGAAGTCGCGGACCGTCGCCTACGCGACGAGCATCGTCATTCAGGAAATGAAGCGCATTGCCGCCGAGGCCGTGAGCGCGGAGGAGCTCAACACCTCCAAGCGGAGCTTCATCGACACGTTCCCGCGCAACTTCGCCACCAAGTCGCAGGTCGTGACCACATTCGCCCAGGACGAATTCACCGGCCGCCATGCCCGGGAGCCGGACTACTACAAGACCTACCGCGCAAAGATCGAAGCCGTGACGCCCGCGGATGTCCAGCGCGTGGCCAGGAAGTATCTGGACGTCTCGAAGGTGGCGATTTTGATCGTGGGCAAGGCCGACGAAATTCTCCGGGGGCATCCCGACCATGCGGTGGATCTCCCGGGCCTGGCGGGGGGGCGGCTGACGCGGGTGCCGTTGCGAGATCCGCTGACGATGAAGCCGCTGGCGTCCGGCGGGCCGGAGGGGAAGTGAGGACCGCGGCCTACGCCGCGATCTGGTAAAGCTTGATCTTGTTGTAGAGCGTCTGGCGGCCGATGCCGAGGCGTTTGGCTGTCTCCAGCTTGTTTCCGCCCGTCTCCCGCAAGACCTCGACAATCTTGTTCCGCTCCATCGCCTCCATCAGGGTGAGGTTGGAGTCCGTGCCGGCGTCACTGCTCGCTTCGTGGATTGACAGGTCGTCGCCCTGGACAAACTGGGTCTCGCACATGAGCACCGCCCGCTGGATTTCATTCTGCAACTGGCGCACGTTGCCGGGCCAGTCGTAGCGTTTGAGACGTTCGGCGGCCTCCGGCGTGAAGTCTGAGATGACGCGGTTGGCCTGGGCGGCGAAGCGTTTGAGAAAGGCGCGGGCCAGCGGGAGGACATCCTCGCGGCGGTCCCGCAGCGGGGGCAGGCTGATGGAGATGGCGCTGATGCGGTAGAACAGATCCTCGCGCAGCTTGCCGTCCCGAATGGCCTCCTCGACCTGTCGGTTCGTCGCGGCGATGATCCGGCAATCCGTCTTGTAGCCGGTGCGTCCGCCGACCGGCCGGACTTCCTTTTCCTGGAGGACACGGAGCAGCTTGCTCTGGGTGTCCACCGGCATCTCGGACAATTCGTCCAGCAGGAGCGTGCCGCCCTCGGCCTGGCGAAACAGGCCCTCCCGATCGCCGGTCGCGCCGGTAAACGCGCCTTTGACGCTGCCAAACAGCTCGCTCTCGATGAGTTCGCGGGGGAGCGCCGCGCAATTGATCTTGATGAACGGGCCTTTGTCGCGCCGGCTGAGCGTGTGGATCATGTCGGCGATGACTTCCTTGCCGGTGCCGCTTTCGCCGGTGATCAGCACGGAGACGTCGCTTGGGGCGACGCGCTCGATCGTCCGCATGACCTGCTTCATCTGGCCGGAGTGAAAGATCGGCGAATTGTCGCCGCTCATCCGTTTGAGGGCGTCGATCAGCTTGGTGTTCTCCTGGGTCTGCTGCTTCCGCTCCAGAGCCCGCTCGACGAGGTTGAAGATGCCGTCGTTGTGGGGCTTGGTCTGGAAGTGAAAGGCGCCCCGCTTGGTCGCTTCGACCGCGTAGTCGAGCGTGCCATATCCGGTCAGCACGATGGCTTCGGTTTCCGGCCACTGCGCCTTGAGCAGGCTCAAGAGCTCCAGCCCGTCGGCGTCGGGCAATTTCAGGTCCAGCAGCGCCACGTCGGGCTGCACGTTGGTCAACGCGGCTTTGAGGCTGGCGCCGTCCGAGGCCTCCAGCACTTCGTATCCGCGTGACCGAAAGCTGTCAGCCAGGAGCGCGCGGAGTTCCTGCTGGTCGTCTACTAACAAGATCTTATGCTTCATACCTAACAACGCCGTCCACGGCTAAAGGCCCGGCCATTTGATGCGCGTCCTTGCGGCTATGTTCTCCGAGCCGACGGTATCTGAAATTGATATCGGCAGGCAGCGTGCCTCCTAAAGCGACATTCATGATCCTGTTCATGGACAAGCAGAAAGCGGTTGTCTGTCCTACACCGATGCCGGTCGCCGGTTGCCGGCTGAATCCGTCTGTCCGGGAGCGCGTGCGGGCAGTGATCGGTTCGCCCCACCGGGCCTGGAAGTGTGTCGACTCTTGTCCCCGGCTTACTCCTGCCCGGGCTGGAATCGGGATTGCGCTGTCCCGGTCTCCTGCCAGAGTGTCCGGCATGTTCGCCCGCGGATTTTTTGCTGTCGCTGGCGCCCGGGCGTCGGCCCGGTCGGCCCTGGCCCTGATGCTGGGGGCGGGCGTCGCCTGGCTGAGCCCGGCCCGATCGTCGGCCGCGGCTGGGGTTGCCGCCGGAGCTGTCGATTTCAACCGCGATGTCCGCCCGATTCTCTCGGAAAACTGTTTCCAGTGTCATGGTCCGGACACCAAGGAAGGGGCGTCCGGCCGGAAACGGGTGCGACTGGATTTGCGGGACACGGCCACAGCCAGCCTGGGTGACGGCCGTCAGGCGGTCGTGCCCGGGCGTCCGGAAGCGAGCGAGGTCATCCGCCGAATTGCCAGCGCCGATCCGGACGATCGCATGCCGCCGGCAAAAACCGGGAAAACACTTCCGGAGCGAGACGTGGCGACGCTTCGGCGTTGGATTAGCCAGGGCGCCGAGTACGCCCGGCATTGGGCTTATGTCACGCCGGTGCGTTCGGCCCTGCCGCGGACCCGGCAAAAGCGTTGGGCCCGGAACGGCATTGATTCCTTTATCCTGGCCCGGCTGGAGAACGAACGGCTGCGGCCTGGCCCGGAGGCGGACCCGGCCGCCCTGATTCGCCGCGTGTCGCTCGACTTGACCGGTCTGCCCCCCAGCCTTGAGGAGGTGGACCGATTTCTCGCCGATCGCGCGCCCGGATCCTATGAGCGTCTGGTCGAACGGCTGTTGGCCAAACCCGCCTACGGGGAGCACTGGGCTCGCTTCTGGCTGGACCAGGCGCGCTACGCGGATTCCACCGGCTATGCCGACGACCCGCCCCGGACGATCTGGGCGTATCGGGACTGGGTCATCCGCGCGTTCAATCGCAACCTGCCGTTTGATCAATTCACGATCGAACAGCTCGCGGGCGATTTGTTGTCCGAGCCCACCGAGGACCAATTAGTGGCGACGGCGTTCCATCGGAACACGATGACGAACAACGAAGGAGGCACGAACGACGAGGAGTATCGCAATGTGGCCATCGTCGATCGGGTGAACACCACCATGGCCGTGTGGATGGGCACGACGATGGCCTGCGCGCAATGCCACAATCACAAATATGATCCGATCAGCCAGCAGGATTACTTCCGTTTCTTCGCTGTGCTGAACAACACGGCGGACGCCGATCGCGGCGACGAGAGCCCGGTTCTGCCGCTCTACACCGATGACCAGCAACGGCAGCGTCAGGAGTGGCAGGCGGAGCTCGACCGGCTGGATCGCGTGCTGCAAACCTCCACGCCGGCATTGGAGACGGCGCAGCGCGGGTGGGAACAGCGCCTCGCGGGTGAGGTCAAGTGGGAGAGCCTGGTGCCAACCCGCGTCCGCACGCGGGCGGAGGCCAAAACCACCATCGACGACCAAGGCGTGATCCAGTTCGGGCGCGCGGGCAAAAAGGATGTCTACACGCTCGAGTTTCCGAGCGGGCCGGGCCGGACGATTGCAGGGGTCAGGCTTGAAGCCCTGCCGGACCCGGCCATGCCGGTTCCTGCGGTGGGGCACGCAGACGGTAACTTCGTCATCACCCGCGTCGCGGCCACGGTGGTCCCAGCGGCGCCGGTGGCCGGCTCGGTCCGCAGCCGGTATGTCCGCGTGGAATTGCCCGGGCGGGAGAAATTCCTGTCGTTGGCCGAGGTGCAGGTTTTTCGGGGGACGACCAACGTCGCCTTGGGGGGGCAAGCGCGGCAAAGCAGCACGGCGTTCGACGGGCTCGCGCGGCTGGCCATCGATGGGAACACCGATGGCCGGTACGAACAGGCGCACTCGACCACGCATACCAGCCAGTCGACGGATCCATGGTGGGAGGTGGATCTGGGGCGGGTGGAGGAAATCGATCGGGTGGTGATCTGGAATCGTGTCGAATCGCCGGAGCGACTGGACGGAGTTCGCGTCCGCCTTCTCGATGCCGATCGAGGGACAGCATGGGAGCAGGCGGGTTTGCCCGCGCCGATGCCCCAGATGGAATTGCGTCCGGACGGAGGCCGGGTCCTGCCGCTGGCCTCGGCCCAGGCGGATTTTTCCCAGAAGGACTTCGTCGCGGAGAGCGTGCTGAACAACGCCGATCCGGCGAATCGCGGCTGGGCCATCGCTCCGCAGCACGGCGAGGCGCACGCGCTCACCCTGGCCCTGACCAAACCGGTGTCCATCGGGGCCGGGTCCAACCTCGTCGTCGTAGTTGAGCAATTGTCCCAATACGAATACGCCACGGTGGCGCGGCTGCGGGTGGCCGCGACCGCCGACGATCGAATTGGGGATCTGATGCGGGTGTCACCCCGGCTGCTGGCGGTCCTGCAAACGACGCCGGGCGCCCGGGACGCCCGCCACGAGGCGGAGCTGGCGGCCTTTTATCGCACGGTGGCCCCGACCCTGCAGCGGGAGCGCGATGCGCGCGGTGCGCTGCAAAAAAGGCTGGCCGAGCTGAAGCCGTACACCACGGCGCCCATCTGTCGCGAGCTTGCGGGCGATCAGCGCCGGAAGACCCGTGTGCAGCGGCGTGGCAATTTTCTCGACGTCGGCGAAGAGGTGACCGGCGGCCTGCCGCCGTCGTTGTTCGAGGCCGGCCCCGGGCCGATCGATCGCCTGGCGCTCGCGCGCTGGCTGGTCGACGCAAGAAATCCGCTGACTTCGCGGGTTGTGGTGAACCGACTCTGGGAATCCATCTTTGGGGTGGGGTTGGTCCGGACCACGGAGGAATTCGGCGCGCAAGGCGAGCGGCCGTCGCATCCGGAGCTCCTGGATTGGCTGGCGGTGGAGCTGACCAGCCAGCATTGGGACGTGAAGCATTTGCTCCGGCTCATGGTGACGTCGGCGGCGTATCGACAATCCTCGCGGGTCACGCCGGACCTGGCGGCGCGGGATCCGGACAATCGACTGCTCGCGCGCGGGCCGCGGTTTCGGCTGACGGCAGAGATGGTCCGCGATCAGGCGCTGGCGGTCAGCGGGCTGCTCAGCGCGAAAATGTTTGGCCCGCCGGTCAAGCCGGTGCAGCCCAAGCAGGGGTTGAGCGCCGCGTTTGGCAGCGGGACCGACTGGGAAACCAGCCAGGGCGAGGATGGGCATCGCCGGGCGATTTACACGACGTGGCGCCGCTCGAATCCGTATCCCTCGATGGCCACGTTCGACGCGCCCAATCGCGAGGTTTGCCTGCTCCGCCGGGAACGTTCGAACACGCCCCTGCAGGCGTTGGTGACGCTCAACGATCCGGTTTATGTCGAGGCCGCGCAGGCGCTGGCCCGCGGGATGATGGCGGCGGGCCGCCGGCCTGAGGATCAAGTCGCCTATGGTTTCCGCTCCTGTTTGAGCCGCGGGCCAACCGCGGCCGAACGAGCCGAGCTGCTCAGCCTGTGGAAAAAGTCCGTGCTGCAATTCCGCGGAGAGGCCGAAAAGGCGCGCTTGTTGGCTACGCGGCCGCTGGGGGATCCTCCGCCGGGGGTCGATGTGGCTGAGCTCGCGGCGTGGACGGTGGTGGGCAATGTGCTGTTGAACCTGGATGAGATGCTGATGAAACGATAGGGCCACCGGCTGGGGAGAGGGCGCTCTTCAGCTGCGGCCCGTTATGCCCATGAATCTGAAACCGGAAGATCCGTTGATGTCGCAACGCGAGGAGAGGACGCGCCGTTATTTCCTGGGCCGCTCGGCTCTCGGCTTGGGCGCCATCGCCCTCGGGTCGATGCTGCCCGGCGGGCTGCGCGTGGCCGCCGCCCGCTCGCCGGCTGAGCCCGACAACCCTCTGGCCCTGCGCCCGCCTCATCACACTGGACGCGCCCGTCGGATGATCTACATCCATCTGACGGGGTCACCCCCGAACCTTGATCTCTTCGACTACAAGCCGGAGTTGGTGAAGCGCGACGGGCAGGATTGCCCGGATGCCTATTTGAAGGGGAAACGATTCGCCTTCACCTCCGGCACGCCGAAGCTGCTGGGCACGCGCCGGACGTTCACCCGCCACGGGCGCGGCGGCTTGTGGCTCTCGGATGCCATTCCCCACCTGCACGCGGTGGCGGACGAGTTGTGTGTGATCCACTCGATGAGCACGGATCAGTTCAATCACGCGCCGGCCGAGTTGCTGGCGTTTACCGGATCGCCGCGGCCGGGACGCCCATCCATCGGTGCGTGGGTGACCTACGGCCTGGGCACCGAGAACCAGAATCTGCCGGGGTTCGTGGTGTTGATTTCGAGCGGTGTCCAGCCCAATGGTGGCCGCAATTCGTTTGGCTGTGGTTTCCTTCCGTCCGTGTTTCAGGGCGTGCAATGTCGATCGAAGGGCGAGCCCGTGCTCTATGCGGCGGATCCCGCCGGCCTGGATCGCGACCTGCGCCGGTCGAGCCTGGACACGTTGCGCGCCCTCAATGAGCTGCAGGCGGCGGATCTGGGGCATCCGGAGACGCGCACTCGCATCGCGCAATATGAGCTCGCGTTCCGCATGCAGACGGCGGTGCCGGCAGTGATGGACATCACCCGGGAATCGGCCGGCACCCTGGCCGCGTATGGAGCCAAGCCAGGCGAAGCCAGCCTGGCCAATAACTGCCTGCTCGCCCGCCGCCTGGTCGAGCAGGGGGTCCGTTATGTCCAACTCTTCGACTGGGGCTGGGATTTTCATGGCACCAACCCGGCCGAGGATATCCGGGACGGCCTGACCAAAAAATGCGCGACGATGGATCGCCCGGTGGCGGCGCTGATCCGCGACCTGCGCCAGCGCGGGCTGCTGGACGATACGTTGGTCGTGCTCGGTGGTGAATTCGGCCGCACGCCATTCCGGGAAGGGCGCACGGCCAAGGGCGACATTCTGGGACGGGATCACTATCCGGATTGTTATACAATGGTCCTGGCGGGCGGCGGCGTGCGGGGCGGGATCGATTACGGCGAAACCGACGAGCTGGGTTTTGGAGTCACGCAGGACAAAGTGAGCCTGCACGATTTGCAGGCGACGGTGCTGCACCAGCTCGGCTTCAACCACGAGCGGCTGACGTTCCGGTTCCAGGGGCGGGACTATCGCCTGACGGACATCGAGGGCGAGGTCATCCGGGCGATTGTTTAATTCACGCGCCGGGCGGCGCGGTCGGCCGGGGGCTCGCGCCGCGGGGCGTCGCGCCGGCGTGGCCTCGCGGAAACGTCAGCGCGCGCGGCCCGCGCGGACGGCTTCCTTCTTTTCCTCCAGCTCCGCTGCGATCTTGCGCTTTTCGTTCGCCAGCTGCTTTTCCAGCGCGGCGAGCTCCTCCATGTTGCCTTCCACCGCGGCCTTGGCGATGGCGTCTTTCAACCCGATCTCGCGTTCGGCCTGCCGCGCCTTGTAGCGGGATTCGAGCTCGCTGATCTCAGCTTTTTGCCTGTCCGTCAGTTGCACGCTGGGCGCCTGCTTTTGCAAGCGTTCCATGGCCAGTTCGTAAGCGCTTTTCATGAAAGTTTTCCGGGCCTGGGCCCGCGGCGAATTTCGCCCGCGGACGTTTTCAATAGTCGTAAAGGTTTGCGTCGCGTCGATACGTGGAGGGCCCGCCGTAGCCGCCCATCTCCTCCTCTTCGCCCGGGCCGCCAAAGGCGTCGCCCAGCACGTCCCCCATGTCCTCTTCGATCTTTTCGGGGTCCTCGCCTTTCTCCAACCGTCGGATGGCGTCGTCCATTTCCTTGGGCATGGTCCCGGGCGGCATGGCGTCCTTCATTTTCTTCATCACATGGGCCATGTGTTTCGGGTTGTTCTCGTCGAGATGATCCATGTCCCGCTCGAGCTCCGCCATGGCGCGCATCACCTTGGGATCGTCGAAGTCGGGAGCGGGCGGGCCCTCCGCATCGCCGGCCGGGGCGGCGGCGGGTTCGGCCAGCCCTTTGGGGGTCGCGAAGCGACTCATCTGCTTTTCCATTTTCTTGTTGCCGCATTTTGGGCAGACCGGCAGCCGGTCGGGGTTCATCCGCTTCGACAGGAAGCTGAAGATGATGCGGCATTTCGGGCAGGAGAATTCGTAGATGGGCATGACGCAAATTGTTCGCAGACGATCCGGCCGTCCCTGACCGCCTGCCGGGAATGATAACGATCCGGGGGCGCGGAGAGAAGCGGGAAACAGCACGGGAAACAGCGCGCGCTTGACGCTGCCGGCAAAGCCTCATAGTTTCCCGGCCTTGTTTGGTGGCCGTAGCTCAGTTGGATAGAGCCCCAGATTGTGGATCTGGATGTCGCGGGTTCGAGTCCCGTCGGTCACCCCATTTTCTCCTGCGCCCGCGGCAGCGTGCGGAACGGTGATCCAAAGCCGCGAATTCAACCATCTCACGACACTCCGAAGACTCATGGCCTCATCAAATCGGGTTGGCATCATCGGCGGCAGCGGCCTTTACCAGATCGAGGGATTCACCCGCCAGCAGTGGGTGTCCGTCAAAACCCCGTTCGGCGCCCCTTCCGATCAGTTTCTCACCGGACAGCTCGCCGGCCGGGAGGTTGTGTTCTTGCCGAGGCACGGCCGGGGCCATCGCATTCTGCCCGGGGAACTCAACCACCGGGCCAACCTCTGGGCGATGAAACGCCTGGGAGTCGACTGGATTATCAGCGTCAGCGCCGTCGGCTCGTTGCAAACGCGCTACAAGCCCTGCGACGTGGTGCTCGTCGATCAGTTTTTGGATCGGACCAAACAGGCGGTCGCCCACACCTTTTTCGGGCGCGGCATCGTCGCCCATGTGGCGTTTGCCGAGCCGGTCTGCGAGGAGCTGCGACTCCTCCTGCTGGAGTCGGCCAGCCAGCTTAAAAGCCGGGTTCACAACGGTGGCACCTACGTCAACATGGAAGGACCGGCCTTCAGCACGCGGGCGGATTCCGTCGCCAATCATCGCGCGGGTTTTGACGTCATCGGCATGACCAACCTGGGGGAAGCGCGGTGTGCGCGTGAAGCCGAGATCGCCTACGCCACGCTGGCCATGGTGACCGATTACGATTGCTGGAAGGTGGATGAAGAGCATGTGACGGTGGATTTGATCATCGCCAACCTGCAAAAGAACGCCGGGCTGGCCAAGGCCATCATCGCGGACGTTCTTCCGCGCGTCCCGACCCGGCCGGGTTGTTCCTGCCACACCGCGCTGCAAAACGCGATCATGACGGACGCCAAATTCTGGCCGCCCAAAGTGCGGGCCGACCTCGCGCCGATCTTGGCCCGGGTCGCGAAGCGCGCCTGAGCGTGGGCCTCATTTAGGCGGCCCCGGGCCGTGGTGCGTGCAGGGGGTCGCGGCTGATTTTTCCGAAGGACAAATTCGCCCGGGCCGTCCAACGAGGGCATGAAATCCTTCCGACCTTCGTCCAGCCTGCCCAAATCATCGACGCCCAATCCTCATTCCGGTTCGCCTGCTTCCGGCCCGGCGCGGATGCCGCGCCGGCAATTTCTGCGCCGCGGGGCGTTGGCCGGCGCGGTATTTCCATTGTTCCAGGTGGTGCCGGGCTCGGTCCTGGGTCTGAACGGCGCGCTGGCGCCGAGCGAGCGGCTGAACATCGCGGGCATCGGCGTGGCGGGCCAGGGCCGGGCCGATTTGAATCAATTCACGGATCACAACATCGTCGCGTTGTGCGACGTGGATTGGGCGCACGCGGCGGGAACGTTCAAGGCCTTTCCCAAGGCGGCGCAATATAAAGACTACCGGAAGATGCTGGACGAGCAGAAGGGGGTGGATGCGGTGATTGTGGCGACGCCGGACCATCAGCATGCGTTTGCCACGATGTGCGCGGTTCGTCATGGGAAACATGTCTATTGCGAAAAGCCGCTGACCCACTCCGTGTGGGAGGCGCGCCAGGTGGCCGAGGCCGCGCGCAAGGCGAAGGTCGCAACCCAGATGGGCAACCAGGGCCAGGCGAGCGAGGCGACGCGCGTGTTGGCCGAGCTCATTCTGGCCGGGGCCATCGGCACTGTGCGCGAGGTTCACCTCTGGACGGATCGGCCGTCGAACGGTTTGTTCAACGAATACTGGCCCCAGGGCGGCGCCCGTCCCAAAGATCGGCCGCCCGTGCCGGCGACCCTCGACTGGGATCTCTGGCTGGGGCCCGCGCCGGCGCGCGAGTATCACCCGGCCTACCTCCCGTTCAAATGGCGCGGCTGGTGGGATTTCGGCACGGGCGCCTTGGGCGACATCGGCTGCCACACATTTGACCCAATCTTCCGCGCCTTGAAACTCGGGCCGCCCGACACCGTGGAGGCCAGCTCCACGCGGGTGAACGACGAGATGTATCCGCTCGCGTCGATGGTCACGTATCAATTCCCGGAACGGAACGGTCGCCCGCCCCTGCGATTCGTGTGGTCGGATGGCGGGATTCGCCCGCCGCGACCGGAGGGTTTGGAGGACGGGCCGCTCATGGGAGCGACGGGCGCCCTGTTGATTGGGAGCGACGGCTTGATCCTGTCATCGCAACGCGACTACACCATCTTCCCGGATGCGCGGCGCAAAGCAGTGGGGGAGGTGCCCAAAAAACTTCCGCGGTCGCCGGGGCACCATCAGGAGTTTGTCAACGCGTGCAAAGGTGGGCCGGCAGCGGGCTCGAATTTTGATTGGGCGGGGCCGTTGACTGAGGCGGTGTTGCTGGGGAACGTGGCGCTTCGTTTGAAGATGCGGGAGGAAATGACCACGCTGAAGCTGCGGTGGGATGCAGCGGCGATGCGATTCTCAAATTCCGACGACGCAAACCGGTTGCTGCGTCGGGATTATCGGGCGGGGTGGTCGCTGTGAAGACCCACTGGGCCTGGCCGAAAGTTGTGACGGGGGTCGTGCTGGGGCTGGCCGTGTGGGGTGGTGGCCCCTGGCCGGCGTCGGCCTGGGATTACGCCGGTCACCGGCTGGTGGCCCTGCTTGCCCTGCGCACGCTGCCGACAAATTTCCCGGTCGCGGTGGCGTCCGGGGATGTCCGCGAGCGCGTGGCGTTCCTGAGCGGCGAGCCCGATCGCTGGCGAAACTCGGTCGACGCGCCGTTCGGCCATGCCCAGAAGCCCGACCATTTCTTTGACCTGGACGAGCTGCCGCTCTACGACCTCAGCGCGCGCACTCTGAGCCCGTTTCGTTATGAGGCGGAGGCGCAGTTTGTGGCCGGGCGTCTGGCCCGCCCCGAGCAATTTCCGAAGGTGGATCCCGCCCACGATCCGGAGCGGACCCGCGGGCGCATCGGGTTTCTGCCGTGGGCCATCACGGAGCATCAAGGCCGGCTGAAGTCGTGCTTTTCCTATTGGCGCGTCTACGCGGAGGCCGGCGCGCCGGCGGAGCGGGCGAATGCGGAGCAGAACATCGTTTACACCATGGGCGTGATGGCCCATTTCGTCGGCGACGCCGTTCAGCCGCTCCACACGACCCGGCATTACAACGGTTGGGTCGGAGTCAACCCGTCGCATTACACGACGAATCGGACCTTTCATGGGTGGATCGACGGAGGCTATCCGGAGCGGTTGAACCTGTCGGCGGACCGGCTGGCGCCGCGCCTGCGGGAGGCGAGACGAGTCGCCTTCGAAGAATTTGGTGTGGGGCGAACGAATTTGTTCCCCGTGGTGTTGGGGTTGTTGGAGCGCAGCCATCGCCAGGTCGAACCGCTTTACCAGCTCGAGCGCGATGGGCACCTCGGCACGTCCGGAGATCCTGCGCCGCCCGGCCGGGCGCTGATCGAGCGCCAGATCGTGGAGGGAGCGCAATGGCTGGGGGATCTCTGGCTGACCGCGTGGCAGGATGCGCCGCCGGACTATTTTTTGAAGGCGCAGCTGGCCAAACGGCGGCTTGGGTCCATGCCGTAAACGGGCAGTGCGCGCGCGCGGCCACGAGGATGCGGGCCCTGGCAAAAACCATTGGCCTTCCGGATCCCCGGGTGGCACCATGCGTGCATGTTCCAGGCCGCAGTGCTGATTTCCGGTCACGGTTGGTGGCTGCCGGCCGCCGGCTTCGTCGGGATCGCCTTGCTCCTCCTGCTTTGGTCGTATCGGCACTCCCCGGGCTCGCCGGGCCTGCGCACGGCCTGCTTCACCCTCAAGCTCCTGGGAGTTCTCGCGCTGGCTGCCTGCCTGTTGGAGCCGCTTTGGTCCAGCGAGCGGGCCCGCCCGGGCGCAAATTTTTTCGCGATCCTCGCCGACAACAGCCAGGGCCTGCGCATCCACGATCGCGGAAACCCCGGCACGCGAGGCGATCAGCTGAAACGCCTCCTCGTGGCTGAACCCTCCGCCTGGCAGGACACCCTCGCGGAAAATTTCCAGGTCCGCCGTTACCTTTTCGATTCCCGCGTGCAGAGCACCAAGGATTACTCCGAGCTCGACTTCCAGGGGCGCTCGTCCGCCATTGGGTTTGCCCTACGCTCAATCGCCGAGCGATTCCAAGGGCAGCCGCTGGCCGGGATTCTCCTGATGACCGACGGCAACGCCACCGATTTGACGGACGCCACCGTGGGCACGGACGGGCTGCCGCCAGTTTACCCGGTCGTCTTTGGCACGGACGATCCCGTGAAGGACATCGCGGTGCAGAAGGTGACGGTCAACCAGACGGCGTTTGAAGACGCCCCGGTCACGATTCAGGCGGAGGCGACGGCCACGGGTTTTTCCGGCGAGCTGCTGCGGGCGCGCCTCACCCGGATTGGGCATGTCTCCACCCTGGGGCCGGCGACCAACCTGGCGGCCGCCAAAAATCCCACTCCGGGCGGGACCTCCACCAACCGCGCGCCGGCCGGCTCGGTGGATCAGCTCGCCGCCGAGCAGGCGCAGAAGGCCGGGAATGACGCGTCCTCGTTTCGCTTTCAGATCAAGCCCGAGCAGAGCGGCGTGTCGTTTTATCGCCTGCAGGTGAATGCCACGAACAGCGGGACGTCCGGAACGAATGGAGCGGAAGCAGCGGGGGAGGCGACCCTGGCCAATAATCAGCGGGTCGTCGTGGTGGATCGGGGGCGGGGGCCCTACCGAATCCTCTATGTGTCCGGCCGGCCGAATTGGGAATACAAATTTCTGCAACGGGCGGTGATGGAGGACGACCAGCTGCAAATGGTCGCGCTCATCCGGGTGGCGCGGCGCGAGCCGAAGTTTGAGTTTCGCGGGCGGGCGGGTGAGTCCAGCAACCCGCTCTTCCGGGGATTCGGCGGCCAGTCGGCGGAGGAGACGGAACGTTACGATCAACCAGTCCTGATCCGGCTGAACACCCGGGACGAATACGAATTGCGCGGGGGCTTCCCCAAGCTGGCGGAGGAGCTTTACGAATATCACGCCATCATCCTCGACGATTTGGAGTCGGAGTTTTTCGCGCCGGATCAGATGTCCCTCGTGCAGAAGTTCGTTTCGGAACGGGGCGGTGGATTTCTGATGCTCGGCGGCGCCGAGTCGTTTCAGGAGGGCAAGTTCAACCGGACGCCGATCGGCGATCTGCTTCCCGTTTATCTGGATCAGCTGCCGGATGACAAACCGCCCGGGGAGTTGAAGCTGACGTTGACGCGCGAGGGCTGGCTGCAGCCGTGGGCGCGGCTCCGCAACAACGAGGCGGATGAGCGCCGGCGTCTGGACGACGTCCCGGCGTTTGGCGTGCTCAACAAAGTGCGGGGCGCCAAGCCAGGCGCCAGCGTGATCGCGACGGTGTCCGAGAAGGACGGCCAGCACCCGGCGCTGATCGTCCAGCGATTTGGCAGCGGCCGCTCCGCGGCGCTGATGATCGGCGATCTCTGGCAGTGGGGCTTGAAGGACGAGGCGCGCCACAAGGACATGGACAAGGCCTGGCGACAGCTTGTGCGCTGGCTGGTGGCGGATGTGCCCAACCGCG
Source organism: Limisphaerales bacterium (assembly GCA_044229355.1). Taxonomy (GTDB): domain Bacteria; phylum Verrucomicrobiota; class Verrucomicrobiia; order Limisphaerales; family JADJPG01; genus JBGARF01. The sequence goes on from JBGATF010000039.1 coordinate 21,047, forward strand.
TCGAGCTCAGTGCGGAACCTTTGCGAGGCGATCCCAACCAGGCGGTCGTGTTGCGCGTGCGCGCGCGGGACAAAGGCTTCCAGCCCCTCGACAACGCAGCAGTCACGCTCTTCGTCCAGCCCGTGGGGACCGCCGAGGATCCCGCCACGACAAAACCTTCCGCAGCCTCGGAGACCAAGCCCACGGCGCGGGCCGTAAAGCTTGTGGCGGAACCGTCCGCGGATCGGCCCGGCGTTTACGAAGCCACTTACATCCCGCGGGAAACCGGCGGCTATCTGGCCGAGGCGTTGGTCGTCGACAGTGCCGGCGTTGAAGTCGGCCGGGCCGAAACGGGCTGGTCCTCGGACCCGGCGGCCGACGAGTTCCAATCGCTGAAACCGAACCGGCCCTTGATGGAAAGCGTGGCCAGGCAAACCAAGGGCGAGATGGTTTCGGCCTCGGGGCTGGACGCCTTCGTCAAGAGCCTCCCGCAACGAAAGGCGCCGGTGACCGAGACCTGGACCGGCCCGCTCTGGCACCAGCCAGCCGTGTTTCTCTTCGCCCTGCTGTGTTTCGTGGCCGAGTGGGGCCTTCGTCGATGGCGCGGCCTCGCGTAATTGCGGCCGGGCTCGAAACCCAAGCGCCAGGTTCGGAGGAACCCAATCCCTCCGGCGGAAACAGGCGCCTCAATCCCCGTCGCCCGGTTCAGCGGCTTCCGGTTTGGGACGGAACAGAACGGCGACATTGCCGACGAGGGTGACCAGGTGGCTGGCGGTTTTCTCCGCGAGCTGGGGGGCGAGGGTTTTTCGCTGTTCCTTGAACTCGTCGAACTTGATCTTCACGAGGCCGTGATGTCGGAGGGCGTCGTCGACGCTTTGGAGGAATCCCGGGCTGAGGCCCTGCCGCCCCATTTTGAGCATGGCCTTCAGGCGTTGGGCGGTGGCTTTGTGCTGCCGGATTTCAGCGTTGGTCAATGGTGTCAACATGCGTGCGTGTTCTCTCGATTCAGTGAGGCGACTTGGCCCGCACCCCCGCCCGAAGCATGGCATCGCGGCGGGCCTTGAACTCGGAGCCGGCCCGCCACTGCGGGTACTCGGCGCCGTTGGCCACCTGCCAGGCCACCTCGAAAAGCAGCCGCAGATCATCCGCCGCTCCCGCAAAGTCCCAATCGTCCTTCATCTCATCGCTGACCTTGTGATAGTCGCGTTCGGTGTATTCGTCGAGCTTCCGCTTGCCGTAGCCGGTCGGCTTGCCCAGCACATGGATGCCGCCTTTCAGGTAAAGCCCCGGCACTCCCAGCTTGGCGAATTCAAAATGGTCGGAGCGGTAAAACCGGCCTTTCTCCGGCTCCGAGTCCGGCGACACGAGGCGGCCGGTGGCGTCGGCCGCCGCCTGCAGCACGTCCTCCAACGTGGATTGCCCGCGCCCGATGACCTCGATGTCCTTGGTGCGACCCCAGGGGTTGAGGCCGTCCATGTTGATGTTCGCGAGCGTGCGCTCCAGCGGGTAGAGCGGGTGCTCGGCGTAATACTTCGCGCCCAGCAGTCCTTTTTCCTCCGCGGTGACCGCGAGAAAAATGAGGCTGCGGCGTGGAGACGGGCGCAGCTGCCCGAAGGCCTGCGCGAGGGCGAGCAGGCCGGCGGTGCCCGTGGCGTTGTCGAGAGCGCCATTGTAAATGCGATCACCCTCCAGCTTGTCGTTGCGCCCCAGGTGATCCCAGTGCGCGGTCACCACCACGTACTCGTTTCGCAGCACCGGGTCGGAACCTTCGATTCGACCCACGACGTTCCGGGACGCCACGGGGCGCAGCGTGTTGCGAATGCGAAAATGGGCGCGGGCATCGAGCGGGACCGGCCGGAAATCGCGCCGCACCGCCGCTTGCTTGAGCTCCTGGTAATTCCGGCCCGCGGCCGTGAGAAGTTCCTCCGCCTTGCTTTGGGAGAGCCAGCCCTGCACCGGCACGCGCTCCATGTTCCGCCCCGAAGATTGCAGGTCGAAATTTTCCCGGGTGTTGCTGGCGATCAATACGAAGTAGGGATACCCCGCCGGGCCCGTCTCATGCACGATTAACGCCGCCGCCGCCCCCCGCGCCGCGGCCACTTCGTATTTGTAGGTCCAGCGGCCGTAGTAGGTCATCGCTCCGCCCTTGAACATCGACTCGTCCAGCTTCGATGGGTCGCCCGGATCCGGCACCGGCGGGTCGCCCACCAGCATCACCAGCGTCTTGCCCTTCACGTCCACCCCTTTGAAGTCGTCCCATCCATATTCCGGCGCGACCACCCCGTAGCCAACGAAGATCATCTCGGATGGGTCCACACGAACGTCCGAGCGGAACTGCAGGGATGTCGCGATGCAATCCGCCGGCCCGGACACGGCGACCGCCCGTCCGCGCGCCTCAAGCTCGATCGCCGGCTCTCCGGTCACGCCCATCAGCGGAACGTTTTGCAAATACGTTCCGTCCGGATTGCCCGGCTTCAAACCGGATTTTTTGAACTGGTCGATCAGGTAGGCGATGGTCTTCTCCTCCCCGGGAGAAGCGGGGGCGCGTCCTTCAAAATCATCTGACGCGAGCGTCTGCACGTGTTGGCGAATGCCCTCGGCGTTGAGTTGCGCCGCGGCGACCTGCCTTGCCTGATCGAGGCTGCCGGGAGCGGCCGTTTGCCCGCAAACGCCCCAGGGGCCCACCAGCGCCAGCGCGCAGACCACACGTCCGATCGCGCCCGCGTCCCGGACGGGCTGGGGCCGGCCGGCCAGGGCCCGCCCGTTCGTCCGGCGCCCGTCCAGGGTCCATCGCAAATCGCAACTCATGTTCAGTCCTTTCGTTCCCGCACGCGAATGGCAAATGCCTCGCGCGGATTTTCCACGAGAATCCGGTGCATTTCATCGTCGCTGAACCCCGCGGATTTCAACGCGGGGACAAGCTGGGTGAAGATGGTGTCAAACCGGCGGAATTCGCCGCCGTCCGGCTTGCCCACTTCATACCAACCGGCGTCGTGCGAGACGAGCACTTGTCCAAGGTGACCGTGGGATTTCATCGCCCGGATCAGGGTGAGGTGCTTGGTCAAGTCCTGCGGGCTGACGTGATCGAATTCCACCCAGGCGCCTTGTTCGGCGGCGCGCAGGTGGGAGTCTTCGTCGGCTTCATTCTGCGCGTGGACCCAGATGAAAGCGCTGCCGGCGACCCCTTCTTCCCGCAGGGTGGCCAGTTCGTCCAGGGCGGCCACCCCGTCGCCCGTGTGAATCGCGATGGTCAAGCCGGTGTGAAGATGCGTGCGCGCCGCCACGCGGACGAGCTTCCGATGGATGTCAGACAATCGTCCGGAATCAACCCCGATTTTGATGAAACCCGGGCGGATGCCGGTTTCATCGATGCCGTCCTGCCATTCCGCGATCCAGCGGTTGCTGAGCTGGAGAATGGAATCGGTGAAGGCGATTCGCGGGAGAAATTTGTTGCGGCCGGCCCCGTAGTAGCCGGTGTTCGTGAGGATCTGCAGGCCGGTGGCGCGGGCCAGGCGCCGCAGCAGGATCACGTCGCGCCCGATCCATTGCGGGGTGCATTCGACAAGGGTGTCGCAGCCGAGATCCTTTGCTTGCTGTAGGTAGGGGAGAACGGCGTCAAAGACCACGTCCTGATTGTAGCGGTCGCGCGCGATCTGATCCGCGCCGATGAAATCCAGAAGGATGTGTTCGTGCGGCAGGGTGCAGCCAAGCTCGGCGGCCGATATCCGCCCTTGGACCGTCATCGCCCACCGCGTCTTCGATGCGGCCTCGGGCGGGAACGTGCCGCAGCCGGACCAGACGCCCGAGGTCAGACCGGCGGCACTCAGGCCGGAGACCCGGAGGAATTCACGTCGATTCATGGCACGGGTTGGACGGAAAAACGGCCGCGGCCTTCGTACGGCTTTCATCGGTTGCGCGGGTCGCCGCCGGCGGCGGGCTCCGTCGGCCCCGCCCGGTGCATCCGCAGGTTGTCGGTGACACTTCGTCCGATGTCCGGACCGCGGGGGGCATTCTGCCCGCAGCGGCTAGAATAGTCGGCTCCTTGGTACGTTCGAGCCGCGGGGCCGCTTTTGGCCGCTGTGGATCCCGCGATGGCGGGACCCGCGCCCCGGGCCGGCAACTTCGGGGCACACTGGCCCCGTCCGCCCGCCGCGCGCCAAAGGAATCTTTTTGACTCAAAGGCCCGCTTGGCTATCCTCTCGCCCCTTGTTGATTTTATGGCGAAGCTGACGGTTAACGACGTGGACGTCCGTGGAAAACGCGTTTTCATGCGCGTGGACTACAACGTGCCGATGGAAGAAAAAGATGGCGACATGGTCATCAATGACGTCACGCGCATCAAAGAAACTCTTCCAACGCTTAAGTTGTTGATAGACAGTGGCGCGCGTCTCGTTCTGGCCGCGCATCTGGGCCGCCCGAAAGGGAAGCGCGAGCCGTCGATGTCGTTGCGGCCAGTGGCGGCGAAGCTGGCCGATATGCTGGGTCGACCGGTGGCGTTTGTGGACGACTGCGTCGGGGACAAGGTCACTCAGACGGCGTCGACCTTGAAAGACGGCGATGTCCTGTTGCTGGAGAACGTCCGCTATTACAACGAGGAGGAGGCCAACGACCCGACCTTCGCGGCCAAGCTGGCGGCGGTGGCAGACGTTTATGTCAATGACGCCTTTGGCGCCGCCCATCGGGCACACGCGTCAACCGAAGGCGTGGCGCGGGTGGTGGCGGCGCGCGGCGGGGCTTGCGCGGCTGGCTTGTTGATGGAACGCGAGCTGAAGTTTTTGGGCGACGAGCTGGAAAAGCCGGCGCGGCCCTTCGTGGTGATCCTGGGCGGGGCCAAGGTCTCCGACAAAATCAACGTCATCGATCGCCTGCTGGAAAAGGCGGACTCCATCCTGATTGGCGGCGCCATGGCTTACACGTTCAAGCTCGCCCAGGGCTTGAAGGTCGGGAAAAGCCTGGTCGAACCTGACAAGGTCGATGTCGCCCTGGCAGCCCTGAAGAAGGCCAAGGAACGGGGCGTGCGGTTTTTGCTGCCGACGGACAACACCGTGGTCACGCCGGTCAAGACCGACAAGCTCGACAAAAAGGGCCGGGCGGTCATCGACTTCCAGAATCCGCGGACGAACACGGCAGAGAACATCCCGGACACCGAGGAGGGCGTGGACATTGGTCCGGCGACCTCGGCGGCGTATGCGGCGGAGATTGCGCGGGCGAAAACGATTTTGTGGAACGGGCCGATGGGGATTTTTGAAGACAAACGCTTCGCGGCGGGCACGAACGCGGTGGCTCAGGCGGTGGTCGCGGCGACGACGGCGGGTGCGAAAAGCATCATCGGCGGCGGCGACAGCGTGAAGGCGTTGAACAAGGCCGGCCTGGGGGATCGGGTGACCTTCATGAGTACCGGCGGCGGAGCGAGCCTGGAATTTCTGGAAGGGGCTGTGCTGCCGGGGGTGGCGGCGCTTTCGAACAAATAAAATGGAAAAAGAACGAAAACTGATCATTGCCGGCAACTGGAAGATGAACAAGACGGTGGCCGAGGCGCTGTCGCTTGTCCAGGGCGTGAAGCGTGAACTGGCCAGCGTCAAGGAAGTGGACGTCGTCGTTTGCCCGCCGTTCACCGCGTTGAGCGAGGTCTCCAAGGCCGTGTTGGACTCCAACATCCGCCTCGGCGCACAAAACATGAGCGAGCACAATATTGGCGCTTACACGGGCGAGATCTGCGCCGGCATGCTCAAGGAATTCTCGGTTCGCTACGTGATTCTGGGCCACTCCGAGCGCCGTCAGTATCAACAAGAGTCCGACGATCTGATCAATAAGAAGGCCCTGGCGGCGCACGCCGCCAGCTTGAAGCCGATCCTTTGCGTGGGCGAGACGCTCGCCGAACGGGAAGCCGGCCGCATGGAAAACGTGCTGGCGACTCAGATCCGCGGCGGCCTGGCCGGGTTCACCCGCCAGCAGATGGAAGAAACCGTCATCGCCTACGAACCGGTTTGGGCCATCGGCACCGGCAAGACCGCCACTTCCCAGCAGGCCCAGGATGCCCACGCCTATATCCGCAGCCTCGTGGCCAAGTTGTTCGAGGACTCGGTCGCCCGCCGCGTGCGCATTCAATACGGCGGCAGCGTCAAGGCCGCCAACGCCCGCGAACTCATGAGCCAGCCCGATGTCGACGGCGCCTTGGTGGGCGGCGCGTCGCTGGACGATCGCGGATTTGCTGATATTGTGCGGAACTCGATTTGAACCGACCTGGAAAGAACGAATTATGAGCATTCTCATCTGGCTGTTGACGGCGATTCTGGTTCTGGATTGCCTTCTTCTCATGCTGCTGGTCCTCATCCAGCTTCCCAAAAAAGAGGCCGGGATGGGCCAGGCCTTCGGGGCGGCGACCACCGACGCCCTCTTCGGCGCGGGCACCGGCAACGTGCTGACCAAACTCACCCAATACAGCACGGCAGTCTTTTTTGTGGCGACGCTTCTGATCTCGGTGCTGCAAACGCAGCAGGCGCGCGCCCGCACGGGAGACCCGCGTCTCAAACTGAGCATGGAAGAGAAACTCTCCGCCGTGCCCAAGCAGGCGGCCGCGGCCGCCACGAACGCCACCGCGGCTGCCGTGACCGCCGCCACCAATGCCGCGGCCTCGGCCGCGACCTCGACGCCGGCTCCGATCAAGCTGCAGTTGAACAATCCCGCTCCGGCTGCCACCGCGCCGCCAGCTGCGACGCCTCCAGCAAAATAACGCGGCGGATGAAGCAATCTGCGAGCGCCCTCCGCCGATTGGGGAGGGCGCTTTGCTTTTCCGCCGTCATCCTGCCCGCCGCGCTCGGCATCGGCTGCCAGCGTCGGCCGGCGGACGCCGACCTCGTCATCATCAACGGATCGGAGCCCGAGTCCCTCGACCCCGCGATTGTCACCGTCCAGTCGGACCTGCGCCTCGTGCGCGCGTTGTTCGAAGGGTTGGTTCGGCTGAACGCCCGGACGGCCGAGCCCGAACCCGGCCTCGCCCATCGCTGGGACATCTCCGGCGATGGAATCGTCTACACCTTCCATCTTCGATCCAATCTGGTCTGGTCCACCGGAGAGCCGATTACGGCTGCCGACGTCCTCTATTCCTGGCGGCGTGTTCTGGACCCAAAGACGGCGGCGGACTACGCCGGCCAGCTCTACTTCATTCGGAACGGGCGCGAATTCAACACGGGGCGAATTCAGGACCCTTCCGCCCTGGGGCTGTCGGCGCCCGACCCGTTGACCGTCCGGGTGGAGCTGAATCATCCCACGCCATTTTTCCTCGCGCTCTGCGCGTTTCCCACCCTGGCGGTCGTGCCGCGCGCGGCCATCGAGCGGCACGGCGATCGTTGGGTGCTGAGCCGGCCCCTGCCGGTCAGCGGGCCGTTTACCCTCGAGCGCTGGCGCCTGCAGGACCGCGTGCGGCTGCGCAAGAATCCACGCTACTGGGAGGCGGCCGCAACGCGGGCCAACGTGGTGGATTTCCTGTGCCTGGAGTCGGCCAGCACGGCCCTGAACCTTTACGAAACAGGCCAGGCCGACGTTCTTTGGGACAAATCCCTGATCCCCGGCGAGGTCCTCGATGTCTTGCGTCAGCGGCCGGACTGCCATCAGTTCTCGTATCTGGGAACGTTTTTTCTCCGGATCAACGTGACCCGTCCGCCGTTCACCAACGCGCTGGTCCGGCGGGCCCTGGCGCTCTCGGTGGATCGGCAGCGCATTGTCGAGCGCATCACCCGGGGCGGTGAGCAACCGGCGCGGCACCTCACTCCGCCCGGCGGCCCCGGCTACACCCCGCCGGGCGGCCTCGGTCTCGATCTCGCCGCCGCGCGCCAGGCGCTGGCCGAGGCCGGCTATCCGGACGGACGGGATCTTCCACCGCTGCGCTACTTGCTGATCAACCCGCGCGTCGAGCAGGAAATCGGCGTCGAGCTGCAGGCCATGTGGCAAAAGCTCGGGCTGCGCGTCGAGCTGCGCCAGAACGAGATGAAAGTCTATCAATCGGCGCAGACGGCTCTGGATTATGATGTGAGTCGCAGCAGTTGGATCGGTGACTACAACGATCCTAACACGTTCCTCGAGCTGTTCATGAGCGACAATGGAAACAATCGGACCGGCTGGAGAAACGCCCGCTACGATCAACTGATGGCCGAGGCCAACTCCCTGGTCGACCCCGTGCGCCGGGCCGCGGTGCTACGCGAGGCCGAACGCCTGCTCGTGGAGGAGGAGGTGCCGATCATCCCCGTCTATTTCTATGCCGGATTGAATTTCTACGACGGGTCGAAGGTGGACGGGGTTTACACGAACCTCGTCGATGAACACCCGATTCAGGCCATGGGCCGAAGAACGCAGCGATGACGTACTATCTCAAGCGGCTCGCCTTTTTTGTTCCGCTGCTGGTGATCATCAGCTTCCTGGCGTTTCTCCTGGTCCGACTGGCACCGGGCGGTCCCTTCGATAAGGAACGCGCTCCGGCTTCGCCGGAAATCCGGCGAAACCTCGAGGCCAAGTATCATCTGGATGAGCCGCTCTGGCGGCAATACGCGCGTTACCTGGCTGGATTGGCCCACGGTGACTTCGGGCCCTCCATGAAGTACCGCGATCATTCGGTCAACGACATCATCCGCCAGGCTCTGCCCGTGTCGATGACGCTTGGCTTGCTGGCATTCGGCTGCGCGCTGGGCGTGGGGGTTCCGCTCGGGTTCTACGCCGCCGTGCGCCGGGGGCATTGGGGTGATTGGCTGGGCAGCTTCGCCGCCCTGCTCATGGTTTGTGTTCCCGGGTTGGTGGTGGCGCCGCTGCTGGTGATGGTTTTCGGGTTGCAGTGGCGCCTGTTGCCGGTGGCGTTGTGGGGCGCGCCCGCTCACGCGGTCCTGCCCACGATTGCGCTGGGGCTTTTTTTTGCGGGCCGGGTGGCCCGCCTGATGCGCGAGGGCATGGTGGCGACGTTGCACGAGCCCTTCATCACCACGGCCCGCGCCAAGGGCCTGCCGGAAAGGGTGGTTTTGTGGCGACACGCGTTTCGCCTCGGCGTGCTTCCGGTGGTCTCATATTCCGGACCGATGCTGGCGGATTTACTGACCGGATCGTTCGTCGTCGAAAGCGTATTCCGGATTCCAGGCATCGGGGTCTTCCTCGTCAACAGCTCGCTCAACCGCGATTACACCATGGTCGTGGGCCTCGTCATCGTCTACGCCGTGCTGCTTCTCGTCCTGAACCTGGTCGTGGATTTTCTCTACACCGTGCTCGATCCACGGGTGAAATATGCCTGAACCTCCGCAAGCGACCGCTCGCGATGACGCATCCGTCCGGGGCCGGGCCGCGCAAAAATTGCTGCGCAACCGGCCGGCCGTGGCGGCTTCGGCCTTTCTTGCCGTCCTTGTGGTGCTGGTCTGTCTCTGGCCGTGGATTGCGCCCTACGACCCCGAAACGACGTCGGAGGCCCAGTTCCAGCCGCCGTCCGCCCGCCATTGGTTCGGCACGGATGTGCACGGACGCGATTTGTTGACGCGGGTGTTTTTTGGCGCCCGGGTGTCTCTGCTGGTCGGCAGTGTTGGTGCCGGCGTGGCGCTGATCATTGGAGTGACGTGGGGGGCGATCGCCGGCTATGTCGGCGGTCGCGTGGATGCCGTGCTCATGCGCACGGTGGACGTGCTCTACTCGATGCCCTCGATCATTTTTGTCATCGTCCTCATCACCACGCTCAACGAATCGCTGCGCCGTTGGCTGGCCAGGGGGGCGAACGAGTCGGTCGCCGAGTGGACGCCGCTCCTGTTCCTCTTCGCCGGTTTGGGCGCGGTTTCCTGGCTGACCATGGCGCGCATTGTGCGGGGCCAGGTCCTGTCGCTGCGCGAGCGGGCCTTTGTGCAGGCCAGTCGTGCGCTGGGCGCGAGTCATGCCCGCATCCTCCTGCGCCATATTTTGCCCAACATCCTGAACCTGGTCATTGTCTACGTGGCCCTGACGGTTCCTGCCGTCATTCTCTACGAGTCGTTCCTGAGTTACCTCGGCCTTGGCGTTCAGCCGCCCATGGCGAGTTGGGGCACCCTAATTGCCGAGGGCGCCAGCCAGTTGAACCCCATCCGCGTCTACTGGTGGCTGCTCGTTATTCCCGGCGGCTTCCTCGTGACGACATTGCTCTCGCTGAATTTCCTGGGCGATGGTTTGAAGGATGCGCTGGACCCGCGGACCGACCGCGCGAGCTGACTGCTCGCGCCGAACGCCACGTTCGGCCGGGCCCCGCCATCGATCAGTCGCTCGGCGTGGCGCGCAGGCGTCCACCGATCTTTTGTCGCGTACGCGACAAAAGATCGGATGAACCTTTGAACCTGGTGGCTGGGGTTTCGGGGCGGCGCCAACCGAGAGTTGTCAGGGAAGGGGCCGCGGGTTCAGGATGAGATGAATGAACACGCAGGCGCGTTTTTCTCTTGGGATCGCCGTTTGTTTTCTGGCGATGGCACCTGACTCCGGAGCGGCGTTGATGGCCTATGAACCCTTCGACTATCCGGTGGGGGTTGCTCTTTTGGATCAGACGAATGGGATTGGCTTCGCCGGCCCGTGGCGTGCGGGTGGATTCAACGCCCGGGCCCACGATCGCGCGACGATGCGCCCGGGGGCGCTGAGCTTTCCCGGCCTGGCGGTCACCGGCGCCAACCATTTGCAGATCGATCCGCCGGACGGCGATGCCATTGCCGGCTTAATCCGGGTGCTCTCGGTGGACCTCAACCAACCGGGCACGACCTATTACCTGAGCTTTTTGCACCGGCCGGAGGCTGAAGCGGAGTATTCGGCGGTGGTGCTGGGTTCGGGTGAGGAACCGGAACTTTCGGTCGGCAAATCTGGATCCGTCCGGCAGTACCACGTTTCGCAGCGGGGCGGGCGCGGCCGGGTTTATTCCGGGGTGGAACCGGTGGTCGGGCAGACGGCGTTCCTGGTGGTGAAGCTGGAGTTTCGGGACGGGCCCGATCGTTTCACGCTTTATGTCAATCCCGTGCCCGGGTCGGGCGAGCCATCCCGCGGGGCGGTCAAGGAAGACCTCGATCTGCGCTTCGCCGACGGACTCACCCTGTACTCTCGGGGGGCATGGAGCGTGGACGAGATCCGAATTGGCACGACCTGGGCGGACGTGGCGCCCGCCGAGACGCCGCGGTTGGAAACGGTGACGGAGAACTGGCCCGGATTTCGCGGACCAACCGGCCAGGGAATCTCATCGGAACGCAACGTGCCCCGGCATTGGTCGGCGACGTCGAACATCGCGTGGCGGGTCGAGGTGCCGAGCGATGGCTGGTCATCTCCGGTGGTCTGGGACCGGCGCGTGTTTCTCACGGGCACAACCGCAGGCGGGGCCGCGTGCCACGTCTTGTGTTTTGACCGCGACACCGGGGCGATACGCTGGGACCGGCACGTGTTCGATCAGATGCCCGCGCACAAGGAGGATCGCAATTCTCACGCAACGCCAACGCCCGTAACGGATGGCCGGACCGTCTATGCGGTCTTCGGAAGCGGCTCGGTGGCGGCGGTCGATGTGGACGGAACGCTGCGGTGGACGAATCATGAGGTGGCGTTTTACAGCCGGCACGGGCTCGGCGCCTCACCCATCCTGGATGGGCAACTGGTCATCATGCCCTACGACGGCAGCAAACGCGTCCCGGCGGCCGGGCAGTATCCGAATAACTCGGAAGATGAAAAGGTCGGCTGGCGCACGCCGTGGGATCAGGCGGAGATCGTCGCGTTGGATCGGCAGACCGGGCGTCGGGTTTGGACGGGACGCCGTGGTTCGTCGCGCATTGCGCACGCCACGCCCGTGGTTTATCGCGAGAACAATGTCGACCGGTTGCTGAGCATCGCCGGCGATGCCGTGCAGGGTTTTGACCTAAACACCGGCGAGCGGCTGTGGACCGTTTACTGTCAGGGCGAGGGCCTCGTGCCCTCGCCGGTGATCTCCGGCAATCTGGTGGTGGCGGCTTCGGGTTTCGAGAAGACCACCCTGCGGGGTGTCCGGCTGGGCGGGCGCGGCGACGTCACGCCAACGCATATCGCCTGGGAGCAGAAGAAAGGCGTGCCAACCCAATCCTCATTGCTGTCCGTCGAACCCTTCGCCTACGGGATCACGGATGGCGGCATCGCGACGTGTCTGCGAGCGGCGACCGGCGAAATTGTCTGGCAGGAACGTGTGGGGGGCAACCATTGCGCGTCGCCGGTTTATGCGGACGGCGACATTTACTTTCTGAGCGAGGCCGGGGAGACGACGATCATCCGGGCCGGGCCGAAGTTTGAAGTTGTCGCCCGGAATTCCGTGGGAGCTGGTGAACGGTGCCAGGCCTCGCTGGCGGTGTCGCACGGCCGGCTGTTCCAGCGGACGGAGCGCCACCTCTGGTGCATCGGGCGGTAGAAGCTGGCGGCCGGTCAAAGGTGGGAGTGGGGATCGGCCAGTGGCGTGACTTGGAAAAGCCGACCACAAACCGCAGATCGCAGTTGAAAGAATTTCCGCCTTCGCGCAGAGCGAGGGCGGGCCGAAGCCGTCGCCAGGTGGCTGTCCGCACTGACGGCGCGCTGTGGAGAGCGCGCCCTACCGCCCGTTGCACCGCTCTACCGCGTCGAGTTACTGACGAAGGGTAGGGTGGCCGTTGCCTTCGTCAAAATAGACGGCGTCGCCGACCTCGCTGAATTTGAGGTATTGATGCCAGTGGAAGATTCCGACATCGCGGTCGGCTTCGAGCTTGCGCTCCTTCACGGCGGGCGCCGACTCCCGGCTGGTGGCCAGGGCTTCGTGCAGGACCCGTCCGCTGATTCGGTTCGGCGGTTTCACGCCGAGCAGCCAAAGGACCGTCGGGGTGAGATCGATGTTCCCGCTGGGAATGTTGCTGACCAGCCCCTTCTTCAAATCCGGGCCGGAGCCCACGAGGGTGTTGTTCATGTCAAAGGGGCTGAGCGAGGCGTGCGAGCCTTTCCCGCGGGTTCCGTCGGAGGACTGGAACATGCCGGGCGCGCCGAATTCGTTCAGCCCTGCGTTCCAGCGGAGCGAGATGATGACGTCGGGGGGGTTGTTCGTGGTCGGGTAGCGAACAGACTCGAGCGGAAACGTGCCCTCGATTTTTAAGCGGGAGAAAACCACGCCGGCGAAATCTGACGATTGAAGGAAAGAAACCAGCTCGTGGATGACTTCCTCGGTGCGCTCGAATACATAGAACATGACGCTGCCGCCAAGGCCGATGACCATGATGTCGCCGGGCTCCGGGTTTTCGAATTTCTTCGTGGCGGAAAGTTTGGCGCGTTTGAGGATGTCGACGATGTTGGGACCTTTTTCGATCGTGCTGAATCCGTGATCGGAGACGACAAAGATGTCGGTTTTTTCGTAGACCCCTTTTTCCTTCAGCGTTTTGATGACGTCGCCGAGATTTTTGTCGCTGCTTTCGATGGCCTCGATGGCCTTGGGCGAGCCGGGGGAAAATTCGTGCTGGGATTTGTCGGGCTCGCTCAGCCAGAGCAGCGTGTATTTGGGAACGCCTTTCCGCCAGAGCGCTTTGGTCAATGCCTTGGTCGTCCAACTGTCCTGCCCTACGTTGGGCTGCACGACGTTGGTCGGGAACGGTTTGTCATCGTTGACCTTGGCCAGGCCTTCCCCGGCGGAGCGTGGCAGGGTTTTGCCTTCGAACAGCGTGATGGACTCTTTTTCTGCGGCGCTCTGCTTTCGGCGGGAGCGGTCATGGAGGAGCGCGACGGGCTTGGCTCCTGCGATGATGGTGGGGATGCCGGCGTCCTGGAGCATTTCGGCGAGGGTGGGGGTTCGGAGATATTTGCCGGAGAGCAACAGGTCTCCGCGCCACACCGGGTCGCTGCCTTCGGTGGCGTAGGTGGAGAGCAGGCTGAATTCCGGGCGGTAGTCCGTGTTGGCGATGATGCCGCTTTCCCCGGGATGCATGCCGGTGGCGAGGGCTGTGCCGTTGACCTCGGTGGAGCTGATATAGACGGGGTGGTGGCGTTTGAAGAAGACGCCGTTGGTGGCCAGCGTGTAGAGATTGGGCGCGAACTGGGGCGTGATGAAATCCGGGCGCATGCCGTCCCAGACGAGGACGACCACGTGTTCGGCCTCGCCCTTGGCGACGGCGTGATCGGTGGTGGCGACGAGGGTGAAAGCGAGGGTCGCGAGGAGCGACACCTTGGGGAGGGCAATGCGTTTCATCGATTCGAGCGAGTGTTCAGGTGCGAAGCGAGACTGCGCAAGCAGGCAGGTCGGATCAAGCGCGAAAGGCGGCCCGGAAAAATGCCTGGCGGGAGTTGGTCGGGCGCTCACTCGTCCCCGCCGCCCGAGCCGTTTTCGGAGCGGCGTTCCCACGGCTTCTTCTGACGTTCGGGCAGGCTGGTGTCCACGCGGGCATAGTAGGTGTCTTCGCCGAACAGATCGTCCACCGCCTGCTGGAGCGGGCGGGACGGGCTGACGAAATAGCGGTCATTGGATTCGATGAAGACCATCTCGCCGCCATTCCGGCGGATGCAGAGGAACACCGGCACGTTGCCGCGGTGCGACTCGCAAAGGCCGCGGGCCGCCTCGAGATTTTGCGGGGTGAGATGGGCGGCGTTCAGGCGGAGGTGAACCTGTTTGGTGAAGCGGCGGGGCGCATCCTCCAGGGGCATGATTTCCTGCGGGAAGAGCTTGGGTCGATCCTCATCGTTGTTGACCTCGCCGACGATGAGAATCGCTGCGCCCGGCACGGCGACGCTGCGGAACTTGTCGTAGTTCTCGTTCATCAGGAGCATGGACATGGTGCCCTCGAGATCCTCCAGCGTGATCATGGCGTAGGGTTTGCCGGACTTTTTGCTCATGCCTTGCTGGATCGCACTGATCATTCCGCCGATGCGCGTCATGGTCCGGGGCGGGAGCGCCTTCGCCGTGACGGAGTTGTGCAGGCAGAATTTTTCCAGGAGCGGCGCGTAGGGGGTCATGGGGTGACCCGTGACGTAGAAGCCGAGGAGTTCCTTTTCGTGGGCGAGCAGATCGTGCTGGGGCCACTCCGGCAGCGGGGCGATCCTCTCGACCTTGGCGGGTGTGTTGTCTTCGAACATGCCGAACAACGAGCTCTGGCCGCGGGCGCGGTCCGCGGCGTTGCTGGCGGCGCGGCCGAGGACATGTTCGAGCGACGCGAACATGCCGGCGCGCGTCTCCTGGAGGCTGTCGCAGGCGCCGCACTTGATGAGCGCCTCGAGGACCTTCCGGTTGACGGCCCGCAGGTCAACGCGCTCGCACAGGTCGGAGAGGGATTGGAATCGTCCGCCGGCTTGGCGGGCGCGGATGATCTCGCCGACGGCGATTTCCCCCACCCCCTTGATTGCGGCCAGCCCGAAGCGAATGGCCATGCGGGGGCCGGCGGCCGACGGAGCGGGGGTCGCTTCCGGAGCCGCTGCGGCGGGGGCCGGGGCCGGCCAGAAGAACGCTTCGCCTTCGTTGACATCCGGCGGCAAAACCTCAACGCCCATGGCCTTGGCCTCGTCGAGGACGATCTTCAGCTTGTCCTGCGTCCCCATGTCGTTCGTCATCATTGCGCTGAGGAACTCGACCGGGTAGTTGGCCTTCAGATAGGCGGTCTGGTAGGCGACGATGGCGTAGGCGGCGGCGTGGGATTTGTTGAAGCCATAGCCGGCGAACTTTTCGAGCAAATCGAAGATGGGATTGGCTTTGGCGGCGGGGATGTTGTTGACCTTGGCCGCGCCCTTGACGAAGAGCTCACGGTGCTTGGCCATCTCCTCGGGCTTCTTCTTGCCCATGGCGCGGCGCAGAAGATCGGCGCCGCCCAGCGTGTAGCCGGCCAGGATTTGGGCAGCCTGCATGACCTGCTCCTGGTAGATGAGGACTCCATAGGTTTCCTTCGAGATGCTCTCCAGCAGCGGGTGTTCGTAGACGATCTCGACCTCGCCGTGGCGGCGCTTGATGAAGTCAGGAATGAGATCCATCGGGCCCGGCCGGTAGAGGGCCACCAGCGCCGTGATGTGCTCGACCGAGCCGATCTTGAACTTGCGGCACAGATCGCGCATGCCGCCGGATTCCAATTGGAACACACCCACCGTGTTGCCTTTGTTCAACAGATCGTACGTCGTCTGATCGGTCAGCGGCAGGTTGTCGATCGGGATGTCCACGCCCTTGGTCTTGCGCACCATCTCGCAGACGTTGCGAATCACCGTCAGCGTCTTCAGCCCGAGAAAGTCCATCTTCAACAGGCCGAGGTCGCCGACCGGGCCCATGGCGTATTGGGTGACGATGGTGCCGTCCTCGTCCTGTTTCAGCGGGAGGAGGTTGACCAGGGGTTCGGGGCCGATGACCACGCCGGCGGCGTGGACGCTCGAGTTGCGGGCGATGTCCTCGAGCACGAAGGCGGCGTCGATCAATTCGCGCGTGATCTCCTCGGTGTCGTAGGCGGTCTTCAGTTCGGGCGATTGCTTGAGGGCCTTCTCCAGCGTCATCTTGAGGTCGGCCGGCACCATCTTGGCCAGCCGGTCGCACTCGCTGAAGCTCAGGCCCATGACCCGGCCGACGTCCCGAATCACGGATTTGGCGCCCATCGTGCCGAACGTGATGATTTGGGCGACGGCGTCGCGCCCGTACTTCTGGCGGACGTATTCGATGACGTCGGCCCGGCGATCGTCGGCGAAGTCGATGTCGATGTCGGGCGGGTTGACGCGTTCCGGGTTGAGGAAGCGCTCGAAGAGCAGCGCGTAGCGAATGGGGTCGACGTTGGCGATGCCGAGCAGGTAGGTGACGAGGGAGCCGGCGGCTGAACCACGAGCCACGCAACTCACGCCCATCTCGCGACCTTTGGCGACGAAATCGGCCACGATAAGGAAGTAGGAGATGAAACCAGTTTTCTCGATGACGCCGAGTTCGAGCTGGAGGCGGTCGATGACCTCCTTGATGGCCGTCGCGATGTCGGACTGGTGGATGCGCTGCTCGGGAGTGAGGCCGGCGGAATATTTCGGCCCGGCGTTGGCCGAGGCGAAGGCGGGCAGGCGGCTCGGGTCGTCGATGCTCTCGACGACAAACTCCTTGCCCTGCGCTTTTGCGCGCAGGGTGTAGCGCCGTTCCAGGCCCTCGGCGAGCAGCTGCCGGAGGTAGCCTTCCCGCGAGAAATGTTCCGGCGGTTCATAAAGTGGGTAATGCAGCGTCTTGAAATCGAACTCGACGTTGCATTTTTCGGCGACCTCGAGCGTGTTTTGCACGGCGTCGGGGACCTCGGCGAACAGCGCCTTCATCTCCTCGGCACTGCGGAGGTAGAACTGGTTTTCGACATACTTCATCCGCTTGGTGTCGGCCAGTTGGGCCTGGGTGCCGAGGCAGATCAGGCAATCGTGCGCATGGGAGTGGCTGCGCTCGATGTAATGCACGTCGTTCGTCGCCACGCATTTCAACCCGAACTCCTTCGCCCACGGAATCAGGTGCTGATTGACCTTGGCCTGCTCCGGGATCGAATGGTTTTGCAGCTCCAGATAGAAGTTCTCCGGACCGAGAGTTTGCTTGAACCAGTCGATGGCCGCCCGCGCCTTTTTTAAATCGTCCTTGACGATCGCTTCGGGTATTTCGCTCGCCAGACACCCCGACAGCGCGACCAGGCCCGTGGCGTGCTGCGCGAGGATTTCCTTGTCGATGCGCGGCTTGTAATAGTAGCCCTCGAGATGGGCGGACGTGGTCAGCTTGACCAGGTTTTTGTAGCCGATCTCGTCCTGCGCGAGCAGGACCAGATGATTGTAGACGTCGCGTCCGCCGGTGCTCGACTTCTTTTCCAGGCGGCTGCCGGGCGCCACGTAAACCTCGCAGCCGATAATCGGCTTGATGCCTTTGTCCCGCGCGGCCTTGTAGAAATCCACGGCCCCGTAGAGCACGCCATGGTCGGTGATGGCCATGGCCGAGAACTTCAGGTCGTGCGCCTTCTCCGCCAGCTTGTCGAGCCGGCAGGCGGCGTCGAGCAGGCTGTACTCGGTGTGCAGGTGGAGATGGACAAAGTCCGCGTGTGACATCGGTCCAGTTTAGGTCGCCACGCGGAAAGCCGGCAAGCGCGGGTTTAGTCGCTTCACGGACGCCTATTCCTGCCGCGCGGTCGACCGGCGATCTAAGCCTTTGGTCTTCTGAAGCAAAACGCCGGCCCTTCCCCCGCAGGAAAGGCCGGCGTCGCTGGCGCTGGGCGCTCCACCCGCGATCGCACCAATTATTTTTTCTTGTCGACAGGCTTGGCACAGGCGCTGGGCCTGCGGTTGGCCGTGCTGACCACGACCTGCACTTTATTGGTCGAGCTGTTGCCTGCCCGATCGGTGCTGCGGACGGCGACGGTGTAGGTGCGCGTTTGGCCCCGGCTCACCTCGGCGCGCACCTCGAGGGAAAGATCGCCGGTGATGACGACGTCGGACGGGCCGCGATGGCAGCGGTCGGCTTCGTCAACTTCGACCCCCACGATGCGGGTGATTGGAGCCGGGTCACAATGATCGACCGCGACGACGGCGACGCGGACTGGCACCATCCGACGATTTGGCGGATGGATAAAATCCGGAGTGGCCGTCAGTGAGGTGATCTCAGGCGGCCGTGTGTCCTGGACGGTCACCACCACCTCGTCGAGTCCAGTGGCGCCGCAGGGATCGGTGACCTGCAAACGGATCTCGTGCCGGCCGGGAGCGAGGGAGACCGCCAAACGATCGTCGTGCCCCAGCTCCCGACCGTTCTCAAACCAGGCGTAAGTCAGCGCCCCACCTTCGGGATCGCTCGAGGCTGCTCCGTCGAGGGTCACGGCGTCGCCGCACTCGACCACGAGATCGCCGCCGGCGCGGGCCACCGGGGGTTGATTGTTCGCCGCCTGCAGCTCGAGTTGATACCAGGTGGGCTGGCCCTGCCATCGGCCGGTCCCGACAATCTGCCCGCCGTCATTGATGAAGCGTGCCGATTCCAAGGTCCAGTCGGAGCCAATGGGCAGGGTGGAGTTCAGATCGATGATGGCGCCGTTCCGCCAAAGAAATGCCCGCGGCAGGCCGCTGGCATTGGTTGACGTGCCGACCGCGTGGCTCGCGTTGTTGAGCGCGGCGATCGTCGAACCGAAGCCACCAAGGTGCCCAACGCTGGTCATCAGCCCGCTTTGCCAGATGAATCCCTGGACCACTTGATCTCCCGCCAGGGTTGAGTCTCCTGCCACCACACCTGGGCCGTTAATCGCGTAGCCCATGCTGAAGGTTCCGCCCAGCGTGCCCAGGTCGACCAGTCCGCCAGCTTGGGAGACGAACGCGTGGTAATCGAGTTCTCCGGGCAAGCTGGCCACGCCGGTGACTACGCCCAAACCGTTCAGGGCCGTGGCCGAACTGTAATCCCCGCCTAACGTGCCGAGGTCTTGCAGATTGGTTCCGTCAAAAAGAAAAGCGTGGTCCGTCAGGTCTGAGGCCATCTGCGAGTCGCCGGCCACCTGGCCGCTTTCGTTAATCGCGACGCCGGTGCTGACCGAGCCGCCGAGGGTGCCGAGATCGATCAGGTTGCCTGGACGCCAGACAAAGGCGTGGTAGTTGGCGCTGTAAGGAAGAAAGGAGTGTCCGGTAATGGCGCCGGCGTTGTTGATCGAACGCCCAAACGTGTTGCCGCCAAGAGTGCCCAAATCTTCGAGTGTTTGATTCAGGCCGTCGAACGCACGGTATTCCGCGTCCCCCACGGCACTGGAGTAGCCGGTGGTGTGATCCAAATCGTTCAAGTCCAGCGCGTAGGCAAACGTGCCGCCCAACGTCCCCAGATCGATGGCTGTTCCGTCCCAAAAAAACGGATGCTGGCCGCCGGACGAGTCGGTGAAGTAACCCGCCACGTGTCCTCGTGCATTGAGGGCCGTGACGACGACGTCGGTGCCACCGGGCACGGTGATGGGTGTGACCCGCGCAACTTCGTTGGCGATCACACCGTAAGTGCATGAAAGGGCCAGAGCGGCCCCGATGTTTCCCAGCCAGACTTCCCGATTCGGGGACAATTTCCTTGCCTTCATACCGGCCTCGCTTCAGCAGGCCGGGATCCAAATTTTGGAGTCGGCTGGCTTCGCAAAAGAGAGAATCTTGCGTTCCGCCTTTCACCGGCGCCGCGCGAACATGCTGTTGCGAAGGCCTCGTCGTCCGGTTGTTCCTCCTCAACGGTGCGAACGTGGGATCACCTCGATTTGCGAATTTGCCAAACGGGGGATCTTGTCCCGCGGCAGGTGAGACTAACCTCCAACTTTGGGACAGAGGCGAAGGGGCGGGCCGGCAACGAGCCAACTCGAAGATCACTGCGACACGCTGGCGGGCCACAATGCGCAGGCGCAGGTCAGCCTCGATTGCTCGTGACCTCGGACCGTCCCGAACAAATCGATTGCCACTACGCCCGGCGTTCCCGGATGGCGGCGAGGATACTCGTCACGACTTCGCCCTTGGGCTTGGCGCCCTGCGGGCCGCCGTGATGCAGGCGCACGCTGACGGCGCCGGCCTCCATGTCGCGCCCGCCGATCACTAGCATGGTGTGCACGCGCAGTTGCTCGGCGTCTGCGATCTTGGCTTTGACCGGCGTCGCGGTGAAGTCGGTGTCGACCCGGACCATGTTTGCGCGGAGCTCATTCACGATCGGTTTGGCGTATTCGATGAGCGCGGGATCATCGTTCAGGGTAATCACCCGAACCTGGTCCGGCGCGAGCCAGAGCGGGAAGTTACCGGCGTAGTGCTCGATGAGGAAGCCGATGAACCGCTCGTGGGTGCCCAAGGGCGCCCGGTGGATGCAGAGCGGCGTCTTCAAGGTATTGTCGCGATCCTTGTATTGCAGGCCGAACCGGCTGGGCACCGCGAAATCGACCTGATTGGTCGCGATGGTGAATTCGCGGCCAATGGCGCTCCAGACCTGCACGTCGATCTTGGGGCCGTAGAACGCGGCCTCGTTGGCCACTTCCACGTAGTTGATGCCGCTGTTCTTGAGAACCTCCCGCACCATGTCCTCGGTCTTCAGCCACAGTTCCGGCTCGTTGACGTACTTTTTGCCGAGTCCCTCCTTCGAGTGGGTGCTGAACCGCATCTGATATTTCTCGAGTCCGAAGATCTTGAAATATTTCAGGTACATCTCGTTCACCGCGCGAAACTCATCGGCGAACTGGGCTTCGGTGCAGTAGATGTGCGCGTCGTTCATGTTCAACGATCGCACGCGCATCAGGCCGAAGAGCTCGCCGCTTTGCTCGTAGCGATAGCAGCAGCCGTACTCGGCCAGCCGCAATGGCAGGTCGCGGTAGCTGCGCGGCTCCGCCGCGAAAATGCGGTGGTGATGCGGGCAGTTCATCGCCTTGAGGTAATAGCGCTCCGGCTCGGGCGCGGGGGCCCCGGGCTCGGCCGACTTCTTCCCGCCCTCCTCTCTCAGCTCCATCGCGGGGAACATGCTCTCCGCGTAGTAGGGCAGGTGCCCGGAGGTTTTGTACATTTTCTCCCGGGCCAGATGCGGGGTGCGGACGCGGACGTAGCCGGCGGCGAACTCGGTTTCCTTGGCCAGCTTCTCGAGCTCCTCGACCAGCACGGTGCCTTTCGGCAGCCAGAGGGGCATGCCGGGCCCGACGTAATCGGTGTCGATCGCGAAGAGGCCCATCTCAGCGCCAATCTTGCGATGATCGCGCCGTTTGGCCTCTTCGATCATCTTGAAGTAGGCCTCGAGCTCGGTCTTGTTCTTGAAGGCCGTCCCGTAGATGCGCTGAAGCTGGGGATTCTTTTCGTCGCCCTTGTAGTAGGCGCTGGCCACGCTGGTCAGCTTGAACGCCCCGATGTTGCCGGTGCGCATCACGTGCGGGCCGGCGCACAGGTCGATGAACTCGCCGTTCTTGTAGTAGGAGATAGGCTCGCCTTCAGGGATCTGGGTCAACAGATCGAGCTTGAACTTGCTGGCGTTGCCGGGCCGCTCGGCCAGGCCGCCGAGCCGGCCGCTTTGCGCGTCGGCGATCGCCTGGTCACGGGTCACGATGACTTTCTCGAACGTGTGATTGGCTTTGATCTCCTTCTTCATCTCGGCCTCAATCTTCTCGAAATCCTCGGGCGAGATGCGATGGGAGCACTCGAGGTCGTAATAGAAGCCGGTTTCGACGGGTGGCCCGTAGGCGAACTGGGCGTCGGGCCAGAGCCGGAGAATGGCCGTGGCCATGACGTGCGCGCAGGAATGCCGGATGCGCTCCAGCTCGGTCATCTTTGCCCGTTCGTCGAGAGATTTACGTTCGTTGTCCATATGACCGGGGCAGTGTAACCGGCGGGCCGGCCGAAGAAATAGCGAATTTCAAACGGCGGTTGCCGAGCGTCCCGGGGGACCCCAGGCAGAATGGTCCGGTCTGGTCTGGGCGCCACCCGACGGCCCGGCGCCAGGGTCTTCCTGGTGCGGATAGGCTACGGCACCGCCGGTGTGACGAGGCGGTAATATCGATGGGCGGGGGCGGGAACCGGGTCGACCAAGGATTCCAGCCGATTGGTGGTTCGGACGGAAATGTTGGTCAGGCGTTGCCAGGCGCCGGCGTCCAGTTCGTCGCGGAAGAGCACGCTGTACGTTCGGTTCGAAACGGCGTTAAACGAGAGCACGCGCCCGGCGGGGCCAGGTCCGGTCTGGCTCAGGTCCACTCGCAAGTAGCTGTTGGGATCGTTCGCGTTGGTGCCGGCGATGTACTCGGCCCCATTCGTCATGCCGTCTCCGTCCCGATCCAGGCCGGCATCGTTCAGATTCGGGTTGGTCCCGTTGGCCAGCTCCCAGGCATCGGGCAGGCCGTCGCCGTCGGTGTCCAGATCGGAGACCGTGACTGTGGCGACGCTGGTGGTGACGCTGCCGGCGAGGTTGGTGACCACGCAGGAATAGTCTCCGGCCTGGGCGGGCTGGATGCCGGGGAAGGTGAGGTTTGCATTGGTGGCTCCGGTCAGGGCGTTGCCATTGCGGCGCCACTGGTAGCTGAACGGGGCGGTGCCGCCGGCTTCGACGGAAAGGCTCACGGCAGTGCCGGTGGCCGCGGCCTGGGACTGTGGCTGCACGGTGATGTAGGGAGCGAGATAGCTTTGCAGGCCGGTCAGCTCGAAGTCGAAGCTGATGTCGCTGCTGCCACCTGAGCTCTGGTGGAGTTCGACGGCGATGACATTGACGCCGTTGACCAGGGCGCCGGGATCGATGGAGGCAGCGTTCCAGGCCGACTCGTCGGTGCCACCAATGCTCACCGAGGCGAGCGTTTGATAAGTGAGCGGACCCGTCGGCAGGTTGTTCCGGTAAACTTCCGTGCCGTTGAGGTAAACGACGGCGCCGTCGTCGCGGACGAGGCGCAGGGCGAGCGCGCTGTAGGCGGCGTAGTCGGCGATGTTGAACGCGCGCCGGAAGTAGGTGGTGACGTATTTGGCGCCGGCGTCGGGCCCGAAGCTGAGCACCGTGCGCTCGTCGCCATCGCCGTAGCCGAGCTGGGCCGGGCCGCTGGCCCACGGGCCATCGTTGAAGGCGAGGAGGCGCCACGCCGTGCCCTGGTCCGAGCCGTTGTCGAGGTATTTCCAGACAGCTCCGGTGGCGATGAGGGAAAGGTTGGTGGTGAACCCGGCCAGCACGCGGATGTTGACGGGCGCGCTGGTGCGGGAGAGGGCGCTGTCATCGATGGCGACGGCTCGCAGCTGGTGGCTGCCCGCAGGAACGTTAATCCACGGGAACACGTAAGGCGCGGCGGTGGTCTCGCCGAGCTTGGTGGTCCCGTTGTAGAACTCGACGCGGAGCACGGCGCCGTCAAGATCGGCGGCGGTGGCGGCCAGGGTAATCGTGCTCGTGGCGACGAAAACCGCGCCGGTCGCCGGGCTGGTCAGCGTGACGGTCGGCGGAATGTTGCTGCCGATGGGCGGATAGAGCTGCGTGCTGGGAATGGGCTCGCGGGGAACGCTCGGGGCGGACCAGTGGAGGCGGGCGACAGCTCCGCCGCCATTTTCGTACATCTCCATCTTGATGTCGTAGAGTAGCCCGGCCTGGAGGGGCACGAAGGCGGCGTATTCAGTCGGCCCTTGATCGACCCAACGATCCACGAGCAGCTGATTGTTCACCCACAGGCGAATGCCATCGTCGCCCGTGACGTAGAACGTGTAGGTCTCGCTGAAGCGGGGCTGGACCTGACCGATCCAGCGGACGCTGAACGTGTCGGCGCCGATCGCGGGATCCGGCGGTCCACCGCCCCAATCGAAGTCGATCACCGGGTCGACCCGCCGGACGCGGCTGCCGGTGAAATCGATGTTGTCGTAGTAATCGGCGCGGAGACCGACGCCGCCGCCGATGGGCGGGGGTGCGACGGTGATGGTGACTGGAGCGCTCGGGGTGACCGCGAGGCCATTGTCGCGAGCCTTGGCGACGATGGTGTGGGAACCGATCGGCACGTTCGACCAGACCATGGAGTAGGGAGGCGCGGTGGCGAGGCCGAGCAGCACGTCGCCTTCGTAAAACTCCACGCGCGCGACCGAGCCGTCGGAGTCGCCGGCGGTGGCGGTGAGCGTCAGCTCGACGGGCACTGTATAGCTGGCGCCATTCGTCGGGGTGAGAAGCGTGCAGGACGGCGCGATATTGAAGGCATTCGCGACACCGGGCGTGATGCCGCTGGCGAACCAGTTCGTGGGCTCGGGGCCGTAAAGCCCGGGTGCGCGGCGCTGGAGCGAAGGGCCGTCGCCGTCCGCCCCGGGAGGCCACGGCAGGCGATCGTTGTAGCGCATGGAGTCCACGACGATGTAAGGAACGCCGTTGGTGTCGGGCGCGTCCGGCCGGCGCAGCTCCAGATTCTCGCCGCTATCCTGGAGGCTGCCGGCATAGGGGCCGAGAATCTGCACGGCGACGGGCACGGAATATTTCGATCGGAAGACCACCGGGTCGATGTTGACGAGCAGCAGGTATTGGCCGACCCCGAGCGACACGGTGTTGGAAAAGCTGTAGCCGAGGCCGTTCAGGCGCCAGGTATTGGTCGGGAATGCCGGATCGTGGAAGGCAACCGACGCGCCGCTGACGTTGTAGAGCTCGACGAACTCGTCGTAGCCCAGGGCGGGGTGATACTGGATTTCGTTGATGACGATCGGCCCGATCCGGGGCGGAGCGTTGGCGGCGCCGAGGGAGTTGGCGGACGACGCCGGCCATTGTTCCTCGCCCGTGCTGATGACGTAACGTTCGAACGAGACGCCGTTGGCGGCGGGCCCGTAGGCGAAGCTGTGGCTGTAGCCGGTGAGATTTGTGGTGGCGTCGCCCGAGAAGAGATAGAGGGCTTCTCCATGGGAGTTGAGGGCAAAGCTTGGGAATACTCCCGGAGTCGGATTGAACTGGCTTTCGTCAAACACACGATAGCCGCTGGCGGTGATGAGTGCGCCAGGCGGGATGCGGAATTTTTTGGGAAAAGCCGGGTCGTCGCTGAGGAACCAGCCCCCGAGGTCAACGCTGGTTCCAGTGGGATTGAAGATCTCGATCGCGTCCAGCGCCGGCGGGTCGGTGTGCGTCAGGATTTCGTCGATGACAACCGGCGGCACGCTGGGGGCCGGGTCATCGTCGCCGGGCGAGCCACCGCGCTGGCTGCTGGGGCGCCAGCTGGCCGGCACGTCGGGCTCACCGGCCGCCTGGCCGGCGTTCATCACCCGGACGAGCGAGAAGCCGTAGCCGTCCGGCGTGATGGGCCAGGGCACGGCGTTGTTGTAGGAAAATCGAAAGACATTCGTGCCGAGCGTGGGCGACAACGTCAGGCGCTCGCCGCCGTTGTCCAACCGGCCTTCGAACACGCCCTGCCAGGGAACGCCCGGATAGCGGCTGGCGAAGGCGGCGGGGTTGCGGACGAGCACAAAAAACGCGCCTGGGGCCAGGCTCGTGCCATTCGTGCAGGCAAAGGTCACACCGTCGGTGACGGAGAGGCCGGACAGATCGAGCGGGGTTGCGCCGGTGTTCTTTAGCTCCAGGAATTCGTAGTCGTCTGCGGGCTGGCTGGCAGGTTCCGGGTGATACATGATCTCGGTGAGCGCGAGGTGGGAAAAGTCCTGCACCAGATAGAAGGCGGCTTCGACGAGCGCGCTCCAATTGGCTCCATCGCGGATGCGCGCGCGCACAAAGGTCGCCTGCGGCAGGGGTATCGGACCGGTGGCCGCCTGGGCGGTGGGCGCGATGCCGCCGCCCCACAACCGAGGATCGGATCCGTCCACGGTGAAATAGATCACGCCGGTCGGATTGGGGTTGGTCAGGGTGAGCGCGGTGCCCGGCGGCACGAGCCCGCCGAAAGGAGAGAACCCGGGCGGGTTGAGCTGCGGGTAGAGGCCGGCATTGCGCAGTTGGTTGAGGAGAATGGCGGTGCGTTGCGGGAACCAGCTCAGCACGCTGGCTTCCGCGGCCTGCCAGGTGGCCGGGGTGACGCCAGGGACCCACCGGGCGATCTCGGGGATAATGGCGCGTTCGATCTCCGTTTGGCGTTTGGCCCAGCGCGCCTGGGCTGCCGCCGGGGTCAGCGCGCCGCCGTTGAACAGGTGGCGTTGCGCGTGGTCGCCAAACTGCCGGCGAAACTCGGGGTGAACCCGCAGCGCGGCGAAGAGCTGCCCGGGCGAGCCGTCGCCGATGCCGGTGCGGTCGGTGTTGATGTCGCTGCCGATGCCGAAGCTCCATTCCGCGTCCCACGAGAAAAAGTGGAAGCCGGCGCCGGGCACGCGGCGGCGCGCCGCGTTCCAGTTGTGGCCCGGCCAGTCGGTGTTGGCCGCGTAGAAATTCATCAGCAGGTAATCGATGAAGTTGGGAACATTCAGGTACTGGCTGAGATTGGTGTAGGCGATGTCGTTGGTGATGCCGGCCTGGGCGAGACTGAACATCGTGCCCCAGGCGACCGTGTCGCCGTCGATCAGTTCGTCCGAGTTGAACGCGTCATATTCCTCCTTTTCCCCGCCGAGGTAGCTGGCGGCGTAGGAGGCGTCCCCCTTTTCACCGATGTTGTAAACGCCCCAGTAGATGCCGTTGAGATAAAGGTGCACGTAGGTCCCGTGCGGGCCGTAGCCGCCGAGGGCATTCTGGGCGTCGCGGCACCACTGATCGCGCTGCAACGTGGCCGGTGTCCCAACCCAGAGCCAGTGGTCGTTGAAGGCGCCGTGCAACGTCAGGGTGTCGAACTCGTGCACCGGCGAGTCTGGGTAGAGCGGGTAATCCAGCTTGCCCGGCCCGTAGGCGCTTTTGAACAGCACGCGCAGGCCATGCTTGGGCATGGCGCTGCGGCTGACGCCGCCCTGGATGCGCAGGCCGCAATTGACATTGAACCCGCGCTGGCCGTCGGGGCGCATGTACTCCAGGGAACACGGACGTTCCCAGGCCACGCCGTAGGCGTCTGGATTCGAATACACGCCGTTCGGCCCGAACAGATCGTCCCACGTGCCCACGATGCTCAGCGTCGGAATGTCGACCAGGTCCGCTTTGAAGGTCGGTCCGTAAAGCGGACCCCGGGTGAGGTTGGTGTTCAGCGTGTAATCACCCGAGGAGCCGCCGACCCAGTTGCCGTTGGTGCTCTGGGCGGCCACCTGGTTCAGAAACAGGTAGGTGTGAGTCTCGACGTCCGTCGACTCGAAGCCCGCACGATAGCCGATCGCCCGGAGCAGCGTCGTGCCGGCGACGGGAATGCCGGCCCCCGGATAAATCAGGCCGGAGGTCGGAGTCGGCGCAGCGCCGTTGGTGGTGTAGCGAATCGTGATGCCCGGCGTCGCGCTCGTGATCGTCACGGTGAAATTGGTGGTGTCGAACCAGCCGCGTCCCGGCGTGAACTTCAGATTCTCGACGAATGCATAGCTGGCGCTGCTGTTGAACGTGCCCGGCGTCGGGGTGGCGAAATAGTGGTTCGTCAGGCCCAGCACCTTGTTTTCAGCCAGCTCGGCGTAAATCAAAAAGTCGCCGTCCGCGGCCGTGACGTTCAGCCCTTGGAATGCCAGGACGTTGGCGCCGGCTTGCAGCTGCCCGAGGTACGGCGTGACATCGATGTCTTCGAACGCCAGGACTGCGGCCGTGCTGCGCGACGCGGTCGCGGCGGAGTTCCAGGCAGGCGCCGACGGCGCGTTGCGGCGGGCCACCTCGGCTCCGTTGAGGTAGGCCACAAATCCGTCGTCGTATTTGACCCGCAAGGTCAGAGACGAATACGCGCCGGGGTTCGCCACGATGAAGGGGAGACGAATGTAGGCGGAGGCGTTGCGATTGAGCAGATCGCTCTGGATGTCGGTGGCGATGAGCGATCGCAGGCTGGAGCCGGATGTGCCGCCGAACGGCAGCGACCGGACCACCAGGCCGCCGCCGGCCGTGTCACCCACGAGCCGGAAGTTTGCGCCGTAGGTTGAGAAGCTTCCGGAGGCGGCGAAAAATTCCAGCTCCGAGCCGCCGCCGCACTCGTAGAAAACGATTCGCACCGGATACGTGCCGGCCGTCAGGTTGAACGTCGCCAGCGTGTCGCTCGAGCCGCGCGGCGACGGATAGCTGAACGTGTTGGCCCCGATGTCACAGCGAAAGCCATCGTCCGAGTTCACGCCAAATGTCCAGAAGCCGCTGGTGGGAATGGTCAGCGTGCCGGTCGCTTCCGTGACAAAGTTGTTTTCGTCCACGCCGACGGTGAAGCCGGGAAACGTGGCGTCGCCGGTGAAATGTCCGGGGCTGTCGGTGTTGAGATAATTGATGACCGTAGGATTGGCGGTGAACACGGCCGCTTGCTGGGACGGGTTGGCGACAACCGAGTCCGCCGTGCCCATGTCGCAAACGCCGATGTTCGCGCGGATGTTGCGCACGGCAAAACCCGGGATGGAATTTTCGTAGCCAACACCGTTGGTGCCGGCGCGCCAGCTCGAATCGTTAAACGCGGGCGACGTCCAGGTCAGCCCGAGGCCGCCGTTCGCCGGCACGAAGCTCCGCACCGGGGAGGTGTTGGAAACCAGCGCCGTGACCTGGACGTTCTGGCCGAGGCCATAGGAAATGTTCGGCCACTGTTCGGGGAACGGGTTGAACTCCGAGACCAGGGTGACGCCGTCCGGTTTGACCAAGGCCAGGTATTCGCCTCCGGCCGACAGCTGAAAGTTCGCGTGCAGCGGCTGGCCGATCGCGGTGCGATTCTTGCCGGACGCGAAGACGACCCGAAATCCGTTGGGCGCCAGATTCACCGCGGGGAAGCGCCATTTGGTCAGATTGGCCGGTGAGTCTGTGAGAAACCAGCCGTCCAGATTGACGTCGGCCGGCCCGCTGTTGAAGATCTCAATCCAGTCCGAGGCCTCGCCGTCTTCATCCAGCAGCCCGCCCTGATTGCTGGCGACGAACTCGGAGATGATGACCGAGTCGGCTGCGTGGCAGGTGGCCATGGCGATCGACGCGAGAACAGCGGTGAGAACGAGTTGTTTGGAGAATTGGCTGAGGATCCGAACCCCGGCAAACCGCCCCGTTCGAAACAAGCAAAAGCACTTCATGACTTGTCAGTTTGAACGGCAGATTAGGACAGAAACATGAGGGAAAGGCAATCTTGCACCTGCCGGTAGCGCCGGCGTCCACGCCGGCAGGTGACGACGCGTCCTGCGTCGTTGGGGACGGGTGAAGGTGCGGTGCAGGCGGACTGGGCGGCCGGGAGGCCGCCTGACTTGCACGCGAGGACGCGTGCGCTACGACCGCGGGTAGCGCCGGCGTCCACGCCGGCAGGAGACGACGCATCCTGCGTCGTTGGGGACGGGTGAAGGTGCGGTGCAGGCGGACTGAGCGGCCGGGAGGCCGCCTCACTGGCACGCGAGGACGCGTGCGCTACGACCGCGGGTAGCGCCGGCGTCCACGCCGGCAGGTGACGACGCATCTTGCGTCGTTGGGACGGGTGAAGGTGCGGTGCAGGCGGACTGCGCGGCCGGGAGGCCGCCTCGCTGGCACGCGAGGGCGTGTGGGCTACGACCGTGGGGAGCGCACAGGCCCGCACATGGTGGGTCCTGCGAAGTGCGAACTTTGACTTGCGCGGGTGATTTCTGCCGGCACCTTCTGGGCGTGATGATCGATTGGGAGCGTCTTTTGGCTCTGGCGCGGACGGAGGTCTCGGAGACTTTGGCGGCGTTGCCGGGCCCGTTGCGGGCGCAGGCCGGGCCGTTGCCGGTCACCTATGAGCGTCGTCCGTCCATGGCGCTGGTGGAAGACGGGAGCGACCCGGACCTGCTGGGGTTGTTTGTGGGCGCGGCGTTGGGTGAGCCGATGGATTCACCCTTGCCGCCCCAGATTATTTTGTTCCTGGAAAACATCTGGGACTTCGCCGAGAGCGACGAGGAGATTTATCTCGAGGAGATCCGCATCACCTATCTCCACGAGCTGGGACATTATCTCGGCCTGGACGAGATCGATCTGGAAGAACGCGGTCTGGAGTGACGCCGCCGAACGGTGTTCCTGGAGAGGCCTCCAAAAAGCGGACGTGAGTTGGGGCCATGAACCTCGGGGTGCGGGGCATTTGGCATTTCCAATTGAAAATTTGTCATTGGACATTGAGTGCGCCGGACGGCCCAATCGCCCCATAGCCATTTTCAGATTTCAGATTTCCAATTCCGAGGTTCATGGAGAGCCCCCTGTTCGTTGCGGACCTGCCCACGGGCCATGAACGCGGGGTGCGGGCGTCCTCGCCCGCAGAAGCTCTCGGACTACCAACGGGCTGGAACAATCCCAACCGTTGAAAATTTCCCGGCTTTCTGCGCCCGAGGACGGGCGCACCCCGGGGGGGAGGTTCATGGGGAGGAGAGCACCCGCGATCGAGGACGCCCGCCGCTCAAGTCGCGGGGGCCGGGGCTGGTCGACGGCTCAGGCGTCCGGCCACGGCGGATTCCATGAGGAGAAAGATTAGGGCGCCGACCAGCAGCCAGCGCCAGAGCTTTTGGCGTTGCTCCAGCTCGGCGGCCTTCAGCCGCTCCTTTTTATCGGCCTCTTTTTTGAGGTCGGCGGCGGCCTGGGGTTTCAGGGGCACGCCCAGCCGTTCCAGCGTTTCCAACGCGAGCGGCGCCGTGCGGCTCTCGGCAGCGTCGAGGTTGACGGCCACCCGAATCGTCTCGCTGCCGATCTCGGCACGATAGATTCCCGGCACATCGGTGGCCGCGAAGCGTTGTCCGGCGATCAGGGCCACCTCCTTCCCGTCGGGCGGGCGGACCTTGATCCCCGCAACGGCGTTCGTGCCGCTGGCGGTCAACGTCAGGCGATCTCCGACCGAATACTGGGAGAGCTGCGCCCGGATGGCGCCGCTGATTTCCAGCAGCGAGTAGAGCATGGGAACGAACTTCGACGACAGGGCGAACTGGCTGTCGGCCGGCTGCCAGCCGCTGGTCAGCAGGAAGAGGCTGCCTTTGCCGACGGGGATTTCAACGAGCGCAGGGTCGCCGCGATCAAAGCGCGCGATCACCCGGGCGTTTTTGATCGGGGCCGGGTCCAGCACGCGGTGTTTCCAGAAATGGATCTTGGTGAAGTCGCTGAAGCGCGGATCGGCGAAGGGGGCAAAGATGGGGTGTTGAAAATCGATCTGCCCGAGCAAGGCATAGGCCCCGTTGCTGGTGTCGGCTTCCTGCAGCGGCACGGACCCCAGCCCGAGCAGCTCCGCGAGCGAGGCCGCCGTGGATGACCCCGCGTCCGGCAACGCGTAGACCACGGTGCGACCCGATTCGAGAAACGACCGGGCGGCCTTGACGCTCTCGGGAGTCAGGCTGCCGGCAGCGAGCAAGAGCGACGCGCGCGCGGTTTCGGCGGGAGGGATCGCCCCGGTGCCCTTCTGCACATTGACGGAGACGTTGAGCCGGCGCGTTTCCTGGAAGGCGCGGCGCAGGTAGTAGAGCGGCTGGCTGGAATCGGTGGGCGCGTCGGCGCCGAGATAAATGACTTCGATCTGCTCGGCTTTAGGGGGCGCGTAATACACCGTGTTGTCGAAGTCCTCGTCGTCGCCGGTCAGACGCAGTAGCTCGGGAGCGGGCCCGTTGGTCGGGAAGGGGATGGTCGCCACGCGGCTTTGCCCGGGAGGGACGTAAACGTCAACGGGCGACCCTGCCAGGCCCTGGCTGGCGGGCTGGGCCCACCCGACCTTGAATTGTTCGCGCCGGGAATTGCTGGAGTTGCTGACGCGAACCTTGAGCCCCGTCTCGACGATCCGCTCGCGCTCATCCGCGTCGGCGACGAGGTGGAGGCCGGCATTGGTCACCTTGGCGGGCTTCACCGGCTGCAACTCCACCTCCAGCCCGCGCGGCCATTCGAGGCCCTGCAACCCATCGAGGCGCGCGCCTTCCTGGGCGTCCGTGATGACGATGATCTTGCGGGCCGCCACCGCGGGCTTTTGCGGATCCCGCCCGCTGATGTCCTCCACCGCCTCGACGGCGCTGGCCAACGCGTGGCCCAGATGGGTGGACCGCCAGCCCGGGGTCGTTTCGGCCAGGCGCTTCTGGGTCAGCGCCACCCGATCGGGGGCGCCCAGCCTGGCCCATTCTTCAAAGCTGACCAGCGGACGGACGGACTGATCGAAGGCGAGCAAGGCCACCGCATCGGCGGGAGTGGTGGTGCGGAGGACGGCGTCGACCTTGGCGATGGCGTCATTCCACAGGCCGCTCTGGCGCATGGAAGCGCTGACGTCGACGAGAATGGCAACTCGCCGGCCGGCTCCGCTGTCGAGCTCCGAGCCCATCTGCTTTTGGAAAAAAGGCCGCGCGAAGCCGAGCGCCAGCAGGGCAAGCACGAGGCAGCGAAGCAGCAGGAGGAACAAGTTCTCCAGCCGGCTTTGGCGCGTCATCCGCGGCGGCGTCGGCTGGAGGAACATCAAGGAGCTGAACCTGAATTTTTCCCGCGAAGTTCGCCGGATCAGGTGAAAAATGATCGGCGCGGCCACGGCCAGCGCGCCGAGCGCAAACAAAGGAGCCAGAAAGCTCATGCCGTGACATGGTGACGGTGGGGACGCGCCCGTGTCGAGCCCTTCCTCGCGCCCCGCGCTCCGGCGGCTTGACTGATTTTCGCGCTCGCGTTTTCACGCCGCGGGTCTACTTGTGATCCCAAATGAACCCTTCTGCCATGACTACAACCGAACCGCACTGTCGACTGGCCGCCTGCCTGGTGCCGTTGTTCTTGTTTGGGCTCGTTCCCGCCGGGGTGGGGGCCGCCGGCCCGTTTCGCCACGCCGAAATTGATTCGCAAATCGAGATCGGCTACGGCGTCGCGGTGGCCGACGTGAACGGAGATGGTCAACCCGACGTGCTGCTCGCCGACAAGCGGGCCTTCGTCTGGTACGAAAATCCCTCCTGGAAGAAGCACGTGCTCGCCGAACGTTTAACCGCGCTGGACCACGTCTGTCTCGCCGCGCGGGATGTGGATGGGGATGGCTCGTGCGAAATCGCGGTGGGCGCGGGTTGGAACCCCGGCGACACGATCAACAGTGGCGCGGTCTTTTCCTTGGTGCCGACTCCCGATCGGAAGCAACCATGGACCGCAGTGACTCTGCCCCACGAGCCGACCGTGCACCGCATGCGATGGGTGCGAAATTCCAGAAACGGCTTCGATCTGTTCATGCTTCCCTTACACGGTCGCGGAAACAAAACTTCGGGTGAAGGCATTGGAGTGAGGCTTGTCGCGTATCGCCCACCGGCAATCCCGGGCCGGACCAACTGGACGACGACTCCATTCGAAACGGCGCTGCACAAAACCCACAACTTCGATCCGGTCCAGTGGGATCCTGATCCGGAAGAGGAACTGCTGGTAGCCAGCCAGGAGGGAGTATTTCTGGTCGATCGGGTGGGCGACGGGACCAAGTTCACGCAGTTATCCGGAACGGAGAGCGGCGGGGCCGGTGAGGTTCGGCTTGGCCGCCTGGGCGGGGCGCGATTCTTCGCCACCGTCGAGCCCATGCACGGGACGAACCTGGTCGCCTATTACGAGCCCACGACTCCGGGAGCGCGCTGGACGCGCCAGGTGCTCGATTCCAGTCTGGTCGACGGGCACGCGTTGGCGTGTGGCGATCTCGCGGGTATTGGGCGGGACCAAATCGTGGTGGGCTGGCGCGCAATGGGCAAACCCGGAGTGAAGGTTGGGATCAAGTTGTTCACTCCGGACTCCAGCGGACGCCAGTGGACCTCGACGCTGGTCGACGACAATCAGATGGCCTGTGAAGATCTGTGCCTGGCGGATTTGAATGGAGACGGCCGGATCGACATTGTCGCTGCGGGGCGGGCGACGAAGAACGTGAAGATCTACTTCAACGAGTAGCGGGGAGCCGGGCTCGCGGCGGGGCGCTCATGGGCCGCGGACCTGGCCAGCCGTCTCGACCCGGCGCAGCTGTTTTTCCCGAAGTGGGGCGGCGCGGCGCAGCACTTCCCGCAGGAGGGCGCGGTCCTGGTGACCCAGCCTCTTCACGCCGCGATACTGGAGAAAAAAACGCAGGCGTTCCGTGCGACGGAAATAGGGAATGGCCGGCGCGTCGAGCGATGCGAGGTCCGTTGCGCGGGCCGCCGTCTCCTCCCCTGGCCGCCACAGGCGCCCTTTGTGGGCGTCAATCAACCAGAAGTGATCCAGGTGGCCGCCGCGCAGGATGATGTTTCGCCAAAAATAGTCGTGATGCACGAACCGTTGCGCATGGAGCCGTCGCGTGGCCTCGGCCAGGGCGTCGATCAGCTGGCGGCGGCGGGCCCCGGCCACTGCGCCCGATTCGTGCGCCAGCCGATCGCGGATGAAGATGTCCAGCGCCACCGGGTCCTCGATCCCGGCACTGATCAGGAACGAGCGAACGAGAAAGCGGCCTCGTCGTTCCTCGCCATAGGCGATTGGCTCCGGGGCGTCCAGACCCCACTCGCGCAGGCGGGCCAGGTTCTCGAATTCCTGGCGCACCTTCGAGCGGCCGAAAAATGTGCCGCGAAAAAAACCGCTCCAAAGCTGGCCGGCGCGGTGGGCCCAGTACTTCTTGATGAACAACACGACGGCAGGCCGCGCGTTGTCGCCCGGCACCGTCACGCGGCGCACTTCGGTGCTGCCGCTCCGGGTGACTGCGTCGCCGGCTGCCTGGTAGACGCCTTCGACTGTGGTCAGGCCGTGGCGTTGGAGGCGGTCGCGCCAGGCGGGCGCGATGACGATCTTCGCTGATTGGAGGAGGCGGTCAGACAACGTGCGGGTGATTTGTGACTGTTGATTGTTGATTGTTGATTTCCAAGTCGGGCCATCCGAAATCGTAAGTCGTGAATCCTAACTTAAAAATCAGGCAGGGCTGGCGCTCCGCCGCCAGCCGGCAGTCTGCAGGGCAGGGCGCCCTGCCTTCCGCTTCATGGAGTGGCGAGAGCTCCAAAAACGACGTGAGTTGGGGCCCTGAACGGCGGACTGCTCCACCGGCGCGGCAGCGCTGTGGAGTGCGGCGTGAAACGCCGCTTTCACCGGGGGCGAGGATCCACAGCGCCGTTTCGCGGCGCACTCCATAAGGCGCGTCTCTGCTTGGCATGAAAGCCCCTTCGGGCAGCAGTTCATGGGAAGGCCACGTTCGCCGGTCTTCACTTGGGCTCCGGCCAGTTGAGGTGCCGGTGCAGGAATCGATAGGTGCCCTCGCCGTTGATCGTGTGCGGTCCGTTGAAGAACTCAATCTCCGTGCGCGCGCCGAGGCCGAGCTTGTCGTAGAACCGACGCACCCGCGAATACTCCAACGCCACCCACTCGTCCGGTGCCACGCCATCGTCGTGCCCGCGCTCGACCATGAATGGGCGGGGCGCGACCAGCGCCGCCATTTCGGCATAGTTGAACTGATGCGCGAGGTCGAACTCATACATGTCGTATTCAATGGTGTAGAGGTAGCTGTAGGGCGAGTCGACGGTCGCGCATTTGACCGCCCACTCGTTGAAGTCCGCCGAACAGATCGAGAGACAATAGCGATCGAGCAGGGAAGGCACGCGCATGGCTGTCTTGCCGCCGTAGCTGAGCCCGTAAAAGCCGATGCGGTCCGGGTCAACGAAGGGCTGGGCGGACAGCCAGTCGAGGATGCGGTCGTGCTGGGCGAGAATGATCGAGAAGAGCGATCCTCCGAGCGGGTTGGCCTTCCGCTGCAGGATCCGGAATTTGTCCTGGCCCCGGTAAAGATTGTGTGGAGCGAAGACCACGAAGCCGCGCTCCGCCAGGCGGGCCGAGAAGGCGTGATAGGCCGAATAGGCATGGGAATTCGGGTCTTCCGTGATCGTATCCGCCGGCACCCCTTCCAACCCGTGCTGGCACACCACCACGGGCCGGCGCTCGCCCGGCTTGAGATCCTTCGGCAACAACAGGACGCCCCAGGCGTAAACGTCGGGCCAGACATCCAGCATGACGTCGTAGCCGGTCCACTTGGGCTGATCGTAGATCTGGCGCGAGCGCGGGTTTGCCGGCTGGCTGGCCTTGGGGAAGCGCCCGATGAGATTGTCCCAGAGATGCGTCCGGCGGGCCTTGACCTCCTCGGTCCAGGCCTCCGCGGTTTTCGAAGTGATCGAGCCCCAAAAAGTGCGGTTGCGGTCCCGCTGCGAGGCCCGCAGAAGCTCCTGCGTGTGCTCGACCAACTCGGCGACCTGGCGTTTCTGGCGCGCTTCGGGATCAAACGCCTTGCCGCGCGCGTCGCTCAGCACCGCCCCGACCGGCTGGAGCGGGCGGGGCTTGCCGCCGAGTTTTTCAAGGTAGACCTCCAGCGCCCTTGGCCCCAGGGGACCGACGCTGGTGCCCTCGTTGCCATGCACCAGCCGCACGCAATCGGCGAAACCCTTGAGCGAATCCTTCGCCCGCCCGATCTCGCCGTCCACGGAATTGAAATCCGGCGTCTGCCAGCGCCCGATGGCCGCGCCGCTGCGACCGGCTCGTGCTTTCGGCGGGCCGTCGATGCGGGGCGACTCGCTGTATTCCACCACCAGCTGCCGCGGCGCGATCAGCCCGGCAATCTCGGCGTCCCCAAACTCGGTCAGCAGCCGGAACACATTGCGATAGATGGGCTCGTCCCAGACCTGCTCCCGGGCGTTGAAATAGCCGCTGACCAGGGCGGCGTCGACGCGCGGATCCACGGCGGCTGCGTAAAATGCCAGCAGAGCCCCTTCGCCGTAACCCGCCACGCCCAGGGGTTGGGCCCGCGGCCCCGCTGCCGGCTTGTTGGTTGCATCCGACTGAAACCAGTCGAGGGCGGCCTGAATTTTTTCCACCTCGTAGCCGATGATGTGGCGCCCGACCTCGTAGGCCTGCCGGTAGATCCATTCCCGATGAGGCAGGTTTGTGAATCGGTTGATCCCCGCATGGCCGGAGTAGGTGTCCTGACGATTGACCAGCGTCGGCGCCAGAACCAAACAGCCGGCCTCGGCCAGCCGCCGGGCATATTGGCCTTCCGGCGGCAACCCCGAGGCGAGGCCCGCGATCACTTCCGGTGTCTGATCCGCGTCCGGCACAACGACGATCCGGGCGAAAATTTCCCCTTTCGGCTGCAGCAACAGACCCTCGCCGTTGACTCGATCAAACACCGGCCAGCGCACTGCGAAAATCTTGATCCGGTCCGTCTCCGCGACCTTGGCGGGCGCCAGGCTGCTGCCGAGGTAATCGAGCTGCCCGATCGGAAGCCGGGGATCCACGGCGCCGATTAAGGTTCGGAACCGCTCCCGATTCGCTGTCACCGACTCCGCGTAGGCTGCCGGTGAAGTAAAGTTACGCCGCCAATGGTTGGTCCGCGCCTGCACTGAGCCCTCCAGCTGCCGCATGAGGAACTTGTCGGCTCCAGCCACCATCTGCTCCGACAAATCGCCGTCCTGGGTCAACGGCGTCGTGCCGGGCAGAAATTTGGGGCCGGGCTCCTGCGCGGCGACACGTCCGGGGGAAGTGATTGGAAGTGCCGCCAGGAGAACGAGGGCAGCCGTCAATGGCTTGGGCGCTTTCATAGTCGATCCCCCGCATGATTCCGAAATGGCGCGGACCGTGTCGAGCGAAAGGATGATCGAGATTTGGTGCCGTTTCTCCCATTGCCGGAAACCGGGCGACCTTGTCTGATGGCGGCGGTGAATTGCTCCGGGTGGACATCGCTGACCGCTGAAGACAGTGAGCTACGCTGCCGCGTGCACCCGGCGGAGGGCGGGTCGTCCACCGCCCCCACGCTGATCTATCTGCCAGGATTGCACGGCGACTGGACGTTGCTGGGGCCGTTCCGGCATGCGCTGCGCGGACGGTGTCGTCTGGTGGAATTCTGCTACCCGCGCCGGGTGGATTGGACCCTGGACGATTATGCCCGGGGCGTGCTGGCGGAACTCGAACGCCTCGGGATCCGCGAGGGCTGGTGGCTGGGCGAATCCTTTTCGTCGCAGGTTTTGTGGGCGCTGGCGCGGCAGTGCCCGAGGCGCAGCGCGGCACCCGGGCGAGTCCGGGTCCGGACGGCTCGCCGGGCTTTCAACCCAGTGGCCTGATGCTGGCCGGTGGGTTTGTGCGGCACCCGTGCCCATGGGGCGTTCGCTGGGCGCACCGGTTCAGCCGCGGAATTCCTCATCGGTGGCTTGCTTGGGCCTGCGGCAATTATGCCCGCTGGGCCCGCCGCCGTTGCCGTGCGGAAGGGCTCGACCCGTCGGAGCTCGATCTGTTTGTGGCCCGCCGGGTGCACCCCACCGATCGCCTCGCCATCACCAGCCGCTATCGCCTCATCCACGACGACGATCTCCGCAGCCTGGCCCGGACGGTTCGCTGGCCGGTTTACCTTTTGACCGGTGCGGTGGATCCCATTGTGCCCTGGCCGGCGGTCCTGCGCTGGCTGCCATGCCATTGTCCGGGTTACCGGTCCCACCGCGTCATCTGGTCGGCCGGGCATAACGTGTTGTTGGATGCGCCCGGCGCGTCGGCGGATCAACTGGTCCAATGGACGCGCGAACAAAATCTGTTGGGGGAAGGTCCAAAAACGAGAAGCCGGGTGGGCCTTGGCTAGACCCTGATGTTCCGCAACGCAACGCAGATCGGAAATGAAGCTATGAAAGCCTATCAACCTGGAGACATCCGAAACTTCGCTGTCGTGGGCCACGCGTCCGCCGGCAAGACGACTCTCGTGGAAGCCATGCTGGCGTGCGCCGGCGTCATCAATCGCATGGGGTCCATCGAGCAGGGGACGACCGCGTCGGATTTCCACGACGACGAAATCGAGCGCCGCATTTCCATTCACACCTCGTTGCTACATGCCGAATGGCTGGGGCGGAAGTTTAACGTCATCGACACGCCCGGCTACCTCGACTTCATCTCGGAAGGCCTCGGGGCGCTGCGGGTGGGTGACTTCGCCCTCGTTGTCATCCACGCGGGGCATGGCATTGGCGTCGGCACGGATCAGGTCTGGCGGTATGCGACGCAGTTCGCGTTGCCCAAGATGATAGTGGTCAATGGCCTGGATCGGGAGAACGTGGACTTCGATGCGGTGTTGGCGGCGTGTCGCGCCCGGTTCGGGCCGCGGGTGTTTCCGCTCAGCCTGCCGCTGAACCCCGGGCCGGGCTTCAACCGGACCTTGGACGTCCTGCGCAGCGATGTCGTCACTTACGCGACCGACGGGAGCGGCAAATTCACGGAAGAGCCCGCGACCGGGGCTTTGAAGGAGCGGGTCGGGCAGTTGCACAAGGAATTGATCGAGCTGACGGCGGAGGCGGACGACGCCTTGATGGAGAAGTTTTTTGAGCAGGGCAGCCTGACCGAGGAGCAGTTGCGGGCGGGCGAGCACGCCGCCGTGCAAAAACAGGCCATCATTCCGCTTTTTGTGACCAATGCGGCCGGCAACGTCGGGGTCGCGCGGCTGATGGATTTCATTGCCAAATACGGCTCTTCGCCGGTTGACCGGGAGCACGTCGCCGGCATCGACCTGGCCGGGCGGGAGATCGACGTCGCGCTGAACGGCACTGATCCCGCCGCGTACGTGTTCAAAACCATGAGCGAAGCGCAATTCGGCGAGTTGTCGTATTTCCGCGTTTACTCGGGTCACGTCCATGCCGGCATGGATCTTTACAATGCCGATCGCAAATGCACCGAGCGCGTCGGGCAGATCTTCGTGCTCAACGGGCACACGCGAACTCCGGTGGCGGATCTGGGGCCAGGCGATCTGGGAGCGACGGTCAAGCTGAAGGACACCCACACCGGCAACACGCTGTGCTCACCAAAGCGCATCGTCACGCTGCCGAAGGCCAAATACCCCACGCCAAACATCCATGTCGCCCTCCAACTCAAGACCAAGGGCGAGGAGGACAAGATGGCCAGTGGCCTGGCGTCGCTCCACGAGGAGGATCCGACGTTCCTCTTCCATGTCGACTCCGAGTTGCACCAAACGGTCGTCAGCGGCCAGGGCGAGCTGCATCTTCGGGTGGTGGCCGACCGCTTGAAGCACCGCTTTAAGGTCGATTTCGACATGATTGAGCCGCGCATTCCCTACCGCGAAACGGTTCAGGCGCCGGCCGAATCGAAGTATCGTCACAAAAAACAAACCGGCGGAGCCGGCCAATTCGCCGAGGTCTGGATGCGCATCGAGCCGAAGGAGCGCAATGCCGGCGTGGAATTCGTCCAGACGCTCACCGGCCAGAATGTCGATCGATCGTTCGTGCCGAGCGTGGAGAAAGGCGTCATGTCCGCCTGCACGGAAGGTGTCGTCGCGGGGTATCGCGTGACCGATGTGAAGGTGGATTTTTACGACGGCAAGATGCATCCGGTCGACTCCAAGGACATCGCGTTCCAAATTGCCGGCAAGTCCGCGTTCCGGGAGGCGTTTCTCAAGGCGCGGCCGCGCTTGCTCGAGCCGATCTACGAGATCGAGGTGCGCGTGCCCGAGGATCATTTGGGACCGGTCATGGGCGACCTCAGCGGCCGGCGCGGGCGCATCACCGGCACCGATGGCGCCGATGGCTAC
This sequence comes from Limisphaerales bacterium, assembly GCA_044229355.1. Taxonomy (GTDB): domain Bacteria; phylum Verrucomicrobiota; class Verrucomicrobiia; order Limisphaerales; family JADJPG01; genus JBGARF01. The sequence goes on from JBGATF010000039.1 coordinate 61,843, forward strand.
GCGATCGTCAAGGCACACGTGCCGCAGATGGAGCTCTATAAATACGCCAGCGTGGTCCGGTCCCTGACCGGCGGGCGCGGCATTCACACAGAACGGTTCAGCCACTACGAAGAAATGCCACGGGAGCAGGAGCAGAAGATTATCGCTGCGCATAAACACCCGGAAGCCGCCGAGTCCGGCGACTGAGCGGGTCTCCGGTGTGCCCGTCGGCGCGGGCCCATCTCAACTCCAGCCTTGGGTCGGCCAGAGTTCATGCGCCATGGTCGGGCTCGACAAAATAAATAACCGGTCAGCCCGGGTGGGTCCAACCGGTTGGTCCTAGTCAGGAGCTGATCACGGACAGTCGTTACCGCCGTCTTCGTGACCCGGGCCCTTGCCCGGTGGTCGCACCGTGATGTTGTAGGTCATTTCGACCCCGATGTAGTCTTCCGGCGCGTCAGAGAATTTGAACGCCGCAGTGTAATGGATCGTGTGCCGGCCCACCGGGAGCGGAGCGAGCATCACGAAATAGCCCACGCCGGTTGCCGTGCCGGTTCCACCCGTCGCCCCGAAGAGCCACGGCGTCGGTGCCGTAAAACTGAACTGGGGCGAGGTCACCCGGAAATCGTCGAGGTTGCGCAGCGATCGGCCGTCCGCAGTGAACGAAAGATCGGTGATGTAGTCCGCAAACCCGTTGGCGATTGCCAGTTGGTCGGCTGCGGTCGCGCCATAGAAAGGCGGCTCTTCCAAGGTGGACGAGTCGACGTTCACCAGGGAGACGCACAGCGCCGTGTTCGCCGGGATGGTGACGTACCGCTCGACGGTTCCGAAGGGCCCCGTGAGAAACCAAACCCGCCCGGCTTGGCCGTCCCGCACGTCGAACTCCGGAGTGTCCAACCCCGGGTGGCCGTCCAGCGGCTGCGCAAAGAGCCACTGCCAGTACGCTGCACTCCACTCGGCGTAGCTTCTGCCGTACGGATGCGAGTTCGGCGGCAGAACTTTCAGCGGGTTCCCCGCGGAGGCGGAGAGCGAGCTGAGCGCGATTCCGATAACGGCGAGCAGCGGCCGGAGCTGGCCGCGTTTTGACGAGCGTTGGATGGGACGGTTCATGGTTCCTTTTGGAATTTGTTTGTTTTGTGTTTGAGTGGCCCGCCAACGAAGCGAGCGTGTTCAGTGCCTGCTACCGAAAGTGGAGCCGATTGTTACAAACTTTCGGAAGCGCTCGGATGGATGATTGCCAGCCAACCGTGTTTTCGAGCGGCGAAGAATTCAACGAGGACTGCCCCGGGTGGCCAAGCGGCGCGCGGTTCGAGCAACGCGCAGGGTTGCCTGGCGGGATCAACGGGCCGCGATGGCCCAGATTTAGATCTTCAATTGCTTCAACTCGGCGACGTACTTCTGGAATTCGGGCTCGAACGGAACGCCGGGTGGCAGGCGCAGGAGCGATGACGGATGGACGGTGACCAGCGTGTTCCCGTGGGGCGATGGGAGAATTTGGCCGCGATGCTCGGTGATGCGCATCTCTTCGTTGAACAGCGAACGCGCGGCCGTCGCGCCGAGGGCAACAGTCAATTGCGGGCGGAGCAAATTGAGCTCGGCCTCCAGCCATGGGTGGCAGGCGACGATCTCGCTTCGGCCTGGCTTCTGGTGAATGCGCCGTTTGCCGCGCGGCTCCCATTTGAAATGTTTGACCGCGTTGGTGAGGTAGAGCTGCAGGCGATCGATACCCGCCTGCGCGAGCGCACGATTGAGGAGTTGCCCGGCCGGGCCGATGAAGGGGCGTCCCGCCTGGTCCTCGTCATTGCCCGGCTGCTCGCCGACGAGCACGATTCGCGCATTCAGCGGGCCTTCGCCAAACACCGTGCAGGTCGCGTTTTTCCAGAGCGGACACGCCCGGCAACCTCGCGCGGCTTCACGCAGCACGTGCCAATCGTCCGTCCGTGGCGGCTGGGCCACGGAGTAATCGCCGTCCCGCACCCGGTCCGCGTCGCTGCGTTGCATCATGGAGTCCACGCGCAGCGGCGCGTTCGCCAGCAAGGAGCCGATGGCGCGGGCTTCCGGAAGGTTTTTCCAATTGCGGACCGGCATCTGCGCCTTCATCGCGTGCACCTTCACGCGGGCGGGGTTGAAGATGCTCGAGTAATAAGTAACCCAAAGCGATTCGACTGCGTCGTGAGCGGGCGCCTCAGATTTATCCACCCCCGCGCTAACTCGAGCCTTCACCCCGTCCCAGTGCAGGCAGCGCTTTGGGGTCAGGATGCTCCAGCGCATGTTGGCATATCGGTCGATGAAGAACCCCTGGTTCAATTGCACCGAGTCATGCTGCGGTTCGTACCAGGCTACGAACCACGACTCGTCTTCGAGCTTTATCTCGCGAAAGCGGATGTATTGGCGCATGCGGTAGGCATCCTTGTGCACTTCCTTGGCGTAGTGGTTCAAAGCGATGACGTCGGCATCCGTGGGAATTTCCAGCAATTCTCGCTCGCCGTGAGTCAGGCGCCAGAGCACGCGGTAGAGCGCGGCCCATTTGGACTCATCCGAGTGGAGCGCGACGATGCGCGCGGTTTGCAGGAAAGCTGCCGGAACGCGGAACACGGCTGGCGTCACCGCGTCCCCTTCGTTGGGCGAGATGTCCTGCGCCGGCGGTGCGGGCGTATTCAGCGGGGAAAAGAGGCCGAGCGAAGGTTCCGACTCCGCCGAACTCCAGGCGACTTCGCCAGGTGGTAGGTTCGCCCGCAGGGATTCCCGGGCAGCCCGTTGCCACCCTGCGAAGGTTGGCTCGATGACCACTTGTTTCACAGCTGACCATTCAACACGGACGGCTCCGCCGCGGCGAAGAGGTCCATCTGCTCGGGCGGGGGCAGGAAGCGGCCCAGCAACTCATCGCCGTCCAATTCACGTCCTGGGCGGTGGTCAGCGGCTTCGATGAAGGGCAGCACCTTCTTCACCGGGACGTGCAGACGGATCAAGTCCGCCAACCGGATGCTGGACCACCGGCGGGCCTGGAGAATGCGATCCACCGTCTTGACCCCCAAGCCGGGCACACGCAAGAGCAGGTAGCGGGGAGCCTTGTTCAGGTTGACTGGGAAGCGTTCCCGATGTCGGAGGGCCCAGGCGAGCTTCGGGTCGATGCGCAGATCCAGGTTGGGCACAGACTCGTTGGTGATCTCATTTGCTTTGAATCCATAGAAGCGCAGCAGCCAATCGGCCTGATACAACCGATGCTCGCGCACAAGCGGCGGAGCGACCAGCGGCAGCTTGCGGGATGCGCTCGGGATCGGGCTGAACGCGGAATAGTAAACCCGGCGCAGCTTGAACTTCGAATAGAGCGTGGTCGCCTGCTGCAAAATCGCGTGGTCCGGAGCGTCCGTCGCCCCGACGATCATCTGGGTGCTCTGCCCAGCGGCTGCAAACCCGGCATCCTTCGCGCCGCGCTTCCGATCGTCGGCACTGGAGTCAATGCGTTCCTTAATTGCCCCCATGGCCTGCTGAATGCGCTCGGTGTTCTTTTCCGGCGCCAGCTGGGTGAGATCCGCGGGGCGCGGAAGTTCGATATTGATGCTGATGCGATCGGCGTAACGACCCGCATCGTCAATCAAGGCTTGGCTGGCCTCCGGAATGGTCTTGAGGTGGATGTAGCCCTTGAAGCCGTGCTCCACCCGCAGCGTGCGGGCGACCGCCACGACCTGTTCCATGGTGTAGTCCGGGTTGCGGATAATCCCGGAACTCAGGAACAGCCCTTCGATGTAGTTCCGGCGATAGAAATCCAGGGTGAGCTGGACGACTTCGTCGGGCGTGAACCGCGCCCGGGGCACATCGCTGGAGACGCGGTTGACGCAGTAGAGGCAATCGTAGGTGCAGTAGTTGGTCAGGAGGATTTTCAGCAGCGAAACGCAGCGCCCGTCCGGGGTGAAGCTGTGGCAAATGCCGGCGCCGGTGACCGACCCGACGCCCGGGCCGCCGCGTGAGGTTCGTTTAACCCCGCCGCTGCTGGCGCATGAGGCGTCATATTTGGCGGCATCCGCGAGGATGGCGAGTTTTTGCTGCAGATCCATTGCGACGAACGGCGCAATGTAGACGACGCCCCGGAATGGGCAAACGGGCATTCCTGGCGCAGGGTAGGGCGCGCTCTCCGCAGCGCGCCGACGGTGCGGACTTCCTTGCGGACCGCTGGCTGGCGGCGGCTTCGGCCCGCCGTAGCGCTGAGCGACGGGAGCGCCGGCCCTACCTGCGTGGCCGGTTCATGGCCCATACAGCGGGCACGCCGTATGGCGTTTGCGATTCGCTCCTCACCCTGGCCCTCTCCTCCCGAGGAGAGGGTAAGACGCTGGTGGCCGGCATCGCCGAGCGTCCGGGAATCGCATCAACCGGGCGCTTGCGGACGTCCGGACGATTGGTGTATCTGTGGCGCCACATGGTTGGTCCCGGGATGTCGACCGGCGAATCGCATGCGCGCGTGGTGGAATGGCAGACACGCCAGACTTAGGATTCCCGCCCTGTTGCTTTCAGAAGGCCGCTTCTCGATTCTGTTTAAACGAATGAATTCCCTGTGGTTATTGGTTGAAACGCACTTCTAGCGATTTTGATTCGAGCTCGATGTGAGCGATGGAGACGGTCGTTTGTGACAGTAAAACTGTCGCAAAAAGTGTAGCAAAAATTTTAGGCGCGATGGTGACGACGATTGGTCGGGATCCGGTCGTGTGGGATTGGGCACAAGGCACTGGTCCACCGAGGTGGGCGTTCACCTTGTTGGTCGAGTCGATGGAAGGCGTTCGACGGTCAACGAACGATCGTCTTTGGAGCGTTCAGGGAGTGCGATAGCCGGAGGCATCAATTACCCGCAGTCCGGTCACGCGTTTGAATTCAGAGGCATTCAGTGTGGCTATGTCGTGGCCGAGCGCAAGGCACGCTGCGGCAATGAGCAGATCGTGCGCGCCAATCGTTTCGCCTCGCGACTCCAGTTCGGCCCAGATGCGGGCATGAACCCGGGCTTGGGCGAGGTCAAACGGTGGAATCAAAACCGAGGTAAGGATGCGCTCGACATGAATCTGGCGGCGGGTCCGTCTCTGTGGATCCTGGGCCCGCTCCACCCCGTGGAGCAATTCGGAAGCGGTAATCATCGCGAGGACTGGTTGCTGGCCGGGGAATTCCCGGAGGAGCCGCGGCATGTCAAACTTGCCGCGTTCGTCCGCGATCAAAATGGAGGTATCGAGCACTACTCCCATGCGGACTTGGGGAGTTGGAGTGGCGCCCGCGAGGATTCAAGGTCGTCGGCGAAGGATTTGGCCTCATCGGATGGGAGCCGATCGAGACTGGCCCAACGGTCGGCCAGGTCTGAGCAGGTCACGGCGACAGAGGGGAGCGGTGCATCGAGCAAAGTAAGGAGAGCCAAGGAACGCACTGGAAGCGTCTCAGCGGATCTTGGTCGAACCGTGCCGTTCTCCAACTCCACCTCAAGTGTTCGATAGCTCATGGCCGATAGATTATCCCGTTTGCCCATAGTCGCAAGCCCCCACTTGGCTGGTTCAACGGCGCGTCGGACGCAGGCTGTGTGGGACTTTCGCCATGTTCCTCTCGTTGCACGGATTCCATGCCATCACCGTTTGAACGGCGGCGCGGGCACCGGATGGTTTCGCGCGAACTCACCGGCCTGCGCTCGCCGGGAGAACTCACGGGCCGCCTCATGGGTCAGGTAGACCCGGCCGGCGATATTGATGGTTTTGAGCCAGCCGCGCTTTCGAAAACGCCAGGCGGTGACATCAGAGATCCCGACAGCGGCACACCAACGCTGAAGCGAGATAATGGCCGCCGGCTGCACGCTTGTTTCGGGATGATTCATGGCGTGAGTAAATCGGAATTTCGGCGGTCCCGGGTGTCGCTGGCACACAGAGACAACTGGAAGCGAAATACTTTGTTCCGTGTCGCGGCGGATTCCCAAGCGGCTTGAGCAGCCCCGATTGGATCAGAATCGGGATGTCGTGAGCTGCGAATCCGAGATACCACGCCGACTCCTGCATCGTGAGCCGCGCTGGGGCGACCGTCAGGCTGAGAAACTCTCTTCGCTCTGGATTCATGCGCGTAGGCATTCCTACGCGCCTCTCCGCCTGTGCCGGTGTAACTGAAATACAATCGGCTCTGATTTCGGCCGCAGCTAACGGACGCCAGGGCCGCAGTCCAAGAATAGTTGAAGTTTTTTTGTAAGAAATCAGGGAACGCATTCGTATGCCTCAATGAAGCGATCATTGGCATTGGCCCCTGGCTGCCGCTTTCTGTGTTTACGATGCTGAGGCGCGGTGGCTTGGCGTCACGGACAACATGCTTCGACGTGGAAGAAAATCAGACAACCTCAGCGAAGCGGTCGGTGTCAAACACCTTGATGCCAGCGGAGAAGTGAACCGATGAACAGTCGATTGGATGCAATCGTAGACTGGGAGGAACTCGCCTTCCTTGCGAGATATCGCGTCGCCGAGCTGGCGGCCAAGGTCGGATGCTGTGCGAGAACTCTTCAGCATTACATTCGCGACCGGTTCTTGAAGGCTGCCCATCTCTGGCTGACGGAACTGCGCATGAAACGGGCGGTGGAGTTCCTCAAAACCGGCCGAGCCATCAAGGAGATCGCCCGAGGTTTGGGATTCAGTTTTTTCCCATTTCTGGCTATTTCTCGCAGTTACGCGGATCGTATTAGAATCCCTGTAAATATTGAATCCAATGCACATCTTGCGCTCCGGCATCCTGACCTCGAGAAAGTCGTCGTAGTGGCACAAGAAGTGGCACAAGCGTCTTTTTCTTCCGTTCGATCAAATCCCGATGCGGCGTTGAAATATCGGCAATTCCCCAGCACCGCCAAACGATTTTTAGATGTTGGTTTCTTCACGGAAGAGCGGGCAGCGAACGACCGGCCGATTTGGCGCCGTCTGGTGCATGCCAGCGACACCAAAATCCGCGCCCTGCCCGCGTTCTTGGTAATGAGTCAAGGAACGAAGCTGGAGAAACAAAATTCAGCCGATGCCCGTGCCGTCAATCGTAAACTTATCTCGGCCACGGCAGTGTGATTGGAACCTGTTAGTCAGGTTTCGTTCGTCAGATGTAATTCGGCATCCGTGCGATTGCCAAACGGTGCTTGAATTGCCCAAGAATCGAAGGGAGCATCCCGAGACCATGGCAGATTCAGAGCCGACTCCGTCGTTCGAGCCAGTTGGGCGTATCTTCGCGACGACACATTGGGCCATGGTGTGGAGCGCGCGGGAGAAGGACTCGCCCGATTCGGCGGCGGCTCGCGAGCATTTGTGCCGCACCTACTGGTCGCCGATCTACCATTACCTCCGGCGCGACGGTTACAGCGCGCACGATGCCGAGGATCTCACCCAGGAATTCCTCAGCCGCTTCCTTCATCGGGATTGGCTAGAGCACCTGCAGGATCAGCGCGGAAGATTTCGTTCGTTTCTTCTCACGTTCCTGAAACATTTTCTTTCCGATGAACGGGATCGGGCCAATGCCCAAAAACGCGGTGGTGGCAAAACGCTGATCTCCCTCGACGCCGAGACGGAGGAGCGTGACGCGCTCGCTTCCGTCGATGGCCTGTCTCCCGACGAGCTTTACGACCGGCGCTGGGCGCGCGCCGTCATGGACGAAGCAGCACGGCATCTGCGCGAGGAATACGCTGCGAACGGGAAGTCAATGCTCTTCGATGCGCTGAAGGACATCCAACCAGGCGAACGCGGTGAATCCTCGTACGCGGACATCGGTGCGCAGTTGGGCCTGGCCGAGGGCACCATCGCCTCTGCGGTGCACCGGATTCGGAAGCGGCACCGGGAAATCGTGCGCGAGGAAATCGCGAATACGGTGAGCCGCCCCGAGGAGATCGACGCAGAGATTCGGAACCTGCTGGCCATCCTCAGCCGGTAATCGGAAATGTTCCGCAATCTTTGCGAGACATTTCCCCTGAATGGGATGAAGTGGAAGCTGACGAAGACAAACCGACGGATGCCCTGGTGATCACAGACAGCAGATAGAAGCGTTACTCGTCGCCACCACTGCCAAATGAAAGCCCCGTCAACGGATCCGTCTCGCTGTCCAACATGTGGCGTGGGTATTCCATCAAGCCAGCCCAAGGGATTGTGCCCACGTTGTGCATTGGAAGGGGCTCTTGAAATCACCCAAGGAACGAATCAGGAGTTTGTGGAACAGAGTCCGCTTGGGCCCTTGCTTGGGGCGAGCATTACTTCCAACGCGGCGACTGTGACAAAGGATTTTGGCGGCTACGAGCTGCTCGAAGAAATTGCGCGCGGTGGCATGGGTATCGTCTATCGCGCACGACAAAAGAGCCTCGATCGCATCGTGGCGCTGAAGACGATACTTTCCGGCACCCAGGCCAGCAAAGAGTTGGTGCGGCGACTGAAGAGTGAGGGCATCGCCGCCGCCCGCCTGCAACACCCCAATATCGTTGCGGTTCATGAAGTTGGGGTTCACGAGGGCCAGCATTTCTTGGTCATGGATTTTGTGGATGGACCCACTCTCGCAACGTTCATTCGCAGTGAGCCATTGTCCGCGAGGCGTGCTGCGACCTATGTGAAAGCGATCGCCGAGGCCATTCACGCCGCTCACGAAGGCGGCGTGCTCCACCGCGACCTCAAGCCGTCGAACGTGCTCGTCGATGTCAACGACCAACCGCGCGTGACGGACTTCGGGCTGGCGCGTCAACTCGAGGGCGAATCGAGCCTCACGCTTTCCGGCCAGATGCTGGGATCCCCAAATTACATGCCGCCCGAACAGGCCAGCTCGCTAGGCGACAAGGTCACCCGCCGCAGCGATGTCTATGGCCTGGGGGCGATTCTCTATCACCTGATTACGGGCCGCCCGCCGTTCCAAGGTGCGACCATCGCGGACACGGTGCATCAGGTGGTGAACAACGAGCCAGCCGCGCCGCGCTTGGTGAATTCGGACGTGCCGCTCGATTTGGAAACTATCTGCCTGAAGTGTTTGGAGAAGGAGCCGGCGCGGCGCTATGCGACGGCAATGGAGGTGGCAAACGAGTTGGGGCGATTTCTTAATCACGAGCCGATCTGGGCCCGACCGGTCGGCCGAATCGAAAGAACAGTCCGGTGGTGCCGGCGTCGGCCGGGTTTGGCAGCATCCACCTTTGCTGTGGCCCTTCTAGGACTAATCGGAGCATTTGGCTGGACCGTGGCAAGAGAGAAGGCTCAGGGGGAGAAGCGTGCCAGGGCTAAAACGCAGGCTGTCTTGGGTGCCTCCGATCAAGTCCTGATTGATTTGGCGCTGAAACCCACAAAATCCAGTCATGATGACGAGATTGTCCTTGGCTTGGCGAACGCTATTGCGCGGCAGCCGACCAATCCAGTTCTTTGGCGGGCGATGGCCGTAATGACGCAGAAAACCAACGGGCTGGATGAGGCCTACCAGCACTTCTCGAAGGCGATTGAGCTGGCCTCGTCGCATCACTCGATTCGTAAAGAAATCCTGTCGAACCGATGTGATTTGCTCCGGCGGATGGGCCGTTTTCCGGAAGCCGCCAGAGACTATTTCCGGACGATCAGCCTCACGTTGCCTGGGTATCCGAGCAAAAATGCGGATCCCAGGACCCTGCCAGATTATTCATTGGCGAGCCAAGTCGTGGCCGAACTTGGCCCCACAAACCGTGAATCGGGCCTTTACTATATGGACGTGTCGGATGGACGTAGCGCGGTCGCAGAGGTGGGCGAGTGGCCGTGCAGGTCCTTCAATTCACCGACCAATGTGGCCGTAAATTACGGATATTTCTACGTTGACCCAACCTTCAAATGGGCTTGCGGCAACCAACTCCTCGTCACCGTGGAATACTTCGACACTGAATCAGGGTTCTTCACGATTGACTATCATGGAACGAACGGGCCGTTCACCCAATACAAGCCGGCGGTTCGTCTGCATGGCACGCGGCAGTGGCGAGTGGCAACATTTTCTCTCGCCAACGTTCGGTTAATAAATTCGCAGAATGGAAGCGCTGACTTTAGAATTGGAATTGGTGCATCACAGCTTTTCATCCGCCGAGTCTGTCTAAGTCAGCCCCCTCCCGATGCAACAACCCGCATTGATCTGGAATTGGCGGTGAGCAAAATGGGACAATTCGTGATTAGCACCAACGCTATCGAGATGTTCAATGGCCGCGATCTCGAAGGATGGAACTTTGATCCCGCCGTCTGGTCGGTTCGAGGTGGGGTGATTTATGGACACCAGACGCGCCCAGGAAGGGGCAACGGCAGTAGTTTGTTTTGGCGCGACACCAGCATCAGCGATTTCGTACTTTGTTTTCGCTTCAGGCTCACCCATAACAACTCCGGCATCTATTACCGCGCTGATCAGTTGGAAGATTTTGACGTGGGAGGCTACGAGTTTGAAATCTACACGAACAAGACTGGCAACCTCGCGAACAACGGCGCTGACCGACCAAGGCAGCGGCTTTACCGGGCCAAAGCCGATGCCCTTCCAATCGATTCCGAATGGCATGAAGGTGTCATTCTCGCCGCAGGCGCACGACTGATCCACGTTCTGGATGGCAAAATACTGTGTGACGTGGAAGACACCGATCCAGCCGCACCGCACTCAGGTGCGATCGCGCTGGCCAATTCCGCTACAACAACAGTGGAATTCAAAGACCTTCGGCTCAGGCGCATCCTTATTCATCGCTGAAAATGGTGCCCGTCGAGGGTGAGTAGAGCATGAGGAACATCGATGTGCTGGACTGGATTGAATAATCGGGTCGGGCAAACGGCAGATGATGAGGCGGATGGTGAAGTGAAAAGGACTCAGACAGGTGGCTTTGAATTTGGCGGAATTGGAGGCAATCTTTCGCCGTAGATTCCCCTTTGCAGGTAGCGGCCGATCTCAACCGTAAAGCCGAAGGTAAGCATGTTAATACTGACTCGTTGCCCTATTGCTCATCTCAACCAGGGCCAAACAAGATGTCCCTCATGGAGTAGCTTGCTCCGTTCTGGCTTGGTGATGCTGTCCTTACTGATTTTTGCCGCCGGTGGGTTGAGCGCACAGAGCAATAAGGTGGCACTAACGCTAAAAGGCGCATGGCCCGGATATGCGCGTGGGCCGGCGCATGATGTCATGGTCGTAAGCAACCGCGCTTACGTGGCGATGGGGCGGAATGGGTTGGTCATTTTCGACGTGAGCAATCCTGCCATGCCCGGGCGGGTGGGGGAATTTGCCACGGGCCGAATCGCCGAGGCCGTTTATGTCGCAGGCAATCGTGCCTATGTCGTCTTACAGGAGTGGAGTGGAACCGGCTCGCTGGAGATCATCGATGTCAGTGACCCGGCCCATCCTGAACGATTGGGCGGGCACGAACTCGACGGGTTCGCGCAGTGCGTGCAGGTATCAGGCAACTACGCTTATGTCGGGAACTCGAGCGCGGGCTTGGAAGTGATCGATGTGAGCGATCCGTCGTATCCGCATCGGGTGGGTGGTTATGCGAACACCTTTGCTCGGGCCGTCGATGTGCAGGGAGATTACGCCTATGTAGCGGATGTGTTCACGGGCTTGAAGATCCTCAACGTGAGTAATCCGACCAATCTTGTCCTTGTCGGCCAGCATGGAACGGATCTGCGTGCCACTGACGTGCGAAGGGCGGGCAATATTGTTCTTCTTACGATGCAAACCTGGGATGGCTCAGAATACATCGGCACGCTGAAGTCCCTTCAGGTCAGCAATCCGGCGCAGCCGGTTTTGCTCGGCGAGCATGTCACTACCGGTTCAGCTGAACATGTGGAAGTCGCCGGGGATCATGCGCAGGTGATCGGGTTGCGCTGGATTGGCTCGCGGTATGTGGGTGACTTGGAAGTGTTTGATCTGAGCGACCCAGCCAATCCAATCCGCACCAGAGCTTTCGTCGCCAACGGTTATGGATCGAATGGCGCCGACGGCGGTCTGCATGTAGTGGGCCATCGTGCCTATGTGGCCGCGCAATGGGGAGGTTTCCAAATCGTGGACTTCAGCGACCCAGTCCATCTCATTCGCCTCAGCGGGGCCGAAACAAGTGGGTTTGCCGAGGCCGTGCGGAGAGTTGGGAATTACGCCTATGTGGCAGATGCATTCGCTGGCTTGCAGATTATCGACCTCAGCAATCCGGCCCAGCCCACGCGATTGGGCACTTACGAAACGGAAGGGTGGGCGCAAGACGTGGAAGTGGTCGGAGATCTCGCCTATGTCGCCGATCTGTTTACCGGGTTGCACATCGTCGATGTGAGTAGGCCGACCAATCCGATAGGCGCGAGCCGCTGCGCTCCCATCGGCTCCATCCTTGAGGTGGCGGGAAGCCCTGGCGCGCTGGAAATCGTGGGCAGCTTGGCTTAGTTGTTGGGGGGCAATAAATTGCAAGTGATCGATGTGAGTAATCCTTCCCTTCCGGTGAGCGCAGGTACGAATGTCATCAACGGTCACGCAAATGGGATCACCGTGGCAGGCGACCGGGCGTACGTAACCGGATGGCGAAATGTTGGCGACGATGGACGCATTGGAATCCTACAGGTATTCAGTTTAAGCGGGCCTGGTAATCCGGCATTGCTTGGTGTCACCGATGTCGTCAGCAGAGGCTACGGGGTGGCCGTGTCCGGAGAATATGCCTACGTGGTTGGTGAAGACACAGCCCTCACCGTGGTCGATGTCAGCGATCCTGCCAACCCACATCCCATCGGAGAATTTCAGACCTTTGGGTGGGCCCAAGCGGTGCAAGTCGTCCAAGGCCGGGTTTTCATCGCTGGGGAATACACCGGACTGGAGGTCTTCAATGTTGATGCCCCGACCAATCCGATGCCGGTCGCGCAGTATCCCATGGGTACGGGTGATGACGCGGGATGGGACTTGGATGTCATCGGCAACTTCGCCTGCCTGGCACGCGGGGCATCTGGGTTGCTCGTCTTCAGCATTTACGAACCCCCGCGGATCAGGGCGTTCACACGTATTGGGAATGAACTCCGAATCGACTGGGATGGCACGCCCGGGTTGAAGCTGCAACGCAGTGCGTCACTCCAAAACCCGGACTGGACTGATGTCCCTGACTCAGACGGGCAAGGTCATGTGCGGTTGCCCTTGGGTGCCGACTCTGAGTTCTTCCGGCTTATCACTGGGCCGTAATTTTAGTCCTCGGCAACTTGAGTTCGCGAAAGCACGCGACATTTCGCGACGCGCACAAACTCGCTGGTGATACGAACACGATGAGGTAAATGAAGGCCCCAGGAGCAGATTTATTTCGGTGTCCTGAGTGTGGTATGGGCATCCCACCGAGTCAGCCTAAGGGCTTGTGCCCACGCTGTGCGTTGGATGCTGCGCTTAAACTGGCTCGACCCGCTGAACAGGAAATTCCGTCTCAAAGCGCGGCTTCGCCGTCGCGTGAAACGCTTGGTGCCTCCGGCGCGGAGGTGGCGGGGCGGGATTTCGGCGACTACGAGTTGCACGAAGAAATTGCGCGCGGTGGCATGGGTATCGTCTATCGCGCACGACAAAAGAGCCTCGATCGCATCGTGGCGCTGAAGACGATACTTTCCGGCACCCAGGCCAGCAAAGAGTTGGTGCGGCGACTGAAGAGTGAGGGCATCGCTACGCCCGCCTGCAACACCCCAATATCGTTGCGGTTCGCGAAGTTGGGGTTCACGAGGGCCAGCACTTCTGGTCATGGATTTTGTGGATGGACCCACTCGCAACGCTCATTCGCAGTCAGCCTTGTCCGCGAGGCGTGCTGCGACCTATGCGAGCGGATCGCGGAGGCCATTCACGCCGCTCACGAAGGCGGCGTGCTCCACCGCGACCTCAAGCCGTCGAATGTGCTCGTCGATGTCAACGACCAACCGCGTGACGGACTTCGGGCTGGCGTCATTCCGACGGGCGAATCGAGCCTCACGCTTTCCGCCAGATGCTCGGTTCCCGTACCAGCATGCCGCCCGAGCAGGCCAGCTCGCTCGGCGACAAGGTCACCCGCCGCAGCGAATGTCTATGGTCTGGGTGCGATCCTCTATCACCTGATTACGGGCCGCCCGCCGTTCCAAGGTGCGACCATCGCGGACACGGTGCATCAGGTGGTGAACAACGAGCCAGCCGCGCCGCGCTTGGTGAATTCGGACGTGCCGTTCGATTTGGAAACTATCTGCCTGAAGTGTTTGGAGAAGGAGCCGGCGCGGCGCTATGCGACGGCAATGGAAGTGGCAAACGAGTTGGGGCGATTTCTTAATCACGAGCCGATCTGGGCCCGACCGGTCGGCCGAATCGAAAGAACAGTCCGGTGGTGCCGCCGCGAACCGGCACTGGCCGTATCCGCAGGCTTGGCCCTGATTCTCTTGCTCGTCATCGCGATTGGTTCGCCCCTGATAACTCTGCGGGTTACTCGCCAGCGCGAGCGAGCTGAACAGAATGCTGAGCGCGCGCGTCTGGCATTGACCCGCGTCGAAATCGAGCGCGCGGAAAGCATGTTTGCCGCGGACAGTCCCGCTCGGGGCATTGCCTATTTGGCGCATCTTCTCCGGCAGGCCCCAACGAATCGCGTCGTTGCCGAGCGACTGTTAAACGCGCTTAGTGCGCGCAATTTTTGTCTGCCAAGCGCACCTCCTTTAAGGCATGACGGCAAGATTAACTCGGCCCAGTTTAGTCCTAACGGTCAATGGATTGTTACAGCTTCCCGAGACGGCACCGCACAAGTATGGGACAGCCACACGGGTCAACCCGTCGGAGAAGCTTTGCGTCACACCGCCGAAATCAAATGGGCACAATTCAGTCCAGACGGCGGCAGGGTGGTCACGGCTTCGGTCGACGGAACTGCGAGAGTCTGGAATGCGCAAACGGGACAGCCCAATGGGCTTTCACTCCGACACGATGGAGCGGTGCTATTTGCGGATTTCAGTCCTGATGGTCGTCGTGTAGTAACCGGTTCTCGTGACAGAACGCTACGGCTCTGGGATTCGGTGACCGGCGAGCCATTGCTCCCGCCCATTGTAAACAACGCGGAGGTCTATTTTGTTCGTTTCAGCCCGAATGGAATCGAAATGGCCGCAGCGATTGACAACGGCACCGCTCGAATCTTTTCCTGTTCGGACGGGGCCGAGGCGGCTTCATTTCCGCACAGCAACCAACCACAATTCCCGCAATTCAGCCCGAACGGTGAGCGGTTTGTGACACTCCAAAGTGGCGAGGCGGTGATCTGGAACATTCGAGGAAAGGGGGCAGCGGTTCACTTGCGGCATCGACATAACCCCATCGCCGTCGCATTTAGTGCTCGTGGAGAATTGGTGGCTACAGCTTCGCTTGACAACACCGCACGGATTTGGAATTCACGCACTGGCGAACCGGTCAGTCCGGTCCTCAAGCACGACGACGAGGTTTCCTTTGTCCAGTTCAATGCCGCTGGATCTCGACTCCTCACGGGCGCGGCGGATAAATCGGCTCGAGTATGGGAAGTCCGCACAGGGAAACCGCTCACCGAACCCATTCAGCATGGCTCACGAGTGCGAACCGCGCAGTTCAGCCCTGACGGGGAACGGGTGCTTACACTGGCGAATGGGAATGAAGCCGTGGTGTGGCGGCTTTGCTCCAATCCCATGGGGTCTCTGGTGCTCAAACACGGGCATGATGTCCGCCACGCCGCCTTTAGCGCCGATAGGCAGCGGGTGGCGACGGCGTCGTGGGACAGAACAGCCAGAGTATGGGACGCTCGCACCGGGCTGCCTTTGACGAAGCCGCTAAGGCAATCAGGTTTCGTTGATATCGTTCGTTTCAGTCCGGACGGCCTCCGGTTGGCCACTGTATCGGACAGATTAGAGGCTCAAATCTGGGATGTCGCGACGGGAGACCCTTTGGTGAAGCCGAAAAAACGGTTAACAGGTTACCTATGGGATCTTCAATTCAGTCCAGACGGACGGTGCATGGCAATCGGGACCGGTAAGGGTGGATGGATTTGGGACGCTGCCACCGGCGACGACATCGGTCAGTTCCAAATCACAGAAGATGTTCGTCAATTAACGTTTAGCCCGGAAGGCCAGCGCTTGGTGGCGACAACATCGCCCGACGGCAGCGTCCGGATATTCGACGTCGGTTCCGGCAGCTTGTTGACCGGACCGATGCTCCATGATGACAAGGCAACCTATGCGGAATTCAGTCCAGATGGGGAGAGGATAATCACGGCATCCCGCGGGAGAACGGCCCGTATTTGGAATGCCAGGTCCGGGCAGATGATTGCGAAACCCATCATGCACGCCGACGTTATGGGCGCGAAACATTCCGTTCAGTTCAGTCCTGACGGAAAGCGAGTTGTCACTGCTGCCGGGAAGTCTGTTCAAGTCTGGGACGCACAAACCGGAGAACCTCTCTCGCCACAATTAGAACACCGTGGGCGTGTTAATTCCGTTCGATTTAGCCCGGACGGAAGGCGGTTGGTTACAGCCATCTTTGGGGATGATTCCCGCGTTTGGGACGCGGCTACCGGTCATGCGCTCAGCGAGCCATTGCGACATCGAGAAGGATGCCACTACGCCGAATTTAGCCCGGACGGAGAGTTTGCGGTCACGGCCTCAGCGGACGGAACGGCCGCGATCTGGTGGGTGGCTGTACCTCCAACACCATCTCCAACGTGGCTGCCGGATTTGGCGGAAGCACTCGCAGGACGCAAGCTGGATGAAGCGGGAAACAGCGAGGTTGTGCCCGTCGAAAAGCTGTTCCAACTCAAACAGGAACTCAGCGAGGGTGCTGGGGATGACTACTACGGCGGTTGGGCAAAATGGTTTCTGCTGAACGACCCAATGCGCACGCCATTGCCCAGCCGACAAAGCTCTTCCGCCGAACGGATGACGTTGTTGGGGCAACCGTTTTCTCCCGCCAAGGATTTCGCACAAAGCAATGTTGTGAGCTGCCTTCTTGGAGGAACTGAGAATGCCGATGGACTCGAGTTGAATGAGGCGGAAAGCGATGGGCGCAGCACTATTGCTATGGTTGGGGATGTCTCCTGTCGACTGATGAACAAAAGGGCCATCGCCGACTATCCGGGATACTTTTATTTCAGCCTCGATCCCGCTTTCAAGCGCTCAGGAGTCAGAAAAGTGACCATCGAAGTAGAATGCTTCGATGTAGTTTTCGATGGAAAACCGGTAACCATCGGCATCGATTATGATGCCACCGGGTCATTGACTCGCCCCTCGCCGGAATATGCAAAGAGTAAGGAGACGGTGCGGCTGAAAGGCTCAAACACATGGCGTGTGGCCCGGTTTCAAATTGACGACGCAGCTTTCAAAAACTCCCAGAATGGCAACTCCGATTTCCGCATCTGGGGCCGGCCAGCCAAACTTTATGTCCGTCGAGTAACGGTGATCCGATCAAGTAACCCGCAGTAAGGGGTCCTGAACAACAGCGGAGCTCGAGATCTTTGCCCGCAATCATTCGCTGCGAATTCCCCTTCATCAGATAGAGCGCATGGCGCTGCGGCGCATCCGCCGGGAAAGGTGAATATACGGTGAAACTGACTGGGTTCTTGATCATGGCTGTTGCCTGGTGCCTCACCGGTTGTCCGGGCCGGCCCTCGTTGTCGATGTCTCTTGGTGAAGTCAACCGGACCGAATTGATGTGGCAGGAAATGGGGCAGATGCAGTTGGAGTCTGCGAGACGCCAGTTGGAGCGAGAGGTGCAACTGGATCTGAGGAAAAATCATCGGTGACGGTGAGGACAGGCCAAGAGTTCCATCAATGGCGTAATATTTACCCGCAAGTTTTCCCGGTGGATTCCCATTTAGCAAGTGAAGGCCCGCTGCCTCACAGGGCAAGGACGGGAATCGAAAGTGACTTTCTATGGAAACGATCTGTTGGAAACGAATGATGCTTCAACTCGTCCGCGTGCTCTTAGCTGTTACCTTGGCGGCTCATGCCTTGCCAGCCTCAGCCGCAAAGATGTATGTGTGGCAAAGTAGCCCGAGTCCGGCCCCGCCTTACGCTTCCTGGGCCACCGCCGCTACAAACATCCAGGACGCCGTCGATGCCGCCGCCGCCGGGGACCTAATCCTGGTCACGAATGGGTTTTACAGCACCGGCCAGAGGTCGATCCCGACCGATGGCCCTTTCGGCTCCAGCCGCGTGGCGATTACCAAGGCGGTCACACTCCGGAGTGTGAACGGCCCCCAAGCCACCGTTATTAGCGGCGAATCGACAAACTTCATCGCCAGAGTGCGTTGTGTCTATCTAACCAAAGGCGCGGTGCTGGAAGGGTTCACCCTGACTAACGGATATGGATCGTACGACGGCGGGGGAGTGCTGGGAGCTTCTATCGAAGCGCGGGTGACCGATTGCCTAATCGTCAAGAACTTTGGTGTCTACGGCGCCGGAGCCAAGTCCTGCACGTTGGCAAACTGCCAATTGATCGAGAATGAAGCCGCTTCGGATGGCGGCGGGGCGTCGGAGTGCGTTCTGACGAGGTGCGTTCTGAAAGGGAACGTCTGCCTTTATGACAGCGACCAAGAGGCGTCGGGGGGTGGCGCGGTGGACTCCATTTTGACGGCCTGCCTTCTCGAGAAAAATTCCAGTGATTGGGGTGGTGGCGCTGGGGCTTGCCTTCTGAACAGCTGCACCGTGGTCGGGAATCATGCGCGATTCGGAGGTGGAGTGGATGAGTGCTTCGCCACCAATTGCATCGTCTTCGACAATGCGGCTTCCCTCGGTGGCTCGAACCACCATAGGTCTTTGTTGTCCTATTCGTGCACCCTGCCCATGCCCACCAACGGTGTCGGTAACATCACCAACGCCCCGCCGTTCGTGAACCCTGGCACAGGCGATTATCGTCTAGGGACGGGCTCGCCCTGCATCGACGCCGGGGCCTTGTTTTATCCCAGGTACCAGTCCCAGCCTTTTCTGACGGATCTCGACGGCAAACCCCGCCCAATGATCGGGAGGGATGGCACCAACAACTTTCCGGAGTATGACATGGGCGCGTACGAATTTATGGCGCCGCCCGCGGCCTCGGACCGGGTTCGGTTCGCGTTCACGGGTTCGTGGAACGACGCCGATGTGTTCTGCACCGCCGTTCGTGTCGTCGGCGTCCACGCGTACATTGCCAGTTGTCGGCCCGGCTTGCCTGGCGGGTTGCAAATTCTCGACGTGAGTGATCCCACTCACCCGGCTCGAGTCGGCGGCACCGACACCGGCGGATGCGCCTATGATGTTGAAGTCGTATGTGACTTCGCCTATGTAGCGGATTTCTTTGGTGGCTTGCGGATCATCGATGTGAGCAACCCGGCTCATCCCGTAACGGTGGGAATCCTGAATACGAGTGGTTGTGCCGAGAGCCCTCACGCTCTTCGCGTCGTAGGTTCGCTCGCTTATCTCGCGGATGGAACGGGGGCCGTGCAAATCATTGACGTGAGCAATCCCGCGAGCCCTATTCGGCGAAGTACCCTGTCGATTGCTGGCATCGCGCAAGGCGTTGAAGTTGTTAACGACCGGCTCTACGTGGTGGGCGGAAGAAATGAGGGGGACGATGACAGCAGCGGGATACTCGAAGTTTTCAGTGGCGAGCCAGCGAACATGACGAGTCTGGCGAGCCGGAGCGAGCGTTCAGGTTACTTCTATGGCCTAGCGGTTCGCGGGTCGCTGGTCCACGTCGTCGGCGAGTACGCGGCCTTGAACATTTTTGACGTAACCGATCCTGGTCGTTTAGCCCCCGTCGACCGCTTCGGGACAAGTGGCTGGGCGGAGGCGGTGCAACTGGTGGGCGACGACGCCTACCTCGCCGGCGAGTATCTTGGGCTTGCCGCTTTGGATACGAGCAATCCCGCGGAGCCGATTCCAATCGGCCGGTTTCCTTTTGGCGTGGGCGAGGATGAGGGCTGGGATGTTCAGATCGTCGGCCATCATGCCTACCTCGCCCGTGGCTCGCACGGCTTGCTCGTATTTGACATCAGTGAAAGGCCATTCATCAAATCCGTGACGTGGGTGGCCAACGCCATACATGTCTCCTGGACGGCCGATCCAAACGTGAAACTGCAGAGCACTGCTTCGTTGACGTCGCCCGAGTGGGTGGATGTGCCGGGAAGCAATGTCACCAACTCGATTCGGCTGCCGATCAGCGGTAGCAACGCGTTCTTCAGATTGGTGAGGCCTTGATTGGAGTGCATGCGCCCTTAAACGTGCTCGTCGCCCGGGACCTATGAATCGTTGCGTTATGCAAAAGAGTCGAATCGTTGAGGCTACTACCCGGTCAAGTTTGGCGAGGTTTCTGTTGATCTGGAGTCTGGTGACGGTCCCATTGTTTCTTCAGGGACAGGATGCTCGCGGCTGGCTGACGGTCAAAGGAGTCTGGCCAGGGTTGGTGCGCGGTCCGGTCAGCCGAATATCGGTGGTCGGGAACCGGGCTTATGCGACGATTGCCGAATTTAGGGCCGAGCCTGAAATGGTGATCTTTGACGTCACCAACCCGGCCGATGTATTTCGTCTGGGCCGGTATGCCGTCCGGGCGAGCGATGTTGTGGTCTTGGGGGACCACGCCTACTTGCCCAGCTCTCGATGGAACGGCGCGGACTATGTAGGCGGGCTGGATATCCTCGAGGTCGGCGACGCGGCGCATCCGTTCCGTCGAGGACGTTATGAACTACCCGCCGGCGGATGGATCGAGCGAGTCGAAGTGTCGGGCGACCATGCCTTCGTGCTGCGATGGAAGGACAACGAAGACCTCGGCGCATTGGAGATTCTGAATATCACCAACCGTTCCGGTCCCGTTCGTGTTGGCCAGCATCATCTGATGGGCTACCCGACGGCGGTGCAGGTGATCGGAAATCGCGCATACGTCGGGGAAGTGTCGACGGAAGCCTTCGGAGGCTTGGAAATCTTCGACATTGGTAACCCAACTCAGCCGGTCCGGTTGGGTGGATTCAACCTCAGCGAGGTGGGTGGCGTGTCGGCGATGAACGTCTACGGAGGCCATGCCTATGTTGGGAGCAGCACCGGTCTGGTAGTCGTCAATGTGGGGGATCCCGCCAATCCGGTTCGAGTTGCTGGTGTCGCCGATGTAACGCCATTTAGCATGGCGACTTCGGGTCCTCACCTTTATGTAGCCGGCGAATTCCTCTTTGGAGATTGGTTTCGAGGGCTAGGCATCTTTGACATCCGCGATCCCGAAAACCCCGTTTTGGACGGGATGATTGTCACTGGCGGCGACGCCCTCGACGTGGCTGTATTCGGAGATCACGCCTATCTCGCGGACGGCATCGGCGGTGTGCGCGTGTTCGATGTGAGCGATCCGCGTCTGCCAAGAGAGCTCGGGACTGAGGCTGAATATAAAGGGGTGATTGCCAGTTTCCATCCAACGGGAGATTTCACGTACCTATCGCAGGGGGGGCCGGGCGCAGATTTTGAGGTTTTCGGGGCGAACCACCTTCGCATTCTCGACACCAGCAATCCCGGTCATCCCCACTTAGTGGGTCATTATGAGGCGAGCAATCACATCGGAGGCATACACATCATTGGCGACTACGCGTATTTGTCCGAAGCTCACTGGCCGGGCTCGAATTCAAGCTCTTTTTTCCTGGAGATTGTGAAAATCTCGAACCCATCGCAACCGGTTCCCGTCGCCACCTACCCTGGGCTGCGTTTTGATCACCTACAGGTTGTAGGGCTGCTTGCCTACTTGATCGGCCCGGATTTGGCGGTGGTGCTGGACGTGGGCGACCCGGCCGCGCCGGTTTCCCTGGGTGCAATTTCGACCGGGGCCGGGGATATGAGGGTGGTCGGGCACCATGCATTTCTTGCGGACGGGACGAACGACTTGCGCGTGCTAGACCTCAGCAACTTTGCCAGCCCGTTTACGGTCGGGGTGTACAACACCAACTACCCGACGGCGGTCGTTCCCGGTGGACCAATCATTCAAGGTGGCTCGCGTACGGTCGAATTGGTCGGCGGCTACGTGTATGCCGCGGGCGACGAGGGTTTTCATGCATATAACGTGGGCGATCCGTCCAGGGTGGTGAGTGTGGCCGATGCCTTCTCCCCATTCACGACGTGCGGATTTCATGCGTCTGGCCCGTACGCGGGCTATTCATTGGTCCTTCCCGGTTCGGCGAATGGAGGGGGATTGCCCGGTGCTCTCCAGATTCTGAAGGTGAGCAACCCCAACAATCTGGAAAGTATCGCCAGCTACCACTTCCTCGAGCACATCTGTGATTTTCGTCTGGCGAGGAATTGCGTGTACCTCACGTCCAGCAGCCCTGGCCTTTTAATCTTGGAGGTCATCGAAGCTCCGTCCATTACCTCGATCTCACGTCATGGTAGCGACATGGAGTTGACGTGGAATGGTGCGCCCGGGCTCCGGCTGCAACGCACGACTTCGCTTTCGGCTCCCGAGTGGACCGACGTGCCCGGTTCAGAGGGACAAAGCGGTATACAAGTGCCGATTACCGGAGGTGGTGGGTTTTTTCGGCTGTTGGTTCCGTAAGACCTAGAGGTTACGGATGCCTTGAAAGAATCGGTGCGGTTGAAGGGCTCAAATCAATGGCGGGTGGCTCGGTTTGAAATTGACGACGGGGCCTTTAAGAATTCCCAGAATGGCCACTCAGATTTCCGGACATGGGGCCAGCCGGCCCAGCTTTGTGTCCGCCGAATAACGGTGATTCGATTAAGTGACCCGCACTGAGGAATCCTGAAGTTCGCGTTCGAGTCGTCCCCGCCCAACCCCGGGAGTGTCAATTCTTGCTGTGTCGCAAAGCGCCCGTGGCCCGTGCGGTGTCGCTGAAATCACTTCCGGAATTTGCTCCGTTCCAGGGCGCCATCTTGAGGCCCGCATCGATCGCCCCGCAGCCGAGATTCTCGTCCGCAATCTTTCCCGGCGGATTCCCCTGTAGCGAGTAGGGGCCCGCCGAACCCGGCGCGGCGGCCGAACTTGAAAGCGAAATGTTATGCAGCATCGAACGTTAAGACGACCCACGGCGGCCGATACCAAGTCGGACTAATTTCGCTCCGCCAACGCAAGGAACCTTATGAGCACTCAATTTCATTCCCCCGACGCATCGTCCCGCAGGACTTGCCTGATCGCCGTCGTCACGTTCCTTTTCCTGATCGGATGGCTCAGCACCGCTTCGGCAGCCCCGGCAGGCGCAGCTATAGCTTGGGGATACAGATTTTCCGATGACACAACAATTCCTGGTGCTGCACAGAGCGGCGTGGTCGCCGTCGCGGCCGGCAGTGGCCACATCCTGGCGCTAAAGATCGACGGGAGCGTAGTCGCTTGGGGGGACAACTCCAATGGTCAAATGAACGTGCCACTGGCGGCTCAGAGCGGTGTGATGGCCATTGCGGCGGGAGGCTGGCACGCCGTTGCTTTGAGGACCAACGGAGAGGTGATCGCCTGGGGATACAACTCCAACGACCAAACGACCGTGCCCGTGGCGGCGAAGACTGGAGTGGTCGCGATATCGGCTGGCGCCGTGCATACGGTAGCATTGAAGAATGATGGGAGTGTGATCGCGTGGGGCGCTGGCATCACCAATACTGGGGTCTACCCAGACTATGGACAATCGTTGGTGCCTGCGGACGCGCAAAGCGGCATCGTGGCGGTTGCGGCGGGAGGCTGGCATACTGTGGCCCTAAAGAATGACGGGAGCGTGATCGCGTGGGGAGCTGGCGCTACCGATACAGTGACGTACCTGAACTATCGTCAATCACTGGTGCCTGCGAGCGCGCAAAGCGGAGTCCAGGCGATTGCTGCGGGATTCACCCACACGGCGGCTTTGAAGGTCGGGGGGGGCATGGTCGCTTGGGGAAAAAACGATGCTGGCCAAACCGCGGTGCCCGCGACCGCGCAAAGTGGTGTCCTGGCAATTGCGGCGGGGGGCAGTCATACCGTGATTCTGAAAACCAACGGAAACATTGTGGCCTGGGGAGACAACGGCTGGGGTCAGGCGACAGTGCCTGCGACGGCGCAAAGGGGCGCGACGGCCATTGCGGCCGGATATCTTCACACAGTGGCGCTCGTCACGCCCGTAGCCCCGGTCATCACCGTGCCGCCCGCGAGCCGGACGGTGAACGCGGGACAAGTCGCGAATTTCGCTGTGGTGGCTCCCGGTTACCCCTTGTCATACCAGTGGCGCAAAGATGAAACCAACCTCATTGGAGCTACAAACGCGACCTACTGCATGACGAACGTACAGGCCAGTCATGCGGGCAGTTACATCGTGGTGGTGAGCAACATTCTGGGGAGCGTGACGAGCGCGCCGTCGGCGATCCTCACTGTGAATGTCGCCGCTCCCGCGGGCACCATCTATTTTCGCTACGGCCAGTCGCCATCACCCGCCGGCCACGACGTTCAGTTGTGCTCTTCAATTTCAGCCGCGCCTCCGGCCACTTTCCAATGGCAGCGCGATGACGTGAATCTGCTCGGCGCGAACTACGAGTGCCTTGGCATCAATAACGTGTCATCGAATCAAGCCGGGGTTTACCGATTGGTAGCCAGCAACGCGTACGGCATTTTCACCAGCGCGCCTGTGACGCTGGCTGTGGACTACTACCCGCCCTCCGGCTTCCTCAATTCTTCCGGCCTGCTGCCGCCGATTTTGGCGGGCGGAGCGATTTCCATTACCTCCCAAATCAAAAGCGCGCCGCCCCCGACTTACCAGTGGCAGTTCAACGGCGTGGATTTGCCGGGCTACACCTACCCCGAACTCTATCTCTCGAATCTCCAGACCAATCAAGGCGGCAGCTACCGGCTGATTGCACGCAATCCGTTGGGCTCGTTCACCAGCGCCGTAGCCGTGGTTTCTGTGGTTTATGCCGCGCCCAGCGCAAGAGTTGAACTCCAACCCTACGGACATACTCCCACCATGGTGGGCGGTACCCTGAGGTTTTGCTCCTCTGTGTCCGGTGCGCCATATCCGACGTTGCAGTGGCAGTTCAACGGCACCAACCTGCCTACCCAAACCAACGCCTGCCTAGAACTTTGGAATCTGCAGACCAATCAGAGCGGTGGTTACGCGATTGTGGCGAGCAACTATCTCGGAGCAGTCACCAGCGCGGTGGCGGTGATCGAAGTCGTCGAACCGGTCCCGGTGCTAGCTTACTTTGACTCGGCCGTGCCACCGCTGGCGCTCGGCATCTTCCAGCGCCTGTGCGCGCAGGTTTCGCAGCCGACCACCACGTTTCAGTGGCGGTTCAACGGCACCAATCTGGCGGGTGCCACCAGGACCTGCCTTGATCTCGACCCGCTTCAGCCCAGCCATGCCGGTGAATATTCCGTGGTTGCGACAACCACTACCGGGATCTATACCAGCGCGCCAATCAGCCTCACAGTTCATTACGCACCACCGAGGCAAGCATTTCCGTCTCACAGAGACCTGGCTTTTGTCGGGGAGGATGTGGGCTTTCAAGCTTACTATTCGGGCAGTCCCGGTTTCATCCAATGGCGCTTCAACGGTGCGGAGCTGCCCGGGCAGACCAATGCTTCGCTCTCCTTGTTGGCGATTACCACGAATCAGGCCGGCCAGTATTCATTCACCGCCACCAACCAGGGTGGCGCGACGACCAGCAGCGTGGTGACGCTGAGCGTTTATTATTCGCCGCCAGTTTTTATCAATCAGCCTTTCAGTCAATCGCTGGTGGAGGGCAACACGGCCCGCTTTACGAGCTATGCGCGGGGCGGCCCACCGCCAGAATACTTTCTGGAGCAGAACGGCACGAACGTGGCCGTGCCTTTCACTTACCAAGGCTGCTGCGGCCAAGGCGTGGGAGGGTTCAGTCTACTCGACACGACGCTGTCGGACGCGGGCCGCTACCGCGTCGTTGCCAGCAATGCTTTCGGCACGGCCGCCAGCGCTGCGGTTTCGCTGGCTGTCATGCCCGCCGGACCGCTCGATCGTTGGTCACAACGTAATCCACTACCGCAATCG
Source organism: Limisphaerales bacterium (assembly GCA_044229355.1). Classification (GTDB taxonomy): domain Bacteria; phylum Verrucomicrobiota; class Verrucomicrobiia; order Limisphaerales; family JADJPG01; genus JBGARF01. The sequence continues at coordinate 87,710 of JBGATF010000039.1, forward strand.
CAGCCGCTTCTGGCCGTGGCACACAGCACGAATCAATTCGTCGCCGTTGGTGAACGCGGCACGATCCTGACTTCGACCGATGGCTCGAACTGGGCTCTGCAGAACCGCCGAGGCGATGTGGCACTTAACGGGGTCGCTTATGGCGGAGGGTTGTGGGTGGCGGTGGGCGACGGGGGCACCATTCTTTCCTCTTCGGACGGTACGAACTGGTCCTACCGTTTCACGGCCTCAGCGACGGCATTGAACGCTGTGACTTACTCTACGGGGCGTTTTGTGGCCGTGGGCAGCGCACCCGGTTTGAGCACACTCATCATGCACTCCACCAACGGTGTGAACTGGGCAAGAATTCCCATCAACAGCTTCTCCGCCGAACAATGTGTCACCTACGGGAATGGGCTGTTTATCGCCGCCGGAAGTTCCTCCATTCTGACCTCGCCCGATGGGACGAACTGGGGGCTCGCGGTGATCGTCGGCCGGCAAATCGAGAGCCTTATATACGCCAATGGCCAGTTCGTGGCCGTCGGTGATGACGGCCTTGTCCTGGTCTCCACCGATGGCGCGTCTTGGCAGCCACGCCCGCCCCAGACCACGCGGCGCCTTCTCGGCGTGACGTATGGCGCGGGCCGCTTCGTCGCCGCTGGCGGGCGTGGCGCCTTGATGGCTTCGATTGACGCAAGCAATTGGACCAGCGTTTCGTCCGGCACCCCGGATCGAGTGGAGTCGATCGATTTCTGGGGTGGAACTTTCGTCGCCGTCGGCGAGAACGGCACCATCATCACTTCAACCAACGGCACGAGTTGGACGAAGCAAAACTTCGGAGTAACGCGCGACCTCGATGGCATGCACGTCGCCAACGGCCTGCTGGTGGTCGTCGGCAAGGGCGGGAACATTCTGACCAGCACGGACGGCCTGAATTTCACGTCACAAAATGCCGGAGTCACCAATGATCTGCACGGGGTCACCTGGGGCGGCGGGCTCTGGGTCGCGGTGGGTGAGCCGGGCATCGTGCTCACTTCCACGAACGCGGTGCATTGGATTGGCCACACCACCAGCACCACCAACTCCCTCAAGGATGCCACCTACGCGGGCGGCCAGTGGATCGTGGTCGGCACTGAAGGCACGATCCTACGGTCGACCGACGGCGCGAATTGGTCATCCACCCTTACCGAACCTGCTTATGATCTCAACGACGTGGCCTACGGCAATGGCATGTTCCTCGTGGCGGGCGACGGACTTGGGAACCGCAACGGTTCACTGTTCACGTCTGCCGACGGTGTGCTTTGGTCGCACGCTGATTTTTATCCGGGCAAGAATTTGCGCGGCGTAACTTTCGCGAACGACGTGTTCCTGATCGCAGCCAACGACGGCATCGTCTTCATCACCACCAACGGATTGGATTTTGGCTTCAGCTACTCCTACGGCGGAAATCTCCGTGCGGCCACTTGGGCCCAGGGCTTGTGGATCGTGGTGGGTAACGACGGAACCATCGTCACGTCGCCTGACACCACCCACTGGACACGCCGCGCCTCCCGTACTTTCGAGAACCAGCACCAGGTCGCGCTGCTCGACGGTAAGCTGGTGGTGATTGGGAACCGTGGAGGCATCCTCCAGTCTGGACGTTTCGTCACGGAATTGAAGCCGCCGGAGTTCACGGCTGGCAGTGGCTTCCGGCTACCGTTCCGCGGCGTGGCCAACCAAATGTATCAAGTTCAGGTCTCCACCAACCTTTTGCACTGGAGCCAGTTGCTGACTCTTACCAACCTGTCCGAGCATGGTGAATTCCTCGACCCGAATCCCTTGCAGGTCCCGCAGCAATTTTATCGCCTGGTAGAGCCGTGACACCGGCCGAGTGTCGGCGCATTAAGGCCATTGAGACTACTTCCCACGGTAGACCATCCAATATGCCAACGCGGCATAGGCCGCACCGCAGCGTAGCCACCCAGGAGAGCAGAGCCTTCGTCACCGATGCCCATTTGACCTGACGGGTGGTGATGCCGATTCCGACCAAGGACCCAACCGTGACGTGGGTGGTAGCTGACCGAGACCGGGAATGTCATCTTGGCTTGACTTCATTTTCCAGCACTTCCTTGGTCGTGCCGGTGATGATGAAGTCGTCCGCATAACGAATGAGGTTTACTCTTCGGGTGGGCGTGCGCTTTCCAGAGAACTTCTCCTTCAGCCGCCGTTCCAGTCCGTCCAGTGTCAGGTTGGCCAGCGTGGGCGAGATAATCCCGCCCTGAGGCGTCCCTGCCCTCGTGGGGAAGAGGATTCGATTCTCCATGAACCCGGCTTTGAGCCACTTGCGCAGCACTTCCTTGTCGGTGGGAATGTGGCGGAGCATCCATTCATGACTGATGTTGTCGAAGGACCCCTCAACAGACTACCCACCCCCGAGAAGCCCGTCGTCAAGTCCGCGTCACCCGTCGGCACCACGCCCTGGAAGGTCAAGTGCTCGAGGTGTTCGCCAAGGTGCGACATAAAAGCAAACCCCATCTGGTG
>JBGATF010000008.1:0-317423 GCA_044229355.1 Limisphaerales bacterium
GGGAAAGTGCGAATGTCAAAGTGCGAAGTGCGAACGAAAGGTCGTTTGTAGTTTGAAGTTTGGACTTTGGACTTCGGAGCCGGGGGAAAGTGCGAATGTCAAAGTGCGAAGTGCGAACGAAAGGTCGTTTGTAGTTTGAAGTTTGGACTTTGGACTTCGGACCCGGGGGAAAGTGCGAATGTCAAAGTGCGAAGTGCGACCCGACGCTTCGCGAAACGTGCAAAAATCCTCGGGATCGTCACGAAAAACTTCGGAGCGGGAGCTCCGGAATCATCAAAGCGCTGAATTCTGTTCGATCGGGCAGAAAAAGTTCACAAAAGCGTCGAAAAGATCACAAAAGCGTCGAAAAGATCACAAAAGCGTCGAAAAAGATCACGTTGGCATCGAAATGATCGGAAAAGGGTCGAAAAAGTTAACAACAGCTCTGAAACGATCGGAAAAGTGTCGGAAAAATTGCCGAAAGCGTCAAAAAAATCGAAAAAGTCTGTGAGCGCATCGCTGAAAGGCTGAAAAGTTCGAGAGCGGACCGAAAACGAAGTCGCGAGACCGAAAAAGGGCCGCTGAAGGAGGCCAGGACGGGAACGAGGACAAAACCATGCCGCCGATCGAGGTCCGCCGCTCGGTTCAGCTTGGGACACACTGGTCACGGCGCCGGCGCTTCGCGACCAAGCCGGCGTGGGGTGCTTGCGAGTTTCGCGTCGGTGTGAAGTGGCTCGGCGAATTCTCCGATCGAAGGAGGCTCTCGGCTGGCGGCTGGCGCCGCATTGGACATTTGCCGGCGGGGTGCCTACCATCGCCGCCCATGCAGCCTCGCGAACTGACGCTCCGCGCCTTGGTGCTGGGAGCCTTGATCACGACGGTCTTCACGGCCGCCAACGTGTATTTGGGACTCAAGGTGGGCCTGACCTTCGCCTCCTCCATCCCGGCCGCGGTCATCTCGATGGCCGTGCTCAGCGCCTTTCGCGAGTCGTCGATTCTCGAGAATAACATCGTGCAAACGGTGGCGTCGGCGGCGGGCACGCTTTCGGCGATCATCTTCGTGCTGCCCGGCCTGGTCATCGTTGGCTGGTGGTCGGGCTTCCCGTTCTGGCAGTCTTTTCTGATCTGTGTGAGCGGCGGCATTCTCGGGGTGCTGTTCACCATTCCCTTGCGCCGGGCGCTGGTGACCAACTCGGACCTGCCGTACCCGGAGGGGGTGGCGGCCGCCGAGGTGCTCAAGGTCGGCTCAAGCCAGCGGGGGGAAGGCAACGCGGACCCGGCGGAAGCGCGTGAAGGGTTGCTGGCGGTTTTGGTTGGGTCGGTGGCGTCGGCGGTCTGGTCTGTGATCGGGGCGACGCAGGTGGCGGCGATGGAGATCGCGAAAGTGTTCCCGCTCGGGCGCGCGGCGGCGACGGGCTACAGCGTGTCGTGGTCGCTGGCGTTGCTGGGGGCAGGGCACCTGGTCGGCTTGTCGGTCGGATTGGCTATGCTCACAGGGATGCTCATCGCCTGGGCGGTGGCCGTGCCGGTGCTCACAGCCCAGCAAGTGGCGGCGGCCGGCGTCGACCTCGAGACGCATGTCATGGGGATCTGGAAGCATCAGGTGCGTTTCATCGGCGCGGGGGCGATTGCGGTGGCGGCGATCTGGACGCTGACCACGCTGGCCAAGCCGGTCATCGGCGGCCTGGTCACGACGTTGTCCGCGGCGCGGCGCGCGGGCGCGGTTGACGAGCGGGATCGCGATCTGAGTCCGCGGTGGATTGGGCTGCTGACGCTGGTGTGCCTGGCGGTGGCGGGGGCGCTGGTGTTTGCCTTTGCGCGCTCGACGAACCTCGCGGGCCAGAGCGTGACGCTCGCGGCGGTCGCGGTGCCGTTCATCCTCGTGGTGGGCTTCTTCATCGCCGGCGTCTGTGGCTACATGGCGGGATTGATTGGGGCTTCGAACAGCCCGATCTCCGGTGTGGGCATTCTGGGCATTGTGGCGTGCGCCTCCATTTTGACCCTCGTGGTGGTGCCGGCCCCCGAGGTGCGGGCGCCGCTGGTGGCCCTGGCGTTGTTCATCACCGCCATCGTCTTCGCCTGCGCCACCATCTCGAACGACAACCTGCAGGATCTCAAGACCGGCCAGCTCGTGGGCGCGTCGCCATGGCGGCAGCAGGTGGCGTTGTTTGTCGGGGTTGCGGCCGGCGCGGCGGTCATTCCGTATGTGTTGAACCTGCTGGGCAACGCCTATGGCTTTGCGGGAGCGCCCAACGCGTCGGTCATTGCCGCCAAGCCGCTGCCCGCGCCGCAGGCGACGTTGATCTCAGCGCTGGCCCGAGGTGTGATCGGTGGAGACCTGGAATGGCGCATGATTGGCATCGGCGCGATCGTGGGCGTGGGGTTGGTCGTCATCGACGCCATCTTGAAAACGACGAAGCGCCTGAGCCTGCCACCGCTGGCGGTGGGCATCGTGGTCGGGGCGGTGGCGGGCCATTTTTACAACCAACTGACGAAGCGGGGGGCGAATCCGGAGCGCGCGGAGCGGCTGGGCACGCTGGTCGCCTCGGGACTGATCGTGGGCGAGAGCCTGTTCGGCGTGATCAACGCCGGGTTGATCGTGGGGCTGAAGAAGGACGCGCCGCTGGGCTTTGTGCCGGCCACGTTTCCGGCCGCGCCGTGGATTGGGGCGGCTGGGTTTGTGGTGCTGGTGGCGGCGCTTTATGGGTGGATGTTTGAGCGGCGGTCGGCGGCAAACGGGCCGGGGCAGGGCGGATCATAATTGTTTCCTTCGGGCGCCCTTTCGCTACTGTCGGCAGCAGTTAACCCAATCGAGCGAATGACCAAATCGAATCCAGGTTTCGTGCAGGCCGTGCGGGAGCGGGTGGGCGAGGTGGTGGTCGGGCAGGACACGGTGGTGGAACGGATGATGATCGCGCTGCTGACGAGCGGTCATTTGCTGCTGCTCGGCGTCCCGGGTGTTGCCAAGACGCTGCTCGTGAATGCGGTGGCCCGCGCGGTCGATCTCAGGTTCAGCCGGGTGCAGTTCACCATCGACATGCTGCCCTCGGACATTCTCGGCTCCGAGATTCTCGAGCAGGCGAGCGGGAAATTCCGGACGCATCAGGGGCCGGTGTTCACCAATCTGCTGCTGGCTGACGAAATCAACCGGGCGGCGCCCAAAGTGCAGAGCGCGTTGCTGGAGGCGATGCAGGAGCGCAAGGTGACGATCGGCAACACGACCTACCCGCTGCCAATCCCGTTCCTGGTGATTGCCACGCAGAACCCGATCGAGCAGGCCGGGACCTTCGAGCTGCCCGAGGCACAGCTCGATCGCTTCATGTTGTGTCACCGGCTGGACTACCCGACGGCCGGGCAGGAGGAGGAGGTGCTGCGGCGCCAGCTGAAAATGGGCTTGAAGAAGACCGACGGCGGTGCGGTGGCGAAGACGGCCTTTGACATGATCGCGGGGGATGCGGTTTGTCGGCTGGAGGATCTTGTGTCCGCGATGGAGGCGGTGCAGCACGTGCACGTGAGCGACGTGTTCATGAAACACTGCGTGGAGTTTGTGCGTTTGACGCGCACGCACGCCGCCATTGAGCTGGGGTGTTCGCCCCGCGCCGGCCTGGCCATCGTCCAGGCGGCCCGGGCCCGGGCCTACATCCACGGGCGGGAATTTGTCGTGCCGGAGGACCTGTTCGAGCTGGCGGAGGACGTGGTGCTGCATCGGGTGCGCCTGAGCTACGAAGCGTTGGCGGAGGGACGGAAGCCGGCGCGTGTGCTGGAGGAAATTCTGAAGAAACTGGGATGAATTCCGTGGTGCAGCTCAGCTCGGAGATGCCGGACGGCCGGCAGTTCGAGGTTGCTGTCCGCCGGCTGGCCACCGCTCTCAGTTACGGCCAGGAGAGCTCGCCATTTCTCGGCGCCGGGATCGAATACGTCCAGTCCCGCCCTTATCAGCCCGGGGATCCCGTCAAGCTGATCGACTGGCGCGTGACGGCGCGGACCGGCCGCGTCCACGTGAAGGAGTATGAGGCGCCGCGCCAGATGCCGGTCTATCTGCTGGTCGACACCTCGGCGTCGATGGGGTTGAGCTCGCTGGGCCTAAGCAAGTATGCGTGGGCCGTGCAGTTCGCCGGCGGGCTGGCCCTCGCGGCGCTGGATCACATGAATCCGGTCGGCTTGATGGCCGTGGGCGAACGTGAGCTTCATATCATGCCCACGCTCTCGCGCAACAGCGTCATGCAATGGATGCACCAGCTGCGCCGGTACCGTCCGAACGAGGGCACCACCCTCGGACGGCGCATCCGGGAGCTGGTGCCCCGGGTGGAACAGCGTTGCCTCTTCGTTGTGCTCAGTGATTTGCACGATCCGGATGCCATTCCCGCAATCAAGCTGATGGCGCAGGATCACGACTGCGTGGTCCTGCATCTCGAGGATCCCGCGGAGCGGGGCCGGACTGGCGGCGGAATTTTCCGGGCGATGGAGGCGGAGAGCGGCCGCGAGTTCGTCGGGCACGGGCGCATGCGTTGGTTTGATCCAGTGGAGACCCACGCGCTGGCGCGAGCGGGAGTCGATTACCTGCATCTGCCAACGGATCAACCGCTGCTGCCGCGGCTGCGGCAGTTCTTCAAGCATCGGACGGCAACCCGGAGGACCGCCGGATGAGCCCGCGATCAGGCCCACGCCGACACCGGTTCGCCGGCGCGAGCGCGCCGCGGCCCGTTTCGGCCATGCAGGCTCTTCTGGCGATCGGCGGCTGCCTGGTGCTTTCGGCCGGGACGTTGCAGGGGGCGACGCCGACAAATTCTGCCGCGACCGCGGAGGCCGCGGCCGCGCCGCAGACGATTGGGATCGAAGGCCGGGAAACGATCGAGCTGGCCCGGGCGGACTATCGGGTCAAGCCGGTCGACGATCGGACGGAGTTGATCCTGCGCATCGAGAAGGTGGAGCCGGCCGCGGGCGGGCGGCAGCGTTACTGGTTTCATTTCATCGGGCTGGAGCCGGGCACGTACCGGCTCGCGGATTATCTCATCCGGCCGGATGGCAGCCGCCCGGACGAACTTGGTGACGCGCGGCTGCTGGTGCGCTCGATCCTCCCGGAAGATCACAATGGGCAGCTCAACCTGCACGTGCCGCGGAGCTTTCCATTCATCGGCGGGTATCGCGCGGCGCTGGCCGCGCTTGGGGTGATCTGGATCGGGGGGCTGGTGGGGTTTGCGCTGGTGGGGCGACGGCGTCGGCCCCGCGTGGCGGTGTCGACGGCGGAGCCCGAGCCGTCCTTTGCCGATCGCCTGCGGCCGCTGGTCGAAGCGGCGGCCTTGGGCCAATTGTCGACGGACGGCCAGGCGTCCCTGGAGCGTTTGTTGATGGGCTACTGGCGCGATCGTCTGGCGCTGCCCGAAATGCGCATGGCCGACGCGTTGGCCCGGCTGAAAGCCCACGCCGATGCCGGCACCATCCTGCGCGCGGTCGAACGCTGGCTGCACCAGCCGGGCTCCGCCGGGGCTTCGGAGATCCGAACGCTCCTGCAGCCGTATCGCCGGCGGCCGGGTTTGGACGATCCGGCCCGGGGGGGGGCAGCGTGAGCTTTCACTTTCCGCAGTTTCTTTGGCTCCTGGCCCTGCCCATCGTCTGGGGATATTGGCAATGGACGCGGCGGGGTCATCCGATTGTTCTGCCCTTTGACCACGGGCGGCAACGCGAAGGCCGACGCCTTCGCTTCGTCGTTAATCTCGCCGAGACCATTCCGGCCCTTCTTCTGGCGATTGCAGTTCTCGTCCTGGCCGGCCCACGGCGTCCGTCGCCGCCCGAAAACGAGCGCATCTTGAATAACATCCTGATCTGCCTCGATGTTTCCGGGTCGATGACCAGCCCGTTCGGCGGGAAGACGCGCTTCGATGCTGCGATGGAGGCGGCCCGGCAGTTTTGTGAGTATCGCAAAGGCGATGCGTTTGGCCTGACGGTGTTCGGGTCGGACTACCTGCATTGGTTTCCGCCGACAAAGGAGCTGTCCGCCATTCGCAACGCGCTGCCGTTTGTCCGGCCGGCGAACCTGCCGCCCTGGTTCGGGGGCACGCTGATTGCGCATGCGCTGGACGGCTGCAAGCAGCGCCTGGCCCGGGCGAAGGAGGGCGATCGGGCGATCATCCTGATCACCGACGGAGGCAGCGCGGACTTTGGCAACGGCCGGGATCGCCAAATTGCGGAGGAGCTGGCCCAGCAAAAGATCCGGGTGTTCACTATTTTGATCGGGAACGATTTGTTCATGACGGATGGTGTTTACACGATCGCGGCGCTGACGGGGGGCAAGGTGTTCCGGGCGGGAGATGCCGGGACGCTCGAGTCGGTTTTCCACGAGATCGATGGCATGCAGAAGGCGAAGTTCCGGCAAACGACCTCGGACTGGGTGGATTTCTATCGGCCGCTGTCGTATGCCGGTCTCGCGCTCGGCGGTCTTTGGGCGCTAACACTCCTCGGGTTGCGCTTCACACCTTGGTGAGATGAATCTAGACCAACACATTCTGTGGGCGGCGTGGGCCGGGCTGGGCACGGCAGCGGTCGCGGCTCTGGCGGAGACGCTGCAGGCCCGCCGGATCCGGCGCGTGGCCCGGCTGGCGTTTGGTCCGGCGGAAAAGCCGCGGGCGTGGACGGCAATCGTTCCGGTGCTGCGCGTGGTTGCGCTCTCGGCGCTGGTGGCTTCCCTCGTTCTGCTCCTGGCCTTCGAAGGAGGCAGCCGCAACAATGAGCGGCGCGCGGCGGAGGCCCGGCACCTGATGGTCCTGCTCGATGTTTCGCCCAGCATGCAACTGCGGGATGCGGGCGAGGGCGAGCAGAAGAAGCGGGCAGCCCGGGCGGCCGAATTGCTGCGCTCGGTGATGGATCGGGCTGCCGGCCAGACCGTCAAGATCACGATGGCCTGCTTTTACAGCCATGCGATGGAACTGGTGAAGGAGTGTGTCGATCGCGAGGTGATTTGGCATTTCGCCGATGACCTGCCGCTCTACATCGCCTATCGCCACGGCAAAACGGATTTGATCAAATCCTTGAATCAAGCGGGGGAAATGGTTGCTGACCTGCCGCGCAAATCCACCAGCATGCTGGTCCTGACCGATGGCGACACCGTGCCTGATTCCGGTCTCAAGATGCTGCCGTCGTCGATCTCCGACGTGATCTTTGCCGGAGTCGGCGATCCCGTGCGGGGCGCCTTCATCGACGGCCATTTGTCGCGTCAGGACAGCGCGTCGCTGTCGCAGCTGGCGCGCCGGCTGGGTGGCCGGTATCACAATGGAAACTCCAAGCACATTCCGAGCGAGTGGTTGACGCGCCTGACGGCTCCGGATGAACGCGCGGAGAAGGTGAGGATCAACCTCCGCGTCCTGGCGATCCTCGGGCTGGCGGCCGGGGCGGGAATCCTCTGTTTGTTGCCGGTGTTGTTGGATCTTTTGGGCACCGCCTGGAAACCCGGCGCGATTTCGCCGCGGGCCCGGGAGCAGGCGGCGGACGCAATCCCGAATCTGGAGGTGGCGCGATGAAACGCTGGTTGTTGCTTTTGTGGATCCTCGTGCCGTTGCCGGTCGTGGTCTGGCACTTCGGGGCCGGCCAGGAGTGGCTGGCGCGGGACCGCGCGCAGGATTGGATCCGGGACGCGCGGGCGGCCGAGGAACGCAAGGCGTGGCCGGAGGCCGAGGCCTTGTATAAGCAGGCGGCGGACGAACTCAAGACCCGCGAGCCCGAGGTGAAGACGCAGCTCGACATCGCGGTGGCGCGGGCCCGCTATCGCCAGGGCGGGGCGGTGGACTCGATCGACCTGATCGACCGGGTGATCAGCGACGCGGATTTTTCGAAGCGTCCGGAGGAGATGCGGCGCGAGGCCCGCGAGCTGGCCGGCCGGATTCATTATTATTCCGCCTGGGTCCTGCGGCTGGAGGGCGCCCAACGCGATCTGTGGATGGAGGAAGCCGAGCTGGCCCGGCAGAATTTTCGGCTGCTCTCCGAGCAGACGCTGGCGGCGGGCCGGACCAACTATTCGCTCCTGCAGCAAACCAATCTCGAGTCGGCGGTCCGCCTGCAGCGCATGAGCCTCTCCGAGCTGATGGGCAAGCCGCTTCCCGAGGAGGGTCAAACCATGGTGGGAAAAGGATTGTCCGAGGACATGGCCCGGCGCCGCGGGCGCCGCGGAGGAAACCCGGGCATCGGGCCGCAACAGGAGGGCCCGCCGGCCAACGGCGCCGGCGATCAACGTTTCCAGCCCGGGCCGGGATCCTGAACCGCTTTGAACCGAGGATAGACAATGCCATGAAAGGTGAGCCGATGAAGATCCGACGAAAACCAAACTGGAGCTGGCCGGCGATGGGCCAGCCGGCCGTCATCGCGGTCATGCTGGTTTGCAGTTTTCTGCCGCTGGCACGAGCCCTCGCGCAGACGACCAACGCGCCCGCCGTGCGAACCCAGTTCGTGCCGATCCAGGCTTTGACGCCGGCCACACCGACCACGCCCGCCGCGCCGGCCGCGCCGGCTGCGGCCAGCCCGAGCCCATCGAGCCAGCCAACACCGCCACCACCGCCGCCGCCGCCGTCCGGATCCGCGGGCACAACCAACGAGGTCAAGACGGCGGCGCGCAAGGAATCCGGGGCCGCCAGTGGCCTGGCCTCGGCCATCTCCAACATGAAGTTCGAACGCACGCCGGAGGCGGTCTTTGAGGCTGTGCAATCTCAGAAGTCCGGCGGAAAGCTATCGGAGGCCGAGCGCTTCCGGCTCGCGGTGCTGCTGGGCGACTGGGAGCAGGTCGGTCGCGCCTTGAAAACCTTGCCCGCCGATCAGGGCATGCGGGCTTACTCGCGCCTGCTCGAAGCCATGGCCAGCAATTCGCTCTCGGCGGACCAGCTTTTCAAACAGGTCACGTCGCGCAGTTCGTCCTCGTCGTCGAGCTCCAGTGCGAGCGGCCAGCCGAAGGCGCCCGACAAGCGCAGCCTTCTGCTGAGCGAGGATCTTTACGCGCTGCTCGCCGCCGCCCCCGCCGACCTGACGGCCAGCCACCTGTCCGGCCTGACGACCTTGATCAAAGTCGCGGTCGGCCCGGCTGGCCGGCAGGATTTCCTGAAGCGCTTGGCGAAGGGGCTGCGCGGTTACGGCGGCTCGGCACCGTCCGGGCGCAAGCTCGCGGCGCAGTTGCTGTCCAGCGTGGGCTGGATGAGCGATGCCGGGGCCTACCTGCCGTTGGAACGGCGGGAGTGGAACGACGCGGACACGCTGACGCTGGTCCTGACCTTGGAGTATTTCACGCAGACCGGCGTGGAGAAGAAGGACGAGCGCCAGCTCAAGCGCGCGGCGGAGGTGTGTGCCTTCATGATGCAGACGAGCCGGTTCGGCTCCGACGAGGGCGGCATTTTCCGGCAGGCCACGGACCGCTTCGTCAAACTGCTGCCCGCGCTGGAGGCCGACGATGCGGAGCAGCTCGTGCGGGAGAATTTCCTGACCCAGCCGGCCATCATGGTGGACCTGATCCTCGCGCTGGGCGAGGCCGGGCAGCAGGCGGCCCGCGGGAATGATGTGCGCCTGCGACAGCAAAGCCTTTCCACCCAGAACATCGTGCTGCGCGTTTTGCAGGGCAAAAAGAGCGCCCTGCCCGAAGCCGTCAACCTGCTCGTCATGAACTGGCTGGTGGAAGCGGAGCAGACCTATCGCCTGGGCGGCGCGCAATCCCCTGACAATGGATTCGAGTCCGATGGCTACGTCGTTTACCGGAGCTACAGCTCGTCCCGCGGCGGCACGCCGAAAACGATCGACGCGCCGTTCATCCTGGAGCAGGCGCCCTCGGCCACGATCATCCGCCGGCTCAACCCCGGCCTGGCCCAGCGGGTCAAGCTCACCCTGCTCAAGGTCAATCTGCTCAATCCGAAGGAACCGATGACCGTGGAGACGCTGCGCGGCTATGTCCAGGAACACCCAGGGCAGGAGAAGGATTTGTGTGAGGATTACCTCAATGCGTGGGTGCGCAAGCGCACGGTCGTGGCGGAGGATCCCAACATCACGCGGCTGCGCTTGCTTGGCTATTCCGTGCCCAAACCGCAGGCGGCGGGCATCCCATTGACCCGCCTGCGCCAGAACCAAAACATTCAGGATCTGAAGGCGCTGCTCGCTGAGCTCCGCCGCCTCTCCCCGGAGCCGATCGATCCGAAGATCGTTGTGCAGAGCTTCATGAGCATCCACAGCGGGGCCGAGGTCTATCGCATCGATGACATCGAGGCCATCTTTGGCGCGGCGGACAAGATGAGCCGCGACGAGATGATGAACCTGGTCAGCGGCATGCGGACCAAGCTGCACGAGCAATGGCGGGACCAGAAGAACCAGCAGGATGCGGGGACCAACCGCACGGAGGAGGAGACGAAGGACGAGGTGTCGCGCGGCTATCGCACCGCGCTGGAGCTGGTCAAGCGCGGGCTCCGGCCCGAGAACTCCGACTGGAAGGAGTTCATCGTGCGCGGGCAGCTGTTCTTCGACACGTCCGAATATGAGTTCTCCCGCCAGGTGAAGCTGACCGATTATGTCAACCTGCGGGACGAAGCCTTCGCCAGCTATCGCAAGGCGGCCGAGCTGTACGCCGCCAAGGTGCCGCAAATGGCCCGGGGCCAGTGGACCACCGAGCCCTATCAGATGTGGTTTTTCGTCATGCTGGGCGCGTCCGATCTTTCCCAGCTGACGCGGGCGGCGGCCCGTTCGGATCCCGGATTGAAACAGATCGGCGACGCCATGCGGGCGTTGCCGGGAGAGGCTGCCGAGGTGCACCTCCAGCGGTTTGCCGAGATGCTGGGCAGCGTGTTGTCCCAGGTGCCGGCCAACATGAAGCAGCGGTTCCTCAGCGCAGGGTTGCAGATTGTCGGGGAGAAACACTCCGCCGCCCAGGTCGCGCGCGATGCGCTCAACAGCTATCAGGAGCTGCTCGACGAAGTGCAGCTCCGCCTCGAGCTCGATGGCCCGGCTCGCGTCGGTTTCAGCCAGCCCTTCGGCGCGTTTATCAGCCTCGAGCACACGAAACAACTGGCCCGCGAAAGCGGCGGGTTCTCCAAGTACCTGCAAAACATCTCCGCCCAGAATCGCGCCTACTATATTCCGAGCCCCGGCCAGAAGCCGGTCAATTATCGCGACGAATTCGCCAAGAACATCCACGCCGCGCTCGACGAAACCTTTGAGGTGATCTCGACCACGTTTCACGACGCAAACGTCAAGGCCATCCCCCTGACCCGCGAAGGCTGGGAGCAGACGCCGCTCGCCTATGTGGTCCTGCGGGCCAAGGACGCGGCCGTCGATCGCATTCCGTCCATCCAGCTCGACATGGACTTCTCCGACCAGGCCGGCCAGGTCGTGCTCCCCGTGCGCACGCAGGTCCAGCCCATCGAGGCCCGCGACGCGGCCGTTCCCGCGCGGCCCTGCGACGAGCTGAGCCTGCTCTTCACCATGGATGAGCGGGAGTGGCGCGACGGCAAGGTCGTGATCGAGGTGTCCGCCCGTGGCCGCGGAGTCATCCCGCCGCACCCGCTCTTGTTCGAGTCGCAGCAGCCGGGCTTCGATCTGGAAGTGACGGACAACGGGCTATCCATCACGCAGTTTGAAAGCGACGGCCAACGAAAAATACCGCAGGCCGATCGCAACTGGCAGTTCAGCTATCGCCGGAAGAAGGATCTGCGGGGCGACGTGCAGTTTCATTTCCCGGCGCTGAAGGGCGAGCTCAAGCCAAAGACGGTGGAATACAAGCATTATGAGGACGCCGACCTGGTGGTCGTGGATCCGAAGAAGGCCGCCGCTGGCGTGCTCCTCGTCCACCGCGCCAGCCGCGGCCTGCAGATTGGCGCCGCGGCCGCCGGCGTCATGGCTCTCGCGGCGTTGGGCTTCGTCTGGAGCCGCCGCCGAAAAACCCCGGTCGGGGCCAACGCGTCAGTACTCGAAATTCCTGCGCAATTGACTCCGTTTTCGGTCATCGCATTTCTGCGGCGGATTCAGAAGGAGCGGGCGGCGCGCCTGGACGATGCCGCGCGCACGGCGTTGCAGGCCCAGATTCGCGAGCTCGAGACGTCGTTCTTCAGCGTGGGCTCGCGGCCTGGCGCCGGCTCCAACCTCGAGAGCGTCGCCCGCAAGTGGCATGAGGTGGCTGGGTAGCCCGCATAGTTCATGCTGAGCTTGAATCGCGAACACCTTGATGGAGCACGGAGGGTAGGGCGGGCGCTCCGCGCACGCCGCCCAACCGGTTCGCATCAACGGGTCGCAGCGCGCACGGAGTGCGCGCCCTACCTTCACCATGAAATATTCAGGTTAGGGGGTTGGGGTTTGTCCCCACGGGATGTTCTCAGCCTGGCAGGAAAATGGCCGGCGCCCGATTCGAGAGCTCCGGACGGCGCGGGCTGAAGAACGCTCGAATCTTTTCCGCATGCCGGTCGTCAACCGTGCCAGTATCACCCGGTTGATCACGAACTACTTGAGCCTATGAATAAATTTGCGTTTGCTGGAGCAATTTTCGCGGTCGCCACGATGGCGGGCGCGGCGGACAAAGTGGATTTCGCCAAAGACGTCTGGCCCGTGCTCGAGCAGAACTGCGTGAAATGCCACGGGGCGGAAAAGCAAAAAGGCAAGCTGCGCCTCGATTCGCTCGAAGCTGTTCTGAAAGGCGGCAAGGGCGGCCCGGCCTTGGTCAAGAGCGACTCCGGCAAGAGCGAGATGGTCCGGCGAATTCTCCTGCCGAAGACCGACGACGATTTCATGCCGGCGGAAGGCGAGCCGTTGCCCAAGGAGGCGGTGGCGAAAATCAAGGCGTGGATCGACTCCGGCGCGGAGTGGCCGGCCAACCTGGTCGTGAAGAAGGAGGAGCCGAAGCGCCCATCCGTCCCGACCCCGGAATTGCCGGCGGACTTTAAGCCGGCCGCGGCCGAGGCCAAGGCGCTCGAGGCGTTCAAGAAGAAAGGCATCGAGATCCGGCCCATCGCCATGAACTCCGTCTGGAAGGAGGCCAATCTCCGCCTGCACAGCACGAACATCACGGACGCGGCCCTGGCGCCGATCAAGGATGTGACCAGCCTGATCGACCTCAACCTGGCGACGACCAAAGTCACCGACGCCGGGCTGGCCAGCTTGAAGGCGTTGCAATATCTCCAGCGGCTGCACCTCGAATTGACCGGCGTGACGGACGCCGGGCTTGAGCACGTCAAGGCGTTGCCCAATCTGACGTATCTGAACCTGTTTGGAACCCAGGTGACCGACGCGGGACTTGAAAAGCTCAAAGACCTGAAATTCCTTCGGGGAGTCTATGTCTGGCAGACCAAGGTGACCGAGGAAGGCGCGAAGAAATTGAAGGCGGCTTTGCCGAACGTTGAGGTGGTCCTGGGCTGGGACGCTGCGGCGCTGGCCAAGGAGGCGGAGAAGCGCGAGGCCGAGCGGAAGGAAGCGGAGAAGAAGGCGGCCGAGAAGAAAGAGGCTGAGAAGAAGGAAGCCGAAAAGAAGGCCGCGGAAAAGAAAGCCCAGGAGCAGAAGGCCGCGGAGAACAAGGACAAGCCTGCCGCCGCCCCGGCCGCAGAGAAGAAGAACTGACTTTCGGACGATCGCCTCCGCGACGGTTCAATCCCGTCGCGGGGGGATCTGGATGCGGAGAAAGCCGACTTCGTAAGCCGCGCGGGCCTGGGTCAGGTCGTAGTGGGTTGGCACTTCGAAGGTGATTTCAAAAGGGCCGTTCGCGATCTCCATCACCAGGTAGCCGCCGATTCTCTCGGCGTCATCCTTGCGGCGCCAGCCGCGCACGCGCAGGCGCGGGCCGTCAATCGCCAGCTCCAAATCGTCGCTGGTCAGGCCCGCCAGCTCCAAGGTGACGAGCATATCCCCGGTTTCATAAACGACGACATCCGTGTTGGGGGTCCACCTGGGCTCGCCGTTGGGATCCGGGATTGATTCGTGCACGATTTTCATGGCTCTGGTTCGGGTCAGACCACCGAATTATCGCACGGATTTCAAGTTCTGCTCAGGCGATCAGCTCCGGCACCACGCGGCCGTGGATGTCCGTCAGGCGATAATCCCGGCCGGCGGTCCGGAATGTGAGCTTTTCGTGATCGAACCCCAGCAGCTGGAGGATGGTGGCGTGAAGGTCATGGACGTGGACCGGCTTGTCGACCGCCTTGAAGCCGAACTCGTCCGTGGCGCCATGGGCGTAGCCGCCGCGCACGCCGCCGCCGGCGAGCAGGACGGAAAAGCCCCAATGATTGTGGTCGCGCCCGTTGATCTTGCCCGCGTTTGAACCGGGGGTGGGCAGCTCGACGGTCGGGGTCCGGCCGAATTCGCCGCCAAAGATAACGAGGGTGTCGTCGAGCATGCCGCGCTGCTTGAGGTCCTTGATGAGCGCGGCGATGGCCTGGTCGCATTGGCCGGCGAGACGGCGGTGGTTGACCTCGAGATCGTCATGGTTGTCCCAGGGCTGGCCGGCGCCGTGCCAGACCTGGACGAACCGCACGCCGCGCTCGATCAGGCGACGGGCGATCAGGATCTGCCGGGCCTGGGTCCCTTCGCCGTACATGCGGCGGATGTGTTCAGGCTCCCGGCTGGTGTCGAAGGCGTCTGTGGCGTCCAGCTGCATGCGATACGCCAGCTCGAAGGACTGGATGCGGCTTTCCAGCTGGCCGTCCTGCGCCCGCGCGCGCGCGTGCCGCTCGTTCAACGCCTGCAGCAGGTCGAGTTGCGCCCGCTGTTCACCCAGCGAGCTATAGCTGTTCTTGATGTGTTCAATCAGCTTCTCGATGCGGGTGTGCTGGGTGTCGATGTAGGTGCCTTGAAAGACCCCGGGCAAAAAGCCGCTCTGCCAGTTTTGTGACTCCTGGATGGGATAGCCGCCCGGGCACATCGCGATAAACCCGGGGAGATTCTGATTTTCGCTGCCGAGGCCGTAGGTAACCCATGCGCCCATCGAGGGACGAATCTGGCGCGCCTCTCCGCAGTTCATCAAAAGCAGCGACGGCTCGTGGTTCGGCACATCCGCATACATCGAACGCACGACCGCGATGTCATCGATGCAGCTGCCGACGTTTGCAAAAATCTCACTGACGGGCAGCCCGCTTCGGCCGTACGGGCGGAATGTATACGGGGAGCGCCAGCCGGCGCCGGTTTTGCGCTCGGTGCGCAGCGTTTCCATCGGCAGCGCCTTGCCGTGGTAGGTGTCGAGCATCGGCTTGGGATCGAACGTGTCCACGTGCGACGGCCCGCCATTGGCGAAGATATGGATGACCCGCCGGGCCCGGCCGGTGAAGTGCGGCGCGTGCGAGGCCAGCGGGTTATTGGCCGTCGCGGCCTGCGCCGGCACCATTCCGAGCTGCCCCAGCATCGCACCCAGCCCCAGCGCGCCGAAGCCCAGCCCGCAACGGTTCAAGAACTCGCGGCGGGTGAGCGCGAGGTGCTCCGGATTGAAACCATGGTGTTGCATGTGCGCAGCAAACAGGCGCGCAGCGAACGTCAACCAGAAGGGTTCCATCACCCGCCGCGCCGCCACCGATGTTCGTCGTTCTTCCTGCCAGACGCGTGGAGGTCCATGGCCATTCGAGGAGAGTTCGAATGCTTCCTTGAGAACGCCCGGGCCGTGCCGTAGTCTGCCGCGAATTTCCGGCGCCCCGGTCCGTCCGATCGGACTCCGCTCAAGCGGAATGAGGCGCCGAACGCTATGCGCGATAAGAGTCTGTTGCCGCTTTTTCTCTGGCTGAACGTGGGGCTGGCCGCTTGTTTCGTCTGCTTCGTCGTCCTTTCGACCGGCCGGCAGCCCAATCTCACCACGACGACCTTTCGTCCGCTGGTCGCCGCCACGTCAACCCCTCCCGCCACCGCCGCTGCCGCCGCGCGGTCCACCAACGCCGTCGCCAATGCTGATCCCGGATCGATCTCCGGCTCGCCCGCCACCAACGCCGCTTCGTCAGGCTCGGCGGCTGCCGCCGGGTCCACCAACGACGTGGCCGTCGCCAGCGACGCAGGCGCCTTCGCCCAGCCGGGAAAACCCATCGGCTGGGAACAACTCGACCGGCCGGAATACGATCGCTATCTCGCCAGCCTCAAGGCCGTCGGCTGCCCCGAGCCCAAGGTCCGTCACATCATCCTCAGCGACATCGATGAGTTTCTCGGCAAACGCCGGCTCAAGGAGGCCGTCACCCACGACATGCAATGGTGGAAGGCGGAAATGGAGCCGGCCGTGACCACGGTGCTGCAGGAAAAGGGGAGGACGCTCGACGAGGAGCGCAATCGGCTCATCGCAAAATATCTCGGGCCGGCGGCGGTGGACGAGGAGCGCGGCGAGGCCATGCTGTGGAGCAATGTGCAGCTCACGGGCCCGGTGCTCGGCGCGCTGCCCCCTGAGGTGCACAATCGGGTCCAGGAAATTTGCGGCCGCTCGATCGATCGCCACCAGTCGTCATTCTGGGCGCGGGTCAATGAAGGGCAGCCGGCCAATCCGGTGGAGATGGCCCGGCTGCGCGAGCAGACCCGCGTCGACCTGCGCAAGGTGCTCAAGCCCGAGGCCATGGAGGAGTTCCTCCTGCGCTATTCACAGAACGCAAATCAACTGCGCCTTGCGCTGCGCGGCATGGATCCCACGCCGGATGAATTTCGGAAAATCTTTCGGGCCACCGACGCGCTCGATCATCAGCTCCAGCTCGAATACGGTGGCCCGGAGGCTCTCAGCCAGGAGCAGCGTGAGCGCTATGAGCGGCAGCGCGACGCCGCCATCCGCGAGGCACTGGGACCCGATCGTTACCACGCCTATCTCATGACGAAGGACCCCGTCTACCGCCAGGCCCAGGCCACGGCGCAACAATACGGAGCGCCCGCCAAAGCCATCCAGCCGGTTTATGATCTGCTGAAGGAAATCGAGACGCGCCGTCAGAAGGTCCTCAACGACGCCACCCTCGCCGGGCCGCAAAAATCCCAGGCCCTCAACGCCATTCTCCAGGAGCAGATTCGCGGGGTCCAAAAGATCGTCACCGAAACGGCCGGCCAACGCTGAGCGTGCCGACGCCTTGCCGCAGCGTGTTTCGGGGACGAACCGGTTAATCGACAGGTTAAAACCCGACCCGGCGCAGCATCGCCTGAATCTCGGTCACGCCGATGCCCGGTCCAAATTTGTCCGCGGCCGCGAACAAATCCTCAGCCTGGGCCGGATACCACTGCCGCCGAGTGACCTCGCCCAAGCCAGCCACATTGATGGGCTGAAGCGCCTCGCGCACCGCGGCGGTGAGAGCGTCGTCCGCCGACGGGTCGCGACGTGCCAGCTCCAGGCAGCGGTCGAACGAGCGTGAGAAGCGCGCGTGTCCGCGGAGAAGGAATCCTTCCGCCAGTTCCGGACGGCCCAGTCTTCGCGCGGTCTCGCTGTAGCTGGCCGCTCCAAAGTAAAGCAAGGCCAGCGGCACGAAGCGCGCGAAGTGATCGAGCTGTCCGTAGAGCGCCCCGATCAACCCCGCCGCCCGATCCAGTTCCTCCAACGTGACACGACCATGCCGGCCCACGCCCGGTTCCCAGCGGGCGGTCCCCCAGTCCTCCTCCAGGCATCGGGCCAGCCGCTCGACGCCCAGCAGGGTCAATGGAAAGCCGGTGGAGAGCAGGGGATCCACAAATCCTGCCGCCGAGGGCAGCAGCGCCCAACCCGGCCCGGCGGCCGTCCCGACGCGAAACCCCATGCGCGGCAGGTGATCGAATTCACGAACGGGTCGCGCTTCGGCAAATTGCTCCGCGATCGACGGGAATCGTGCCATGAGCCGGGCCCAACCCGGGGCACCTTCCGCCAGGCGCAATTCTTTGGCCAGGGCGTCCGTCGCGGCCACGCCCGCGCTCACCACGCCGTGCCCGAAGCGCAGCACCCAAATCCAGCCTCCGTCAAAAACATGGTGCATCGCGGCGTCGTCCACCGGATACGGCGGCGCCTCGGCGGATGGGTGCAGCCCGTCCCACCGGTGGACGCCGGTAAAATGTGAGTAGAGGGCCTTGGTGGCCGGCATGAAAGGCACCGGGTCTTCGGCCAATCCCAGCGCGCGGCTGACAAAGCCCTGCCGCCCGCTCGCGTCGATGACGAACCGCGCGCTTACGGACACCGGCTCCGCGGCGTTGCGCCCGTGCAACACTGCTCCATTCGGAATGACCTCCAGGCGATCCAGCGTGACCTCATCAACGAGCTCCGCGCCCCGGGCGGTCGCCAGCCGAACGAACGCCTCGTCAAAGTCCGGTCGATACCAGTGCGTGTCTGCAATGGCGTCGCGGGGGCTCGCGGCGACCAGCAGCTCGTTGGCCCGGGCTGGATCCGGCCGCCAGCGTTCGCCCGCCCGATGGTGGTAGAAGGTGAAGCCGCGTTTCAGCCCGCAGCGCACGTCCGGACGCTCGCGTCGCCACGCACCATATTTGGTGAACGGCAGGAGCTCCGGCAGATCATACCGGCGGGCCAGTTCTTCCAGGAGCAGGTTGGCCAGCGGGGTGGAGGATTCCCCAATGACAAACCGCGGGTGCCGGCCCTTTTCCAAAAGCACGACGGAGCGCCCCAGCCGCCGCGCGATCAGGGCGAGCAGCGATCCGGCAAAACCAGAGCCCACGATGGCCAGATCCACCTCGCGTTTCATGGGGTGGCGCATCGTCGGCACTTGATGCGAGACAGGGGATGCTGCTCCCGATTGATGGATTCCAGCCGCGCGCGTCGGGCCGGCAGACACTCGGCGCATTGGGAAAACCGATCCAGATCCCACAGGTCGGCGAACAGCCTCCCGCGCGCTGCGGGCAAGGCTGCGTCCATCGCCGACTCCAACTCGTCCAGAGTTGGCGGGGTGAAGAGCCCCGCCGAGGCGAGCTCATCGAGGGCCCCGTTGCCGGCCCGCGTTGGGATGAGCGTCACCGCCGTGGCCCCACACTCGAACGCGAGCTCGACCGAGCGCCGGGTCCAGCCCGGAGCGTCCGCCGGATTCAGAAACGGCGGGTGGACCAGCAAAAACACGCGCAACGCGAGGCCGTGCGCGCGCAGAAATCCGGCTGCGCGCCCAAATTGCTCCACCGTCATCCGCTTGTTCAGCTTGGCCAGCGTCTCCGGATGGGCGGTCTCAAGGCCGATCGCGATCTCGAGGGGCTTCCCCACGTCATCACGAAAGCGCACCGCCCGCTCGCTGATGAGCGACGGGTGACATTCGACGATGACGCGGTCAAAGCCGGCGACGAGCCGGGCGATCTCAGGATGGTCGGCGGGCGGGATCGCGCGGGGATCGAAGAAGCTGCCGCTGTTGTAGAGCTTCACCTGCCTGGGAAAAGCGCCCTCCGCCTTCCACGCGTCCAGGGCCTGCCGAATCTGACCGGGGATCGCGCCAGCGGGCACTGTCTCCTCCCGTGAGTTTCGCCAGAGATCGCACATCACGCAGCGCCACGGACATTCCCGGTTGGTCAGGAGCAGGGTGCCCACGGACACAAGCTCGCCCGTCTCCGCCCGCTCCATCTCGACAAAGCGCGCGTGCGCGGCGGCCGGGCTGACCGGGTTGCGCGGGCCACGGCGGGCCAGGACCCACGCATCCCGCTCCGCCGGTCGCTCTGGATAATTCATGCGGCGGCGCAGGGTTCCGCGGAGTGCTGGTGGTCAGGAACGGCCTTCATTGGGGTTGGGTCTCCGATCGGCCCGCGGCGTCGCCGCCCGTTTCGTCACGCGAGACCGAGCTTGCGAAAGCGAGCGTTGACCTCCTTGAAGTGGAAATCCACCGAGCACAGCTTCTCCAATTCGCCCCGCTGGAAGTGCCCGGCCACGGCCGGGTCCGCCTTGAGTTGCTCAACGAAATCGGCGTCATCGCGGCCGGCGTGCTTCACGGCCCAGGTGCGCATGGCGGCATCCTGCACCAGCCGATAGGCCTCTTCGCGGGTCAGGCCCTTGCGAATCAGCGCGAGCAGCACGGTCTGGCTGTTCCACATCCCGAGGCTCAGGCCCAGGTTTCGCCTCATGTTGTCCGGGTACACCGCCAGTCCGTCCATCAGCCGGGTCAGCAGGCCAAACATGTAGTCCAGCAGCGTGCAGGAATCCGGAAAGATGATCCGCTCGACGCTGCTGTGGCTGATGTCGCGCTCGTGCCAGAGCGCGACGTTTTCCAGGGCGGCGATTGCGTTGCCGCGCAGCACGCGGGCCAGGCCGGTCAGGCGCTCCCAGGTGATCGGGTTGCGTTTGTGCGGCATTGCGCTGGACCCCTTCTGCCCCTTGGTGAAGGGCTCTTCGGCTTCCAGCACCTCCGTCCGCTGCAGGTGCCGGAATTCCACCGCCCACCGTTCGATGCTCGCGCCGATCAACGCCAGCACGGTCTGAAACTCGGCATGAATGTCCCGCTGCACCACCTGCGTGGCGATCGGGCTCGGGCGCAGTCCCAGCTTCCGGCACACATGCGCCTCGACCCGCGGCGACAGATGCGCGCTCGTGCCGACCGCCCCGGAGACCTTGCCCACCGAGACCACGTCGCGCACCCGCACGAGGCGATCGAGGGCGCGCCCGAATTCGTCATACATCAACGCCAGCTTCAGGCCAAAGGTCGTCGGCTCGGCGTGAATGCCATGGCTGCGCCCGATGCACGGCGTGAACTTGTGCTCCTTCGCCCGCCGCGCAATTGCGGCGCGCAGGGTTTTCACATCCGCGATCAGCAGGTCGGCGCTCTGCTGCATCTGCACCCCGTAACACGTGTCGCCCACGTCGCTCGACGTCAGTCCAAAATGGAACCAGCGGCTGGCGGGATCGTTAATCTTCTCGGCCACGGCGGTCGTGAAGCCAATGACGTCATGATTCAAGGTCTTCTCCAGCTCGCGCTGCCGGGCCACCAGCCCGGGTAGATCGGCGAACCACTGCTCGCAGCCGTTCCGGATCTTTTTGAAATCGCCGGCGGGCACCACCTTCTCCCGAACCAGCGCCTCGCTGGCCAGCAGCTCAATCTGCAGCCAGATCCGCAGCTTGTTTTCGTCGGTCCATATCGCCCGCATTTCCGGGCGCGAGTAACGCGTAATCATGCGCCGGGAATTTAGGAACAGCCCGGAGCGGTGTCGAGGACGACCCGCGGGGCCAGCGTCCCTCGCTGGCGGGATTTTTGATTTACGATTTTTGATTGGCGATTGCGGATTGTCGGACTCGGCAAATCGCAAATCGAAAATCAGCAATCTCAAATCAGCAATGCACCCCGCAGAGGTTTATACGTGCGAGCACTTTGGAGCTTGACCGTGATTGGTAGGGCCCGCTCTCCGCAGCGGGCCGGCGGTGCGGACTGCAAGTGCGGACAGGCGGCTGGCGGCGGCCTCGGCCCGCCGCAGCTCTAAGAGCCTGTCTGAAAAGTCAGTGGGGTCCTGTTTTCGCGGAAATGGCCCGCTGGCGAGGCGTGACGAGGGAGCAGGGCCGACAGCGCCCTGTGACCGAGGAACAACGAAGCCAACGGGCCTTTTCCGCGAAAACCCTCCGGGCAGATCTTTTGGCGGTGGCCGGCGTTGGCCTCGGCCGTCACAGCCCGCTGCGGGGATGCTCCGGCCTCGCCGCCTTGGCCACCGCCAAAATCTCTCGCCGCAGGACCCCACTCACTTTTCAGACAGGCTCTAAGCGAAGGCGGGAGCGCCAGCCCTACCTGCGGTGCCCGGGCAATTTTCCGCGAGCCGCAGGAGTCGATGAACGCCCGATGAAGCCAACATTAAAGTCCGTTCAGGTTTTTGCCCTGCGCGCCTGCGGCCGCTACAAGTGACGCGTCCCGCAACCCTAACAACTCAACTTCGGGGGTCTTTGATCTCCAGATGCAAAACAAACTTATGAAATGGTTCTCCCCTCTTCCGCGCGGATGGCGCGCGATGCTGGCTGCGGCCGGCAGCGTGGCAGCGGTGTTCGCGCTGGCCTCCCCCATGTCGGCCGCGATCGCCGTGGGCCCGGGCGGGGCCGGCCCGCTCACTTTTGAAGGCGTGCCGCTGGTCAGCGAGTTCGCCACCGGCACGAACAACGGGGACGCCACGATTTACTTCGACCGGCCCTCGCTCGATGTCGGCGTGGCCGCCCTTTCCGCCGCCAGCGTGACCTCCGCGCTGCCCACGTCGGGAACGGTCAATCCGTCGACGTCCACCCTCGGCTTCCGCTACAACACCACGCTCAAAGCCATCCAGTCCCGGCCCACCACCGGCACCGCCCCGAACAATTGTGCGGCCAACCTGCTCCTCGCCACGTTTCAAAATGACTCCGGCGCCTCGCGGTCGTCGTTTGTACTTTCGTACGACTTCAACTTGTACGACACCCTCGCCGGCGAGTTGCCGGGATTCAACGTCTACTACAGCCTGTCCGGTGAGCCGGGCGGCTGGCAGCCGATCGAAGAGCTGACCGGGAACGAGACCGTCGGCAACCAGATTGCCGTGGTCAGCGTCGGCTCGTGGCCCGTCGGGAGCCCGCTCTACCTGCTCTGGGTGGACGACAACGCCAACGCGATCACCGATCCGAGCTACACCATCGACAACCTGCAGCTGCGGTTCTCCGTGGACTTGCCGGTCATCACGAACCCTCCGGTGGCCAGCTTGACCGTCACGCAAACCCAGGCCATCCGGCTTTCCGTGGGCGCCTCCGGGTCGGGTGTGACCTATCGCTGGGCCAAGGATGGCGTGGATCTCGACGCCGTGGCCAACCCAACGGCCCGCCAGGCGACGCTGATCATCAGCAACGCCGCCCTCGGCGACTCGGGCCGCTACGTTGTGACCGTCGGCAACCCATCGGGCGCCGTGGCCAGCGGCGGCTCGGATGTGACGGTATTGCCGGACGTGTTCCCGCCGAGCTTCGTCCGCGCTGCGGGCGACGCGGCGGATCCGCACCGCATCACGCTGGAGGTAAGCGAGCCGCTTTGTCTCGATGGCAACCCGCCGCCGGTCGGCTGTGGCGGCCTGGGCGATGATCCGTTCAGCTGGCAGGTTGCGGCCGCCGACGGATCCGGGGAGTTGCAGATCGATCGGATCACGGTCAACGGAACGCAGCTGACGTTCGAGTTGTTCGAGCCACGCGATCCGGCGAAGACCTACCGGATCATTGCGGATCCCAGCGGGTTCACGCCCCTGACGGACACATTTGGCAATGGAATCCCGCCGGGGACCTCGATCGAGGTGCTGCCCGCCGTGATCTTTCGTCAGGGCATCAATGGCTACGCTGCCACCCGGGACGTCGAGTTGCGGGGCGCGGCGGCCGATGTGCCGCAGGAAGGGGCGGTGGGAGTCACGGTCGACACCGACGACGGTGGCGGGATATCCCATGGCCTGTTGCGCTTCGAGCATTTGTTTGGCACGGAGCCGGGCCAAATTCCGCCTGGGGCGGACATTCTTTCGGCCACGCTGACCCTGCAGCACAACGTGGCGAACGCCAACGGCAACCCGGTGCAGTTGCATCGCATGCTCATCCCGTGGGATGCGGCGACGGTCACCTACAACAGTCTCGGTGCGGGTGTGCAGGCCGATGGAGCGGAGGCGGCCGTGGCCGTCGATGCGACGGTGGATTCAACCGGGCGCGCGGTGCCGTTCACCCTCGAGGTCAATGTCACGTCCGCGGTCCAGGACTGGGCGGGTGGCCAGCCGAACTACGGCTGGGCCTTTCTCCCGACCGGCACTGACGGCTACCGCTGGGACACGTCCGAATCCCCGACGCCGCCGGCCTTGGTCGTGGTTTACTCCGTGCCGCCGTGCACCGCGCTCACCGTCGTCACTCCGCCCGCCAGCGCGACCGTCAATGAGGGCGCTCCCATTAACCTGTCGGTCGTGGTCCGTTCCCCCGGATGCCCGGCTTCATTCCAGTGGCGACGGGGTGGGGTTAACATTCCCGGTGCGACCAACCCCGTCTATTCGGTCATCTCGGCCACGCCCGCAGATGCAGGCGCCTACGATGTCGTGCTCGAAAACTCTGCTCCCAGCAGCGTGGTGAGTGGACCCGCCACGGTTGTGGTGCAGGCGGACCTGGTGCGGCCGGTGCTGACCCGTGCGGTCAGCACGGACGCGACCACGGTCATCCTCAACTTCTCCAAGGCGCTCGCAGCCTCGGCGCAGGACGTCAGCCACTATGCGTTCACCCCGGCTGTCGCCGTCACGGGCGCGGCGCTGGTCAATACGGCCAATGGCGCCACGGTTACCCTGACCACGGCCAGTCGTGAATTCCCGGCCGTGTCCACGTTGCGCATCACCGGGTTGACGGACAACCGCACCGCGCCAAACCTGCTCAATCCCAATCCCACCGAGGTCGTCCTGACCGGCTCGATGATTGTGGAAGGCTACGCGACCACGCCATGGCAGTATGCGACCAACAGCCACGATGGGATCAATTGGACGAGCTCGACGTTCATCCCCGGTCCGGAATGGATGACGGGAACGGCGTTCTTCGGTACGGAAGATTCCGCTGCCATTACCAACGCCCTGCCGGTGCAGCCCAACCCCATCGCCACTCCGATCGCGCCCAACAACAACACAGCGAGCCCCGATCAATTCGTCACGGCTTACTTCCGTCGCAATGTGGTGCTCCCCACGCTTCCGGCCGGCACGGCCTTCGCCCTGTGCCATTGGACGGACGACGGCGCCGTCTTCTACCTCGATGGGGTGGAACTCGCCCGCTACAACATGCCGGCCGGCCGGCTTGAATTCGTGACCCGCGCCGCGGCCGGCATTGAGGCTTCGATGCAGAGCTTCATCTTCACGGCGGCGCCCGGCGCCCACACGCTCGCCGTGGAGGTGCATCAAGGGGGCGCGACCACGTCCGATGGCTTGTTCGGAGCCGAGATTCGCGCCGTGACGCTGCCGCCGGCCCTCACCATTACGACAGATTCGTCCGGCACCATCCACGTGCGTTCCCAGGCTGACGCGAGCTGGCAGCTGCAAAGTGCGACGGACGTCACCGGGGCGTTCGCGCCGGTGGCCAACGGTCCGCTGGGCACCCACGATGTGGCGCCTTCCGCCCAGGGGGCCGCCGGATTTTTCCGCCTGCAATACCGCACCAACCCCTAGTCCCGGCCGTCCCTGCTCGACCCGCGGCCGGGCGTTGGACTGGGGCTGGCTACCGAGCCAGCCCCAGTCTCTCTTTTTGAACCATGGCCAGGCGCGAGGCCGCTACGTAGCGCACGCGTCCTCGCGTGCAAGTGAGGCGGCGTCCCGCCGCCCGGTGCGTGGACAAAGAAAGCGAATCGGTTTCCGCGACGCTGGAGGCGATGGGTCAGTGTTTGCCGGTCCGTCGCGGCTTCATTTCTGAACGAATTTTAATGTGCAGGCGCCACGTAATCTTGGGCAGCGAGACGATGTCATTGTATTAAACACCCATGCGATGCCTGTTGGTCGAGGATGAGAACAAGGTGGCGGACTTCGTCGCTCGCGGCTTGCGAGCCGAGCGATTTTGCGTCGACGTGGCCCATGATGGCACGACGGGGTGGGATCTCGCCTCCCGCTGCGACTACGACCTGGTCATTCTCGACCTCATGCTGCCGGGTCTGACCGGCACGGAACTGCTCACGCGCATTCGCCAAAAATCGACCTCGATTCCGGTCCTCGTCCTGACCGCGCGCGACGCCACGGCGGAAAAAGTGAGACACTTCGAGGCGGGGGCCGACGATTATCTGACCAAGCCATTTGCCTTCGCCGAACTGCTGGTCCGGGCCAAAGCGTTGCTGCGACGTGGGCCGCTCGTGCAGAACAGCGTCATGCGCATCGACGACCTGGAGGTCGACCGGCTCAGCCAACAAGTCCGTCGGGCCGGCCGGCGGGTGTCGCTGACCGTGAAGGAATACGCCTTGCTGGAATACCTGCTGGCCAACGCCGGGCGCGTCCTGTCGCGCACCATGATCGTCGAGCACGTCTGGGATCAAAGCTTCCAGGGCCTGACCAATATCGTGGACGTCTACGTCCGACACCTCCGGACCAAGGTGGATGACGGCCATTCCCGGAAGCTCATCCAGACGGTGCGAGGCGCCGGGTATTGTCTGAGCGACGAAGAGGCGTCGTGAATCTCCGCTCCATTCGATTTCGACTGGTGGGCTGGTACGCGGGCTGGCTGACCGTTCTCTATCTGGTCTTCGGCGTTTTTGTTTATCAGAGCCTGGATCATTATCTGACGAAGAGCCTGCGCGAAGCATTGGCCCGACGCACGCGCCAGGTCGCGGATCTTGTCCAGCGCGCGCCCGTGGAGTGGCCGCAGCTTGGCCATGAAATTCAGACCCACTTCGCGCCCGAAGCCAACAACCGGTTCACCCGTGTGACCATCAACGGGCGGACCGCCTACGTCTCCGGCCCGCCCATGGATGGCGGCTTTGTGCCGATGACCGTCCCGCGGCCCGTCATGTCCGGGGAGGAGGAGGCGTTCATTCGGCAGATCATTCCCGGTGGGCCCGTGTTGTGGGTGGTCGTTCTGCGCCGCGAAGGAAATGGCAACGAGTATGTCATCGAAGAAGGCTCGGCTGAGCGCCCGATTCGCCAGACGCTTCGAGCGTGGCTGGTCATCCTCGTGCTGGGCTTGGGCGTCCTGATCCTGCTGGCGGTTGCGGGCGGATACCTCCTCGTCCGGCAGGCCTTGAGCCCGGTCGATCGAATCACCCGGGCGGCCGAACGGATCACGTCGCGCAACCTGGGCGAGCGGCTCCCGGTGCCCGAAACGCGGGACGAGCTCCAGCGCCTTTCCAACGCGCTGAACAACATGATCCGCCGGCTGGACGACGCCTTCGCCCACACGCAACGGTTTCTCGCCGACGCCTCCCACGAACTCCGTACGCCCCTGACGATCATGCAGGCTGAGCTCGAGGCGGTCATGGAGCGGACGCAAAACGATCCGGACGCGCGCCGCATCGCCGCCAGCGCCTACGAGGAGGTCGAACGCCTGCGCAAGATTGTCGAAGGCCTCTTTGCCCTCAGCCGGCTCGACGCTGGCGAAGCGATGGAAAAGTCCGCGCCGTTCAGCCTCGGGGAACTGGCCGGAACGACCGCCGACCAGATGCGCCTGCTCGCCGAGGACAGCGGGATCACCCTGGACTTTCGCGCCGAGCCCGGCGTGGTGGTGGAGGGCGACCGGGCCCGCATCAAACAGGTGCTGGTGAACCTGCTCGACAATGCGATCAAGTTCAGTCCGCCAGGACGACCGATCGAGTTGCGGGTGTCCCAG
The DNA here is from genome assembly GCA_044229355.1 of Limisphaerales bacterium. GTDB lineage: Bacteria > Verrucomicrobiota > Verrucomicrobiia > Limisphaerales > JADJPG01 > JBGARF01. The sequence continues at coordinate 27,086 of JBGATF010000008.1, forward strand.
TCCGGGACCGAAGCCGTCCTCGACGTCATCGATCATGGAATTGGAATCCCAGCCGAATCCGTCCCGCATTTGTTCGAGCGCTTTTATCGCGTGGACAAAGCCCGCTCGCGGGAGTTGGGCGGCGCCGGCCTCGGCTTGTCCATTGTTAAATCCATCTGCACGGCGCACGCCGGATCGGTCAACGTGCGCAGCCGCGAAGGCGAGGGAACGGCCTTTCGGGTGAGTCTGCCGCTGGCCAGGGCTCGCGTCACCCGCGCATAGCATCCCTCGAACCCCCTCGAACGGCGATCGCCGTTACACCGATGCACCGGTTGCACTAATCTTGGCGAGCGGGAATTCGAAATTGGGCAGGCCGCCACTTTCAATTCCTATTCTCGCTTCGACCGGAAGGCGGTGCTCCTGACTTTCGCTTGACGCACGGCTGCGCCTCGGGTTTAAAACGCGTGTTGCCGGTCACCGATCGGAACGCCATGAACCAAAACCCCTCACGAATGAAGCAAATCTGCTGCTGGTTTCCTGCCGTTTTGATCCTCGTCGCCAATCCCGTTATGGCGGCCGACGAGGGCGATTCACCGCTCAAAGCCATCAAGTGGACCCATGGCCCGGCCACCGCACCGCTGGGGCAACACGCGGAAATCAAGGTGCCGAAGGATTTCATCTTCGCCATGCCCAGCGACGCGCAAAAGCTGTTGCGCATGATGGGCAACCCGACCGACGGAAGCGAGCTCGGCCTCCTCGGCCCAACGAATCTCGATTGGTTTGTCGTCTTCGAGTTCAGCGACGTGGGCTATGTGAAGGATGACGACAAGGACAAGCTGGACCCGGCCAAAATGTTGACGTCCTTCCGTCGCGGAACAGAGGCTTCGAATAAGGAACGCGAGAAGATGGGGGTGCCGCCGATGCGCATCGTCGGCTGGGAGCAGGAGCCGCGCTACAATGAGTCCACGCACAACCTCGAATGGGCCATTCGCGGCGAGAGCGAGGGCAAACCCATTCTCAACTGGAACACGCGCCTGCTGGGACGACACGGCGTGATGGAGGTTAATCTCGTGGTCGAGCCCGAGCATCTGCAGGCCACCATGCCGACCTACCAGGGCATCCTGCAGGACTTCCAATACAAGGCCGGCGAGCGCTATGCCGAGTATCGACAGGGTGACAAGGTTGCAAAATACGGCCTCGCCGCGCTCGTGCTCGGCGGTGCGGCGGTCGGCGCCGCCAAGCTGGGCCTCTTTGCCGCCCTCGCCGCCTTCCTGAAGAAGGGTTGGAAACTTCTGGTGATCGGCGTGGTTGCCATCGGAGCCTGGATCAAGCGACTCGTTACAGGCGACGGACGTCAGCGGACCGAATAGCAATCCGGCCGTTGGCCACGGGTCCATGTCGGAGACTCAATCGCTCTGGCTCGTCCTCGCGCTCATTTACGCGATCGAGTGCCTGGCCTGGCTGCCCCAGCGCGCCGTCGCGTTTCGCACCTGGCTGGGACGACGATACCGCCTGGTCCAACCCGTTTCCTGGATCGCCAACAGCCGCGGCGGTTTCGTCCCGGTCCATCCCCTGCCGCCGTTCGGCACCATTTATTTTTCGCAACCCAGCCCGCTGACGCCGTGGGTGTCCGGGGTGCGGGACGCCGCCGGACGCCTGCTTCCCTGGGCGGATCTTCGGCCGTTGAGGGTCGTCAACAAGGAGATTCGGCTCAACGACGCGACCGTGGCCCGTTGCAGTTCGAACGCCCACGCTGTCGCGCTTCGCGCGGATTTGCTTGCGCTCGCCGAGCTGAAAGCCGGTGCCCGCGCGGAAGGTATCGCGGCCTGGCGGCAGCGGAGTTTCGATGGGGCCGCGATCCGCGATCGCCTGGCCCAGTTTCAGCGCGCGTCCCGGCCGCTGCGCGCCTGGTGCGTCGCGCTCTGGGTTTTCGTTTTTGTGGGAGCGCCCGCCCTGGTTTGGTGGCGCGGACTGCTGGTCACCTGGTGGTGGATCTTGATCGGTCTGTTCGCGCTCACCGCAAACATCGCCTTTGCCTACCGCCGTCAGCATCGGCGTTGGTATCCCGCGGCCGACGAAGAACGGTTCAGTTATTTCCTGACTTTTTTGCTGTCGCCCGCCAGCGCCATCCGCGCGGTCGATGGGTTATCCCGTTCGGCTGCGGTCACATTTCATCCGCTGGCCGTCGCCCGCGCGATCGGGGCGGATGCCGATTTCCGTTCCCTGGCCGCCGAGTGGGTGAGACGCGCCCGGTTTCCCACGCATGACGTTCCCGGCCGTCTCGACGAGGCCGAGAGTGAGGAGAGCCGGGGATGGGTCGCCTTCGTCGAAGGCTGGCTGCGCGGGGAAGGTTTCAATCCCAACGACGCCACTCAGCCACCAGTCCGAGTTGATCCCGGTGAACGCGCCTACTGTCCGCGCTGCCACAGCCAGTTCACGCGCATCGAAGGTCATTGCAGCGAGTGCCATGGCGTGCGGTTGCTCGCGTTCCCGGGGCCGACATCTCCGACCGGGCGACGTTAATCGTTGCGCCTCGAGTTACTGGCCTGCGCCTCCCAGCGAGCACGGGCCGCCGCGGTTCATACTCCGTGAGCAGGTCCGTAAGGAACAAGCAGCTCCCCATGAACCATGGGGATTTTTGATTTCCGATTTCCGATTTCCGATTTGCGATTGCAGATTGTCCGACTTGGAGATCGTCAATCGACAATCACCAATCAAAAATCACCAATGCAATTTACGTGCAACAATCCTGGTTGCTCTCCATGAACCTTACCCTGGAGCCCGCTCTCGGCAGCGGGCCGGCGGTGCGGACTGCAAGTGCGGACTTGCGGCTGGCGGCGGCTTCGGCCCGCCGTAGCGCTGAGCGAAGGCGGGAGCGCCAGCCCTACCTGGTGTGCGCGGACGACGTTGCCCGGTCACTCCATCGCGCCGGCGACGCGGAAGCCGATGCCGTCGGCGTCGTAGTCGGGCGTGTCGAATTCGAAGTCGGTTTTTTTGGAGTAGAACTCGTTGTAGGTCCACGAGCCCCCGCGCAGCCGGCGGTTGGTGACGTAAACGATTTCCTCGGTCCACTCCTCGACGTTGCCCGCCTGGTCGAACGTGCCGTAGTAGCTCGAGGCCTCGACATACGCGCCGACTTCGGTCGATTTGCGGTCGGTGCCGCAGCAGGCGTTGGCTGAGTTGTGATCAAAACCGGGCGGCTCCTCGGCGAATGGCGGATCGTCGCTGCGCGTCGGGTAGGTCCAATATCCCGACGCGTTGCCGCCCTGGTCGATGGGCTGATGATAGGCGGCCTTGTACCATTCATTGTCCGTGGGGATCCAATAGCGCGCGCCCGGATTCTTCTTAATCGTGTTACCCCAGACCGTGCCCGCATCCATCGTATACGCGCCATCTTCGGTCGTGGTGGCATCTTGATCGCCGGCGGGCTGGCCGTGGTGCAGCCAGTTGCAAAAGCGGAGCGCATCCGGGAATTCGATCCAGACGACCGGGTGATGGCCCAGGCCGGGCTTTGCGGCGTAAGTGTATTCGCCGGGCTGGCCTGATCGCAGGATGCCGCCGTGGACATCGGTGGTCATGTTCGTGTCGTAGAGGCCATTCGGATCGTTCGCAGCCACTGCATTGAGGAAGGCGACGTATTGGTTGTTGTTCACCTCGAATTTGCCGATGCGGAAATTATACGGGACGGAGCCTTTGCCGGTTTCGGGGTCCGGCGCGTTGCCGGCGTTGGTCACGGCGACGAACGGGATCGGCACGCGCCACAAGCGGCGGGCGAGCTGCGCTGAGAGCGCGACCGCGGTGCTCGTGACGTTGGTCAGGCCTGCGCCGTCGCCGAGGAAGGCGTTCGCGGCGAAGCGGCCCTGGACGGTCACGTTCGACCCAAAGCCCACATGGCCCTGGAAGAGGAGATCCTGGTCGAGCCGGGCGACATTGGTGGGCAGCTGGGAGGGGGGCAGGGGGCCGGATAGGGCTTCGGCCTTGAGCGTGTGGAGCGAGTAGGGCACGGGCGCGAGCGGCTGGCGCGGGGCCAGCGTAATAAATTCGGATGCAGTGCCGGCAGGGCGCACGCTGACTTCAAGCCAGCGCGGTTCGCCGGTAAACACCGTGTCGCCAAAGTCGAGTCCGACGGTGAACAGGCCTGACGTGACCGCGACCCCGGCGTTGGTCCGGACCGGGCCGACTGTCTGGCCGCCGCTGAGCCCGCCGTAGAGGGCGAACCGCAGATCGAACGATCCGGTGGCGGGACCCGCGGCATCGGACAGCCGGCCTTGATAACGCAAGACGTGGGACGGGGCGGAGCCGGGCTCCTCGTCGGCGGCAGCCGTGGCAACAAGGCTCGATGCCGCCACGTGGGCCAGGCAAAGCGCAACCAGGGCGGCTCCGACGCGGGACCGGCTGAGTGTTGCCAGGCGGTTGATCTGTCCGCCAACTCTGGAGACAACGGGGTTTGGCATACGCATCACGACCGGGGAATTCAATGCGTCCATTGGTAACGGATCCGGGGCCTCCGGGCAAGGAGCGGATTCAGGCGGATTTAGGAAGTCGGCGCCATGGGCTTGGGCTCGCCCCACCGGGGCATCCCGCTTCGGCGAGCGGGATTTTCTGAGCGGCGCCGCGGCGCGTCGATGCATCGAGTTTGCGTGGGGCGCTAAACCTGGCCGATAAACGGTCGATGTTTTCGAGAAAACAAGTGCTGTGAAATCATCGAAACAACTCATTCCAGCACCGGAAATTCCGTTTGCAATTCAGGTGAAAGATGATTTCTTAGGCGTCGCGATTTCCGACCTCGGTCCCGGCTTCAGATCTTGCACGGCTTGCACGGATCTGTCGTGCATCGGCCAACGCCTGGGGAGCCGGGCCGGATGTTGTGTTGGCCGTGCCGGTCAGGCGGGAGCACGGAGGATTCGAGCGGCGAAATTGGGTGCGAAAGCGAGTGTGTGCGTGTGCGTGTCGACTTCCGGTCGGTTCGTCCGTAAACCGTCGCCCAGGGCATCCACCATTGTGACGTATTAATGAGTGGACCAAGTGTCGTGACGGACCGATCTCCGATGAGGCGAGTGGGGGCCGTGCCCCGTAGTTGGGCCATGCCCCGACGCCTCTGGGCGCTGGCGGCGTTCCTGGTCATCGCGTGCGGGGAGGGTTCGGCGATCGCTCAATCATCCTTTGAGACCGTAACGACCCTCAATTCGACTCCGGGCCAGGCTGTCGTGACGGAAGTTCGCCCGGTTCGCATTGAGCCCGGTCAGACGGGCCCCTCGGTGCTGCAGTTCTCGGTGGGGTTTGGGACGGACGAAGTCTTTGGCCCGGGAACGATCTTCGATGCCTTTTCCCTGACGCTGCAGACGGCCGATGCGTCGCGCACCTGGCTGCTCGCAACGTTTGACGCCAGTGGCGTGGTTTGGGCGCCATTGACCCCGGGCACAACGCCGTTTGACGAGTCGGCGATTTTGCGCACGGCTGTCCAAACCCCCAACGGCTTGCCGGACTTCAAGCTGCACCAGGCGTTTTCCGTGGAGATTCAAGTTCCAGACAACCCGGCTGGCCAGCCACTGAACCTGTACTTTGACCTGGCCAACAACCAGAACTCGGTGGCGTCGCAAGGCTGGTTCTCCGAGGTGGTGCTGGTTCCGGAGCCGGGAGTGACGTCGCTCGGGATCCTGGGCGCCGTGTTGGCGCTGGCCGCCGTTGGCCGGGAAAAGCGGGCCCGTCTTCGGCGAATGGCCGTTCGGGGTGGAGGTCGGCTGCTGGCCCTGCTCGCGCCTTTTTTTTTTCTAACAGGGCCGGCGGCAAGCGAGGCCCGCGCGCAGGATGAACTGGCCTTCACGCTGGGCGATGCGTCGTTCACCCTGATCGATGTCACGCCGAACACGGCGGTTTATTTCACATCACTGCGCCTGAATCGCGCACTCAACGTCTGGAACATCGACGTCACCCTCAGCAATCGCTCCGCCGCCACGGTGGTGGGCCCGATGGTCCTGCTGGTCGACAGCGTCTCCGGAAGTTCAGGCGTGCAGGCGGCCGATGGGGTCACGGGAGGAAAGGCGTTTTTCGATTTCAGCCCGGGCTTGTCGGAGCGCGGATTGAAGCCGGGCGACCAGGCCGGACCGCGAACCCTGACGCTTGGGCGCAGCGGCAATTCGTCGCCGGTCCTCACGACCAAAGTCTACGCCGGCAAGCCTCCGGTTCGCCTGCCTCTGGGATTCACGCGCACGCTTGACGAAGCCGGCCAACCGCTCCCCGGCGTCACTTTCCAGGCCGTCGGCTCGGAGGCCGCGGCCTCCCCACCCGCTCCCAGCCGGACGTCCGATCTCGACAGCGGAGTTGCGTCGTTCACTGGCTCGGCAGGTGAACGGTGGTTCAAGTTCAGTCGGGACGGATACCTGCCGGTCTGGCGGCGGCAGGTATTGACGTCGAACGAGCCGGTGGTGTTTCCCAATCCACGCCTCACCCAACGCGCGGCGTGGGTGGCCGCCACGCCACTGGGCGGCACGGTGCTGGCGGATGGAGCGGGCGGGATCCAGGTGTCGATTCCGGCGGGAGCTCTTGGACAAGCAGGCCAGATGACCCTCACTCCGTTGACCGGCCAGACGCTTCCGGCTTTGCTGCCGCTCGGCTGGAGTCCGCTGGTTGCATTTTGGCTGGAAGCGACCTCGCCATGGCAAGGCGCGCTGCCTGCCACCATCAAACCTGGCGGATTCATCGGCGCCGCTGACGTGGCGGCCGTGGTTCGCTGGGACGACGCGAGCCGCCAATGGATGACGGCACAGCTGGTCAGTGGGCGCGGGTCGAATGCGGTCGAGGCCGCGCTGTCCGCGCCGGGCGCCTACGCGCTGGTGGCCGGTGACGGGGGAGACTGGGCGCCGCCGGCGCCTCGCCTGGGCGAAGCCCTGGCCGCGGGTTCGGGGGCCGCCATCGCGGCCGAGGCTTTGACAGCGACGGGTTCGGTGACGCCGTCGGTGAGCGCGGCGAGCGTTGTACCTGCCCAGGTGACGGCGCGGGCCGGTTTGGAAGTGCGCCATCCCAGCCTGGGTGTGCCCAGCGGATACTTGCTGCGGGGTGAAGTGACGGAGACGTACCAGCTGGCTGACGGATCCCTGCGGCAAACGCCGCAATACGAACAGCACATCGTCGTGTACCAGCGTCCGGGGGATTCCGACCCGCTGACGGCGCACGCGACCTTTCCGATGCGGCCCCTGCTGTTGTTCGGCCCGGAGCGATTAGGCTCAGCGGCGGTGAACGTGTCGGTGCTGGCGGACACGACGTTCGACGGTTCGGTGCTCGATTCGGCGGGCGGGCAAATCGCCAACAACGGGCTGCGCATTCTCGCGGGCACGGGCCGGCTGGCAGGTCCTTCCGCGATCCAGTTGCGCCCGCTGGATCGGGCTGCTTACACGAACCTGCTCGACGGATTCTCGTCGATCGTTGCGGCCTTTGAACTGACTCTTGATCGGTCAACGCTGGTGGGCCCGCTCGGGGTCCAGATGATCGGTCTGCCGACGAACACCTGGTTCGTGTTGGCGCGCGTTTTGAGCGAAACCGGCTTCTACGGCTTGCAGCCCGTGGAACGGCTGCACAGCGACGCCGCCGGACGATTGACCAGCGTGGAGCCAGCCACAGGCGCGCGGCTGCCCGGGCTGGACCGGTCCGGCCAGTTCACGATCGTCCAGGTCTCCGCGGCTCAGACGCTGGTGGAAGGCGTGGCGCGCAACGGCTCCGGACAGGTGCAGGCGAAGATGCCAGTGGGACTGGTGGGACTGCCATGGCTGACGTTGAGTGGGGCGGACGGACGATTTCAGCTGGTGGGCCCGGCGGGCAGCCGGCAGTTGACCGTGCGTGATCCGGCCACGGGCGACACCGGGTTGGTGTCGGTCACGCTGGGCGATCCATCCACGCCGGTGAGCCAGGATTTGGCGTCGGCGCCGAGCGGCCCGCGCGTGGCCCGACTCACTCCGGCAAACGGTTCAACCAAGGTCCCCCGCGTCGGCAGCGTGGTCATCGAGTTCAGCGAGGCCGTAAACCCGGCGACCGTGGTCAACGCCGTGCAGTTGCTCAACCCGGATGACACCGTCGTCCCAGCGGCGCTGACATTGAACCTTGCGAATCGCGTGGCGACCCTCACCCCGGCGGCCGAACTGTCGGCCAGCACGCGATACCGAGTCCGGTTGTCGTCCGGCATTCAGGATCTTTCGGGAATGGCGATCGAGGGCGAGACGGAGTTCAGCTTCACCACCGTTGCCGCCAGCACCCGGGTCAGCACGGCGCAGCTGGTCATCTACGCGCCGGGCGCGACCAATGTGCCGGCCGCCATTCTTGGTTCGATCCCCGCCTACGAGCCGGGCAACGATCCGTTCGCCATCGTGGTGCACGGCGAGCCGGGAGTCGCGGATCCGGAGGTGCCCGTCATTCTCGCCAACGAAAGCACGGGTGAAACCTCCACGGTCTTGAGCAAGGTGGACGGCAGCTTCAGCAGCGTCATCACCGGCAAGGAAGAGGACTTCGTCAGCGCGACGTTTGTGAATCTCAACGGCACGCGAGTTTACGTGCCGGTCAGCCGCCAGCAATTCGACAACGGCTTCGTGGGGCTCTATCCGCAGGGCGGCATCCTGGAAGCCCAAAGCGACGGTGGCCCGGTCAAAGTGATCATCGCTCCCAATTCCATTCCGAGCCGGACCAAGCTGAAGGTGGACACGCTGAGCCTGGCCCAGCTGCTGGCGCAACTGGGCGGGGTCACGCCGACGAATGCGACCATCGCCGGGAGCGGTCTGAACCTGCGCATCGAAGGGCCGGCCCCGACGCTGCCAGTGCAGGTGCGGTTCCCGGTCAACCTGACCTCATTTGGTTATCCCACGAACGAGGCGCCCACCAACGCGGCCGCGGCGGTTGCGGTCGTCCGGAACAGCGAGGACGGCACGGCCTTCGAGATGATGGATCAATTGCTGTTCACGCGGGAGGACGGCGGGGAGCCGGTGTTGCGCCCGGCCAACAACAACAACCAGCAGCTCGCCGCCGGATTCCTGAACACGTCGGTCGGCCTCGTGATCCCGGCGCTTGGCCCGACGGTGGGCGGGGCGGTGCAAATCGGCTTCAACCAGGTGCTGGTGCCGCTGCTCTTCGGCCCGCGTCCGGTGGTGATCAAGGGCAAGGTCGGGGCGCTCCCGATGGAGCTGGCCGTCGGCCTGCAAAATGCCGGCGTGTTCAATCAGATCCTGAATGCCCAGACGGGGGTCAAATCCATCGACATTCCCTACACGATCGCGCAGCAGATGGGGCTGGCCAATCCGCTGCAGGTGTTCGGGGGCCTGGCCCAACAGGTCATCGGGGTGGGCGTCACTGCCTTCGAACAGCAGTTGATCGTCTTGTCAAAGCCGCTCAGCGGGGCGCTCGTCACCGTCCGCCTGGCGGGCGGGCCGCTGCAGCGACTCCGCGGTCGATTGTTTCCAGGCATGGTTTACTCGACCAGCGGCGCCGACGGCTACTTCCTCACCGTGGCTCCGGCGGCCGGCGCGAACTATCTGCTCAACGCCACGCACCCGCTCTATCAGGAGCGGCTCGAGGAACCCGTCAACCCGATCAACATCATCCCGGGCCAGGGTGGCGACCTGACCCTGGCCGGCGCGGTTTACAAGAACCTCTATTTCTGGGTGCCCAATGACACGGAGACGCCGCCCAGCGTGAGCATTGCCAACACGCCGGTGCGGCCGGCGCCCGGGCAATCCTGTCAGCTCGTGGTCGACGCCACCCTCCAGGCCGGTTCGCCGAAAATCAGTGTCCGGATCAAGACGGTCGGCACCAACAATCTGGGGACCGGTCAGGCGATTCCGGATGCGCACGCGACGCTCTCGGTGATCACCAACGCCAACCGCGGCAACAGCGCCCGCTGGACCGGCACGGTCACGGTCGACCAGCCGGTCTCGGTTCTGCTGACCGTGGTGGTGGATGGGCCGAACGGCGAGCAGGACGCCATCCTTCCGTATCCGATCTACTTCTCCGGCGCCGTCCCCACGACGCCCAACACCCAGATCCCGGCGCCGGACACCAACGATGTCCATGGCCCGCTGGTGGTCGAAACCCGGCCGTCGGAAAACGGCTACGTCGGGGGCGACGGCGAGGTGACGATCTTTTTCAACAAGCCGATCGACGCCCGGGTGACCAACGATCTTTTTGGCGTGACGCTCAGCGGGGTGGCCAACGCCTTTGCCGTTCCGAACAAGCCGGTGGTGACGTTGACCGCGCGGCAGCAGATCCTGACGTTGCGCTATCCAGGGCTGAGCCCGGGGGCGACCTATCGCCTGACGCTGTCCGGCCAGTCGATTCGCGATCTGGCGGGGCAGCCGCTGGACCAGCGGCCGAGCACGACCGACCAGGACAGTTTCACGATGACCTTTCGCACGGCGCCCGCGGCGGAGGCCGCCCTGGCCGGCGTGGCCAACGGGCGCGGCGCAGCCATCAGTGGCCCGCGTCTGTATGTGCTCGATCAGTCGGCCCAGGGAAGCTTTCTCGTCACCTACGATATTTCGTCGCCCCTTGACGCCCACCAGATGGGTCGCTTCCCGCTGAAAGGCACGGCGCGGGATCTCATCGTGGTGCCCCAATTCGGCTACAAGCTGAACGCAACCGCGCCGGTCGAAACGAATGATTTGGTGGTCGTGGTCGGCGGCGATCTGGACGCGCTGATCAACCAGGTGCAGGGCACGACGGTGGATGTGCCCGGCCAGTATATCTGGGTGATCAACATGGGCGACCCGGCGGCGCCGCGCGTGCTGGCGTCGCCCGTGGTCAGCTATCGCGTGGGCTCGGCTGTCACCGAGGTGCGTTGGGCCCCGCCCTACGTGGTCTATCTCGAGTTCGGAGCCGACATCCAGCTGCTCGGGTTCGTCAATCTGCAGGAGATGTTGTTTGGATTCAATTCGCCGGAGGCGCGGCGACGCGCCTTTCCGGAGGCGGGCCGTCCCGGCGTGGATCTGAATGCGGACGGCGATTACGTCGACCCGGGCGAGACGCTGCCGCTGCCGCAATTCGATCCGGTTGAGTTCTACGGCAAGAGCCAGAATTTCGTCATTCAGAACACGACCCAGAAGATTCTGGATTTTTCCGTGGCGCCGGGCGGCGATGTCGTTGGCGTAACGTTACGGAGCGGGACGCGCCTGGATGATCAGGGTCATGCGGGCGCGGCCTTGCCGGCGATGTACCGGACGCTGGTTTACAACGGCCTTTCCCTGAACATCGCGGAGCCGTTGTCCGGCATGTACAAGTTTTTCAACGGCGCCTATCCGCGTTGGGTTTCGGTTTTCAACTCGGTCCAGCTGCTCGTCGACGGAGCGCCGACCACCCGCTCGCTGGCGCTGGTGTCGTTGACGCCGAACACCAATGGCGTCCAGGCGATCGCGGTGATTGACATCTCTCTGCCGCTCCAGCCGCAGTTGATCCAGGAGATCGTCATTCCGGACGAACTGCTGGGTGGCAGCATCGGAAATATCACGCGGCGCGCGGATGGGCTGCTCGAGGTGGCGGGAGGGCAGAACGTCGTGCTGCTGAACCCGCGCTATCTGGCGGTCACGGACTATCCCCGGGACCAGTTGCCGCCCGCGATTGCCGGGGTGGTGGCGGGCGCCGGCAGCCCGTTGCGCAACACCGCGGGAACCGATTACGGCGTCCATGCCGTGGCGGAAGGCGGCCGAACGGCGGTGGTGGTGTCCGCGCCCGAGCTGCGTTTGGTCAGCTTCCCGGAAGCCGGCGCCCTGATCGATCCGGAGCGGCTGAAGGAGAAGGACGGCGCCAGCCTGGCCGCGCTTTTGGGCGGATTGAACCCGCTCAACGCCCTCGCGCCGGCCAATGTGGTCACCAACGAGAGCATCTCCTCGGATTTGAATCCGCCAAACATGGCGTTGCACTATCATGTCCTTGTGCGCGCCCCGGGCGGTGCCGGGGATCGCATCGAGCTCGGGCTGGAGTCCTTGAATCCGGCCGGCCGGCCGCTGGCCAACCTGGGCGTCGGCTTCGCGCCCGTGCGCGCGGTCTCGGAGGGGACCCAGACCGACATTGGCCAGACGCCCCGCGCGGGCTGCGGCGCGCCCATCCGCTCCCTGCCCGCGTTTCGGGTGAGCGCCGACCCGCACAGTGAATTCTACACCTGGTATCTGTCCCGCCCGTTCACATTGATCACCGCGGCGGCCACCCTCAGCGACCTGGGCGCGTGGAAAGGCAGCGCCGGCGTTGACCGCGAGATCCTGTTCAGCGGCTCGGCGCTGCGCGCCTTCATCGATCCGCGCCAGTCGCCCAACCACGCGATCGGCGCATTCGCGGCCCGCGTTGACCCGCGAAGCCAGACGATCTTTCCGGTGAGCTCGGCCGTCGCCGACACGGTCAACCGCAGCTATATCACGGGCGACAACCCGCCCCCGCACGGCGGCGCGACGCCGATGGAAGACACCTACGGGACGATCCTGTCGCACAGCGGCGAGCTGCGCACCTCCGACGCGGACGTGACGCTGCCCAGCCCGCGCATGCCCATCACGATCATCCGGGCGATTGGCAATCAGGATACCTATGAAGGTCCCTTTGGTCCGGGGTGGGATTTCAACTACAACCAGCGTCTCACGGTCCTGGATCCATTGCGCTATCCCCAGGGCCTGCAGATGCCTCTCGTGCTTCGGAACACGGCGGGGAACAGCGACATCGCCGGCAGCCAGGACGTCCTGCTGCACTCGGGGCTGGGCACCGACTACCACTTCGTCTGGAAAGGCACCAACCTCCCGCCGGAATACGCGTCGGACCCGCTCGTGCAGGAATTCGATTATCGCCGGCTGGTCTCGGACTATTACCTGCCGTCGCGGGGGCTGTTTGATCTCCTGGTCAAGTTCGCCGATGGCCGGTTCGAGCGGCTGACGCCGGACGGCACCCGCTACCGCTACACGTCGGAAGGACGTCTGGAGTTGGTCCTCGACCGTTATCCGAACAACCGTCATGAGCTGCAATACGACAGCAACGGCTGGCTGCGCCGGATCGATGATCGGTCGGTGCCGGGCGCGCGGTATCTCGAATTCGGCTACTACCGTCGCGTGTCGTCCGACAACGAGTTTCAGGATGGCCTCGATCTCAACACGGCCAATCCCTACCTCGAAGGGAAAATTTGCCGGATCCGGGATTATGCGAGCCGGGATGTGCTTTTCGAGTACGACACCGCGGGCTTTCTGGTGCGGCGCCTCGGCGTTGAGATGGCGGGTGAAAACGGCGGCTACGCGGGGCGCAGCCACACGTTTTACACGTATGCCGATTGCCGGCTCGTCGGCATCTCGGCCAAGGCGGACGGCACTCCCTGGGTCTCCGCCGTCACGGCTGCCGGTGCCGGCGGCAAGCCGGTGGCCCAGTCCGCCTCCGGCAACATGGGCAGTGTGGGCCTGAGCATCCCGGTGAACAATTCCGCCGCCCAGGTCGGCAAGACCACGACCGGCGTGGCGCTGCGCGACGGCAGTTCGATCCAGCGCCGCTTTGATGACCTGGGCAACGTCACCTCCGAGACCGTCACGGGCAGCAGCGGCGGCGCCGCCACCAAGGTCTCGTCCAACACCGTCGACGGCCTGGAATATTTTGTGCGTTATCCCGAGGGCAACAGCGTCTTCCGCGTTTACGATTCCGCCAACCCGGTCTTTCGCGCGCGCGGCAATCTTTTGCGCGAGACCGTCGATCCCGGTCCCCGGGGCGGCCAGAGCTACTCCGAGTCGTTCAGTTACGACCTGCGCTACAACCTCCAGGCCGGCGCCCAGGTCGGTGCCAATGGGTTTACCACGACCATCACGCTGACCGATGACGGCCGCGCGCCGAAGACCATGGCCTACCAAAACGCGGGCACCCGCACGGCCGAGTTCAATGATCGAGGCCAGACGACCCGCGTGCTCGATCCGAACGGCGTCGAGCACAAGGTCACCTACATTGCGTCCACCGGATTCGTGGACACGGAGACGGACGGGCCGCTCACCTATCGGCGCACTTATGACGGCAGCGTGGCCTCCCAGCTGGGTAAGCCGGCCGCCGTGGCGCCCGCGCTCGGCGCCGCGACGTCTTACGCCTACAACTCCGACCTGCAAACCGTTCGCGTCGCCCGCGGCCCGCTGGTCGGCCGCACGGCCTACGACGAACTGGGCCGCAACATCCATCACCAGGAAGACGTCGGCGATGGCAAACGCAAGACCGTCAAACGCGACTTCGACGAGAAAGGTTTCATCACCCGCATTGTCACCGAGGACATCGAGGTGAACGGCGTGGAAAGTTCGTTCGAGAACACCTTCGTGCCCGATGCCCGCTCGCGGATCAAAGAGGCGCATCTGCCCGGCGGCACCGTCAAGTCGTTCGACTACGACAGCCGCGGCAATGTCATCCGCGTGAGCGTCGGCGATTATGTCGAGGAGTACACCTACGACCTGAACAACAACCGCACCGAAGTGCGCAAGGGCGGCGTCCTGGTCCAGACGATGCAATTCGATGGGTTCAATCGGATCACGAACCTGGTGAACCACTCCGGGACGGCCGACTACTCGGTCCAGCGCGGGTATTATCCGGCCGGCCAGCTGCGTTCCGAGCTGATTCTGGATCCGGCCTACGGCGTGCAGCGGAATGTTTCCTACGATCAATTGGACAGCCTCGGGCGGCATCTGAGTGTGATGACCCACGGCGCTGCGATCTCGCCCGCGTATCAATACGCCTTCAGCGGCCGGTCCATGTCCACGACCGGCCCGAGATTGTCGTCCACGACGACCTGGGACACCGCCGGCAATCAGGTGGGTTACACGGATCCGAACCTGGCCATCACCATCCATCGCGACGACAACGGCCGGGTGGAGCGGATCGATCGGGTCGAAGACGGCGCCAGCTATGCCCAGAATTTCGGCTACGATGATCTCGATCACCAGACGGCGTTGGGCGATTTGCTGGGGACCAAGTTCACCTACGTGCCGCGGGCGGACGGAGCCTACCTCAAGGTCATCAACGCCCGGGGCAACGCGACGACAATGGAGCACAGCTCGCTGGGGGAGAAGCTGCGGCAAACCCGTGCCGATGGCATGGCCATGGTCAACCGGCACACGGCGGTTCGCCAGATGGCCTACACTGGGGATCCGGGCGCGGGCTTCACCTACAGCTACGATGCGAGCCTGCGCATGACCAGCCGCTCGTTGCGCAACGGAAGCCAGATCAACTACCGCGACTTCGACGGGCGAAACCTGCCGCAGACCATGACCTTCCCGGGAGGAAGTTCATCGCAGGTGTATGACGCGTTGGGGCGGCAGACGCAGCGGACCGTCAGCTACCAGGGCGCGACCTGGCAGGAATCGCTGGTGTATGACGCGCTCAGCCGGGTGCGGCGCCACGCGTATTCGCAGAATGGCGGGGTCGAGAACTCGATGACCTCGGAGTTCGATCCGGCCGGGCCTCTGGTCAGCCGGCGAACCACCGAGGACGGCGCAGCGTTCAATCTCGCCTTCGGCTATTACGCGGACGGTTTCCGCCGCTCGATCACGTATCCGTCCGGCGTGACCGTGGAAGAGGTGCGCGACAACACCGGGCGGCTGACCGGGCTGGCGGACGCCGGCGGCCCGATTGTCCGGGCAACGGCCTGGCAGGGGAATACCCAGCCGAAAGTGGTGGAGCTGGGGACGGCCATGGAGATTACGCACGAGTACGATGTCCGCGGCCGTTTGACCGGGAGCCGGGTCACGCGGCGGAGCGACGGCGCGGTGCTGGCCCACCTCCGCTATCAATACGATTCGGTAAACAACGTCGAGATCCGTCAGTTTGTGCATCGGGCGGGCAAGGCCGATGGTTTCACCTACGACCGCGGAGAACGCCTCGAGCACGCGTTGGTTGGGACCCGGCCGCTGAGTCCGGGAGGTTTTTCGCCGGCGGACTACGAGCGGGCCTACCATTATGAGGACGCCGGGCATGACTACTTGCAGAACGCCACGACCACCAATCTCGGCGGGCCGCTGCCGCCGTTTGCCTCCACGTGGGAGGGACACGATGCGTTCCTGCTGCCGACCGTCGTGGACGGATATCCGCGGGGTGACGCCGACGCCTTGGGCCGGGTGGCGCAGGCCGAGCTCTGGGCGCGATCTGCGGGCGCCACGCCGCCGCAGCCGTTGGGCGCCACCTTGCGCCACGATGGACTTGGGCAGCTCATCGCCGTGACGCGGGAGGACGGGGTCGAAGTGCAGTATCAATACCAGCCGGGCGGGCTGCGATTTTCGAAGAAGGTATTGCGCAATGGCCGCCTGGAGGCGCATCTGGCCTACGTCTACGACGACGCTGGGCGATTGATCGAGGAATACGATCGGGCTGGCGATCAGCCGGTCCTCCTTCGCCGCTACTATTATGCGAGTGGCGACGCCCCGTGCGCGGCGGATCTGCTGGATGAGGCGTCCGGGACGCTGGTGCGACACTTTTACATCCGCGATGTCAGCCAGTCGGTGGTGGCGGTCGTTCGCGCAGATGGCGAGGTCCGGGAGCGTGTCTGGTACGATCCCCACGGGCAGCCGGTCATCGAAGGTCCGGATCAATCCCCGCCGTCTGTGCAATCGATTTCGGCCAATGCCGATGGAAAGGGCCTGCTCATCGCGCTGACCGAGTCCGTTTGGACGCCGGTGACGGATCCTGGACCAGGCGGGGGCATTGTGCGCTACCCGGCGCCGGATTGGTCGGGATTGCTCAAGGTCACGGCCGGCACGACGAATCTCTCGGGGTCAACGCAGCTGTTGCCGTCCCTGGCCGGCCATGCTCCCTACTCGGTGATCGAATTCATTCCGTCGGAGGATCTGCCGGAAGTGCCGTCGGCGTTGCAGGCCTGGTGGCCGGCGGACCGGGCGGTCTCGGACGTGGCGGGCGGGAACAACGGCGCCCTGGCGGGCGGCGCCACCAACGGTCCGGGCCTCATCAATCAGGCCTTCGCGCTGAATGGATCGGGCGCCTACGTCAACATCCCGGACGCCCCGGCGCTGAATGTCGGGACGAATGCCTTCACGGTCGCGCTTTGGGTCAACTTCAACTCGCTGAGCGGCCAGCAGGTCCTGATTGAAAAATGGCAGCAGGCGGGCCTCGCCGGCTGGTCGTTGCTGAAGCTGGCGGACAATCGGCTGCGCCTGGCGTTGGGAGCCGGCGCCAGCGAGGTCCACATTGACTCCGGGGTGCTCGCCCTGCCGGTGTCCGCCTGGGTGCAATACGCGGTTCGACGCGACGGCAATCAGTTCGCCATCTTTACCAACGGTGTGATCGTGGCGCAGGGCACGAGCGCTCTCGGATTGGACAGCGCGGCCACCCTGAAGTTTGGCAGTCGGGAAGGCACCGGGTCCTACCTCAACGGTTCGATTGATGAGGTCACCCTCTTCGGGCGCGCTCTGCAGGCCGGGGAATTGACCGCCATCGCGGGCGGCGTCTCGGTGCCGGGCGTCATCACCGTCACGCTGAACCCGGACCGGTTGGCGGATGACTGGGGCAATCGCAACGCGACCGCGACCGTGTCGTTCGCGGTGAACAACCAGCCCGACACCGTGTATTACAGCGCGTTCCCCGAGCGGACGACGGCGGCGCCGCCGCTCGGCCGCAGCAGCGTGGGCTCGCCTTTTCTGTTCCATGGGCAGGTCTTCGACGACGAAACCGGGTTGCTCTATCTGCGAGCCCGGTATTATGACCCGTTTTCGGGCATGTTCCTCGAGCCGGATCCGCTCGGCTACGAGGACAGCGTCAATCTTTACGCCGGCATGGCAAACAACCCGGCGAGCCTGCGCGATCCGTCGGGCTTGCGCTCAACCGGCGTGTCCATGGGCGGCTATTTCCGCTTCCTGCTGCGCAACAACTATTCGATGCACGAGATTCACCTGGTCCAGAGCATCCATTCCGAGCTCACGCACCAGGGGTTGGGCGACCTCGAGATCGCCGCGCACGTGCGGGTCATGTCCGAGGATTTTGGCAAGGGTGTGCACTGGGAGATGAGCATCCGCACCTCCGGCCATGCCGAGGCCCGCATGCAACGCACCGAGGAAGGCTATCAGGGCAAGATCGAGGAGATCGTCAACAAGACGAAGGACAACGCGCTGGTGGAGCACAAAGGCAAGGAATACACCGGCGATTTGGATGGGCTCTATCTGCTGCGCAATGGCGAGCCGGCCACCCTCGAGCAAACCAAACAATTCCAGGATCGGATCAACAACGAGATGGAACGGCTCGCGCCGGACTATCGAAAGCTCGCGGCGGAAGGCGGGCAGGTCTTCCACGACGACGTCGTGCAGAAGGCCTACATGCACGGCATCTCGCTCAACCTGCCGCAGGAGTACGGCACGGCCAACAGCTCGATGCCCAACGTCACGTCGATGGGCTGGAAGGTCTGGAACAACATCGAGACGAAGATGAAGAAAGGCACGGGCGAGGCCTTCGCCTTCGGGATGAACAAGAACGGAAACGGGTTCGACTTCAATCCCAGCGTCGACGTGAACGCGATGATCAAAAAGTACGAGCGCTTCTACACGCACGAACTTTTCAACCCGGCCTCGGAGAAATACGACCCGGTGGCCTCTGAACGCTACCAGTCGCAGGTCAAGACCGACCTGGAGAACGGCGGCAGCCAGCCGCTTTACTGGTTCCCGAAAACCTTCTACGGGCACAACTACGGAGGTGTCCAATGAAGCGAACGCTTCCCACCATTGAGCAAGAGGCAGGGCGCGCTCTCCGCAGCGCGCCGCGCAGTGCGGAAAGCTGTGCGGACCACCGGCCGGCGCGGAGCGCCAGCCCAACCTCTAGCCTCTTCATGAATCGCCGACCGGGGTGCGCCCGTCCACGAGCGCAGCAAGCCGGGAATTTTCCAATGGCCGGGATGATTGCAGCCCTCCCGTCGTTCTTACGTTTCTGCGGGCGGGGACGCCCGCACCCCGGGCTCATGGTCCCGACTCGCGCGCAGCGGCGCAGGTGCAAGCTTCCGCTGAGCCTGCTTTTGCTCCTGTCCCTGGTGCTCCTCGCCCTTCCTTCTGGCGCCGCCCCGGCGCAGCCGCTGACGACTCTGACCTATCGCGTCAACGGCGTCGGGCTCCAGGTTTCGCCCGCGGTGGTTTCGGTGCCGAAAGGCATCGCCGGCTCCGTATCGGTCACGCTGGCCGGGGGCGACGCCGCCGCGTCGCTGGCCGACGGCGCGTATGTCGAGGCGTTTCTGCGCGGGCCCGGATTCCCGGAGCCCCGCCGCATCGTCAGCCCGGTGAACCAGCCGATGTTGTTCCCGCCGCTGAGTCTGGTTGGAGACTATCAACTCGATTCGATCCGCCTGGTCGACGCCGTCACCGGGGGCACGCGCCTCGAGGGCTCTCCGGCCATTGTGCCTGTCCATGTCTTCGACGAGATCCTCGTGTCCCGCGTGACCTCGCGCCCGCTGACCTACGACGAAATTCAGGACAAGGGCATCTTCATCGATGAATCGAATTTCCGGGTGGTGGAGTTCGAGGCGGCATTTGTTCTGGATGGGCAGACGATCCCCATCGCCTTTCCGGTGGTGGCGCCGAAGTTCACAGATTCGATTGAGCTGATCCCGGCGGCGGAGCTGGAGGCGAAGCTGGCCGAGGCCGCGGTCTTGAATCAGCAGATCGCCGCGACGACCACGCTGCCGCCCGAGTTCGAAGTGGCCCAGCTCAACATCGAAGTGCAGGGCATCAACTTCCAGGTGGTCGATCCCGGCGAGGACGAACCGCTCGGCCTCAAGATTCCGCCCATCCCGGCCTTGATGGTGATTCCGGGCAACATCGGGTTTCTCAACCAGTTCTTCAGCGTGATGATTTTCACCGAGAACGCCGCTCCCGTCGGATCGGGGCTGAGCGTTTATGACATCAGCGCGACCCTCAAGCTGCCCCCCGGGCCGGATCAGATTGCGGCGACGGACTACGCGCGGCCGGGGGACGACCCGCTGCGCTTCGCGCGCGTGGGACCGGACAAGGTGATCCAGCCGGTGCAGGCGATCGTGCAGGTGGGGCGGGACGGGCAGCTGGGCACGTCCGATGACAACCCGCGGCTGCGCCCGGGCGAGTCCGGCGAAGCGGAGTTTCTCGTCGAGGGGCTGCAGGAAGGTCTGCATGTGATGGATCTGGATCTGGAGGCGACGATGGACGGTCTGGCGGCGGGTCCGGTGCGGGTGAAGGGCAAGGCGGCGGGCTCGGTGCTGGTCCGCAACCCGCGGTTCTCGATGGCGTTCACGCATCCCCGGACCGTGCGGGTGGGCGAGCCGTATGACGCGAGCGTGACCTTGCTGAACACGGGGATCACGCCGGCCAACCTGGTGCAGGTGACGCTGAACAAGAATTCGATCAGCGGCGCGCGGCTGGAGGACGAGACGCAGCAGACGGTGGAGCTGGGCGCGCTGCAACCCGGTGAGTCGAAAACCGCGACGTTCCGCATGCGCTCGTTGCGCAACGGAGCCGTGAGCTTCTCGAATCTGACAACCAGCGACGACAGCGTCGTGGGCCGTTTCCGCTTGAGCATGGGGGTTGACGAACGCGGGGTGGCGTTGTCGCCGGACACACTGGCGATGCCGGACCAAGTCAACTCGCTGCCGCCGGGCTTGTTGTTCGCCGCGAATCGCGTGCTCGGTCAGGCGTTGAGCCTGGCCACGGCCGGGCAGGTTCCACCCGGGGTGTTGCGCGTCGGCAAATCAATCGTCACCCGCCGGGTATTGGATCTGGCGGAGGCCGGCCAGCGGCTGAGCTATGGCGATCCCGCCCGGCGCGTCTTCGCCGACCTGCTGCGCGACTGGCAGGGCGGCCGGGAGGAGAACGCGGGGTTTGATCAGATCCTGCGCGAGACCGAGGCGGGACGGGAATGGCGGGCGGCGTTGTTTGCCGCGATGGACGCGGCCGACGGCCTGGACGCCACCGCGCGGGCGGTGGATCGGGCGGCAGACTACGCCGGGCTCGGGCAGGAGTTCGCCGTCGGGTCGGCCGACACGGGGCAGCTGCGGGCGCAATTTGGCGACGGCAAGGCGGGGGCGACGCTCGAGCGCAGCACCCAGCCGTATGCGCTGGCTTACGGGACCACGAACGGCTCGTGGATTCAAACGCCGATGTCTTCCAATGCGGTCTTGACCTGGACCTTCACCAACGGGCCGCCCAGCGCCCAGATCGCGGCGTTGCTCATCTCGACCAACGGCACCGCCCGCCTGCTGCGGTGGACGATCGACCGCCCGCCGGTGGACGCAACTTATACCTTCGCGTTGCACGACCCCACCGAACAACTCCAGGTCGACCTGTTGTCCGATGGGGTCACCGACAGTTCCATCGTGGCGACGCGCACCGTGGTGCATGAGCTGCCGCCCTCCGTGCTGGCCGTCGAGCAGGACCTGTTTGTGCTGGCCGGGCGTCCGGCCAATCCGTGCATCGGGCCGGAATATCGCAACTACGGCCAGATCGTGGCGGTGGTGTTCTCGAAGCCCATGACGCAGGATTTTGCCGGCGACCCGGAGTCGTATGTGGTCGACGGCGGCAACGGAGCCAACTCGGTCACGGTGCAGCCGGGCGGACGCGTGGCGTACCTGAATTTGCGAAAGGGGATCAGCGCCATCCGGCCGCGGACCTTGTCGATTGCGGGCGTCACCGACGTGCGCGGCAACGTGCTGGGGACCGATCCGATGCCGATTCGCTGCGTCGAGCCCGGGACGGACGTGCCATTCAAAGGCGGCGTGGCGATCCAGGGACGAGCGTTAAAAGGTGACGGCACGCCGGCGGTGGGGATTCCGGTGACGCTGACGATGTATGACCAGGTCTGGGGTGCGTATTCGTGCGAGCCGTGGACGCGCCGGGTCAGCCAGGTTTTCACCGATAGTGGCGGCAATTTCGATTTCGACTTCGTCCTCGCGGGCGTGCCGTACTCCATCTCCGCAACCGACACCAGCGGGTTGTCGAACGACGCCCTCGCTGTCATCGCCCAAAGCACTGTCGAAGGGCAGGTGGACCGGGAGCGAATCCTGCAGCTCGCGACGTCGGCATCCACGCAAAACACCTTGCTGGGTCTGCTCGCGGCTGGATCCATTCCCGAGGCCATCGCGAAGGTCGAGGGCCTGGACCGCGCGCTGTTGCGGGACTCGGTCCCGGTGGGATCGCCTCGGGAAGGCCAGACGGTTCCGATCGCCCTGCGGTTCCGCGGGCGGGCGACGGTGGTTGGCCGGGTGGTCGCCTCGGATGGTGTCACCACGCTCGCCCGGGCGGCGGTCAATCTCTACCCGGATTCCGGATCGCGGGAGCTCGGCCGCGGCATGTTCTCGGACGGACAGGGCCGGTTCGCGTTTTACGGCGTTCCGCTGGGCGTTTACACGGTCGAAGTGATGACGTCGGACCGGCGCAGCCGGACGGTGGCGGGCCTGCTGGACACTCCGGGCGCCGTGGCCACGATTACCATCGCGGTGCCCGACACGGTCACACCCCTGGGCGGTCTGCGCGGGACGGTTTTTGAATCCGACAACCTCACGCCGCATGGCGGGGCGCGTGTCTTCATCGGGCAATACAGCGGCAGCCGGGTTGAAAACGTGCTGAAGATCGTGGACGCCGACGCTGACGGCAACTGGCAGGTGGACGGCGTGCCGGTGCGAAGCGTGGACGTGGTCGCGGTCTCGTTCGATGGCAAACGCAAAGGCGTCCGCTCGGCCTTCACCGTCGTCGAGGGCGCCTCGTCGGTGGTCAATGTTTCGCTCGAGTCCACCACCCAACTCTTCGGACGGGTGCAATTCGACGATGGCCGACCCGCCGCCAACGCGCTGGTCGCCGGCGGCCTCGCGCTCGTGCGAACCGACGCGGACGGCAATTTCACCCTGACAGGCGTCCCGGTCGGCTCGCGGACCATCAGCGCCGGCTTGGAGCGAAATCCGGCGGCTGGCATCGACTTCCCGCGCCTGGGTTCCGCCAACGTCAATGTCATCGCTGGCGCAGACAATTATGTCGTCGTGAAGCTGCGGGCCGCAGGAAAGATTTTCGGCCGGGTGACGGATCTGAACGGCGCCGGCATTGGGGGTGTGCGGGTGGCGATTCCGGTCGACGGCGGCTTTTACTGGACCGACGCCGATGGGAGCGGCAATTACGCGTTCGAGAACCTGGCCTTGGGCGATTACACCTTAAGCGCGCCGGCCAACGCCACCTCGCCGCAGCTCAACCTGTCGGCGTTGAACGAAAAGATTCGGTCCGGCAACGAGGAGGAGATCCTCGCGGCGTTTGAGGAGGCCGTCCGGGTTTTTGTGGGCGCGGACGATCCCCTCGTCACCGGGGCGCAAAACAACTTCCGGCCGGTGACCTGGGGCTATTCCACGACCCGCCTGCGGTTCGACGGCCAGGCGGTCGAGGCCAACATTCGGATGTTGCGCGAAGGGACGGTGGCCGGCCGCATTGTGAACCACCAGGGAGTGCCCATCGGCGCACGCGTGCGGCTGAATGGCATCGGCCCCGACAAAACGGGCGCGCCTAAGATCACCATCCGGGGCGAACGCGATTCGGACCCGGCGACCGGGCTGTTCATTTTCCCTGGGCAGCTGCTGACGGGTCCATGGACCGTGCAGGCCGCGTCGCCGTTTTATCCCACCGTGATTCAGGCGTCCGGTTTCACCACGGACATCGATCCCAACGTCACGGGACTGGTTCTTCAGTTCCCGCCCATCCAGGATTTCAACGGGCGCCTGGTGGGGCAGGTGTTCTATCCCGATGGCTCGCTGACCGGGGACGGCGTGCGGGTGAAGATCAGTTTTTCCGACGATTACCAGATCCAGACGGACGACTTCGGTTATTTCGACACGCAAATCAAGATCCCCGCGGGAACCTATCGGGTCGAGGCGTTGGATGACACGTCAGGTTTGCGGGGCGAGGCCTACGTCAACGTGGCGGCAGGCATCACCAACCAGGTGGCCGTGCATCTCCTGTCGCGGAATTCCGCCGTGGAGGTGACGGTCGTTCGGGGCAATGGCCAGCCGGCGCCCGGAGCGCGCGTCGACCTGGAGCACGGCAGCTATCCGCGGGAAGCCCGCGTGACGTTGTTCGCGGATGCCGATGGCCGGGTGAAGTTCACCGGGTTGTGGGAGGGACGGTATGCTGTGCGGGCCGAATACACGGAAGGCTCGACCAAGGTCTCGGCGCGGGGAGGCGCAACGGTCGGCCCCAACGAAACCGGCAGCGTCGCCTTGCGCCTGGGTGGGACCGGGACGATTACAGGCCGGTTCGTGAAGCTCGATCAAACGACGCCGGTGGAAGGCGCCGCGGTGGCCGTCGGCAGCCTGGGCTTTGCCAGCACGGACGTGGATGGGCGCTTCCGTTTCGAAGGCGTGCCGCTGGGCAGCTACCAGCTCATCACTTCCGATCCGGTCACGGGCGCATTTGCGCGCGGCGCCGCGTCTGTCTCCGTGGCCGATCAAATCGTCGACGTGCTGCTGATCGAAGGAGCGCGCGGCGAGATCAACGGCTACGTGATCGACAGCTATGGCCAGGTTTATGTGCCGGGCGCGACGGTGCGGGTGAGCTACTCAGATGGACTCACGCCGTCGCGCACGGTCACCACCGGGCCGGATGGCCGGTTCAGCTTCCCCGGATCACCGGTGGGAGGCTTTACCTTGGACGCCCACGATCGGTCCGTGGCCGAGGGGGGGCGCGACACCTCCGGCACTGCCGCGGGCACGCTCAGCGCCAGCCTGCTGACGGTCTCCATCAATGTGGGCCTGCAACCTCTGGGGACTCTGCCCGTCACGGTCGTGCGCGACGATGGCTTCACGCCGGCCACGAACGTCACCGTCAAATTGGGCGCCCGGCAGCTGGACACCGACGAAAGGGGTTCCGTCCGTTTCGAAAACCTGCCTCTCACCGGCTATACAATCATCGCGATCTCGCGCCGGGGCGGCGAGCTGCGCAACGGAGCGCAGGTCAACGTGTCGGTTGCGCAGGTCGGCACCAATCCGCCGGTGACCATTCGTCTACCGGGCGTGGGCGCACTTCATGGCGTGGTCGTGGCCAGTGACGGCGCCACGCCGGTGAGCGGCGCGGAAGTGGTGGTGACGTTCCAGGAGCAGCCCTTCGCCGGCGTGCAAGTCACCGCGGTGTCCCGCAGCGATGGGCGCTTCGAATTTACGGATGTGCCGGTGGGCGATTACCGGCTGACGGCGTCCAGCGTGTCGTTGGCCGCGGCGCTAAGCGGACGGATCGCCACGGGCGGCGAGACGGACGACGTCACGCTCCGCCTGGGTGACAGCGGCGTGGTGGCGGGCCGTTTGGTGCGCGCGGATGGGATCACGCCGGTGCCGGGGATCGATGTGCTTTTGACCTACGCTTCGCAGAGCGCCAATCCCGGCCGGGCCTTCGCGCGGTCCGGCCTGAGCGGCGAGTTCGAATTCGACAACATCCCGGTGGGCGGGTTCGATCTGGAGGCGGTTGCTTCGGCGTTCGGGGGATTGGTCAAGCGCTCGGGAGCCATCACCGCCAACGGCCGAACGAATGATCTGGGCGTGTTGACCTTCGATGAGGAATTTCCGCGGGTGGTCACGGTGTTCCCGGCCAATACCAGCGATGAGGTTCCCATCGCCGTCCAGATCCGTTTGGAATTCAGCGAGGCGCTGGCGCCGGCGTCGGTCACCACGAACGGCATCTTTGTGCGCCGGGTGGCGGACGGGGTGCGCGTGCCCGCCCTCCTGGACCTGGCGGCTTCCAACGGCGTGGCCCGGATCGTGACCCTTCATCCCGTGGTGCCGCTGGTCAGCGAGCAGATTTACGAGATCGTCGTGATTGCGGGCAATCTGGTGAACGGCTCGGGTGCCGTCATTGGCACCGGCCCGCTCGATCTGGTCGGGCGCGGCTTGACGGCCCCGTTCGTGGCGCGGTTCCGGACAGCCGACAACGACCCGCCGGTGCTGCTCTCGTTGTTCCCGGTCAACGGCACCGTCCAGGTCGACCCGCGATCCGTGCCCCGCCTGTCGTTCAATGAGTCGATCCGGCCGTCCGGGTTCAGCGTGATCCTGCGCGGGCCCGGCGGCGTCGTGCCGGGGACCGCGTCCGTCGGCGTCGACGCGCGGGTGCTGAGCTTCGTGCCGGCGGATCTCCTGGCGGCCAACGCGACCTACACATTGACCGTCAGCAACGTGCTGGACGTTGCCGGCAACGTGTCCCCCCTCGAGCCCTACACCGCGACATTCAAAACGCTCGACACCATTGGCCCCAACATTGGCACCCTGCGCATGGCCGACGGCCGCGCTCCGGTGGCCGGCGCCACGCTTTCGATCGAAGCGCTGCTCGAATCGCCCGAGCCGGGCGTGAGCGTGCGGTTCACCCAGGACTTTGCCCCCGTCGGCAGCACCACCCTGGTGCCGTATCGGCGCGAGGTGAAGCTGCCGGCCACCGGTTCAACGACGGTCCGGGCAATCGCCACCGATCAGTACGGCAATGACGGGCCGTTCGCGGAGCTCGTCATCGCGGTGCAAACCAACCAGCCCCCCACCGTGGCGTTCAGCCGCGTGACGCCTGCGTCCGGGCCGGCGCCGAGTGGGTCGATCGTCATGGTCGACGTCTCGGCACTGGACGATTCCGGTGTGGGCGAGCTGAAAGCGATTGCGGCGGGGTTGAGCGGCAGCTCGTTGCTGGTCACCAACGGAGACCGCCTGCGCGTGCAGGGCCAGGTCAGCGCCCAGGCCGGGCCGGGATCGGTCGTGGAGATTTACGCGGAGGCAAAGGATGACATCGGCCAGTCGAGCGGCCAGCGAGTGTTCACCCTGGCAGTCAGCGACGGCACCCGTCCGGCGGTGACGATCGCTTCGCCGGCGGCGCAGACGGTGGTGACGCGGGGGCAGACCGTGCCCGTGACGGTCCGGATGTCGGACAACTTTGGTGTGACATCGGTGCAACTTGCGGCGGGCGGCGCCTTCAACGCCACGGTGGACGTTACGGTGAACCCGCCAGTGACCAATGGAACGGCGGCGATCCAGCTCGTGATCCCGGCGGACGTGCCACTGGAAGGTGGCGTGGTGAATGTCACGGTCACGGCCCGCGACGCGGCCGGCAACGTGTCGCCAGCGGCGGCGGTGGCCTTGCGTGTGCCGGACGTCCTTGGCCCCTCGGTGGTGTCGACGACGCCGGCTGACGGCGCCACCGGCGTCGATCCGCAGGCCGTGATTCGGATTCAGTTCAGCGAGCCGCTCGACACGAACACGGTGAGCGCCGCCAGCGTGTTGCTCGCACCCGTGGCCGGCGGTTCCCCCGTGCCGTTGAAAATTGCCTTTGAAAACGAGGCCCAACGGCTGGCCCTCACCACGGTGACGCCGCTGGTGTTGAACGCCCAATATCGGCTGACGATTTCGAACGCGGTGACGGATGCGGCGGGCAACGCGCTCCGCGGCCCGTTCGCCATGGAGTTCCGCACTGGGGACTTCCGGCTGGCCAGTCCAACCGCCGGCCAGCAGGTGGTTGAAGGGCAGGGGCTGACCATCGAGGCCAGCAGCCCGACCACCGCCTATCAGTTCGTGCGGTTCCTGGCCGGCGGAGTTGAGATTGGCCAGGACACGGCGGCGCCGTATCAGCTCAGCTACACAGTCCCGCTGCTCGCGGCGCTGGGCACGAACCGGCTGACGATCGAGGCTCAGGGCGTTCTGGTCATTGGGGAGTCGACCAACGTGACATCGGCGACCGCGGCGATCCAGATATTCGCCCGGGATGAGGACAGCGACGGGGACGGGCTCAGCAACGGCGAGGAGCTGGCCCGCGGTTGGGATCCATTCACCCCGAACCTTCCGCCCGTGATCACGATCACGAATCGCGTTGAATTGGTGGAGGGCCGGAGCACGGATGTGGCGGTGCCGTTCACGGTGATCGACGGCGAGACGCCGAGCCGGATCTGGCTGCGTGAATCGTTGACGGACGAGTTCCTGGTGCAGTTCGACGCCCTGGTGATTGAAGCGAACGGCCAGCCGGTTTGGACGCCGGGTCCAGGTCCCGGCTCGTGGTCGAGCTCGGTCCATCTGCGCGGCATCGCGCCGGGCGAATCCCAGGTCTACGTGCTGGCGATGGATCCGTTCGGATTGACAGCGACGAATGCTGTGACCGTGACGACGTTGGCGGATCTGGACGCGGATGGCATTCCGGATCGGGACGACCCGGACGTCGATGGCGATGGCGTGACGAATGGAGATGAACTCGCCCGAGGCACGGACCCGCGCAACCCGGACAGCGATGGAGACGGTTTGCCGGACGGCGTCGAGACCGGTTCACGCAACCCGCTCGTCGCGGATTCGGACGGCGATGGTTTGCCGGACGGCTTCGAAGTGGCCTTGGGCTTGGATCCGGCCAACGGGAGCGACGGATCTTCCGTCGTGGTGATCAGCAATCGCACGGTCAGCTTCCGGGGATTGGCCCGGTTCCACACGTTGATTTTGACCAATGGGGCGGTGCTGACCCATGACGTGGCCGGGACGCAGATGGGGGTGAACGAGCCGCGCGGGTTTGAACTGATCCTGACGAACCTGATTATCGATGCGACGAGCCGGATTGATGTCAGCGGCAAGGGTTACCTCGGGGCGGGGGCCGGGAGCGGGGCAAATCCGTCCAGCGAAGGGCGCACGGTGGGGAACCGCCCGTCCGGCGGCAGCCTGCGGAGAAACGGCGGCAGCTACGGTGGCATCGGCGGTTTCGGCACGGCGGAGGCTTACGTGAATCCGACGTACGGCGATTTTCGAGACCCGAACGAAATGGGGAGCGGTGGCGGATCCGATTCGGGCCCGGCTGGCAATGGCGGCGGCCTTGTGCGCGTCGCGGCCGGCTTGGTGGTCGTCGACGGACAAATCCTGGCGAACGGCGGGCCCGGTGGAACCTACGGCGGCGGGGGCAGCGGGGGCGGGATAAAGATCGTGGCCAACACCCTGACCGGGACGGGCGCGATCCGGGCGAACGGCGGCAGCACGCCTTCGGGTCAACCCGGCGGCGGCGGCGGTGGGCGGGTGGCGCTCTACTATCAGTCCGCGTCGAGCCCCTTGCTGGCCGGCGTGCAGGCCTTTGGTGGCGGCGGACGCATGGATGGATCGGCCGGCACGATCTATCTGCAGTCCACGACCCAGCCGGGTTCAGTGACGGTGGACGGAGGCCAGACCAACAACGTGCCGATCACGACGCCAATCTCCACCGTGACGGGCGGGATCGTGGGCGAGGTCGGCGAGGCGTATTTCGTCGACCGCACCTCGCGTTACGATCGGGATGTGTTGCGCGGACGGGAGCTGATGTTTGGGACCAATTCGACCCGGCGCGTTCGCGTGGTTGGCAACCGCAGCGCATACGTATTTACGGATCCGCGCGACGGTCATCTGACGGAGTTCGTCCTTTCCGGCTCAGCGTTTCGGTCGGACCTCGACGTGGGCCGGCTGGTCGTCAGGGGAGGAGCGACGGTGGAAATTGTGGATGCCGGCTTGAACCACGCAGACCGTCGGGGCCGTTTGTCAGCCGGCGACGTGGAGTTGGCGGGCAAAGCGTGGTTGACGCACCCTGGGGCGACGACGTTGTCCCAGTTCGGTCTGGAGCTGTCAGTGACCAACACCCTGGCGGTGGCGGCGGACAGCCGGATCGATGTGAGCGCCCGGGGATATCTGGGCGGGCGGAGCGGCGGCAATTTTGGCGAGAGCGGAAGGACGGTGGGGAACACCGTGGTGGGCGGGAGCGTGCGGCGCAACGGGGGCAGCTATGGCGGCTTGGGCGCGTTCGGATCCGCCGAGCAATTTGCCAACGCCGCCTATGGATCGTTCCGCGATCCCAACGAGGCCGGCAGCGGCGGCGGCTCGGATGCGGACCCCGCTGGCAACGGCGGCGGCCTCGTGCGCATTGTCGCTGGCACGCTCCAATTGGACGGACAAATTCTGGCCAACGGCGGCCCGGGCAGCACGTGGGGCGGTGGCGGCAGCGGAGGCGGGCTGAAAATCACGGTCGGAACATTGGCCGGCGGCGGTTCGATGGACGCGAACGGAGGCGACACAACTTCGGGTCAACCTGGCGGCGGCGGCGGTGGACGCGTCGCGGTTTACTACGATACGCTCAGTGGGTTTGCATTGGGCAACATCGCAGCCGATGGCGGCCACGGGCGGAATGACGGCGCACCCGGAACCGTTCTCATCGGACGGACCGGCCAGACACCGACCATCACCATCCGGGGGACGGGCCGCGAGACGCCGCTGCCCCCCACGCTGGGCGAGGAGTCGGTCGTGCTCGACAACGCGGTGGTGTCCGCCGCCAGGGTGCAGGTGGCGACGCTGATCCTGACCAACGGCGCGGTGTTGACGCACCCGGGTGCGGATTTGGCGACCGCCAGCCGTCTGGAGATCAACGCGGGCACGCTGGTCATCGCGGCGGACAGCCGGATCGATGTAAGCGCGCGCGGTTACCTCGGGGGGCGGAGCGGGCCCAACGGCGGCGATACGGGTCGGACCTTGGGCAACACGACGGCGGGTGGGAGCATGCGCCGCAATGGTGGCAGCTTCGGTGGCTTGGGTGCGTTCGGATCCGCCGAGGCGTCCGCCAACGCGGTTTACGGCTCTTTCCGCGATCCAAACGACGTTGGCAGCGGCGGCGGCTCCGACGCGGATCCGGCCGGCAATGGTGGCGGTTTGGTTCAGATCGTGGCGCAGACATTGCGAATCGAGGGTCAGGTGCTGGCGAATGGCGGCTCCGGCAGCACGTGGGGCGGCGGCGGCAGCGGCGGCGGCGTCAAGATTACGGCTGGCTTGCTGGCGGGCGATGGGCGCATTCAGGCGATCGGCGGCAGCACAACCTCGGGTCAGCCGGGCGGTGGTGGCGGCGGGCGGATCGCCATCTATTGTGAATCGTTCGGCGGTTCCATCCGGACCAACATTTCGGCCGTCGGCGGAGGCGGCCGCAGCGATGGAGCTCCCGGCACCATCTATCTCGCGCAGAGCGGGCAGGTGCCGACCCTGATCGTGCGGGGACGGGGCCGGGAGACCCCGGTGCCCGCGACCTCGGCCGACGAATTATTCTTCGTGGACAACGCCGTCGTCTCCGCGACGAACCTGCAGGTGGGGACTTTGGTTCTGACCAACGGTGCGGTTTTGACCCATCCCGGGGCGGATCTTTCGATCGAGTATCGTTTGGAACTGGCGGCTGGCACCCTGGTGGTTTCGACCAACAGCCGGGTCGACGTCAGCGCGCGCGGTTATCTGGGCGGGCGCAGCGGTCCGAATGGAGGAGATATCGGCCGAACGCTCGGGAACACCACCGTCGGAGCGAGCGTGCGGCGCAATGGGGGAAGTTACGGCGGATTGGGAGCGTATGGTTCGGCCGAGCCTTTTGCCAATGCCGTCTATGGATCGTTCCGCGATCCGAATGAGTTAGGCAGCGGCGGCGGCTCGGATGCGGATGCGGCCGGCAACGGCGGCGGCCTGGTGCGCCTGACGGTGGGAACGCTGGTCCTCGATGGTGAGATTCTCGCTGACGGCGGGCCGGCCAGCAGCTGGGGAGG
The DNA here is from genome assembly GCA_044229355.1 of Limisphaerales bacterium. Lineage (GTDB taxonomy): Bacteria > Verrucomicrobiota > Verrucomicrobiia > Limisphaerales > JADJPG01 > JBGARF01. The sequence continues at coordinate 58,538 of JBGATF010000008.1, forward strand.
TGGGGGCAGCGGTGGCGGCGTGAAGATCAGGGCCGAGGTGTTGTCCGGCGTCGGGATGGTTCGAGCCAACGGCGGGAGCACGGGATCGGCTCAGCCAGGCGGCGGCGGCGGCGGGCGAATCGCCGTCTACTACGGTTCGATCGGGAATTTCGCGCTCAGCAATTTAATTGCAAATGGTGGGACTGGCCGAGCCAGCGGGGCCCCCGGTACGATCTTTATCCAGAGTTCCGATCTGGTGCCGATGCTGGTTTTCCGCGGATTGGGTCGGGAAACTCCGCTGCCCGTGACGTTGGGGGATGAGCATCTGTTGGTGGATGGTGCCCTGATTTCTGCGACGAATGTGCATGTGGCCGTGTTGGTGTTGACCAATGGCGCCGTGCTGACGCATCCGGGTGCGGACCTCACGACAGAATACCGACTGGAGATGAGCGTCGGTTCGCTGGTCATTTCAACCAACAGCCGCATCGATGTCTCGGCCCGCGGCTATCTGGGCGGCCGCAGCGGACCGAACGGAAGTGACATTGGGCGGACCTTGGGCAACACGGCGGTGGGCGCGAGCCTTCGCCGAAACGGCGGGAGTTACGGTGGACTCGGCGGGTTTGGATCGGCGGAGGCGTTGGCTAACGCCGTCTACGGCGCGTTCCGCGATCCGAACGAGGTCGGCAGCGGTGGCGGTTCGGATGCGGACCCCGCCGGCAATGGCGGCGGCCTGGTCCGGATTGCCGCGGGCACGTTGGCGATGGACGGTTCCATCCTCGCCAACGGCGGTTCGGGTAGCTCTTGGGGCGGCGGCGGCAGCGGCGGTGGCATCAAGCTCGTTGTCGGTGTCCTGTCGGGCGCCGGCTACGTCCAGGCCAACGGCGGCAGCACGGGATCTGGCCAACCCGGCGGTGGCGGTGGCGGGCGCGTGGCCGTCATTCACACAGGCGAGTCGCCGTTCGACTTCGTCAACCACATCCAGGCTGTCGGCGGCCATTCCGGCATTCGCGAAGGAACACCCGGGACCGTTTACCTTCGAGCGGCCGCCGCCACCAGCGAGCAATTGGTCGTCGACTCGCTGGGGAACAGCGCCCCCGTGGCGTTCACTCCGCTGCTCTCGCTCAGCCGGCACACCTACTCGGCCCTGGCTCCCAATGTTCTGACCGACACCAACGCCTTGTTTGATCCCGGAAGCTTGATTGGACTCCGGTTGCAGTTGGGCGCCGCCGGGACGTCGCGCTATCGGATCCTCTCCAACTCGGCCAACACCATCGTCACGGATCCGGCCGACGGCAATCTTCTCAATGCCGCCGGCGCCGACGGAACTTATGCCGCCGCCTTTGAAGCGGGCACGCTGCTGCTGCGCGGCGCGAGCAAGGTGCACGCGCTCGACGCGGACACCCGCAGCCCGAAACGGCGCGGCCGAATCCATGCGGCGAACCTCGGGCTTTCTGACGGCAGTGTCCTGGCTCATCCCGCGGGAGCTGCGAACGCGGAATTTGGAATCGAGCTGGTCGTCGACGACACGCTGAGCGTGGATGCCACCAGCCGGATCGATGGCACGGCCGTCGGCTATCCGGGCGGGTTGAACGGACCGAACGGCAGTCAATCCGGATTCACCCTGGGGAACACAACCGCCGGTGGCAGCACGCGGCGCAACGGCGGCAGCTATGGAGGCAGCGGCGGCTTCGGGACCGCGGGCGGCACGGTGAGCTCGATCTACGGCGACGCCAATGATCCAAACGATCTCGGCAGCGGCGGCGGATCCGACTCGGGCGCGGCCGGCAATGGCGGCGGATTAATCCGGATCCAGGCCTCGCGCGTCGTGCTCAACGGCCGAATCTCGGTCGACGGCCAGGACGGGTTTTCCTATGGCGGCGGCGGCAGCGGCGGCGGCGTGCGCATCTCCAGCCTGAACTGGAGCGGCACCGGCGTGGCGCGGGCCAATGGCGGTGCCGGCACAAGCCAGTCCGGCGGCGGCGGCGGCGGCCGCATTGCCATTTTCCACGAGAATCCTTCGACGTTTCCGATCGGCAATGTCTCGGCCACGGCGGGAACCGGCTTTGGATCGGGCAATGACGGGTCAGTCCTCATCTCGCAGACGATTTACGCGCCACCGGCGCCCCTGGATTTCGGTTCGCTCCTGGCGGCGCTGCGCCCGACCATCGAGGAAATCCTGCCGCCCAACGCAGCCGGGCCGCCGGGGGAATTCGTGGCCGCAGGCGCGTTGACGGTGCGGGTCCGCTGGAGCGGGCGGCCCCTCGCGCGCTACGCGGTGGAGATGAGTCCGGACCTCACCCATTGGTCGGCCGTGCTGACTACGGTGACCGAACTTTCGCCGGGCAGCTTTGAGGCGCGGGTGCCGGTCACCGGGACCGCTCGGGGCTTCCTCCGCGTGGTCGAGCGTTAGCCCTGCTGCGGTGGAGATCTCCGGGGCGGGATTCCCGCGCAAAACATCCATCGACAACCCATGTTTCCCTCATGAGGTCCGCTGGACCCACGTTTCATCGTGGGTTGGCGATCCCCCCGCCGGGACGGCGGAATTGCGATCGGCCGACAAATACTTGCGTGCCGGAATCGGCGCCCCGTAATCTCACCCCCGGCCGGCAGCAACCAAGCCGGTCAACATCGGCTGAATTCCGCTTCTGATGCTATGGATCTCCGACGCGCAATCGGTTTTGGCGCCCCGGCGCCTCTCTACCCGGACGACGACCTCGTTCATTACCTGAATTTAAAGCTGGCGGCCCTCGGCTGCCCGATTGTCGCGATGGCCGCGCGCGATGATTTTCAGGAGCTGGCGACGTCGTTGCTGCAACATCACCGGGAGACGGACCGTTTGCTGGCCGGGTATCTTTGTCCGGCGGACCAGCGGATCCAGGCGTATTTGGACGACTATCTGGCGGGGCTTCCGGTGCAGCCCAAGCTGCCGGGATTGACGCTGGTGTTGGATCGGCACGGTCTGGCCCGGGCCCTTTCGTTGCCGCCGAATCGCGATGTCTATCGCTCCGAGCTGTTGAGCAGCTACCGGCTTCGCCAGGGCGTGTTGCACAATCCGCGCAGCGATCGCCGGACCACGCAGGGAATCTTTCATGTGGTCGAGGGCGGGTTACCCGTGCCGAATGACAAGAAGAGCGTGCCCGCGAAAGTTTTTGCCAACCTGCTCGACCGGGCGTTTCACCCTCCGGCCGAGCTGCTGCGCCTGCCGTTCACGGCCGCCCAGGAGGAGCCGGCTGAGTGTTTCGTCAGCCTCCTGCTGCGGCCCCCGGTTTCGCCTGAGGTGCCGGGAGCGATGAGCGCGAAGTCCATGGAGATTCGATTCTTCGTGCCGGGCAGCCTGGTCAGCAACCTCGATTTCGTGGAGAGCATTTTTGGCAACGGTGGCGATCCGTACCTGCCCGAGCACGACGCCGGCCTGGACGTGGAACATTGGACCGGCCACACCGGCTGCGTGATCCTGGCGCCGCACCTGGTGCGTGTGACCAAGAAGGCGGCGGGCCTGCCGCATTGGCGCCAGGCCACGCCGCGCCAGCGCCGCGACGGCATGTGCTGGAAAAAGCCGGGCGAGCTCTACAACGATGGCGTCGCCTTCAAGCTGACGTGCCGCGACGAACGCGGAGTCATCGTCACGCTCATCGCCGACAATTATTTCGGCTATTGCAAGAAGGAGGTCAAAACGCAGATCAGCTACTCGGCCAACCTCTACGGCTCGTGCGAGGAGGAACACGCCGGCGGCGCGCTGGTCTACGCCAGCTACGACCTCGGCGAGGAATTTTCCGGAGATCGCCATGTGCGTTCCCGCGGCCACCGGTTTGACGATGTGCTCCGGCTTTATGGCGAGCGGATGAACATCCAGCCCGAGGGCCATGCCGTGGATCGCGAGTTTCCGGACATCATTTATGTGCCGGAGAACGTTCACTTTGACCTGCACGAGCAGCACGTCTCGTGGACGACGCCGAATGGGCGCCAATCGATCCGCCTGCTGCCGGGACGCACGTATGTGCGGCCCTCCGGCTACAAGGTGCACATGGAGAAACCGCCGGGCGGACGGGTCTGGCGGCTGGTGGGCACATCGGCCGAAGGCATGCTGTGCCACAAGCCGTGCACGGTGTCCGGCGGAGGTAAATCGGAAATCTCCAAGCCGATCAGTGACGCCATTCTGACCGGGCCGGTCTACGTGGCCAACTTCCAGCAGGACTTCGATCGGGTGGAGGAATTGCTGCAGCATGATTATTCCCGCCGGTTCAAGGATCCGAAACGCGGCCGTGACCGCCGGCCGATTCTCAGCCCCAACCGCTCGCTCGGCTCCGTCATCAAGCTGCTCACGCCCTCGGCCCGCGACTACACGGACGACTACAACGCCTGGCTCGGGAAGATTCCGCAGTACATCAAGGAGCTGGTCTTCGTGGTGAAGCGGGTTTACCACCCCGAATGGGGTGAGCAATGGCGGCGATATTTCGGCGTGGACGTGATCAATGGAACCCCGGGCAACGAGCTGAAATTTGTGAATCGGCGCCTGATCACGACCTACCTGCGGGTCGGCTTCGAGCCGGACGGCAGCTGGCGCACGTTCGGCATGCGCAAGGATTTCCAGCCGGCGATCAAGCTCTCGATGGAGGATGACATCACGGCGTCCGTGGTGGTGCCGGCCCGGCGCGTGCACAACCTGTCGGCGGATCGCGCGGCCTCCAGCCGCGGCCGGTCGCTGAAGTTCGTCACCAATTGCGAGTATCGCCTCTTTCAGCGCCCGGACGACGCGATCCATCGCGGCTACGACCGGCAGACGGAGAGGGACTTCACCACGCCGGGCAACTTCCTGTCGAACTACGAGCCGCTGGATCCCGCGGCGGCCCGCGAGCTGTTGGAGGATTCGATTGGCTTTGACCAGTTCACGGAGCCCATGCAGCGCTTTATCGCCGACGCCGCCCGCGATCCGCGCCCGGAATATTTTGCGTGCACCGCCAACCCGCGGCTCGTGGACGGCAAGGCCAGCAAGAATCCCCGCTACCTGCAAACCCGGCCTGACCTGACCAACCCCCGCCAGGTTTACCTGAACGAAATGGCCACCCGGCTGCATCGCCGCGTGCCGCTCGACCAGCCCGTGCACACGCCGGTCGCCGCGCTGCTCCCGGGCCGCCGCAACAACCCCGCCGACGAAGCCGCGGGCATCCGGCCGCTGTGCGCCTACAGCCCGGTGCATTACATGGAGCTGCCTGAACTGTTCATGGAGTTTATCTCCAGCATGACCGGCAAATCGCCTTCGACCACCGGCGCGGGATCCGAGGGCGCCCTGACCAAGGGCCCATTCAACGCGCTGCCGCCCATCATCGACCTGAACAACGCGCTCGTCAGCCAATTGCTGACCGGTCACCACGCCTTCCTGACGAGCGCCGGCTACGTCGGGCCCCGCATGCGCGTGGACCATGACGTCAGCCTGCTCGTGCCGGAGATCTGGTGTCGCATGGGCGCCGAGGAGCGTGACCCGGAGTTTCTCATTCGCGAAGGCTACCTGGAGCGGTGCCAGGATTTTGAACATGCCGGACGGATCGTGCCGGCGAGCCGCCTCGGTTACCGCATCACCCGCCGGTTCGTGCGCTCGTTCTTCGGGCGCATGTTCAACCACCCGCATGTCGTCTTCCCCGACGAGATGCTTTTCCCCGAGCTGCAGGACGTCGAGGTGTTCGCCGATGCGATGGACAACATCGTCGAAACCCAGCGCCGTGTCGCCGAGCATTACTTCGCCGACGGCTCCGTGGAGGATGCGTGTCCTCCGCTCAAGGCCCTCCTGCATATGATGCGGGATAACGCCTGGAACGGCCGAAAGCTGGACGACCCGGAAGTCCGTCGCCTCTTCACGCTTGAGCATCTGGAAAAGAGCGACTGGTACGCCGCGCGTCTGCGGACGAAGCAGCGGGCGGACATCGCGCTCTGGCAACGGCACACGCGGTATCTGCGGGCCTTTCTGGCCAAGGCCAATTATGCCGACGAAGCCAGCCGGCTCCAAATCGCCCGTCGGCTCAAACTGGCCGAGCGCGCGCTGGCCACGGCCCGGCGCGATTCGTATCGGCGGTTCCTCGTGGGCACGCTGGGAACGGACCCGTCGGTTCGTCCCGGGCTGCATCGCTCCGAGGCGCGTTGGAATGGAAAGGCGAACGGCACTTTCAAATCGCCTTACCCGGCGGCGCGGCGCGGACGGCAAGCCGCGCCGACGACCCGGGCCCGGGCGATGGTGCCGGCCCGCCGCGACTGAGCCCCGCTGGAAACTCGGGCCGGTGAGACCTCCCGGCGGGAGCCAGACCGCACCCGCGGACGGCTCGCAGCTTGAACCGCAGGGAAGGAGGGCGCAGACTGCGGGCGGTTTATGCCCATGGTCGCGTTGCAAACCTGGAAGTTGTCGGGAAACGTCGTGCGCGGTTGCCTTGTGCTCGCGCTGATCTTTGTCGTCACCGCCGGCAGGGTGACGGCTGCGCAGGGCCCGGAAATCGCCGCGAAGTCGAACCAGTCCCAGGACGATCGCGTGGTGCTGCCTCCGTCAGTCCCCGATCCCCTGGAACCCGTCAATCGCACGGTCTGGGCGTTTAATCGCGGAGTGCTCCTCGGAATCGTCAAGCCGACCAGCAAAATCTATCGCGCGGTCGTGCCCAAACCCGTCCGGACGGGCATCGGCAACTTTGGGCGCAACATCAATTACCCGGGCCGCCTGCTGAACCATCTCCTCCAGGGGCGCTGGCACGGTGCCGGCCAGGAGACCGATCGATTTTTTTGCAACAGCATCGTTGGGCTGGGCGGTTTTTTTGACGTGGCGTCGCGCCATGGCATCCCGAAATCAGATGCGGATTTCGGCCAGACGCTCGGTCACTGGGGCTGGCGCCCCCAGTGTTTCGTCATGTTGCCGGTGTTCGGTCCGAGCAACGAGCGCGATACGCTCGGGCTCGCCGCCGACGCCGCCTCCAACCCGCTGACCTACATCACGCCCTATTCCATCACCGAAGAGAACCCGCTGACCTTCATCAGCCCGTACGCCTATTTCTCGTATGCGGTCATTTACAACAACCTCAGCGACTCGGTGGATGACCTGGCGCGCTTCGTCAAGGCGGACACCGACCCCTATGCGTTGATCCAGTATGCGTGGACGTTTGTGCGGGATCCGCGGGCGCCGACGTTGCGTGGGGGCGGCGAGGTGGACCCGGTGTCCCTGGAGACGCTGGGCTCGGTGCTGGTCCAGGTGACGGATCCCAGATTTCCGGATCGGGCGAAAACGCGTTCGGTCCGGGTGCCGGCCACGGGGCGGCGGCTGCAGTACGACTGCTGGCTGCAGCCGGCGCGGGCCCCGCTCGTCTATTTCGTGCCGGGCCTGGGGTCCAACCGCCGCGCGGCGCTGGTGCTGTCCCTGGCCGAGATGCTGTATCAGAACGGATTTTCCGTGGCTGCGATCAGCAGCCCGTTCAACCCGGAGTTTATGGAGAATGCGTCGACCTCCGCGCTGCCGGCCTATGCGCCCGGCGACTCCCGGGATCTCCATGCGGCGCTGACCGCCATCGATCAGGATTTGGCGGCGCGCCATCCGCATCGCCTCGGCCGGCGCGCGCTGATGGGGTACTCGATGGGCGGATTTGAGACGTTGCTGGTCGCGGCCGGGCAGGGCGAGTCCAACGGGCTGGTGCGTTTCGATCGGTTTGTCGCGGTGGACACGCCGGTTCGGCTCATGCATGGAGTTTCGAAGCTGGACGAATTCTACAACGCGCCGCTGGCCTGGCCGGCGGAGGAACGCCCGGAGCGCCTGCGCAACACCTTCGCCCGGATCGCCACCTCGGGAACGGCCGGCCTCAAGCCGGGGTCGGCCGAAGGCTTGCGCGCCATCGAATCGCAGTTTCTCATCGGCCTCGCCTTCCGCTTCATTCTGCGCGACGTGATCTACAGCAGCCAGCGACGGGAGAACCTCGGAATCCTCCATCATCGTCTGACTTCGCTTCGCCGCGGGCCGGCCTACGACGAGATTCTCCAATACTCGTTCGTCGACTATTTCGAGAAGTTTGCGGCCCCTTACTTCGGAAGGCGCGACGCGCGGATGGCTGAGCCCGACGCGCTGGCGCGCTCGGGCGACCTCCGCACCTACGAGCCCGCCCTGGCGACGGACTCGCGCCTGCGCGTGCTGGTGAATGAGAACGACTTTCTGCTTGCGACCGAGGATCTGGCGTGGCTGCGCCGACAATTTGGACCCGATCGGCTGAAAACCTTTCCGCGCGGAGGGCATCTCGGCAACCTGGGCGACCCGGCGGTGCGCGCGGCCATCATCGCCATGTTGTCCGGCTTGGAAAACCCATGACGAAATCCAAATCGGCAGTTCACGCGAAAAGCGACCGCGGCTGTTTCCGGGTGGTCCTGACCGGCGGACCGGGCGGAGGCAAAACCACCGCCGCGGACTTGTTCCGGCGGGAGATTGGCGAACGCGTGGTCATCGTTCCCGAGGCGGCTACTTTGCTCTTCTCGGGCGGGTTTCCCCGGGTGTCAGGCCCGCAGGCGGTCCAGTCCGTCCAGCGGGCAATCTTTCATGTGCAGCGCAACCTGGAAGACACGCAGGCAGCCTCGTTTCCCGACCGCATCCTCCTGTGCGACCGCGGCACCGTCGACGGCGCCGCCTATTGGCCGGGGGAGCCGCATCACTTCTTCGAGGCCGTTGCCACCACTCTCGAGCGCGAACTCAACCGCTACGATGCGGTCATTTTCTTCGAAACCGCCGCGGCCGGAGGTTTGAAAATCGAGGGCGGCAATCCGGTGCGCAACGAGTCCGTGGAACAGGCCCTCGCCCTGGATCATCGGTTGCGCGCGCTCTGGTCGCGCCACCGCCGCTACGTCCTGGTCCCCCACAACGCGTCGTTCTTCAAAAAAATCTCATTCGGCCTGGCGGTGATCGACGGGATTGTCTCGGAGTGGCTCAACGGCCGCCCCGACCGAGGCCAGGCCCGCGGAAGATAGTCTTGCCCGCCCTCTCGAAGATCGCGTTTGGAACGGGCTGGGAGCTCGACCCGGGTGAGTTTGGGTCGGCGGCGATGGAACCCGATGGCTCTGGCGACGGGCTCAGCTCTTCCACTCCAAGGCGCGCTTCTTGACGGCGTAGAGGTAGCCGACGAAAAGGATGCCAAGGAAGGAGATCATTGCGGCGAAAATCATGTTGCGCGTGGCCGGGTCGGCCAGCATGTCACGGTAAACCACCGCCCACGGGTAAAGAAAAACCACCTCGATATCGAACAGGATGAACAGCATCGCCACGAGGTAAAACTTCACTGACATGCGGGTGCTGCCCGGCCCGACCGGCAGCATGCCGCATTCATACGCGATGTCCTTGCTCTTGTTCCGGCGGCTCCGCCACCCGAGCAATACGGAAACCGCGAGTGTGCCGAAGGCAAACGCGCAGGCCACCGCGAGGAGGATCAGAACCGGCACGTATTCAGTCAACTGCATGGGCCGCAGGCTAGAAACAGGCCCCGGCTCTGGCAAGGGGAATGTAGTGGTAGCGCCGGCGTGCTCGCCGGTCGGTGGCGACGGAGCCCGACGTCGCCAGTCACGGTTGGAGGGACAGGTCAGCGGACCGGGCGGCGGGGACGCCGCCTGACCTGCACGCGAGGACGCGTGCGTTACGGGGGTAGCGCCGGCGTCCGCGCCGGCAGATGACGACGCATCCTTGCGTCGCCAGTCACGGTTGGGGGGACAGGTCAGCGGACCGGGCGGCGGGGACGCCGCCTGACCTGCACGCGAGGACGCGTGCGTTACGGGGTAGCGCCGACCCGCAATCCCCGCTTGGCCTGTCTGCGCATTCCCTCTAGGATGCCGCCCGAACGCTGTCATGAAGTATCGGGTCTTGGGAAAAACGGGCTGGAAGATGTCGATTCTCGGTTTCGGGGCTGCTCCTTTGGGCGGTACCCATGGCGCCGTCCGCGAAAAGGACGGTGTCAAAGCCGTGCACACCGCCATTGACCTCGGCATCAATTTTATCGACGTCGCGCCCTATTACGGTCTGACGATCGCCGAATCGATGCTGGGCAAGGCGCTGCGGGGGATTTCGCGGGAGAAATATCTGCTGGCCACCAAGGTCGGGCGGTATGGCGTCAAGGATTCGGACTTCGATTTTTCACCTGCGCGAATCACCGCGAGTGTCGACGAAAGCCTGCGGCGTCTGGGCGTGTCGCACATCGATCTCATCCAGCTGCAGGATGTGCAATACGCCAGGGTGGAGCAGATCGTGGAAGAAAGCCTGCCGGCCCTGATGCGACTGAAGCGGCAGGGAAAGGTCCGGCACGTGGGCGTGACAGCGCTGCCCATCCACGCGTTGCGCCGGGTGGTCGAGCGGGCGTCGGTGGAGACCGTGCACTCGTATTGCAATTTCAATCTGACCAACACGCGGCTGGTGCAACTGCTGCCGCTGCTGCAGGAGCGCAAGGTCGGCGTGATCAATGCGGCGCCGCTGGCCATGGGGCTGCTGACCGAGAAAGGGCCGCCCGCGTGGCATCCCGCGCCCGCCGCCATCCGGGATGGGTGCCGGCGCGCGGTCGAGTATTGCCGGAAGAAGAAGGTGAGCCTGCCGAAGCTCGCGTTGCAGTTCGCCGCCTCGCACCGGGACATCACCACCACGCTGGTGGGGACGACGGATGCCAAAAAGGTGCGGGAATGCGCCAAGTGGATCGAGACCGAGCCCGACTACAGCCTGCTGGCGGAGGTTCAGGACGTCCTGACGCCGATTCGCAACGAGACCTGGATGAGCGGCCGAAAGGAAAACAATTGAAACTGATCGACCTCTCGCAGCCGCTGTTCGACGGCGCGCCCAACTGCCCGGCGCATCCCCCCGTCAAATCCGAGATCATCGCGGACCACCCCAAGACGGGCTGGCGGGTGGAGTTGCTCACCCTCGCGAGCCACACCGGGAGCCATGTCGACGCGCCGTATCACAAGCTGGCCCACGGCGCGAACCTCGATCAGATCCCCCTCGAACGCTTCACCGGGCGCGCGGTCATCGTCGACCTCCGCGACTCCAAGCCCGACCGACCGATCGACACCGCGCTGTTGAGCAGCCGCATCGCGCTCGACGTGGCGGATCGCATCGTTCTGCTCGCCACGGGCTGGGGCCAGAAGCGCGCCAAGACCGACGAGTGGCTGCACCATCCGCCCTTTTTGTCGCCGGACGGCGCCGAGTGGCTCGTCCGGCGAAAGATTCGTGGCGTGGGCATCGACCACTACTCCATCGGCGGGCCGCGCGAGCCGATCAACCCGCGCACCCACACGATCCTCCTCGAGGCCAACGTCTGGATCGTCGAGGAGCTCAACTTCCCGCCGGAGATCTTTGCCGTGCCGCAACCCTTCGAATTCATGTGCCTCCCGATCAACCTGCGGGCGCACACCGGCGCTTTCTGCCGTCCGGTGGCCGTGATGAAGGGAAGTGACGAGTGACGAGTGACGAGTGACGAGTGGATGGTCGCCGTGAACTGCAGCAGTGAGAAAACCTCATGATTAACAGTGCGATAACGGTGTCGCTGGTGGAAGAGGCCCGGGGCGGGCCGTTTGTGTTTGCGGACGGGCTGGCCGACGGCTGCGCGCGGGCCGCGGCGTTCGGCTTCGATGGCGTCGAGGTTTTTCCGCGCTCGGCGGAGGAGGTGAACGCGAAGGAGCTCAAGCAGGTGCTGAAGAGCAGCAGGCTGAAGCTGGCGGCGATGGGCACCGGTGGAGGCTGGGTGGTGCATAAGCTGCGTCTGACGGATCCCGACGCCACTGTGCGGGCGCGGGCACGGGCGTTTATTGGCGGCATCATCGATCTGGCGGGCTCCTTTGGCGCCCCGGCCATCGTGGGATCCATGCAAGGGCGGGCGGATGGATCGGTCACCCGGGAGCAGGCGTTCGCGTGGCTGCGCGAGGCATTGGAACAGTTGGGCCCCCGGGCGCATGCCCACGGCGTGCCGCTCCTCTTCGAACCCCTCAATCGCTACGAGACAAATCTGGTTCGCTCAGTGGCGGAAGGCCTCGAGCTGGTCCAGCCGCTCAAAACGCGGAGCGTGAAGCTGCTCGTCGATCTGTTCCACGCCAACATCGAGGAGACGTCCATTCCGGGCGCCCTCCGCCTGGCCGGCGAACAGCTGGGTCATCTTCATTTCGCCGACAGCAACCGCCATGCAGTCGGCTTTGGCCACACCGAGCTGACCGGAATCGTCGAGGCGCTGACGGAGGTCAGCTACGGCGGTTTTGTTTCGGCGGAGGTTCTTCCGCTGCCCGACCCGGACGCGGCGGCGAAACAGACCATGGCGAGCTTTCGCCAATGGTTCCGGGACTGATTTGCTGGTGGCGTTATGCTAAAACACGAACTCATTCATCCGCGCATCAACGAAATCCTTGGCCGCGCGGGGCACCATGCGCGCATTCTCATCGCGGACGGCAACTACCCGGCGTCGACCAAGCGGGGGCCAAACGCCGAGGTGGTGTGCCTGAATCTGTCGCCGGGCGTAATCACGGCGGCGCAAGCGTTGCGGGCCGTGCTCAGCGCCGTGCCCATCGATGGGATCAACACCATGGGCATCCCGGCCGACGATCCCTACGCGCAGAAGGGCGATCCGCCCGTGTGGGCCGAGTATCGGCAAATTCTCCGCACCGCACGGTTGAAACTGAAGCTTGAGCCCATCCAGAAATGGCAATTCTACGAGGCCGTGCAGTCACCCGATCACGTTCTGACCATCCAGACGGCCGATCAGGCGCTGTGGGCCAACGTGCTGCTGACGATGGGCTGTCGAACGTGAGGCGTTCGCGCTGTTTGCAGCGCGAACCTGCTCCGTTCGGCGTTCGACGTTTGGCGTTCGACGTTTGGCGTTCGACGTTTGAAGTTCCACGTTTGAAGTTCCACGTTTGAACTACTCCCGAGAGCGATGGCTTTCGTCCGTGGTGGTAGTTCCCATCTCCAAAGAGAACAGGTCCGGGACGAATTCGGAGCTTGGTTGCGTGCGCGGCCGAGCCTTTATCTCTTGAGGTACAGTCTCGACGGTCGTGACGAAGCCGCTTTCGACAAAATAGCGGTCGGGTTCGATGAGATCCCACATTAGCGGTTTGAAGCTTTGGAAGCGCCAGCAGGCTTGCAGGCGTCCGCGCCACTGGCTCGCTAGGCGCAGAGGGGCGACAAAGTAGACCCGCGCCTGCCACGCGCCACCTCCCACGCGTCGCACCTTCAGCAGATTCGACCCGCCCGCTCGTGTCTGTTGCCACACCGGACTCGTGGCGGCGGGGAACGCCTCGGCCCTCGTTAGCGAGGGAAAAATCATCCGATCCTTCCCAATACTCCAAATCCCTTGGATCAAAACCGCTCGGGATTTCGGGGCATCAAATTTAAAGACGACCCATTCCTCCCCATTGGTCTGAATCGATCCAACTCGAGTCAGATCGGCGGCAAAGGAGTCGGGGTTTGGGGAGCGCGGGAACGCAATCCATCCGAGACAAAGGAATGAAAGCGCAAAGTAAGCCCACGGCCGCTGGCACGAATAAGGGGTGGCCAGGGGACGTGAAACCATTTCTCACCTCACGTCGACGACGGCGAGTTGGTCCTGTTTGACCCAGCCAGTCTGGGCGGTGCGGCTGCGGACTTGAAACCAGATCTGGGCTTTCTCCCCGGCCAGTTGTTTGCGATCGAGCACTTCCACTTCGGTGCCGTCGCGGAGTTGGAACAGAACCTTGGCCTCGTCGAGGGGGCCGGACCGGAGCAGGGCTTCGGGGACGACGACGACCGCGTGATCGGCCACGAGCGCGCGGTGGCCGGCGATGGCGCCGGCCCCGAGCACAGTGGCGATGCCGCCGACCAGGGCGTAACGCCGGGCCGTGGCCCGAAAGGACTCGCGCCATTCGCCGGCGGCGAGGACAACCATCGAGAACCAGAACGCCGCGGCTGTCAGCCCGGTCCATTCGTCGAGAGTCAAACCGCCGAGCAACCGTTCGAGAATTGGAGCGGCGGGTGGCTCGCCGCTGACCACGCGTTTGCGGGCGAAATTGAGGTTGAACTGCACGCTGGGATCGCGCGGAGCCAGGCGTTCCGCCTGGCGGTAGGCACCGATGGCGCGGCCGGTCTGGCCCGCCTTGAACCACGCGTTGCCGAGGTTGAAATACAACGTCACCGATCGCCGGCCGCCATCGAGGATTTGTTGGTAGGCCCGGGCGGCGTCGGGAAATTTTCCCTGCTCGTAAAGTTTGTTCGCCGAGTCGAAGGCCAAGATGGCTTGCGTGGCGGCGGCCGCCGGATCGACGGAAGTGGGAGCGGCCGGCGACGATGCCGGCACAGCCGCGGCAGCGGCTGGGGCGACGGCGGCCCCGGCCGGGGTTCCGTCCGCTGCTTTCAACTCCGGTGCGAGGATCGGCAATGAAATCGCCAGGAGAACGGCGGCCACGCCGCGGCAGCCATGGCCGAAAGCGACCCGGATCGTGATCGAGAACGGCATCATGACTTCAATCCCTGCAGGTCGCGCAGGACGGATTCCAGGCGTGGGATAATCGCGGCCAGCTCCTGGCGGTCGTGGACGGGCGCGTAGCGGGCCTGGTTGCAGATCTGGAACAAGTCGCGCAGCGATTTCAGCGTCTCGGGCGGAAGGCCATTGCCGCCGAGGTGATCATCGATGACGGACTCGGTGATCGCGGAGGCGGGCAGGTCGAGGCGTTCGCCGAGGCGCTCCTGCAGGAGGCGGAAGACAAGCGCAAAAAACTCGGACGATTGGCCGCCGGTGGCGTGGCCTTGGAGCTCGACAAGGCCGTCGCGGATGCGCTGATCGGCCTCGCGTCGGCGTCGGGCCCGGGGGTTGTTGGCCAGGGATTCGCGCTGGCGTCGCTGGAGAAACAGGGCGAGCCAGCCGAGCACCGGCACCACTTGGACGCCGAGAAACCATGGCCGGGCGAGCAGAGGCACGGTCGCCGTCGTCAGCTCGAGGTGCGGCCGGATGTGGACGATGTCGTCCATGCGCGGGCCGTCCGCCTGGGCCGGGGCGTTGGTCGTGGCCAGGACCGGAGGCGGGCTGGCCGCGCCAGCGCCCGGCCGGATCGTAAGGGGGATGGCCGGGCTGGTCAGGGTCCGGTATTGGCGGGCGGCGGGATCAAAAAAGCTGAACTTGAAAGGAGGCAGCGTTTTGATCTCGTGATTTTGCGGGATGACCACCTGCTCGAAGCTTTTGGCGCCGGAGAGGCCGAGCGGATCGCCGGTCTCGACCTTGGATGTGGGCGGGTAGGCGTTGAAGTCGCGCCAATCGGTTTGGGTTGGATAGGTCAGGGCGTCGAGCGGCCCGTTCCCGGAAATCTTGACGCGGACGGTGATGGGATCGCCCACGGCGAGGCTGGTTGGCCCGGCGTTGACGCTCATCTGGTAACTGCCGAGCGTCCCGTTGAATCCTTCCGGCACGCCCTCCTTGGGCAGGGGCAGAATCCGCATTTCAACCGGGTCGCTGTTCAACGTGACCACGCGCGGATCGATCGCCTGGCCAAAAAAATCAGCCCGGGTGAAGACGGTGAGCGTTTCCTCGACCGGCCCGAGGGTGAGCGTGCCGGCGCGGGCGGCGCGGGCGCTCAGCCGGAACACGGCGAGATTGTAGACGGCGTTGCCGACCTGCGTGCGGCTTTGCGACGGCTCGGGAATCTGGCTGGTGGTGAAACCATCCGCGCGCAGCTGCGGCATCCGAATGTCTTTGGCGCTGCGCCAATACAGGTGGATCTCGACCGGAAACGGCTCACCCAGGTAGACCTCCGTTTTCGGGACGACGAGGCGGAGAAAGGCCAGGCTGTTGTTGGCGGCACCCTGCGCCCGGGCGGCTTCCGCCGCGGTGACGACCCGCAATTTTACCGGCTGCGATCGCAGGGCCTGTCCACTCACCGTCGCCACGATCGACGGAATGGTGGAGTCGCCCACCTCGGTCGCCACCAGCGTGTATTGAAAGATATGGCGGAGCGTTTGCCGGCCGTTGTCGAAGCTGAACTCGGAGCGATAGCCGGTCGATGGGCCGGTGCGAAATTTGGGAATGTCGGGCAGGGTGGGCGGCGAGTTGGCCCCGACGCCATCAAATGTGAGGGACAGTGTGATCGACTCGCCCACCGGCACGACGTTTCGGTCCACGGTGGCCGTGAGGGCCGCCGCCTGGCCGGCCAGGGGAACCAACAGCAGTAAGATCAGCAGGCCGCCGAGAAACAAGGCCGGCTCCAGCTGAATCCGGTTCTTGAAGGAAGTCGTGAGGCCAAGCCGGCCAGCGCGGAAGCGCTGGCCATTCAGTCGGGACATCCCGGTGGAGGTCACGCCGTAAATCATGGGTCCGTCCCTGGGCTACAACAGCACGTCCTCCGGGCGAACCTCCAGGCATTCGTCCTGATCCTCCCACACCATGGCTGGAAAATGGTCGAGAAAACGCGGGACGATGTCGCGTCCCGCTCGGGCCAGAAGCTCTTCGGCGTCCTCGGCCGCATCCTCCAGCTTGCCGTCGTAGTTGCCGCTCTTTTTGCGCCGGGCGTCGTCCCAGTGAGCCACCGCGTGGACGGGGGAATAATCATCCGCCCAACCGCGGACCAAGTCCTGGAGGTCCGCAGGAATCTCGTCAAAAGGCAGCGCCGTCTCGCCGCAGTGCTGGCAGATCAGGCCCGACTCGAGGATATCGCGGGTGAACAGCGGCAGGAGCGGCGCGCGGCAGCAGGACGCTTCGCGATAGGCGGCGGGAGGGGTCGCCAGACGCTTCAGCCAGATTTGGCGTTCATCGCCCAGTTGCGCCGCCAATCGGTACGCGCCGAGCAGCGGATGTGACAAACGCCAGGCGCGTCCGGAAATCTGGCCCAGAGTCTGGGCCAGCCAACGGGCCAGGGTCATGTCATCGAAATCCCGAAATGCGGCAGCGTATTCCTTCCACAGCAAGTCGAGCGGCGAATCCGAATAGGTCGACATCCCGGCCAGCATGGCCCGTTGCGGCTTCCGAGTAAAGGCCCCTTCGGCCGCCAGACTGCGTCCGAAGATGGACCGAGTTGCCCAATCGTGCCGCGGATTCCCAACCCGCCGGAGCCGTAGACGGCGCGGGGTTTTCCAGATTCCAGCGGACGAGGCCCCCGGGGGCAGCGGGGCTCGCAGATGTAGAGGCCAACTCGGCAGACGGCTCGGCCGGACGAGGCTGCTTGAACCTGGATGCGGGGACGGTGCGTTGCGCGACATCCCAATACCGCGGATAAGCAAGAAGGCGCTTTGTTTAACCACGGATTTCACGGATGAACACGGATAGGGACGGGCTTACGGGCGCCGTTGTGGGGTCACCGGGATTTTCGACAACTCGTATGGAACGTCGCGAGCGCTGCGAATTCTCAATCCATCCGTGTTCATACCTGAAATCCGTGGTTAAGAATTTCTTGATCTGTGGTTCCGGGGACATGCTCGGGGGTTGCCACGAAGGAGTGCGGCGTGGCAGTCTGCGTCCGCGTGACATCCGCTGAAGCTGCTGCCTTGCTGCAATCCCTGCTGGCCGGAACGACCACTCCGGCGGCGGTCCTCCGCGCCTTTCAGGCGGCGCCGATCGTTGACCTCGGGTTCGCGCAGGTGGATCTGCATCGGTCCCTGCGCAAGGGATTTCCCGAGGTGATTTACGCGGAGGGCAAAACGCCGGAGCAGGTCGGAGCCATCGCCGGCAAGATCGTGGAGCGCGACGGGCGGCTGCTGGTGACGCGGGCCAACGCCGCGCACGCGCGCGCGGTGCGCCGTGAGCTGGCCGGCGCCCGCTACCATGAGGCGGCCCGCTGTGTGACGTTCGAGCGTCGACCCGCCCCAAAACGGCCCGGCACCATTGCCGTGCTGGCGGCCGGCACAAGCGATTTGCCGGTGGCGGAGGAGGCGGCGGTGACGGCCGACATCATGGGCAACACCGTCGAGCGCTACTACGACGTCGGGGTCGCGGGCTTGCACCGATTGCTGCGGCACCTCGAAGCCATGCAGCGTGCGCACGTGATCATCGCGGTGGCGGGCATGGAGGGCGCCCTCCCCAGCGTGGTCGGCGGGCTGGTGAATCGTCCAGTCATTGCCGTGCCAACCAGCATTGGCTACGGCGCCCACCTGGGCGGGTTGACCCCGCTCTTTGGGATGCTCACCAGTTGCGCCAGCGGTTTGACGGTGGTGAACATCAACAACGGCTTTGGAGCCGCCTACGCCGCCAGCCAGATCAACTCGCTCGTGGCGGAATCTGCTGCGGCCGGCCGGCCCAACGAAAACGCCCCGCACAACCGGACTGCGCAACGCAATCGCTCCCGATCAAAGGTTCGCACGCCGCGCCGCCCGGCCGGCTCCCAACGGCGCTCCCCGCGATGAAGGCGCTCTACCTGGATATCTTCAGCGGCATCAGCGGCGACATGTTCATTGGGGCGCTGCTCGATCTGGGCGTGGACGCTGCGCGGTTGGAACAGGAGTTGTCGAAGCTCGGTCTGCGGGAATATCACCTCCATGTTTCCCGCGGCTCGAAGTGCCAGATCAGCGGCGTCAAATTTGACGTCCACCTGGAACACGACCACCACGATCCCGGGCATCCATCCCCGCACCAACACGACGACTCGCCCGAGCACAGCCACAGCCATGCGCCTGGGCATGGCCATGGGCATCACCACGCCTCGGACGGGGACGACCGTCATTCGCATGAGCACCACGAGCACCATGGGCATGAGCACGAACCCGAGGACGACGTGCACCATCATGGGCGCGACTTTGCGGAGATTCGCGGCTTGATTGAGCGCAGCGCGCTCTCGGCCGCAGTGAAGGAACGGGCGATCGCGATTTTTCGGCGCATCGCGGAGGCTGAAGGCCGCATCCACGGGCAACCCGCGGAGGCCGTGCACTTTCATGAAGTCGGAGCGGTCGACTCGATCGTGGACATCGTCGGAGCCTGCGTTGGTCTCGAGCTGCTGGGCAATCCGCGGGTCTATGCGGCGGGAGTCATTGAAGGAACGGGCTTCATCCGGTGCGCGCATGGGCGCTTCCCGATTCCGGCACCCGCCACGCTGGCGATCCTGGCGGCGCGGGGCGTGCCGATCCGGCAGTGCGACGAGCCGAATGAACTGGTAACCCCGACCGGGGCGGCCCTGCTGGCGGAGCTGGTGACGGAGTTCGGGCCGCTGCCGGAGATGCGCGTGGAGCGCGTGGGCTACGGGCTCGGCACGCGGGACAACCGGACGCGCCCCAATGTGCTGCGGGCCGTCCTGGGGGAGTCGACGTCGCCGGGCGGGGGGGACGCGCGCGACTGGGAGCGCGACACGGTCACGTTGCTCGAGTCGAATCTCGACGACATCAACGCGGAGCTGCTGGGGGCGTTTTTGGAGGCCGCGCTGCAGGCGGGCGCGCTGGACGTCTTCCACACGCCGATTCAGATGAAAAAGAACCGCCCGGGCGTGTTGTTGAGCGTGTTGACGACGGACGCCGACGCGGATCGGATGACGGAGCTGATGCTGCGGGAGACGTCGGCGTTTGGAGTGCGCCGGCAGCAGCTGGAACGTCGGAAACTTCGCCGCGAAATTGTTCACGTGCCCACGCCGCACGGCGACGTGGCGGTCAAGCTGGGGCGTTTGAACGGGCGCGTGGTGCAGGCGGCGCCCGAGTTCGAATCGTGCCGGCAGGTGGCAGCGCGGGCCGGCGTGCCGCTGAAATTGATTTATGAGGCAGCCATCCGGGCGGCGGGCGCCCGGCGGGAGTAACGACCGACGGACGAGAACCTGATGGAGAGCGAAGCCAAGACGCCATGATCGACCCTGAATTCGTGAAAATGCTGCGCTGTCCGGAGACGCGGCAGCCGTTGACGCTGGCGGGCCCGGACCTGCTGCGGGAGTTGAACGGCCGCATTCGCTCCGGCCAGGTGCGGACGCGCGGTGGGGGCAAGGTGGAGCAGCCGTGCGACGCGGGCTTGGTGCGGGAAGATCGCCGGGTGCTTTATCCGGTGCGCGACGGCATACCTGTGATGCTCATCGCGGAGTCGGTGGAGTTGGCCGGGTAAGGGCGGAAGCCTTACTTCGCCCAACCTTGTTCCTGCAACCAGAAGACGAGGTCGCGGCTCCAGGCGTGGGCGTGCGCGAAAGGTTCCTTGTCGAGCAGGCCGATGCCGTGGCGGCCCTTTTGATACACGTGCAAATCAAACGGCACGCCCGCGCGCCGGAGCGCCCCGGCGAACGCGAGGGAGTTCTCCACCTTCACGGCGGAGTCCTCCCACGTGTGCCAGATGAAGCAAGGCGGGGTCTGGGCGGTCACCTGCAGCTCATTGGACAACGACTTCACCAGCTCCTCTGACGGTTCCTTGCCGAGCAGGTTTTCGCGCGAGCCACGGTGGGTGTTCTCGCCCATCGTGATCACGGCATAGCAGAGGATGCCCAGATTCGGGCGGCTGCTTTGCCGTTCAACCGCATCCTCCGCCGAGGCATTGCCGTCGTCGAAGTGGGTGAGCAGCGTGGAGGCAAGATGTCCGCCGGCGGACGATCCCATGATGCCGATTCTCCTGGGATCGACTTTGAACTCGGCGGCGTGGGCGCGGACGTAGCGAACGGCCCGGGCGGCGTCGCCGAGCATGACGGGGTGCCGGTACCCGGCCGAGCCAAGGCGGTATTTGAGCACGAACCCGGTCACGCCGTGCTGGTTGAGAAATCGGGCGTAGTCGGCGCCCTCGTGCGCCGCGAGGCCGCCGTAGCCGCCCCCGGGGCAAATCACGATGGCCGCCCCGGTCGCCGCGCCCGCGGCGGGCAGGAAGGGAGTGAGGGTGGGGATGTCCTTGTCGGCGGCGCCGAGCGCTCCCGGTGCGGCGTCCGGCCAGAGACGCATCGCTGAGGCTTCCTCGGCGGACGCGCTGCCGTGAGCAGCGAGCGACACCCACGCCGCGGTCAGGACGGCCCGCAAACGGGCCAAGGATTTTCTCTTCATGGGCTGGAGTATTTAAGGTTCGCGACCCGCCGCGTGACCGGGCGGGGGCGAGCCCGCCGGAAAGGGCGGCGGGCTTACGACAGCGTCGTGAGGGGCCCGGTGCTGTCGCAGTGCCCTTGTCGTGGCGCAGATGACGGCCGGGGGTGATCGTGCCGCCGCCACGTCCGGCCAGGAGAATGGGCAGGTTGTCGTGATTGTGGGCGTTACCGTCGCCGAGCCCGCTGCCGTAGACGATCATGCACTGATCGAGGAGCGATCCTTCGCCTTCGCGGATGCCTTGCAACTTCTGGAGGAAGTAGGCCAGTTGGGTGACGTGAAAGCGGTTGATCTTGGCGATTTTCGCCTTCTTTTCCACGTCGCCGCCATGGTGGGAGAGATCGTGATGGCCGTCCCGCACGCCGATGAACGGATACTGCCGGTTGCTGCCGTCGTGGGCGAGAATGAAAGTCGTGATGCGGGTGGTGTCGGTCTGGAACGCGAGGGTGACCAGATCGAACATCAGGCGGAGGTGATCTTCGTAGGCGCGGGGAACGCCGGCGGGGCGGGGGTAGTCGGGGCGGCGGTCGGCGAATTGATTTTCGCGATCGAGACGCTGCTCGAGTTCGCGGACGGCATTGAGATAATCGTCGAGCTTGCGCCGGTCGGTGGAGCCGAGCTTTGCCTGGAGCGCTCGGGTGTCGTCCATGGCGAAGTCGAGAATGCTTTTGCGATAGCGATCGCGTTTGAGGCGCGCCTCGGTTTCCTCGCCGGGCCTGCCGTTGCCGAAAAGGCGGTCGAACACCAGCTTGGGATCGACCTCCGGCGGCATCGGGGTGGACTCGGTCTTCCACGAAATGTTGAACGAATAGGCGCAGCTGTAGCCGGAGTCACATTCGCCGGCGAGCCGGGCGCGGTCCGTGCCGAGTTCGAGGGAGGGCAGGCGGGTGCGCGCCCCGAGTTGCTGCGCCGCGATTTGGTCCACCGACACCCCGACCTTGATGTCGGCTCCGCCAGTCTTGCGCGCTTTCGCGGCCGTCAGGAAGGTGGCGGACGCCCGGGCATGGTCTCCAGCCCCGTCGCCGTGCGGCCAGCCTTTGTCCTGGGCGAGGCCGGACAAAACCGAAAGCTCCGACCGGATGGACTCCAGCGGCTGGAGGGTGGGGGGCAGGACGAAATCGGATCCGGTCGCGGCCGGGGTCCAGTCGTCCAGGTTGACGCCGTTCGGCACGTAGACAAAGGCCATGCGGCGCGGCGCGGCCGGCACTCCGGACGAAGCGGCGGCCGCGGCGGCGCGGGCCAGCGACGGAGTCATCGATTCGAACAGCGGCAGGGCGATGGCGGTGCCGATTCCTCGCAGAAATGTTCGTCGCGGCAATTGTCCGGAGCCGAGGTTCAGATGTGCCATAACAGATCGCAGTGCCGGGTCGATTGGGGGCGGGCCGGACCTGGATTAAGACCTGCCCGCCGTGCCAGTTGAGGGTTCTAGACGGGCTCACGCCGGGGGATGTTCATGCGTTTTCCCTGCGCGAATTGGAAGCAATCGCCGCCGCCGGGCGGCCGTCAATCGGGCCGGAGATTGGCCGCGCACGATACCGTTGTGACAGCGATGAGGAGACGGCCGGCCGGGCGGCATTCTGGCGGGCCGAGACGCAGGTCAGGCGGCCTCGGGCTGCGCCGGGTCGGAGCCGCCGGCATCCGATCGCGGGCGGGGGCACCAGCGCGCGAGGGCCTGTCGGATCTGTTCGGGCTCGATTGGTTTGGTGATCACCTGGTTCATCCCCACCTGCTGGCAACGATGATGGTCGTCGGGAACGATGCTCGCGGTGACCGCGATGATCGGCAGCCGGTCGGAGGGATGGCTCAGGCGAATTTCAGCGGTGGCGTCGTAGCCGTCCATGACTGGCATGTGGCAGTCCATGAAGATGACCTCGTAACGGCTGGCAGCGGTTTTCGTGACTGCTTCGCGCCCGTTCATGGCGACGTCGACCTGGCAGTGCATGCCCTCGAGCAGGCGGCGCATCAGGCGCAGGTTGGTTGGATTGTCCTCAACGAGGAGCACCCGATAGGGCGGCCCGGCAACCTCGCAGGTTGCACTCGGGTTGGCGGCGGTATGTGGCATGTTTGCAGCAGCGTCGATGTGCAGTGAGCCCCGGGATTAGCTGCGAGTCGTTGGCCCGCGCACCCCGGAACTGGTGGGGGCATCCGGTGCACCCCAGACCAAGCTCAAACGAAGCACTCGCTCCGCCCGTGACTCGTCTGCCCGCCAGGTGCCGTCCCGCCAGTAAGAACGGCAGTCGGACCGATTACTTGAGGTGGTTTGTGGGCGTCGCCGACGCGGCGCGCCCCGCGGGCCGCCGTCCAAGGGCCGACGCCAGATCCTCGATGGTGAAGCCCGGGGTGGTTTCGGCCAGGGTGTCGGCGGTGGCGCCGTGTTGCCAGACCCCAAACCGGAGCAATTGAACCACGTCGCGCTGAAGCTCCGGCTGGGCGATGAGCCCTCCCAGATAGCCGGCCAGAAGGTCGCCGGCGCCGCCTTGGGCGAGATACGGATTACCGGTGTTGTTGACGGACAGGTCCTCCTTGCCACGCCCGACCACGGTCTGGGCGCCCTTGAGCACGACATAACAGTTGCCGAACCGGCGGGAAATTTCGCGGGCGGCCATCACCCGATCCCGCTGGATTTCTCCCGGCGTGGTTTCGAGCATGCGGGCGGCCTCGCCGGGGTGGGGCGTGACGACCCGGGGGGCGCGGGTGCGCCCGTCGCCGGCGCGGATCCAATCCAGCGCGCTGGCGTCGGCGATCATGGGCAGGCTCGAGTCGCGCCAGAGGAGGCGGACCACGCGCTGGATGCTTTCAGGCAGGGTCGGCGACGCCAGGCCGGGGCCGGCGACGATGGCGGTCGACGACTCCGGGAGCACCAGCTCGTCGGACAATGTTTTTACCATGGGCGCCTGCAACTGAGCGGCGACCGGCAGGTAGGTATCCGGGGAAGTGTAGACCGTGACGAGGCCGGGCTGGGCGCGCTGCGCGCCGCGCGCGGCCAGGACGGCGGCGCCATGGTAGCCGAGGCTGCCGGCGAGGAGGACGACGTGACCGAACACCCCTTTGTGCCCGGACATGGGCCGCCGCGGTGGGAATTGGTCGAAATCCCCGTCGGCCGTCAGGCTGATTTCCGTGGAAAACGGGTAGGGGAGCAATCCGATGTCTTCGGCAATTTCGATCCGCCCGGTGAACGGCGCGGCGCTGGTCTTGAGCAGACCCTGCTTGACGGCACCCAGGGTGAGCGTCCAGGTGGCGCGGACGGCCTGGTCGAGCGGCAGCCCGAGATCCGCGCTGAGGCCGCTGGGGACGTCCACGGCGAGAACCGGCAGGCCGGCGGCGTTGATGCGCTCGATTAATTTCATCCAGCCCCCGGACAGCGGCCGGTTCAATCCGATGCCGAACAGCCCGTCGACGAGCAGCGCGTGCCGGGCGTGGAGGGCGTCGAGCACGGATCGCGAGTCGAGTTCGGGATCAATGACCCGGAGAAGGGTGCGCTTGCGGCCTTCGATGAGGTCGTGGGCGTAGGCCGTGTCATCGCCGTTGTGGCCTTTGCCGGCGAGCAGCAGGATGGAGTCGCCGGGCCGGGTCAGGCGTTCGACCCAACGCGCCACGGCCAGACCGGCGCGACGCATGACGTCGTCTTCCTTGATCCCGGAGGCCCACGTGACCTTTTCCCACTCACGCATCTGGGCGACGGTGATGACCGGTGTCGGCATACGTTCAGGCTAAAGATTAGATCGGCGCGGGAAAGAAAGAATTAATCCGGAAAACAGCCCAAAACAAAACAGGACAGAGACGACGTCACCATCGTCTCTGCCTGACTTATGTTACCGAACCGCCGGCGGATGGCTCCCGCCGGAAATGGGGCCAGCACGTTAGGCGGCGGCTTCGTAATGAACCCAGTGGAAGGCGTGCTGAACGAGCTCGGTGGCGTTTTTGAGGCCGAGCTTGGCTTTGATGTATTCGCGGTAGGCCTCGACGGTCCGCACGGACAAGTGAAGCTGGCCGGCGATCTGCCGGGTGCTGCTGCCCTCGCCGATCAGGCGGAACACTTCCAGTTCGCGATCGGTGAGCTGCTCGATGGGGGAGGCGGTGGCCTTGCCGCGGCCGGTCGCCATTTGCTGGATCATTTTGCTCTTCATTTTGTCGCTCAGGAAGATCTCGCCGGCGAGGGCGCGGCGGATGGCGACGAGGACCTGCTCGATGGCCTCCTCCTTCATGATGTAGCCGCGGCTGCCGGCGCGGAGGGCGCGTTCGGCGTAGAGCGACTCGTCGTGCATGGAAAGGACGAGCGTCGGCAGATCCGGGTAGCGGGCCTTGAGGTTTTTGATCAGCTCGATTCCGTTGCTGCCCTTGAGGGAGATGTCGATGACCGCGACGTCGGGGTTGAGCGTGCCGGCGAGCTCGAACGCTTTGGGGCCTTCCTCGGCCTCGCCGCAGACCACCATGTCCGCCTCCTGGTCGATGAGCTTGCGCAGACCGGCGCGCAGGATGGGATGGTCGTCGACGAGCAGGACGCGGGTTTTCGGCTTCCGGTTCACCGGCGGTTCGTCCGCAGCGGCTTCGGGGCGTTTGCCTTGATTCTGCTTGGGATCAGTTTTCATCAGGTTTCGGATTGAAAGTGCAGGTGACCACGGTGCCGCCGTGGGCGCCGGCTTGGAGTTCGAGCGCGCCGCCAATGCGCTTCGCGCGGTAGGACATGATGCGAAGTCCCAGGCCGGATTTGCGCTCGCTCTCGGGCGGCAGGCCGGCGCCGTCGTCGGTGATGCGCAGGACGGCCTGGTCGCCATTTTTGCCGAGCAGGATGGAGACGCGGGTGGCCTTGCCGTGCTTGACCGCGTTGTTCGCGGCTTCCTGCGCGAGGCGAAAGAGGTGGTTGGCGAGATCCTTTTGCGAAATCACCAGGTCCGGCGCGCACTCGACGGTGCAGACGATCGAGAACATCTGCTCGACCGTGCGCGCCAGCTCGCGCAAGGACTGGCAAAGGGTGTTGGACTCGACCTCGACCGGGAGGAGGCCGCGCGCGAGATTGCGGGTCTGGGCCAGGGCCTCGATGACCAACCGGCTGATCTCGGCGGCCTCGGCAGCCTCCGGCAGTTCCTTCGACGCCAGATTCTTTTCGAGGGCGCGGCTGAGAAAGGTGATGCCAGTGAGGTGCTGGCCAAGGCCGTCGTGGATGTCCTGTCCGATGCGGGTTTGCACCCGGTTGCTGTTCTCGATCACTTCGCGCTCGAGCGTTTCCCGATCGGTCACGTCGCGAATGCAGGCCAGGGCGGTGGCCGGCCCGGGACCCCGCACGGCCAGCCGCACCTCGAAATGCCGGAGCCGCCCGGGGAGCAGATACTGGCAGATGAACTTCTGCGGCTGCCCGGTCCGGAAGGTCTTCTCGACGTAGTGCATGGCGACCTGCCCGACCTGGGGCGTGACGAGATCCATGATCCGCCGGCCGACCACGTCCTCGGCGGTCAGGTGAAATTCGTTGTCGGGAGGAGCGTGAAAGGCGACCAGAAGGCCGTCTTTGCGCACTTCGGCGACGAGGTCTCCGTGGGTGAGCAGGAGCGCCCGGTTGAATTCCTCCGCGCGTTGCAGGGCTTCGCGCAGGCGTACGATGTCGCCGGGCTCGACTGGAGCGACCAGGATCGGAACCGGGGCCGGGGGCGGGGAGGATCCCGCCTGAGCCGCGGGCGCGGGCCCTTTCGGGTGGCCCGCCGACGTCGCTCCGACGCTGCTGAAGTCCTTCGCGGTGATGAACGGCATACGTAAAATCGCACGAGCCGGCAGGCAGCTCGATGCTGTGCATTTGACATCGGTAGAGGCCGCCGATTTCCTTAGCCAGGCGGACCGGGTGTCCCGATTTGGGACAGGCGTCAGAGGGTGAGGGTGGCTCCGGGGCCGGGCTGATGGACCTCGATCTTGGGGTGTCGTCGGCGGATCTCCGACGCGAACCAGCTCCGCGCCGCGGCGTCGCCGTGCCCGAGCACGACGGCCCGCGGCGAGACCTGGCCGACGAAGTCGAGGAGTTCGTCGCGGTTGGCGTGAGCCGTGAGGTCGAAATCCTGCACGTCGCATCGGCGGGTGACCATGCCGCCGCTGGGGCTGAGGGGGAAGGTCGCGCCGGGCGCCGCGGCCTTGAGCCGGCCACCCGGCGTGTCAGGATCGGCGTAGCCCACGAAGAAAATGGCCTGCCGCTCGTCGCCGATCATCCGCAGCGCCAGCTCATGCGCGGCCGTGTTCTCGCTCATCATGCCGGCCGTGACGACGAAGATGCGTCCGCCCGTCAGCTTCATCTTCTCCGCCTGGCCCTTCTCGAGCACCACGAGATTGAGGGCCTCGGTCAGGCGCAGGCTCTGGTGCTGGCGGTGGGTGCGGTGAGATTCGAGGTCGTAAATTTCAGTGAACACGCGGCCGAGCCCGCCAATGTAAACCGGCTGCCGTTTCAGTTTCCCCGAATGCATCAGCAGGGCCAGGAGGGCAAGGATCTCCTGGGTTCGCCCGAGGGCAAAGGTGGGGATGAGGACGCACCCTTTTCGCGCCAGCGCGCGGTGCAGGCAGTCGGTCAGCCGTGCGATCTCCTGCTCGCGATTGAACCCGGCCGGGACGGCGCGGTTGCCCCGGGTGGTTTCGAGGATCAGCACGTCGGCCTGGACATCTTCGAAGCGGGCGCCTTTCAGAATCGTTTGGTCCCGAAAGGAGACATCGCCAGTGTAGAAGACCGTCTCGCTGCGGCCGCGGATCATCAGGCCGGCGGAGCCCAGCGCGTGCCCGGCATCGTGGAATTCGAGGGTCGGCGACGGGGCGCCACCCTTCAGCTTGTGGGGCGCGGCCCATTCGATCTCCCGGTTGTAGCGGAAGCCTTGAAACAGCGGGGCGATGTCGTCGACCTCCGTGTGCGTGTAAAGCGGGTATTCCTTGATGCCGAGCTCATCCCGCTGACGTGTCATCACGTTGACCGAGTTGTGCAAGACGCGTTCGACCAGGAAATAGCTGAGCTCGGTCAGGAGCACGTGGGCGTGGGGAAAGTGTCGAAGGGCCACCGGCAGGGAGCCCACGTGGTCGTGATGGCAGTGCGAAATGGCGATCGCGTCGACGTCCAGGCCGTCGGCGAGGCGGTAGAGGGGCAGGCTGGCGAAACCTTCGCGCTTGGGATGGGTGCCTGCGTCCATGAGCAGGCGGTTCCCGTCGATCTCCAAAAGCCAGGCGCTGGCCCCGATGTCCGGGTCCGGGTTGAGATTGATCAGGCGCACGAGGTGCGTCGCCGGCCGCTACGGGTTGCTGGTCACCCGGTTCCAGTTGAGGCCCATGGCCTCAGCGTACTTGGCGAACGTTCTCTCGTTCTGGATCAATACCGCCCGCACCACGCTGGAATCGTCGGCCCGGCCGAGGTTCGGAATGAGGTCGGGAATGACGTCGACCTTCTTGTGGGCGTAAGTCAGGGCAAACACCGCCTGGGCCAGCGCGTAATACGGGAGATCCTTGTAGGCTCCTTCCACGGTGTCTTCGACCGCGTCGGCCAGAAACTCGAGCTGGTCGACCAGGTGGGGAAACTTGGGCGCGTTGATCTGGGTGAACTCGATCTTCCAGATCGGCAATTGGCGGATGACGCTTTCGATCACCCGCGGCGTGACCAGGGAGGCACCGTGATTCACATATTCCGCAAACTCAGGCATGGGCGGAGATTACTCCCCTGTCTGGCCTGAAGTAAACGGGGAAAAGCAGGGCGTGTCTGGCGCACCATCGATCGCGCAGAGCCACGGCGGAGCGAACGCGCACCGGCTCGTGCTCGATGGGAGGCGCCGGCGCGGCAGCGGCCGTGGAGTGCGCCGCCACGCGGCGCTTTCAATCCACAGCGGCGCCTTGCGCCGCACTCCTTAGGTTCATCGGGAGAATCGACTTTTTCCTCGCCACAGTCGGCGGGTCTGCTAATACGCGGGACGTCTGACAGCACGCACCACGAACCACATGAAGATTATTGCAATTCGTCTCCCGGCCCTGGCGGCGGCACTCGTTCTGGCTCTTGCGGGTGGCGCGGGCACCGAGCGGGCGGCGGCGCAGGGCGGCCCGTTCATGGGAATGGGCAACGGCCCGCGCTTCGACGGGCACATGGCCAAGTTGTTTGGCCCGCACCAGAATTTCACGTGCGCCCTCGAGGTTGAAGCCAAGCCGTCGGAGCGGCCGGACGGCGTTTCCATCCCCGGCCGGCTCAGCTACGCCGAGGGAAAGTCCCGCTTGGAAATGGATCTGACCCGGATGAGCGGCGGCATGATGCCGGCGGCCATGCTGGAACAAATCAAGGCGCTGGGCATGGCCGAGATGGCGATTGTCAGCAAACCGGCGGATGGCAGCACCATGCTTATTTATCCCGGGTTGAAGAGCTACGCCCCGATCCGCTCCGGGGGAGCCAAGGCGCCGGCGCCGGACGAGTACAAACTGGCAAGCACCGAGTTGGGCAAGGAGGCCATCGACGGAAACGAGTGCGTCAAGAACCAGGTCACGGTGACGGCGCCCGACGGGAAAAAGTTCGAGGCGACCGTCTGGAACGCCGCCGGCTTGAAGAATTTTCCGGTGAAGATTCAGTCCCAGGAAGGGGGCGTGCCGTTCACTCTCTCGTTTAAGAATGTCAAATTCGAGAAGCCGGCGGCCGCGTTGTTCGAGAATCCGGCCAGCTTCAGCAAGTATGAGGACCCGTCGGCATTGATGCGCGATGTGATCATCAAGAAGATGGGGGCTGGCGCCGGCGGGAAATAGATCGCCATCGTCGACCCGCACCCACCGCCTCCGCATGCAAGCGTTACCGAAGGATTCGAGCGAATTCCGCGGAGGCGCCCCGGTCGGCGACGACGCCTTCGGCATCTTCGCCGAGCTCAATCCCCACGCGGTCCTGGAGTTTGCCGAGGACGGCGCGGTCATGCGATTTAACGCCGCGGCGGCGTCGGTGGCCACCGCGCTTGGTTGTGCGCATCCCCGGGAGATGCTCCCCGCCGAGACGGTGGCGGTGGTGCGCGGCTGCCTCGCCAACGGGCAGGAACGGGTCGGGGTCGAGTCGGCGGTTGGCTCCCGCACGCTGGCCTGGTCTTTTTTTCCCATTCCGCGCCGGGGGGTCGTTCACGGCTACCTGCGGGACGTGACCGAGAGCAAACAGATGGAGGCCCAGCTACGCCACTCGCAAAAGCTCGAGTCGATCGGTCGTCTGGCGGCGGGCGTCGCCCATGACTTCAACAACGTGCTCACGGTGGTTCAAGCCAACGCCGACGTGCTGCGAGCAGGCGCGGGGCTGACCGGGCCGATGGCGGAGCATTTGCGGCAAATTACCCAGGCGGCGGAGCGCGGTGCCCGGTTGACGACCCAGTTGCTCGCCTTCAGCAAGCGCAACGCCCTGCAGCTGCGCCCGGTGGATCTGAATGAACTTCTGACCGGGCTCAGCTCCCTGCTGCACCGCGCGCTCGGCGAGGACATCACCTATGACTTCGCCTACGCCTCGAGCCTGCCGCCGGTGTCCGCGGACGCGGGGCTGCTGGAGCAGGTCGTCATGAACCTGGCGCTCAATGCGCGCGATGCCATGCCCAAGGGCGGGCGCCTGTCGATTGCCACGTCGGTGATGGAGATCGACGACGCCCAGGCGCCACGGCTTGGGGCGGACGCCCGCGCCGGCCGGTTCGTCTGCCTCAGCATGGCGGACACTGGGTGCGGGATGGACGGAGTCACACTGAGCCGGATTTTTGAGCCGTTTTTCACCACCAAACAGTTTGGGAAAGGGACCGGGCTCGGGCTGGCGGTGGTGTATGGAATCATCCGGCAGCACCAGGGCTGGATCGATGTCCAGAGCCAGCGGGGGCAGGGGACCCGGTTTCGGGTGTTTTTGCCAGCAGCTGTCCGGACGCCGTCCGGTCCGCCCGCCGAGCCGGCCAGGGGCGAGTCCGGCTCCGGCCTGCGCGGTTCGGAAACGGTGCTGGTGGTGGAAGATGAGGCGCCGGTCCGCTGGATTTTGAAGGATGTCCTGGCTGGCTACGGCTATCGGATTCTCGAGGCGGCCAGCGGAGTTGAGGCGCTCGCCCTCTGGCACCAGCATCATCGGGAAATTGCGCTGCTCCTGACGGACATGATTATGCCGGTGGGCTTGACCGGCCAGGAACTGGCGGAGAAGTTCGTGGCCCAAAAACCGGGCTTGAAGGTGATTTTCATCAGCGGGTACTCGCTGCAGGCGGCGGGCACGGGGTTCGCCATTTTGGACGGGCCCAACTTTCTCCAAAAGCCTTTTGACGGTGTGAAACTGGCCGGCGCGGTGCGCGCGTGTCTCGATCAAGGCCCGGCCGGGAATCGCCAGCCCTAGATGGCCGGTCGCAACGGTCCGGCCATCGTCCAATCGCGTTCCCATCCCGGCTGTCGGTTGACTTTGGCCGACCGGGCTGATTAGGCTCGCGGCTCACAAACTATGCAAATTGAAAGCCTGAAGGTGTTCTGCGATCTCGCGGAAACGGAAAGTTTCACCAAGGCGGCCCAGATCAACGCGGTCACCCAGTCCGCGGTCAGCCAGCAGATCAGCTCGCTCGAGCGCCAGTTCAAGTCGCTCCTGATCGAACGGAGCAAGAAGAAGTTCCGGCTGACCCGCGAAGGGCAGGTCCTCTACGACTACAGCAAGCAGATCATCCAGATCTACGAGGCGCTCTTCAGCCAGTTGCAGGAGATCAAGGACATCATTTCCGGCACCATCCGCGTCTCGACCATCTACAGCATCGGCCTGCACGACCTGCCCCCCTACATCAAAAGGTTTCTCAAGTCCTATCCGACGGTCAATGTCCACGTCGAGTACCGGCGATCCAACCAGGTTTACGAAGACGTCCTCGGCAACGTCGTGGACATCGGCCTCGTCGCGTATCCGCAGAAGGATTCCAAGCTCGAGATCGTACCGCTGCGCCGCGACATGCTGGTGCTCATCTGTCACCCGCAGCACCCGTTCGCCAAGCTGAAGAACATCCGCCTGAAAAATATCGCCGGCCAGAAGTTCATCGGGTTCGAGCCGGACATCCCCACCCGCCGGGCCATCGATCGCGTCCTGCGCGACAACGAAGTTTCCGTCCAGCACGTGATGGAGTTCGACAACATCGAGACCGTGAAGCGCGCGGTCGAAATCGACGCCGGCCTCGCCATCGTGCCCCACGGCACCATCACGCAGGAACTCGCCAAGCAGACGCTGGCCGAGGTCAAAATCGAAGGCGAAGAGCTGTTTCGGCCGCTGGCGGCCATTCATAAACGCAACAAGGTTCTGTCCCCCGCCATGAAACAGTTCCTCAACGTGCTCAAAGGGCCGATGTGACCGGCCCGGTCCGAACCCAAAATCCGAAAGCAATCTTCCGACGTGCCCCGGTTCGGCCCGCTCCACGTGACGTCCTTCCGCTGCTCCATCCCCACCGATCATGAATAACGTTTCCGCTCCGCTCCGCGTTCTCCTCGCCCTCGGCTGGCTCGCCGCCGCGGCTCCGTCCAGCCTCGCCCAGCCGCAACGGGACTTCAGCACGGTGGAAATCAAGGCCACACCCGTTGCCGGCAACATCTATCTGCTCGAAGGATCCGGGGGCAACATCGCCGTTTCGACCGGCCCCGACGGCGTGCTGATGGTTGACGACCAGTTCGCGCCGCTGGCCGCAAAAATCACCGCGGCGATCGAAAAGCTCGACCAGGGCCCGATCCGTTTCGTGCTCAACACCCACTGGCACGGCGACCATACGGGCGGCAATGGCCAGTTTGGGAAAAAGGCCTCCATCGTCGCGCATGACAACGTCCGAAAGCGACTCTCCGCCCAGCCGGGCACGGCGCGGGAGGCCCTCCCGGTCGTGACGTTTGCCAACGGCGCCTCCGTGCACTTCAACGGCGAGGAAATTCGCCTCACCCATCTCGGCCCGGCGCACACCGATGGAGACGTGATGATCCATTTTACCCAGTCAGGCGTGTTCCATCTGGGCGACCAGTTTGTGAATGCCCGGTTTCCGTTCATCGACCAGGGCAGTGGCGGCAGCGTGACCGGTTTGGTGCAAAATATTGACGCGATCCTTGCCAAGATTCCGGACAACGCGCGGATCATCCCCGGGCATGGGGCGCTCGCGTCCCGCGCGGATCTGGTTGCCTATCGCGACATGCTCCACGAGACCATTGATTTGGTGAAAAAGGCCCGCGCCGAGGGCAAGAGCCTGGCCGACGTGAAGGCGACCGGTTTGCCGGCGAAGTACAAGGACTGGGGCGCGGGCTTCATCACGCAGAGCCGCTGGCTGGAGATCGCCTACAACAGCGTCAGCGCGCAATAATCGGCCGGCCGGGGCGGGCGCGCGGAGGCCCGATACCACGGAGATCGCGGCGGCTCGGCGGATCGGTCGCGCGCCGCCGTTCTCCGCGGTTGCATCTGGTTGCAGCGGGCACCGTCGGATCGTCGGGTCGGGACTTACTCTCGAATTGACCCTCGGCGGCGTTCGTCTACTCTCGCGGCCAGCAAGCCAGAGCAATCGCAATTTTGAACTCACACTCGATTTGATATGGAAGACAAACAACGCACTGCAACGCCCGGCAATTCCCGCCGGGATTTCCTGAAAAAATCCGCTGCGGCCACCGCCGCCGTGGCTGCGACTGGCCTGGTCAAAACTCCGGTTTATGGTCAAAACCAGGCGCCCTCACCCGGCCGGGTCATCGGCGCGAACGATCGCATCGCGGTCGCCGTCATTGGGGTGGGCGTCGGCATCGGTAAGAACCACCTGGAGGGCATCCATCAGTTCGCCAAGGAAAACAACACGGTCATCGCGGCCGCCTGCGACCTGTTCAGCACCCGACGCGACTGGGCGCAGGAGAAGGCCGGCCTGAAGAACACGGATATTTTCAAGGAGTACCGCAAGCTGCTCGAGCGGGGCGATATCGACGCGGTCGTCATCGCCACGCACGATCCGTGGCACGCGCCGATCTCCATCGACTCGATGAACGCCGGGAAGCATGTCTACTGCGAGAAGCCGATGACGCGTTACCTGGACGAGGCGTTCCAAGTTCACGACGCGGTCAAGAAGACCGGCAAGGTTTTCACGGTGGGCTCGCAAGGCTGCTCGGCCCAAGGCTGGCACAAGGCCGCGTCCATCATCCAGAGCGGGACGTTGGGCACCCTGGTTTGGGCGCAGGGCTATTACTGCCGGAACAATCCCAAGGGCGAGTGGAACTACGACGTGGAGAAGGAGTCGACGCCGGAAAACATCGATTGGGATACCTGGCTGGGGCCCGTCAGCAAGCGGCCGTTCAGCGCCGAGGCCTTCCACCGCTGGCGCAAGTATTATCCCTATTGCGCCGGGTTGCTCGGCGACCTGGTCCCGCACCGGTTGCACCCCCTGATGGTAGCGAGCGGCAAACCCGAGTTTCCGAACCGGGTGGTCAGCATCGGCACGAAGAACGTGCACACCGACCGGAAAAAGCCGGCGCCGGAACGCGATGTGCCGGAGCACGTGCAGCTCACGGCCGAGTTCCCGAGCGGCTACATGATCACCGTCAGCAGCAGCTCCGTGAACGCCAAGAGCCCCGGCTTCGTGATCTACGGTCACCAGGCCACGCTGGAAATCGGCAACCTCGGTGAACGCATCCGCCTGATTCCCGAGAAGGATTTCACCGAGGAAATCGATGCCGAGGAGTTCACCGGCCTCCAACACGAGGACATCCGGTTCCACGAAAAGAACTGGTTCGAGTCCATTCGCTCCGGCAAACCGCCGACGGCGAACATCGACCTCGCCATCCGGGTCCAGACCGTCATCTCGCTCGCCGAAATGTCGGAGCGCTTGAAGACGGCCTGCCTCTTCGACGAGAAGACCCGCAAGATCACCGATGGCGGCGGGAATGAGATCAAGCCGCTGACCTACGGCGCGATCAAAGGTCAATCCTAAGAGCACCGGCCCGGGCCAAGCGCCCCGGCCTCCATCGATTTTTCACGGCCCCGCGGAATTCGATCCGCGGGGCCGCTCGTTTTTACGCCCGAGGCGGCTGGCAGACTCCCTGCTCCTCCGGAACGCGTCCGCGAATTAGCACTCTCGTTCCGATGAAACTGACGTCGTCATCCCCCAAAAACCAGTCCGGGCCCACGCACGAGCCTCGTCCCGATCGCCGCCGCCCCGGCCGTGGAGATCTCTTTCTCGGGTACAAAGCCTTGCACGAGTTGCGCATCCTGATGCGAATCGCGGCCGGGCCCGCCATGGCGGACAAGACGTCGAAGAATTCCTTCTGATCCGGCCCGGTGCCGGGAAGGGCCTGGAGCGCTGCCTCAAGTCAGGACAGCGCGCCGTCCCGTGTGTCGCAAAATCAAACGCACGGCCAAGCCGGCCCATCGGCGGCTGGGAGGGAAGACGGCACTTCCGAAGTGAACGCGGGCTGAGGAGGGGAACCTCGCCCCGGCTTCATTGCTCAGTGGCGATTGCCGATGATTGCCGATGATTGCCGGGCGATTCTCGCGCCAGGCGTGACCCGTTCGCAAATCGTAGATCGCAAACGGTGGATCAAACGTTCGTCATCACGCCGCGGCGGACAGGGGGGCTTTCTGCTGGGTGTTGAGGGCGCCCACCTCCGCATGGAGATTGGAGGATTGATGGGTCAACTCGGCGGAGGCCGACTTCAGGATGCCGGACGCCGCCTCCGTCTCGGTCGCGGCGTTGGTTACTTCGGCGATGGTATCGGAAATTCGTCGGGTGCTGTTGGAAACCTCGGAGACGCGCTGGGCGATTTCTCCCGTGGCCTGGACCTGTTCCTTGACCGACGTGGAGATCAAGCCGGCGTTGTCGTTGATCTTCTTGATTGATGTGCCGATGCCATCGATGGCGGCGATGACACTCTCGGTGGCCTTGCACATGGCGCTGACCTGTTCCTCGATGGTTTCAGTGGCTTCGGACGTATTGCGGGACAGGACCTTGACCTCGTTGGCCACGATGGCGAAGCCCCGGCCGTGCTCTCCGGCGCGCGCGGCTTCGATGGTTGCGTTGAGCGCCAGGAGATTCGTCTGGCGGGCGATCTTGTTGATCAGGCCGACGACGGATTGGATCTTGCGCGCAGCCTCGCCAAGAGCGCGGACGGCCTGGCCGGCCTGGTCCGCCTCACCGACGGCGGATTGCGTCAGATCGGCTGAGTCGCTGGCCTGGCGGGAGATTTCCGACGTGGAACTGGTGAGTTGTTCGCAGGCGGCGGCGACGGCGCCGACGCTTGCGGCAGTCTCGTTGGCGGAGGCGGCGACGGACGAAGACAGGCGTTGGGTTTGCTCGGCATTTTTCCAAATGGTTTGCGCGGTGCCTTCGAGGTGGCGGGCGGATTCGGAAACGGCGTCGGCGGTGCGGGCGACATTCGCGGCCACGCGGGTGCGCTGGCTCTCAAACTCCCGGAGCTGCTCGGAGGAAACTTTCATCTGGAGCGCGGCCCGATTGATCACGAGGGCGCTGTCCCGGTAGGAGCCGGGCAGTCCGCGGAGGAGGATGGGGCGATGGAATTGTCCGCGGCTGCAGTGGTCCATGGCGGCCGCCGACTCGCGCACGTAGGAGTCGGCGACGTCGAGCAGGTGGTTGATCGATCGGGCGAGGCGGCCGAGAGCCGTGGGATCCGCGGCCAGGCCGTTGATGCGCGCCTCGAGGTCGCCGTGGGCGGCGCGATCGCAGATGGCGGCGACGTGATCCAGATCGGGGAGGGGGGCGGAAGCGGGAGAAGAGGATGACGTGTTCATGCAGGCAGTTGGAGGAGGCGGCAGCGGAGGTCAGGCGGCGGCGCCCAGGCGGGTTTGTTGGGACAGGCTGAAGACGAACTCACTGTAATTCACCTGGTTTCGCTGCAGCAGGTCGGTGAGCAACCGGGTCGATGCTTCGATCGCCACCCGCGGGTCGGGCCAGCGCGTCTCTTCGGCGAGCAGCGCGGCATAGAGTTCCTTGACCTTGACCAGGGCATCCGCGTCGGGCACCCGGCGGTTGGAGTGATAGCCGACGATCTGGCCGGCGCGATCGAAGCTCGGCGTGACATGGGCGAACACCCAGTAGTGACGACCGTCGCGCGCCAGGTTGATCACATAGGCGAAAATCTCGCGGCCGGCCTCGAGCGTCTCCCACAAGAGTCGAAAGACGCAGCGCGGCATTTGCGGATGCCGGATGAGGTTGTGTGGCTGCCCGAGCAGCTCCTGCTCGGAGAACCCCGATACACGCTGGAACACGTCGTTCGCGTACGTGATGATTCCCCGCCGGTCGGTTTTACTGACGATGATTTCCTCGTCGCCGAAGCTGACCTCGACACCCGTGGGCTTGATGCGATCTCGTGACATAAGCATGTGAGGCGTTGCCGCGGGCGCGGTCACGGCCCGGGCGTCCGCCCCAGACCTCATCGGATGGCTGCGCGGATTGTTTACCGGGATTTTTTGATTCTGGACGGGCGGTTGGGCGCCTCGCGCGGCGCGCTCGTGGGAACCGGGGGGCCGGCTGGCCGCGATCGACGAGGCCCGCGGTGCACGCTTTTCGAAAAAACCTTCTTCAGGCCTCCGGGTTCTTTCCGAAAAGAAATGGCGTGACGACGGCACGCTTCGGGTTCGCCAGCCTGGGCCAGGTTTGGCGGTGGCGTGCCGGCGGGGACCGACCGGTCGTCTCGCGAATTGGTGGATTCCGATGAAGGAATTCAATTTGCGTCACGGGCCGGATTGCGTGCAGCATGGCCGGCATTCCCCGCCGGCGGCGGGGAAGAGAAGTGCCCATCGGAACGGAAACTGACTGACTATGAGCAAGACGCCCTTAACACCCGCGGAACTGACCGACCTGATCGACGGATTGGATCAGTTGGCGCACAACTTGTGGTGGACTTGGAACCAGGAAGCGCAGGAAATCTTTCACGAGCTGACCCCGCGGGGCTGGCAGAATCTCTATCACAATGCTGTCGCCGTGCTGCATGAGGTCTCGGATCAGGAGCTGCGGGTGCATCTGCAGGAGCCGGAGTTCGCGGCCCGCGTCCAGCGCGTGCTGAAATCGTTCCGGGAATATTTGAATGATCCCGGGACGTGGGGCGCCAAGCACGCGCCCCAGCTAAAAAGCAACCCGGTCGCCTATTTCTCCGCCGAATTCGGATTTCACGAGACCCTGCCGATTGCCGCCGGCGGCCTGGGCATCCTCGCTGGCGACCACACGAAGTCGGCCAGCGACCTCGGCCTCGGCTTCATCGGGATCAGCCTTTTCTATCGCGAGGGCTATTTTCAGCAGGCGATCAACCAGGACAACTGGCAGGTGGACTATTACACCTTGCTTAACCCCCGGAACCTGCCCGTGGAGCCGGTGCTCGACGCGAGCGGCGAACCGCTCGTGTGCAGCGTGCCCATCGGCCTGAGCGAAGTCCGGTTCAAGGCCTGGCGCGTCAATGTCGGCCGGGTGCCGGTGTTTCTCCTCGACACCAACCTGCCGGAGAATGAGCAACATCACCGGGACCTGACGCTGCGGGTGTATGGCGGGGACAGCTCGACCCGCATCATGCAGGAGATCGTTCTTGGCATCGGCGGCGTGCGCCTGCTCCGGGCCCTCGGGATCAAGCCGTCGACCTACCACATGAACGAGGGCCATGCCGCGTTCCTGACCCTGGAGCTCGTGCGGGAGAAGATGCTGTCCGGGAAGAGTCTGGCGGACGCGCTCTCCACGACCAAGTCCCAGTGCATCTTCACCACCCACACCCCGGTCGAAGCGGGACACGATCGTTTCACGCCGAGCCTGATGGACTATGCGTTGAAAGGCTATCTGGGCACGATGGGGGTTACCTTCGACGAGTTGATGGGATTGGGCCGCGTGCAACCGGGCAACGCCGAGGAGCCGTTCTGCATGACGGTGCTGGCTCTCAAGGCTTGCCGGGCCGCCAACGGCGTGAGCGAGCTTCACGGCCAGGTCAGCCGGGAGATGTGGCGGTGCCTCTGGCCCCATTTGCCCGTCGAACAGGTGCCGATCGGACACATCACGAATGGCGTGCATTTGCTGGGCTGGATGAAAGGGCCCGTCCGCCGGTTCTGGAGGCGCAAGCTCGCGATCGAAAACGCCGGGGCGAATTCGCGCAATGCCGGTCCCGAAACCCAGTTCTGGCGGCAGCAGGCCACGGAACGGTGGGAAAGCGCGGTCAACGACCGCGGGTTCTGGCAGCAGTTGACCGATCCGTCGTTCGTCAGCGACGAGGAACTCTGGGCCCTCCGCTATCGCCTGCGCCGCGAGCTGATCGAGTTCACCCGCCGGCGCCTGCTCATTCAGGGCCAGCGCATCTCGCAGCGCGACTTCATCGTGTTCGATCAGTTTCTCAGCCCGGACGCGCTGACCATCGGGTTCGCCCGGCGGTTCGCGACCTACAAGCGGGCCCCGCTGATCTTCCAGCAATTCGAGAATATCGTGCGGCTGGTCCAGGATCGGCAGCGCCCGGTCCAGTTTGTCTTTGCCGGCAAGGCCCATCCTCGCGACGACGACGGCAAGCGCTTCATCCAGCACATCATTCACCTGAGCAAATACAGCGAGCTCAAGGGACACCTGGTCTTCGTCGAAAACTATGACGTGCACGTGGCGCGCCAGATGGTCTCCGGCTGCGACGTCTGGTTGAACAACCCGCGGCGGCCCCTGGAGGCCTCGGGCACGTCCGGCATGAAAGCCGGCTGCCATGGTTGCTTGAACATGAGCATCCTCGATGGCTGGTGGCGGGAGGGCTACGACGGGACGAACGGCTTCGCCATCGGGGGCGACAGCCATCCCGATAACGTCGAGGAGCAGGATCGCGTCGACAGCGAGAACACCTTCAAGACCCTGACCGAGCAGGTGATCCCCATGTTTTATGATCGGGACGCCAACGGCATTCCGCGGCAGTGGCTCCAACGGATCCGGCGGGCAATGGCCACCCTCGTGCCGGAATACAACACGTGGCGCATGGTCCAGCAGTATTCGCAGAAGTACTACACAACTTGAGCCCGGATTGGGCCATATCGTTTTTCTGATTGTCCGCGTTATCGCGGGTCAGGGCACTGCCCCAAGGACGGCGCGGCTCGGAACGGTGGGGTTGCGCAAGAGGGCGGCCCAGGCTGCGAGAGGGCAGGCAGCATTTGGATTCGGCGATCTTGTGTCGGCTGGGCCAAAAATCGTAACGTCGGGTCTTTGCGATTTTGTTTGCTGCGATCAAGGGAAGCAGGAACACTCCGGTCGCTTTCGACGATAACCGTAATAATGCGCAAGACGTTGAGATTTAAATGGAATCCTTTCTGATCTGGATTGTTGCCGGGCTGGGCGCCGGTGTGATTTATGCCTCGTTCTTTGAATGGTTGCTGCATCGCTTCCTGATGCACCGACCGATGGGACGATTTGAGTACGCCTTCCGGGCACACACGTTGGTTCACCACCAGACCTTTAAAGCCGACCACACCTATCACCTGATTAACGACAAGGACAAGGAAACCATCCCCATGGCCTGGTGGAACGGCCCGGTCCTGGTCCTGGGCGCCTCCGCGCCGTTTGTGGTCGTGGCCGCCATCACCGGTCATTGGGGTTTGCCGATCGGTGCGGTCATCGCGTGCGGCGCCTATTACGGCGCTTACGAATACATGCATTGGTGCATGCACCTGCCGAAGTCCCGGCGCATTGAGCGATCCGGCATTTTCTTTCGCCTCAATGGCCACCATTTGCTGCACCACCGCTACATGCACAAGAACTTCAACGTGGTGCTGCCCATCGCGGACCTTTGCCTCGGCACGCTGATGCTCCGGTCCAAGGTCAGCTTCGCCCAGGCACGCGGACCGTCGGTCCCCGACGTGCAACCCCGCACCAAGCCAGCGTCGGTCGCGGTGGGCTGATTCGCGACGGGCCAATCCCGAACCGAACCGCCCCCCCCCGGGAACACCAGCCGCTCGCACGCCAGCGTCTTCTCAGAACACCCGCCAGACTCCGACGAGGGGCTGGCGGGTTTCCGATTCATCGGCCACCGCCAGCACGCCTGAGGCCTTCGAATGGATGACGGATCGAACAAATCGATCCGGCTCATAGAAAAGCGTTGAAGAATTCAGAAGTGCCGTGGCATCGTCGCCCCATTCACGGATCCCGGCGACGCATCGCAGCGGAGACGGGCCATTGGGGCATCGGATCGGGCCGTGGATAGACGCACATGAAGAAAATCGAAGCCATCATCAAGCCGTTCAAACTTGAAGAAGTGAAGGACGCCCTCCATGAGCTGGGCATCCAGGGTATGACCGTGTCGGAAGTAAAAGGATTTGGTCGGCAGAAGGGGCACACTGAGATTTATCGCGGCAGCGAATATACGGTCGATTTCCTGCCCAAGTTGAAGATTGAGCTGGTCATTGCGGATCCCCAGGTGGAGGACGCCGTGGCCGCCATCATCAAGGGTGCAAAAACCGGCAAGATCGGCGACGGCAAGATTTTCGTGAGCTCGGTGGAGGAAGCCATTCGCATCCGCACCGAGGAAAAGGGCGACCAGGCGGTGTGACAGCCGGGAAGGCTGACGCCGGCAAAAACCGTACGGGAGAACGGGCCCTCTGACGCTGGTCCCAACGCGGCAACGGTCGGATGCGGCGGGAGAACGCCCTCCTTTTGCTTGTCGTTGGGCCCGGCATTTTTCAATCAGAATTTCAAGCTGCCATGCCAACGCGCATCATTTTATCCATCCTTGTCCTGTGTCTGCTCCATCTGGCAGGCGGCGGCGGCGCCGTTTCCGTGGCCGCGGCCGAACCGCCGCCGTCGAACCCGTCACGGGCCCTGCCGGAGGCATCCCTCGAGCAGCGGATCGCGGATTTGGAAGCGATGGTCAACAACCTTCCGCGCGCGACGGAGGGCAAAGCCATCTCGCGGGTGGTCGGGGCGGCACCCGGCCACAACGGCTGGATGATGGCCTCCGCGGCCCTCGTGCTGTTCATGACCCTGCCGGGCCTGGCGCTGTTCTATGGCGGGCTGGTCCGGCGAAAAAATGTGCTCTCCGTCATCGCGCAGTGTTTGGGGCTGATGGGGGTCGTGACCATTCTCTGGTGGGCGTTCGGCTACAGCCTTTGCTTTTCCAAAGGGGGCGGTCTGCTGGGCGGGTTTTCCTACGCCTTCATGAATGGAGTCGATGCCGCGCCGAACCCCGATTACAGCCAGTGGGTCTCGCACAACATCTTTTTCATCTACCAGATGATGTTCGCGATCATCACCCCGGCGCTCATCGTCGGGGCCATTGCCGAACGCATGAAGTTTCCGGCGGTGATGCTCTTCTGTGTGCTCTGGATGCTGGTCGTCTACTTCCCGGCGGCGCATGCGATTTGGGGCGCAGACGGCATGATGAACGGACTGGCCAACGACGCGGCGCGGATCAAGGCGATCGATTTCGCTGGGGGGATCGTCGTCCACATGACCTCCGGCTGGTCCGCGCTGGCCTTGTGCATTCTGCTGGGCAAGCGCCGCGGGCACGGGCGCGAGCCAATGCCACCGCACAGCATGGTGCTGTGTGCCGTCGGCACCGGCATGCTCTGGGTCGGCTGGTACGGCTTCAATGCGGGCAGCGCAGTCGCGGCGGACGCCATCGCCGCCAACGCGTTTGTCGCCACCACCCTCTCCGCGGCGGTGGGTACTACGGTGTGGGCCCTGGTTGAATACATCACCCGCCGCAAGCCCAGCGTGCTCGGCCTCTGCTCCGGGGCCATCGCCGGTCTCGCCACCATCACCCCCGCCGCCGGCTTCGTCACCCCCGGAACCGCGATCCTCATCGGCGTGCTCGCCGGAATTATCCCGTACATTGCCTGCACCAAAATTAAGGCGGTTTTTCAATACGACGACGCCCTCGACACGTTCGGAGTGCACGCCGTCGGAGGCACGCTGGGGGTGCTTTGTGCCGGTTTTTTCGCAACCGAGAAGGTGAATGCCAACCTCGGAGCGGACCGGATTAAAGCCTACGTCGGGCACACGCTCTGGTGGGAGCAAACCAAGGCGGGTTTGATCGTTCTTGTCTGGTCCGTCGTGGCCACCATCGTCATCGCGCTCGTCGTTCGGGCCATCCTCGGAACCATCCGCACATCAGCGGAAGTCGAGACCATTGGCCTCGACCTTGCCGAGCACGGCGAAGAGGGCTACCATGGCCCCTGATTCCGGCCCGGAATAACCGGCGAACGATCCCGCCGCCCGCGGCACCCCAGGCTGAATGGCCCGTATCCGGCGACAGGCCCTGAAAATGGACACCCGCCTCGTCAAATCCAGGATGACGCCATGGGAAACGACTGTCGCCATCGAGTCGGCCCGGAATGCCTGGATGCTCGATGAATCCTGCACGTCCACGACCATCAGCCGATGATTCGCCCGCCTCGCGCGGGCGGCCAGTCCCCGTGCGCGCACGCGGTTGGCTCCGCGGTTTCCCGTGTCTGTCGTTCGTGGCGGTGATCTGGACGGCAATCGCCCCGCATGGCAGGTCCGAGACGGTCGCCGATCACGCGGTGGGGATTTCGGCCGTCGTGCAGACCAACCCGGCGCAGATCACCCTGTCCTGGGCGCCCGACGCCAATGCCACCGCGTGCCGCGTTTACCGCAAGTCCCGGGACGTTGCCACTTGGGGTTTTGGCACGGCCCTCAGCGCCGAGGCCACCAATTACGTGGATACGGCCGTTGGCGCCGGGGCCGCCTACGAATATCGGGTGAGCCGGACCAGCGTGACGCCCACCACCAACTACGTTGCCGAAGGCTATATCTACGCCGGCATCCAGGTCCGATTTGCGGACAGCCAGGGCAAGGTTCTTCTCCTCGTTGACCGCACCCAGGCCGGTGCCCTTGGCTTCGAGTTGGACCGACTCGAACGGGACCTGATCGGGGACGGCTGGGTTGTCGCCCGATCCGATGTCGGGCGAACGGACAGCCCCGCGTCCATCGGCAGCTTGATCCGTTCGGCCTACGCGGCGGATTCCGGGCGCGTCAAGGCGGTCTTCCTCGTCGGCCACGTGCCCGTGCCCTATTCCGGCGATTTCAACCCCGACGGTCATCCGGACCACGTCGGCGCCTGGCCGGCGGACGTTTATTACGGCGACGTGAATGGCGTTTGGACGGACGCCCGGGTGAATGACACCTCGGCGGCGAGTTCCCGCAATCGCAACCTGCCTGGCGACGGCAAGTTCGATCCGGACACCGTCCCGTCGCCGATCGAGCTGATGGTGGGCCGGGTCGATTTGTCGGGCCTGCCGACTTTTCCGGCAACGGAAACCGAGTTGTTGCGCCGGTATTTGGACAAGGATCATGCGTTTCGGCATCAGGCGTTTCGGGTCCCTGCTCGCGCGATCATTGACGATAATTTCGGCGTGTTTGGCGGGGAGGCGTTCGGGATCAACGGGTGGC
Source organism: Limisphaerales bacterium (assembly GCA_044229355.1). Taxonomy (GTDB): domain Bacteria; phylum Verrucomicrobiota; class Verrucomicrobiia; order Limisphaerales; family JADJPG01; genus JBGARF01. Next base: position 102,770 of record JBGATF010000008.1, read on the forward strand.
GAAATTTCGTTCCAATTTGCGGCGCGACCTCGGTGAGCTCCGCCGATTGGCTGGCGGCATCGACGGGAGCCAGCCTCCTCGCCTACGGCTGCGGGGCCGGATCCTACACCAGCGCTTCCGGCGTGGCGGACACCGGGAGGCTGGCGTCCGGCGAGCTGCGGTCGGTTTTCACCCTGCTCTTTGGGAGTTATTTCGGCGACTGGGATTCTCCGGACAACTTGCTGCGGGCGGTCCTTGCATCGTCACCGTCTGCGCTCACCTCGGGATGGGCCGGGCGTCCGCATTGGGTCCTCCATTTCCTCGGCCTGGGCGAAAGCATCGGATATTGCGTGCGGGCCACCCAGAACAACAGCGGTGTCTACGATGCCAACTATTTTCCGCAAGGCGTGCACGTGGCCTTGATGGGCGACCCGACGCTGCGACCATTTCCCGTGGCGCCGCCGGCTCAGTTTTTAATTCAATCCAACGACGCAGGCGGCCTCCGCCTGATGTGGCGCCCTTCGTCTGACGTCGTCGCGGGCTATCACATCTACCGGGCAAACGCCGCGGCGGGACCGTTTGCGCGAATCACCCCCAGCCTGATCCTGACCAATGAGTACGTGGACACGAATGGAGCGGGGCAAACTTACATGGTGCGCGCGGTGAAATTGGAAACGACCGCCAGCGGCACGTTTTTCAACCCCAGCCAAGGTGTTTTCCAGGATGCGGCCGGCGGTTTTGGCCCGCCGCCATTGCAGATCGCGATCGGCAGCGACGGTCGAGGCATGGCGGTGCTCAGTTGGCCACGGATGATGACGGGTTACCATCTGGAGTCGGCGCCGGCCATCCTGGGCGACTGGCTGCCCGTGTCAGGGACCCCCACGAATGCAGCCGACGGGATCTCTGTCTCGGTTCCGCTCGACGGCGAGGCGCGCTACTTCCGCTTGCGTGAGCCGTGATCGGGCGGGGCAGTTCGGGCAGGCCCTTCCGCCTTGCTCCGCGCGCCGGCGGGGCGACGCTGCGCCCGGGATCGGTCGCGGCGGCGGCGAGCGCGCCCGACCGTTGTTCGCAGATGACAATTCGGGGCTTCCACGCCACTCTCGGGCGGATCATTCCTCTATGAATGCACGTGCACTGCTCTCTTCGATGGCCGCGGCGGTCGCCCTTGTTCCGGCGTTGGTCACTGGCGCGGATCTCGCCGCGCGCTCCGTCGCGTCAGTGAGTGGGCGCGACGAGGATCGCCCGCACTACCCGGCGAACCGCGCCCCCCTAGAACCCAGCCCGTTCGTGAAGCTGCCGATTGGCTCGATTCAGGCCCAGGGCTGGCTGCTGCACCAACTGCACCTGCAACGGGACGGCATGTTTGGGCGGCTGCAGGAGATTTCGCCCTGGCTTAATTTCGACAAGAGCTCGTGGGCTCACCGGGAGGGCGAAGGCCGCTTCGGGTGGGAGGAAATGCCCTACTGGCTGAAAGGCTATGGTGATCTCGGCTACCTCCTCGATGATCACGCCATCATCACGAACACCCGCAAGTGGATCGACGCCGCGGTGGCGTCCCAGCGGGACGATGGCTGGTTCGGCCCGCGCGAACTTCTCGCGTCGCTCAACGGCAAGCCGGACCTCTGGCCGCACATGGTCATGCTCGACATCCTGAAAAGCCAGTATGAGTTCAGCGGCGATCGCAAGATGCTCGACGTAATGACCCGGTACATGAAATGGGAGAACCAACTGCCGGCGTCAGCGTTCGGGGAAGGTTACTGGCCCAAGATCCGGGCTGGCGACAACATTGAGTCCGCCTTCTGGCTCTACAACCGGACGGGCGAGGCCTGGCTTCTCGAGTTGGCGCGGAAGATTCACGCGAACATGGCGCGGTGGGATCGCGACGTCATTAACTGGCATAACGTCAACATTTCCCAGGGATTCCGCGCGCCGACGATCTTCGCCATGCTTTCCCGCGACCCCGGGCACCGCGGAGCGGCGGAGCGCAACTACCAAACCGTGATGGGCCTTTACGGCCAGTTCCCGGGGGGCGGCTTCGCCGGCGACGAGAATTGCCGGAAGGGATACGACGATCCCCATCAAGGGTTTGAATCGTGCGGCATGGTGGAGTTCATGCACAGCTTCGAGATGCTGACCAAGGCGACCGGGCTGCCCATCTGGAGCGATCGCTGTGAAGAGATCGCGTTCAACTCGCTGCCGGCGGCGGCCACACCCGATTGGAAAGGCCTGCACTACCTGACCTGCGCCAACCAGGTGCGCCTCGATCGGAACAACCACGCGCCCGGCATTGAAAATGGCGGCACGATGTTCAGCTATTCGCCCTTCGAAGTCTATCGCTGCTGCCAGCACAACGTCTCCCACGGCTGGCCCTACTTCGCCGAGGAACTCTGGCTGGCCACGCACGATCGCGGGCTGTGCGCCTCGCTCTACGCCCCGAGCCGCGTGACGGCGCGCGTCGGCCCCGGCGACGGCGTCGAGGTTGTCATCCGCGAAGAGACGGAATATCCGTTCCACGACACCATCGTGTTCCGGTTGCAGACGCCGCGCCCGGTGACCTTCCCGCTTCATTTCCGCGTGCCCGGCTGGTGCCAGCAGCCAGCTCTGCGCATCAACAATCGCGCCGTGCGCCAGAAGGCGGCGGCCGCCGGCTACTGGATCGTGGAGCGCGAGTGGCGCGACGGCGACGTCGTGAAACTGGAACTCCCATTCCGCATCTCGGTGCGCCGCTGGGCGCGGAATCACCAGGCGGCCAGCGTGGACTATGGCCCGCTGGCGTTTTCCTTGCGCATTGGCGAAGGCTGGCAGAAATACGGCCAAAACCCGAATTGGCCCGAGTGGGAGGTGTTCCCGACCACGCCTTGGAATTACGGATTGGTTCTCGATGAACGGCGCCCCGAACGTTCGTTCGAAGTCGAACGGCAGCCCGCTCCGCTTGCGGAAAATCCCTTCACCCAGGATCACGTGCCCCTTGTGCTCAAGGCCAAAGGGCGCAAGATCCCGTCCTGGAAGCTCGATCGGCTGGGCCTGGTCGACGCCTTGCACGACAGCCCGGTGCGCTCCAGGGAGCCGATGCAGCCGATCACGCTCATTCCGATGGGGGCCGCCCGGCTTCGCATCACTTCGTTTCCCGTCATCGGTGACGGACCGTCGGCGCGCGAATGGGTTGAGCCACGGACGCCGCCAGTCGCCGCGTCGCACTGTTTTTCCTCGGACACGGTCGAAGCCATGATCGATGGAAAAGAGCCGGCCAGCTCCCATGACGGCAGCATTCCGCGGTTTACCTGGTGGAATCATCGCGGCACGGCCGAATGGGTCGAGTGGGGCTTCCCCACCCGGCGCCGGGTTTCATCGACCAGCGTCTACTGGTTTGATGATCGGCCGGGCGGCGGCTGTCGTGTTCCGCGATCCTGGCGCGTCTTGTATCGCGTGGGCGAGCGGTGGCTTCCGGTCAACGGCGCCGCGGAGGCTGGCACGCAGCCCGATGGCTACAACCGGGTGAACTTTGCGCCGGTCGACGCCGAAGGATTGAAGCTCGAGGTCCAACTCCAGCCGGACAGCTCCGCCGGCATCCTGGAGTGGAAGGTCGAGTAGCTGGAAGCGATTCCAGCGCCGGGTGGTCCACGGGCTTTTGAGGGGAGAACGGCTGCGCGCTTTACGGCGCCAGCTCGCGGGCGCCGGGGGGTGGCAGTTCTCCACGAAGATACGCCAACAGATCGGCCAGCTCCTGCAGCGACATCGTCTTTTCCAGCTCTTGCGGCATCAAGCTGAGGCGGCTGGCCGTGAGCCGCGCGATGCGGCTGCGGGGCACGAGTTCCTCCACGCCTTGCGCCATGCGCAGGGTGATGGCTGCCGCGGACTCCACTGCGAGCAGCCCGCTCAGAAGGCGACCATCCTTCAGCTCACAATCATAGTTCACGAAGTTGGGCGCGATCTCCGCCTCCGGCAGGATGAGATGATACAGAATCGCTTCCTTCGGCTGCTGGCGGATGTCGAACAGATCGGGCCCGACGGCGACCCCGAGCTGGTCCAGGCGGTGGCATTGAGCGCAGGCCCGGGCGAATACGTCCCGGCCGTTCGCGGGCTTTGGCGGCAAGGCCAGCGCCGCCTTGGCCGCCTCGAAGGCCTTCTGCCGATCACCCCCGGGCCGGTCGAGCAAGGATTCGGCGCGGGCCTTCACCGCGGGATCCCGCGATCCACGCAACTGTTCCCGCTGGCTGCGGGTGAGAAATCCCGGCGCGATCGCGCCCGACGAGATGGCATCCAGCAAAGCGCCGGAAAATTCCGGCCGGCCCATCAACCGATCGACCAGGAGAGTGCGCACGATCGGCGCGAATGCATTCCATCGTTCGGCGGACAGCAACGGGCGGATCACCTCCGCGCGCCCGGGCTGCACCAAGGCACGCACGGCGGCCACCTGGACCTCGGAGGGCTGCGTTGGCTCAAGCAGGCTCACGAGCAGTTTCACGGTGGCCTCGGAATCGTCGAACGCGAGCCATTCGGTTGCGGACACCCGTTGGGACAGTGGAGCGTTTTCCAGTCGTGCAAGGTCGCGGGCGCGCTCGACGAGCCGGGCGGCATCCGCTGCTGAAGCCGCGCCCTGGAGGCGGAAGCTTTCGCCCCGGCCGCGGGCGTAGCCTGCCAGGCTGAACAGGATGAGATCGGTCTTCGCATTCCGAAGCAGAGCCCAAAGTTGGCTCACCCCGTTGCTGCCGGTGGACGTGCCGTCATCGTGCAACGCGAGCTGCTGGGCGAGATCTGCCGCCAGCGCAAGAAGGCCCGGGGTGGGCGCCGCCTGCAGTGACTCGGCGCCCAGGCGCGTTAAGAGTCCCTCCGCCATGGAACGGGTGGCGGCGGCGGTCAGAATCGCCGCCCGGGTCCAACGATCCTCGCCCTGGCGCCGAGCGATCTCGGTCAAGGCCGGAAGGATCCCGGCGTCCCCAAGTTCACCCAACGACAGCGCGACCTGATGGCGCACGTGCGGATCCGGATCGTCGGCCAGCGCCACGACGCGGTCCCGCAGCGGTGCCGACGTCCGCAGGCGAGGCTCGGCAAGCAGCACCCCGTTCTGGCGCACGCCGGGCGAGCCGTGGGCCAGCGCGCGCAGCAGCAGCGGCTCGGTCAATCCACCCAACGCCTCGAGCAGCCGCAGGTGCGCCACCGCCGCGGCAGCCAGCCCACCTTCGTCGAACGCGGCCTGCAGCTGCGGGATGGTCGTGCCGTCGGGTTGCTCGAGCAGCAGACGAAAAGCCGTGTCCCGGATCCAAGGTTCGGTGGAAGAAAGCGACTGGAGGCGGCCCGCAGCCGTGCCGAACGCCGCTCGGAGATCGGGCTGGGACCTTGGCCCGGCCTCGCCATCCGGGGTGGCGCGTTGCAAACGCCAGATGCGTCCCTGGCTTTTGCCGCTTTCGAAGTCCGTGTGCTTGCGGACGTCGCCCGGCAGGTAATCCGGATGCTCGATGGTCTTGCGATACATGTCGGCGACGTAGAGGGCACCATCCGGCCCATCGGCCAGAAACACCGGCCGAAACCAATTGTCGGCCGAGCGCAAGGCTTCGGTCCGCTCGTGAATCCGCACCGCGCGGAAGGTGCCGCCAACTTTTTCCAGGCGATCCGCCCGAACCAAATTGCCGGTTGGGTCGCAGGAAAACGCGGCGCCGGAATAGCCCGGGGGAACATTTCGCCCGCGATAAATGTGCACGGCGCACGCCGCGCTGTAGGTGCCCACATGGCTGTCCGCCGTGGTCAAATTCGCGCTGATCGGAAAATAGCGTGTGGCGCCGGCCCGATAGCGTGTCATCAGGCTGTTCTCCTCGATCTCCGGACAGTTTTGCAGCGCGCCCGGGGAGACCACAGACCGGTTGCGCGCGAGATAGCGCGAGGGCAGGGGAGCATGCTGGGACTGGACCCGGTTCATGCAGGCAAAGCGTTCCCCGGCATCGTCGAACGCCAGGCCGTATTGGGATTTGCCGGCCACGACTTCCATCTCCCCGGTGGCGGGCTGATACCGCAGGTCGCCCCGTTCTGTGTCCACGATTCTCTCCGGAGAGCGCGGCGAGCGGATTTTGCCGCCACGCAACCCACCCGCAAAATAGATCCAGCCATCCGGGCCCAGGGTCGGATCGTTCACCCGCAATTGCGACGTCGCGTTGGTGTCAAATCCGGTCAGCCAAAGCTCCCGCACATCGGCCCGTCCATCGCCGTTCGTATCCGCCAGCCACCAGACGTCCGGTGCAGCTGTGACGATGACGCCGCCGCGCCAGGGCATCACGCCATTGGGAAACCGGAGGTCCCGGGCAAACTCCGTTCGGCGATCCATGCGCCCATCGCCATCGGTGTCTTCGAGGCATGCGATGACGCCCAACGGCCGGCCGTCGGGCGAGCCGACGGGATAGTCGCGATCCTCCGCGACGAAGAGCCGGCCCCGTTCATCGAACGCCAGGGCCACTGGATCCACGGTGAGGGGTTCGGCCGCCACCAGATCGACGGCGAAGCCGGGCTCCGTCTCAAACTCCGCCTGCGCCTCGGCCGGCGACAGGTTTCCGATGCGGTTTGTGCTGGCCGCGGCCGAGACTCCACCGATGAGCGCCCCGGCCATACCCGCCAGGAGAACTGGCGCCAGCCGGGCGCACCGGCCGCGAGGACTCCGCCGCACCTCGCGGCCGGCCAGGGCGTCGGTCTTCATTTTACCGGAACACCCGGCTGCGCATTGCGGGCGACGATTCGTGTGCTCAGCGATTCGTAGCCGACGGGTCGCTGGTAGCGGGCTTCGTTTTCGATGCGCTCGTGAGCGTCCAGGACGACGATGCGGTCGACCCGGTCCACACAAGTTTGCAGCAGAGTGCGCAGGATGAGCCGCGCATGAGCCGCCCCGAGACAAAGGTGGGCGCCGAAGCCGAACGCCAAATGCGGGTTGGGCTTGCGATCCAGCCGCACCTCGTCCGGCGCCTCGAACGCGGCCTCGTCCCGATTCGCCGACGCCCAGCAGAGGGAAGTGCGACCGCCCGCTTTGACGGGCACTCCGTGGACACTGGTGTCGACCGGGCACACCCGGCCGATATGGGTGAGCGGGGTGATCAGGCGGAAGAACTCCTCGCACGCATGCACGATTCGGCCCGGATCGGCCCGCAAAAATTCGAGGGCCTCCGGGTGGGCCGCGAGATACGCCAACACCGACGAGATGGTGTGAATGATCGTGTCCCGGCCGCCGGCGAACGTGAGGTTGCCGAAGCCCATCATCTCCTCGCGGGTCAGCGGCCGGCCGCGGAAGGTCGCCTGCGTCAGCGCGCTGAAGAAATCGTGGCCCGGGTTGCCTGCCGCCCGGTCGAACTGCTCGTGCAGATACGTCTCGAGCAGGGCCCCCTTGGATCCGCCATCGCGAAAGACGTGAATGCCCCAGCTTATCCAGGTCGTCGCCTCGCTTTCCGGGACATTGAGCAGATAAGCGAGGGCGCGGGACTGGATGGGGAGGGCGAACTCGCGCACGATCTCGATCGAGGGACGCCTCGAGGCGTCGCGGATTGCGTCGCCGACGAGCGCCTCGACCTGGGCGATCACGGTGGGATCCTTGGCCCGGGCAAAGAACGGTTCCACGATCTTGCGATAGTCCGTGTGATCCGGCGGATTGGTTTCCACCGGGAGCTGGCGCATCGAGCGGACATCCTCCTCCGAGGGGATCGGCACGCGGAACGGGGCGTCCGAGCTGTAGGTTTTCCAGTCGCGGGCGGCCTGGCGGACGTCCTCATGCCGGAGGATCATCGGCAGGCGTTCGCCTTGGAATTCGCACTCGAGAATGCCGCGCGCGCGTCGCGCGTCGCGAAACGGATCAGGAAACTGGCTCATAGCATGGCACGGGACAGATTTTCCTGATGGGACCCGCCGCCTGTGGATCCGTCAAGCCGCCGTCGCAAGTCATCCGGGCCAAGCTTCGGCCAGCGAAAGCCAAAGCCCGCGGAGATCAGCCGCGGCCGGGAACCGAGTGTTTGCTGGGCCGGGCCGGCCAGCCCTGAAGTGAAGCCCGGAAGGCGCACCTGCTCGAGTGAAAGGATTCGCATGAAAAAAGCACCAATGGTTTTCAGCGGGGTTTTTGCCGTGCTGGGCTGGTTCGTCATGTTCGGCGTCGGCCTGCTGGTGGCTTCGAAGGGATACCGGGACCAGTTGCTGCAGGCATTCGAATGGAGGGCCTTTGTGGTGAGCCTGCTGACCTACACCCCGACGAACATCGCAGCGCTGTGCTTGCTGGCGGCGTTGTGCGGAGGCTGCGCCAGCCGGTTGGTCCTCGCGTCGTCCCAGGCCGTGCACCCGGCCCGGGAACCGTCGAAGGGCGCTGGAGTTGCGTCCGAGGTTTACCGGGCGGAAAGCCCCATCAGCTCGATGCTTCGAGGGTTCGTTGTCTACGTGGCGTTTCTCGCCGGCGTTTACGTTGGCACCAACGCTCCATTTGCGGAACCGACCCAGGAGCAATACGCCCGGGCCGCCGGCACCGTCAGCTTGCTGGCGTTCGTGGTGGGATATGATCCCACCCTGTTTCGCCAATTGCTCAACGTCGGATCAAAGCTGAAGTCCGCCTGAGCCCGGCCCTCGCAAAGGCGCGTCCCCGCCAGCCGCCGCGCCCAGGGCTGCACCCGGATTTTCTCTGGATGTCGCTTGCGGTCCGCGCGCGCCATCGCTATGGTCTCCCCGTTTTAATCCCTTTGTTCAGTACGATGTAACTTTGAATGGAGTGTTGTCCTGCCTTTTTGGGCCTGCTGCGTTGGCCGAATTTGCGATGGGCCCCTTTTGGCCCTTGGCCGGTGCACCGGGGCGGGCGGATGGAGATCCCTCGGAGGCTTCGCACCCGTCGCAGCTAATCGGGCCGCCTTTTTCCGGACCGTAGTTTTTTTCCTCTCTCACTCTCTCATGAAACCAAACTCGATCGTCCACGCCGCGTTGGGCTTTGCCTTGACCGAAGTCCTGCTGACGGGCGCTTTGGCGGCCGCGCCGTTGAACGACAACTTCGCCAATCGCATTCCGCTGGCCGGCGACAGCATCGTCACGGCCGGCAACAATGTCGACGCGACGCAGGAACCCGGTGAGCCGTTTCATTGGAACTCCACCGGCGGCAAGTCTGTCTGGTGGTCCTGGACGGCGCCCGTCAGCGGCCCGGCGACCATCTCGACCTTCGGGAGCGATTTCGACACCATCATGGCGGTTTATACAGGGAGCGCGGTTAACGCCCTCACCCTGATTGCCAACAGCGACGATGCCCAGGATTTGCAGAGCGCCGTGCAGTTCGACGCCATCGCCAACACGACGTATCAAATCGCCGTCGACGGCTACGGAACCGCCCCGGGAACGGCGGCCGGCAACATCCAGCTCAACATCAACAATTCCACCACCACCACGTTGAATCTGGTTCCCTGGGGCTCCACTTGGCGATACCGGGACAACGGATCGGACCAGGGCACGGCGTGGATCCAGCCCGCCTTCAGCGACGCGAGCTGGTCCGTGGGCGCGGGCCAGTTCGGTTACGGCGATGGCGACGAGGCCCGGGTCATCAACTGTGGCCCCAGCGCGCCAGCCTGCTCCTCAGGCAATTTCGCAACGACTTATTTTCGAACGGCGTTCAACGTGGAAAATCCCGCGCTGGCCCAGCGACTCGATCTCTCGCTGCTCTTCGACGACGGAGGCATCGTCTATCTCAATGGCATCGAGGTGCTGCGCACCCGGACAATGCCCGCCGGGGCCGTCACGTTTCAGACCTATTGCGGCAACTCGGTCGACAACGAGATCGCCACCACCATCGTGCCCACCGACCGGCTCGTGCCCGGCGTGAATTTCCTGGCCGTCGAGATTCATCAGAACACCGCAACCAGCAGCGACGTCAGTTTTGACCTTCAACTTGCGGGCGTGTTCGAGACCGCCACAAATCACGTGCCGTCCGTTTTTGTCAGCAGCCCGGCGAACGGCGCAATCTACGGTGCGCCGGCAAATATTGCTTTGACGGTGGACGCGTTTGATCGCGAAACGGCGGTCACCAATGTGGAGTTTTATGCGAACGGCAATCGACTGGGCCAGGACGTGGTTGCGCCCTACGCATTCCAATGGAACGCGGTTCCGGTAGGCACCTACGAGCTGCGAGCGGTGGCGGCGGACGATACCGGGCTGATGGCGACCTCCGCTCCGGTCAATGTCACCGTCAGCGCCAATACTGCGGCGCCCGTCATCGCGTCCCGGGCGCCGGCTGCCGGCCCCGTGACAAACCTCACGCAGATCGGCGTCACGTTCAGCAAGTCGGTCGTTGGGGTCAGCGCCACGGACCTCCTCATCAATGGCGTGCCGGCGATCGGAATGACCGGCAGCGGCAGCAACTATCTCTTTTTCTTTCCCCAGCCAGGCTACGGAACGGTCTCCGTGGCGTGGGCGGCGGATCACGGGATCAGCGACGGTTTCATTCCCCCGAATGCGTTCAACGGGTCGGGCCCGGGCGCGACCTGGTCGTACCAGTTGAACGATGTGGTCCCGCCAGCCGTTGCGTCGATCTCGCCATCGCCGGGCTCCACGGTGCCGACGTTGACGGCGGTTGAGGTGACCTTCACCGAGCCGGTCACGGGAGTGGACGCCGCCGACCTGCGGCTCAATTCGGCCCCGGCCTCCGCCGTCAGCGGCTCCGGCGCCGGTCCGTATGCATTTACCTTTGCCGAGCCGGCGCCCGGCTCGGTTCAGGCCAGTTGGGCGGCCGGACACAACATCCGTGATTCATCCGGCAATGCGCTCGTGGTCACGCCATGGACCTACGTTCTCGACACGAACGCCAGCGGCGTTGTGATTTCGGAGATCATGTACCTGTCGCCATCGGGAAACCCGCGGGAAGAGTACATCGAGCTCTTTAATCGGGGCGGCGGGACCGTGAACCTTTCCGGTTGGCGAATTCGTCGGGGGCTGGAATTCACCTTCGCGACCAACACCGTCATCCGAGGCGGGGGCTATCTGGTCGTGGCGGCGGATCTGCAGGTCTTCACCAACAAATACCCGGGCGTGACCAACGTGACCGGAGGCTGGCTGAAGGTCCGAACGGCCACGGCCGCGGGCGCGGTGCTGACCGATTACGAAAACAAACTGAGCAACACGCGGAACACGCTGGAGTTGGAAAATGCGGCTGGGCAGCGCATCGATCTTGTCTCGTATGCCGACGGAGGGGATTGGGCTGTTCGCCAGCGCGGCTTCAACGACGGCGGTTTTCGGGGCTGGCGGTGGAAGACGGAGCCCGATGGGCTGGGCAAGTCGCTGGAGCTGATCAACCCAGGCCTGCCCAATGAATTCGGGCAGAATTGGGCGGCCAGCCTCGTGTTCAACGGCACCCCCGGCCGCGCCAACTCCGTGGCCAGCCAGGACATCGCCCCGCTCATCCTGGAGGTGAAGCATTTTCCCGTGGTGCCCAAATCGACCGAGCCGGTGACGATCTCCGCGCGGATCCGGGACGAGGCCCCGACGGGTTCAACGGTCTCATTGTTTTGGCGGCTGGATGGATCGGCGCCGCCGCCGTTCGCCGTGACGAACATGTTTGATGACGGCGCCCATGGCGACGGGGCGGCGGGCGACGGCATCTACGCGGCAGTGCTGCCGCCCATGGCCAATAATGCCGTGGTCGAGTTTTACGTGCGTGCTGTGGATGCCCAGTCGCATGAGCGGACATGGCCGGGCCCGGCGCTGGATGCGGACGATCTCGGGGGCGGCAATCTCGGGCAGGTGGCGAACGCACTCTATCAGGTGGACGACGCCACCTATTCGCCGACCCGGCCGCTCTACAAGATCATCCTGCGGGCCGCCGAATACACCGAGCTCGCGAATCTTTTCAATGGCTCCCCGAGCAGCGACGCGACCATGAACGCGACCTTTATCAGCATCGATGGAACCGAGACGCTGATTCGTTACCGGTGCGGCGTGCGCAATCGCGGCCACGGCAGCCGTTTTGGATCTCCGCACAATTACCTGGCGGAATTCCCCAGCGATCAACCCTGGAAGGGTGTCACCCGGCTCAACCTCAACGCCCGGTTCGTTCACGCCCAGCACTTCGGCTCCGTGCTGCTGCAAAAGGCCGGTGCCGTCGGGGGCAACTCTCTTGCCGTGCAGCTTCGCGTCAACAACAACGGCGGGCCCGGGGGGACCCCGACCTACGGACTCTTCGCCGCCAACGAGCCCGTCGATGGCGAATGGGCCGCCAACCATTTCCCCTTCGACGGCGGCGGCAACGTCTATCGCGTGATTCGCGACATCGGCCCGCCCGATTTTGACTATCGCACCACCGAAGCCTATCCCGGACTGTTCGGTCCTGACGATCCGCGCTCGTACAACTTCACGTTCTTCAAACACTCCAACACCAGTGTGGATGACTGGACCGATCTGCTGGCGATGCTCCGGGTGATGGGGCCGAACGGCACCACGCCGTTCACGACCGAAAACGTCCGCCAAATCGTCAACGTCGAGCAATGGATGACGCACGTGGCCGTGATGTCCCTGGTCGACAATCGGGAAACGGGCCTCAATACCGGCTTCAACGACGACTATTACCTCTATCGCGGGGTGAATGATCCCCGGTTCATCCTGGGCTATCATGACCTCGACACGATTTTGAACGAGGGCGATTCCGGTGGCAGCACTTCCGCCTCGATCTTTGGAGCCACCGCCAACAATGGGTCCGGGCAGGCGTTCGATCGCTTCCTGCACGACCCGGATTTCGAGCCCATCTATTATGCAACGCTCCAGCGATTGATCGATACGGTGTTTGCCCCGGTGAAGTTCAACCCGCTGATCGATCAAACCCTGGGCGACTACGTCCCGGCTGCCGTCATCAGTCGCATGAAGGCCTGGAACGCCAGCCGGGTCGCCTACGTGCGCGGCGTGATCGCCGGGCTGGTGCCGCCGCAGGTGACCCCGGCCACCGTCGACGGCGAGCCGCGTTCGCCCACGCCGTTCACGAGCGCGTCATTGACCGTGGGCGGCGCGGACGTGGTGGCGTACCGATACAAGATTAACGGGGGCGCCTATGGCCCGGAAACACCGACCGCCAATCCCATCGCGTTGACCGGGCTGCCCAACGGCAGCACCAACGTGGTCTACGTCATCGGCCGAAACAGCGCCGGACTGTGGCAGGACACCAACTCTCCCACCGTCTCCAAAACCTGGGTGGTCAACACGGCCTGGCCGCGCGTGCAGCTCAACGAAGTGCTGGCGCGCAACGACACCGCGGTCAATCACAGCGGCACCCACCCGGACGTCATCGAGCTCTACAATGAGGGCGGCACGACGATCGACTTGGCGGGCCTGCGCCTGTCCGACGACGCCAAGAATCCGGACAAGTTCACGTTCCCGGCCGGCGCCACGCTCGCCGGGGGCTCTTATCTGGTTGTCTACGCGAACGATCCCGACGGCACACCCGGTCTGCACCTGGGCTTTTCGCTCGAGCAAAACGGCGAAGGGATTTTCCTTTTCGATCGGGCGGCGAGCGGCGGTGCGCTTCTGGACTCCGTGTCCTTCGGGCCCCAACTGGCGGACGTCTCCATCGGCCGCGTGAACGGCGGATCCTGGCAGTTGACGAAAACGACCTTCGGCGATCCGAACGTCGCCCAGGCGACCGCCGATGCGTCCGGAGTCAAAATCAACGAGTGGCTGGCCGCTCCCCAGGCCCCATACACGGATGACTTCCTCGAGCTTTATAACCCCGCGGCTCAGCCGGTGAATCTGGGCGGGCTCTTTCTGACCGACAACGCCATTGGCGCACCGCGCCGGCACGCCATCGCCCCGCTGAGCTTTATCGACGCCGGCGGTTACCTCAGTTTCACGGCAGACGGCAACGCGTCGGCAGGGGGCACTCATCTCAGCTTTGCGCTGGCGGCCGAGCAGGGGATCGTGGCCCTGCTTGGAACCGGGCCGGCTCCGCTCGATTGCGTGTCGTATGGAGCCCAGCGCAGCGGCGTTTCCCAGGGGCGCTGCCCCAACGGGAGCAGCAACATCGTGGCGCTCGTCACCCCGACTCCCGGGGGACCGAACCTCTGTCCCCCGACCCCGCCGGCCCCGGTGAGCGTGACGCTTGTTCCCTACAATCAGGTCTGGAAATACGATCAGGTCAGCGACTACACCGGCGTTGGCTGGTCGAATTCAGACTTTGACGACACCGCCTGGCCATCCGGGCAGGGCGTCCTCGCCGCGACGGGTGGGGGCACCGTCACGCAACCGGTGCGGACCACCCTCGCGTTGGGCCGCATCACGTACTATTTCCGAACCACCTTCGTGGTTCCCGCGAACGCAAACGTCAGCAGCCTGCAGATCAGCCATCTCGTCGACGACGGCGCCATCGTCTACCTCAACGAGCAGGAGGTCTACCGATACAACATGGCCGCCGGCCCGGCGGACTACTCCACCGTCTCGTCGGTGACGATCAATGGTGCTCCGACCGAGGCCGGCCCCTTTGGCATCTCGCGAACCAGCCTTGTGCCGGGCTTGAACCGGCTCGCGGTCGAGATCCATCAAAGCGCGGCCAATAGCTCCGACGTGTTCATGGGCCTCAAGCTGGATGGGGTCATCCTCACCAACACCCCGTCGTCAGCCGGCGTGGTCCTCAATGAGGTGCTGGCCGACAACGCCACGTTCGTGGGGGCCGACGGCACGACTCCGGACTGGGTCGAGCTCCATAATCCAGCCGCGGCCGCCGTGGATTTGACCGACATGAGCTTCAGCGACTCGACGGTGACCCCGCGCCGGTGGGTGTTTCCGCCGGGTGCCGTGGTCCCGGCCCAGGGCTATCTGGCGGTTCGTTTCGATTCCGGGCTGCCGGCTTCCGCCACCAACACCGGCTTCGGGCTCAAGGCCACGGGTGACGCGCTCTACTTGTTCGACCGCCCCGCGCGCGGCGGCGGCGTGCTCGATTACATCACGTTCGGCCTGCAGGTGCCGGACCGATCGATCGGCCGGGTGCCGAACGGCGGCAGCAACTGGAACCTGACCCTGCCTACCATTGGCGCCGCAAACCTCGTCTCGCCGCTGGGCGATCCGGCGGCGCTGAAGATCAATGAGTGGCTGGCTGACCCCGGCTCCGGCAATGACGACTGGTTCGAGATTTTTAACCCCGGTTCGCAGCCAGTCGCCGTCGGGCGGTTTTACCTCACCGACGTCCTGAACCAGGCGACCAAGTATCGTCCCTTGCCCACGCTCTCCTTCATCGGAGCCGGGTCGAATGCCTGGCAACGAATCTGGGCCGACGGCAAGGTCGACGCCGGGGCGGATCACGTCGAGTTCAGCCTCCGTGCGGCCGGCGAGGCGGTCGGCATCGCCAACACCAATGGCGCCCTCATCGACGCCGTGTCGTTCGGTCCCCAGGCCGAGAAGATTTCGGAGGGCCGCCTGCCGGACGGAGGCGCGACCATCGTGCGCTTTCCCGCCAGCGTCAGCCCGGGCGATCCCAATTACCTGCTCTTGACGAACGTCGTGATCAACGAGCTGCTGGCCCATACCGACCTGCCGTTGGAGGACGCCATCGAGCTGCGCAATCTCAGCGGCGAAACGGTGAATATCGGCGGCTGGTTCCTAAGCGATTCGAAGAGCAACCTGCGCAAATTCACCATCCCGCAGGGCACGACCATCGCGCCAAACGGCTACAAGGTCTTTTACGAATTTCAATTCAACAACCCGGATCTCGGCACGCCGTTTTCCTTCAGCTCCGCCAAGGGCGACACCGCCTATCTCTCGCAGGCGATCACCAATGGCCAGTTCACCGGTTACCGCTCGGTGGCGAAAGTCGGGCCGTCGGAAAACGGCGTCTCCTTTGGCCGCTACGTCAACAGCGTCGGCGACGTGGATTATCCGGCAACGAGCGCGTTGAGCTTCGGCACGGCCGTCACCGCGCAAAGCCCCACCAACCAGATCGGGCTGTTCCGGACCGGCGCCGGCGCGCCCAATCCGTATCCCAAGGTTGGCCCGATCGTCATCAGCGAGATCGCCTACCGGCCGCCGCCCATCGTCGTGCCGGGCGTTTCGACCAACGACAACGTCGGCGATGAATTCGTCGAGCTGCACAACTTCAGCCCGGGCGAGGTGCCGCTCTACGACCCGCTGTATCCGACGAATACATGGCGGCTGCGGGATGCGGTGGATTTTGAGTTCGCTCCCTACACCACCATTCCATCCGGAGGCTACCTGTTGGTGGTGAGCTTCGACCCGGTGACCAACGCCGCGGCCCGCACGACGTTCCAGGCGCGTTACGGCACCAACTCGGTGCTGGTCGGCCCCTACCGGGGCAAGCTCGACAACGAGGGTGAAAGCCTCAAGCTTTACAAGCCCGATCCCCCGCAGGCACCTGTCTCTGCCGACGCCGGCCTGGTGCCATACGTCCTGGTGGAGCGGGTGGATTACGACAATCTGGCGCCCTGGCCGGCCGGTGCGGACGGCACGGGCTCGAGCCTGCAGCGGGTGAGCCTGACCGGCTACGGCAACGAGCCCACCAATTGGGTGGCCGCCCTTCCCACCCCCGGACCCGGCGGAACGGTCGCTTTCGACAGCGATGGCGACGGCATGCCGAACACGTGGGAAGACCAATACGGCTTGAACAAGTTCGATCCCGGCGATGCCAACCAGGATGCCGACCACGATGGCCTGGCAAATGTCATCGAGTATCGGGCGGGCACTGACCCACGCGACCCCTCCAGCACCCTGCGGCTGAGCGCCACCGTCAACGGTGCCGTCATCGAGCTCCGCTTCACTGCGATCGCCGGACGGACTTACACCGTGCAGTATTGCACCGCACTGCCGCCGACGTCCTGGCTAAAGCTGGTTGATATTCCGGCGCTGGGTGTCTCCCAAACCCGCATGGTGCCCGACAGCCATTCGGGCGGGCAGCGGTTTTACCGGGTCGTCACGCCGATCGCGCCCTAAACCCCGCCGCCGTCGTCGGCGGGCCATCGGTCGGCCGATTATTGGGTTGGAAGTCGTGGCGGCTGGTTCAACGAGTCCTATGGCTCGCCGCCGTGATTTGAGCGGATGGCGACGCCGACGGCCCGCAGGTATTGGGCCCGCTCGAAGGCGGCCGGGTCCGCACAGTTGCGCTGGCTGAGGCTGCCCTTCATCTGGGCGACGGAGTTGTACTCGTGCTCTTCCATCCACGCGACCATCTCCCGCTCGATATTACGAAGGTGCGGGATGCCGTGGCGGAGGAGGGCTGAGCAGAGCATGGTGACGTCGGCGCCTGCCATGATGAGCTTGAGCGCGTCGGTGCCGCGATGGACGCCGCTGGTGGCGGCAAGGCTGCCGCCAATGCGGTCGTGGAGGATGGCGATCCAGCGCAGCGGCAGCCGCATGGCCATCGGCGTCGAATACATCACGTGCGGCGCGACGTCGAGGGCTTCGAGCTCGATGTCCGGCTGGTAAAACCGGTTGAACAGCACCAGCCCGTTCGCGCCCTTTTCGACGAAGCGGGCGGCCATGTTGGCGAAGTTGGTGAAGTAAGGCCCGACCTTCACCGCGAGCGGCAGCTTCACCGCGGCGCGGACGGAGCGGACAATTTCGAGGTACTCCCGTTCGATCTCCTCGCCGTCACGATCGAGCCGCGTCTGCACGCTGTAGATGTTCAACTCCAGGGCGTCGGCGCCGGCCTGTTCGATCTGCCGGGCGAAGTCGGTCCACCCGCCGGGAGTGCATCCGTTGAGGCTGGCAATGATTGGGATGGTCACCGCCTGCTTGGCCCGCTGGATATGGCGGAGATAGGCCTCGGGGCCGAGGGTCAGGTCGGACGGCTCGGGAAAATAGTTGAGGGACTCCGGATAGCTCTCCGTGCCCTGGCTGAGCGACCAGTGCAGCTCGTAGCGTTCGTAGCGGATCTGCTCTTCAAAGAGCGAGTAGAGCACGATGGCGGCGGCGCCGGCATCCTCCAGTTGCCGGATTTGATCCAGGTCCTGGGAGAGGGGCGAGGAGCTGGGCACGAGCGGGGATCGCAAGCGGAGGCCGAGGTAATTCGTCGTGAGGTTCATGGCGAAAGTGGAGTTTAGTTTTGGGGGGTCGCCGCCGGCGTTGCTGGTCGAGGGGCGGCCGCGGCCACGGCCGGGGGCGTGGGGGCGGTGAACTCCGGAGCGGAGGCCATTTGCTGGTAGTGGGCCCACCGGGCTTCGACGTCGGCCTGGGCCTGTTTGAAGTAATCCCGGGCGTGGTCCGGATGGCTCTTGGCCAGCATGCGGAATCGATTTTCGAGGTTGAGATATTCCTGCACCTTGATTCGCGGATGCTGGGAATCGAGCTGGAGCGGGTTGGCCCCCTCGGCCTTGCGCTCGGGGTTGAATCGATAGAGCAGCCACTGGCCTGAATTGACGGCCGCCTTTTGATTCTGGAGGCCGGTGGCCATGTTGATCCCGTGGGCGATGCAATGGCTGTACGCGATGATCAGCGCCGGGCCGTCGTAGGCCTCGGCCTCGAGGAAGGCTTTGAGCGTGTGTTCGTCCTTCGCCCCCATGGCCACGCTGGCCACGTAGATATTGCCGTAGCTCATCGCGATCAGGCCGAGATCCTTCTTCGCCGCCGGCTTGCCGCCGGCGGCGAACTTGGCGACCGCGCCGCGCGGCGTCGACTTCGAGCATTGCCCGCCGGTGTTCGAGTAGACCTCCGTGTCGAGCACGAGGACCTTCACATTGCGGCCGCTCGCCAGAACGTGATCCAGCCCGCCGTAGCCGATGTCATACGCCCAGCCGTCGCCGCCCACGATCCAGACGCTCTTGCGCACGAGGGCGTCGGCCAGGCCGAGCAGACGCGTCACCTCCGGGCCATTGAGCTGCTGCAGCCGGGATTTCAGGGTGGCCACGAGCCCGCGTTGTTCTGCCAGATCCGCCTCGTCCTTTTGCGGGTTGTTGAGAATGGCCCGGGCCAGCCCGGGGCTGACCGCCGACTCGAGCTGATGGAGCAGCTCGCGGGCGAACCCGCGTTGTTGATCGAGCGAAACCCGGAAGCCAAGGCCGAATTCGGCGTTGTCTTCGAAGAGCGAGTTGGCCCAGGCCGGGCCGCGCCCCGCCGCATCCTTCGCCCATGGCGTGGTGGGCAGGTTGCCGCCGTAAATCGAGGAGCAGCCCGTGGCATTGGCCACGACCAGCCGGTCGCCAAACAGCTGGGAGAGCAGCTTCAGATACGGAGTCTCCCCACAGCCGGCGCAGGCGCCCGAGAACTCGAACAGCGGCCGCGCCACTTGCATGCCCCGCACGTTGTCGGTGGACAACCGGCGGCGATCCAGCTCAGGCAGGCCGAGGAAAAAGTCCCAATTGGCCCGCTCGGCGGCGAGCAGCGGCGGCTGCGGCCGCATATTGATCGCCTTGAGGCGCGCCTCGGACTTGTTTCGCGCCGGACAGACATCCACGCAGATGGCGCACCCGGTGCAATCTTCGGGCGCTACCTGCAGCGTGTATTTCAGGCCTTTCCATTCCGGCAGGCGCGCCGTGGTCGAAGCGAAGCTGGACGGCGCGCCCGCGAGACTGGCCTCCTCGTAAACCTTGCTGCGAATGACGGCGTGCGGGCAGACCAGGACGCACTTGCCGCATTGGATGCAGACATTGGGATCCCACACGGGAATCTCCGCCGCGAGGTTGCGCTTCTCCCAACGCGTCGTGCCGGTCGGGTAGGTGCCATCGCAGGGCAGGGCGCTCACGGGCAAGTCGTCTCCCCGCCCGGCGATCATCGGCCCGAGCACGCGACGCACAAACTCCGGCGCGGCCGCGGGCAACGCGATGCCGACCTCCA
This sequence comes from Limisphaerales bacterium, assembly GCA_044229355.1. Classification (GTDB taxonomy): domain Bacteria; phylum Verrucomicrobiota; class Verrucomicrobiia; order Limisphaerales; family JADJPG01; genus JBGARF01. The sequence continues at coordinate 122,489 of JBGATF010000008.1, forward strand.
GGCTTCCGGGAGCAGCCGCCCGCCCGTTGCCGCCGGCCGCCTCCGGGATCGCCACCTCGTGCAGATGCTTCAGCGTGTTGTCGACGGCAGCGAGGTTCATCTGCACGATCTCCTCGCCTTTCTTCCCGTACGTCTTGCGAATGGAATCCTTGATCGCGCCGATCGCCTCGTCGCGGGGCAGCACGCCGGAGACGCTGAAGAAACACACTTGCATGACCGTGTTGATGCGGCCACCCATGCCACACTCTTTGGCCACACGTGTGGCGTCGATGACGTGGACATGCGCCTGTTTGCGGCGAAGGTCCGCCTGGACCGGGGCCGGTAGCCGCGCCCACGCCTCCTCAGCATTCCAGGGACAGTTCAGCAGGAATGTCCCCTGCGGCGCCAGCTTCTCGGTCACCGCATACCGCTCGAGGAACTGCGGCTGATGGCAGCCGACAAACTGCGCCTCGTTGATCAGGTAGGTGGACCGGATCAGGCGCGGCCCGAAGCGCAGATGGGAAACCGTCATCGCCCCGGACTTCTTGGAGTCATAGACGAAATATGCCTGGGCCTGCTTGCCCGTGCGGTCGCCAATAATCTTGATCGACTCCTTGTTCGCTCCGACGGTTCCATCCGAGCCCAGCCCGTAAAACAACGCCCGGAAGACGTCGGGCCCTTCGGTGCTAAAGGCGGTATCAACCGTGAGGCTGGAATGGGAGACATCGTCGACGATTCCGACGGTGAACCGGTTCTTGGGGACGGGCGCTGCGAGATTGTCCAACGCAGCCTTCACCATGGCCGGGGTGAATTCCTTCGACGACAATCCGTACCGCCCGCTGAGCACGCGGGGCAAGGTGGGCCGATCGCCGGCGTGGACGGCTTCAACGAGCGCCTGCAGGCAATCCAGGTAAAGGGGTTCGCCCGCGCTCCCGGGCTCCTTCGTGCGGTCGAGCACCGCGAGACTCTTGACCGAGGCCGGCAGGGCCTTGATGAAGCGGGCACTGTCAAAAGGACGGTAGAGGCGGACCTTCAGCACGCCTACCTTCTCGCCGCGCGCCACCAGGGTGTCGATCGCTTCGTGCGCCGCTTCACAGCCGGACCCCATCAAGACGACCACTCGCTCCGCATCCGGCGCTCCATGGTATTCGTAGAGCCGGTACGCTCGGCCGGCCAGCGAGGCGAACTGGTCCATCGCGCGCTGGACCAGCTCCGGGCAGGCGGCATAGAACGGGTTGACCGTCTCCCGCGCCTGGAAATAGACATCCGGATTTTGCGCTGTGCCGCGAATGGCCGGGTGATCGGGCGAAAGTCCGCGGGCCCGGTGGGCGGCGATCTGCTCCTCATTGATCATTCCGCGGAGCACGGAGTCGTCGAGCGGCTCGATGCGCGCCACCTCGTGCGAGGTGCGGAAGCCGTCGAAGAAATGGACGATGGGCAGCCGGCTCTCCAGCGTGGCCGCATGGGCAATCAGGGCGAAGTCCTGGGCTTCCTGGACGCTGGCCGAACAGAGCATGGTCCAGCCGGTGGCTCGCGCGGCCATCACGTCACTGTGATCGCCGAAAATGGAGAGGCCCTGGGCGGCGAGGGAGCGGGCGGCCACATGGAAAACCACCGGCGTCAGTTCGCCGGCGATCTTGTACATGTTGGGAATCATGAGGAGCAAGCCCTGGGAGGCAGTGAAAGTGGTGGCCAGGGATCCCGTTTGGAGCGCGCCGTGGATGACACCCGCGGCGCCCCCTTCGCTTTGCAACTCCACCACGGAAGGAACCGTGCCCCAAAGATTCTTCAGGCCGGAGGCGGCCCACTGGTCGGCCCACTCGCCCATGGGCGAGGAGGGCGTGATGGGGTAGATGGCGATGACCTCGTTGAGGGCGTAGGCGATGCGGGCGACGGCCTCGTTGGCGTCGACCATGACGGATTTGGCTGGCTTGGCGTGCATGGGAGCAAGTATCGGGCGTCGGACACTCCTGGCCCGGCCAAGCCTCCCGGGCCGGGGCGGCGGTGCCGCGCCACGCAGCGGAGTCAACGGCAAGAAAGCGCCATGCGGCTAGCCGGACATTGCTGGTCCCTGTGCACATTTTGGCAGGCCATGCCATGTTGAGCCGTTGACTTGAGGTGGAGGCCCCGATAGCCTGCGGCCACAATTAATCAAAACTGCGCATGCTGGCTGTCATCGAGAAACTTCTGATCTTGCAGGATCGCGACCGCAACATTCTTCGGATCTCGGAAGAGCTGGCGCGGATCGCCCCGGAGCGAACCGAGCTGCAAGGCCGCCTGTCGTCCAGCCAGCAGCAGTGGGACGCCGCCAAGCTCAAGGTGAAGCAAATCGAGTCGGACCGGAAGAAGCTCGAGCTCGACGTCGACGCCAAGAAGGGCTTGATCGAAAAATATTCCGTCCAGCAGTTTCAGACCAAGAAGAACGAGGAATACCGGGCGCTGGCGCACGAGATTGAGATGTGCAAAGAGGCGATCTCCAAGCTGGACGACCAGCAGATCGAGCTGATGGAAAAAGGCGAGGCGGCGCAGAAGGAAGTTGAGGCCGCCTCCAAAGCGCACGCTGAGGCCAAGAAGGCCCTGGATGCGCGCGTCTCCGATCTGAACGCGCGCGAGGTGAACATCAAGAAGGAGCTGGACACCCTGAAGGTTAATCGCGAGGAGCTGGCCACTGCGGTGGACGAATCCGCCCGCGGCAAATACGAGCGCCTGATGAAGCAGAAGGGCGGCAGCGTGGTGGTGGGCATTCAGCACGGGGTGTGTGGTGGATGCCACATGCAATTGAGCCGCAGCATCATCGTCGGCTGCCAGGGGGAGCAGGAGATCATGTCGTGCCCGAACTGCGGGCGGATCCTCTTCTTCACCCCGGACATGGACTTGGCGGTCGCGGATTAGTTCGGATCTTTTTTTGGCACGCACGCCCGAAGAACCCAGCGGCTGATCAATTTTGTCCGCTCCACCTCCGTCCCCACTCATCACTCGTCACTCGTCACTGGCCGTTTACCGAGCCTTGCGAATCTCGCGGTGCAGCCACACGCGGGCGTAGGTCCAAATCCCCTCAGCCGTTCGTTTGGGCAGGTTCATCGCGCTGGCCGCTTCGTCCATGGTCATCCCCACGAAGTAACGCAGCTTGACCAGCTCGGCGGCCTGGTGGTCTTCGCGGGCGAGGGTGTCCAGCGCCTCGTGCACGGCGAGGAGCTCATCCGGCGGGGCGGACAGGATGATGTTGTTCTCCGTCAGCTCGAGGTGGGAGGCGCCGGACCCGCGTTTCTGGCTTTGGCGCCGCCGGGCGTGCTCGACGAGGATCCGGCGCATGGCCTCGGCGGCGGCGGCAAAGAAGTGCGCGCGATTTTGCCAGCCGCGTCCTTCTGAGCCCGTCAGGCGCAGCCAGGCCTCGTGCACGAGGGCGGTGGCCTGGAGCGTGTGTCCGGCGGCTTCGCCTGCCATTTTGTGCGCCGCAATGCGCCGCAACTCGTCGTAGACGAGGGGCAGGAGTTGGTCGGCGGCCGCCGCATCTCCCTGTTCGGCGGCGATGAGAATTCGGGTGAGATCGTTCATCCCGCGCGGGACGGCGCGCCGCTTTCCGGGCCGGAGCCCACCGCTGGGCTCGCGATGTCGGGCGGGCCGGGCGGGCCGGAGGGCCCTTGGGCCACGAGCGTTTCCAATTCGCGGCGCAGGTCGCCGAGTTCCTTGCTCTTGAAGTGGTGACGGGTGTTGCGCAGCACGGCGATGGTGCGCTGGACCGCGTTCAGCAGCTCAGCCTGCCGGAGGGGAGTGCCCACCGCACCGGTGACCGCGGTGTTTTCGGAAAACTGTTTCAGCTCCAGCAGCGTGAGCATGAGATTTTGGAGCGTCACCGCAAAGTATCGATTCCAGGGCTGGGCTTGGTCGGTGGTGGCGCCGTGCTGCAGCAGGGTTTCAATTTCGCCCAGCGCCGCCTGCCATTCCTGCAGCCGTTCGCGCCCCACGGCGAGCATGCGGAGATTGCGATGCTTGAGGATGGCCTGGTGCGCCTCGCGCCGCAGCTCCGCCAGATCCGGCGGCTTCGTCAGGTAGGCCGCGACCGGCAGGCGAACCGACCGGGCGGCGGTCTCGACCGAAGGCCGGCCGGTCAGAAGGATGACCGGCAGGCCGGCGGCGAACCGCGGCAGTTGCTCGATCAGTTCCAGCCGGACATTCCCAGGCATGAAGATGTCGGCGATGAGCAGGTCGTAGGGCTGGAGGCGCAACTGGCGTTCCGCGGAGGCGGCGTCGAGCACGCGATCCACCAGGCAGCCCTCGCGCCGAAAGAACTCCGTCAGGAATTCGCCGAACATCTCGTCGTCGTCAGCCACGAGGATGCGCGGCGGCGAGGCGAAGCTCGCGCCGAAGTTCTCGCCCACGAACTCATCGGAGGTCGTCGGCAGGCTGGTGGCAGCGTCGACTGGCATGCGGTGCGGTTTGCAGGGGACGGCAGTTCGCCCGGCGCGGGCCGGCGATCGCACGTCTGGATCGTGCGCGCAGCATAGGGGTGGCGACCGGGCTGAACAACGGAAAAATCCTTGAGCGCTGCTGGAAGTATGACGATAGTTTCACGAGCTGAGACGGTGGGAGACGGTGAAGGTAAAACGACGTTCCCCGCCGGCGGCGGATGGCGGGCGATGGCAGCCATCATCGACCGGGTCGTGCCCGGCAGCCTGGATGCTGTTCTTTGGCAATTTTACTTTTGGCACTTTAACCCTGCCATGTACGTGCTTCGGGACAAATCTCCTTTGACCGTATTAAAAGCTACAACGGAGCCTTAACTTCTGCGGCCACCGACAGGCCTTGATTGGAAGTCGAACGCCGCTGATTCGGTTCCACCTAGTTCCTGTGTTCAAAGGAACTGTCCAGACACGGCATTACGGTGGGGTTTCTTTTTTTACGGAGGGCGCCCGGCCTTGCGGGCCGGCGTGGGGAAGCTTCGAGAATTTGTTTGCTGCCCGCGGGATCCTTCGGCTTAACTCTCCCCGACAATTTCGCCAGGGCCCATGGAGTGCGGACTTGGAAACCCCGCCAGGGCCGGAAGGCAGCAACGGTACTTTGCTTCGCATCCGCCGTGGTCACCCTGGCATTCTGTTTTTTCAGGAACGATTGCAAAAGGCCGGCCAGTCCAAGCCCCTGGCCGGGCCGTTGAGAGGAATCCATGGCGTATCAAGTCATCGCCCGAAAGTATCGCCCGCAGCGTTTTGCGGACGTGGTCGGCCAGGAACACGTCACCCAGACGCTGGCCAACGCCATCGAGCAAAAGCGCATCGCCCACGCCTACCTCTTCTGCGGGCCGCGCGGCACCGGCAAGACCACCGTCGCCCGCATTTTCGCCAAGTGCCTTAATTGCACGGATGGGCCCCGTGTCGATTTTGCCGACGACGACCCGCGTTGCATTGAGATCACGGAGGGCCGCGCCATCGATGTGCTGGAGATTGACGGCGCCAGCAACAACGGCGTCGAGCAGGTCCGCGAGCTGCGCGAGACCGTCAAATACTCACCCGCCTCGTCCCGCTACAAGATCTACATCATCGACGAAGTGCACATGCTCACGACCGCGGCCTTCAACGCGTTGCTGAAGACGCTGGAGGAACCGCCCGAGCACGTGAAGTTCATGTTCGCGACGACCGACCCCGAGAAGGTCCTGCCCACCATCCTGTCCCGCTGCCAGCGGTTCGATCTCCGACGCATCCCCGTCTCCCTCATCACGCGTCACCTGGAGTACATCGCGAAACAGGAGGGCGTTAACATCGACGCCGAAGCGCTCCACGCGGTGGCTCGCGGCGCTGACGGGGGCATGCGCGACGCGGAATCCGCCCTCGACCAGCTGATCAGCTTTTGCGGAACCCAAATCGCCGAGTCCGATGTGCTGTCCATGTTCGGGCTGACCGCCCGCAGCCAGGTCGTGGCCCTGGCCCGGGCCATCCTCGACGGGGACGCCGCCACGGCGTTGCGCGAACTCAACGCGCTGGCCCAGCATGGCAAGGATCTCGGACGCCTCCTCTCCGACGTCCTCAGCCACTTCCGAAATCTTTTGCTCTTCCAGGTCTCTGGCGGTGATGTGTCGCTGCTCGAAGTGACCGAAACCGAGGTGGCCAGCCTGCGCGAGCAAACGGTTCTCGCCGATGTCGAAGCGTTGACCCGCCTGCTCGAAGTGCTGACCGACGCCGAAGGGCGGCTGCGCGATGCCGCTTCGCGAAAGATCTTCGTCGAGGTCAGCCTGCTCAAGGCCATCCAGGCCCGGCAGGCGGTCAGCATCGATTTCGTCATCAAACGCCTGCAGAATTTGAAGGACTCGAGCTCGGGCGGCGCCCCAGCGGGGGCGCCTGCCGGGCCAAAAACTTCGTCGACCGCGCCTGCCTCGGCCAAACCGTCCAGCGAAGCAGGAGCCTTGGCATCCGCGCCACCTGCCAAGCCGGCAGCGTCCGCCACCAGCGTCGCTTCGGCCCCCGTGGTCGCCTCCACTCCGGCGCCCGCGGTTTCAACTTCGACTTCAACTTCAGTGCCGACGCCGGCCTCCAGGCCCCCGTCGACCTCGCTTCCGCCGGCCTCCTCGGCCCCGGTTGCGACCACGTCGAAGCTGTCACCCCCGGCGGCCACAGCGCCCGCACTCTCGAAAGGCCCCGCGCCGTCATCCGAGGTCGCCAGCGCGCCAGTCTCCGCCGCAGCCGCCCCAGTCGCGGCCGCCGGGTCGCCCCGCGCGCCCGAGGGCGGCGCCACCGTGGATCTGGTTTCCGTCTGGACCGAGCTGATGGAAGCGGTGGGTCGGGCCAGTCCGTTCACGCGTGGTTACTTGGTGGAGGCCCATCCGGTGTCGTTGAACCGGGATGTGCTCACGGTGGGCTACGATCCGGAATTTGCCGACCAACTGGCGGTGGTCGACAATCCGAAGACCCACACGATTCTGCAAACCAAGCTGAGCGAAGCCGGCTATCGAGGTTTGCAGGTCAAGTTTGTGAAGGCGGAGCGGCCCTCCGGATGGGTGGGGATTGCACCGGCGCCGGCGGCAGCTCCGGTGGCTGGCGCGGCCCCTGAATCGCCCGGGTCCGGAGCAGCCAGTGCAGGTGCCGCTACCGGACCAGGCTCCGCTGCGGCCAAAAAGGACAAACCGGTGACGCCGATTGTTCTGCGCGCCGACGAGTTCAAGAATGATCCCTTGATCCAGAAAGCCCTCGAAATATTCAAGGGACAGATCGTGGAAGTGCGGGCCTGACCGCGCCCAACCGGCCTCCGGGCCGCAGAAGGACGAACACATTTTATGTCGAGCATTGGAAAGTTGATGAAACAGGCGGCCCGCATGCAGCAGGAGATGGAGCGGGTGCAGGCGGATCTGGCGAGTCGGACCGTCGATGCCACCAGCGGCGGCGGAGCCGTCAAGGTCACGGCGCGTTGCGACGGAACGCTGGCCGCCATCAAAATGGATCCCCAGGCTGTGAACCCAGCCGACGTGGCCATGCTGGAGGACATGGTGCTGTCTGCCGCGAACCAGGCGCTGGCCCGGGCCAAGGAGATTTCCACGGCCGAAATGGGCAAGGTCACGCAGGGCATCGGGCTGCCCGGGTTCGGCTGATCATGACCGGTGGCGCGCGGTGTATTCACGCCGTCGGCCAGGGATCGTCTGCGGGTCCCTTGATGGCGCACTCGGATTGACCAATGGGAATCCGGGATCAGCCAGGCCGGCGTGAGGCCCGCCGCGATTGAACTTTCGTTCGTGTGACTCTCCCCGATCCCATCCGCGCGCTGCTGGAAGCTCTGAACAAGCTGCCGGGCATCGGGCCGCGCTCCGCGGAGCGCCTCGCCCTGCATCTGGTCCAATGTGAGCCGGATTTCGTTAGGCGGCTCGCCCGGGTTCTCACCGAGGCCCGGGAGCGCGTTCGCTTTTGCTCGATCTGCGGCGCGCTGACGGAACAGGACCCCTGCGGCATCTGCTCCGACGCGCGGCGCGACGCAGGGCTGGTATGCGTCGTGGAACGTCCCGTCGACATCCTGGCATTCGAAAAGGCCGGCTCATTCCGGGGCCGCTACCATGTGCTCGGGGGCCGCATCTCGCCGTTGAACGGAGTCGAGGCTGCCGATCTGCGCATCGACGAACTGGAGACGCGGGTGGCCAGCGAAGGCGTCCGGGAAATCATCCTGGCCCTGGGGAGCGACGTCGAAGGTGACGCGACCAGCCACTACCTGAGTCGGCGGCTGGCCGGCAAAGGTGTCGCTGTGACCCGCCTGGCTCATGGATTGCCGGTGGGCAGCGGCTTGGAACAGGCAGACGAACTGACGCTGAGCCGGGCCTTGGAGGGGCGCCGGCCGGTGGATTGATGGGAACCAACCGACATGGCACGACCTGAAGTGGTGGTCTTCGATCTGGGCAAGGTGCTGGTCGATTTCGACTATGGCATCGCCGCCCGGCGCATCGCGCGGCAGGGCAGCATGGACGCCGCCGCCGTCCAGCGGTTCATCGATCAGTCGCCGCTGCTCTACCGCTACGAAACCGGGGGCCTGACGCGCGAGCAGTTCTTCGCCGAAGTCCGGCGGGAGACGGGGTTCGCGGGGACGTTCGACGAGTTTGCCGGATTCTTTGCGGATGTGTTCAGCCCGATTGAACCGATGATCGCGCTGCAGGACGAGCTGCGCCGCGCCGGCGTGGCGACCTTTATCTTCTCCAACACAAACGATCTGGCCGTGGAACATATCCGCGCCCACTTCCCGTTCTTTTCCCGGTTCACCGCCCAGGTGCTGTCCTACGAACACGGCGCCATGAAGCCGGACGCGAGGCTTTATGAGGTCGTGGAGCGGGTCACGGGCCGATCCGGCGCGGCGATACTGTATCTCGATGACCGCGCGGAGAACGTCGAGGCGGGCCGCGCCCGCGGTTGGGAAGTCATCCTGCATCACGACCCGGCGGCGTCCATCGCGCGCGTGCGCGCACTGGGCCTCCTGAACAATCCCGGCGGAAGTGCGACGAGTCCAGGGCGGTGAGCCCCGGCTAATGGGCGATCCCCGGGCTCTTGAAAAGGCCGTCCACGAACGAGTCGGCCTCGCCCAGGTGGATCAGCCGCTCGCGAAGATCGTTCAGCGCGCGCCGGGTCTGCTGAAAACGATCCGCCAACGCTCCAAAAATGCCATCGAGGCTGTAGTGCCGGGCCAGCCGATGGTCTCCGGCCACCTTGAAATTTGAAATGCCCAATCCTTCGTAGTAGCTCAGGCCCGGGGCGCCCCGCCGCTCGGAGCGATGCCGAATGCGGTCCGGAAACACGCCCGAAAGAAACAGCGAATGATTGCCGATGTGCGTTCGGAGCAGAAATCGTGAGGTGTCATCCATGTGCTCCATCGCGGCCAGCAGATCCACGAAATAATCGAGCGGCTTCGCCTGTCCCTCGATCCGGCAGGCGAGACGCTCCACGGAGGAATATTCTGCCAGGACCGAAGCCACGTAGTCGGCAAGGTCGCGATCGTCCAGGCCCGAGCGGCGGAAGGCGTGCCGGACCACGATGTAAAAATAGAATTGGGGCGAAATGTGAAGACAGCTGCGCTGTTCCAACACGGCGCGCAGAAGCTGCTCGTCGTCGAGAAGCACATCCCGGCTGTCCGGATCGGCCAATAGCTCGACCAAATGCTGGGCTGAGCCCGGCGGATGGCGGAGCGTGGAGAAGATGAAGTCGAGGTCGGCTCCGGTCAGCCGCACCCTGCAATTGGCTTGAATGACGCTCAACATACGCCGAAACCCGCTAACATCATATCGGCGGCCCTAATGTCGGGCTCAAGGTAAGCTAAAAGATGCTTTGCGCAACCCAGCGCTCAGCCGCGCGTCATGGGACGGGAGCTGGGGCCGTAATCGCGGGGTGCGGGCGTCCTCGCGCACAGAAACGAAACGACGGCTGGGAGGGTTGGGAGCATCCCAACCCGTGGCAGTATCCGCCTTTCTGCGCCCGAGGACGGGCGCACCCCGGGTGGCGGGTTCAGCGAGCGCCGCTCGTTCCTGACGGACCTGCTTGCGAGCCAGGAACGCGAGCGTCGCAGGTAGGGCTGGCGCTGCCTCCTTCGCTCGGAGCTCCGGCCGGCCGAAGCCGCCGCCAGCCGGCGTCCCGCAGTGCGGGGCACCCTACCATCGTCCGCCCAGCGCCTTGATCAGTTGCACGGTGGTCACTTCGCGCAGGGTGTGGAGCCTGGCTTGATCCAGTTCCACCTCCAGGAGGGTGCGCTGTGATTCGATGACTTCCAGGTGCGAAACGATGCCACCTTCATAGCGCGCCTTGGCCAGTTCATAGGTCCGGTGGGCGGAATCATGGGAGCGACTGACCGCCTCGGCTTCGGTGGCCAGATGACGAAGCGCAGTCAGGTTTTCCTGGACCTCGCCGAAGGCCACCAGCACCTGCTGGCGATACTTGGCGACCGCTTCGTCAAAGGCGGCGCGGGCGCGGGCGAGATTCGCCCGTGAGCGTCCGCCCGCAAAGATCGGGAGAGACAGCGAAGGGCCGATCGACCAGAAGCGGCTGTCCCAATTGAACAGCGAGTCCAGCTCCGCGCTGGTATACCCCGCCGAGCCCGTCAGGCGCAGCACGGGGAAGAAGGCGGCTTTGGCAACCCCGATCCGGGCGTTGGCCGCCGCCAGCTGTCGCTCGGCGGTGGCCACGTCCGGCCGGCGTTCCAGGAGGTCGGAGGGAAGCCCGGCCGGGACCGTCGGAGGCGAAGTCGGCGCCGCGTCGCTGTCGAGCGACTTCACTCGAAAGCTGGGGGCCGGCGCGCCGGTCAGCACCGCCAGCGCGGCCTCAAATCCGCCGCGGGCTCGATCGAGTCGGGCGAGTTCGGTCTGTGCGCGGGAAATTTCGGTGTCAATGCGCGCGAGGTCCAACTCCGGCGCCGTGCCGGCGTTGACCCGGGCTTGCACCACCGAGCGGGCCTCCTCCCGGAGGCCGATTGAGAGTCGCACTACTGTTCGCTGGCGATCGACCGAGCGGAGCTCAAAATAATTCCGGGCCACCTCGGCCTGGACGGAAAGCAGCGCGTTGACGAGGTCGGACGCGCTGGCCTGCGCCTCCGCCCGCGCGCCTTCGAACGAGCGGCGGACGCGCCCCCACAGATCGACCTCGTAGCTCAAGTCCAGCGGAGCGCGCAGTGTCGTCGCGCTGTTGATGTGGAAGTCCGGATCCGAGTTGGCGGAGAACCGCTCCCGCGCCGCACGGGGATCGAAACCGATCTCCGGCAAAAGCTCCCCGCGGGTGACCCGGGCACTGGCCCGGGCCTGCGCCAGGCGGGCGGCCGCCGCCTTGAGCGACTGGTTCTCCGCCGTGGCGCGCTCGATCAGCGGGTTCAATTCCGCATCCTGGAATAGCTCCCACCACGGTCCTTTGCCGGCTCGATCGGCCGGGGCGCCTTCCTTCCACGTCGGGGTGTCACGGTAGGCGCCAGGCACGTCATTGGTCGGTCGACGATAATCGGGTCCAATCGTCAAGGCGCCGGCTCCAGCCACACCGGTCGAGGCGGCGAGGGCCAGCCCGATGCCGAGAGCGATTGCCGCAGTCGAAGCTCCGGCCGACCGTTTCCCGTCGGGGGCCGCCGGCGGGTGCGTCGGCGTCGCGGGTTCGGCGGTCCGGGTTTTGCGGCTGCCGCCAAGTCTCATCAGCACCACGTAAAACACCGGTGTCAGCAACAGACCGAAAAACGTCACGCCGATCATGCCCGCGAACACCGCCACGCCCATGGCCCGGCGCATCTCCGATCCCGCGCCGGTGGAGATGACCAGCGGAAAGACGCCGGCGATGAAGGCGATCGACGTCATCAGGATGGGCCGGAGCCGCAGGCGACAGGCTTCGATCGCGGCCTGGACCGGACCGAGCCCTTCCGCGTCCTGCTTGTGCTTGGCGAACTCGACGATGAGAATCGCGTTCTTGCAGGCGAGACCCACGAGGACGATCAGGCCAATCTGCGTGAAGATGTTGTTGTCGCCGCGGGTCAGCCAGACGCCGGCGATGGCAAAGAGCAGGCAGAGCGGCACGACGAGGATGATGGCCAAGGGCAGCCGGAAGCTTTCGTATTGGGCGGCCAGCACCAGAAAGACGAGCAGCACGCAGAGAGGATAGACGTAAACCGCCGTGTTGCCCGCGAGGATTCGTTGGTAGGTGAGGTCCGTCCACTCGAACGCGAAGCCCTTGGGCAGCTGCGCCTCAGCCAGCCGGGCCATGGCCAGTTCGGCCTGCCCCGAGCTGACGCCGGGACCGGGACCGCCGTTGATCTCAGCTGCGGGATAGCCGTTGTAGCGCATGACCCGATCGGGGCCCGCGGATTCGCGGACTTGAAGCACCGAGCCGAGCGGCACCATCTGGCCCGCCGAGTTGCGGGTCTTGAGCCGGGTGATGTCCTCCGCCCGGTCCCGAAAGCGGGCGTCCGCCTGGGCCACGACCTGCCAGGTGCGTCCGAATTGGTTGAAGTCATTGACGTAAAGCGAGCCGAGGTAGACCTGCATCGTCTCGAAGAGATTTTGCAGCGGGATGCCCTGGGACTTGGCCTTCACGCGATCGATCTCGGCGTCGAGCTGCGGGACGTTGACGGTGAACGTGGAGAAGAGTCCGCCCAGCTGGCCGGACGCGTAGCCCTGGCCGATCAACGCCTGCGTCGTCTGATAAAGCTCGTTGTAGCCGAGCCCGCCGCGGTCTTCGACGAACAGCTTGAAACCGCCGATCGTGCCCAGGCCATTGACGGGCGGCGGCATGACCGTGAGGATGAACGCCTCCTGAATGCTGGCGAACTCCTGGTTCAACGCCGCGGCAATGGCCGGGCCGCTCAGGTCCGGCCCGTGCCGCTCGGCAAACGGCTTGAGGCAGAAGAAGACAATGCCCGCGTTGGGCGCGACGCTGAAGCCGCTGATGCTCAGGCCGGGGAATTGCACGGCGCTCTCCACTCCCGGGTGGCGCATGCCGATCTCGCCCATCTTGCGCATGACCGCATCCGAGCGATCGAGCGAGGCACCGTCCGGCAGTTGAGCGAAGGCCACGAGGTATTGCTTGTCCTGCGTGGGAACGAACCCAGTCGGGACTTGCGTGAAGCTCCAGCCGGTCAAGGCGAGCAATCCCGCGTAGAGCACGATCGCGATGGCGGACTTGCGGAGCAGGCCGCCCACCGCCGCCCCGTAGCGATCGCCCGCCCACGCAAACGTCCGGTTGAACGGCCGGAAGAACCACCCCAACAGCCGCTCCATGGCGCGGGAGAGAAAGTCAGTCTTGGCGTGGTGCGGCTGCAGGAGCACGGCGGAGAGCGCCGGCGACAGGGTGAGCGAGTTGAACGCGGAGATGACCGTTGAGATCGCGATGGTGATGGCGAACTGCTTGTAGAACTGCCCGGTCAATCCGCTGATGAACGCCGTCGGGATGAACACCGCGCAAAGCACCAGCGCGATGGCGATGATCGGGCCGGTCACCTCGTCCATCGCTCGTTTGGTTGCCTCGAACGGGGAATGCCCGAGCGCGATGTTGCGCTCAACGTTTTCGACCACGACGATCGCGTCGTCGACCACGATGCCGATGGCCAGCACCAGCCCGAACAACGTCAGCATGTTGATGCTGAACCCGAGCGCAAGCATCACGGCAAATGTGCCGACCAACGACACCGGAACCGCGGCCAGGGGAATGATCGACGCCCGCCAGGTCTGGAGGAAGAGGATGACGACGAGCACGACCAGGAGGACGGCTTCAAAGAGGGTCGAAACCACCGCGCGGATGGAGCTGCGGACGAACACTGTGGGATCGTAAACGACCGAGTAGTCGAGGCCCTCGGGGAAGTTGCGCTTCAGCTCGTCCATGGTCCGGCGGACATCGGTGGACAGTTGCAGCGCGTTCGCGCCGGGGGATTGAAAGATGGGAATGGCGACGGCCTTCTTGTTGTTCAGGAGGGAACGCAAGGCGTAGCCGGACGCGCCCAGTTCGATGCGGGCCACGCTCTTGAGGAGCGTCTTCTCACCGTTGGGCCCGGTCTTGACGATGATGTTGCCGAACTCGGCCGGGTCCAGCAGGCGGCCCTTGGCGTTGATCTGCAGTTCGAGATCGACGGGGTGTGCGACCGGTTGCTGCCCGATCGCGCCGGCGGCAATCTGGACGTTTTGCTCCCGCAGCGCGGCCACGATGTCGCTGGCGGTCAGCCCGCGGGCCGCCGCCTGATCCGGATTGATCCACACGCGCATCGCGTAGTCACCAGACCCGAAGATCTGCACCGAGCCGGCGCCTGGAATGCGCGCGAGCACATCCTTGACCTGCAGGGTCGCGTAGTTTCGCAAATAAATCTCATCGTATCGCCCGTCCGGAGAAAGGAGGTGGACCACCATCGTGAGGTCGGGCGACTGCTTGGTCGTGGTGACCCCGAGGCGGCGGACCTCCTCCGGGAGCTTGGGCAGCGCCTGCGCCACGCGATTTTGCACCTGCACCTGGGCGTCGTCGATCCGGGTGCCCAGCTTGAACGTCACGGTCAACGTCATCACGCCATCGCTGGTCGCCTGGGAAAACATGTAGAGCGAATTCTCGACGCCGTTGACCGCCTGCTCGAGCGGGGCCGCCACGGTCTCCGCAATCGTCTTGGGGTTGGCGCCCGGGTAGTTCGCCATGACGACAATGGTGGGCGGAACGACTTCGGGGTATTCGCTGATCGGCAGACGGAGCATGGCCAAAATGCCCAGCAAAAAGACGATGATCGAAAGCACGCCGGCGAAGATCGGACGCCGGATAAAGAAATGGCTGAATTTCATGGGGCGGGAGGAATAGCGGCCGGCCGCCAGCTCAGGGTTTTGCCGCCGTCGCGCCGGCGCCCGCCGCGGGCGTCTGGCCTGGCGGCGCTTCGCTGGGAGACACGGGCGATCCCGGCCGCACTTTGGCCAGGCCATTCACGATGACTTTCTCGCCCGCCGACAGGCCCTCCCGCACGACGCGCTTGTTGTCCACCAGCGGGCCGAGTTTGACCGGCCGATACGCGGCGGTGTTGGTCGACGTGAGGGTGAGGACAAATTTCTGCGCCTGATCCGTGCCGATCGCGGTCTCGTCGACGAGCAGGGCAGGGTGCCGGCCGCTCGCGGGAAGACGCAGGCGGGCGAACAGACCGGGGACGATCCGTCCATCCGGGTTGGGGAATTGGGCGCGAAGAACGATGCTGCCGGTTTTCGTGTCGACCTGGTTGTCGAGCGACTCCACGAAGCCATGGTGGGCGAAGGCATTCTCGTCCGCGAGTTGCAGGTCAGCGGGGACCCGCCCCGCGGAGTCCAACGTCAGGCGGCCGGACTGCTGGACCGCGTTGAAGCGCAGCAAGGCGTTTTCATCGAGGTCGGCATACACATAGATCGGATCGACCGAAACGAGGGTGGTGAGGACCGTGGCGACGCCGGCCTGGCCCCCGACATAATTGCCGGCGGTGACGAGGGCGCGGCCGATCCGGCCGTCGATCGGGGCGCGAATCTGGGTGTATTCCAGATCCAGTTTGGCCGAGTCGCGGGCAGCCCGGGCGGCCAGGAGGCCGGAGCGCGTCTCGGCGAAGCGGGCTTCGCGGCTGTCGGCCTCCTCCTTGGAGATGGCCTTGCTCTGCAGAAGCTGGGCATTGCGGCGGGCCTCCCGTTCCGCGTTGTCGGCGCGCACCTGGGCGCCGGCCAGTTCGGCTTCGCGCTGATCCAGGTCGGCCTGGTGCCAGCGCGGGTCGATGACAAACAGCACATCCCCCTTCTTGACCTGCTGGCCCGCTGCGAAACGAACTTCCTGGATGTGGCCGGAGACTCGAGGACGGATCTCCACAAACTCCACTGGGGCGGTGCGGCCGGTCAGCTCCTCCCATTCCACCAGCTCGCGTTGCTCCACGGGGGCGACCGTAACCTGCGGCGGGGGCGGCGCCGCGCCGCCCGCCCCATGGCCGCCGTTGGCGGCGGGATCTCCGCGATGACAGCCGGCCAGCAGGCCCAGCAACGTCACCAGCAGCGGCGGCGCAGCTCGCCGCATGGCCGTGGCACGACCCGCGGAGCAGGGCGGGTGCGAAAGCAACTCGTTCGACAAATTCGATTTCATGCGCAGCGTTACGTTACGGTCGGCCTCACCTGATGGCGATGGAACCAAAGTGGTAGTTGGCGTTTTAGTCAAATTGGTTTCGGACCTGTTCCTGGCCGAATTCCCGGAAAGCTCTCATCCTTCGATTGGCTTCGGATCAGCGGGCGCGCCCAGCCGCGGCCGGCCGGCGCCCGCCGCGAGCCGCGCTGCGGCGCGGCTGCGGGACGGCCGCCGGCACCGCCGGCGGAGCGGCGCCCAGGATCGTGCACATGCCGTCAAACATCTCGCGAAGCAGCCCGAGATCATTCTGGATGCGCGCCTGGGTCATCAAACCCTCGCAGTAGGCGTAGACAATCCGGGCCGTCGCGGCGGCGTCGCGCACGCGGCCGGCCCCGGCGGCGTGCGCATCCCGAATGGCGGTTTCGAGATAGAGCCGCGACTGGTTCATAATCTCCTCGATCAGGCGCCGCAAGCCCGCCTCCTGCGTGCTCACCTCCGCCCCCAGGCTGCAGATGGGGCAGCCGAGGACATACCCGTGGCGCTTGCGCAGTTGCAGCTGCTCGTCGTAGGTGAACTGACAATAGCGTCGCAGCCGCTCCAGCGCGGGCACCGTCGGCGAAAAGGTCCGGTCCAGGCTCGCCCGGTAACCTTCCCAGGCCGAGCGCAGGGCCGCCTCCGCCAGAGCCGCCTTCGAGTCAAAAAAATGATAATAGCTGCCCTTCCACACGCCGGCCTTTTCGCAAATGTGATCGACGGTGGTCGCGCCATAGGACCCCGTCCAGATCAACTCCATGACGGCGTCCATCAATCGTTGTCTGGCATCGCTGACCCGGCCCATGGTGTGGATTGGTGGCGGCGCGGCGGGTGGGTTGAAGCCACGCACGGACGGAAAATGCGAATTGTTGACTAAAATGTCAACTGCGAGTTGAGCGTCATGGGCAGCGGCCGTGCCTCTGCCCGTTGTCGGCGTGGGGCGCGGATCGCGCCATCGCGGGATCCGTAGCGGCCGAAGGCGGCCGCGCGGCTCGAACGTTACTCAGGGGCGGCTGATTCCAGCCGCTGCGGGCAGAATGCCGCGGTCCGGACATCGGACGACGTGTCACCGGCTACCTGCGGATGCAGCGGTGCGGCGGTGGCTTCGCCCGCGGCCTAGGCACGGTCCCGGCGGGACCGGAGGTCCTGCCAGGCAAAGGCTGCACAGGTCAGGCAGAGGAGCGTGTTGCAGGCGGCCACAATTCCGATGATGGCGAGGATGCTCGTGCCGCGGGCCTGGAGGACCAGCCAGCAGGCGATGGCAATCGCGACCATCCAGGGGACGGCGCGGTAACACTCCCGCGCGAGCAAGTTCCAGACGAGCACATTCGAAAGAGCGAGCGGGACCAGGGCCCAGCAGTACGGGGGCACCAGCGATTTTGCGGCCCAGAGGCGGGAGGGGGAGAGGATTCGGAGGGGGAGCTCCGGGAAGAGGGTGGCCAGGGTGGCGCCGCCCGCAGCGATCAACGCGGTCAGGAGCAGCGTCAGCCGCAGCACATCCGAAGCCTGCGACCGTTGGAAGCTGCGGGCCACTTTGGGATACATGACGCTCGTCAGCGCACCGACCACGAAGACCAGGGCCTGGGCAATCTTCCGCACGGCGCTGAAACCGTCGGCGTCGTCGGCCGAAAGGTGCACATTGCCGCGTTGGGCCAGTTGATCGAACTGCATGATGAAACTGAGGGCGCCGAGGCCGCAGGTGACGGGGATGACGCGTCCGAGCCAGGCTCGCCAATCCGTGGGCACGCGTGGGGTGGTCAGATCGGGCAAGGCCTGCCACGTCACCAGGCCCAGGACGACGAGGCAGCCCGCGAGAAATCCCCAGAGCGCCCCCAAGGCACCGAGGTGAAATTGCCAAACGACCAACCAGAGGACGACGAGACGTCCCACGCCGTTGAGCAGGACGGCCCACCCGAACCAAAGGAAGTTCTGACGGCCTTGCAGGACGCCGTTGAAGACGGGGCTCCACAGGTTGACCAGAACGATGAGCAGAAGGACCCACAGCATGGCCGGCTGCGTGAGTTTGAATTCCTTCATGATGACGTCGGCCCGCGCGAGCCACCATGCGGCCAACCCGAGCCAGAGGGTCGTCAGTATAACGATGGCGCCGCGCAGGGTGGCGCCAAGTTGATGGCGGCGTTCCGGGGTGTCAGCGCCTGCCGTCTGCGCGGCAAACGCGGCCTGCATCCCGAGGGCCGGAATGCTGAGGATGCCGAGGGCGGAGAGCGCAGTTTCAAAAATATTGTATTCGCCCCCGGCCATGCGCTGGCCCACGAATGCCGAGGCCATGTTGAAGACGCCACCGAGGAGGGCTGCCAACGCCATCCACCCGCTTTGCCTGAAAAATGTCGCGCGGCTGTCGGGAGCGCTCATGGAAGCTGCAGGAGAAAGCGGGAGAGGATCTCCGTCGCGCGCTCGAGTTGTCGAATCTCGACCCACTCGTCAACCGTGTGCGCCTGGGCGATGTCCCCCGGGCCGAAGACGACACTCGCGATGCCGGCGGCGGCGAGCACGCCGGCGTCGGTGAAGAAATCCACTCCGGCCGCCCCACGCTGGCGCGCCGCGCCGAGAAACATCTGCACGAGGTCTTGGTCCGGGGAGGTTTCGAGCGGCGGGGCCGGTTCGTCCGCCTTCGTATCCACGAGATGGACCGTCTCGCCGTGCGCCTTCAGGAAGCGGACGATCTCCCGTTTGACTCGGTCGTCGTCTTCCCCCGGGATGGTGCGGCGATCGAGGCGAATGGAGCATTCGTCAGGGACGATGTTGGGCTGGCGGCCCCCTTGGATCATGCCCACGTTGACGGTGGCCGGTCCCAGCACGGGGTGACGCGTGCGCCGGAGTTCCGCGGCGTATTTCGTTTCGAGCAAACTCACCACGCGCGCCATGCGATGAATCGCGTTATCGCCCAGCTCCGGACGCGCCCCGTGGGCGGCTCGTCCGCGAGTCGATAGTTTCAGCCAGAGGTCGCCCTTGTGGGCCGTGATGACCTTCAAGCGGGTGGGTTCCCCCACGATGGCGAGATCCGCGCGCAGGCGGCTGCGGGCGAGGCGGCGGGAACCGGCCTGCATCGCCTCTTCGTCCACCAATGCGGCGAGGATGATCTCCGTGTGCTGCGGGCGTTGCGGCCGGCGGGAGACGGCCAGGAGGGCGGACAGCATCGCCGCCAGGCTGCCTTTGGTGTCGCAAGCGCCGCGCCCATGAAGTCGCCCTCGCCGCCGGACGGGTGCGAATCGCGCCGGCGAGTCGACGCCCACGGTGTCCATGTGCGGCGCCAGCAGCACCCGCTGCCGGACTATTCCGCGTGGCGAAAGAGCAAGCAGCACGTTGCGGCGCCCGTTCGTGACCGCTTGCAAGGAAATGTCGAGGCCGCCGCGCCTCCCAATCTCTGACAGGAACTGCTCGACCCGCTCCTCGCCTGCAGTCGGATCCCCGTCCGGAACGAACGCCGGGTTCACGCTCGGGCGCGCGATCAGTTCTTCCAGCAATCGCACCGGGCTGGTCGTTCGCCCGCCGCGCTGGGAACGTCGCCGCGGGGTCACGCCTGGCCTTTCACCGCGGGCGAATGGGCCCGAAACCACTCGATGAAGCGGGGGACTCCCTCTTCGATGCCGACCGTGGGGTGATAGCCAAGCCGGGCGCGCGCCTTGTCGATGTTGGCATAGGTGATGGGCACGTCACCCGGCTGGTTCGGCTGGCGATCGATGACTGCCTTCCGGCCCAACGCTCCTTCGAGCAACTCGATCAGGCGCGTCAACGTCACGGTTTGCGATTCGCCGAGGTTGAAGATTTCGAAGCCGAACTCACGGGTTGTGCACGCGAGCACGCCGCTGACGGTATCACTGACGTACGTGTAGTCGCGCGCGGCGGAGCCGTCGCCGAACACGGGGATCGGTTTTCCGGCGGAGATGAGCCGGGCGAACTTGTGGATGGCCAAATCGGGGCGTTGGCGCGGACCGTAAACCGTGAAGAACCGGAGCATGGCGATGTCGAGGCCATAGACGTGGTGATAGACATGGCCGAGCGCCTCGCAGGCGAGCTTGCTGGCCGCATAGGGCGAGATGGCGGAGAAGATCGGATCGCTCTCGGAGAAGGGCACCCGGGCGTTGACGCCGTAGACAGAGGAGGAGGACGCGATCGTGACCTTCTTCACGCCGTTGAGGCGGGCGGCCTCGAGCACGTTCACCGTGCCTTCGACGTTGACCCGCTGGTAGAGGGCCGGTTCCTCCAGGCTCGGACGGACGCCGGCCCGCGCGGCCAGATGAATCACCTGATCAAAGGGCACGGAGCCCAGCAACTTGTCCAGTGCGGGGCGGTCGACGAGATCGCCTTCAACAAACGTGAACGGCCGGCCGGGCTGAGCAATCGACTTTAATGTGCTCCGTTTGATGGCCGGATCGTAAAAGCCGTTCAGGTCGTCAAAAGCCCACACGGCGTGTCCCTGCGCGAGCAACTGTTCGCAAACGTGCGAACCGATAAACCCCGCGCCGCCGGTCACCAAAAATTTCATGGGTCGGAACCTAGCAAGGGCCTCGGGAAGAGTGAAGGGGGATCAAAAGGGCCCTGGGTTGAAGTAATACGGATTGAGGTGGCCGCGGCCGCGGCCGGGGCGAATCCATCGTCGGCCGGAATATTGTGAAAATGCCGGCAGGCGGGCCGCGCGCTCCGCAGGGCGCCGCGAATGCCTGCCGCGGAACCAGCCTGCCGGCGCGCTGCGGAGAGCGCGCCCCACCTGCCGCGCTCCGCGCAAAGTGTCCGCGTTTCGAGCTCCGGAGAAAGTTCCTGGACTAACGTTTCGTCGCGTTCATTCCGGAACCGTCTTTCTTCGGGGCCGGCGCCGGCACTTCCCGAATCTCAATCTCCTTCCTGGGCAGCGAATAGAGATGGCTGGGGTCGGCCCGGAAGTAAACGCGACTGTCGGTTTCATCGACGATCGTTCCCTTCATGGTCGCGCGACCGGCAGGGATGCCAAACTCAGCGCGCCCGTGGATGAGGCGGGCCTTGATTTTGGCCGAGCGCTGCACCGGCGGGTTGAGGCCGCCCATGAGATCCACGGCGAGCCGGAGAAGGTGGGCCTGCTCGCTGATGGATTCCGAGGCGGCGCGGCGGTAGATTGCGCCCGAATCCGCCGTCCAATCCGCCAGCGCCTTGTCGCCTTCGTCGTGGCTCATCTCGGACGAATAAGAGCTGAGGAAGACGTTCGCGGCAGGTTTCTTGTGCTGGCTGGTGAGGAAGAACGCCAAGCCCGCATGCATCTCGAAAACGCGCATGTCGGGTGAAAGACTGTAGTGGGCAAACAAGTTTGCCACGCAGCGCCCGGCCACGTCTTCAGCCTTGGGGACGGTCGCGTCCACGCGCCGCAATTCGATGCGGTCCGCCTTCAGCCAGGAAGCCAGGCCCAACACGTTCGACGCGGCCAGCCAATATTCCTGACGCACATCCTTGTCCTGGACCACCGCCCGCAGCTTATCCGCGCGTTGGCTCGCGCCGGAGGCCAGCGCAGAGTTGACGCTGGCGTCGACGATGACGCCGACCAAACCCAATCCGGCGCCGTAACCGGACGGAGTGAATTGGACGTCGACGGCGTCTTGCGGGACATGGACGCGCCCGTCGGACTTTTCAATCCTGGCCAAAGCATCGTGGGTCAAAACCATCGGGGTCGGCACGCAGCCCGCGAGAAACAGGGACAGGCTGGAGGCCGCCAGAAGAGCGGAGCGGAAATGGGAGTTCATGGTGACGCCTTTTCGCATTTTGGCCGAATCGGAGGCCTGGGCGGCCCACAGGACCGTGCGCCTAACTGGTTGCGCCATTTGCCGGAATTTCGCCCTCCAGAGTTTGGCCTTCTGCGCCTGTTTATTGGTTGATGCGGCGTGGTCCTGGCTGCACCCATCGTCACCATCGATCGGGTCACGCGGTCTGGCCGCCAGGAACGAGAGGTCCGCTTCGGGCTTGGCAGTCCGAATCGGATTGGCTTTTCTGACGGGGTGAAATCCCTGACCGAACATCTCTGGTTCGAAGTTCCCAACCGGCGTGGCTACCTGAACATCACCGAGACCATCCACAGTCTCGTCTGCCGTTCAGGCGTGCAGGAAGGGCTATGCCTGGTCAACGCCATGCACATCACGGCGAGCGTTTACATCAACGACGCGGAAGATGGCCTGCTGCACGACTATGATGGCTGGCTCGAGAAACTGGCGCCGCACGAGCCGACGTCCCAGTATCGTCACAACCGCACGGGCGAGGATAACGCAGACGCCCACCTGAAACGCCAGATCATGGGGCGCGAGGTCGTCGTCGCGATCACCAAAGGCGCGCTCGATCTCGGTCCGTGGGAGCAGATTTTTTACGGCGAGTTCGACGGCAACCGGCGCAAGCGGGTCCTGGTGAAAATCATCGGGGAGTAAAGCCCGGCTGTGGCGTCAATTCGGGCTTCGGATCTCGGATTTCGGTTTTCCCTCTCATCGCCTGACGCGACGTCACCTCGCGAAACCGGTCCTCGTAATCCGGGAGGTTCGTCCCCATCAGCCGATCCCAGATGTTGAAGTAAATCCCGTAGTTGCCCCGGAACTGTTCGTGATGCATCACGTGGTTGGTGGGCGTGTTCAGCACGTAGCGGAGCGGGGTGTTCATGAGCCAGCGCGGGTGAAACTCATAGCCCGTATGGCCGGCGACGTTGAAGGCAATCTGCCAGATCATGAAAATGCTGAAGGCCAGCGGGTGCAGCGGGATGAGCACGGCCGCCAGTGGGAAGATTCCCGCCTCAACCACCGCCTCCGCCGGCGCGAACGCATACGACGCCCACGGCGAAGGGTTCGTCGACAGGTGATGCACCTTGTGAAAAACAGGGTAGAGCCGGCGCACATGCATCAGGCGGTGGGTCCAGTAAAAATAGGCGTCATGGAGCAGGATCGTGCACGCGATGCTGGTCCAGAACCAGGCCACGCTGTGGTCCCCCAGTTTCCAGTAAAGCCGGGTCCAGCCGTGGCGTGACGCGACGATCGTGGCCGCGCCAATCAGGGCAAAGATCATCAGAGTAAGGAGCGAGTAAGCCACCTCGCGTCGCACATCCGTCGAGGCCGGGAATCGCGCGACAATTTTCCGGTGGAACCAGCGGCGGCGAAAGAACACATACGCCAGCAGCCAGGCGACGCCGGCAAACAGCACATAGCGCGCGGTCGTGTCCAGGCCCGTCGCGAGTGCGATCCGGGAAAAGCTCCAATGATCGTGGAGCAGAGAGTAGATGGTGTTCATGGTGTGCCGGCGGCCCAACGCGCCGCGTTTTCCACGACGCGCAACGGTTCCTTCTGACGAAATACAGGATAAGTCTCGTGGCCGGGGCGGAAATAAAACACGCGCCCGCGCCCGACCTGCCACGCGCAGCCGCTGCGAAAATGTTCTCCCTTGTCCCATCGTTCCTCGAACACCACCGCGTCGGGCGGCGGGACGTGGAACGGTTCATCGTACATCTCCGTCTGCGGTATCTCCCAACGGGCGGGCAAGCCCCGGGCGATCGGGTGATCCGGCAAAAGCGTGGTCACGTGGCTGGGAGCGCCGTCGCCTCGATAGGCCGGAAAAATGCAGCCGGGCAGGGTCAACTGCCAAACGTTACCCACCTTCTTCAGGGCCGGAGTTAGCGGAGCACCGCGAGCCGGCACCCGACCCAACGGGTTTTCATTCGAATACTCGAACTTCGCGGTGGCGCGCTCCGCCTCGGGAAGCGCGGCCCGCGCGTCGTCCCGGGCCCGCTCCTGCATGAGCCGGACAAAGGGCCGGGACCAATGGGCGGAATGCAGGGCGACGAGTCCCAATTGGCCCGCGCGCACTCGCTCCACAACCCGCTCCACGCCGGCTTCGGCCACAGCCGCGTGTTGAACATGCCCCCACCAAATGACCACGTCGACCGCCGCCAACGTCCCGTCGTCCAGCCCTTGAGCCGGGGTTGTCAACGTCGCTCGCCGGACGACGAATCCCGGCTGCTGAGACAGATGAGCGGCGATCGTCTCGCCGAGAAAGCGCTCGCCGTAGGCCTGTTTCTGCTGCGGCTGTTGCTCGTCCCAAATGAGGACCCGAACCGGGCTCTCCGTGGACGGCGCCGCCGTTGCGAAGCGACTAGCGGCCATGGCGAGGATGATTCCCAAGGCTACCATCAAACCACTGCGCCCTCCGCCGCGGAAGGAGGCCACGGCGTTGGCTTCGAGCAGGCAGCTGGAAAGGCGGCGCATGGAGCGGAAACTGACAGAAGGCCCGGCCGGCGGCAATGCCAGACCATTTGTTGGGCGATGCTGGCGCGACGTAGCGCACGCGTCCTCGCGTGCAAGTTCGGCGGCGTCACGCCGCCCGGTGCGCGGACGGAGGTTGCGAAGCCGCTGCGGCGACGCCAGGAGGCGTCGTAACTTGCCGGCGGGGACGCCGGCGTTACGTGCGCACGCGTCCTCGCGTGCAGGTCCGTGCGCGAACGAAGGTCGCGGACCAGCCTTGGTGACGCCGGCGCTTGGGCGGGGTCAGCCCGCGGTTCCGGCTGCTCGTTCTGTGCGGAGGCGCAATTGGCCGCAGGCGGCGTCGATGTCGTGTCCTTTTTCGCGGCGAAGCGTCACCGGCACCCGCTGTCGTTCAAGCGCGGCGAGGAATGTTTCCTGGGCCGCCTCGGAAGGACGCTTCCATGGCAGGCCTTCGACCGCGTTATAAGGGATGAGGTTGACCTTGGCGTTCAGTCGTCGAGTCAGGTTGGCCAGGGGGCGGGCTTCGGCGGGGTCATCATTCACCCCTTCGATCAAGATGTATTCGAAGGTGATCATGCGATCCTTTTGGCGCTGGTAATCCTCGCAGGCGGCGATCAGCTGCGTGAGGGGGTATTTGCGGTTGACGGGCATGATTTTGTTGCGGGTCTCGTCCGTCGCCCCGTGCAGGGAGATCGCGAGGCGGAACTGGAGCGGCTCGGCCGCGAGCTGGCGGATCTGGGGGACCAGTCCGCTCGTCGAGATGGTGATTTTTCGGGCGCCGATGCCGCCGCCCCAGGGCGCGTTGAGGATGCGTAATGCTTGCAGAAGGTTCGCGTAATTGGCCAGCGGCTCGCCCATGCCCATGATGACGAGGTTATTGATCAGGCGGCCCGGAGATGCCGACGAATCGACTGCCTCGTCGCTGGCTTTGGGGCCGGCATCAGGCGCGAGCGATTCGGGGCCGGCTCCCGGCGCGGGCGGCTCGGGATTTCTCATCCGCTCGTCGTGCCACTGCTCGACGCCGAGGACCTGGCCGATGATTTCGTCGGGCGCGAGATTGCGTTTCCACCCATCGAGGCCGCTGGCGCAGAATCGGCAGCCGTAGGCGCAACCGACCTGGGTCGAGACGCACAGCGTGTGTCGATCCGAAGCTTCGCCATAGAGGGCGGGGTTGGCGGGGATAAGGACGCTTTCGACATACGAGCCGTCGTGCAGGCGCCAGAGAAATTTTCGAGTGGTGTCGTCGGCGCCCTGGACGCGGGCGCGCTCGAGGCTGCGCAGCGTGAAGGTCGCCGCCAGCTGCTGCCGCAAGGCCTTGGGCAGGTTCGACATGGCATCCCAGTTGGCGACGCGACGCGGGTAGAGCCAGTGCAGAAGTTGATCGACCCGGTAGGCCGGCTGATTCCACTCCGCGAAGCGGGCGGTCAGGTCGTCGCGGAGCCGCGATCGAACGTCGGAGGGCTCTGGTCTGTCGGTATTCACGCGGACACCATACGGACGAGAATTGGATTTGCCAAAGCCGTAACTGTTTGGCAACTAAGGGCGCACGTCATGAAGAAATCAGTTGTTATCATGGGCCTCGGGGCTCTGGCCGCGGCGATCATACTGGCGGGCTGCCTCGATTCCGGAGGCGGCGCCAGCAGCTACAAGGGTCCGCTCCTCCGCTACCATTACTCCGGCCGGGCGGGAATCGGCCGGGACGGCACGGCAGCCATTTTCAAGCGAATCGAGGCGTTGCCGGAGACAGCGGCTCTGCGCACCCACCTCGGCCGCCGTCTGGGCAGCGTCGCCAACACCCTTTGGCGCGACGACCTTCCGTCCGGTGCGGAACCGCAGCCGGAGCTGCTGCGTCCGTTGGTCGAGGACGCGACGTCGGTCGAGTCGCTGATCGATGTGCGCGGTTCGGTCGGCAAAGCCGAGACGTTGATCGCGGCTGAGCTGGCGGAGGATCGCGCCCGGCTCTGGGAGACGAATCTCGTCCAGCTGGCCAAGGCGTGGAAGCTGGGGGCGCCGACGCCGCTGACCGTGGAAGGGGTCAAGGGCTGGACCATCCGCCGCCCCCAGGGTGCCGGACTGCAATTGTTCCGCGCGGGCAAGTGGACGCTGGTGGGGATTGGGCCGGATCGAATCCCGGCGCTGAACGAGGCGTTGCAGCAGGCGGCGCGTTCCGGTCGGCCGATGCCCGCGACGCGCAGCATTCTCGATTTGCAGGCGGATCTGCCGAAGCTCGGCAAATGGTTTCCCCTCCTGACCCGTTACCCGCTGGCGCCCGTTCAGCTGAGCATGATCGGCAGCGGAGATAATGTCCGGACCGAGATGAAGATGATGTATTCCGGGCGCATTCCGTGGAAGTTTGAGCCGTGGCAGATTCCGACCAATCTTGTCGGCGAGCCGCTTACCAGCTTCACGGTGGCGCAGGGCGTTCGCCCGTTTTTGGAAAAAGTTCCAGGACTGACGGAGAGCGGCGTGACGCTGCCGAACCAGTATTGCGTCTGGGGCGCTTTCCATCTCTACGGCCACACGTTTTTCGCGTATCCGCAGGCCAACGCTTCCAACACGCTGGCGCGCCTCTACCCGCGGTTCGGTGACCTGATGCAGCATTACTTCGACCGCCCGATCGGCCAGTTTTTGTTTGTGACGAACCGCGGTGAGATCGCCTGGGGCGGGGGACTGCCCGGGATCTCCCCGACGTTGGCCTGGACGAAACAGGCCAACGGCCAGGAATTCATCCATGCGCGGCTGTTTCCTCTGATGCCCAATCGGAAGGCGCCACCGGCTGAGCTGTTCACCCAGTTCGCCGGTCGGACCAACCTCTTCTACTACGACTGGGAACTGACTTCGAACCGGGTGGACGTCGCGCGCCAGCTCTATTCGCTGGGCAACATCTTCGATCGCCGCCCGCCGCCGCCGCATGACAGCCCCTCGCAGCGCTGGCTGCGGGCGGTCGGCCCGCTGACCGGCAATGCCGTGACGGAGATCACCCAGACGTCGCCGCAGGAGCTGCAGCTCGTTCGAAAGTCGCAGACCGGGCTGACCGGTTTTGAGATGGTCACGCTGTCGGCGTGGCTTGAAAGTGAGGCCTTCCCGCGGGAGATCGTGCGCCAGCGCGAAGTGCGGCTGGACCAGATCAAACGATCCGGCCCGCCGCCTGTGCGGACGCCCGGCCGCTGATATGCCCCTGAAACTTGGGGTCAACATCGATCACGTCGCCACGCTTCGTGAGGCGCGGTATCGCGGCCGTTCCGGCGGCGAGCCCGATCCGGTCGAGGCTGCGTTGCTTTGCGAAAAGGTCGGCGCACACGGCATCACGGCGCACCTGCGGGAGGATCGCCGCCACATCCAGGACGACGACGTGCGCCGCCTGCGCGCCGCCATTCGCACCCGGTTGAACCTGGAAATGGCGATCGCACCCGCGATCGTCGACTTCGCCGTCGACGTGCATCCGGACATCGTCTGCCTCGTGCCGGAACGTCGGGAGGAAGTCACCACCGAAGGCGGGCTGGATGTCGTCGGCCAAAAGGATGCATTGGCGGGCACATGCCGCCGGATGAAAGAGGCTGGCATCGAGGTCAGCCTGTTCATTGGACCGGATTTGGCCCAGGTCGAGGCGGCGGCCGCGGTCGGGGCGGATTTCATCGAGCTGCACACGGGCGCGTACGCCGAGCACTACGACGACAAGCGCGACCGGCAACGCGAGATCGAACGCCTGATCGCGTCGGCAGAACGGGCGCGGCAAGTTGGCCTGCGGGTCAACGCCGGCCATGGGCTGACCTGCCGCAATGTCCAGCTGCTCCATCTTGTCCCGCACTTGATCGAGCTGAACATCGGCCACTCCATCGTCAGCCGGGCCGTGTTCATCGGGTTGGAGGCCGCCCTGCGCGAGATGCTGCAGGCCATGGCCGGTTACCCAGGCTGATTCCGCCCTTCCCAAACAAGAAGCCGATGATCCTGGGCACCGGAATCGACATCATCGAAGTGGAGCGCATTCGCGGCTCTCACCAGCGCTTTGGCGAACGATTCATCAGTCGGATTCTGCGCCCGGCCGAGATCGAGTATTGCCTCCGCCACCGCGACCCCGCGCCGTTTCTGGCCGCTCGCTTCGCCGCCAAGGAGGCGGTCTCGAAGGCCTTCGGAACCGGCATCGGCGCCCAGCTCGGCTGGCAGGATATCGAGGTCGGCCGCCGGGAATCCGGACAACCGTTTGTCATGCTCCACGACTCCGGAGCCAGGTTGTTGGCCGAGCTCGGCGGAACCGTTGTGCACCTCAGCCTGAGTCACACCCAAACCTACGCCGCCGCAGTGGCCGTCCTCGCCAGGGATTGACCCCTCCACCGCGCCCCGTTCCATCGCCGCCGTCACCCACTGTCATGACCACCCTCGCCGACGCCCTTGCGCTCTTTCGAAAGGAGATCGAGGCGGCGCTCGCCTCCGCCGCGGATGCGTCCGAGCCTTTCGAGTCCACGCACGGAGATGAGAATGAGTGGGTGACCGGACCGACCTGGACCATGGATCGGGTGGCCATCACTCTCGACGTGGCCCTGCTTGAACCCAGCGACGTGGCTGCGGGTGATTCGTCCCGGCTGCGGGTCTTGGAGTGGCGCACGGGTTCGCCCAAGGCGCCGCGCGCGCCGGAGCCGGGGCGTCACGCGATCACGATTGAATTCGCAGTCGGGCGCACGCCTGGAGCCAGCTCTCTCGCGTCCCGGATCGAAAGCGCCGCTCCGGCGCCTGGGCCGGGACGGGAGAAGGCGGCGGAGCGGCTGCTGACCGAGCTTCTGGGTCCGCCTGGCTTTGACAGCTCCGCCCGAGCCGCAGTGTTCTGCGACGCGTTGCGCGAGCGGACGCTGGACGAGGTGCGGGCCGCGGCCGCCGCCTTGACGCGTCTGCCGGGCGAGATCCCGGACGAAACGGTGCGCCGGACGCGGCATTGTCTGGGCGGAATTGTCCAGAGCGGTCCGCTCAAGTCCGCGGTCCGGGCCGAACAGATTTTGGTCGAGTTGCTCGAGGACTGGAGCCTCGCGGCGTTGCTGGAATTGGTCGCGCGCCACTGGCGGACCGATGAGAACTGGTGAGGCCGGTTTGACCCGCAGGCCTTCACCTCCGCGCTCCGTTCAAGTGTTCGCGATCCAAGGTCAGCATGAAAGGTTAGGGGGGAACGTCGTTGCTCAGCCGCGATGGGTGGCGGGCCGGGGATGCGATTAAAATTTCTGCAGAGAAGCGCTTGCCTCGCGCCACCTGGAGCGACAGGATTTTTAGCATGACGACCTCGACCAGCCATCGCGAAGCCGGGCGGGTCCGCGTCGTCGCGAAAGACAGCGAACGCCATGAAACGCCGGACATTTCTTAACCTGACGGGAGGCGCCGCGCTCGGGTGGGGATTTCTCGATCGGCTGCCTGCGCTCAGTGCCGCCGAGTTGCAACTGCCGACGCGCCGGGTGGCGTTGCATCCGGAGATTGAGCCGTTGGTGCGGGTGCTTGAAGACACGCCGCGCGATCGCGTGATCGAAGAGGTGGCCGGACGGGTGAAGCGCGGCTTGAGCTATCGCGAGCTGTTGGCCGCCCTCTTTCTGGCGGGCGTGCGGAACGTGCAGCCGCGTCCCATTGGCTTCAAATTCCACGCCGTGCTGGTCATCCACTCGGCGCACCTGGCCAGCCTGGCCGCCGCTCAGGCCGAGCGCTGGCTGCCCATCTTCTGGGCCATCGACCAGTTCAAAAGCTCCCAGGAAGCGGACGTGCGCGCTGGCGACTGGATGATGGGCCCGGTGGAGGAGGGGCGTGTGCCGGACAGCCGCCACGCCCGGCAGGCGTTCCGCGACGCGATGGACAACTGGGATGAGGCGGCCGCTGACGCTGCGGTGGTTGGGCTCGTGCGGACGGCTGGCGCCCACGAGATTCTTGAACTGTTCTGCCGCTATGGCGTGCGGGATTTTCGCGAAATTGGCCACAAGGCCATCTACATCGCGAACAGCTTTCGCACGCTCGAGACCATCGGATGGCACCACGCGGAGCCGGTGCTGCGCTCGCTCGCTTATGCGCTGCTCGACCGCGATGGGGCCCGCGACAATCCGGCCCAAGCCGACTTTGCCGCCGATCGGCCCTACCGTCGCAACCTCGAGCTGGTGGGAAAAATCCGGCCGGGGTGGCTCGACGGCGCGAGGCGCGAGCCGGCGACGGCCGGGTTGCTGCAGGCTATCCGGCAGGGCTCAGCGGCGGACACGAGCGCGCTGGTGGTCCAGGAACTCAACAATGGCACCGCGCCGGGCAGTCTGTTCGACGCGTTGTTCAGCGGAGCGGGGGAGTTGCTGATGCAGGCGCCGGGGATTCTTTCGCTCCACGCGTCCACCTTCACCAACGCCGTTCATTACCTGTGGCAGCACGCGGCTGAGGACGAGACCCGGCGGCTTTTGCTCCTGCAAAATGCCGCGTTCCTCCCGCTTTTTCGGGGCAATGCCAAGGACAAGGGAATCCGGGTCGACCGCCTGGAACCAATGGCCGGCGACGCGCAGGATCCGGCGGCGGCGCTTGACGAGATCCTCGCGGAGATCAGCCGCGACCGGCTCCGCGCGGCGCGCAAGGTCCTGGGCTGGCTCCAGACCAATCCGGATCCGGCGCCGCTCGCGGCGGCGGCCCGCCGGCTGATTTTTCTCAAGGGGCGCGACGCTCACGATTACAAGTTCAGCTCGGCGGTGCTGGAGGACTGCCGGCACCTCGCCGCGCCGTGGAGGGATCGGTTTCTCGCGGCCAGCGTGTTCAACCTGCGGGGAGCCGGCGACAGCGACAACGGGCTGGCGGCCCGGATCCAGAGCGCGCTCAGTTGATCCGGCCCAGGGCGCATCCGCGCGCCCGGCGAGTGTCCTCATTCGAGACACGTCGCGAAAGTAAAGTCGGGCCAGAGCGGTGCCGATGTCCCCCATGGATGCATCGGACCATGAAGGCGACGATTTTTGCGCGACCCAATCTGAAGGTTTTCTTCCTTGGCGCCATCGCGATTGTGCTGTTGGCTCACGCCATCAACGCCGGCTTTTCCCAGGCCGCCGGCGTCGACTCACCGCTCACCGTTTTGGCCCGGGAACCAATGGAGCCGGGCGTGGAAGCCATCATTGCCAGAGCTGGCCGCATCCCCAACTCGCACGTCTACGCCCAGCTCAGCGATTATTACAAGGCGCGTGGAAACTACCGCAAGGCGCTTCGCTTCTACCGGCTCGCGACCGCCGTCGCCGCCACCGAGGACGAAGGCGACTAGGCGGTTATCCCCGGTTATCCCGGCTTGCGTTGGTCGCCGGCGGACGGTAGGGAAGGGACGTGTCGTTCCAGTCCATCGTGTTGTGGGTGATCGCGCTCATCGTGCCGGCCTTCTTCATCCTGCTGGCCTTGAGCAGCGCGTACCATCGGCGAAAGTCGCGTCGCAAGGATTCGTGAGCCGCAGGGCGCCCAAAAAATGATGTGCAGCCCGGGTCTGCTGTGGCACATAGTTCCCCGCCCTTATGGAATACGAAGCCGTCATCGGACTGGAAACCCATGTGCAGCTCAAGACCCGCTCAAAAATGTGGTGCGGCTGCGCCAACGCTTTTGGGGCGCCGCCCAACACCAACGTTTGCCCGGTCTGCCTCGGAATGCCGGGGGTTCTCCCGGTGGCCAATGAGGAGGCCCTGCGGCTCACGGCGCTGACCGGCCTGCTGCTCCACTGCCAGATCCCGGCCCGCTCCAAGTTCGATCGGAAGAATTATTTCTATCCCGATGTGCCGAAGAACTACCAGGTCACCCAGTATGATCAGCCCACCACCCGCGAAGGCCATGTGGAGTTCGAGCTGGAAGGCGGCCGCGCCCGGGTCCGCATCATCCGCGCGCACCTCGAGGAGGACGTCGGCAAGAACATTCATTTCGACCGGTTCAGCGGCGTGGACTTCAATCGCGCGGGCGTCCCCTTGCTCGAGATCGTGTCCGAGCCCGACCTGACCAGCGCCGACATGGCCTACGCCTATCTCAATGCGCTGAAGGAAATTCTTGTGCAGGGCGGCATCAGCGACTGCGACATGGAGAAGGGCATGGTGCGCTGCGACGTCAATGTCAGCGTGAGGCCGAAGGGGGCGAAGGAACTCGGCGCCAAGATCGAGATCAAAAACATGAACAGCTTCTCGGGCGTGCGCAAGGCGCTCGAGCATGAGATCCCGCGCCAGATCGAAGTCGTCACCAGGGGCGGTCAGCTGATCCAATCCACGCGTCGGTGGGACGACATCGCCGGAGTGACGGAGGAGATGCGCACGAAGGAACACGCGCATGACTATCGCTATTTTCCCGAGCCGGACCTGATGCCCTTTGCGCCCACGGCCGACTGGCTGGCGGCGGTCCGGGCCCGCCAGGTCGAGCTGCCGCTGGACCGCAAGGAACGGCTGATGCGGGAATTCCAATTGCCGGCAAGTGATGCAGAAACGTTCAAGGCCGATGTTGGCCTTGGGCGGTATTTCGAGACGATCGCGCGCGCGGCCAAAAACCCCAAGGCGGTGGCGAACTGGGTGATCAACAACCTCCGGGCGCGGCTGTCCGAGACGAACGAGAAGCTCATGGCCGAGCAGGCCGCCCAGGGGATTGACCCCGCGGAGCA
Organism: Limisphaerales bacterium; assembly: GCA_044229355.1. GTDB lineage: Bacteria > Verrucomicrobiota > Verrucomicrobiia > Limisphaerales > JADJPG01 > JBGARF01. The sequence continues at coordinate 155,323 of JBGATF010000008.1, forward strand.
ACGGCGCCTCGGGTTGGCGGACCTCAAGTTCCCCCCCTCCGCCATCAACGAACTGGTCGCCCTCACGGAAAGCGGCCGGATTAGCAGCAAGATTGCCCAGGATGTCTTCAATGAGATGTTCAGCTCGGGTGAATTGCCGGCGGCGATTGTCGAGCGGAAGGGACTGGCCGTGGTCAGCGACAGCGGTGCGCTTGAGAAGTTTTGCGAGGACGTCATCGCGGCCAATCCCGGGCCGGCGGCGGATTTCCGCGCGGGCAAGGCCGCGGCGTTGAACTTTCTCAAGGGCCAGGTGATGAAGGCGAGCAAGGGCAAGGCGAATCCGGCTTTGATTGGCGAAGTGCTGGAGCGCAAGTTGCGGGGTTGAAATTACATTTCCGCTTTGCGCCGGGGCGGCCGCCTGCCTATCGTGCGGGCATGATATTGACTATTCGTTCAACGATGTGGAGACCGGTTTGGAGCCTGGCGCTGGTCGGCCTGATGGCGGCCGCGGGCTGGAACGCGGGCTTGGGCCGGGCCCAGGCCGCCGAAGAAAAGACCGCCTTCGAGTTGATCAAGGAAGGCAATCGCCACGTCGGTGAAGACGCCAAGGACCGCGTGGTGCAAATCCGGTCGGAAAAGTCGTTGGGCTCGTTGACTCCGAATGTTTGGTACGTGGTGTTTTACGACCCGGACGCGGCGACCAAGGCGACCGAGGTGAAGTTTGGCGGCGGGGTGAAGCTGGAGGTCAAGCGGCAGTTCCGGTTGCTGGAGCTCGCCAGCAAGGCGCACCGCCCGCTCGAGCGAGAGAAGCTGAAGATCGATTCGGATCAGGTGATTCGCACCGCCACCACCGATCCGATGCTGAAGGATTTGAAGCTGCTCGCCACCCGCCTGACCCTCGAACGCTGGGAGGAGGCCCCGGTCTGGAAGGTTCGCATCTGGGCCGCCAAGTTGAGAAATCCCAGCCATGACGTCGACATCGGAGAGATCTTCATCTCGGCCGAGACCGGCCAGGTGGTCCGTAAGGATTTAAAGATCAGCCGGGTCGACTAGCCGACCGGCCGCCTGGCCCGCTGGCCGCTGCCTGCGTATGGATACTGCGACTTCCGCCCACGCCGCCCCGTATGATGTGATCATCATCGGGGGCGCGCTGGCGGGCGCGTCCGCCGCGCTGATCCTGCTCCAGGAGCAGCCGAAGCTGCGCGTTCTCATCATCGAAAAGTCGCGCACATTCGGCCGGCGCGTGGGTGAAGCCACGGTCGAGGTCAGCGGGTACTTTCTCAGCCGGGTGTTGGGTTTGACCCGCTATCTGAACGAAGCGCACCTGGTCAAGCAGGGCATGCGGTTCTGGTTCGCCAACGAGCAGGCGCGGACGCTGGACGCCTGCAGCGAGATTGGGGGCAGCTACCTGGCGCGGGTTCCCGCCTACCAGGTCGATCGCTCGACCCTCGACCCCGAGGTGCTTCGCCTGGCTTGCGCTGCCGGCGCCGAACTCTGGCGCCCGGCCACCGTCGAGCAGATTAACCTGCAGGAGGGCGGCCGGCAGACCGTGACGATTCGTCGCGACGACATGACCCGGCAGGGCGACGCGCCGCAGACGGTGCAGGCGCGGTGGGTCATCGATGCGTCCGGGATCGCGGCCTTGCTGTCCCGGCGCAACGGCTGGTGGCGTGAGAACGGGGATCATCCCACGGCCTCCGTGTGGGCGCGCTGGCGCGGAGTGAAGGACTGGGACAGCGTTGAACTGGCCCGGCGGTTTCCCGATTGGGCCAAGGCCTGCCATGGCATCCGGTCCACGGCCACGAACCACCTCGTCGGCCCGGGTTGGTGGGCCTGGATCATCCCGCTGAAGGGGGGCGACGTCAGCGTGGGCGTGGTCTTCGATCGGCGTCAGGTCGATTGGCCGGAGGACGGCAGCCTCGCCCAACGGCTGAAGGATTTTCTCACCGCCCATCCCGTCGGCCGCGAGATCCTCGGAGCGGCGGAGCCTGTTGAAGGCGACGTGCACTGGCGCCGGCATCTCCCCTACATGAGCACGCGCTACGCCGGGGACGGCTTTGTCCTGGTGAGTGACGCCGCGGCGTTTTTGGACCCGTTCTACAGCCCGGGCATGGACTGGCTGAGCTTCACCGTTTGGCGCGCCACCCAGCTCGTCCTGGCCGAGCGGCGCGGCGAAGCCGCGGCGCCCCTCGTCGAAAAACACAATCGCGATTTTACCCGCAGCGCCCGGCGCTGGTTCGAAGCCATTTATCTGAACAAATACGATTACCTCGGCGACTTCGAACTGATGCGCCTGGCGTTCGTTCTCGACCTCGGCCTCTACTATTTAGGCGTCGCCGCCCAGCCGTATAAGCGCGGGCCGGCCGCGTTGTCGGAGCCGGTGTTCACGACGCCGCCCTCGACGCCGGTCTACTGGCTGATGTCGACCTACACGCGCCGCCTCGCCGCCATCGGCCGCAACCGGCGGCGCCGCGGAGTCTGGGGCCGAAAGAACCACGGACAGCGACTGATGTTCCCAGGCTTCACGTTCAGCCTGGGGAGCGCCCGCCCCATCGTCCGCGCGCTGCTCGGGTGGGCCCGGCTCGAGCTCACCGAAGGCTGGCGCACCTGGTTCTCAGGCGAGCCGCGCCCGGCTCACGCCAAGGCCGATTTGCCTTCCCCGCCCGCGGGCACACCCGCCACGTCCCCAGTCGGGTAAGTCCCGCGCCTGCTCGGCTCATGTCGATGAACAAGCGCATGCTTTTAAAGAAGGTGCTGGCTGCCCTGGCGGACGAACTCGAATCCTACTCCCGCGCCGCCCGGGCCGCCCACGCCGAAGCCACCGACCCGCAAAGCAAGGCGGAAAACAAATACGACACCCGCGGGCTCGAAGCTGCCTACCTCGCCGGCGCGCAGTCCCGCCAGGCGGCCGAAACCCAGTCCGCGATCGAGGCGTTCCAAAAGCTGTCGCTGCGGGATTTCACCGACTCCACCCCGATCGACCTGGGGGCCCTCGTGGACGTCGAGACCGATCGCGACCGCTGTTGGTACTTCATTGGGCCCAGCAAAGGCGGGCTTGAAATCAAACTCGGGGCCAACGAAGTCGTGGTCATTACACCCCAGGCGCCGCTCGGTCAGCTGCTCGTCGGCCGAAAGTCCGGCGATCGTTTCAAATGGGGGGATGGCCCGCGGGCGATGGCCTGCCGAATCGTTGCGGTGAAGTGAGCGCCCCGGCGGGGGAGGGGTTTGCGGTCGACGGCGGCGGGAAGGTCGGATCGCCCGAAGGAAATTTCCACAATGATTGAACGAAACGCCCCTGAGCATTGCCCAACCTGATACCATGCATGGCAAGGTAGCCGGGGAGAGGGCCGGAGGGCCTGATCTCAGCGGGGTCGCCCCGGGGTTGAGCCGGAGTGCTCCCAGCGGCAGCCAGGCGGGCGAGGCATGACTGATTTTTTCGACAACTGGACGGTGCAGGTGCGCAAGGGATTGCTGGAGCTTTGCGTCCTGAACGCGCTGGCCGATAAGGAACGGTATGGCTATGACCTGGTCAAATCGTTGATGGACATCTCGGGCCTGGGCGTGACGGAAGGGACGTTATATCCGCTGCTGTCGCGCCTGCGGGTCCAGGGGTTGGTGGCCGCGCGGCTCGAGGAGTCGAGCTCCGGGCCGGCCCGCAAATATTATTCGCTGACCAGGGATGGAAGGAAAATTCGCCTGGCGATGAACGCCTACCTGGAAACACTGAACGAAAGCGCGGCGCGGCTGCAGAAGGGGATGATGACATGACAACCTGGACAGCATCGGCACGGCAGACGTTGGAGGGACATCTGGCCCGGCTCCGGGAAGGGCTGGCCTCGACCGGGGCGGACCCCGTGGAGGTGGCGGAGGATCTCCGGCGCCACATTGACGAGGAGCTTGCGCATCGGCGGATCGACGTCGTCACGACCGGGGACGTGGAAACGATCCTGCAACGGCTCGGTCTGCCGGACAGCCCGGCCGCCAAGAATGGCCATGATGTGCCTGCTCGCGCCGACGTCGGCGAGCGGGGCGAGCCGGCGGATTCACCGCTGGCGCCGCCTCGGCGGAAGGGCCGCTGGTTCCTTCTGTTCTTTGGGGTTGTCCTTCCGATGGTCACACTTGCCATCGAGCTGGCGACGCACATGTGCGCGGCGACATTCTTCGATCCGATCCCCGGCTTGCTGGACGTGATGCTGGTGGCGGCGGTTCCGGCAACAAACTTTTGGGTGTGGCGCAGCGTGCGATCCGGTCGGCTGCCTTCGGCCGGCTGCCGCTGGCTGGGAGCGGCCAGCGCGTTTTCGCTGCTGACCGCAGCCTATTACGCCGTGCTCTACGGCCCGCTGACTCCTGTTGCCGCGATCGCCGTGATTTTCTTCGGGTGGGGCCTTCTGCCGCTCTCGCCGCTCTTCGCGTTTTTCGCCGCGTGGCGGCTGAGGGTTCTGGCGGGCCGGATTCCGGGCGTGGAAGGGCAGGGCGGCCTGCGCGGCTGGGGTCCGGGCCTGGCGTTTGCGCTGTTGGCGCTCGTCGCCGTGGTGCTGCCGCCGGTGCTGACGCGTCATTGGTCGCAGGTGGCCGTGGGTGACGATCCGGGAGCCGCCGCGGAAGCCCTGCGGCATCTGCGGGCGTGGGGCCACGAGAGAACGCTGCTGGCCGACTGTTACGATCTCACGCGCAGGTCCCGGGACAACCCGATGCGCGATTTTCATGCGCAAGGCGTGCCGGTGCCGATGGAGATGGCGCGAACCGTTTACTTCCGGGTCACCGGCATGGCGTATAACGAACTTCCGCCCCCGCGATTTGTGCTGGGCGGAAAGGTCCGGGGCATCTTCGGCGATTCGGAATGGGACGGTGCCCAAGGCGGCCCGGAGGTGGGCGGCCGCGTGCCCGGCCTGAGCGTTGCGCAATCGCGGATCGACGGGCTGGTCGATGCGGACGCGGGCTGGGCTTACACGGAATGGGTGCTCGAGTTCAAGAATGTGGCCGCCCGTGAACATGAAGCCCGCGCCCAGATCGCCTTGCCGCCAGGCGGGGTTGTCTCGCGCGTCACCCTCTGGGTCAATGGCGAGGAACGGGAAGCCGCCTTCGCGGGCAGCGCGGACGTCCGCGCCGCCTACGAAAAGGTTGTGCGGGTCTACCGCCGGGATCCCATCCTCGTGACGCACGCCGGCGAGGATCGCGTCCTGATGCAATGCTATCCGGTGCCGCCCAACGGGGGCACGATGAAGGTCCGCCTGGGCATTACGGCACCGGTCGAGTTGGACGATGCGGCGACCGCCTTGGTGCGTTGGCCTCGATTCATCGAACGCAATTTCACCACGCCGTCAGCGCTCCAGCATTCCGTCTGGCTGCAATCGGCCCAGGCGCTTCGCGCGACCCACCCGGCGCTGGTCCAGGATCAATCCAAGCCCGGCGTGTTCGCTCTGCATGGCGCCGTCCCGGATGCGGACCTCGGCTCGCCGGCCACGCTCGTGCGCCTGGCGAGATCGGCCCGGCCCCAAGCTGCGTGGGTGGCGGATCCGCAGCCCGACGTCGCGGGTCAGTTCATTCGACAGGAGCTTACGGAAACCCCGGCCCGGCGCCCGCCACGGGTCGTTCTCGTGGTCGATGGCTCGAAACGGATGGCCGACGCCCTGCCCGCGATCGCACGCGCCCTCCCGCAGATTCCTGCGGGCGTCGAGCTCTCACTCCTGCTCGCACGGGACGACGTCGAAGAATTCAGCGGCCCGGTCCACGTCACCGACCCGGCCTGGCTGGGTGAGTTGGCGGGGCGTCTGCCCAGGGTGCGCGCCGCGGGCGGCCAGGACAATCTACCGGCGCTGGCGCGGGCGTGGGTCTTGGCCCGGGAGAAGCCCGGCAGCGTGGTGGTCTGGATTCATGGCGCGCAGCCGGTCGAGACTGCCACGCTTGAGCAGCTGAACCAGCGTTTGCTCTGGGCGAACAGCGCCGGGCAAGGGCCTGATTTTTATGATCTGCAGGTTGTGGATGGCGCCAACCGCCTGGCGAGCAGCGTCGCCCTGCTGGCGCCGGTCCATTCGCTGCCGCGCTTCGGCTCTACGGAGGAGGACCTGAAGCGTCTGTTCACCCGGTGGCGCGGGGAAGGAACGATCTGGCAGTGGACACGCCAACGCCTCGAGGACGGATCCATGCCCGAGGCGAATCGCGGATCGAAATCGTCCAAGCACCTGGCGCGTCTCTGGGCCAGGGATGAAGTAGACCGGCGTGTCGCGGCACGCCAGAGGGACGAAGCCGTGCGGATTGCCGCCCGCCACCAGCTGGTCACGGCGGTCAGCGGGGCGGTCGTGCTCGAAAGCAAACAACAATTCGATGAGGCCGGCCTCAAGGCTGCGGATCCGCTGACAGCGCCGACGGTGCCCGAGCCGGGGGTCACAGCCCTGCTCGCCTTGGGCGTCGTGGTGGCATTGGTCCGCGCCCGTCGGTCCCGCGCAACGGCCGGTCGGGATTGACTCGATGAAACGAGAGCTCAGCTGGCGGGGTGTGCTTTGGGCGGTGGGGTTGCCAGCCCTTTGGATCGCGCTCTACTACGCCTATGTGGCCCATGTCTGGCTCGCTCTGGGGCGTTGGCCCGCGTTCGGCGAGCAGTTTGGTGGCTGGCCGCTTTCCGTCCACGATACCGCCGTGCGCGGGTTCTTCGGTGGGCTGATCTATTCGCTTTACGTCGTGCCGGTGATTTTTGCCGGCAGCCTGGTCTTCCGGCGCTACCGGCATTTCGCTGTTTACGCACTGTGCTACGGCGCGGCGGTGGGTCTTGCGGCCGCCGCGTTGTTCCTGGCCCCGCGCCCGTTTCTCAACTGGCTTTTCGATTGAGCACGGCCTTGTGGTTCGAACGGAGGCCGCGTCCGCAATTCAGCCTCGATCCCGCGAGCCGGCCGGCAACGGTCGCAGGTGCACGATTGTCGCGCCCGTCCCACCCCAGGCCTCACCCGCGAGGTCGAACCGGAGGACTTCCGGGTGCGCACGAAGGATGGCGTGGACCGTCTGGCGCAGCTGGCCGATGCCTTTCCCGTGGATGACCCGGACCTCGAGGATTCCTTTTGTGCGACACACGGCAAGGTATTCGGTGATGATCTCCTGCACATCGCGTGGGCGGAACGAGTGCAGGTCCAACACGCCGTCGATGGGCACTGGCGTTGGCTGCGTTTCGTGCGGTTGCGCCTTGTCTTGTGGACTCATGATGCGTGGTAAATATTGCTTTAGCCGTGGCTCAGGGGGAGCTGCTTGTTCCTTACGGACCTGCTCACGGGCCATGAACGCGAGCATCGCAGCTTGGGACTGGCGCTCCGCCGCCAGTCGGTTGTCCGCACGGCTGTCCGCACCGACGGCGCGCTGCGGAGAGCGCGCCCTACCTTGCGGCCACGGACCCCATTGGTGATTTTTGATTGGTGATTGTCGATTGACGATTTCCAAGTCGGACAATCTGCAATCGCAAATCGGAAATCGTAAATCAAAAATCCCCATGGTTCATGGGGAGGGACGGCCGGTGGCCTTTTCGATCAGAACCCGGTATTCGTCCGCGCTCACCAGCCGGGGGATGGCGCGGCAGGCAGTTTTGGAGCCGGGAAAATTCCACAGGTTGGGAAAATCGCGGCATTGCTGGGGCTTGACCGGCTGGATGGCGCAATCACCCTGCTCGAGAAAGACGCAGGCGCCGTCGGCTTGATCGAGCAAGGCCAGCCCGCGGCGATCCTGCGTCAGCCGGGTGAACCCCTGAATGAAGTCGAATTCGCCAAGTCCCTTGAAGGCGGCAATGCGGGTGATTTCCGTCTCGGACAGGCGAACCTGCCCGGGCCAGCGGCAACAGGCGGTGCAACGCTGGCACTCGAGGAAGATCGGCATCGGCGGGCCGATTACGGCTGGATGATGACCCGGTAGAAGGCGGCGGACGCGGTCTCGGAAATAGTGATGCTGCGTTCGGTGGTGGGTCCGGCTAAATCCTTCCAGTCCCCAAGGCTCAGACTGCTGGCGCGCTGCACGACAAACTTTTGTAGCGGACCGGACAATGTGCCGGCTATATAGTCGTGGAGATAACTCGCCGGTCCCTCCCAAGTCAGAGAGATCTGGCCATCTGTTCGAGTGAACGAACGAATCTTCGGCTTCGGATGAAAGCCGATGACGCCGCGCACGGGAAATAACTGAAGCCAAGACGTGGCTGACCAACGCTGAGAATCACGGAGACGATCGGGAAACTCCGGATCAAAGCCTGACGCCCAACTAGTCTTGATCAGTACTCCTTTTTCTATCGGGTCGGTTGGATGGAACGGATCGGAGAAATAGCCAAAAATCATCACTCCGTGAATGTCCGGATTATATCCACCGGGGCGGCTTAGCTCATTTTGTGGCTGCAAAAAGCAAAGCACTGGATAGCCGGCGTCGATTTCTCGTTTCACATCTTCGTAGGTGAAACCATTGGTCGTACTTCGCTCGGCGTTAAAGTCCGTAAGCTGAGTGAACACGTCAGCATCGTAACCCCTCCACTTCATCCATTCCTTTAGCCCAGAGCCAATGTCGGGAACATATGCTCCACTATTGGTCGTATAATAATTGTTCCGGCGTCGACCGGTCTTGTCCCAAAACACGAACGAGTAGGCATCAATGTTGCCCCAGCATTCGCTCGCGAGGTTCGTCCATTTCTTTTGGCTCAAGCCTATGAAATCGCCGATACAGTCAGGCGTATGTTCGATCCCGGTCGTACGAAAGGGATCTGGCCCCGTATCCTCGTATCGCGTCCAGTAATCCTTCATGTGAGCCTGGGAGGCCCACATCTGCAGGATGCCGACATTTCCTCCAGAGCTGGAGAGGGGAGCCAATCCGCCGTTGACCGGGCCGGTGTATACATTGGAAAACCCATGCCGGTCCCAAAATCCTGCCAAGTTTCCTGAGGCAGTCCCGAAACAGCCAGCGTACCAATCGTAATCAGGTACCTCGGTTAAGAATTTATACGGCTGCGCCAAAGCAGACGGCGTCAGGGCCACCGCCACTATGACGGACGCAGCCAACCCCGCACACGAAACGAGGGAACGAATAGTCTTCATGACATTCAACTCATTCAACTTGAAAACGCCCAAACCTATACACCGACCAACCAGCGATTGCCAGCGTCAGTTTCCACCGGAAGACATCGCTCAGGGGAAACCCCTATCCCCACTTCCATGCCCCCAGCGTCGAAGTTCAGCGAGTGCCCGCCGACGAAAAGCAGCGCCAGCCGAGCTCGCGTAAGAGAATGCTTTCCTTTTCGCCGGTGACGATCGCAGGATGCGCCCGTCTTTGCGCTCCATGTCGGCAGGCGAATCTGTCGGCTCGGTGGCGTCGGAGAGAGAACGCGACGCAGAACGATTTTTTGATTTTTCAGCACAATGGCCAGACGCAAGAAGAACGAACAGCAACCGGAGCTGCCCATCGACCCTCGCGGTGGTTCGGGGCAGGTCCCCAAGGGGGAAACCAACGGCGGCAGCACGACCAACGGCCGGGCTCCCGGCGGCAACGGCCATGATCATGTCGTCGCGGAATCCGACGCCACCGAGGCCAAGCCCCGGATTCTGAAGCCGACCAACATCGAGCTTCCCCTGCATCGTCGGGTCGACACCGGCTTTCTTCAATACGCCTCCTACGTCATTCGCGACCGGGCCATCCCGAACCTCGCGGACGGCCTCAAGCCCGTGCAGCGGCGCATTCTCTGGGGGCTCCACGAGAAGGACGACGGCCGCTTCATCAAAGTGGCCAACATCGTCGGGTACTGCATGCAGTACCACCCACACGGCGACGCCTCTATTGCGGACGCGCTCGTCGTCCTGACCAACAAGCGTTACCTGATCGAAGGCCAGGGCAATTTCGGAAACATCTACACCGGGGATCCCGCGGCGGCCTCGCGTTATATCGAGTGCCGGCTGACCGAGCTCGCCCGGACCGAGCTGTTCAACGACGAGATCACCGAGCTCGTCCCGAGCTACGACGGCCGCAACAAGGAGCCGGTCACCCTGCCGTGCAAGCTGCCGCTCACGCTCATGCTGGGGACCGAGGGCATCGCCGTGGGCATGGCGTCAAAGATTCTGCCCCACAATTTTCCCGAGCTGCTGGAAGCCCAGATCGCCATTCTCAAAAAGCAGCCGTTCAAGTGCCTGCCCGACTTTCAGACGGGCGGCCTCATGGACGCCCGCGATTACAAGGACGGCACCGGCTCGATCAAGGTGCGCGCCAAGATCAAGGAGAAGGACGAGTCCACCGTCGTCATTCGCGAGATCCCGCCCACCACGAGCACGGACTCGCTCATCGCCTCCATCGAGGACGCCGCGCGCAAAGGCAAGATCAAGGTCAAATCGGTCAACGACTTCACCTCGGAAGACGTGGAGATCGAGGTGAAGGCGCCCCAGGGCGTGAGCGCCGAGAAGCTGATCGACGCGCTCTATGCGTTCACGGATTGCGAAGTCACGATCGCCAGCCGCATCGTGGTCATCCGGAACAGCCGCCCGGTCGAGCTCACGGTCAGCGAAGTCCTGCAACAAAACACGGCGGACCTGGTCGACATCCTGCGCCGGGAGCTGGAGCTCAAACAGAGGAAGCTCGAGGACGAGCTTCACTTCCGCACCCTCGAACGCATCTTCATCGAGGAACGCATCTACAAGCGCATTGAGCAGTGCAAGACGAACGACGCCGTCGTCGCCGCGGTCTATGAAGGTTTCAAGCCATTCAAGAAGGAGCTGCTTCGCGAGTTGACCGATCCCGACGTCGACCGGTTGCTGCAGGTCCGCATCCGGCGCATTTCACTGTTCGACATCAACAAGCATCGCGAGGAGATGGAGCAAACCAAGGCCGACCTCGAGGAGACGCGCCGCCAGCTGAAAAACGTGGTGAAGTACACGATTGGCCACCTTGAACATCTGCTGGAGAAGTATGGCCCGATGTATCCCCGCCTGACCAAATCGAGCCGGCATGAGGAGATCGACGCCAAGGAAGCTGCCTTCAAGGCCTTCAAGGTGGCCTACGATCGCACGAGCGGTTACCTGGGCTACAAGGTGTCCGGCGAGGAGTTCCGGACGGAGTGCACGAAGTTCGACAAGATCCTCATGGTGTTCAAGGACGGGCACTACAAGGTAACCGAGCTGCCGGAAAAACTATTTGTTGGGCCGGACCTGTTCTACGCGGCCATCCCGGATCGCGAGCAGGTGTTCACGTGCGTCTACACGGATCGCGACGCGAGCTACCTCAAGCGGTTCGCGTTCGGCGGGACGATTCTGAACAAGGAATATTTCTGCATCCCGGCCAAGTCGCGCATTCTCTACTTCGAGCCCGGCACGCCGGAGACGCTCTACATCCGCTACAAGCCAGCGCCACACCAGAAGATCAACCAGCAGACCTGCAAGCCGTCGGAGATCGACGTGAAGACGCCGAAGACGCTGGGCCGCCAGATCTCGATCAAGGACATCGGGTCGGTCACCAGCCAGCCGACGCGCGGCTGGGATCCGGAGGCGGCCACGACGCAGTTGCAGTTCACGTAACGCGGCGGGGTCTGCGTATTCCCATGGGACGGGGATCTGCAGATCCCGAACTTTTCGTGGTTGGCGGCAACGGCGTTGTCCGGATGCAGAGGCAACGGAATTTCTCGAAGACCGTCAACCGTTGCTTCACCCATGGCGTTTCTTCCGGATGCGGTCGGATGGACCGTCCCCGTGAGGCCGCTGGCCCCGCAGGACGACAGAGGCAGCCGTTCGTCGCGTCCCCACCACCCAGGGGCAGCCGAGGGCAAAAGTGCAATCAATTGAAATTGATTGTCCACCCGGTCGCCGAGCGCCTGCCCCCAAAAAATACAACGCCCGCCGCCGGGAACCCGGCGACGGGCGTTTCGATATATTGACTGCCTGGCTTACAGCGCCACGGTTTTGCCCGGGATGGCAAAGGCGTAGTTGCCGTCGGCGTCGGGCAGCATGTTGGGCTTGCCGTCCCAGGTGTATTCAGACGGGCTGAGATCGAGCTTGGAGTTCAGCGCATCTTCCCAGGTCAGCTCCTTGCCGGAGTAGGTGGCCATGCGTCCGAAGATCGCGGTCATCGAGCTGAGCGCTCCGTATTCCGCCTCGTTGTACGGGCGATCGAGGCGGATGGCGTCGAAGAGATCGTCGTGCTCCTGCTGATACGGATCCTTGCCCCCGCCGCGGAATTTCCATGGGGTTTCACCCGTGATGGTGTAGCTGCCGACATTGCAGGCGCCTTTGGTCCCATGCACGTGTTCGGAGACGCTGTTCCAGCAGCCCGGGATCTGCCGGCATTCGCTGAAGACCCGGACCGGGCGTCCGCCCACCATGTATTCATATTGAACCGCGTGGTGATCGAAGATCTCTCCGCTGTCCAAGCCCTTCTGGAACGCGCGTCCGCCCATGCCCCAGGCGCGGACGGGATAACCGCCGAGAACCCAGTTGGCCACGTCGAGGTTATGAATGTGCTGCTCGACGATATGATCGCCGCAGAGCCAGTTGAACATGTACCAATTGCGGACCTGGTACTCGAGCTCGGTCGGGGGGCGGCCCATGCTCTTTTCGAGCTGGGCACGGCGCGCCTTGGGGCCGACCGGGCCGCCATTCCAGTAAACCCGCATGGCGATGATGTCCCCGACGGCCCCGTCGTTCAGTCGTTTCAGGGTTTCGAGGTATCCGAGTTGATGGCGGCGTTGCAGGCCGACGCCGACCTTGAGGTTTTTTTGTTTGGCCACCTTGGCCGCCTCGATGACGCGGCGGACGCCGGGCGCGTCGACAGCCACGGGTTTCTCCATGAAAACGTGCTTGCCCTGCCGGACGGCTTCCTCGAAGTGAATCGGGCGGAACCCGGGCGGTGTCGCGATAACGACCACGTCGGACGCGGCAATGACCTGCTTGTAGGCATCCAGGCCGACGAACTTCATGTCGTCCTTCACATCGACGCGTTCCTGGCGATCTTTCATCGCGCCCGAGATTTGTTTGTGGGCGCCCTCGAGCTGATTCTTGAAGGCATCCGCCATGGCGACGAGCTTGACGTCGCCGGCCGTGCTCAGCGCCTGGGCCGCGGCGCCGGAGCCGCGGCCGCCGCACCCGATCAACCCGATCCGGATCGTGTCGCCGGGCGAGGCCGCGTGGGCGAACCGTTCGATCGGCAGCGCTCCCAGAATCGCGCCGCCGGCAACCGCCCCGGAGGTGGTGCGCAGAAAATGGCGTCGGTTCAGGGCCTGGCCGGAGGGAGTCAGGGCAGGGGACGGGGAGGAGTCATTCATAGATTTACGTGCATTGACAGTTGAGTCATTTCGACGACCCCGGCCGCGGCCTGTATTCAGGAACTGCGTGAGGCGTCAGCACACACGCCGGCCGGGATTGCGGCGGCAGACTAGGACGAACCGAGCCAACGTGTCCAGCCGTGGGTCCGGCTGCCGCGACCACGGGTAAAGAAATTCTTAACCACGGATTTCACGGATGAACGCGGATAGGGACAGACTTTCGAGCGCCGGTGCTGGGCCGCTTGGATTATCGACAACCCGTATGGAACGTCGCGATCGCCGTGAATTCCCAATCCATCCGTGTTCATCCTGAAATCCGTGGTCCAGCAAAGCGCATTCTTGCTTATCCGTGGTTTTGGGCCGGCTACCGCTTCCCGGGCCGCCCGCGAAAAACGGCTTTTCTTCGCCGCGGTCGCCGTTATCTTCTCGCGAACGCCGGGTGGGCTGCCCGATCAAATTGCCAGCCTTCGGTGGCACAACCAGTTGCCCCGATTTTCCGGCGCTTAGATTGAAGTCGAGATGGACGCAGCGCACATAAGAAATTTCAGCATCATCGCTCACATTGATCACGGGAAGACCACGCTCTCGGATCGCCTGTTGCATCGCACCGGCACGGTGGCCACTCGGGAGATGGAAGACCAACTCCTGGATTCGATGGATCTCGAACGGGAACGCGGCATCACGATCAAGGCGCACCCGGTGACGATGTATTACGAGGCGAAGAACGGCGAAACCTACGAGCTGAACCTCATCGACACTCCGGGCCACGTGGATTTTGCCTACGAGGTTTCCCGCAGCCTGAGCGCCTGCGAAGGCGCCCTGCTCATCATCGACGCCGCCCAGGGCGTCGAGGCCCAGACCGTCGCCAACGTCCACCTGGCGATGAAGCAGAACCTCGCCATCATCCCGGTCATCAACAAAATCGATCTGCCGCACGCCAATGTGGCCCTGACCAAAACCCAGCTCGAAGACATCCTCGCCATCCCCGCTGACAGCGCCATCTGCGCGAGCGCCAAGCAGGGCATCGGCATCGAGGAAATCCTCGAGGCCATCGTCGAGCGGGTTCCGCCCCCCAAACGCACGGGCGCAACTTCCGTCCAGGCCTTGTGCTTCGACTCGTACTTCGACACCTACAAGGGCGTGGTCACGCACGTCCGGGTCTTCAACGGCGAACTCAAGCCCGGCATGCAGGTCAAGCTGCTTCACTCCGGTCGCAGCGTCGAGGTCAAGGAGGTCGGCAGCTTCAACCCGAAGCCCTACGTCCGGGACCGGCTCGAACTGGGCGAGACCGGCTACTTCACGGCCAACATCAAAAGCCCCAAGGACGTGAAGATGGGCGACACCATCACGGACTCCCGGCATCCATCGGCCGCCTTGCCTGGCTTCCAGGAGATCCATCCGATGGTGTTCAGCGGGATTTATCCGATCAACACCGCGGACTACGAGCATCTCAAGGCCAACATGGCCAAGCTGCAGCTCAACGACTCCGCCTTCGTCTACCAGGCGGAATCGTCGGTCGCCCTCGGCTTCGGCTTCCGCTGCGGCTTTCTTGGATTGCTCCACCTGGAAATCGTCCAGGAACGCCTGCGCCGGGAGTACAACATGGACATCATCGCGACGTATCCCAGCGTCGTCTATCGGGTGACCATGACCGACGGCACGACCAAGGAGGTCGACAACCCGGCCTTCCTGCCCGAGCCCAACTACATCGAGAAGGTCGAGGAACCGATGGTCAAGGCGTTCGTCATCTGCCCGAACGAATACATCGGCGACATGATGGCCCTGGTGTCGGAAAAGCGCGGCACGGTGGACCACACCGAAACGCTGGACGCGCGGCGCGTGATGCTGACCAGCCTCGTGCCGCTGAACGAAATCCTGATCGACTTCCACGATCGCATCAAGAGCATCACCCGTGGATTCGGCTCCATGGACTACGAGCACGCCGGCTACATGGAGTCGGAGATGGTCAAGCTCGACATGCTGGTCAACAGCGAATCCGTGGACGCCTTCTCGTGCATCGTCCATCGCGACAAGGCCGAGGGCCGCGGTCGTGCGCTGGCGGCCAAGCTCAAGGAGGTCATCCCGAAGCAGCAATATGCCGTCGCCATCCAGGCCGCCATCGGCGGCAAGGTCATCGCCCGGGAAACCGTCGGCGCCATGCGCAAGGACGTCACCGCGAAATGCTACGGCGGCGACATCACGCGCAAACGCAAGCTGCTCGAGAAACAGAAGGAAGGGAAGAAGCGCATGAAGTCGTTCGGGTCGGTCAACATCCCCCAGGAGGCCTTCATCGAGGTCCTCAAAACTTCATGAGCCGCCGCGACGAAGACCGAGGGCAGGGGGCCGCCGGCCTTGTTCCCGCCGGGCCGGCCCCGGGGTTCTTTCACGCCAACTGGTTTCTCTCCGCCAGCGTGCGCCACGCCACGCACATGCGGAAGCACGTGTGGAAGATCCTCTGCGCGCAACGCGACCTGCTCTCCCCCCAGGCCATTGAGGCCGTCACCGCCAGCTGCCGGCGCCTCGAGGCCGCCGGTTGGGCCACCCGCGATCGGCGCGCGCTCGAAGCGGAAATGTCCCAGCTCGAAACGGTCGCCAACAAATGGCTCCGGCCGTACCCCAATGCCAGCCTGCGCGAAAACGTCGAGGTCCTCCTCGTGGCCATCGCCGTCGCCATGGCCATCCGCACCTTCTTCGCCCAGCCCTTCAAGATCCCGACCGGCTCCATGCAGCCGACGCTCTACGGCGTCACTTCCATCCCGGATCACCTCAAGCCCTTCGACGCCGAGCCTGCGGATTTTCAGATCCCCAACCGCTTCATGCGCTATGTCGAGTTCTGGTGGTCGGGCATCGGCTACGATTTTGTCCAGGCCACCGGCCCGGGTAAGCTCGATCCCCGAACCCGGGACGAGCCAAAGAAATTTTTGCTGTTTAACTTGAAGCAATCGTTCGTCGTCGGTGACCAGACCTACACCGTCTGGTTCCCGCCCGATCGCCTGCTGCAACGCGCCGGGTTGATCGATCTTTACGGTCGTCCGTCGGAACGCGTGTTCCAGCCTGGCGAGACCCTGATCAAGATGAAGTCCTTCGCGGGCGACCATCTCTTCGTCGACCGCTTCACCTACAATTTTCGGCGGCCGCACCGCGGCGAGATCATCGTGTTCGAGACCAAAGACATCCCCGCGATGCGCCTCGACCAGCAGGGCCAGTTCTATATCAAGCGCCTCGTCGGGCTGGGCGGAGAAAAGCTTCAAATTGGTGACGACCGCCATCTGGTCGTCGACGGCCGGCGGCTCGACGCCTCGACTCCCGGGTTCGAGCGGGTGTATTCCTTTAACCCATCCGATCCGCCCGCGGAAAGCAAACCGTCAGGGCACGTCAACAACCGCGCCTATCCGGCGATCCCGCTGGCGCCGCTGTTTCCCGACGCGAATGCCGTTTTTCAGGTTCCCGACAACCATTACATGGTGATGGGCGACAATACGCTCAACAGCTCCGACTCGCGCACTTGGGGTTCGTTTCCGCAGGCCAACGTCATCGGAAAGAATTGGCTCGTCTATTGGCCCATCGGCCGCCAGGACGGTCGCACCAGTCGGTTCGGCTGGGGCAATCGTTGACGACCACGGCCGACGATCAAGGATGGGCAATTGCCGATGAAACAGGGTGACGAAAAGACAGACCAAGGGCAGGGGACCCCTGCCCAGTCGATGTCCGCCGACGGTCCGCAGCCGCCGCGGGGAGGCCGCCTGAACTGGCTGCTGTCCGGGACCGTCCGCCAGGCCAATCACCTGCGTCGGCACGTCTGGAAGCTCATGAGCGCCCAGCGTGATTTGCTGTCCGCCCCGGCGCTCGAGGCCATCACCGCCGCCTGCGGGCGCCTGGAAAATGCGTGCCGCGCCACCCGGGATCGACGGGCGCTCGAAGCGGAAATGACCCGCCTCGAAGGCGTCGCCAACCAATGGCTCCGGCCATATCCCAACGCCGGCCTGCGCGAAAATGTCGAGGTCTTCCTCGTGGCCATAGCCGTCGCCATGGCCATCCGCACGTTCTTCGCGCAGCCGTTCAAAATCCCCACCGGCTCCATGCAGCCGACCCTCTATGGCGTCACATCCACATCGGATCGCGGCCCGGGGACCGATGCGTTCGTCATCCCGAACCGGCTCGCGCGCCTGATCGATTTTTGGTGGTCCGGGGTGGGCTATGATTTTGTCCAGGCGACCGGCCCGGGCCAGCTCGCGCCGGGCACACGCGACGAGCCCACGAAATTTCTGCTCTTCAACCTGAAGCAAACGTTTGTCGTCGGTGACCGCAGCTACACGGTGTGGTTTCCGCCGGACAACCTGCTGCATCGGGCCGGGCTTCTGGAATACGGACGGCCGAGCGAGCGTGTGTTCCAAACCGGCGACACCCTGATCAAGCTCAAATCGTTCGCCGGCGATCATCTGTTCGTCGACCGGCTGACCTACAACTTCCGGTCGCCCGGGCGCGGCGAAATCATCGTCTTCGAAACCCGGAACATTCCGGCCATGCGCGAAGATCAACAGGGCCAGTTCTACATCAAACGCCTCGTCGGGCTGGGCGGCGAAAAAATCCAGATTGGCGACGATCGGCATCTGGTCATCGATGGCCGGCGCCTGGACGCGTCCACGCCGCATTTCGAGCGCGTCTACTCCTTCGACCCGGCCGACCCACCCGCGGAAAGCCGTTTCTCCGGACACGTGAACAACCACACGTTTCCCGTGGCGCCGCTGTTCCCGGACAGCGCGTCGGTGTTTCCAATCCCGACCAACCATTTCATGGTCATGGGCGACAACACGCTGAACAGTTCGGACTCGCGGGCGTGGGGATCGTTTCCGCAGGAGAATGTGATTGGAAAGAACTGGTTCGTGTATTGGCCGATCGGCCGGCAGGACAACCGACCCAGCCGCTTTGGCTGGGGGAATCGCTGAGCGTCCCGAGTTGGGTCGCTTCCGACTCGCCGGGCCGCTGTCAGACTCGCTCGCCGGTTCCGCCTGGCGAGCGCGGCTGACGAAGTCGGTCACCGCTGTAGCGTTTCGTCGTCGTGGCCGCGGATTGCACCTCCTGAGCCGCCCGGAAGTTCCACCCGGGTTCCGTCAATCAAGCACGAGCCCAGCGCACGCAGCACCCTGAATTGGGCCTCGCCGACATATTGCAATTCAATCGCTGCCCCGGGCGCTGCCTCGAAACGGGCCACCGAACCCGGCGCCGTGCTGGGTTCCGAAATGAACACGCCGCACCCCAATCCCCGCTCGAAGTAACCCGCCGTGGCGACCAACCTTCGCAAATTGCCCGATCGGCCGATGCTTGACCAATAGCGCGGCTCGCTGGTTGTTTGCCAGGTTTCGCCCCAGTTGGTGGATATCACGATCACCGGAAGAGAAGAGGGCCGATCGCTTTGCGCGGCATACCAGACCCGACCGTCTGGCGAAAGGCGGAGGCGCGACCAATAGGCAAGAGGCCCCACCTCGCTCCAGGTCTCGCCAAAGTCCCGGGAAAAATGCAGCCGCCCGCCCGGTGCCCGTCCTTCATTCGCTTCGATGGCGCAAATCGTCGCGCCGTTGGTCGACATGTCCAGGCCTTTCCACTGCCGCTCTCGGTCAGTCAAATGCGCTGTCCAGGTCCCTCCGCCGTCCGAGGTCGTGTGAACAAACCCCCGGGCGGTCCCGCCCCGGATGTTGGCTTCGCCCGGCGCGGCGGCCAGCCGACGGCCATCCGCCGACGACGCGACGAAATACCAGTTCGCGCGCTCCCCACGGGCCCGCCAAGTGACACCGCGATCGTCTGAAGTGTAGATGAAGCCACCGCTGACATTCGTTCCGTTGTCCGCCGCCACCAGATGGCGCCCGTCGGATGAACTGGCAACACGTGTCCAGTTTCTCCGCTCAGGGCCGGACGTCCACGTCGCGCCGAGATTTGTCGACACGTAGATCTTGCCCAGCGCCGCCGCCGCGATCGTGCCGCCCTCCGCGGAGATCACACAGTCATTCCAATACCGTTGGCTGCCGCGCTGCACCCACGTTTGCCCGCCGTCGGTCGAAACATGAACCCAGCCGCCGTGTTCGCGCAGCCCGAAGTCAACCGCGACGATCTTGGTTCCGTCGGCGGACATGGAGACGCCGCTCCATTGACGGTCATCGGCATGGGGCTGCCAATGGTGCCCGGCCCGGCCGACATCCGCTCCAAGGTTGTCGGTCAGGATGACCTGGTTGGTGCTCAGTTCGAGCCGCCACCCACCTCGATTTTGGCCGGAGATCCGGATGACGTCACCGGTCGCCGGATTGTCGGGCAGGACGACAGTGACCTGTCGCAGGGCGTCGAGCCGATAGCTGCCTCCCCCGGTCGCCTGCACGCGCCCGGCGGAGACCACCTGCCATCGACGGTGACCTTCATCGAAGCCCCGAGAGGGGTCCGATGGGGCAGGGGACTGATGGCGGAGCAGGAGAGTGATTCCACCAACTGACAAAACTGCGCTCAACATGATCGCCATCGGACGGCGCGGCAGCCGGGACCAGGACCAGCGGCCGGCCAAATTCGATCCGCGGCGGGCTTGGACAGGCTTTCCCCCCAGCCATCGCTCGAGGTCTTCCGCCAGCTCTCGCGCCGTGGAGTAGCGGTGGGCCGGATCCTTTTGCAGACATTTCAGGCAGATTGTCTCGAGGTCGATCGGAATTTCGGCATTGATCGTCCGCGGCAAGGGCGGCGAGACCCGACGAACCTGTTCAAGCGTGTCGCGGATGGAATCCGCGCGCACGGGAGGCCGACCAGTCAGAATGGCGTACAAGACGGCGCCGAGGCTGTACACGTCGCTGGACACGTCAACAGCGCCGCTCTGGCCTGATGCCTGTTCCGGCGACATGAACGCAGGCGTGCCCACTATGCCGCTGGCAAAGCCCGAACGAAACAAGTCGTTGGAAGTCTCAAGCATCTTGGCCAGGCCGAAGTCCGTCAAATATGGCTCGCCCGCCGAATCGATCAAAATGTTTGCGGGTTTGATGTCACGGTGTAAGACGCCACGTTCGTGAGCATGCGCGACCGCCCGTGCGAGTTTCGCGATCAGCTTGCCTGCGGCATGGTAAGGAATTGCCGGCAGCCCATCGCTCCTCGCACGACCTCGGATCATTGACCCGCCCGAGCCTCGCTCGACAGACCTAAACCACCGCGGATCGGGCGGGCAGGTGCCCCCCGGGGTCAGAGGGTGACCTCCCGTGAGGATTTCCGCGAGACTGTCACCATCGATGAGCTTCATTACCAGAAACGGTTGGCCCTCGTGCTCGCCGATTTCGTAGACCGGAACAATGTTCGGGTGATCGAGTCGCGCGGCGGCTTCCGCCTCCCGCTGGAAACGCCGCCGGTCGGTTTCCGTTGCGAATTGCCCGGCGCGGATAAGTTTGAGCGCAACTCGTCGGTTCAAGCTGACCTGGCGCGCATTGAAAACAACTCCCATGGCTCCGCTCGCTATTTCTCCCAGGAACACGAAATCGCCAAAGTAACGAAACCCGATCGGCCCCGCGAGGGCGCCGGTCGGCGGCGATGGAAGATTCTCGCCCGGCAGATGCGGGTCGGACTGGCCGCTCATCATGTCTTCCTCATCCCAGGCACGACCTCGCGCGAAGTTACCGAGGACCTGCCGATGCGGGGTCCAACGCCGACGCGGCGGCTGCCTCGGCCACCAGGGAAAGCAAATACCGTGTCTCCGCTTCGACTGCGCTCGGTACGACGATGCGCAGGATCTCCTCCCGAAAGGCGTCGTAGTAGTCCTGCCGCAGATCGAACACGGCCTTCTTCACGTGATTGGCGGTCATGCCAAGGGTCTGGCCAATCTCCGCATAGGAAACGTCGACATCACGGCCCCAGTGAAACGTTGCAAAGTGACAAACCGCGTCCGCCGCGGCTCGGCCGTGCTGCGGTTTTCCAGCCGGGCCATGGCCCGTCGATGCACGTGGACGGCAAAATCGCGATCGAGCAACCGGTCGAATTCCGGGGGCGCGGCGCCCACTTGATCGTCCAGGGGTTCGACCGCGATCCCGCCGCCGCGTTTGGCCGCCATTTCCTTGCGCCACTCTCCCCTCACCAGACGTCGAAGGCACTCAATGAGAAAGGTCCGAAACTTGGTCTCCCGCTGTTCCACTCGAGTGAGTCGGTTGGCGCTCAGCAAATGCTCGACGAACCGCTGTGTGAGATCGTCAACCATCTCCGGACGTGTGCCCGTTCGCAGCAGCCAGGTCCGGATCGGCTCGCGATAAAGGACACAGAGACGGCCGAGCGCCTCGCGGGATGAAGGTTCGTCGCCGGTGGCGGCTTCCAGAATGAGCGACCACTGGGTCGACGGAAATGCGTCGGTGCTGCCCTCCGAACGACTTTGGCAATCCGCGGCCTGACTCATGACGTAGGTTTATTGGCCGGGTAAAAGGCTTTTTTCAACGGAATTCTAAATTCTGGTTGGTTTTCCCGCGGTTTTCATTAACCTCACTCCGTTCCCAGCCTAAGGAGGGGTGACGATCACAACGAATGTAATGTGCTTTTGCCTATGACATCTTCGATCAGTGTCGCGCGGGGACCCCTCGGTCAGTTGCAACCGACCGTCGCCAAGACGGCCGGAGATCATCAGCCGAACCCGGTTGGTCGCAGGAGCAGGAGACGGCGCAAAGTCGCGAGCCGACGCGGAGGATGGTTGGTCTTCCTGGCTGTGCTGACCATCTCCGTCGCGGCAGCCCGAGCCGCCAGTGATCCGCGAGTCGTGGCGATGGCCCTTGGGACGCCCCGCATTTACGCACCGTTTGAGCTGCAGTTCGGGTTTGTCAATCAAAGCCCCACGAACGCCGTTGGTGTTCGGGTGACCAATTCGGTTCCCCCAGAGTTTGCAGTCACGACGATCACACCCCAAGCCGACGGCGCCGCCTGCACCCTGAACGGCCGGGAGGTCGCCTGTCTGTTCGCGTTCACGTCGCCCGGAGCTACCTCCCTCGTTTCACTGACGCTAATCTCCTCCGCAACCGGGCTGTATTCGAACTACACCGCCATGCCGCGAGTCCTCCCGGAGTCGAACCTCACCAATAACACCGCCTTCACTCCCGTTGTCGTTCGGCCGCCGCTCGTCCACATCACGGGGCTGACCGTGCGCGAGGCCAGCGGAGCCACCGACGTGGCTGAGATTTCGCTGGAGTCCTCCAATCGGGTCCCCGTCTCCGTCGAGTTCCGCACGGTGGACGGAACGGCCGTGGGCGGGCGTAATTATGTGCCGCGCCAAGGCACGATCGTGTTCTCGCCTGGAGTGACCCGCCTGCCGGTGGCGGTCACCTTGATCGACAATGCTCTCGACGAAGTCGATCCCAGATTCTTCGTCGAGTTAACCAATGCCCTCGACGCAGATTTGAGTCCCGGCCAATCTCTCGGTCAGAAGAGCGTGCCCATACTGCTCATCAAGCAGGCATGGAGAGAATCGAATACCGCCATCACCCCCGTTTCGGCGCGGACCTCCGGGTGGTGCGCACCATAAAGCACTTCCAAGAAGAAGTCGTCACCGTGCAGTTCGACGACGGAAGTCGGTTGGGCGTGCCCCGTTGGATGCTCGACCCAGCAACCTGCAATCGGCTGACTCAGGCCACCAGCCCTCGAATCGCCATCCAAGCTCTTCTGCGGCTTCTCACGGTTTGGGAGGCGCATCATTTGCACCCCCAAGACAAAGGTCCAAGCTCGTGCGTGTCGTCACCCTCAACCTCAACAGAAGGAGATTATGCGCAAAGCCAAAACCGACCGATGTCATCAAACTCAACTGGCCCTTCGCGAGAAAGGGCTATGGGACAAGTTGCCCACGGCCCAGAAGCTGCGCTGCGGCGAGTTGTTGCAGCAGATCCTGCGAAGCTTGGTGCTCAATCCGCCGAAGGAAAGGACGCCAGATGAATGAGAAGATCCGGCCGGAACATCTTGAGCGCAGCGCTTACGTTTACGTTCGTCAATCGACCGCGCAACAGGTGCTGCATCATCGCGAAGGACAGCAGCGTCAGTATCACCTGGCTCAACGCGCTGAACAGCTGGGGTTCAAACACGTCGTGACGATCGACGAAGACTTGGGCCGTTCTGGAAGTGGACTTCAAGATCGACCCGGTTTCGGGCGCCTATTAGCCGCCGTGTGCCAGGGATCCGTCGGAGCTGTGTTGGCTTTGGAAGCGTCCCGTTTGGCGCGGAACAATCGAGATTGGCACCACCTGGTGGATCTGTGTGCGCTGACCAACGCGCTGATCATTGACGCGGACGGCATTTACGATCCCAAGCAAATCAACGACAGGTTGCTTCTTGGTCTCAAGGGCACGATGAGCGAGTTTGAACTCGGACTGTTGCGGCAGCGCGCACGTCAGGCCTATCTGCAGAAGGTCAAGCGAGGATGTGCCCTTTGGGAAGTGCCGGTCGGCTTCGTCCGATCCGAGGAAGGCCAAATCGAGAAGACGCCTGATCGCCAAGTTCAGCAAGCCATCGAGATGGTTTTTCGAAAGTTTCGAGAGTTGGGGAGTGTGCGGCAGACATTGCTCTGGTTACGAGAGGAGCGCATCTTGCTGCCTCGAACCAAACCGAGGACGCGCGAAAAGGAAGTGCTTTGGGAGTTAGCCACGTTGAGCCGAGTGCAGCAGATCCTGAGCAATCCGTGCTACGCCGGAGCATTCGTGTACGGCCGAACTGTCACCAAAACCGTCGTGAAGGACGGGCGGATGCGAACTTGTTCCAGCCGCGATTACAAGAGCCTCGCTGAATGTGAGGTGTTGATTCAGGATCATCACCCGGGTTACATCACGTGGTTGGATTACTTGGCGAATCGACAACACATGGCGAACAACCTGGCCAATCGAGCGGGTCAACCAGGAGGCGCAGCAAAAAGCGGCCCAGCGTTGCTCTCAGGGCTGCTGCGTTGCGGACGGTGTGGGCGGAAGCTGCGAGTAGGATACACGGGAAAGAATGGGCAAGTCGGCCGTTACCTATGTATGGGCGACCGCCAGGAACGGGGTAGCGCTGCCTGCATGGGAGTGGGCAACGTGCGCCTGGATCAGGCAGTCGTGATCGAAGTTTTGCAGGCCATTGCTCCGGCTGGAGTCGAAGCGGCAGTGCAGATCAACGAGCAGGCTCAGGTGGTGGATCGGGACAAACAGGAGGCCCTTAGGCTGGCGCTTGAGCGAGCACGTTACGAAGCGGATCGAATCCAGCGGCAATACAATGCCGTTGAACCCGAGAATCGGTTGGTGGCAGGTGAATTGGAGAAACGGTGGAATGTGGCATTGCAGCAGGTCACCGAACTTGAGGCCCGCCAGCAAGACGTCGAGGTTCAAGCCGTCACGATCACCGAAGCGCAAAAGAACAAGCTCATAGAAATGGGCAACGATCTACCCAATCTTTGGGATGATGCTCGCACCTCGCTCGAGTTGAAAAAGCAAATCCTGCGCACCGTCATTCAAGAGATCGTCATCAACCCAGTGGAGGAGCCCGCTGAGTACCATCTGCAGGTTCACTGGGCGGGCGGTGTCCACACGGAACTTCGAGTTCCGCGCAATAAGAGCGGAATGAACCGGTTCAGTGCGGACGACAAACTCATCGAGTTGGTCGCGGAGTTGGCCAAGGTCTGTGATGACGAAAACATTGCTACCGTCCTAAACCGATTGGGTTACCGCACCGGGCAGGGAAATGCTTGGCGCGTCTCGCGAGTAAACGGCTTTCGGCACACGCATGGCATTGCCGCATTCACGAAACGGGACGGGTGGCTGACGCTGCAAGAGACCGTGCAGGCGCTTCAACTGAGTGAACGCACCGTCAGGAAACTCATCGACCGCGGCATCCTGGCGGCAAAGCAAGTAGTTCGGTTTGCGCCGTGGGTGATTGAAGTCAAAGCGCTGGAACACCCGGCAGTTCAGGCCGCCGTTCGAGCGATCAAGGCGGGCAATCATGTTCCGTCAGCAGTTCGAAACCAACCCGAGTTAACGTTATAATCAAGACTATTGAAACCGTGTGTATTATGTTGACCCCTCGAGGTGAGCGTGATCGACAATGACCCGCCTTCGGCCGAGCTCTCATTGACGGTGGGACAAGTTGACGGGGGCCGATTGGGCGCCGCTGAATTTCGCATCGACGTTACATTCTTTAATGATGGACCGGAGGCATTGTCGACGGTATCGCTGACCAATCGACTACCCGCCGGATCTACCCTGCGGGTGTTCCCGCCAGACGCCACGGTCTTCCAGTCGGAAGGCGAGTGGATTTGTCAGTTTGGTCCCGTGCCGCCATTGAGTGGGTGGAGCGGAACGCTCCTCGGAACGACCGTGCACCCGGGCTGGAATACGAACGAAATCTCGGTGGGCGGAGACCTCCGTGACGCAAACCCCGATGACAACCGACAGACGGTCGGCTTCCTCGTGGCTAATCCGATCGTCAGAGTGGCCGGCGGTCCGCCCGAGGCCGTGACCGAGGGCGGCCAAGTCGGATTCACCGTGCGGCTGGATAGCCCTTCGCCCGAATGGGTGTCCGTCGATTACCTCGCCATGTCCCGTTCAGAAGACAGCGCGACGCCCGAGCTCGATTATGTCCCAGTCCACGGCACTTTGAGTTTCGCTCCGGGAGTGACCAATCTGACAGTGAATGTGCCGTTGATCGATGATCGGTTGTATGAGCCTGAGGAGACCTTCTCGATGGAGCTGATCCAGGCCAGCGGTGCGGAGGCCGATGGGTTGCCGGCAGTCGTGCGCATCATCGACAATGATTCACCGCCGCTGGTCGACGTCGAGGACGTGACCTATCCTGAAGGTGACGAGTCCATCGTCGCCCGAGACTTGATTTTCACGTTGTCAACGACGAGTGCACTTCCAGTGGTTGTTTACTTTGCCGTTACCGACTCGACGGGCCCGGTTCCGGAGCCCGGCGCCGGCAGTACTTATGTCTATTTCTTTCCGGGACAAGAACGAGTGACAGTGCCGTACCTCTTTGTTCATGGAAACACGACGTCTGAGCCGGACAAGATCTATCGGGTCGTCCTGGGCTTCACCGCTGGGGCGACGCGGGCCCGCTCCGAGGGACGCGTGACCATTGTGAATGACGACGCCGTCCACGGGCGACTCGATCACTTCGTCTTCGGTTCCATTCCGTCGTTACGATTGTCTGGCCGGCCTTTTTCGATCGAAGTCCGCGCCGTTGATGCGTTTGGAGACTTGGTGAACTCCTTCGCTGGCTCGGTGAGTATCCACGGCAGCGCGTTTCCAACAGGGGTGCCCCCAAATGTCCTCTCCGATTTTGTGGGTGGTGTTTGGACGGGGCAGGTTGTCGTCAGCGCGGTGTCGACCAATGTCGTCCTGACGGTCGACGATGGAGCTGAACATCTTGGAACGAGCCCGCCGTTTCGCAGTCTGCCGATGTCCGGCTTTTTGAAGTTGCCAGCGCGAGTCACCGAAGGTGCGGGCTTGTTAGCCAACGCCGGCGAAGTTACCGTCACGACTCCCTACGACGAGGATATCGACTTCACCCTCATCGCGCCGTGTTGCCTGGCTGGACCGCTGGGGCCGCCGATTCTTCAGGTGCCGGCCACGGCTCGGCTGCTGGCGGGCCACACCAACGTGACGTTCGATCTGACGATTCTCGATGACACGTTGCGCAACGCGACGCGCTCTGTAAGCGTCGCGGCCGACGCGGCGGGCGTGATCGTCCGACCGTTGTCGGTGCGGGTGGACGACAACGAATCGGCCGTCATCAGTCTGGCCCTGCCCGTGACCATCGCCGCCGAGGGCACGCGATTCATTTCCCTCACGGTCAATGTCTTTCCGCCGCCCGACACGAACATCAACCTATTCCTCACCTCCAGCGCTCCGGCCCGCGTTTCCTTGCCGGCGACGATTGGCCTGCGGGCCGGCGCGACGTCCGTGGTGACATCGTTCAGCATTACGGACGACAAGATTCTGCAAGGTCCGGAGACCGTGGAGTTGCGGGCGCATGTCGAGAACTGGGTCGACGGGGTGGCGGCCATCAATCTCACCGACAATGAACCCGCATCGCTCCGGGTCGGGTATTCGTTCCAAGGGCCATTTTGGGAATGGCTTGGTCTCATCACCAATGGCCTGATCGTGGAAGCAGGGGGTGTTTTGACATCAAACCTCGTCGTGGCCCTGCAATCGTCCGATCCAGGCGAGTTGATCGTTCCCGAGAGCGTCACGCTTCTCGCCGGCCAGAGCCGCGCGGTGTTTCCGATTACGCTGGTCGACGACCACGTCGTGGACGGCAGTCAGCCAGTCCGAATTTCAGCTTCAGCCCCAGGCTTCACCCTGGTTGACTTGAACATCACCGTTCAGGACGTCGAACTGACCAGTTTGTTGGTGGCCGTTACGCCGCAGCCCACTTCGGCGACGCCTCTCGCGGCGGGAAATCCATTTCTGGTCAGCGTCAGCCCGCGCAACATTGAAAATCAGACCGTGTTGATTCGAACGGGTATCCCGTTGCAATTGATCGCGACCCGCGCCAACGGCACTCGCTTGCGAATTGACCCGAGCGACCTCGTGTCCGAACCCAGCGACGGCCTTCCGCGAGACTATCCGTTTGCCGCGGGTTGGTTCCGGCAAGTGACGGCCTTCGGCTGGGGATCCAACGTGGTGATTACCGCCAGGACGACCAACGGACTCACCGGACAAAGTCCGCCGCTCACCATCGTTCCGCCGGATTGGTCGGCTGCCATGCGTCTGAGCAATCCCCAAAAAGTGGGGAACGACTTGTATCTGCCGTTCGCGGCACACCCGGGATTCACGTATCGCCTCGAACACAGCCCCGACGTGCTTGATCCGACCTGGAGCTTTCTGGGCGAGGCCGTTACTCCGACTGATACGGTCGGGCTATTCATCGATCGGGAGTCAGGATCCCGGCCCAGAAGCTTCTACCGGCTGATTCTGGAGCCGTGAGTCACAAAGCATTATTGCTTGGGGTGCCTGGAGGTCGAGGGAAGGCGAACGAAAACGGCCGTTGAGCGTTCGTGGAAAACGGCTGGATTCCGCAGACAAGAGCAGAGCCCGCCGGTTGGTCAATTGATATATATTGCGCACAATGTTTGTTATGTATTCAAAATCCGGGAGGCCGGCTGGCGCCTTCTTCGTGCTGCTTCCGTCCGGTGGGTTCCGATGGCTTGAGTCGCAAATCAATCAACCGGTTGCCTAACTGCCGCGGCCCTTTTCTCCCACGACAATTCAATTGTGCCGCACCGGGGCCAAATCGTAACCTCACCCTCGAACACTCATGGCGGGCTCACGGGCAGATGGCGGAAATGTCCCTCCGGACGGGTTCAGCCCGGACGGACGCGACCAGATTTTCCAGACCACACACTGGAGCGTTGTCCTGCGCGCCGGCCAATCCCACGACGAGGAGTCGGCCAAGCTCGCTCTTGGCCAGCTTTATCAGGCCTACTGGTATCCAATTTACGCCCACGTTCGACGCCGCGGTCGTGACCCGAACGAGGCCCAGGACGCCGTGCAGGAGATATTTCTGGTCCTGCTTGAAAATCGGCAACTGGCCTCGGTCTCGCCCGACAAAGGCCGCTTCCGATCCTACCTCCTGGCCGCCGCCAACAACTATCTGGCCAGCGAGTGGCGCCGGCACCGCCGCCTGAAACGTGGCGGTGGCGAGCCCCCCTTCGAACTGGATGCCGTCCAGGCCGAGGAGCGCTATCGTTACGAACCTCGCGATGACCGCTCTCCGGAGTTCGTCTATGAACAGCGCTGGGCGTTGACCCTCCTCGAAAATGTTTTCGCGACGCTGGAGGCCGAGTGGAACCGGGCCGGCAAGGGGGCCTTGCTGGAAGCATTTCGCCCGTTTTTGTCCGGTGACGAGGACGCGCCGGGCTATGCCGAAACCGGGCAGGCGGTCGGTTTGACGGAAGGTGCGGCGCGCGTGGCCGTGCATCGCTTGCGACAGCGCTATCGGGATCTGCTCCGGACCAAAGTCGCGGAGACCCTCAGTGACCCGCGAGATGTGGAGAGCGAACTGCGTCATTTGTGGGCCGTCCTGAAACGCTGACGCGCCGCGTCGCGTGTAACGCTTTCGCCGCTCCGGTGCAGTAATTGGTAATCAGTCAATGTCCGATTCTCATCCATGTCGTCGGTGTGGATCCCGCGCGGCCCGCGAACTCGTTGGTGGAGTCTGCCCGGCCTGTGCGCTGGAGCGTGGCCTGATGGGCTACGACCTCGAGCCGGATCGGGACGACGGTGCCGGGGCGACCCGGACCCCCGAGGAGTCCGGCCCGGGTCCGGGGGAGCCCCCTGCCCTTTTTGGGGATTACCAGGTCCTGGAAAAAATCGGTGAAGGCGGCATGGGAGTCGTCTACCGCGCGCTGCAAATCAGCCTCGACCGAATCGTCGCCGTCAAGATGCTGCACGCGGGTCTGCTGGCGCGGCCGGCGGATTTGAAACGATTCCGGGCGGAAGCCGAGACGGCGGCGCGCCTGCAGCACCCGAACATCGTGGCGATTTACGAGATCGGAGATCGGGGCGCTCAGCCGTTTTTTTCGATGATGTACGTGGACGGCTCCAGCCTCGCCCAGGCGTTGCACGCGGGGCGAATGCCGCTGGCGCGCGCTGT
Organism: Limisphaerales bacterium; assembly: GCA_044229355.1. Lineage (GTDB taxonomy): Bacteria > Verrucomicrobiota > Verrucomicrobiia > Limisphaerales > JADJPG01 > JBGARF01. The sequence goes on from JBGATF010000008.1 coordinate 185,150, forward strand.
GGAGTGTGTCCGGACCATCGCGGAGGCGGTTCATTACGCCCACCAATGCGGCGTGCTGCATCGCGATTTGAAGCCGTCGAATGTGATGTTGGATCGGGTGGGCACACCGCATCTGCTCGACTTTGGCCTGGCTCGGGCTCCGCTGGATGACGCCGGCCTGACTGCGCCGGGGACGGTCATCGGCTCGCCCGCTTACATGGCTCCCGAGCAGGCGGCCGGCGGCGCTGCGGATGTCCGCAGCGATGTTCATGCACTGGGTGCCATCCTTTACGAAACGCTGACCGGGCACCCCCCGTTCCGCGGCGGGTCGATCTGGGAGACGCTGTCGCTGGTGCGGGACTCGGAGCCAGCCGCCCCGAGATCGCTCGACTCGGGCATTCCGCGGGATGTGGAAACGATCGCGCTCAAGTGCCTGGCGAAACGTCCCGAGGCCCGCTACGCTTCCGCCCGCGAATTGGCGGAGGATCTCACCCACTGGCAGCGCGGGGAGCCCGTCACGGCCCGTCCCATTGGATCGGGAGAACGACTCTGGCGCTGGTGCCGTCGCCGCCCCGGGCTGGCCGCGACCGTGGCGGCGGCATTCGTCCTGTTGGCGACGCTCGCGAGCGTTTCGACGTACGTCGCCAGCCGCCTCAAGCAGGAGGCGCTCCTGACCCAAACCGCCCGCCAGGACGCGGAGGAAAAGCTGATCCAGGCCCGCATTGCGGCCGCACGTGGCGAACGGCTCAGCAGCGTGGCCGGGGCCCGCGCCCGCGGCCTCGCCGAGGTTGCGGAGGCCGCGCGACGCGGGACGTCGCTCGCGCTGCGCAATGAGGCGATCGCCCTGCTGGGCCTGGTGGATATCGACGAGCCCATCGTCCGTTGGGTGAACTCCGAGTCCATCCCTGGGCAGTTCGCAGCCATGGACTCGGATTTCACCCGATATGTGCTCGTGCGCCCGAGTGGCAGGATCGCCGTTCACGAAACCGCCCATCATCAATTACTGCTGGAACTCACCGGCCCGCGCAAAGCGGCCCACGGTGTCTGGTTCAGCCCCGCCGGAACCCACCTCGCCGTCGCCTACAACAACGGCACCGACGTCATCTGGAGCCTGACCAACCGGCAGGTCATTTACGAATCCGGCGAACGGCCGCGCGGCGCCGCGGACGATGTTGCGTTCCTCTCCGACAACCGCCAGGCCGCAATTCTGCAGGCCGATCGCCGCCTCTGTTTCGTCGACCTCTCGTCCGGCGCGACGGGCGACTCCGTCATCGTTCCGGGTGCGCCCCGCTGGCTGAAGGCAGCGCCCACCGGGCGTGAAGTTGCCGTCGTCCACACGGATCGCGTTGAGTTTTGGAATCCAGGCGATACGCAGGCGTCACTAACCTTCCGGGCGGCGTCGATACCTGCCGCCATCGACTGGCATCCGGACGGGCGGCGCATCGCCATCGGTCTTTGGAGCGGAGACGTCGTCCTGTGGGACCGGATCGCCAATCATTCCATCGCGATCCAGGCTCACGTCACGCCGGTCGAACGCCTGGGCTTTTCCCCAGATGGAAACGTGGTGTGGTCGACCGGATATGACGGCACCACGCGCTTTCGCGAGGCCGTCTCCGGCCAGCTGATATCCTCAACGCACGACGGACAAGGCTGGCAATACAACCGGGACGGGAGCCGGCTGAGTTACTTCGACTGGGAAAACAATTTTGGAGTGTGGCCCGTCCAATCGCCCGCTTCCCTCCGCTTCGTCCGCCTGCCGGAGCTGGGCGAGGAAATTCGCAACATGAGCTTGAGCCCCGATGGACGGTGGCTGATCGCCGGCACATCGTCCGGCTGGCGCCTGCTCGATCTGAGTTCCGGCCGGGAGGTGGCCCACCACAGCGAGGGCAAGTGGATGCGGGCCATCTTTCATCCACGCGAACCCGCGGTGGTTGGGCTCTCGGATTCCGAGGTGAAGATGTGGCCGTTGCAATGGCGCACGAACAACGAAGGCGCCGTTACAGTGACGGTCGGTCAGGCATCCAGTCTGTGGTCCGTCCCGGGCGCCGAATTTCGTCGCATCGCCTGCCGGAGCGACGGTCAGGCGGTGGTCGCGGCGGGCTACCGGGCCAGCGCCGTCCTGCGCTGGCCGCCCGGCGGAACCGCCATGCGCGTCGCCAGTGATTATGCGTCTGCCTACGCGAGCCTTTCACCCGACGGACAGTGGATCGTGACGTCCGGCCCGTGGGGCTACGGCATCAACCTGTGGAATCTCGGCCGAACGGACCAGCCCCGCACCCTGGTGCCGCGGGACGAAGGCCAGGCTGAATTCAGCCCCGATGGCAAATCGCTGGTTACTCTGGGGCATGACCTGGACATCTGGGACACGGCGACCTGGACGAAACGTTTCTCGATGCCAGCCCGGGAACCCCCACTGAATGATCGGGCTGTCGCCTTTAGCGCGGACGGTCGGCTGCTGGCGGCCATCGAGGGCTACCAACGAATCAAACTCCTGTCCCCGGCCACCGGCGAGGAATTCGCCACCCTTGCGCCACCGGTCCACCCCAACATCGTCGCGATGGCCCTGAGTGCCGATGGCGAGACTTTGGTGGCTGCCACCGAAACCCGACTGATTTACGTCTGGAATCTGCGCAAGCTGCGGCATGAATTGTCAGCCTACGGGCTCGATTGGCCTTAGCTCGGAACTAGGTCGGGCGGGCCCGATGGGAGGAAGAAACGATCGTGGGCGGACGAAGCCCGGATCTTTCCTGTAACGAAATTCCGTCCAGGGCACAGGAAGGACCAAGCCCGAAGAGCGGCCAACGCCCATGATCTGGATCAAACGCTTACGGACAGCCGGTGCGCCCCGAGTCGACGGCAGACGTCTCCCCGGCGCCTGGCTAATTGTCGCCTTGGTCGCCGCCAACACTCACGCGGCCACGATCTCGTGGAATAATCCCGCCGGCGGAAGCTGGGCCGTCCCCGCCAATTGGAGTTCCGCCCAGGTGCCGACCAGCGCTGACGATGTGCTCATCACTCTGCCAGGTAATTACACGGTCAGCTTTACCGCCAGCCTCTCTGCCGCCAGCCTCACGGTTGGCACCGACGGTGGCACCGGAACTCAGATCCTGGCTGGGACCACCGCCGTCACCGCACCGGCCTTGACCATCGGCGGCAGCGGCATCTATCGCGGCAGCGGCAATGTCACGTCGGCCGTGGTTCGCGTGACCGGACAGCTCGTCTGGAATGGCGGCGCCCTGGCGGGCCCCACCAATTTCTCCGGAACAACGGATATCGGTGCCACCGGGACGCTTTACCTGACGAACAACACCACCCGGCAATTGGCGCGGATGACCATCGTCAACGCCGGCACCATCATCTGGGGCCAAGGCCACCTCGCCAACTCATCCGGAGCAGACAGTGCCATTCGGAACAATGGCCTGATCCATATCACCAACGGTGCGCCGGTGAACTGGACGGTCACCGGCGCCGGGTCGACGAATCGATTGGAAAATCTAGCTGCTGGACGGATGGTCAAGGCGTTTCCGGGCACGGCCACCCTGAACGCGGGTTTGATCAATCAAGGCGTCGTGGAAGGCCAGGCGGGCATTCTGGCCTTTGCGGTGGGCGGCACCGGCTTGGGCGCGTCCCAGTTCACGACCAGCGCCGGTGGCGCTTTGCAGTTTGGCGGGATTTTTGACCTCGGCCACGCGCGCTTTTCCGGTAGCGGCACCAACCTCATCTCCGGAGCCAGCAGCGTGGTCACTTTCGGCCCGGGCGCCACCTTCGATCCGGGCCTCTACCTGATCGACGTTGCCAACGGACAATTGGAGTTTGCCGTGGGCGCACCGGTCACCATCCCCGCCCTGCGCTCCCGGGGCGGCACGCTTGCCGGATCGGACACGATTGATGTCACCGGCCCATTTCTCTGGAATGGCGGCGCGTTTTCCGAGCTCAACGTCCGGGCTCACGGCGGCGTTTTCATCACGCCTTCCAGCGGCGTTGCCCTGTCCTTCCTCAGCGGCACCATCGAAAACTGGGGGCATGGCCAGTGGACCAATGGAACGATTCAGACCGCGGTGGCAGCCTCGTCGCCCACGCTGGAGAACCACGACACCTTTGATCTCATCGAGGGGGTCGCGTGGAACGACTCCACCGTGATCACCGGCGCGCGCTTCATCAACTTCGGCCTGGTCCAGACGCCCGCCACGGCCCAGGCGACCACCCTCACCGTCGCGTTTGAAAATCGTGCATCCGCCACGCTGCGCGTCACCAACTCCGTGCTGACCCTGGCTCGGCCCTCCTTCAACGAAGGGCGCGTCGAGATCATCGGCGCCACTGGTTCCCTGCATTTGACCTCCGTCGCGCAGCCGTTCGAATTTCGAGCCGGCTCGGCGGTTGACGGAGACGGGCAGCTTTTTCTCGGCGGCCAACTCGCCCTGGCGCCCGGCGTCCAATGGACCGCGCCCAACCTGTCCGCCCGCGTCAATTCCGGACAGTGGAATGTGGGGCAAAACAGCAGCGCAACGGTCGGCACCTTGGATCTCATCGGCGGGTTTATCGCGGGACCGGGAACCTTGACCGCCCGCGGCTTGACGACCTGGCAGTCCTGCGACCTGCGGACCAATGTGACCGTAGTGTGTCAGGGCGGAATCGCCACCGCCGGCACCAGCCCCCATTCCCTCAGCGCCGGCACGCTCGTCAACGCCGGGATCGGCCAATGGACTGGAGGAAACATTGCCAGCAGCGCCGGACCCGCCGTTATCCGCAACGCCCCGGGGGGTGAGTTTCACATCAACGATGGGCTGCAGTGGATCTACAACTCGGGCGGCCTGCCCAACCGTTTCGTGAACGAAGGCCAGCTCATTCGCGAGGCCGGGCCGGGCACCGTGACGTTGCAGGGCGACTTTGAAAATTCGGGCGAGGTTCAAGTCAACGGCGTGCTGTCGCTGGGCGCCAGCGCAGGCGCTTATCATCAGTTGGCCGGACGCACCGTGCTGGCCGGTGGCACGCTGCGCGCCCAGCAAGGCGTGCAACTGGACGGCGGCACTCTCGACGGCAACGGCGACGTCGACGCCAATGTCGTCAATGGCGGAGGCACGATCCGCCCCGGGGCCAGCCCGGGGCTCGTTCACTTCCGGCGCAACCTGGTCCAGGCGCCCGCCGGCACGATGGAGATCGAGATCGGCGGGATCGATCCGGCGCAGATCGATCGCCTGCTCGTTGACGGGACCGCCACCGTCGGCGGGATGGTGAACGCGCTATACGTCAATGGCTACACCCCGCAACCGGGCGACTCGTTCAAGTTTCTGACCGCTACGGCCGGGCGCAGCGGCACGTTCGCGGATCTGACCGCGCCCCTGGGCCCGCCGTGGCTTGCGCTCTCGGAGTCGCCCAACGGTGCGCAAATCGATGTCATCCCCGGGCCGCCCGTCCTGTCCATCGCCCTGCCCTTTCCGGCCACGTCCATGACGGCCGAGCAGACATTGGATATTCCCGTGACGATTAGTTACCCCGGTGTCAGCTCTGCCGTCGTGCAGGTCACCGCGATTTCCTCCGCGCCCGCCATCGTGACGGCCAGCGGAATCTCGTTCCTGGGCACGGGCCGGGTTCGCACCATGCGCATTCACCCCGATGTTTTTGCAGCCGGCTCCGTGGAGATTACGGTCAATGCGACTGGGGTCGCTGGCTCCTCCGCGTCGGCCCTATTGCAGCTCACCGTTCAAGAGGCGCCGACTCAAGGGATGATAGTCTATGAGCCCTTCGCGTATGCGTCGGGCGCGCGCCTCAGCGGAAGCGCCGGCGGCTCGGGGTTCAGCGATGCCTGGCAGGGCTCGGCGCAGTTCACGGCGGCGGCGGGAACGTTGACGGCGCCGAGTTCACTTTCCGCCGGGGAGCGCGCGGTGATCGGCAGCCAAACGGCCTTGCAAACGTTGGTCCGGCACCTGGCCACACCGCTCGGGACTCCCTTGACGACTCGCTATGTCAGCTTTCTGGCGCGGGCCGAAGGGGTGCTCGGGGCGGGCTCGGTCAATGGATCGTTCGGTCTGCAATTGGACGCATCCGTCGGGGCCGACCTCTTCGTCGGCAAGTCGGGCACGGGCGATCTCAACCACTGGGTAGTCGAGGACCTCCTCGGCGTAAACCAGGCGGCCAGCTCGGCGGGGATCGCCGTCGGCCAAACGCATTGGCTGGTGCTTAAACTGGAGTTCACCGCGCAGAACGACCGGGTGTCGCTTTTCATCGATCCCGTCGCCGGCCAGCCGGAGCCGGGTACGCCCGCCCTCGTGCGCACCGATCGCGATCTCGGCCAGATTTCGGCCCTCGTCCTCCGCTCCACCGGTGCCTGGTCGGTGGACGAGCTTCGCGTCGGCACCAGCTGGGCCAGCGCCGTGCCGGATGTCTCCTACCTCGCCAACCTCCGGTTCCAGAGCGCGCCCCGGCCCATCGCAGCCGAGAACACCGCCTTCCATTTCACACCGCAACTGCAGTCCGCGGTCACGCCGCGCCTGCCCGTGTTCGAACTGATGTCAGGTCCCGCCGGAATGACGATTAACGCGGCCACCGGCGAACTGACCTGGACTCCAGATGAACTGGCCGGCGACAGCAGCGCGTCCGTCACGATCGGCGTGCACGATTTTCCGGATCCGCCGCATCGCGAGGACACGGTGACCTTCGACGTCTCCGTAAAGGAGGACAACCAGCCGCCCGTGCTCGACATCAACAGCGCGATCACGCGCCTGGCGACGCCCGGCGCCTCGTTCCAAGTCCAGCTTGCCGCCACCGACCCGGACATCCCGGCCAATACAGTTACCTTCAGCTCGCCCCCGGGCCGCAACCCGGCCGGCCTGACCATCGCTCCGAACGGACTTCTGCAATGGACGCCCGATGCAGGCCGGGCGCTGGGGCCGCTCACGCTCTGGGCAACGGTGGAGGATTTTAATCCGCAGGCGCCGGCCGCCTCTCAGCGACTCTCGACACTCGGCTCGTTCAACGTCCTCGTCGTCGCACCGCAGGCGGATCTGGCCGTGCAGGGCATCGACCTGCCGACGCAAGTCACCCAGGGCGACTCTGCCAGCATCACCTTTGTCATCGCGAACCTCGGGCCCTCCATCGCCACGCATGCGCAGTTCACGTTCGGATCGCCCCAGTTTGTGACCACGCCACCCCGGCTGACCCTGGAATCCTCGGCCAACGACCACGGTTCCTGTCAGTTGATCGGGGATCACGTGAGCTGCGAATTGGGAGATTTGCAGCCGGGTGCCAGCGCCCAGGTGACCCTGCAGCTGCACTTCGGCGCCGTTGATGTCTACAGCTACGGCGCCAGCGCGCGGTCCGATCTGCCCGACCTCAACCTGAGCAACACGGGCGTGACTAGCGTGATCACCGCCAATGAACGCCCGCCGGATAATCCCAGCCAGTGGCAGTTCACCCATGTCGAGGACTACGGGGAGACCGGCGAGGGCCTGGCCATGGCGACCGATCGTCGGGGCCGGCCGCATGCCGTGTGGTTCAACGCCAGCACCCGGGAATTGCACTACGGCTACTCGGATGGATTGAACTGGCAAGTGCGCGTCATCCAGGCGCCCTTCACGCCGCGCTGGGCGATGTATCCATACAGTGTTCGCGGCCTGTCCGGCCAATCGCCGATGTCCATCGTCGTCGATCAGAATTACCGGGTGCACGTCGCCGCCAACGTGATCTCCATGGACGACCTGACCTCGCTTTTCTACCTCACGCTTCCGGACGGGGCTGATCCCGAGACCGGCTGGTCCTTGGAGACGGTGCAAAACGATTCAGTCAGCGCCCCCCAGATTGAAGTCAACGAAGGCGGGTTCACCCTTCGCCGCATCTGGTTTATCCAGGATGGGAGGTTGTGGAAAAGCACGCGCGGATCGAGCGCCACCCCGGTCTGGACGGCGGAGCCGATCACCCTGGCCGGGCTGAACCTGCTCGATCGCGGGACGCCGCTCGCGATGGTCGGCTCGGCGCACGCCTTCGTCGCCAACCTCGAGCCGGACGACAGCGTTTCCCTCTACTACGCATCCCTCCTTCCTCCGGCGAGCGCGCAATTCGTCGATACGATCGCTGCGGAACGGACTCACCCCATCCATTTATCGGCGGCGATGGTTCAGCATCAACCCACGGCCGTTTATGCCCGCTACCATCCGGGCAGCGAGGCCGGCATCTTCCAAATCGCCCAGCTGCTGGCCTCCGGCTGGGAACTTCGGAGCACGGTTCAGGCCGGGCACCTCGGCCGGCCGTCACTGACCGTCAATTCGCAAGGTGATCCCTTCGTGGGGTTCTGTGTGACCGAGCAGACGGCAGACGGTGTCCCGTCCGAAAGCGAAGATCGATATTACCGTCGCATCTGGTATGTGAGCCCGCTCCATGACGCATGGTATACGCACCCCGTGTATCGGGCGGAAGAGCTCACCGGCGGCTTGTCGCTTGACCAGAAGCGTGTTCGTCTCGACCACCCGGTCGACCCGGCGCTCCAGGTCGCCACGGACAATGCAGGTTCGCCGATGGTCGCACTGCAAACCGGCTGGCCCAACGAGAACGTGATCTTCGGCACCCTGGCTCCGCGTTGGACGTTGTTGCCGCCGGTGGCCGCGGTCACCCCCGGGCTGGACGTCTCGCCGGTTCTGGCTCTCGATCGCACCAATGCGATTCACATCGGGTGGACCGATCCGTCCGAGACCGGCGTGCAAAAGCTCAACCATCGCCAGCTCAAGTCCACGGATGTGAATGCCTACGAGTCCTGGCCAGCCCAAGCGGTGCCCGGGGTGCTGCACCGGGATGGACTCGTTCAACGCACGCTTGGCGACTTCCTGGCGCTCCTCTGCAATCCTCCCGCCAGCCGGGAGGTCCGTCCCATGGTGGGCGCGGATCCGGCCGAGGTTTGGACCGACCAGCCGTTTCCGCAGCTGCTCTTCAGTGCTGCGGATGGGGCGGCTGGGCCGGTCGACTTTCACGATAGCATTGGATCGCCGGGCGCGCCGGAGGCCCAACTTGCGGTCGGCTTTGACGTCGTTGGGCGGCCCGTCGCGATGCAACTGCCGGATGGGGGAGCGTGGGTCCTGCCGCCGGCGGAGAATCGGGTTTCGCCGTCACCGGCCCGGCCGCCTCTGGCCGCGGCATTTGCGGACTCTCACCTGAGCTCCCGGCCGCCGACGGCGTTCATGGCCTACGTCGTCCAGGATCAAAACTTTCGCGTGCGCGTGGCCCGCTATTCCGCAGGCCTCTGGCAAGCGGACGAGGAAGTGCTGTCCCTGCCGGGAGCCCAGGCACCATTGATCGATTTGCACTGGGTGCAGCACCCGCCCTTCGACGACTCGAGGAACCAGGGATACCTCTACCTTGCCTACACCCTGCCGGCTGACCAGGGCCTCACGGCGGTCTGGGTCGCGCGACGCCATCTGGTTGAGGGCGGAGACGAACCGTGGGTCTCATTTCCGCTGATCAACGTTGCGCCGGGCTACTTCAGCGAGCTTCGGTTGCAGGGAGTCCGCGAGTCGGTTCGCCTCGCCGCAGTCGAGCCCGGCCGCGTTTACCTGGCTTCCGCCGAACGAAGCCTCGACACCAACAACGTCGCGAACGCATCGGTCGAACGGCTGCCAGTGGCCGGAGCGCCGCGACATCTCGACCTGGCGATGACGGAGTCCCGGGTTTGGCTGACGTGGCTGAACCAGGATCGGATCGAGCTGATGGCGAGCGGCGGCTTCAACCTTTTCTCCGGCGTTGAGCTCCCGCGTTCAAACTCGGAGCTTACCTATGGGGTCGCGGAGCTGCCAGGGAACGACTGCGCGTGTTATATGATGGGGGCAGCCCATGCTGCTCCTGACCAATGCCTGCCGACGCCCAGCGAGGACGATAGTTGGATTGGTCCCACCAGCGCGGGAACTTTCACCCGATCAAACAACTCGATCCTCGACGTGCTCTACGCGGTTCGAGACCGGATGGTGTTCAGCCGGGAGGGACGCCGCCTGGTCAACCTCTATTACGCGACGGAACGATATGCGCGCGCCGCCGCCAATGCCCATCCGCTGCTCTACCTTCGCACGGCACAAACGCTGGAGAACTTCCTTCCGGCGCTGCGCAACTGGCTGAACGGCCACGGCTCCCTTTCGGTGATTAACCGGGAAATGATCGATCAGCTCAATTCCATCTGGGACAGCGTCGCCGCAGCCAGCGAACCCGCACTGCGGACGGCGCTCCTCGCCGAACGGGCCCGCTTCCATGACTTCGCCGACTTCATCGACCGCGACATGGACCAGTGGGCCACCCTCCTGCAAATCCCGGGAACGACCCCGGCTTCGCTGAAAATCGTCAGGGTCCGGTCCACACCCGCCGGCGTCGCCGTTTCGGTCCTCCCCGTCCCCGGCCGCACTTACACGCTGCTTCGCCAGACGACGCTGAACTCGGCCAACTGGTCGGTCGTCGCCAATGCCACGCAAGTCGACAAAGGATTTGAGTTGATCCTCACCGACCCCACGCCGCCGACGGGTTCCGCCTTTTATCGGGTCGAGTCCGGACCGTAGCGATCAGACGGGCGCCGCGCCCCTCCTATCAGTCCGACGGAGGCAGGCCGCAGCGATCGATCCGCATCGGCCTCAGCGCCCGATCGTCTTTGCAAAGATCCGCGCGTATTCGTCGCAGGTGCGCTCCCAGGAAAAGTCCAGCAGCATGCCGCGCCGGCGCATCTCGCTGAACAGCTTTGGCGTCTCGTACAGCACCAGCGCCTTGCGGATGGCCTTGGCCAGCGCCCGGACGGAGTATTCCTGAAACTTGATGCCCGTCGCCCGTTCCGGATCTTCGGCGAGATCCACCACCGTGTCGTCCAACCCGCCAGTGGTGCGCACGATGGGGATCGCCCCGTAGCGCTGGCTGTACATCTGGTTCAGCCCGCACGGCTCGAACCGGGACGGCATCAGGAAAAAGTCGATGCCCGCCTCGATGCGATGGGACAGACCCTGGTTGAATCCGAGGCGAATCGCGACCTTGTCGGGGTGGCGCCGGGCCAGATCCTGGTAGCCGTGCTCGAATTCCGGCGCGCCGCTGCCCAGCAGACAGAACTGCATTGGCGCGGCCAGCATTTCCTCGAGCGCGCCGAGCTGGATATCGACCCCTTTCTGATCGGCCAGCCGCGTGATGCTGCCGAAGAGCGGAATATCGGGTTCGACGGGCAGGCCCATCTCGGCTTGCAGGGCGGCTTTTTCGGCGGCCTTGCCGGACAGCGATTTTGCGCTGAAGGCGTTTTTGAGATGGCTGTTGTTTTTCGTGTTCCACTCGTCGTAGTCCACGCCGTTCAATATTCCGTGGAGGACGGCTTGGCGGGCACGCAGCACGGGGTCGAGGCCGCAGCCGTAGGCTTCGGTCGTGATTTCCCGGGCGTAGCGCGGGCTGACAGTGGTCAGGACGTCGGCATAGACCAGCCCGGCTTTCAGGCAGTTGAAGTAGCCCCAGAACTCTGCGCCGTTCGGGTTGAAGTATTCCGCCGGCAGATTGCAGAGATCGTAGTCGCCCCGGGCGAACCCGCCTTGATACGCAAGGTTGTGAATGGTGAGGCAGGTTTTGGGCGCGTCCCACCAGGCGTCGTGCCAGCGCTGATGCAGAATCATCAGCGGCACGAGCCCGGTCTGCCAGTCGTGCACGTGGACCAACTCGGGTCGCCATGGCAGGTAGCGGGCCAGGTGGACGACGCATTTCGAAAAGAAGAGGAATCGCCGGGCGTTGTCCGGGTAGTCGACGCCGCCTTCCATGTAAAGCTGCGGTCGATCATAAAAAACCGGCTGGTCGATGAAATAGATCGTGACGTTTTCCCGGGTTGGCAGCCTCCAGACGCCCGCGCCGACGCGGTCCGTTCCCAGAGGCACGTCGATCTGGTAGTCGAACGGCTCGATGGCGGGGAATCGCTGGCGAATCCCGCGGTAGAGCGGCGTGACGAGCACAACCTCGTGGCCGGCCCGCCCCAGCGCCTTGGCCAGGGCCCCCACCATGTCGGCCAGCCCTCCGCTCTTGGAGAACGGGTGGACTTCGCTGCTGGCAAGTAACAGCCTCATGCGCCCCCCTTGCGCCCGTCACTTCGCGGCCGTGGTCGACGGCGCGATGCAATCCGTTTTCAAATACGGCCGCAGCGGTTCCGGAACGCGCACGCTGCCGTCCGCCTGCTGATGCGTCTCGATCAGCGCCACAAACAGCCGGGCGAGCGCCGTGCCGCTGCCATTCAAAATGTGCGGATGCCGATTGTCGCCGCCCTCGGTCTTGTAGCGCAGGTTCATGCGGCGGGCCTGGTAGTCCTCGCAATTGGAGCAGCTCGACACTTCGAGATACGTCCCCTGCCCCGGCGCCCACACCTCGATGTCGAACGTCATCGCGCTGGCAAAGCCCATGTCGCCGGTGCACAGCTGGATGACCTTGTAGTGGAGACCCAGGCGCTGGAGAACTTTTTCGGCGTTGCCCACCATCAGATCCAGCTCGGCATAGCCGTCCTCGGGCTTGACCAGCTTGATCAGCTCCACCTTGTCGAACTGGTGGACGCGAATCATCCCGCGGGTGCCGACGCCGGCCGCGCCGGCCTCGGCGCGAAAGCACGGGCTGTAGGCCACGTAGCGGACCGGCAGCTGCGCCTCCCGCAGGATTTCGTCCCGATGAATATTGGCCACAGGCGCCTCGGCGGTGGGCAGCAAATAGAGCGAGCCCATCGTCTTGCCGTCGAGTCCTTCCTGGACCGCATACGCCTGGTCCTCAAATTTTGGAAACTGGCCGACGCCGAACATGCAGGCGCGCCCGATGATGAAGGGCGGCGACACCTCGGTGAAGCCATGCTCGGTGATGTGCAGGTCGAGCAAAAATTGGATCAGCGCCCGCTCCAGGCGAGCGCCCCAGCCGGTGTAGAGCAGGAACCCGCTGCCGGACAGCTTGGCGCCGCGCGCGAAATCCACCAACTGCAGGGACTCACACAACTCGACGTGGGATTTCGGCTTGAAGCTGAACGCTGCGGGCTCACCCCACTGGCGAACCACCGGGTTGTCCGCGGCGCTGGCCCCGAGGGCCACCGAGGCATGCGGCAGGTTGGGAATGCCCGCCAGCACATTATCCCGCTGGGCCTCGGCCTCCGCAGCCTCCCGGTCGAGAGCGGCAATGCGATCGCCGCTGTCGCGCACTTCCTTCTTTCGCGCCTCGGCCTCGGCGATTTTCTTCTGGCCCATCAACGCGCCGATCTCCTTCGAGATCCGGTTCCGATCCGCCTTCAGCTTCTCGACCTCCGCCAGGGCGCGCCGGCGGGTCTCGTCCAGCGCGAGCACCTGATCGATCTTCGCCTCCTCCCCACCTCCGCGGGTGCGCAGGCGTTCACGAACGTGATCAGGTTTCTCACGGATCAGCTTGATGTCGAGCATGGGCGAATTATGCAAACGACCCGGGACCCGGCAAGTCTACGGATTGGCGGCGAGCCAGTAGCGGATGGTGGCGGCGTCCGGGTGGCGCGGGTTGAGCTCGAGCACACGCAGGTAATGTTCGCGGGCCCGGGCCGGCTGGCGAAGCTGCTGGGCGTAGAGATTCGCCAGCGAAAGATGCGCCCGGGCGTCGGCCGGGTTTTGCTGCAGGATGATTTGCAGTTGATCCGCCGCGTCGAGCGGATACCCGCCTGCCTTCAGCGCGAGGGACAAGTTATACCGCGCGTCCGCCGAATCCGGCTGGATGGCCAGCGCGACTTCATACGACCACAACGACAGCCGCGTGTCGCTCGAGTCCAGCGCCAGCAGCCCCAGATTGTAGTAGGCGTCGAAAAATCCCGGGTCCGCTCGGAACGCCGCCTGATAATCCGCCGCGGCGCGGGCGCGGTCGCCCGCCTTCTGCGCCTTGACCCCCCGCTTGAATTCCGCCACGGCCGCCTCGCGGTTGCCGTCCGCCGGACGCTTGGGCGCGACATAGACATATCGCGTCACCGCCGGCGCCAGCTCGGGCAATCCCTCCGGACGCACAATCTCATGCGATCCGCGTTCACCGGCGGGAGGCGTTGCCGTTTCGACCTGATTGCTGCCCTTCGCGCCGCGGTTGAACGGGTTCAAGCGCGCAAAGAAACCTTTTTTCAGCGGCGGCGGCGTGTTCTCCGCCGATCGATCCACCGAATCTGCAGCCGCCCTCGCTGCCGGCGACACCGGGCCGCCAGTGGAGTCCGAGGGAGGCCGCACGACCAGCCCATCGCGGACCCGCGCTGTCTCCAGCGGGGTGTCGGTCCCGGCGCCGGGACGGCTGGCAACCGGACCGGGCGCAGGCGCGCCCGACGGCGCCGGCGTCGGGCCGGAAGCCTTGGACGGCTCGGGCGGCCGACTTGAGCATGGCGGGCGGATTGGCGTTGGCGCCGTTGAGCCGGTTGGCGCCGCCGTTGCAGCCACGTCACCAGGCTTCGTTGACGGGCGGCTGCCGCCGGCTGTGCTCGGGGGCGCCGCGTTCGACGCTTGGGCCGGTCCGGAGCTGGAACTTGACTGGAACGAGTTGGGTCGGAGCTCGCCCAAAATCCCGGACGAAGGCGTGGCTGCCCCACCGGCTGACGACGTCCGACCAGAAGGCGAGCCGATTGGTGACGTCGCTCCATTGGCGGTTGCTCCGGGAGGAGGCGCCGGGGTGGACACGGACCCGAGCGTGGCTGGGGAGCCCGGGCCCGGCGACGAGGCGCGGCTGCTGGGAACTGCGGGGCGCGTGGTCTGCGCGGAAACGCCCAGCTCGCGTTCCAGCTGGGCGACGGCGGCGCGAACATCGTCCGTGGCGTCGGGCGCGAGCTGGAGATAGCGCCGGTAATGTTGCAGGGCGAGGGGTCGGTTGTTGAGGTATTGATGCTGGAGGACAGCGGCGTTGAGCTGGGCGGGAGCGAAGTTGGTATCGGCGGAGATTGCAGCGGCGAATGAACTCGCGGCCTCGGACCAGCGCCGGCGCTGCACCTGGACCAGGCCCTGGCCATTCCAGCCGTCGGGGCTGTGCCCCTGCAGGCTGAGAAGAGTTTTGAAACTTTTTTCGGCCTCGTCGAGGCGGCGGGCCCGGTATTGCGCGGTGCCCAGCTTGAGCCAGCCTTCCGTGGAATTGGGCTGGAGCAGGGTAAACGCGCGCAGTTCGTCGAGCGCGGCGCCGACGTTGTTCATGTCGAGGTAGAGGCAGCCCAGATTGAAACGCACGGCGCCCATCGAGAAGTCGAGCTTCAGTGCGGTTTGATAAGCCTTGTGCGCCGGATCGAATCGTCCGGCCTGATGATAGGCCACGCCCAGGCTCGACCAGGCCAGCGCGTTGGTCGGCATGAGCTCGGTGGCCTGGACCAGCTTCGGAATCGCCGCGTCGACCCGGCCTTGGTCCAGCAGCCGGCGCCCTTCGAGCAACGCCTTCGGGCCAGGTGGAGTGCAGCCCAAAACACCGCACACGATCGCAAGGCAACTCCATCGGATGACGCCGGTCGCGTTGCAGTTTTTATTGTTCAGCACTTGGGCTGGTTGGTACCATCCGCCCATTGACGTGTCAAGATACGCACCAGCGCACCCCAGGCTACGGGCGGCCGCCCGCGCCCTGAAAGTTGTTTTCGCCAGCCTCGCGCTGTGCGGGCCGGTCCTCACCCTCCACGCCGCCGAACCCAAACCCGGGCCTAAAACCACCAGCGGGTCCGGCCCGTTCACGAATGGCGCTCCCAGCCGCGTTGTCATCGCCTTCGACTCCCAGGCCACCGAGGCCTTCAAGCCCCGGCCCGGCGTCGTCCAGCAACTTGCGGCCATCGGCCTCACCCGCCTGACCGGAGCGCCCACCCCGCGCGACGCCTGGCGCAGCCTCGTGTCCACCAACGACACGGTCGGTATCAAGGTCCACTCGGCTCCCGGCGCCGACAGCGGCACACGCCCCGCCCTCGTCGCCGCGTTCGTCGCCCAACTCATCGCGGCCGGCCTTCCACCCCAGCGCATCATCGTCTGGGACCGCCAACGCGCGGACTTGCGCCGGGCCGGCTACTTCGAGCTCGCGGAAAAATATGGCGTTCGCGTCGAAGGCAGCCTCAACGCCGGCTATGACCCCGCGACGTTCTATGACCCCGATCAGCCGGTCGTCGGCCCCCTGCTCTGGAGCGATCTCGAATTCGGCAAAACCGGCGAAGGCGTCGGCCGCCGGTCCTACGTTTCCAAGCTGGTGCGGGAGATGACCAAGATCGTCATCGTCACCCCCCTCCTCAATCACAACACCGCCGGGGTCTACGGACACCTGGTCAGCCTCGCCCTCGGCAGCGTCGACAATGTCCTGCGCTTCGAATCGGATTTCCTGCACCTCAAGTCGGCCGTGCCCGAGCTTTTCGCGCTGCCGTCGCTCAGTGATCGCGTGGTCTTGTGCGTGACCGACGCCCTGGTCTGCCAGTATGAAGGCGAGGAGCGCGGGCTGCTCCATTACGCGGTTCCGCTCAATGAAGTTCGCTTCAGCCGCGACCCGGTTGCGCTCGATTTGCTCTCGCTGCGTGAGCTCCAGCGTCAGCGCTCTCTCTCCAGCCAGCCGGTGCCGCACCACCCGACGTCCGCCACGCTGCAGGACCTTTTCGACAACGCCGCCCTGCTGGAGCTGGGCCAGGCCGATGCCTCCAAAATCGTCATCGAACAGGTCACGTTGCCCGCCAACCCTAGCCCCCCGACGTCGCCCAACCCAGCCGCCCCATGATGAACCTCAACCCGTCATCCGTCGCCCCCCGCCCTGCTCCCACCGCAACCCGGTTTCGCCCCATCGAGTTCCGTCCGCCGGGGCCGCCGTCCCCACTTTTTCCAGCCGGCCCCCTCATCGCGCTCAGCCTCGCTCTGCTCTTCAGCGCTGGGCTCACCACGCCCGCCGGAGCCCAGACCCGCTCCACCAAGAACTCGCCGCCCCTCAAGGAAACGCTGCCGGCCCGCGTCGGCGTTTCCGCCGAGCGCCTGAACCGCCTCGACGCCATGTGCGAGACCGCCTTGCGGGAAAATCGCATCCCCGGCGTCGTCGCGCTCGTCGCCCGCCACGGAAAAATTGTTTATCACAAGGCCTTCGGCCTCGCGGATCCCGACACTCATCGCCCGCTGCAACGCGATGACATCTTCCGCATCGCGTCGCAGTCGAAGGCCATCACCGCCACCGCCGTCATGATGCTCTGGGAGCAGGGCCGCTTTCGCCTCGACGACCCGATCTCCAACTACATCCCGGAATTCAAAAATTCCCAGGTGCTGAAATCCTTCAATGAGGCGGAGGGTACCTGGACCGGCGAACCCGCCCGGCGCGAGGTCACCATCCGGCACCTGCTCACCCACACTTCGGGTGTTGGCTATGGGGTCATCGATGCCGACCCGCGCTTCAAACGCATCTATGCCAAGGCCGGCGTCACCGACCTGTTTACCACCGAGCCCGCCACCATCGCTGAAAGCGTCAAGCGTCTCGCCCGCCTGCCCCTGCACCATCATCCCGGGGAAAAATACGTCTACAGCGAGGGGCTCGATGTGCTGGGGTACTTCATCGAGGTGATCTCCGGGGAGCCGTTCGACGTGTATCTGCAAAAGCACCTGTTCGGGCCGCTCGGCATGATCGACACCGGGTTTTATCTGCCCGCCGGCAAGGCTTCCCGCCTCGTCGCGGTGCAACGCCCGGAGAATGGGCGTTGGGTCCGGCAGCCGGTGACGTTTTACGATCCAGACTACCCGATCAAAGGCGCGCGCTCGTTCTTTTCGGGCGGGGCCGGTCTGTGCAGCACCGCTCGCGACTACGCCACGTTCCTGCAGATGTATCTGAACGGCGGTGAGCTCGCCGCCACACGCATTCTGAGCCGCACCACCGTCGAGCTGATTTTGCGCGGGCAGGTTGCGCCGGAGCTTTGGGGCAACGGCGACAAGGTCTATGGGCTTGCGTTCGGCGTGGTCACCGACCAAGGGCAGGCGAAAGGGGGCGACGGCGGCGCCGGCACCTTCGACTGGGGCGGCTACTTCAACACGCAATATTTTGCCGATCCCAAGGAAGGGCTGATCGGGGTTTTGATGAAACAAACCCAGGGGGGCAACGACGACACCGGTTGGAAATTCCGCCAGCTGGTGGGCGCATTGGTCGATGACTGATCCCGGGCGTCGCGTTGCGTGAAACGGCGGGTGGATGTCGCGCTGGTGGAACGCGGGCTTTGCGAAAGCCGCGAGAAGGCGCAGCGCGCCATCATGGCGGGCCAGGTGCGGCTGAACGAGCAGGTTGTCCGCAAGCCCAGCGAGTCAGTGCGGGACGCGGACCAGTTGTCCGTGGCGGGAGGCGACGCCTACGTGAGCCGCGGCGGGCTCAAGCTGGAGCACGGCCTGCAACATTTCGCGCTGGATGTCACCGGGTGGATCGCGGCCGATCTGGGGGCCTCGACCGGCGGTTTCACGGACTGCCTGTTGCAGCGGGGCGCGGCCCGCGTCTATGCGGTGGACGTCGGGCACGGCCAGCTCGCGTGGAAGCTGCGCCAGGATCCCCGCGTGGTCGTGATGGAAAAGACCAACGCGCGTGTGCTCACGCCGGCCCTGTTTCCGGCCCCGTTCTTCCCGCTCGATCTGGTGGTGGCGGACTGCTCCTTCATTTCCTTGCGCAAGATTTTTCCACCGGCGATTGCATTGTTGAAGCCGGCCGGTAAAGTCGTCGCACTCATCAAGCCGCAATTCGAAGCGGGCCGGGCGGAAGCCGATCGCGGCGCCGGGGTCATCACGGACCCGGCTGTCCACCAGCGGGTGCTGGACGAACTGGCCCGGCATGTGACGGGTGAGCTGGGGCAGCATTGGCAGGGCGTCGTTGAGTCGCCCTTGCTCGGTCCGGCGGGGAACAAGGAATTTTTGGTGTTGATTGAAAAAGCTGGGTGATTCGATTCGGAAGGTCGGGCTCATTGCGAACACGGAAAAGGTCTCGATTGCGCGCCTCGTCCGGCGCGCTGCCACCTTGATCCGGGCCGGGCGCCGCGCCGTCATAGCCACGGCCGCCACCGCCGAATTTGCGGGCCTCAAAGGCTCCGCCTGCGCCTCCGCGGCCGAGCTGGCCCGCGCCGTCGATCTGCTGATGGTCTTTGGCGGAGACGGCACCATGCTGCGGGTCGCCCGCGAAACCGCCGGATCCCGCACGCCCGTCCTCGGCATCAACGCCGGCGCCCTCGGATTTCTGACCGACGTGCAGGCCCACCAACTGCCCCTCGCGCTTCGCCAAATCTGGGCCGGCGAGCTCGTGCTGGAACCCCGCTCCCTGATCGAGGCCACCTGCCGACGCGGCGACGACCTCTACCGCGAAACCGCCCTCAACGATTTCGTCGTCAGCCGTGCCGCCGCTCCCCGCCTGGTCGAACTCGAGGTCACCATCGATGGCATGGTCCTCACCCGCTACCGCTGCGACGGCCTCATTGTCTGCACGCCAACCGGCTCCACCGCCTACTCCTTGTCCGCCGGCGGCGCCATCGTCAGCCCCACCGCAGACGTCTTCACTCTGACCCCCATCTGCCCGCACACGCTCTCCAACCGCTCCGTCATTGTCGGCCTCGACGCCGAAATTCAGGTCAGGGTCCTCAGCCAGCGCGTCGAAACGCAGCTCACCGCCGACGGCCAGAAGATGACCCCGCTCACTTCCGGCGATGTCGTCACCATCCGCCGCAGCCAGCGCAGCATCCGCCTCCTCCACCTCGCCGGCAGCTCCTTTTATGAAACGCTCCGACGCAAGCTGAACTGGAGCGGCTCCAGCGTCGCATGACCCCGCCCTTCCCCGCCCCGCCCAGTTTCCGTCGCCAACGGCGCCAGCCCCGCCATGGTCGTTGCACCCCGCGCACCCTCCCATGATTCGACTCAAAGACATCGCATTCCGTGCCGGCGTTTCGGTCATGACCGTCTCCAAGGCCTTGCGCAACGCGCGCGACGTGTCCGCCGGAACCCGCGCCCGGATTCTCACGCTCGCCGAGCAGATGGGCTACACCCCGGACTCCGTCGCCCAGGGCTTGCGCAACCGCAACACCCGCCTGTTCGGGCTCGTCATCCCCGCCCTGACCAATCCCATCTTCGCCCGCGTCGTCACGGGCATCGAGGAGAAGGCCAATGAACGTGGCTACGACGTCATCCTCGTGCAAACGCTGAACAACCCCGAGCGGGAACACAGCGGCGTTCGCCGTCTCCTCTCGCGCCGCGTCGAGGGCATCTTCCTGACCCCGGTCTATCGCCTCGAACCCACCGCGCCGATTTACGAAGACCTCCGCCGGCGCGGCACCCGCGTCGTTCTCCTGGGGCCCCGCGCGCCGTTCTGCCAGGGATTTCCCACTGTCGAAACCGATGACTTCAATGCCAGCCAGGCGATCACGCGACACTTGATCGAACTCGGCCACCGGCGAATCGCGTTCCTCGCCGGCCCGGCGTCCACGCCGTCCGCCAAAGAGCGCCTCGACGGATACCGCCGGGCCCTGCTCGACGCCGGCGTTGAGCCCGACGATCGCCTTGTCTTCGGCGCCGGGTCGACCATTGAAGACGGCGAAAAGGCCGGGTTGCAACTGCTGCAGGAACGTCCCGGCGCCACCGCCATCCAGGCGGTGAACGACCTCGTCGCCATGGGCGCCGCCAGCGTCCTGCTCAACCAGGGCCTCGCCATCCCGCGTGACGTGTCCATCGCCGGCTTCGGCAACATTCTCTCCAGCGAATATTTCCGCGTGCCTCTCACCACCGTGCGCCAGCCCAAGCTTCGGCTCGGCGTGGCCGCCATCGACACGATGTTCAAGATGATCGACGGCCAGCCCATCGAGGCCAAACGGCTCCCCGGCGAGATCGCCGTGCGCCAAAGCACCGGCGCCCCACCCGCCACGCCGGTCATTTAATGCGAAATCCAGCGGCCAGTTCGTTTGTCGCATTCCTCCCGAGCCGGTTGCTCAACTGGTCCGGGACCGCGACGCCGGCCTAACCAATCTCCGGACCCGCCAGGGCGAAGATCTGTTCCGGGCATCCGGCCACCGCCGCCGCGTCTGCCTCCGTCCCCAGATACATCCGGGTCAATCGCCGCTGGACCATAAACCCATGCGCTTGCGCCCACGTGGTGGCAGCCCGGTTCTCGTCCAGGATGTCCCAAAAGATCGGGGCAGCGCATGCGAACTTCACGAGCGCTGCGACCACGGCCAGACCCGCGGCCGGCGACGAGGCCACCACCGGGCCCAGATACCGGGCCCGCGCCCCGGCCCGGAGGACACCAAACCCAAGCCGTTCGCGCCCCACCGCGGCGACCTCGACACGGGCCTCCGCCGCGAGCAGCGCCCGCAGCACCCGCGCGCGGTCCGCGCCGAACGCGCCCGCATCAAGGGCCAGCATCGGGTCCGTATCGGCCTGGTGCCAT
The DNA here is from genome assembly GCA_044229355.1 of Limisphaerales bacterium. GTDB lineage: Bacteria > Verrucomicrobiota > Verrucomicrobiia > Limisphaerales > JADJPG01 > JBGARF01. Next base: position 206,447 of record JBGATF010000008.1, read on the forward strand.
GGTCGTGGCTTGATGCCGTCTCCCGTTCCTTGAACCTTGCCCGGCGCACGCTCCCAGCGGGCCAGCGTTCGCTCCGGCCGAAAGCCCAATGCCGCGTAGACCGGCGCGCCCGCGGGCGTGGCATCGAGCTTGATGCAGCGAATGCTCCGGCCATGCAAATAGCCGAGACAATGGTTCAGCAATGCCTGGCCGACGCCGCGCCGGCGCCACTCCGGATGCACCAGGACCATGCCAATCCAGGCGAGGGCCGGGCTGTAAACGGTGGTGGTCGCCGTGCCGACGGGCACGCCGTTCCACTCCGCGATAAAGCAACCGTCCGGCTCGGTGGCAAGGAACCGTTCCCAGTCCGCCCGCGTCTGATTCCAGCCCACCAGGTCGCGCACCGAATCCGCAAACTCCAGATCCGCCGCTGACATTCCGCGCAGGCGCAGGGCTGAAGGCGGCAGGCGCGATTGCGGAGATGACTTCACGCGCCGATTTCACCGGGCACCAACTCCCATGGCAAGCTCAGGCCGGGCGCGCGGGCAACGCTCGAGGGACGCCGCTCGTCCCGGTTTTCACCGTCGCCGGGTTGCCCGCAGTCGTCCTTCAAGCTAACGCCCGGCGTTCCGCGAATAGACCAACCGCCCGCCAACATATGTCCGCAGCACTTGCGTCCCGGCGATGCGTCGCTCCGGACACGTCAGCAGGTCGGTGTCCACCACCACCAAATCGGCGAGCTTGCCCGTCTCGATCGAGCCCACCCGATCGGCGCACCGCAGAATTCGCGCGTTGTTGATCGTGTAGAAACGCAGGGCTTCCTCGCGGGTCAGCGCCTCGGCCCGGTTCAGCCCACCGCGGACGCCCGGCGCCTCCCGGGTCACAGCCGTCGCCAGGCCAAGGAACGGGTCGTAGAAATTGATGGCGCGTCGCGCGCCGATCTTTTGCATGTGATCCGAGCCGCCGCCCGCCACGACGCCTGCGGCACACAGGCTGTGCAACGGCTGGAACCACCGCAGGCGCTCGCGCCCGAAATGTTTCAGCAACGTGCGGCCGTCCAGACGCAGCCACGCGGGCTGGATGTCCAGCAGCACGCCCAGCCGCGCCGCCTCGTCGATCGCCTCGCGACTCATGAAATTGGAGTGGCTGATGCACGCCGTCCCCGGCTGCAGCGGCTGCGCGCGCGCGGCCTCCGCATACGCGTCGAGCAGCGCGTGGACCGCGCCGTCTCCCACCGAGTGCGCGGTGAATTGCAGCCCGCTCAGCAAGGCCGCGCGCACCATGCCGGACAGACGTTCCGCCGGGATGAACCGCACGCCACGATAGGCCGGGTCGGTGATTCCGTAAATTCGGCTCAGGCCCCATGGCTCGCGCAAAAAAGCGCTGCCCGTCAGCATGCCGCCGTCCAGGTAGGTCTTGATGCCGATGATCCGAAGAAAATCGTCCGGGTGCCGGAACAGCGGGTGCTCCGCCACGCGCCGGATCGCGTCTTCCACGCCCGGCCCAATCGACTCGACATGATGCGACAGGGCCACACGCACCGTCTGGCCACCGGCATCATGCAGCGCTTGATACAGCTCAATGTCGTCGACGCCCGCGTCGCGATCGCACACGCTGGTCAAGCCCACCCGGTTGTAATCCGCCAAGAGCTCCCGCAGGCGGGACACTCTTTCGTCGTGCGTTGGGCGGCGGCGCGGCGACTCCACTTTCACGAAACGCGTGCAGTTGCGCAGCAGCCCGGTCGGCTCGCCCGACGCCGGATCTTTCTCGGCAAATCCCGCGCCGCCATCGGTCACCACAAAGTGACGGTCGATGCCGCTGGCCTGCAGCGCGAGCGTGTTCAGCGAGGCATCCGGGCCGGTGGCAAAAATCACCGGATGCCGGGGCGCCGCGCGATCCAACTCCGCCCGGCTGGGATACCGTTGTTCCCGCAGACGGGTGATGAAGACCTGCCGCACCTCGATCCATTGCCCCGCCGGCACAAAGCGTGCCCGATCCCGGACGTAATCGAGCACATCTTCGATTCGCGCCATCGTGGGAATCGGGTGATCAAACTCGGTGAGGCAGGCGTCCGCGGCGTGCACGTGGGAATCGATCAGCCCCGGCAACACGAATCCACCGCCCAGATCGACCAACTCTGTTTGCGGCCCCTGCAGCTTCAGCACGTCGGCATTCGCTCCCACCCGGACAATTCGCCCCCCCTGCACCGCCACCGCCTCCGCCATGGAAAACGCCCGGTCCACCGTGGCGACGCGTCCGTGGTGCAAGATCAAGTCCGCGGCCGCCTGTGCCTGCCGGTTTGCGCCGATCAACACGCTGAGGACAGCTGCCACCCATCGCAGCCGGACGCTCCATCGCCGTCTCGCGGTCCGAACCGGACGAGGCCACGTCCGGGGCGCCAATTCATTCATCGGAGTTGTGCTGTTCATCGGCCAATCACGGGTTGATGAGATCCGGGTATGGGCGGCTTATAGGCGTCGCCAATGCTTTTGGCCAGACATTACCCAATGCGTCGCGCACGTGTCCCGCCGTCCGCTGCGCGAACGAGAGTCGCGAACGGCCGGCGTTACGTAGCGCACGCGTCCTCGCGTGCAGGTCCGGCGGCGTCCCGCCGCCGCGGTCTGCGCGGACTTGATTGGCGAAGGGTTGTCGCCGACGCCGGGAGGCGTCGGCACTTGCCGGCGAGACGCCGGCGTTACGTAGCGCACGCGTCCCCGCGTGCAGGTCCGGCGGCGTCCCGCCGCCGCGGTCTGGGCGGACCTGGTTGGCGAACGGTTGGCGCCGACGACGGGCCGCCGGCGCTACGTAGCGCACGCATTCGGACCAACCCGGCCTTGCGAGGGAGGTGGAGCGGTGACACGATGAGTGCTGGATGTCAGGTGATCTGTTCAACAGCCAGGCCGGGGGCGCGGCGGGTGCCGCCTTTGCCACGACGCATTGGAGTGTCGTGTTGAAGGCTGGCGACCAGCCTGGAGACGAGAGCAGTCGCGCCCTGGAAGTGCTTTGTCGCGGCTACTGGTATCCGGTCTATGCCTACATCCGGCGGCTCGGTCACTCGCCGCATGACGCCCAGGATTTCACGCAGTCGTTCTTCGCCTACCTTCTCGACAAGCGCCTGCTGGCGCGCGCTGCGCCCGAAAGCGGCCGGTTCCGCTCCTTTTTGCTCGGCTCACTCAAGAATTTCATGGCCAACGAGTGGCGCAAACAAAACGCACAAAAGCGCGGGGCCGATCGGACGGTCTCGTTCGATGCCGCCGACGCCGAGGAACGCTACGCGGTGGAGCCGGCCGATGCGACCAACCCACAAAACCTTTACGAACAAGCTTGGGCCGTCGCGGTGCTTGACCAGGCCATGAACCTGCTCGAGACGGAATACGCCGCGGCCGGCAAAAGGGATCTCTTCGCCGAATTAGTGCCGAGCTTGCAGGGCGATCGGCTGGCCTCGACCTACGCTGACGTGGGCGCCCGCCTGGACATGAGCGAAGGTGCGGTCAAGGTTGCCGTGCATCGCCTGCGCCAGCGCTATCGGGAGGTCCTCCGGGCTTCCGTCGCCAACACCGTGGCCGACCCGCTCGAGATCGACGGCGAACTGCGCCACCTGATGGACGTCCTCAGCCGGTAAAAAAACGAGCCTCTGGCAGCGCCGGTATCCTCGCCGCAAGGCTGCGGCCATCCCCGGCTGCAGCGCGCAGCCTCCCGCTCCTCCCACCAACCGTGGGATGGGCGCTTCCCTGCAACTCGGGGTTGGGCTGTAACCTTGTCAGGCTTTTGAACAAGTAGGGAGTGAATGATTATGAAAACGCTTCGCTCTCTCTGGCTGACCATGACGGTCTTCGCCACCGCCTTCCAACTACTGCTCCTTGCGCCGGCCGGCGCGGCCACCCGGGTCATGACCGAGCCCTATTTGACGGACTTCGAATTTTATGACAACGGCCTGTATTACTGGGGCGGCCAGGGCAGCGTCAGTGGCTGCGGTCCTGGGGAGTTCGGGAATGCGCACACGCTCGGGCTCCTGGGCTACCGCGGGCCGAAATTCAAAGATGCAGGCGCCATCCATCCCTATGTGATTGGCAACAGCCGAAGTTACTGGAGCGGGTGCGGCTCGCCCATCCCAGGCGGCGTGACCCGGGATGACACCTTTATTTACTACTCCGACAATCAGGGCCTTTGGCGAATGCCGGCGAGCCTGGCGCCGGTGGTCGGCGTTCCCGCCCCGACGCACATCGGGAACTTTATCTACGCCGACGCTCCAGGCGCGGTCATGGTCTATGACAACCGCCTTTTTTACGCTGCCAGCTTCAGCTCGCCGGTTTCCGGCGCCGGCGGCAGCCTCGGCCGGTTTCAAATCTATTCCCTGCCGCTGCCGCTCCCTAGCGTGGTCGAGGCAACCACCCTCGTCGCACACGGCGGGAACATCTCTGATGTGGTCCTTGGCCGCGTGAAGAAGATGTCCACCATGGACGTGAAGCGATATTCGGCCATTCTGGGCCGCGACCTCAACGCGACCGTTGGCATCGCCCTCGGCGACAGCGGCGCGCTGGTCCGCTTTGATATCAGCTCGAGCACCGCCTTCCGCACCTACCGGGCGCCCACCGTGCTGGCCTACAACGTCGCGGACTTTGCCACCCGACGCGAAACCCGCCCCGTCGGCCTGTTTGGCCTCGAGACCAAGGACATCCTCTACGCCGCGGTGAATGACGGGCCGATCATCGGCTCGTTCAGTTGCGCCGCGGCCGGCCGGCTGAACATCATCAGCCCCGACGACGGTTCCCAGGCGCAGATCTGGCCGCGGTCCGGCGACAATTACGGTCGCATTCAGGTGACCGATGTCGGCCTCGACGACAGCTACATCTTCATCAACACCCGGCCGGTCAGCACGCCGAACGGCCCGTTTGGCGGCTGCAGCTACGGCCAGGAAGTGCTGCGCTCCAAGCGCAGCCGGGCCAACTCTATCTTGATCGATCTTGGTGGAGTCGATCCCGACTATCAAGGCATCGAGTTCGATGGTGGCCACAACCTGCGGAGCGACAATCACTGGCTTTACTTCACGCGGAATTCCTCCATCTGGCGCATCACCAACGCCGCCCCGCCCCTCCGGCTCGATTTCGGCGCCGTCGGCCTGGAGGCGGTCCAGGTCATTCAAGACATGAACCACTCCGTCCGCCTGGTCGAAGGCAAGCGCACGGTCGTCCGGGCCTATGCGCGAATCGTCGACAACACGACCGGCAACCCGAACTGGAGTCCATCCGGCGAACTTCGCGGCTGGCTGAACGGCGTCGAACTGCCCGGCTCGCCCCTCCGCCCGGACACCGCCCCCACGCTGCTCACCACCACGGATCTCGCTCCGCACCGCAGCTCCACCGCCAACAATTACCTCTTCGAGCTCCCCACTGAATGGGTCCGGGCCGGAACCCTTCGCCTCCAGTTCACCGTCAACCCCGGCGGCGCGATCTATGAAAGCGGCGGCAATCCCTACGGCAACAATTCCACTTCGCCCGTCGATGTCTCCGTCGTTCGCGTGGATCGCCCGGCGTTCGTCTTCGCCGCGTTGAAGACCGTCGACGCGCCCAATTACTGGCCCTGGGAACATGCCGTCGACTTCAACAACATGATCGCCCGGGCCACCGCCCTCCTGCCGGTTCCATCCATCGATGTCCGCTTCACCACCGAACAGGTGAGCGACGTGGAGTTCATCGGCGACTGCGGCCTGTTCTGCCACGACCCGTTCGACTTTTCGAAGGACGAGGATTGGAACGAGGCGTTGGAGGAACTCGCGAGTTACGACGGATTCGATCGGCCGCCGCCGGGTGCGGCGCGCGGCTATTTCGTGGGCGGCATTCACCAGAATGCCTCGGCCAAGTGGGGCGGCCTCGGCAACCGCCCCGGCAGCCACTTCCTGGCGGTCATGGATCCGACGAACAACAACAACACGTTTAACACCTTCTGGGGCGGACGCACCATGGCGCATGAATTCGGCCACAACCTTGGCCGCCAGCACGTCGACCAAACCCGCGACAGCAAAAACTGCGGGACCAACGCTCCGGCCGAGCCGGACAACTCCTACCCGTTCAACAGTTGCACGTTCGGCCCCACCAACGTGTCCCTCTCGGCCACGCCCGTCGGCTTCGACATGGTCAGTTACGCACCCGTCCTGCCCAACCAGGCCGGCGATCTCCTGAGCTACGCGCCCACGCGCTGGCCGTCGACCTGGACCTACAACGCCATGCTCAATGGCCTCCTGCCGGCCCAAGGATTCGCGGCCGCGGCCGCGCCGCCCCCCGGCCCCTACCTCCTGCTCCGCGGCTTCCTCAAGCTCACCACCCGCTCCGCGCGACTCAAGCCCTGCTACTCCCTGCCGGATGGCGTCGTCGCCCCGGAAAAAATTCAGGATTCGCTCGAGGCCGCCCGCCGCCAGAACCATGAATATCGCGTGCGCCAGCTCGACGCCGCCGGAACCCTCCTCGACGAGTCGCCGCTCGTCATCGACCGCCCCGAGGACGGCGATAACGCCACTTCGCTCATCCACCAATTTCTCGTGAAACAGGCCGCCGTCGCCCGCGTGCAGGTCACCCGCGGCGACGTGGTCCTGGCCGAACTCGGCGCCTCGTCCGCCGCCCCGGTCGTCGACCAGCTCCAGGCGATTTACGATCCCGCCGGCCCCGCGTTGCAGATCTCAATCACAGCGTCCGATGCCGACGGCGATGCCTTGCGGCACACCGTCCAATTCAGCAACGACGACGGAACAAGCTGGAGAAACCTCCGCATCAACTCGTCCATCGCGACCTTCACCGCGGACGCGCGCCGGTTGCCGGGAGGTGACAGCTGCCGCGTGCGGGTCATCACGACCGACGGATTCAACACCACGGTGGCGACCACCGATCCGTTTGTCGTCGAGCGACGCGGGCCGGAAGTATTGCCGGGCGGGCTCGTCAACGGCCAGCGCACGCCCTATGGCGCCAACCTCGCCGTGACCGCCCTGGCCGTGGATCCGGAGGACGGCTCGGTGCCCGCCACGAGCATTTACTGGGAGGTCGCCGGGCCGACCCCATTGACCACAACGGAGAATGTGTTCAACACGCGCTCGCTGGCCCCGGGCGTTTATACCGCGACGGCCCATGCCACGGACCTGGATGGCAATACCACGTCGACCTCGGTCAGTTTCCAAATCCTGCCGCTCGCGATTCAGGATGCCGCTGCGCCGGTGCTCGACGGCGACGTCGCTGACGGCGCCTATGCCAACGCCACGCCGGTGCTCTTCGGGGACGGCGCCGTGGCCCGCTTCGTCCACGCCGGCGGCTACCTCTACGCCGGCTTCAGCGGCATGAGATTCGGCACGGACGAAAACCCGGGCGCCGTGGGCGTGCGCCTCGACCCGGACGGCAGCGCCGACGCCACGGCTCAGCCCGGGGATCGCGGGTTCTTCGTCAACGAGAACGGAAACTCATGGCAGCTGGTCGGCGACGGCACATCTCTGGTTCCACCGGCGACGCCGGACGACGGCTTCAAGGCAGTGGTGTCGCGGGGCGATGGCGGCTGGAGCGCCGAATTCCGGATTGCTGAATCGTTGCTGGGTGGTTGGAACCATTCCATGGCCATCAACCTGCAGCTCGACGGCGCCGCCTGCATCGACCTGATCTTCGGCCAGATTTGTTTCCCAACCTCCCAGGCCTGGCCTCCGTCCAGCACGGGCGACAATCCGGCCACGTGGTCCGGCGCCTACCTCGGCACGCCCCCGCCCGTGGTCAATCTGCCGCCGACCGCCGTGACGACTCCGGCCGTCGATGTCGACCTCGGCACCAAGGTCTTCCTCAGCGGGGCGGCCAGCTACGACCCGGACGGTGACGCTCTCACCTACAGCTGGACCCAGGTGGAAGGACCGGCGGTCACGCTGGAAAACGCCAACACGGCCAGCCCCAGCTTCACCGCGCCGGCCGGAGACGCCGACGTCACGCTCCGATTCCAGCTCGTGGTCAGCGACGGCAATTTCGACAGCGTGCCGGCCGAGACGCTCGTCACCGCGCACGCCATCCTCACCTCCCCGGTGCCGCCCGTCGCGTCCGCCGTGTCCGTCACCGACGGCGTCGCCAGCGGCCAGATTTTCTGGCCGGGGCGGCCGGGAGATTCGGTCGTCATTCAAGCCTCCACCGATCTGGAAAGCTGGACCGACGTGGCCACAAGCGTGGTCGGCAACCTGCCCGCCATCCTGTTCCAGGATCTTGACGCGGGGTTGTACCCCCATCGGTTTTATCGGGCGGTTTCAGGCGCGCTGTCCACGCCCGAGGTCGCGGGGAACACGCTGCAGCTCGACGGTGTGACCGGCCGGGCGGAACTGCCCCACGCCCCCGCCTTCGACACTCTGCCGTTGACCATTTCCCTGTGGCTGAAGACCACCGATTCCGCCTACGTGGCCCGCGGCTTGGTCTGCAAATACGCCGATGCGAGTGCCAGCGGCTACGCGCTGCTGCTTTCGGATGGACGGGTGCGCGGCTGGTATTTCCGCGACAACTTCAACTACGTCTGGGACGGCGGCCTCGGCCTCGATGGCGGTTTTGTCGCCGACGGCGCCTGGCACCATATCGTGATGACGATCGACGAGGTCAGCGGCCGGCTGTATGTGGACGGGGCAAAGACGGCGGAACTGACCTGGGTGGGCACTCCGGCCACGACGTTCACCACCGAGATTCTGCAGCTCGGCCATTACTCCGGCCATCCGGTGACCCTCGATGGGCAGCTTGATGACATCTGCGTCTGGAGCCGGGCGTTCACGGGGCTGGAAGTCCTCGACCTGTATCACTTCGGGCCGCAGGGCGACGAGCCAGGACTGATCGCCCAGTGGCGCTTCGATGAAGAGGATTCGGCCGGGCCGACCGCCGAGGACAGCACCGGCCATGGTTATCCGGCGGCGCTGATCGGCAACGCCGTTCGCGTCCCCTCCACCGCACCGATTCATCGGTGAGCGGGGTCGCGCCCCTCGGCGTTTCTGTCCACGATGCGTGTTGCAGGCGTCGCTCTCGGACGATGACAGCCGGCGTGACTTCAGCCCGGAAGAGCGGCCGGCGCCGTCGTCGCCGGCGTTGCCGCGACGTTTTGGAGACTACGAGCTGCGGCGGGAATTGGGACGTGGAGGCATGGGTGTGGTTTACGAGGCGCGGCAGCTCAGCCTCAATCGGGTCGTCGCCCTGAAGATGCTGCATCCCGCCCGGCTGTCGTCGTCCGGGCCGTTGCTGCGCTTTCGGCAGGAAGCCGAGGCGGTGGCGGCGCTCGATCACCCGAACATTCTGCCCGTCTACGAGGTGGGCGCGCTCCAAGGTCAGCCCTACTTCACCATGAAGCTGGCCGAGCGCGGCCATCTCGGGGCCGGCCACGATGGAACCGCGACGCAGCGGGCCGTCATGGCCACGCGCGTCGGCCTCGTTGCCCAGGTGGCCCGGGCGGTGCACTACGCCCATCAGCGCGGCATCCAGCACCGGGATCTCAAGCCACACAACATTCTCATCGATGCGAACGGCCGCCCGTATGTGGCCGACTTCGGCCTCGCCAAATTCGAAGATCGGGACGACGCCCTCACCCTCAGCACCGACATCATCGGCAGCCCGGCCTACATGTCGCCCGAGCAGGCGTCGGGCGACACCCGCAACCTGACCACCGCCACCGACATCTATGGCCTGGGCGCAATTCTTTACCAGCTCCTCGCCGGCCGGCCTCCGTTTGTGGCGTCGACCGTGCCGGCGCTGCTGCGCCAGATTGTCGATGACGATCCGGAAGCCACGGGGTTGCGCGATCCGGACCTGCGCACGATCTGCCTGAAGTGCCTGCACAAGGAACCGGCGCGTCGCTATTCGTCAGCCGAGCAGTTGGCCGAGGAGCTGGAGCGATGGCAGCGCGGCGAGCCGGTGCTCGCGCGGCCGGCCTCCGGACTGGAGCGCGCCGCGCGCTGGTGCCGCCGCAAGCCGGCGCTCGCCGCCAGCCTCGCCGCGTTGCTGGTCGCGCTCGCGGCCGGCGTCGCCGGCGTCACCCTGCAATGGCGTCGGGCCGAAGAGCACGCGCGGCACCGCGAAGTGGAGCGGTATGCAGCCGACCTTCAAGTCGCCTCCCAGGCCCTCGGCGGGCACGACCTCGGCCTCGCGCGCCGCATGTTGGCCGCCCAGATCCCGGTCGGTCGGGACCCCGACCTGCGGGGCTTCGAGTGGTATTTCCTGCAGGACCTCTGCCGGGGGCAACACCTCCAGGTGCTGACGGGACACACCGCCACCGTGACCTGCACCGCGGTTTCTCCCGATGGCACCCGCGCCGCCTCCGGGGGCATGGACTCCATGATCCGAATCTGGGAACTCCCCAGCGGCCGGTGCCTAACCAACCTGCCCACGCACCGGGGCGTGGTCTGGTCCGTCGGATTCACGCCGGACAGCCAGGGCCTTATCACCGCCGGCGCCGATCGGAAGGTGCGGGTCTGGGACCGCGCCGGACGCCCCGCCGGCCCGCCTCTCGATGGCATGAATGCCGCCCTCGCGCGCAACGGCTCCCGAATCGCGGCGTCGATGTCCAGCCCGTTCCGATATTTTCCCGCCGACCAGGGCGTTCGGGTCTGGGACTGGCCGGCCCGCCGCCTGGTGTTCGCCACCAACCTGGCCGTCCGCCGTGTTGCCCTGTCTCCCGACGGACGCTGGCTGGCCGCCGGAGCCGAACGGCGCGGCATTCATCTTTGGGACTTGCAGACCGGTGACAGCACCTTGCTCGACTGCGACGACACGCCGTGGGCCCTGCAGTTTTCGCCGGACGGCCGCCGCCTCGCTGCGGCCGGATTCAACCTCGGAGCCCGCATTTGGGATCTCCAGCGTCGCATGGAGCCGTCGATTGCTCTGGGCGGCCACCAGTTCAAAGTCTGGGGCGTCGCGTTTTCACCCGACTCAAAGCGGCTGGCCACGTGCGGATCCGATCGGACGCTCCAGTTGCGCGACCTCGCGGCGCCCGACCGGGCGACCATCCTCGACGGCCATGACGATGAGGTCTGGGACGTGACCTGGATGCCGGATGGCGCCCATCTGCTATCCGCCAGCAAGGACATGACCCTGCGCACATGGCCGGACCAGCCTGCGGCCGCCCGGTCGTTCCCGAGCCGTTATCATTGGACGCCGCGCTTTTCCCGAAGCGGACGACGGCTGCTGACGCTGAATGATGGGCCCAACAGCTCCACCAGGCTGCTGCTTTCCGACATCGAAACCCGCCAGTCAGTTGCGGAATTTGGCTATCGCTGGATCGGGGGGTTTGGGGAAAACGGGGAGGATGTGGTCTCGGTTAACGAGGACACTTTCGAACTGGAGCGATGGGACGCGAAACAGGGCCGGGTGGGGCCCCCGCTGAAACTGGAAGGTCAAAAACCGGATCGAACCTGCCGCGGATCGGCCTTTGCCTCGGACGGCTCTGCGCTCGCGCTGGCGTTCGACCGGGAAATCGGCGTTTGGGACCTGCGCAGCGGACGCTGTCGGGTGACCATCCCGCGCTCGCCGGAGAGCCCCTTCCTGGCCATGGCTCTCAGCCCCCACGGCAACCACCTCGCCTACACGCTCACGTCGCCGTATACGATTTGGCTGCACGAAATTCCCTCCGGCCGAGCCCGCCAGCTGACTATCCACACCGAAGAAGTCAAAGGCCTCGCGTTCTCAAGCGATGAAACCATGCTTGCCAGCGCCGGCGTGGATCGGGTCATTCGACTTTGGCGAACCCGTGATGGAACGCCCGTCGGGGAGTTGATCCGCTATTTCCAGGAGGCGACCGACGTCGCGTTTTCTCCCGATGGCCGTTTGCTGGCGTCGGTGGGCGCCAATCAATCGATGGACCTTTGGCACCTGCCCACCTTGCGCCAGGTCGCTTCGGTGGCCATGCCCGGGGCCTTCGACCGCATCGCGTTCGCGCCTACCGGTGACGCTCTCGGCGTCACCGTCGAACCGGGGCTGATCCAGGTTTTCCAGCCTGCCCTGCCACGATTGCCAGCCTCTCCGTGATTTTCGATTTGCGATTTTTAATTCACGATTTCCGATTGTCGAACCTGATAGTTCCAAATTTCCAAAACAACCATGCCCCCGGCAGCGCCCCGACTGTGCAGGGGCCCTCACCATTGTAGGCGCACAGACGCGGGTCTATTCCGCAACCCGCCTTCGCCGGCGGGCGACGGCCGGGCCTCGTTCTGGCTTTGAGCAAAGGCAGGCGTACCCGCCTTACCCGCGCCACTGTCTCAATGGTAGCAGGGAGCCCCGCCTCCGGGTGGCCGCCGGTGCGGACCGCCAGCGCCGCCAGCGGGCCCGCGACGTTCGACTCAACCCACCCCCCACTTCTGCCGTTAAGGGTCCAAGGTGGCCGGGAGTGGGCCGGCGGGACCCCGCACAACAATGATGGACTCCGAACTGAACGGACGCGACGAACTTGCCGCGGACACGCTGGAACGTTTGCGTCGGCATCTGGCCGAAGGCGAGACTCCCTGCGTTGCGCGCATCATCGAACTCATCAACCGGATGAGCGATCAGGCCGATGTCATGTCGACCCAGGATTTGGCTGAAGCCATCGGCAGCGACATGACGGCCATGATCAAGGTCATGAAGGCCGCCAACTGTCTCCAGTTCAACCCCAGCGCGCTGGAGGTCAGCACGGTGACGCGGGCCGTCAGCGTCATCGGCTTCAATAAAATCCAGAACCTGGCCCTGTCTCTCCTGCTGCTCGAAGGCGCGGAAAATCAGCGCAACACCCCGGAGAGCTGCGAGGTGTCCGCGCGCGCCCTGTGCAGCGCCCTGCTGGCGGAGGAACTCTCCCGCCAGCAGGCGATCCGCGATCCCGAGGAAGCCTTTGTCGGATCGGCCCTGCGCGCCTACGGGCGACTGCTCCTCAGCAGCTTCTTGATCGACGAATTTCGCGAAGCCCTCGCCCTGGCTCAGACCATGCCCGAGGACCGCGCCTTCCAGCTGGTCTTCGGCCTGACGCCGCTGGAAATCAGCCGCCACCTGCTGGAGCACGTCAACATCGGCAAACATGGCACCCGCATGTTTCAGCCGCTCTCGCCCGCCCTCGTGCGCAACAAACATCTGTCCCGGGAGGAATCGCTCCAACTCGGCGCCAGCCTCGGTGCCGCCATTTCCGATCTGCTCAACGAGCCGGGCCTCACCCCGGCCGAGTTCGAGCTCAGATCCGACCTCTGCCTCGATCAATACCGCCCCGCCCTCTCTCTCGACCGGGACGGCCTCAAGTCCGTCTTCGACCGGGTGCGAGGTCGCCTGGATGATTTTGGCCGGGCGGAAGGGCTGCAGGTTTTCAGCAGCTCGTTGTTGGAACGAATCCGCTGTCTGGCCGAGGGCAAGGATTTCGCCGCCGATCCGGAACGACGCCCGCGCCCGCGACCCGCCAGCGCCACCCCGGAGTCCCTGCTCCCGGCCCGCGGGCCGCTTGCCGCCGCCGTCAAGCGCATCCGCGAAGCGATCAACGCTCCCGGCCGCAGCGCCGCCACCGCCTACAGCCTCGCGGCCGGTGCGGTGCGCAGCGCACTCCGCCTCGAAGCTTGTGTCGTCTTCGCCCGCGATGGCAACACCGACGGCTTTCTCGCCCTGGCCGGAGAAGGCGCCTTCTTCCGCCAAATCGAACGCAGCGTCCAGCTCGACCCGGCGCGACGCGACGTCTTCACCGTCTCCATTGCCAAAGGCGAAGATGTCCTCATCCGCGACTCCGCCGATCCGCGGATCGCGTCGTTCATCCCTGCCTGGTTCCATGCCGGCCTCCAAGGTGGCGGATTTGTCCTCCTCCCCATCAAGGACCTGAACGGCGTGTTTGCCATCATCTGCGGCATCGCGCCCCGCGGACAGCACATCGACCTCGGCGTGACGCGAATCTCGCAATTTCGGACCATCCGCAAACTCCTCGCCACCCTGCGCGCTCCCGTCGCCGTGGCGCCCACGAGCGAAGACCTGCCCAATCAGGCCGGCGAGGTCGCGAACGATCCCGGCAAGGCGCCCTCCCTCCCTCCACCCGCTTCGCCCGCCCCACCCATCGCCGCCAGCGCCCGGCCCGCAGCGTGAGACGCAAGCCGTCGGGCAAAGTCCGAAGGCCGAACACCGAAGTCCGAACGTCGAGGTCCGAACTCGTCACCCATCACTCATCACTCGCCACTTTCCACTTTCCACTCGCTCCCCCGCCCGCAGCACGCAGTGGGGCTGGTGCAACCGACGGCATTCCGCCACGAACTCATCCGGAGTGGCTGTGTTGAACTCGAACATGTCGTAGTGACACGGCACGACCAGGCCGGCGGCGATGTCGTGCGCGAGGTTGGCGGCTTCGACACCATTGAGATTGCCTGCCACGCGGCGTTCCGGCCGGTCGCCGTTGATCGGCAGCAACGCCAGATCGATCTTCCATCGCCGTAACCGCTCCGCCATGCCTGCGTAACGCAGCGTGTCACCGGAGTGATAGATCGTCCACGGGCCGGCCTCGACGACATATCCGAGGAACTTGTGCCGGCCCAGACCGTCGATCTCCAGCGTGTTGTGGGCCGCTGGCACCGCATGGACCCGAAATCCCGCCAGCTCAAGCGCCTCCCCGGCATCCAAACCGCGGGGCCGCTCGGGCGCGACCCCAAGCCGCTCCGCGGCGAAGGTCCGATTGGCCTCGGGCACGATCAGCTCGAGGGCCGGGTTCACCCGGAGCAACGGCGTGAGCGTCTCGGCGTCGAGATGATCGGTGTGGTTGTGGCTGGACGTGACGACATCAATGAAGTCGAGGCGCTCGGGCGCGATGACGCGTTCGGTCATGCGCACATGCGGCTTGTCGGTCGCGGCGTACTTCGTCGTGAGGGAGTCCGACAGATACGGATCGAAGAGCAGATGGCGGCCAGCCCATTGAAGGAGAAAACCGCTCTGTCCAAGCCACCAGCACTGCAGCCGTCCGGGCGCCTCCGCCCGCGCGAGCCGGATGTCGGCCAGGAACGCGTCGTCCTGCAGGAGCGGACGGATCATGTCACAGCGCGAGGATCGGGTGGGGCTTTTCCGGGTCAATGCCCAGGTCGCCGACCGCCCGGGCGACGACGGAAGGCTCGATCTGCCCCCGCTGGGCCAGCGCATGGAGCGTCGCCAGGACGACCATCGGCGCATCGATCTCAAAAAAGCGCCGAAGGTTTTCGCGCGTTTCGCTGCGCCCAAAGCCGTCGGTGCCCAGCGCGGTCAGGCCCCCCGGCACCCACGGCGCGATCTGCTCGGGCACGCTCTTCATGAAATCACTGACCGCCACGAACACGCCGGTCTCCTTTTCCAGGACGGATTCGACGTAGGATTTGCGCGGCGGCTCCGACGGGTGCAACCGATTCCAGCGGCTGCACTGGAGGGCGTCCGTGCGGAGCTGCTTGTAGCTCGTGGCGCTCCAGACATCCGCTGAGACCTGGTATTTCTCGGCGAGAATTTCCTGGGCGGCCAGCGCGTTGCGCAGGATCGGCCCGCTGCCAAACAGATGCGCCTTCACCTTCCTGCCCGCAGGCCCGGACTTGAACTTGTACAGCCCCTTCAGGATCCCCTGCTCCGCCCCCTCCGGCATCGGCGGCATGACCAGGTTCTCGTTATAGAGGGTGATGTAATAGAAAATATTTTCGCCCTCCTGATACATCCGGCGCAGGCCGTCCTGGACGATCACCGCGACTTCATAGGCGTAGGCCGGATCGTAGGTCAACAGATTCGGAATCGTGCTGGCCAGCAGCAGGCTGTGTCCGTCTTCGTGCTGCAGTCCTTCGCCGTTCAGGGTCGTTCTCCCCGCCGTGCCCCCGAGCAAAAAGCCCTTGGCCATGATGTCGCCGCACAGCCACATCTGATCCCCGACGCGCTGGAAGCCGAACATCGAGTAATAAATGTAAAATGGGATCATGTGGATCCCGTGCGTCGAATAAGCCGTGCCCGCCGCCGTAAAGCTGGCCATCGACCCGGCCTCGTTGATCCCTTCCTCGAGGATCTGGCCGTCCTTCGCCTCGTGGTAATACAGCGACGACGCCTTGTCGACCGGCTCATAGAGCTGGCCCTTCGGCGAGTAAATGCCGATCTCGCGAAACAATCCGTCCATGCCGAACGTGCGCGCCTCGTCGGGGATGATCGGCACGATGTTGCGGCCGATGTCCCGGTTGCGCAGCAGGCTGCTCAGGAGCAGGACGAAGGCCTTGGTCGTCGACGCCGCCGCCCGCTCGTCGCCCTTTAGGAAACGCGCAAACTCGGAGAGCGCCGGCACCTTCAGCGCGGGGGCCGACGGGTTGCGCTTGGGCAGAAAACCGCCCAGCGCCTTGCGCCGTTCGATCAGGTAGCGATGCTCGACGCTGTCTTCCGGCGGACGATAGAACGGCGTCTCGACGATGTCCTCGTCGCTGATCGGGATGTTAAACCGGGCGCGGAACTCGCGGAGCTCCTTCTCGTTCATCTTTTTCTGCTGGTGCGAGATGTTGCGCCCCTCCCCGGCCTCGCCGAGGCCGTAGCCCTTGACCGTCTTCGCGAGGATGACGGTCGGCTGGCCCTTGTGCTCCATGGCCGCCTTGTAGGCGGCGTACATCTTTCGCGTGTCGTGCCCGCCGCGATACATCTTGCGCAGCTGCTCGTCCGTCAGGTGATTTACCAGCTCCAGCAGCTCCGGGTATTTGCCAAAGAAATGTTTGCGGATGTAGCTGCCCGGTTCGACGGAATATTTCTGATACTCGCCGTCCACCGTCTCCTCCATCCGCCGCAGCAGCAGCCCGGTCGAGTCCTTGGCCAGCAGGGCATCCCAGTCCGAGCCCCAGATGACCTTGATGACATTCCAGCCCGCGCCGCGAAACACCCCTTCCAGTTCCTGGATGATCTTGCCGTTGCCCCGCACCGGGCCGTCCAGGCGCTGCAGGTTGCAATTCACCACCCAGATCAGGTTGTCCAGCTGCTCCCGCGCGGCCAGCGCCAGCTGCCCAAGCGATTCCGGCTCGTCGCTCTCGCCATCGCCGACGAACGCCCACACCTTCGGCTCCCGCGTCCAGTTCACCAGACCGCGGGCGTGCAGATACCGATTAAAGCGCGCCTGGTAGATCGACATGATCGGCCCGAGGCCCATCGACACGGTCGGGAATTGCCAGAACTCCGGCATCAGATACGGATGCGGATAGGACGACAGCCCACCGCCCGGCGCGAGCTCCTGGCGGAAGTGCTGCAGATGCCGCTCGTCCAGCCGCCGCTCAAGATACGCGCGCGCGTAGTTGCCCGGCGTGGCATGACCCTGAAAGTAGACAATGTCCGCCGGGTCCCCGTCGTCGCCACCGCGGAAGAAATGGTTGTAGGCCACCTCGTAGAGCGTGGCGGAGGACGCATAGGTCGAGATGTGTCCGCCCAGGCCGTCGTGCTTGCGGTTCGCATTCACCACCATGGCCATCGCGTTCCAGCGAATGTAGCTCTTGATCCGCGCCTCGACCTGCCAGTCGCCCGGATACGGCGGCTGCTCGCTTACCGGAATGGTGTTGAGATACGGCGTCAGCGTCGGAGACGGCACCTTGATGCCGGCGTCCCGCAAGCGCTCAACCAGACTGTCGACGAAGAGGTGCGCGTGTTCGGAACCCTGCTGCTTCAGCAGATGCTCAACCACCGTCTCCAATGATTTGAACCACCGCCGCGTCGCCTGATTATCCGGGAGCGCCTCCCCGGAAGCCGCACCCAGCCGCGACAGATCGTTGACTGCCGCGCCGGCCGCAGACGGGTCGGGCTTCTTCGTTTTCACTTTTTCAATCACAGTTGGAATGATAGACGGGCGCCAGTTCAAATGCCAACTGATCAAATCTCCGTGCAGCGGCTGGACCTCACGTTCGCCTCTCCGGCCGACAACCTCGCGTGCGACGAAGCGCTCTTGAATGAACGCGAGGCGCACGAGGGGCCCGGCATCCTCCGTTTCTGGCAATCCCCGGTTCCATTCATCGTGGTCGGTTACGCCGCCCGCGCCGCACAGGAGGTCCATCTTCCCATCAGCGACGAACACGGCATTCCCACGCTCCGGCGCTGCAGTGGAGGCGGCACGGTTCTCCAGGGCCCCGGCTGCCTCAATTACAGCCTGGTGCTCCCCTTGCGCGCCATCGGCCCCGACGCCACCATCTCGCAGACAAATCACTTCGTGATGGACCGTCACCGCACTGCACTCGAAACGCTCCTCGGCCAACCCGTCGCCGTTTCCGGCCATACCGATCTGGCGCTGGCCCACCGGAAATTCTCTGGCAACGCCCAGCGACGAAAACGCCACTGGTTCCTCTTCCATGGAACGTTCCTCCTCGAACCGTTTGACCTCAGCCTGATCCCTGTCGTCCTCCCGCCGCCTCCGCGAGAACCCGCCTATCGCCGGGGACGAGCCCATCTCGACTTTCTCGCCTGCCTTCCCATTGGAGCAGATGCCCTGATGAATGCTCTCGCCGACTGCTGGCACGCCGGGACGATCCTTGACCCGGAACGTGACCTGCCCGGTTTGTCCGCCGCGATTCAAACGTTGTCCGAGGCCCGCTACCGCGACAACGCCTGGAACCGGCGCTGACGCCGCCACTTCGGGAACCTTCCCATAAACCGGCAGGTAGGGCAGCGAGCCGCAGATGCCGTCCCGTCCGCGGATCACCGGCTGACGCCCCCTTCAGCCCGCTGCAACTCCGAGCGAAGGCGGGACCGCCAGCCCGCGCCGCCTCGACCCGTCGCGGGCAGCCGCGGGATTTCGCGGCCGCAAACGTTCCACGCCAGTTCGTGGGGTGGAGCATTTTCGAATGAGACCCCGATTTTATTGGGGATTTGCCTCAATTTTCACCGGTCTCAACTCCGTGGCACAGCCGTTGCAAAAGCTCCGGGCACCATGACAACCCGTGACGCCTCCATCGACATCCCAGCCCTCGCCTCCTCTGCCGCCGGTTCCTCGTCTGCCTCCGAGTGGGTCGACGCCCACGGAGATTACCTCTTTAACTTTGCCGTCGGCCAGGTGCGGGACTCCGCCGTGGCCGAAGATCTCGTCCAGGAAACGTTTCTGTCGGCGCTGAAAGCCCAGGACCGCTTCGCCGGCCAATCCTCCCGACGCACCTGGCTCGTGGGAATCTTGCGCCACAAAATCTATGACCACCTTCGCCGCACGTGCCGTGAGCGGGCCCACCGCGTCGAAGTCCCGACCGCCTCAGCCGACGACGAGGCGTGGGAAGATGCCGTCATGTGGCTGCACGACGTGGCGCACGAATCCCAGCTTCCCAGCCGTCGGCTCGAGCTGGATGAATTCCGGTCGAACCTGGAAACCGCCCTCGGACAGTTGCCCCCGCGCATCGCCCAGGTCTTTCAACTCTATAGCATCGAGGAACGGTCCAACGCGGAAGTCTGCTCCCAGCTCAACATCTCCGAGAGCAACCTCTGGGTCATGCTCCATCGCGCCCGCAAACAACTGCGCGAACATCTGCAGGATTGGTGGAGCGGACGCAGGGCGTAGCGCCGGCATCCTCGCAGACAACCGTTCGCATACCGGGCGGCGAGACGCCGCCTGACCTGCACGCGAGGACGCGTGCGTTACGTAGCGCCGGCGTCCCGCCGGCAAGTGCCGACGCCTCCCGGCGTCGTCGACAGCTGTTCGCATACCGGGCGGCGAGACGCCGCCTGACCTGCACGCGAGGACGCGTGCGCTACGTAGCGCCGGCGTCCCGCCGGCAAGTGCCGACGCCTCCCGGCGTCGTCGACAGCTGTTCGCTGACCGGGCGGCGGGACGCCGCCTGACCTGCACGCGAGGACGCGTGCGCTACGTAGCGCCGGCGTCCCGCCGGCAAGTGCCGACGCCTCCCGGCGTCGTCGACAGCGGTTCGCTGACCGGGCGGCGGGACGCCGCCTGACCTGCACGCGAGGACGCGTGCGTTGCGTAGCGCCGCAGGCCGGTTTGACAGGACCGCGGCGATCGTTATAGTGCCGGCCCTTTTGTTGATAATTGGGTTATGAATCGTCAACCGCATGTGGCCGTCGTGGGCGCAACCGGCGCCGTGGGCATCGAAATGATCAAGACGCTGGAGCGTCGTCAGTTTCCTGTCGGGAAATTGACCCTGCTGGCCTCGGCCCGCTCCGCCGGCAAAACCCTGCCCTTCAAGGGCCAGGCCACTGCTGTGCGCGAGCTCACCAAGGACAGCTTCGCGGGCGTTGACATCGCGTTGTTCAGTGCTGGGGGAGGCATCTCACGCGAGTTCGCGCCCATCGCCGCCCAGGCCGGCTGTGTCGTCGTGGACAACTCCAGCGCGTTTCGCATGGATGACGCCGTCCCGCTCGTCATTCCCGAAATCAACGCCGGCGACGTCAAGAAACACCGCGGCATCATCGCCAATCCGAACTGCACCACGGCCATCACCCTGATGGCGCTGTATCCCCTGCACCAGGCGTTCGGGGTCACCCGCATCTTCGCCTCCAGCTACCAGGCTGTCTCCGGCACCGGCGCCAAGGCGATCGAAGAGCTCGAACGCCAGGTCGGCGAAGTCGTCCAGGGCCGGCCCGTCACGAAGGAAGTCTACCCCCACCAAATCGCCTTCAACGTGCTGCCCCACGTCGATTCCTTTCTGCCTTCCGGCTACACCAAGGAAGAGATGAAGATGGAGAACGAAGGCCGAAAGATCATGCATCACCCGGCGTTTCGCGCGAGCGTCACCTGCGTGCGCGTGCCCGTCTACCGCGCCCACTCGGTCGCCGTCAGCGCCGAGTTCGAGCGTCCTGTGACCGTCGAAGCTGCGCGGGCTGTCCTGCTGAAGGCGCCCGGGCTCGACGTCATCGACGAGCCGGAGAAGAAGGAATATCCAATGCCGCTGCACGTGGCCGAGAAATACAACTGCGCCGTCGGGCGCCTGCGCAGGGATTGCGCGTTGGACAACGGCCTGTGCTTCTGGGTGGCGGGCGATCAGCTCCTTAAAGGCGCCGCGCTCAATGCCGTCCAGATCGCCGAAGTGCTGATCAAGTAAGCCCAGCGCATCGCGGCGGGTTAATTTCAAAAGGCCAGGCCGGGCGGCAGGTGATACCCCTGCTCGTCGCCGGCCTGGCCCTGCAGAATCCAGGCGATTGGACTACGGCTGAAGCGGCTGGACTGCTTCAACCCGGAAGGATCGCTGCGGTTCGCCGGTGGCTGCGACGTCCCGCGTCGTGGCTGGACCCGTGTCCGGAGCGACCAAGCCAAGGCCGGCGTCCTCCCACACCACGGGCAGGTTCAAGGTTGCAGCGGCATGAATGCGATACAGCCGCTTGGGGGAGCTCGACCAGGTCAAGGTGGTCGGTGACTCCGGGGTTGCCTTGGCTGCGGACGTGATCCGCAACCGGCTGTTCGCGTCGAGCGGATTGGTGTCGGCGGCGAATTCCTCGCGATCGCTCACGCCGTCGCCATCGTGATCGCCGTCGCCCGTGAGCACGCCGAGGTTGGGGGCGAACGCCAGTTCCCAGGCGTCAGGAAGCCCGTCACCGTCCCGATCCGGGCCGAGGTCCATCGCATCCGTTTGCACGTAGGCGTGGGCGTTGCTCAAGCTGATCCAGCCGCAATTCGCGCTCCAGACGAAGCCACTCAGTCGGCCGGTGAGCAGGCTGACTTTCGGCCCGTCGTAGGACACGCCATTCGCGGCCTGGTTGGTGAAGACGAGCCAGCCGATGTTCGCGCCGTAGGCATATCCGCTGAGGTTGCCTGCGCCATCGTGGTTGACGCCGAAGTCAGTGGAGGTGTCGTTCGCGTAGCGGACGCCGCCGGCCGGCGCGCCTTGGCCAAGCGAGATCCAGCCGACATTCGCCGCGTAGATGTGGCCCGAGCAAACGAACGCTCCGATGACGGCGCCGTTGGCACCGTCGCCGCGCCAATCGATCCAGCCGAAATTCGCGCCGTGCGCGAACCGGTGGACGGCGTTGATCGTGGAGGGGGCGGCTGGCGAGGCGACGGCCAGGATGGAGGAGAGGAGGCCCAGGGCCAGTCGGCAGCGCGCTGGCCAGCGTCGGCGCATGGGTGAGAATTCGGGATTCATTTTAATAAAGGTCTCAAGTTGAGGTTTGGGGAGAGGGCCCGCCGAAGCGGGCCCTTCCCGGCCGGGATGGTCAGAACCGGAAGTTGGACCAGGGTTGGTCAGTGAGAAAGGCGGCTGGGGGCAGCAGGATGTTCGCCGCGTTGTTCCCGACGACGATGGCGTAGTCGGTGGTGTTGCCGGCCGCCGAATTGCGCACGACGAAGTTGCCCGTGCCGCTGACGTGGAGTCCGGTGCCGTTGTCGGTGAGGTGATTTCCATCGATGCGGTTGTCCGAGCTGGTGACGAGGAGGCCGAACGCGTCATTCCCATCGCAGGTGTTGTCGACCACCAGGCAGTCGCTGGCAACATTGATGCCGGTGTCATTTAAGCGGACGGTGCAACCGGAGATGCGGCTGCCGGTATTGGCGATGATGCCATTGGTGGCGTTGAGATACGCGGTGCAATGGATGACCGTCGTGCCGCCGCTGGCCACGATGCCGTTGGTGTTCGAATAGGCGCTGCACTGGGAGACCGTGCTCCCGGAATTGGCGGAAAAGCCGTGGCGGCCGTTGTTGTAGGCGGAGCACGTGGAGATCGTGCTGCCAGACTGGGCGACAATGCCGTCCAGGAGATTCTCCGACGATGCGCATTCGGTCACCGAGCACCCGGTGCCGGTGAAAAGGCCCGTGCCGCGATTAGCCCGGACCGTCACGCCCTTGATCGCCGCGCCGTTGCCGCTGAGGAGGCCGGTGGCGCCGTTGCCGGAGACACGCAGGTCGGAATACGAGCTGTTGTAACTGTCATCGGCGCGGATGCCTTCCAGCCCCCAGTTTCGAACGGTGCCGTTGCGTACGACGATGTTGGTCCGGAAGCCGCTCACGCGGATGCCGGAGAGCGAGCCGCCGACGCCAAACAGGCTCTGGCCTTTGAGGTCGATGGTGACGTCGTTGGTGGTCACCGTAATGCCATTCTCACCGCTGGCGCCCCGCAAAGTCCCGGCGAGCTCGACGTAGGCCGGCCACGGGATGGTTTCGGGAATCTGGCCCAGAAGAATGCTCAGCTGGTTGCCGGGCTGGATGACGTAGTTGGTGGAATTGCGCAACACGGTGTTGCCGATGACCTCATTGTCGACGCTCGTAATCCAAAGCCCGCGGATGGTTTCGGTCACGGTGTTGTGGTCGATGCGATTGTTGTTGCTGGTCACGCGAATGCCCGACTGGCCGCGGTTGACCGTGTCGTCGTCGCACGCGTTCTGGGAGACGAGGCACTCCTGGCTGACCTCGATGTTGTTGCCCAGGTTGTCCCGGCAGGAGTTGTTGGCAATGTTGGACCCGAAGGTTGCCGTGATTCCGTTGCCGGAGTTGTTGCGCGTGGTGCAGTCCCGCACGGTGCACCCCCCGCCAACGCTGATGCCTGGAGCGGTTCCGCTGGTGTTCACGCCGCTGTCCGTGGCGTTGCAGTTGAGCACGCTGCTGCCGTCACCCGTGGTGATGCCGGACGCCGCGTTGGCCGAGGCCACACAGCGCCGGACATTCGCACCCGAGCTGACTTGAATCCCGTGCTGCCCGTTGGCGATCACGGAGCAGTCGTCCACATTCGAATCCAGGCCGGCGCTGATGCCGGTTCGCTGGTTGCTACTGGCCACGCACTGGCGCACCTGGCTGCCGCCGGCGAGGGCGATTCCATTGCGCTGATTCGCGTGCACGCGCAGGCGCTCCAACACCGCGGATGCGCCGGCGCCGGCGCCATTGACACCGTCCTGGCCCCAATTCCGGATGCAGCCATTATAGATGTACGCCTGCGCGCCGGGAGCCAGGCTGTACCCGCTCAGCGACCCGCCGACGCCGACCATATCGAACCCCATCATGTCGATGGTCACGCAGGCCGCATTGATCGTGATCCCGTTCTGGCCGGCGACGCCAAACAGATTGGTCGTCAGGTAATAGCTCCCCGGCTGGTTGATGACGTACGGCAGAGACGCAATGGGGCGCCTGGGCTCGACCTGCTCCAGCGTTTTGAACAGCGGCGCCGGCGGCCCGGGCGGCACCAGAAGGCCCTGGGCATGGGCCCGAGGCGCGACTTGGAGGAAAAGGCTGGCGGTAAACGCCAGAGCGAAGTGGGACGATGACAGTTGTTTCATGTGGAGGAACGTTTGTGATGTTGTTGCTGCATTTGTTGCGGGGCCGGATCGGCCCCGTTCACCTCCTTCCCAAAAGCAAACCCGCTGAAGGTTACGAAGAATTCGGACCCCGCTTCCGCGGAGGAGCCGGGGAGAAATTTCCAAGGGCGGCCCGGGAGGAGCACGAACGGCAGGCCAACCCGCGTCCGCTCGGTCCCCACCCCTCACGTCATGGCGACGTGCTGAAGACAGCCGGGGAAGCGCCTGGCGGCGGATAGCCAGGGATTCGAAACAGCTTCACCGTCGCGTCGCTCAGGCCCACGGCGAGAGATCGGCCGTCCGGGGAGAACTGCAGCTTCCGGCAGCGTTCGGTCGCGATCGGCAGTTCGCAAATCTCCTGCCGGGATTCCAGATCCCAAACCAGCGGACGGCGGCTGCCGCCCGCCGTCAGCAACCGGCGGCTGTCCGGAGTGAAGGCAAGGGAGAACAAGGAGTGGGCGTGCCCGCGAAGCTCGGCCTGCAGTTTCCACGCCGGGAGCTCAATCAGGTAAACCGTCGCGTCCTCATCACCCACCGCCAGCCAGCGTCCGTCCTGCGCCGCGTCGGTCGCGGTGATATGCCCCAGGTGCGACACCGCCAAGGTGGCGCGCTGACCGCCGGTCATCAGGTCCCACACCACGATCTCGCCTGCCCGGCTGTGACAGACCACCAGGGACATCGTCGGCTCAATCAGGGCCGACATCATGTCCAGTCCCATCTGCCAGGCCCCCTGCGCGCGCAACTGCAAATCCCAGACCGTCACTTGACGGTCGGCCGTCGACGCGAGGAAGCGTCCACCATCGACGAAGGCGAGATCATCGCACGAGGCGCCAGCCAGCAGGTTGGTCAGGGCCCGCTTCGACGGCGCATGCCAGAGCCGCAGTTCGCCGCCGAACGATCGGGCGACGAATTGTCCATCGGGCGAGACGGCGATGCGACTGCACGTTTCACCGGAGGGGGACTTCAGTTCCTCGATCATGGCGAGAGGGCCGCGGACCGCTCCGTAGGCCGGGCCGTTGGTGCCTTGCAGGAGGGCGCACCGGGTCAGGTCGGCACTCAAATCCAGGCCTTGGGCTGGCAAGACCAGGGGGCCCGCCTCCGCCTCCGCCTCCATCCCCGACAAATTCCAGATCTTCACTTCCCCACCTTTCGAACCCGTCACGAGGTGACGCCCATCCCGGGCGAGGCCCATGGTCCAAACCTCATACTGGTGGCCACGGAAGGTGTCCTCGAGAGATCCCTTGATCACATCCCACACCCGCACCGTTTGATCCGCGGAGCCGGAAATCAGCCGCTGGCTGTCAGGGGTGAAGACCAACGAGCTCACCCACGCCAGGTGAGCCGGCAACGTTCGCATCGAAAAATCCGCCGCCGTGTCCCAGACGCGCACCAGATGATCCCGGTAGCCGCTGCCTGCGGCCAGCCATCGGCCGTCCGGGGACCAGGCGACAGCCGTGATCAGTTGGTCGTGAATCGGAATTTCCTTGATCACCGTTCCCTCATTCACGCGAACGATGCGCAAGAGACCGGGAAATCCGGACAGCGCCAGTTGTTCGCCCGACGGCGAAAACGCGAATTTGCCGGCGTAGGGCAAACCATAGCTGGCCGAGGGCACACGCCAGATTCTCGCGGCGGCGTTCGTCTCGTGAACGCCCCAAATGTTATAGGCGGTATCGAGGCCGTTCCCCGAATTGCGCGCGACCGCGGCCGCCGCCAGCCAGTTGCCCCCAGGCGAAAATGCCAGGTCCGTGACCGTGCCGAAAGAAGCCAAATCCAGGTGGCGGGTCACCTCCAAGGTCGGCCAGGACAAAAGGTCGACACCGTCCGCCGTCGCCACGGCACAGAGCCCGCCATCGGCGGAGAAGGCCACGCGTTGCGCGCGATTGGTTACGGAACGGCGCAGAGTGCGCGTCTTCCAGTCCCAAATTTCGGCGCGTCGCGTCCTGGTTCCGACCGCCGTCACCCAGGCGTCGCCGGTGGGTGCCACGGCCAGGCTCCGAATTGCGTTCGCCTGGGCCGGCAGCGAGAAACGGGACCGATCGCGAATCTCGTGGCGGAAGAAATGCCACTCCCAACCGCGCAGGTCTGTCTCGCCGGATTTGGGCCACTGGCGGTCCAGGAGCTCATTCGCCCGCAGGAGATAGCCGTCGGCGACACTTTGGCCGACGATGTTCATGTCGGCGAAGTAAAGGTTTTGCCGCGCGGTCGCGAGGTTGCGACTGGCCCGCTGGGATTGAATCTCCGCCTCGGCCTGTGCCTTGCGGGCGGCCACGCGCTCGTTCTCCGCGTGGGTCGCAAACCGGGTCGCGCGCACCGCCTGCCACGCGCTGATCACGACCGCTCCGCACAGGACAACCGCGAAACTCGCGGCCACGGCGAGGGTCAACCGGTGCCGCCGCACAAATTTGCCCAGGCGATAACCCACCCGCGGTGCCGCCGCGCTCACCGGCTCATGGGTCAAGTGGCGCTCGATGTCCAGCTTGAGCCCGTTGACGGATTCGTAGCGCCGTGTCCGATCCTTCTCGATCGCCTTGAGGACGATCCAGTCCAGCTCGCCCCGCACCTGCCCGCGCAATCTCGCCGGGTCCACCCCGCGGCGCTCCGCCGTCTCGCGCGACGTCCCCTGCCCCAACGCGCCCAGCCGCGTGGAAGGTTTATCGGGTTCCGTCTCCCGGATCATCCTCAGCAACTCCTCCAATCCGCCCTCTTTCAGTTCCTCGTTGGCAATTGGCGTCTGGCCGGTGAGCAATTCATAAAGCAGCACGCCCAACGAATAGATGTCGCTGCGGGTGTCGATGTCGAGACAGCCCCGGCCCGCCTGTTCCGGACTCATGTAGGCCGGGGTGCCGAGCAGCTGATTGCCGCGCGTAAAACATGTCTCGTCAGTCAATGCCTGTTCGGTCGCCCGGGCGATGCCGAAGTCGATCACTTTCGGCACCCGGCGACCGTCCTGCTCCGTCACCAGCACGTTCGACGGCTTGAGGTCGCGATGGATGATGCCTTTTTGATGGGCGTGCTGCACCGCCTGGCAGACGTCGAGGAAGAGCGTCAGGCGGTCCCGGGTGGTGAGGCGGGCCGCGTCGCAGTACTCCGTGATGCTGACGCCCTTCACCAATTCCATGACGAAGTAGGGGCGGCCTCCTGCCGTCGCGCCTCCGTCGAACACCCTCGCGATGTTTGGATGCTCCATCCTGGCCAGCGCCTGGCGCTCGGCTTCGAACCGGGCGATCACCTCGCGCGTGTCCATGCCGAGCTTGATGATTTTAAGCGCCACCCGGCGTCGCACCGGCTCGAGCTGTTCGGCCAGCCACACCACGCCGAAGCCCCCTTCGCCAATCGCTTCGAGCAAGCGGTAGCGCCCGATGCATTGGCCCGGCTGCTCGTTGGCAAGCGAAACGCGCTGGGCGTCGCCCCGCGCCGCGGCCGCGGGCGATTCATCAACGGGCCCCGACCTCGGCGCCGGAGTCGCGCCCGCTGGCCGTTCGATGCCCAGGCCGAGCAGGCAATGAGGGCACATCCCGTCGGGTGAACCCCTCGGGAGAGGCCGGCCGCAGTCCGGACAAAGTGGCTTCGACATGTCCATTCACTCCCACAACCTAATTGGGCAATGGTTACTGATGAAGTGCGCCGGCCAGCCCGTCTAGTCCTATTAATTCCTTCCAGCCCCGGCTCCCGACGGCTTTGGCATCGAAACCCGAAACCCCGGCCAATCAGGTCGATAACCGCCTGGCGGTTTGCCGAGACTGCCCTACTGCTGGACGACGCTCATCATGTATCGCAATTCTTCGTCCACCTCTTCCGGCCGGCTCACGACCCGAACAAGCTCCTCTCGCAACAGCTCGCCGTAGCGGTGGCGCAGCCGGTGCACGGCCACCTTGACGGCGCCTTCGCTCATCCCATGCCGCGCAGCAATCGTCGCGTAGGGCGGCCCATTGCGCTCGCCCTGCAAGTGCGCCTTGGTGTCCTCAAAAAAATCCGCCTTGCTCGCAGCCGCGGCCTCCGCTTGCAGCTGCCGCATCACCCGCGCCAGCAGCGTGAACACCCATTGGCGTTCGAACACGGATTCCGGCGTGTCGCCTTCATCCTGGAGTGATTGAAAACAAGCCTCGCCCTCCTCCCCATCCAGCGAGATGGTCGGGATGCCGGACCCACGCTTGATGGCGTGGGCGCGGTTCCATTCGTTCGCCAGGAAGTGCTTGAGGCCGGCCAGCAGGTAGGAACGGAATCGCCCCCCTTCCCGCTGCACGCCGGCCAGGGTGCCCTTCTCCAGCAAACGCGTGAAGTATCCTTGCGTCACGTCCTCAGCCTCGGCTGGCGGCGCCCCACGGCGACGGACATAGGCGTAAAGCGGCGGCCAGTAATCACGGTAGAGCCGCCCGAACGCCTCCGTCGCCTCCGGCGCGCCCGGCCGCGCCGCCTCCAACACGACCGTCCAATGCGTGGTGCGAAACGTTCCAACGGTGGGCGATGCCTCAGGATCGGGCATAAGGTTCCCCAGCGTCCTACCAGCTCGGGGTTGCGGTGGCAATCGCCCAGGCAAGATGGGGCGCGATGGTGCGATTGGAAGTGGCGGTCACTTGAACTTTCGGACCGCGGACCTGCGGTCCGCAGCGGGTGGAATCGGAGACGCGCGAACGAATCTTACGAATCTTACTGCCGCGCCTTGGAAACGTGCCGCCGCGGGCCGGAAGGCCGCGCTCGGAGCGCCGGCGTCCTCGCCGGCAAGTGCCGACGCCTCCGGCGTCGCCGGGACGAGTCCGCTCCTTTCGCCCGCATCCAGGGCGGCGAGACACCGCCTGACCTGCACGCGAGGACGCGTGCGCTACGTAGCGCCGGCGTCCTCGCCGGCAAGTGCCGACGCCTCCGGCGTCGTTGGGACGAGTCCGCTCCTCTCGCCCGCATCCGGGGCGGCGAGACACCGCCTGACCTGCACGCGAGGACGCGTGCGCTCCGTAGCGCACGCCACTTCTGAACCCACCCGGCAAGCACCGGGTGGCAAAGCGAACTGCCGAACTCGGAAAGGTCTACGGCGCCACCCGCAGACGAAAGTGCCGCGCCGGAGATTCCGTGCTGAACTCCGTCACGATCGATTCCGATTCCGCCACAAACGGCGGGCCCGTCGGCGTCCAGTCGATCGCATTGGTCGAGGACTCCAACACATACTTCCAGCCCAGCACGACATTCTGGGTCACGTTCACCTTGCTCACTTCGATCCCCACGGACGGCACGAACGGCGGAGACCCAATGACGACCCGCGGAGCGTTGGTGTAACAGCAGCCACCGTTGGTCACGCGGATTTCGGTAATCCGGCCGTCATTGATCAAAGCCCGTGCCGTCGCTCCCGTGCCACCGCCCCCCTGGATCAGGACCACCGGCGCGTTGGTGTAGCCGCATCCCGTGTCCGTGAGGGTCGCGCCGACAAAAATGCCGTTCAACAACTGTGCCGTGGCCGCACCTTTGTGCGGAGTGCAGGCCACCGGCCCGTCCGTCACCGAGAGGCGCACATTGTCGAATGCGGCCTGCGCATCCGAGCCTGCGCTCTTCAGAACGATCTGCAGTGGGCTTCCGACCGGAAAGCCGCTTTCCGGAGCGATGTACTGCAGCGTCACCTCGATGAACGACCCCGCGGCCGGCGCCGTGAAATCCGCGAGGGCAATTCTCTGGCCAGCGGCCTCGAGTGAGATTGTCGGTGTACCCAGCGGCACCCCGCCCAGCCGGTGGCCCACCAGCAATTTCAGCGTGAACGTGGCGTTCGATCCGATGACCAGGTTCGTCGGCTGATACGACAGCGTCGAGCCCGAGTTCACCAACGCGACATTCCGCCCGTCAATTGGGTTCGGCCCGCTGGCCCCGTCCGTCGTGTTCGTGAACCAGTCGTTGCCAGGATTGGCCGCGGTGATGGTGCCGAACGTGGTCCAGCCGGGAATTCCCTCCCGATACTGCCCATCCGTCAGAACCGGATTCTCGAAGCTGAAGTTGGGGATCGGAATGTCCGCCGCGTTGAGACCTTGAACCAGAGTGGCGGCGGCGAGCAGAACGGTTGTAAGCGCAATTTTCATTTTCAGTTCAGCCGTCCATGGGCCATGACTCCAATGGCGGGAATCCTCTTACGCGACCCACGATCCCGCAAGTTTTGTTTGCCGAAGTGCGCCAAGAGCGGACGGCGCCGGCCTTTGCTCAACCTATTTTGGAAACCGCCATAAGCCGCGATTGGGCGACGCGAAAAATCGATGCCTTGTTGTGGCCCGCGACATCTTTTTCCGCCAGATCCGAAACGATTCAGCACTTTGGCGATGTGGATGCAGACTTTTTCGATGTTTTTGAGACGATCGGCAGTTTTCCCAACGCGTTTTCGATTTTTTCAGAGCTGTTGTGAACTTTTTCGACGCTTTTCTGATCTTTTCGACGCTTTTGTGACCTGGTTCGACGTTTTCAGGATCTTTTTCTGACCGATCGAACAAAATTCAGCCCTGTGATGATTCAAAAGCTCTCGATCGGAAGACTTTCAAGACGATCAACCCCGGCGACGCCCTGATTCTCGACGGAGTCATCTCCGGAACCAGGTCGATATTGATTTCGCCAGACAACACCGGCCGCGTGGTGATGCGCGGCGCCTCGGCGAACACCGACACCGGGCCGATGGCTGATTCCAAGCCCATGCCCCAATGGGCGGCGAAGGCGAAGGCGAAGATTACGCCAGAAGCTCAAACAAACGGTTGCCGGCCAGCTGAGTCGTTCCGGTGAACCTGGCAACCTTGAATTGCCCGACTCTGCTTCGTATGCATACTGGCCCCATGTCCACGCCAACCTCAACCCCGCTGCCATGAGTTCGGATTCCGCCGAACCGAGTTCCCCGCCGACCAAGGTGCCGAGCACCGCGGAAGATTTGCTCCCGCTGATTTATGGTGAGCTTCGCCGCCTGGCCGCGAGCCGGATGGCGCACGAGGCGCCCGGCATGACCATACAGGCCACGGCCCTCGTGCACGAGGCATGGCTTCGGCTGGCGCGAGAACAAAAGGCCTGGGAAAGCCGGGCTCAATTTTTTGCGGCCGCCGCCGAAGCCATGCGGCGAATTCTCATTGAACAGGCGCGGCGTCGGAATTCGGCAAAGCGGGGCGGAGGCGAGGTCCCTGAGCCGCTCTCCGATTCCATAATTGAGATCACGGCCAGCAATGAGGAAATTCTCGCCGTGCACGAGGCGCTCGACACCCTCGCCGTCGAAGACAAGTCAGCCGCCGATCTGGTGAAACTCCGCTTCTTTGCCGGCATGGGGATGCAAGAGGCGGCGACTGCGCTCGACCTGCCATTGCGCACCGCGGAACGACTCTGGGCCTTCGCCCGGGCCCGACTGCGCAGTGCCATCAACCCGAGCCACTGAGCGTCGCGGCATTTCTGGCGGAGTTTTCGCCCATTTTGCGCGCTGATTCAGGAAACCATGCCTCCGGACTCCCAGCCACCAAGCCCGACCCCGCGCGACCTTTTCCTCGAGGCGCTGGACAAACCGCTGCCCGCCGATCGCGCCGCCTTCCTCGACGCGGCCTGTCGAGGCGATCGCGCGCTGCGCGCGGCGGTTGAGGAATTGCTGATCAATAATCGCCCAGACCATTTCCTCGAATCTCCGGCGTTCGCCATCGCCGCAGGCATCACCACGTCTTCCGAGCAACCCGGCGATCGGGTCGGCCATTACCAGCTTCTCGAACCGATCGGGGAAGGCGGATTTGGTGTCGTTTGGAAAGCCGAGCAGGACGAACCCGTGCGCCGGCTCGTTGCTCTAAAGGTGATCAAACTCGGCATGGACACCAAGGAGGTCCTCGCCCGCTTCGAACAGGAACGACAGGCTCTCGCGCTAATGGATCATGCCAACATCGCGCGGGTCTACGATGGCGGGACGACCCGGGCCGGGCGCCCGTTCTTCGTGATGGAACTGGTGCAGGGCGTGAAGATCACCGACTACTGCGACGCGCAACAACTCCCCCTGCGCGAACGGCTGACCCTGTTCATGCACGTTTGCCACGCCGTCCAACATGCGCATCAAAAGGGCATCATCCATCGCGACCTTAAGCCATCCAACATCATGGTGACCGTGAGCGACGGCGTGCCCGTGCCCAAGGTCATCGATTTCGGCGTGGCCAAAGCCACCCAGGGGCGTCTCACCGCGGCGACCCTTGTCACCCAATTCCAGCAGGTCTTGGGCACGCCACTGTACATGTCGCCAGAACAGGCCGGGATGACGGCCCTCGACATCGACACGCGAAGCGACATCTACAGCCTCGGCGTCCTGCTTTATGAATTGCTGACGGGGCGTTCACCCATCGACACCTCAGCCGGGGCCCAGGCTGGACTCGACGAAATCCGGCGCGCCATTCGGGAGCTCGATCCATCGCGCCCCTCCGCCCGGGTGAAAGCTCTCGGCGGGTCTGAACTCCGGACCGTGGCAAAACGCCGTCGCACGGAAGCCGCCAAGCTTCCCGACGCCCTCAGCGGGGATCTTGACTGGATCGTGATGAAATGCCTGGAGAAGGATCGGCGGCGGCGCTACGAGAGCGCCAGCAGTCTGGCCCACGATCTCCAGCGACACCTCGCAAATGAGGCCGTCATCGCCCGCCCGCCGACGCCGGCCTACCTGCTCGCCCGCTTCATCCAAAGGAACAAGCTCGCCGTCACCGCGGGTGCGGCCATGGCGGCCTCGCTCGTTGTCGGCATCGCGGCCAGCGTCTGGCAGTCGGCTCGTGCGAATCACGAAGCAACGCGTGCGAAAGCCGCGGAATCCAACGCCGTGGCCGCGCTCGAGGAACTGCGCTCCACCGCGCCGGCTCTCGCAGCGCAGGCGAAGGACCTTGCGGCCAGGGCAAGGTTCGCCGAAGCCATCGAGAAACTGGATTACGCCATCAAACTGCGGCCGGAAGCCGTCGAACATCTCCTGACGAAAGCTGACTTGCTGGAATGCCAGCTCCAATTCGCTGCGGCCGCGACCGCGTATCGCGCCGCGTTGAGGCTCGAGCCGGGCCATCTGCGAGCCCGCGCCAACGAGGTGCTCTGCACCAACCTGCAGTCCGAGCTCGATGCGGAAAAGACCCTGTCGCGAAAGAGTCTGCTGCAGCTGTTTCAAGCCATGCTTGCGGAGAATCGGCCCGCCTCTGAATTGCTCACCGTCGGGCGAATGGTGGGCGAAGAAAAAAGGCTCCTGCTTGACTATTGGATCCATCGGCTCAGGGACCTGCCAGTGCCCCCCGCAAGGCCGATCGGTAAACGCCTTTCGATGCTGGAGGATGGAACATTGGCGCTCGACTTGAGCAACACGACCATCGCCGACCTCACGCCGCTGGAAGAAATGCCCCTGGCAAATTTGAATCTCTCCGGGTGCATTGCGGTGACGGACCTGAGCGCCGTGCGCAACCTGCCCCTGAGGATTTTACGCATCGACCAGACCGGAGTCACCAACCTCGTCCCCCTCGCGAGGATGTCCTCACTTAAAGCCGTCGACTTATCTGACACCGGCGTTTCCGACCTCTCGCCCCTGCATGGCTTGCCGATTGAGCAGCTCAACCTCCGGGCCACCAAAGTGGTGGACCTGGCGCCGTTCCAGGGGATGCCGCTGCAATCTCTCAACCTTCGAAGCACCAAGGTAGGCAGCGTCCAACCCCTGGCGGGCCTGCCTCTGGTGTCCCTCGACTGCACAGCCATCCCGGCCACGGACTTCCGCGCGCTCGCCGGTGCGTCACTCAAAGAACTAAACCTTCAATACACACGGGTTGCCGACCTGTCGTTTTTGCGGGAAATGCCGCTCCAACACCTGATCCTCAACTCGTGCGCCCTCGCCAAAGGATACCAGGTGCTCCAAGAACTGCGGACGCTGGAAACCCTGCTGCTACCCGATACAATGTGGAGCCTGCCCAAGGAGGAGATCGCTGCCATCGCGGCGCTTCGCCGGCATCCGGCCCTTCGCCAGATCGCGACGGAATCCGCACAGATGCAGGGCCAGCCGCTCACCGGAATTGAATCGGCCGGCGCATTCTGGAAGGCATGGGATCGCGAAATGTCCTGGGTCTCCGCCCTGCACAACGACGGGATCAAATTCGCGACCGAGCGGCGGAAGGACGGGACTGTGGCCGTGACCATCGAGGACAACGCATTCAACAATCTGTCCGTTTTTCATGGGGCAAATTTGAGTGCGCTGATTCTCATCGGGACCCGGGTTACCAATCTCGCCCCGGTGGCCGGACTTCCGCTCAAGCAACTCCAATTGAGGCGTAATCTCGTCACGGATCTCTCGCCCATCGCCGGGCTGGCTCTCCAGGAACTCCGATTGAAAGAGGCGCCGGTGACCGATCTCTCATTCCTCGACCGCGCTCCGTTGCGCAATTCGTTGGAAATCCTTTTTCTCGAGCGCCTCAATGTGACGGACTTTTCGCCAATAGCTGCTTGCGTGGCGCTGCGGACCCTGTCCGCCTATCAATCTCCAATCTCGGACCTCGGGCCGTTGCGCGGGCTTCACCTGCAAAACCTCTACATCGCCGCCACTCGGGTGCGCGATCTTTCCCCGCTCACGGGAATGCCGCTCAAGGAACTCTTCTTCGACCTGGCGCCAGTCAGCGATCTCACTCCATTGCTGGGGATTCCTTCCCTCACGCACGTGATCGTGTCCGCAAAGGCGGAAAACGTCGAAGTCCTGAAAAAGCTGCCGAACCTGCAACGTCTCTCCTATCACTACGATCCGAAGTCGCCCGGCCCCTCCATGAGCACGACGGAGTTTTGGCAGGCCTTCGACGCGAAACGCTGAATCACCCCCGCAAGAACCCGCTATGCGGGATGGGCTCGCCCGGGCTGGTCCTGACGTCGCCGGCCCGGGCCAAAATGGCAACAGCCGTTCCTCCCCATGAACCGCGCAAGGTAGGGCGCGCTCTCCGCAGCGCGCCGTCGGTGCGGACAGCCGCACGGACAGCCGGCGGGCGGCGGAGCGCCAGCCCTACCTACCGTCCACGGTTCATGGGCCAGTGCGCACGAGTTCCGAACTCGTGAAAGCTCCCCCTGATCCGTGAAGATTTCTTCAAAAAGTTGGCGGGCTCTTCCCCCTCCTCCGCGCGCTGTGAAGCGGAACATTATGAAAAACAAAATCCATGTCATCAAATTCCTCCTCAGCGCGGCCGTCGCAATCACTACGAACGCAGCAATTCCCTGTCGGGCGACTGGTCACATCGACGCCAGCACTCTATTGGCAATTCCATTCGGAACCTTTTCCGGAACCTCCTACCTGCGGTATGAAGCAATGTTCGATGGGGTTTCATCCCAAGGGCGACCTTACCGGGTGCCCTGTCAGATCATCACGCCGCGGAACCCGCGCGCCGGGTCTCGTGTGCTTCTTTTCGACTGGCTCGTCCCGAGCACGATCGCGACTGCGGTGCGACAAGAGCAGGCGGATGCACGTTACACCTTGACCGACGCGTTTCTCTTCGGCCGTGGCCTCTCCTACGCCACAGTTCGGTGCAACCCCGTCGGCATCGGAACAAGGTCTCAAATCAGCCACCCAGCCAGACCGTGGTCCGATCGATTGCTCGATACTTCCTCGGAGTTCATCAGCTCGCCCGGCGACGAATTCGACATCGTCGCAGACTTTATAAAAGCGTTGCGAACAGATCCCGTCGCCCACTCGCGGCTGGGCGAACTCCGGCGGACAGCCGCGTTCGGCTATTCCGCGTCAGGCTACCGCCTTCGAGGACTTTTGCGGAGCACGATGGGCAGGGGTCTGTTCGACTTTTCGCTCGTGGGAGGAGCGGGCAACGGATACGACCAGCCGGCAGGGGATGAAATCGCCTTCGACGACACCGAGAAAGCGCCCTTGGACGGGGCCGGTCTGGAGATCGATTTCCAGTCGGAGACCGACGTGATTGCCCTCGGCGCCCACCTCACAAGGCACGAAGAGCCGAACTACCGCGTTTACCAGTTCGCCGGCGCTTCCCACATTCGGAACATTGATGTCGCTGAGTTCGGTCTTCCCGATCCGGAGAAGGCCAACCCGGCGGACTGGGTCCCTTTCTTCCGGGCGCTCCTGGTCGCCGGTGAACGCTGGGTCGACGGCATCACCCCGGCGCCGAGCATCTGGCTGGGTGGTCCCGATGACCCGGAGATCGTCCGTGACGCCAATGGAAACGCGCTGGTTCGCTTTGTTGGTGGACATCCTGTGCACACCACGGCTTTTCGCCTGCCCGAGGTCGCCTTGGGCGAAAACCAGTATATCCCCCTCGACCCATCGTATAACGACGGCTCCTTCCTCGGACTATTGCGAATGATTGCCGGCGGACATGTGCCCCTCTCGGGCAACCCTGCGAATCCAGCTCAACATTTTCGGGAGGTAAAGCGACATGCGCGCGCCCTGGAGGCCGACGGATACCTGCTTCGAGCCGATGCCGATAAGATTATTGAACAAGCGCGGCGCAAACTCCCGCCTCAGTGTCGCTAGCCGGCGCGTTGGATCATCCCGTGCCACCTGAGGTCGCTTCACCCGGCCTCAGGTGGCGACAGGCAAACGCGGAATCTGCCACGAGACGTCCCTGCGCGCCGCGGCCGCGGGCGACTCGATGCGAAAAACTGACACGAGGTTTCACCTGTACGCTGACACCGGCTTCGGGACGACACCCAGCTCCTTGTAGTTGAAGCCGCTTTCGAACGGCAGATACCGGCCCACGATATCCACGCTGCAGGTCGGGCTGATGGCGGATTCCAGGCCCATTCCCCAATAGACGGCGTTGACGATGAGTCGGCGCAGGCCGGCCGACTGAAAGTCATGGGCGCTGCCCATCGTGCAATGGAAGACCCGCGCCTTCCTGCCATCGCTGGTTTGCCAGTGCTTGATCCACGCCACGGGCAACGGCTCCAACTTTGGGTTCGGTGGGTCGTCGCGCTTCCGGCCTTGCAACGGCTGCCCCCAGACGAGGGCCGTGCAGTCGGCCGGCAAACTCCCTCCCACCTTGTAGGTCCGATAAACATCCGAGTTCCCCCATATGTCGCTCACGCCGGCAAGGATGGGGTGATCCTTTTGCTCCGGCACAATGATGCCGCGCGTCGAATCCGTGTGCCATTGGCCATGATGATTCAGGAACGTACCGCCCAGCACATCCTCGCCCCAGCGAACCTGCTTACCGTTGATCTTGTACGGCAGCGCGCGATGAAAGCCGTGGTTGCCCGTCCGAATGGAGAGGATGGGCCTGCCGGAATCGACATACTTCACAATGAGCTCCCGTTCCGGCATCGGCAGGGTGAGCAGGCGCGCGAAGAAGATGACGAGATCCGCCGAGGCCAGATGCTCGAGCCCGGGAATGTGGTGCTCCTTGAACGGCTGACCCTTTTCCGGATAGACCGGCATGGTCGGATCCACGTCGCCCCGATCGTTCACCGCGAACAGAACCGTGCAATGAAAGCCATGATGCGTGCTGAGAGTTTTCGCCATCATCGGCATCGACTCTTCGCTGCGATATTCCTGATCGGCCGCGATGAGAACGACGCGCCTGCCCTGCCCGGGCCCATCGGCCCCGGGGTAGGTCAACCATTGATTATTGGTGACGCCTCCCACCAGAGCGCCGCTGGCAGCGAGCAAAAGCAAACAGACGACGGCGTGCATGCGATTCCTTCGGTATCTCGTTCACCGTATGGGCCCCTGCGGTCCACCGATCCATATTGGACACCGCCCGCCGGGGAAACGAGTCCCAACTTGCGGTTGCGGTCGAGATTGGAAAACGGTCCAGGATGCCAGATTGAATCCCGATTGGCGGTCACGACCAACCTGGACTCGGGCCAAGGCTGGTGATCCCTCACCTCAGCCCAGCGGTCTGGGGTGAGCGCTGGAATCTGATTCGTGCGTCCGACCAGAACGCCACAAGCGGGCGCGTTGCGCCCACTGCTGCGTGGGCAGAATGCACTTAGTGGCCAGACTGGGATCTTGTTTTCTTGAACCCCGCCCGATCCGTAGCGGTTCAGCAATTTGGCGATGTGAACGCAGACTTCTTCGATGTTTTTGAGACGATCGGCGCCTTTTCCAACGCGATTTCGATTTTTTTCAGACCTGTTGTGAACTTCTTCGACGCGTTTCTGATTGTTTTGACGCTTTCGTGACCTGCCTCGACGCTTTTGTGAACTTTTTCGACGCTTTCAGGATCTTTTTCTGACTGATCGAACAAATTTCAGCCCTGTGATGATTCAAAAGCTCCCGATCGGAAAGTTTTCATGACGAACAGCGGGATTTTTGGGGCGATCTGATAGTTTTTGACGCCGACCGGGATTTTTTCCCGCCGATCACGATAAATGGGGCAGCGAGGAAGGAACCAAGCCAGGACCTGGGCGTCCAAAGTTCAAAGTCGAACTCTTCGGACTCATCACTCGTCACTCAAAACTTTGGGCAAAGGCATGCCCTGCCGTTCGGTGGGCATCAGCTTCGAAGCCGGAGCCAGCGACGAGGCCACCAAGAAATCATTGATGAACTGCCCGAGTCGTGACATGTCTGTCGTCCAGCGTAAACCCAATCGAAGATGACCTCACCAGTGACTCGTCGAGTCCACTTATATGCGGCTGCCAGTCTGGTCTGGGTGGCCAATATCACAGCGATGGCCGAGGACTACACCAAGTGGATGTCCGACTCAGGGGACTGGACCAACGCAAGTCGCTGGTCGAAAGGACTGCCCGATCCCTACAAGCATGTCGAAGTTCACGGCGTCGGCGTCGTCCGGATCACGCCCGGCGCCTATCCCATTGCCAATCTGCAGATCGGCAAGGACTGTGGCGACCATTCCCGAGTCGAGATTGAGGGCGGCAAAGTGGTCCTGCTGCAGGAGCCGATGGATTTGGGGAGTGAGACGGGAAGTTCGGGCGAACTCATTTTAAGGGAGGGCGCGCTGCACAACTGCGTGGACACGTATGTCGGCGGCGGCATGGGGGCGCCCGGTCATGCGACCCGCGGCTCCTTGGTGATTCGCGGCGGCAGTTATCTGGGCCGCACGCTGATTTTAGGCACCGGTTGGGGGGCGCAATCGTTCCTTGGAATTGAAGGCACCACCCCCTCAGCGGTTCACGTGCTGCAATACCTCTACGTCACAGCGCACGCGGACGCAGACGGGGCGCCCGGAATGGCGACCCTTTCCTTCACCTTGGATGAACGCGGCGTGACCCCGATCACCATTCAATCCACCCACGATGGCCTGCGGATCATCAAGGATGGGAAGAGTCATTGCCGGCTGCAAATCGCGCTCAAAACCATCCCTCCGCGTGAGGACATCACACTGGTTTCAAGTCATGTGCCCGTCAGCGGCACCTTCGATGATCTGCCGGACGGCGGCGAAGTCCGGGCGGAATATGAGAAGAAAACCTATCGCTGGCAAATCACCTACCACGGCGGCGCCAGCGGTCACGATCTGGTTTTGAAAAACAAGTCTGACTACGACCCGGGCGCCCCGGTGACTCATGTGCGTCCTTCCCCGGAAATCCCCAAGCCGCTTTGGGCGGATTATTCGCTCTACCCGCCATTTGCGCCGGGAAATGCCCAACCGGCCTTCGCCGAGGCCGAGGGATTTGGTGCGTTCACGCCGGGTGGACGCGGCGGCAAGACCATCGCTGTGACGAACCTTAACGACGAGGGTCCGGGCAGCCTGCGGGACGCGGTGCAGACGGCCGGTCCGCGCGTGATCGTTTTCAAAGTTGGCGGTGTAATCGCGCTGAAGTCCACGCTGCGGCTGGAAGAGCCGTTCGTCACGATCGATGGACAGGACGCTCCGGCGCCGGGAATGCTCCTGCGCAATTACGGAATTGAAGTCCGCACGCACGATGTGGTTCTGCGCCATTTTCGGGTGCGGGTGGGGGACGACAACATACACTTGGACAACCCGAAGGCCCGGGAAATCTATTACGCCAGCGCCGGTGAGCACGCGCTTTACTTCATCGAGGGCGCCAGGAACTGCATCGCGGACCACCTCTCCTTGAGCTGGGCCACGACCAAAGTCACCACCATCTCCAAAATGTCCGATCTCATCACGGTGCAGTGGTGCCTCTTGAGTGAAGGTTTGAACTTTGCCGACCACGGACTTGGACTGGCACTCGGACAAGGCAGGTTGACGATTCATCATAATCTCCTTGCCCACAATCAAAGCCGGAATCCGCGTTTTGGCACGCTGGTGAACTGTGACTTTCGCAACAATGTCATCTACAACTGGGGCGATACGGCCGGCTGCGGCGAATTTGATCGCGTCAACTATGTGGGTAATTACCTCAAGCCCGGTCCCTCCACGCGTCGGGCCATGCGGCTGTTTCATGACGGTGTGGACGTGATCATGCCGCACACTCTTTATCTGGCGGACAATATTCTCGACGGCAACGCCGCCGTGAACCGCGACAACTGGCTTGGCGTGGGCTACGACCGCGCGACCTACCAGTCCCCACAACCGTTCGCGGCGCCGCTCGTCAGGACCGAATCCGCCAGCAGCGCCTATGCAAGCGTGCTGAAAGCCGCGGGCGCGATCCTGCCGCAACGGGATGCCGTTGATGAGCGGATCGTGAACGAAACGCGAGCCGGCACCGGCCACGTCATCAAGTGGGTCAAAGACGCCGGCGGTTGGCCCGAATTCCCGTCAGCAACCTCCCAGGTTCCATCGAAATGAACCTCGCGAAATTCCCCCATAAACGGGGAGATCGAGAGTGGCGCGAACCGCCTCGTGACTGAGGCACCACGTCATAAAAGAAGCGCAGACATCCGTGTTCTGCGTGACATCCGGGGTCGTCCCAGCCATCTCTTTTGACCCCGGATTTTCCGGATTTCACCGGCGGGGATGGGCGGTCGCGCGCTCGTCGGCCAGGCGATTGCCCAACGAGGCGCTGCCCGCCGCTGCTGTCACGCCGGCCAGTTCACCGGTTTGTGAAACTCGAACATAAATTTTCTCGCAGTCGGATCCCCTTGGGCCATCGGCTCAATTACTTTCACCTTGCTTCGCCGCGCCCTGCCCAGTAGTAACCTGGCCTCATGTGTAAAGAGGTTTGGATTCTTCGCCGGCGTTGGTCTGCGTCCGCGGTGGCTGCGTTCTGCGCAATCTGGGCCGGAACGGGACCTGCAATTGATGCGCAGCAAATCATTCCTTTGATCCAGTTCACCAACATCTGGCGGTTTGAGGTGTCCGGTGCCGATTTGGGAACTGCGTGGCGAGAGCCGGCATTTGATGATTCCGGCTGGGCCTCGGGGCCTGGGTTGCTGCAAAGCGCGGAGTCCTCCACATATCCCGAGCCTTTTGGCACCACCCTGCCCCTCGCGCCGGGCACCATGACCTGCTACTTTCGCACGCGGTTCGAGTGGCCGGAAGCGGGCGGGACGGTGAAAGGCCAGCTGCTCGATGTCCGCAACCTGGTTGACGACGGGTGCGTCATCTACCTGAACGGGGTCGAGGTTGGGCGGATTCGAGTGCCCCTCAACCAAACCTATCTGACCTCGGCGTTTTCTCAGCCGAATGAAGGGCAAGTGGAGATGTTAAAGGTGGACGGCTCGATGCTGCGGGTCGGCGAAAACGTGGTGGCGGTCGAGGTGCATCAGGCCGGCGCCACCAGTGCGGACCTCGTTTGGGGTTCGCAATGGACAGCGGAACTCCCCACCCCACTCGCCATCGTTCGACAACCGGTGGGTTCGACCAATCTCGTCGGAGTTGCCACAACGCTGTCCGTTGAAGTCTCGGGTGGTCCGGCGTTTTATCAGTGGTCGAGGGACGGCCTGCGCCTGAACGGGGCGACGAATGCTGCGCTGCCGCTGACCGGAGTGGCCACGAACTCAGGCGAGTATTTGGTTGCGATAACCAATGATCTGACTTCGGTGACGAGTTCGGTCGCCCGCGTGGTCATCGCGCCGAACCGGCGCGGGCCAGTTCCACTGCGGGCGGTGGTATCCCGCACAAACTGGGTCGATGTCGTTTTCAATGACAATGTGCTCAGCAGCTCGGTGGATGTGACGAATTTTTCGCTAACCCGGCTGAGGAATGGCGCGTCCATTCCGCTGGAGCGCGCCTTCTCAAGCCAACAGTTGCTTCGAATTTTTCTGACGCAAACGACGGATTGGGTCTATCGCGACGACTACGTGATCACCCTGAGCGGGGTGCAAGACAACCAGACAAACACCATGGCTCCGCAAACCTCGGTGCCCGTGCGCTGGCCGATGACCAACACCGTGGTTGGGGAGAGTCAACCTTGGTACTATCATAGCTCGGCTTTGTTCGATCCTGGGATTTATGACCAGCCGTGGTTCCAAACCAACTATGTGAGAACCTCGAAGTGGGGAGCGGGTTTCGGAGTATTCTACTGGCTTCCTTCGCCAGTGGATTTGTGTTTTGGCAATCGCGACACGGAGATTCCCATTCAGCCCCAGCCGACATTGTTCCGCACCACCTTCGTCCTGCCCACCAACGCCGGGACCGTGGGCACACTGTCGTTTCGTGCCCTGTATAACGACGGCGTCCAGTTTTTCCTGAATGGCCAGAAACTCTTTCGGTACAACATTCCGGACGAGCCGATCACGGCGCAAACCCGGGCGCTCGGCTCGGTCGGAGGTTCCGTGTGCGGAAACCAATCGCTCGTCGTGAGCAACCTTTTTCCGGGAACGAACTGGATCGCTGCGGCCGTGGTCGGCCACGCTGGCAGCGATGCTGAATTCTGTTTTGGGCTGAATGTGGACGCCACGTATGAGGTGATTCCCCCGTTGCCGCAGACACCGAGACCGACCCTCACGCTTTCTCCCGCCGGCCCGGGCCTGCTGGCCGCGGCCTGGTTAGGGGGCGGCTATGCCTTGGAAAGCTCCACCAACCTGGCAAGCGCGAACGCCTACCCATGGGGGCCATGGACTGAGGTCCCCAACATGACCAATCCGTACCTCTTCTCGCCCACCAATGAACCGGAGACCTATTTCCGTTTGAGAAAGAAGTAGGCTCCCTGACTGGGCGGCCGGTGTCGACTGCAGGTTCCAGAGTTGTCGTGTCGACAATGGATGCAGCCGGTTTGTCGAGCTGCGCCATCCGGCCCATGGTTCCCCACCAGGAAAGCAAAAAGGCCGGCGCCACCGCCGGCCTGCCGGTTGAACTTGCGGACGATTGAGCTATGCCGCGCGACGATTTCTAATCGTACGGAAGATGTTCAGCCCGACCGGAAACAGAAGCAGGGCTCCCGCGAGCACGGTGGCGGGTTCGGGTACTGCGACCAGGCTAATGTCATCGATGTAAGCGCTGGCATTGCCATCCAACCAGTAGAACAGAAGCTGGGTCGGGTCGATCCCCGAGAGGTTTACGATGTGAGAGTGGAGGGTCCACGACTCGGTCGGATCAAAATTTTCAACGACCTTGTTGTTGAACATTACGGCCAAAGTCTGCGACGAGCCGCTGGGACCTGTGTCTCGCGCCCAGAATTCAAGCTTGTACACGCCTGCTCCAGGAGTCGGGTTGACGACTTGGTTGATTCCTCCGATGGCGCTACCCAACCTGGCAAAGTAGTCGCCCGAGTGGGCCAGCAACGGAGCGTTTATGATCGCAGCGTTTGGAGTGAACAACCAATCGGTGTTTCCCGATTCGAAATCCCCATTCGCAATGAGATTAGCGCGAGCATTTACTGGGATCAAAGCCGCCAGAGCGACCGCGACTGACCACCCTTGAATTGTTTTCATCGAGCGAGTTTCCTTCGAGTCTTTATCCTGAATTGACTGCTGAGCTGGTTCGGCACAAGTGCGGGTTAGAATAGCCGCTCCCGGTCCCGACGCGAATTTGTTTATAGATTATTTCTCACCCATTTTTGACTCAAGCTCGTGGATCGTTGCATCTTGCAGGGTTGTTGGTTCTAATTCGACGCAAACATTGCAGAACGCCCGAGATCCCACGCTCTGGGCAGCCGTGCCCCATGGATGCAGCCCAGATCGGTCACGGAGCGAGCGGAGTGTGCGGGTGCGCGGGAAGAGGCCCCCGCCGTCGCCCAGGCGGTTCAGCGCTATCCTGCGGAGTTGAATATCGCCAAGATCAAAGCCCGGCTTGCCGGGTAGATCCGAGCGCGCCCCTGCAGAGAGGAAGCCGGGTGTAACTAACGCAGACTCGATTGGAACAT
This sequence comes from Limisphaerales bacterium, assembly GCA_044229355.1. Lineage (GTDB taxonomy): Bacteria > Verrucomicrobiota > Verrucomicrobiia > Limisphaerales > JADJPG01 > JBGARF01. The sequence goes on from JBGATF010000008.1 coordinate 250,651, forward strand.
TCGGCGAGCAATCTCCCCGAACTACCTCAAGACACGCCGTGCCTGGCAAACCACGCCAACATTTGTTTCCAGCCGTCTTCCGCGGCTTCCTTTCGATAGCTGGGTCGATAGTCAGCATTAAAAGCGTGCCCGGCGTCCGGATAGACACGGATTTGCGATTCCTTATCCTTGCCCGCGGCTTTTAGCGCTGCGTTGAGTTTGTCGACGGCCGCCTGCGGGATACCCTGGTCCTTGCCGCCGTAGAGGCCAAGCACCGGGGCGTGCAATTGTCCGGCAACGTCGGCGGGAGTCTTGGGTTGGGCCGGCGGATTTGGGTTCAAGCCGCCATACCACGCCACCCCTGCCTTAATCCGCGGATTGTGCGCGGTATACATCCACGTCGTGCGGCCCCCGCGGCAGAATCCCGTAATGCCGAGCCGCGCGACATCCGCCCGGGGTTGCTGGCCAGCCCATTCGAGCGCCACATCCAGGTCCGCAAAACATTGTTCGTCCGTCAACTGGTTGGCTCCGGCCAGGACCTCCTTGATTTCCGTCAGCTTGGTCAGGTCACCGATGCGCGTGTAGGGCTCCACGACCAGGGCGAAATAGCCGGCTTTCGCGAGGCGCCGGGCAACGTCCTTGATGTGCTCATGCGCGCCCCAGATCTCCGGGATGACCAGCACGGTGGGAAATTTCCCCGCCCGCCGGGGCGCGGCGAAGTAGATCGGGACCCGCGTGCCATCGCGTGCGGTGATTTTGCTGTCTCCGACTTCCAGCCCGTCGGCTGGCGTTACGATCATGGTTTGGGCGCAAACGGGGCGGACTGAGAGCGCCATGCCGGCGGCGGCGGCCGCGACGAGAAACTCGCGGCGGGATTGGTGGGTTTCGGGTGAGGGCTTCATATGGTGCTCGCGAGGATTAACGACCCGCGCGTTCGACTCAATCTCGAAACCGACAAAACACGGCGGGTGTTGAAGTCGACGACGCAGCCAAAGAAGTTGCCCCCGAAGTCTTCGACGCCAGATCCTGGATGAGGCGTGAAGCAAGGAAGCGGTTCTGCAGGTTTACACGTGGCGCCGCGAGCGGCGGCTCACCGGACGCCCGCGGGCGTTTGGATCTTCTCCATCGCAGACATCGAATTGTGGAATTATAGGATCTGACTCTGTTGACGCTCCGATTGACCACTCACGCTACTGGGCGACCCGGTTGGCGTGTTCGCTCGAAAATCCTCGTTCTTCGAGTGTTAGCCTTACTCCTTGCGATGCCAGCCACACGTCCAGCAGCGCATTCGTCCGTCCCACTCTCGGAGCGGTCCATGTCCATTCGGGCAGTGTCGCCTGTCTTTTCTGACCAGCGACAGCCCATCGCTTGTCCATTCCGAATCTCGGTCCAACGTCGCTTCCCAATTTCTTGGCTTCGTAGCGTCCTCTTCCAAGACAGGATGCCACTTTGCCAACAATCTATCCCATGCCGTCTGGACAACCATTGGAATTGCAGACCGGTGATCTCTCAGCCGTTTAAACTCATTCCAGTCTTTCAGCCAATCTTCTTTTCGCCTTTCCTGGACCTTCGCTGCTGCCGCAGCTTCCTTCGCTGCTGCCACAGCTTTCGTTTCGGCTTCCAAGATCGGGGCCCAGAGATCGTCGAGAATTCCAGGTGCATTAGGTTTCTCGATTTCCTGATTCTCGAGTTGAGCAACTATATCTTCGGGGGCCTTCGCTTCGACGCCTTTGGTAGCATGGACTGCACTAGCATCTTCACGGAATGGTTGTATCTCGACACTGCTACGCAAGTCAGCTCTCGCAAGCTTGGCGAGAAATGGGGCAGAATTCTTTTGAAGGTAATATGTATCGAGGTGAAAGGCGTTTAAGCAATGCAACTGCCGAATCGACTGAGGCAAGTCGTCTTCACGCGGCATGCTGGCCCCATCTATCAGAACCGGAATGAGTCTCTTACCGGAAGATAGTCCGCGTTCAATCTCGCGCCGAACAGGGTCATTTGGGTCGAAGCCGCGCCTCCGCATTAAGGAAATCCACTGCGCCCCAATCAACGCGAGCATTAGGTGAGCGCTATCAATCGCTGAATCGATTACAACTCGATAATTTTCACCAACGGGAATTGCATCTTCGTCGACATCCACGAACACCTTTTCGAATCCCACGTCCTGGCACATTCGTCCGATGATCTTCACGATCGCTTTCGCCGAAATATCTTTTCTGCGGTATGAAATAAAGACGCGATTCATTGCTTCAGAAATTTCCGGCTCAATTACTTTGTTGCAGACGAACGCTGCTGGCTCTCCGACGCCGCGCCAACGATTGCCAAGTCGAACAGCACTGCGGTTGTGGCGTTCGATTGCAGCCGCCTTGTCCAACATCCTGCGTGACTGTCGCAGTTCTCACCTGTCGAAAACAATAAGGTTGCCTTTGAATTTTCATTCGTGAGGTGCTGCGCCAATCGACCAATTGTTGAAGATGATGTTCTCGTTTGGCGCCTCTGCCTTGCGAATCTTGGCCAGCGACGAACTTGGCAGTTCCTTCCATACTTATGCGGTTCCTTTCAAAGAAAACCGCAGTTTGCATACTCCCGCAGATCAATTCAATCAATGCGGATTACTTGCTCATGGCCTGCTTCGACGAACACGTCGCCGGCTACACGCTGGAACGTATCATTCGGGAGCGACACTGGGTCACCATCCCTCCCTAGCAAATGGTGCAATGGGGGAGCGCACATTGTATTATTGCTCGAACCCCTATGGCGCTTGATGCTATCGCCCATGCAATTTGGGAGTTGCGTTCAATTTGACGAGACGCCTAGCAAAGTCCTGGACCCTGTGGTGCCCGGCCAGGGCGCCCGGCGTTACCTGTCACCCTATGCCTAGCCCGACGACGATGTTTTCCTGAATTTTCAGGTCACTCGCGTCGGAGATGCTCTCCATCCCATCGGGCAGATTGGATCGGCACGATTCAAGCGTAAACGTTATTTGGACCGCATGACGGACTGTCGGGAACATCGTTTCTGGCCTTGTAGTTCCAGTGAATCACGTTGAGCAATTGGGCGTACGCAGTTCATAATCTTGATCTGGCTGCTCGAATCGCGTCTCGGTACGCTTCCGTCACGAGATCGATTTGCAGCCCGTCGTCACTGCCGACGAGGCCGGAGAAGATCGCCTCCTGGCAATACTTGGCCGGTTCTTGTGTTGAATGCAGTCGAACGGTTTGTTCAAGCAGTTGCCCAATATTGCGTAAAATCCTTAACTGGCCTCCACATTCCCGAAATGAAAAGAAATTGGCGGGCGAAGCTTCAAACGAGGATAAAACCCCTGTAAACATTGGTTTTATAGGGTTTTGAAGTGGTGGGTTGGCCGGGACTCGAACCCGGGACCAACGGCTTAAAAGGCCGCTGCTCTACCGACTGAGCTACCAACCCAGGGCGCCGAAAGGACGCGAACGCTAAACAACGTCGGGGGGTCAAGCAAGCGCATTTTCGGCCGTCCTCGCGGCGTGCGCGGCGGCGGTCGGATCGTCTTGCGCCCGGATTTCTTGTTGTGCATTCCCGGCCGATGGCTAACATCGGCTGCGTATCCGGGATTCGCTTCGCGTCAAACGACATGGCTCCGTCCTCGAGGGACAAGATCGGGACGGACGTTGGGCGCGGGGAATTGGCGCGAGGACGCGCCAGTCCCGGACCAGAACCAACGACAACCGGACAGTGGACAGTGGACAGCGGCAAGCTGGACGAGGCGCACGATGCGTGAGGCACGGACGGACCGATGGATCGACCGTTGGCCGCGAGGGCTCACCTGGCAATTGCTAATCGACTAACGTTCCTAACTTCGGACGCACCCTGGACCAACGCCAGTGCCCCATGGCCCAAGTCAAACAGGATCCTGAGCCCGAGACCCAAGCCGTGTCCCAGAACGGCCTCGGGTTGGTCGGCGGTCTGCTCGCCAAAGCCGTGCTCGTCACCACCCGCGACGGCGAGGTCACCGCGGCCCATTGCGAGGTCGATCGCTTGCGCCCGTGGGTGGCCAGCGTGTTGCACCAACCCCTCGGCCTGGTGCCCGCACCGCTGCGCGAGGCCATCCGCCAGACCGTGCATGGGCTCGAGCCGGATCGGAAGGCCGACCTCATCCTGCCGGCACACTCCGGCCTGTCGGAAATGTTTCATGCGGTCGTGACGCCCACCCGGGATGGATGCGGGTCCATCTCCGGCTGCCTGGTGGCCATCTACGACGAGACACCCGTGCGTGAGGTGTGCTCCAACCTCGCCCAGCTCGTGCGCCTGGCCAGCATCGGGGCGATCTCCGCCGGGCAGGCGCACGAGATCAAGAACACCATGGTCGCGATCAACACCTTCGTGCACATCCTCGTCGATCGCCACGGCGAGACGGAGCTGGCGCCGATCGTGTCGCGGGAGATTCGGCGCATTGATCATATCGTCGCGCAGATGCTCCGGGTGTCGCATCCGAAGCGATCCGAGTTTCGCCCGGTGGCGTTGCACGAACTGATCGAGCATTCCCTTTCGGTGGTCCAGCACCGCGTGGCGGGCAGCGCCATTCAGCTCGTCCGCCATCTGCAGGCCGAGCCGGACACGGTCATGGGCGACGCCAGCCAGCTGGAGCAGGCGCTGGTGAACCTGATCTACAACGCGGTCGACGCGCTGGGTACCCAGGGCACGGTGACGGTGGCGAGCCGTGTGGTGACGCGTCCCGAAGCGGGGTCTCCGGCGCCATTTTCTGAGGGTACGTCGTGGGTGCGCGTGACAATTTCCGACACCGGCGCCGGTATCCCGCCGGAAGTATTGCCGCGACTTTTCGAGCCGTTTTTCACCACCAAGTCGGGCGGAAACGGCCTGGGGCTGGTCGTGACGAAGCAGATCGTGCGCGAGCATGGTGGCCACATCCGGGTCGACAGCCGGGTCGGACAGGGCACCACCTTCACCCTCGAGTTGCCCGCCGCCCCTCGCCAGGCCCCCTGACGGCGGGCCCGGTCCGGAGTGCTTCGACTTGTCGGAGGTTGCCCACGCGGAACTCATTCTTCCAAACCGGCCGCCCTCCGAAAACGCTCCGCGGATTTCCTCCACCCTACCCCGCCCGCGGCTGGACCTCCCGTTGCCCCGGATGATTTATGGTGAAAGCCGGGTGCGCATTCCTTTGATGCGAACCTGTTCGGCGACGTGCGCAAAGCCCCCGCCCTATTCATGGGATGGGTTCTAAAGTTCGCGAACGCGGATCTGGCGAAAGCGGACTTCGAGGGGCTTTTCATTCCGCCCCACGCCGTGGACCTGCAGTCCGATGAAGCCAGCCAGAACTCGTTCGTCGTGAAGGTCGGCGGCGGGCACGTCGTTGAGCCAGGTTTTGATGGAGTCGCCCCGGCATTCGATGCGCAGCCTGTTCCAATCGTTCTGGTGAAAGGCGGCGCGGGCCGTGGCGTTGGTTTTGAGGTCGTTCAGCCAGCCGCGGGCGCCTTCCTCCTGCACCCCTGCCGACCAGGCGCGCGCCGACGGATCAATCTCGACCTGGAGCCCGTGCACGCGGCCGGCTGGCACTTTGAATTCGCGGTCGTGCCAGGTAAAGCTGGTCGGCCGATCGAAGCACTGGCTGCGGACCTGCACGCCGGAATTCAATCCGACATCCACCTTGAACTCCAGCTCGAGCACGAAGTTCGTGTAATCCCGCCGCGTGCAGAGAAAGGAGTTGGGCGTGTTCGGCACCGATCGGCCCACCACCATGCCGTCCTCCACCCGGTAGACTGCCTTCCCGCCACGCTGCACCCAGCCGTCGAGCGTGCGCCCGTCAAAGAGCGGCGTCCAACGCCCGCCGTCCCCGGCGGATTCGCCGGCCGCGGCGGCGCAATTGAGGAAAAGGAACAGAAGGCTGGCTCCGAGCCAGCCACCGTGCTGACGCGGGCTCCGGAATGGGCAGAACGGTTCAAGCGCGGCTGGAGCTTGTATCGTCGGAGGAAGCGAGATCGGTTTTTTCATAGTGCACACGTGATGTCCATTGAACCACCACCCGGAGCCCGATCGGCGTCCGCCGCCGGAGCTGGTTGGAAAACGAGTGGCGCAATTCTCACCATAACCCGGCCGGACAAACAACTCCGACGTTCCGGATGTGGGTGAAGCGCGATTGGGTGACCCGGTTTTCATGGGGAGCTTCTTGTTTCTTACGGGCCTGCTCACGCGCCTTGAACACGCCCACGCAGGCAGGGCTGGCGCTCCGCCGCCAGCCGGAGGTCCGCATGGCGGCGCGCTGCGGAGAGTGCGGCCTGCCGCGGTAAAACGCAGCGCAGAGGCTTGAACGAAATTTCAGGCCGCCTGCGGCGCAGCGAGGAAGGAAGTCCCGGCTTTTTCGTGCAGCGGCAGCTCGAGCGTGAAGGTCGCGCCGCGGCCCGGGCCTTCACTGGAAGCCAACAGCGAGCCACCCATCTCCCGGGCGGCGTTGGCGCAGGCATGCAGTCCGAAGCCGTGCCCCGTTTTTCGGGTGGTGAAGCCGGGTTGGAAAATGCGGGTGAGGTTTTCGCGGGTGATGCCGGTGCCCTGGTCGATCACCTCGATGCAGACCGACGAACCGGGCCCGCGGCGGACGCGAAGCGTTAGCCGTTTGCCGTCCGCGTTGCCTTCCATGGCGTGGTGGGCGTTGTCGATCAGATTGATGAGGATCTGCAGCGCGGTGTGGCGATCGACGAGAACGGGCAGGACGGGCTCGAATTGGCGGACGATCTCGACTCCGGGACGTGGCCCCATGGGCGCCATGCGCAGCGCATCCTCCACCAGTTCGTGGGCGGGCAGGCGCTCTGCGCCGCCGGTGACCTTGGCGTAGGCTTGCTGCCTTGCGACGATTTGCTTGATGTGATCGACGTTCTGCCGAAGGGACTCGAGCTCGTTCAAATACGTTTCGTGCTCGCGCCCGAGAGCGACGCCGACGGCATCGAGGAACTCCGGGAGTCGGCGGCCTTTTGGGTCTTCGCCGAGGAACGGCGCCAGATTCGTGCGGTGCTCGCGCAGGAGGTCGAGGGCTTTGCGCAGGCTGCCCAGGCGGGAGTCGCGGATGCCATCGGCGACGAGCGTGACGGAGACGTTGATGCTATTGAGGGCGTTGCCCACGTTGTGGAGCACGCTCGTGGCCACGTCCGCCATTCCGGCCTGGCGGGAGGCGTCCATCAGCTGGCGTTCGGTGGCGGCCAGCGACCGCGTGAACACCAGGCTGACGAAGGTCGCGGCCAGCAGGCCGAGCAGCGCCGCGGCTCCCGCCACCACGCGGCTGCGCAGCGAATCCGCCGCGGCTTCCACGACGCTCCGATCGGCCGCGGACTCCACCTGCTCCCTGAGGTGTTCCAGCCGGAATTCCAGATGGCGGACGCGCGCCTCAAATTCAGGCAGCGCCTGCAAGGCATCCGCGGTGTTCGCCACGAGCGCCAGCTTGAAAATGTCCGTGGCCTTTTCGAGAAAGGACTCCAGGTCGGGCTGAAGCTCGCGAATCCGCCGCTGCACTTCGTGGCTTTTCGAACGTTCGGCAATCAGTGCCAGCTCGGTCAGCGCGATCCGCAGACTTCGCGATCCCTGGCGCAACGCTCGCTCGCTCGCCTCCATTTCGTCCGCATTGCCGGTCTGGGCCGCGAGGATCGACCGAAAAACCACGGCCCGCAGGGCGTCATGCATCCGCGCGGTCTGCATGACCTGGCGCAACGCCTCGAGCTGGGTCTCTCCCAGGTCAACCACTCTCCGATTCAGGCTTGCCACCCGCTGGAAGCCCACCGCCCCGACCACGAGTGTAATCAGCGTCACCAAAACGAACGCTCTCGCCAGCTTTTTGCTGAGGGGCAATCGGCTGTTCATCGCTGCGGGCCTGTCAGTCGCGTGACGCTCAGACCCACCACCAGCGAGCCAATCGGGTGTTCGCCTTCCATCACCGGCACACTCACCTGCACCTGCCGCAACCCGGTCGATTCGTCCGTCTCGACGGGCCCCTGCCAGACCTGGCCGGACATGGGCACCTCGTGCTTGGGTCTGCGCCGGTGCCTCCAGTTGCTCGGCTTCGTAAGAAAAGCCACCTTGGCCCCATCCGCTCCCGATAGAAACGCCTCGGAAATGACCTCGGTTCTCTTTGCCCGGAGAAATTCTGCCGCCTCGTTTCGAGTGAACGCGCGCACGATCGGATCGAGGATCGACAGGGTTTTCCACCGTTCCTGGGTCATTCCCGCCGCGGCCTCGGAGGGATGGGCGTTGTGCGCCTTCACCGCCGCCACAATCGCCGGGGCCCGGCCCCACTCCCGGATGAGGGTGACCTTTGCGGCAATCGCCGCCGAAAGCGCTTCTCCGCTTGGGTCATCAGCCCCTGGCGCAGCGGGCTGAGGAATGATCAAGGCAAACCCAACCAACCAAAGCATTGCCAACCACCCCTCTCGCGAGGGGATGCCATGGCGCAGGCCCACGATTCTCATGACAGGCACGATGCGGGTATTTGGAGGTTTTAGCTCCGGTTTCCGGATGCGCAGACTCGCCCACCGGCCATTCGCCAGGCCCGGTCCGGTCGGCACGACGCATCGACAGGCTTATCGGCAGCCGACGCAAACCGATTAGGATTTCGTGTTGCTCGAGCGCCCACACCTGTCCGAGCCTCCCTTCGTGGCTCGGCCGAAGCGCCGGCCGTCAGGGTGCGGCCACCGCGCGAATGAATTTCCAGGGAGGACTGGTGGTCATCGGCACGTCAAGATGGAGGATTCCAAGCGCGTCGGCCTGATTTGTCCCGATCCGGGTCCAACCGCCGAAATCGGGAGTAGCTTCTACGGCGTAGTGCCAGTCCGGGATTCCGCGCAATGTGGCGTGAAGCCGGGCGCCCACCACGGCAGGCGGGCCAAAAAAGGCCGGCCGGTCGTAGACATCGATTCGGATTGCTCGCGAAGTCTCCCCGCCTGCAGCGTGAGCGAATGCCACGCTCCCGGGGAGTGAACCTACCGGCAAGCCGTTCGCGCCGGAGCCGGGACGCATCACCACTGTCGTGCTGGCCAACGGCTCAAGATGACCGCTGGCTGGTTCCAAGGTCAGCCAGAGGGGAACCTCGGCCACCGACCAGTCGAGGGGTGCCGTTCCGGAGTTGGTCAGGGTCCAAAACCGTTGGGTTGGAAAAAACGGCCCGCCCGCATGTCCGAGGAAGGTCTGCGCGATCGACGGGACCACGTCCAAAACACCACTGCCGCCACCAGTCTCCCGCAGAGTCCACAGTTCCCAGTCCACATAATTGTCGCTGCGCGCGCTGAAGCAGAGCTCGCGACCGACGACGGTCAAACCCTGGGGATAGGCATCTCCGGCGCCGGGGTTGATGTCGGTCGCCTGGGCGACGCGAGTGCCGTCGTAACGCCAGACCTCATAGCCCGTTGCCGGAGTTGTTGCGACGAAGTAGAGCGATCCTTGATTGCTGGTCAACTGCTCGGGATAGGAGTCTCCGTCCGGGTTCAGATCCGACACAAGCGTGGCGGCGGTACCATCGTAAACCCATAGTTCCCAGCCACGAATGCCGTCGGTGGCGGCGAAGTAGAGCTTGTCCTGAAACACGAAGAGGTTCTTCGGATGGGAGTCGCCGGTGGGATTCACATCGGCCGCGAGCGTGGGGGCGTTGGTTCCATCGTATCGCCAAAGTTCCGATCCGCCTGCCGGGCCGGTGGCGCGGAAGTAGAGGGAGCCCGCGTAGACGGTCAGGTATTCCGGAAACGAGCTACCCGCGCCGGGCACAAGATCGGCCACTCGGGTCGACGTTGCGCCGTCCGTTTTCCACAGCTCAAAACCGTCAGTATCCCGGTAGGCCTGGAAATACAAAGCTCCGTTGAATGGCGTGAAGAATTTCGGATAGGAGCCGCTCGCTGGTCCTCCCGGATTGATGTTCAACAGTTTGGCGCCACTCGCCGCCGTGTATTTCCAGAGCTCGTATCCATTGGTGCCGTCGTCCGCCGTGAAGTAGAGCGCACCGGCGAAGGCGGTCAGCCCTTGCGGATACGAACTGTAGCTCGCACCCGTATCTGCATGAAGGTTGGCCGCGAGCGACACGTTCGTGCCGTTGTAACGCCAGAGCTCGTAGTTCGAGCCTACATGGCCCCCACCGCCATCCGCCGCAAAATACAATACGTCATCGAGCACCGTCAGCTCCTTCGGCCAGGCGCTGGCAGCGTTGGTTTTGATGGCATCATTCTGATCCGGGTTGATGTCGGAGAGGCGCGCGGTGTTCGTGCCGTCCGTCCGCCACAGCTCCCCGCCACGGCGCGGGTCGTAGGCGGAGAAATAAAGCTCTCCCCGATGCGGCGTCATCCCGGTTGGCACGCTGTCATTGCCTACGGTGATCCCAAATCCGATGTCGCGGACCGTGTCGTTGATATCCGCCACCCGTGCAGCCCCCCCGCCTCCCAGGTGGCGCCACAGCTCGCGACCGTGGTCTGGTTCGTAGGCGCTGAAGTAAAGCGCACCATTCCAGGACACAAAGTTGGACGGGTACGATCCTTCGCTGCCCGCGTTGAGGTCGGCGGCGCGTTCGACGACGATCTCACCTTTCGCGTCCCCTAGCCCCGCCAGCGCGGCGGTCACGGCGATCGTTCCGAGTCGTTGCCAACCCCGGCAGGATTTGCTGACGATACTTCTGTTCATGAGGTCACTCGGATTTTTGGGCCATCTCGTCCGTGAGTTCGCGGTCGGCGGGCCCACCCCACTGCGCCCGATACATTCGGGCGTAGATGCCGTTGCGCCGCATCAGGTCGTCGTGACGGCCCTGCTCGGCAATGCCTCCCTGCTCCAATACCACGATTTGATCCGCCTGACGGACGGTGGACAACCGGTGCGCAATGATGAAGGTGGTCCGGCCGCGCATCAGCTCACGCAGGCAGGCCAGAAGCGCCTGTTCCGTCTGCGCATCCAGGGCCGAGGTCGGTTCGTCCAGAATCAGCACCGGGGCGTCCTTTAAAAAGGCCCGGGCAATGGCCAGGCGCTGGCGCTGCCCGCCCGACAAGTTCACCCCGCGCTCGCCCAGGACCGTGTCGTATCCTGCAGGCAGCGCCCGGATGAATTCATCGGCTTGGGCTCGCTGCGCCGCCTTTTCGATCTCGCCTTCGGTGGCGTCGAGGCGGCCGAAACGGATGTTATCGCGAATCGTCCCGGAAAATAGAATGGCATCCTGAAGCACCACGCTGACCTGCTGGCGCAACGCGGCCAGCTGGAAGTCGCGCAAATCGCGCCCGTCCAGGAGGACGGCCCCCTGCGTGGGATCGTAGAAGCGCAGGAGCAGGCTCGCGATGGTGGTCTTGCCGGCGCCGGTCCGGCCCACGAGCGCCACGATCTGGCCAGCGTGCACCTGCAAATCGACGTGCCGCAGGACCGGTTGCTCCGACAAATAGTGGAATGAAACTCCACGGAACTCGACGGCGCCGCGCACCCCACCGCCCGCCACGGCGCCGGGTCGATCCGCAACCTCCGGTACTGCATCAATGATTTCGAACACGCGCCGCAGCTGGGCGTTGGCCGCCTGAATCACGCTGGTGCTCTGGCTGAACGTGTTCATCGGCTGGTAGAGCATGCCCAGATAAGCCAGAAACACGAGGATGTCCCCGATCGACAACCGGCCCTGCATCACCTGGTGCCCTGCCACCCAGACTACCGCCGCGGTGCCCAAGGCCACGATCAAGCCCGCGCACGCGGAGAAAACCAACTGCGCCCGGGTCATGGCTTCGTTGGCCCGCAGGCTCTTTTCGGATTCCCCCTCGAAGCGCCGGGCCACTTCGGGCTCCAGGGTGAATGCTTGGATCGCGCGAATTGACGACAGCGACTCCTGCACGGTCGACACCAGCGCGCTTTCCTTCTCGTGATAGGTTCGGGAACGTTCATCCATCCGCCGGCCAAACCCACGGATGATCGCATAAAATAGCGGCGTCACGCCCATCGTGACCACCGTGAGCGCGACGTTGATTTGCAGCATGACCAGCACGACACCGATCAGCACAAGGGCGCTCGTCGCGATCGGGACCAGGGCCCCATTTAGGAGCGTCTGCGCCGAGTGGGCGTCGTAGGCCACTCGATACAGCGAGTCTCCCACCTTGGTGCGATCGTGGTAGGAGAGCGAGAGGTGGTGGAGGTGATCCGAAACATGGCACCGCAGGGCCTGAACCATCCTCGCACCGGCGCGGATGAGAAAGAAGTGTCCGATCGTCAGATGCAGCCGATGGAGGAGCGCCAGGCCGAGGATGGAGCCGCAAACGGCCGAAATGCCACCGGCGGTATCGCGCGTCTGGAACGCCGGCCAAAGCGAGACGAGCCACGCGGGCGCCGGGTGCTGCCCAAAAACATAGTCAACCAGCCACTTGACGGGCCATGGCTGCAGCAAATCAATGGCCGCCGCCAGCACCAGCAGGATGCCTCCGGCCGCGATTTGAGTTCGCGCCGCGGGCCAATAGGGTTGAAGACGACGCAACATCGTCGATTCAATAGTAGGCCTTGGCCTTGGGCATGCCCACAGGCCAGCCGCATTCCATGGCCATCTGCGACACGGCCTGGGTCATCGCATGGCGCGCCCGGACATAGCGGTTGAGGATGATCGCGATGGGCAAGGCCAACGGCGCGAGATACAGCGCTTGAGTGATCCCCACCAGCATCAGCATCAGGATGCCCACCACGAGCGGCGCCTGTAATTTCATGCGGCTCACCACCCGGTAGCGCACCTGATGCAACGCACGCTGCAAATCCTCTTCGTAGACGGAACTGAGCTTCAAGGTATAGGGGCCGGGCCCCAGCACCTCGATGTCAGCATCGTCCCATTCGCTACAGGGCCGGGCCATCCAACCGCACGACTTCATGTGGGCCAGCAGATTCCGAAGCCACACTTCGCGCTTGGTCAGGTCCCCTTCCAGCAGGTCGCTTTCGGGAAATACCATCGTGCTCTTGCGCAGCGCCCACCGGCCTTGAATCCGGCCCCATGTGCGCGCCATGGGTTGAAGCAAATGCAGCACGCTGACCAGTCCGAGGCCGCGCCACCGATCCCATCCGGCCCAGCGTTTCATCGCCACCCCACGCCAGCCCGCCAACAGCGAAGCGCCCACCGACATCAGGGTCATTGCGCCCGATACCGCGAGAAGGCCGGTTCCCAGCCAGGCCGGCCCGTAGCCCAGCGACAGCCCGCCGGACGCCCAGCCACACGCCGTCAACACCACCCATTCCGCCGTCGAAAAAATCTGGAACCACCAAGTCAGAAATGGCTGGTATAACGACTGGAATTGCGCGGCGCAGAATTGTCCCCGATAGATGCGCGGACGGAACACCACCGGCAATCCCTGCTGCCGCAAATGGGAGTGAACGCTGTCGTAGACGCCACCCTCCCACACCGGATAGCCGAAGAAGTTGAAGCGGCCGGGATACCGCCGCTGAAGGTGCGCCTCGGCATAGCCATAACCCTTTTGCTGACGCAGATACCCGCGCACCGTCGGACGGCGGTGATGCCAGACAAGCGCGCTCGGGTGGTAGACAATTTTTCGATCGGCGACCAAAAGCCGCCAGCAGAGATCAACATCGTCGCCGGCCGCCCGATGCTGCGCATCAAAGCGTCCCACCGCCGCGAACGCATCCCGGCGGAAAGCCATGTTGCAGCCCGGGATGTGCTCGGCCCGTTCATTGTCGACCAGCACACAGGTGGGGTTGCCCGGTGCCTGATCCACGCACTGCGCCGTGAAGCCATCCTGCGGCGGCGAAAGATTCGGCCCGCCGACCGCCGCCGCCCCATTTTCCTCCAGCGCGTTGACCATGTAGAACAGCCAGTCCGGATCGGCGTACGCATCGCTGTCAATGAAGGCCACGATCTCACCGCGGGCGTTCTCGATCCCCAAGTTGCGCGCCCGGCTGAGGCCCCCATTGGGAACACGGAGGCACCGGAACGGATGCTGCGCGGCAATTTCAGCGGTGGCATCGGTCGAACCGTCGTCGATGACGATGACCTCATAGTTCGGATAACCGAGGCGCTCCAGCGATGACAGACATTCCTCGAGCGTCAACCCCGCGTTGTAGCAACAAACAATCACAGAGACCATTGGCCACGGGCCGGCGCGAAACTGATAAAGGCTCCCGGAGTAGATCTGCTGCATGGCCGCCAATGCCCGCTTCGGGCGGCGCGACGCATCGGTCACTCCAAACGACCACCCCTCAATTTCCGAGTCGAAAATCCCCCACTCATCCGTCCACCCATAGACGGTCACGCCGCAAAGGCCTTTTTCGAAAGCCGCCCGAATTTGCCAGTCGAGGAATTTCGCCTAGGCAGCCTCTCCGTGCCGGCGCGAATCCAGTCCAATCTCGGCCAGAAGCACGGGCTTCTCGTGCGCGAGGGACTGCAGCCGGGCCAGATAGGCCCGCATTTCCGGCTCCCGCTCCAGATAGACGTTGTGCGAATCAACATCCAGAAACGGCAGGGTGAGAAACTCCGTCGGCGGGTGATTCACATACGTCGTGAGCGCGTCCGGCGCCTCCTCTTTCACGATGTCATTCAGCCGACGCAAAAACTCCTCGATTCGCTTCTGGCCGTACCAGCGGACAATCAGCGGCGGAATCTCGTTCCCAATCGAGAACAGAAGCATGGCCGGATGATTGGCCAGCCGACGGCTATGCTCGCGGGTCCAGTCATAGAGTTGCTTCAGTCGCTCAGGCCGATCGAAATCGCAGCGACGAGGCCCCCAGCAAATGTCGGCGATCACCTGCAACCCGGCTTCCGCCGCCGCGTCCGCCAGCCAGTCCGGCGGAGGCGTATACAAGCGCACGGTGTTGACCCCCGCCGCCCGCATTTGCGAAAAATCTGCACGAACCTTCTCCCGGGTCGGATAGGGCTCCCCGTCGGCGTTGGGACGAAACGTGCCGTAGGTCACCCCCTTTACCCAGAAATGCGCTCCGTTGACGTTGAGAAATCGGCCATTGACCTCTGGACCGCCGCGTCGTCGCGCTAAGCCGTTCCCTCGTCCGCGAACGGTTTCGCCTCTCGCCCGCCGCGCCATCGGCGAGCCCGAATTTCCCAGGAGTAATGAAAAGCTGACGTGCATGGTAAAACGACTCCGCATCGCGATGTCAGTAATCCGTATAAACGTGCCGATCCAGGATCCGCCCCTTGGCAAAGTTTTCGACATGTCCATCCGCGATCAAGGCGTTCACCCGCCCGGAATGGCGGTACCGAAAGTTCGCCCCCGAGGGGTTGGCCGGATCCAGCACGCCGTCCATGTCCGCGCCAACCGCGACCGCCCCGTCAGCCGTGACGGGAGAACCGTCATTCCAATATATTTGAGCGCCGCTGCTGCCCCGCACACCCCACAGGATCGCGTGGGAACTGCCGTCCGGCGCATACTGAATCGCGTCCGCCGCCACGATGACGTCTGAGGGGCGCTTCATGGTGTCCGGACGTACCGGGCCAACGGTCGCAGTCACCTCCTTGCAAACATTGGGATTCGCGCCGTAGTTCAGAACAAAGGCCTGGCCCCTCACCCGCGCCGTCGGACACATCGAAACCTCCACCCGGGCCGCCGGAGTTGTCGGGTTGATGTTGCCCCCGAGATACGCCCCGGCGCAAAGGTCCCATTGGGTCACACCAGCCTCCCGCCCCGGCGGGTAATATTCGTAGTCATCCACGTAATAACTGATCCCCAGCCCCAGCTGGCGCAGGTTGCTCGTGCATTTGGCGGAGCGACCCCGCTCTTTAGCTTTGCTCAACGCGGGCAGGAGGAGCCCGGCCAGAATTCCAATCACCCCGATCACCACCAGCAGCTCAATCAGGGTGAACCCGCCTGCGGCCGGCTGACCATGGCGCTCCCCCGCCGTCGCTTCCTGAGGGTTCGGGAAGCGGGCGCAGGGACGAGATGCAACGGGACGCGAGGACACGGCTGAAATTGACCCGGAAGGTTAGTCGCGGGCGGGACGCTCAATCGAGCAAAACTTCAGTGCTTTTTGCATCAACAAACGATCCGCGATGCGACCTTCGCCCACTGCCCCCGCTCCACGATTCGCTTTCGTGCGTTTCCCAATCCTGCCTACTCGCCGCTCCCAGCCGTTGCTGGCCGCGTCGGAGCAGGAGATTTCCCGCCCCTCGCTCCAGCCAAAATCTGCCGCCGCTTCACCAATCCACACCAAGTATCCCTTGACCTCGGTCAAGCAATCTGATACCTCCTTCCGCACATCACACAGAACTGCCGTCCGCCTGCCCCTCGGATGGCACCTGTGGCTTAGTCCATTTACCGTCGCCGCATTGTCCGATCGCCATTTTGTTTTTGGGTCAGCAACGTGACACGCCGCCAACAGTTCCAAATTGAAGCGCTTGAGCCGCGTGTTCTGCTGTCGGCCAACCTTCTCGGCTCGGCTGGCGCAGCCCCCCACTCCACCTCAGCCGCCAGCCAAAGCCAAACGGACCCTCTCGCCTCGACCCAAGTCGTCGAAACCGTATGCTCGCTTCCAGGCGGGGCCGGCGCTTTGGCGGCGATGACCTACGACGCCGCTGGCCAGTTGGACTCCATCTTTGACGGCGGTGAAGCGCTCTTCGCCCCGGCAGCCGATCCGGCCCCCGGCCCCGCCGCGGCCCCCGAAGCGGATGGGAAAGCGGATGGGAGTTCGGACCCAAATTCCTCGCCATCGGATCCAACGAACGACACCGATTCGAGCGTTCCCGCAAGCTCGGACACGAACGATGCGGCGAGCCAGGATGACGCTACGTCGGCCAAGTCCACCGAGGCGGCCGAACGGTCTGAGGGCGCCAATGCTGGAGCGCCAATCGCCGGGACGGCCCTAGGCGTCGGTGGTGACTCACTTTCGGAAGACAGCGAAAATTCCCCGCTCGCCCAGTTGGTCGAGACGCTCAAGTCTCCGAACGGGCCCCCTGTGGACGAGAGTGGCGGACCCCTGATCGCGCTGGCTGGTGCCCCGGCGGTCGTGACGGTCCCCACCTACTCCCGCGGTCCCGATGATCTTCAAATCATACGCATCGGTGGGACTGCGGCCGGCTCCTATGACCGCTTCAATGTCACGGGGGCGGCAAGTTTCGATGGCACCGTGCAGCTTCAGTTGGTCAACGGCTTCGTGCCCGCGGCGGGCAATTCTTTCACCATCTTCACGTGGGGAACTCACTCCGGACAATTTTCGCATTGGCTTAATACCACGGGAGTTCCAGGACATCCTGACCTCGCATTCGTCCCCACTTACAGCGGCGATCCTGGGAGCCTGACTCTGACGGTGGTCTCCACGGCGATCGTCATCCCGTTCGTTCAAAACGCACTCACGAGCGGCCTCACCGCCTTGGGCAATGTCGGGTCCCTGCTCAACGGCGTCGGCGCCTTCGCCCAGGACATTCCCCTCATCGGCGATCCCGTCAGCGGGTTTGTGGACATGGGCAACGCCGTCCTCCAAACCGTTCGCAACGAAATTCAGTCGCTGTGGAACTCCCTGACCAAAGAGTCCGAAGTCACCAGCGAAATCCAGTCCTGGAACAATTCGACCTTTGGGATTTTCACCGTCAAGGTCAACGGGGTCCTGGGTCATTATGGCATACCTCTCGTGGATCCCATTTCGTGGGACGTCAGCCTGGAAATCTCGCCCACGACCGTAAATCGCCTGCTGGCGGATGTGACCGGCGCCGTCTTTGGAGCGGTGTTCAACCCGGACCCGACCGTCCAGGTCACGAGCGCCTTGGACCTCAACTTCAGTTTCGGCTTCGACGCGACCCTCTCCTCGTTCTACGTCAGCATCCATAGCCTGACCGCCAAGGCGGAGGTCGACGTCTCGGGATTGTCCGGGTTCAACCTGAACACGAGCGTGGCGTCAATGGCGGTGACCGATGGCTTCGTGGATTTGGCAGCGTCGGTCACGGCAGTCCCGGATGAAAGCATCCTGACCGATGGCAAGATTACCTATGCGACCCTGTCGAGCCTGGGGGTGGGAACGGTGGCGGATGCGTTCAACCTTGAGAAGGCGGGAACGCTCAGCGCCTCCCTGACCCTGGCGGGCTCCCTGAACCTCGGGCCGGTGCTCCAGTATACCGGCACCCACACGGCGCTAATTGAATCCGCCGATCTCTTCAACGGCCAGGATCCCGATCTTACCCTCAAGCTGGTTGGCACCCTGACCTTCCTGAACCAGAATCTCGCTGGCACGTTCATCTTCCGCAAAACCGCCACCGAAACCGTGGTCGAAGCCTCCGGGGTAACTCTGTCCCTTACCTTGGGCCCCTCCGATATCCGTGTGCTACGACTCCGGGACGGCTCTGGCTTGTTCCTCCTGCTGGATGACGATTTGGCAGGGACGGCATCCCTGACCGTCGACGACGGTCCCGCCATCCCCGGCTTCGACATCGCCGGCACGACGCTCAATCTGGCGTTCAATACCTCCGACCAAGCCGTTCCCTCCATAAACGGCACGCCGGTCAACCTTCCGGCCGGGGATTATTACCGGGTTTCCGGCTTCGCCCAGGTGAGCCTCGCCGTCCCGCCCATAACGCTGACCGGCAATTTTGCCTTTGAGCCGCGGGATACAGACTCCAACCCGGCCAATGGCGACGAAGAGGTGCGGGTCGGGGTGGCTGATCTGACCTTCGCCTTCTCGGTTGGCGGCCTCGACCTCCTTTCGGTCACCAACGGCTCGGGCGCGTTCGTTATCACGGACGACGGCCTGGCGGGGGTGGCGACGGCCGACGTCGGTCTGGATGTTGAAGCGTTGAGCCTCGGAGGAACCTTCCAGGTGGTGGTCAACACCACCAACGCCGCCGTGACCGCCCGCGATCTCGAGGTTAACGGCACCACGGTCCGGCTTTCGCTCGACAACGCCACCTTGGTCGACCTTCCGGTTGGCCCGTACTTGCGCGTCTCGGGCGACGACGTCGAGCTCGACATTCAGGGAGTTGGGCTTTCCGGCAGTTTTACCTTCGAGAAACGGCAAACGGCCGACGCGGATGAGGTCATCACCGTGGCCGCATCCAACGTGACCTTCGACCTGGGATCGCAGGCGAATGATTTGGTAAATGTCACGATCACGTCGGGAGCCTTTATCATCACGGACGACGGTATTGCGGGCACCGCCTCCGCCACCATTGCCGTGGGGGTTTCCAGCATCAGCCTGGCCGGGACATTCACCGTCTTGGTCAACACCAACGAAAGCGCCGCGGTCAACGAGACCGTCTCGGTTGGCGGTTCCAATGTCGTCATCAACGTGCCGATCGGACCTTACCTGCGGGTCTCGGGCACCGGGGTCTCCTTGACGATTCTCGGCGCCCATCTGAACGGAAATTTTTCCTTTGAGCAGAAGAACACCGCCGGCGGCGCTCAGCTCGTCACGGTGACCGCCTCGAATGTTTCGCTAACCTTCGGTGCCACCAATTTCATCTCGGCGACGAATGGCCAGGGTGTATTCCTGATCACAGACGGCGGCTGGGCCGGCCAGGGCAGCATCAATATCAACGTCAGCGCGCTTGGCGGATCGTTCACCCAGCCCGTGACCTGGGATTTCAACGAGACGGGCGGTCCGATTGACGACCAGATCCTCCCACCGGGTGGCAGCGGCGGCGGCGAAGGCGCCGAGCCGCAGTTTGCCCCGGCCAGCCCGCCCAACCCGCTCGATGATTTCAACCTGCCGTCAGGACCCTACAACCGCTTCAGCACGCACGGCGCAGTGCCCCTGACCATTAACGTCGGCGGTGTGCCCCAGGGCCTCACCGCGGCGCTCGTTCTCACCCTCGTCGACGCCCCGGCGCCGACTGCCGATTATGTCACCGTCGGCGTTTCCGAGTTCAGCGCCAGTCTCGGCTCTGGCTCCCTCGGCCTCGCTGTCTCTGGCGGGACGGGCGCGTTCGTCATCCTGGATGCAGGCGTCGCCGGCGACGTCACGGTGGACACCGCGACGCTCTCCGGCGCCGGCGTGCTCGGCGTGACCGCGTCGGAATTGCGATTCCGGTTTAACACCACCGCCGGCAACGTCGGCAGTCCCAATCCGATTGTGGTCAGCGTCTCCGACAACAGCGCCGATGACGTCAGCATCCAGTTTATCGATCAGCCGAATTACCTCGCGATCGAAGGGGCCGCGGAAATCACCGGCCTCACGGGCGCCGTGACCTTGGGTGGCGTTTTTGCATTCGAAAAGGCCCGGGTGGACACCAATGGCGACGCCGTTCTCGAAGATGTGTTCAAGGTCGGCGCCACCGGCCTGCATTTTGCCCTGAAGGCCGGCACCCTCAGCGTGGCCTCGTTCGAGCACGGGGTCGGCGCCTTCGTCGTCACCCCCGGCGGCATTGCCGGCGTGGCCGAGCTCGACTTCGAGGTGGGCATCGTCGGGATGGCCGGCGACATCAAGCTGGAGGTCAACACCACCAGCACCGCCGTCAACACCAGCGTCGTCGTCGACGGCGCCCCCGTTTTCATCAACATCGCCGACACCCACGTCGTCCGCGTCTGCGTGGTCGGCCACCTCCTGCTCGGCTCCGTTGCCCTGCCGCTCAATTTCATCGTCGAAGTCGACACCGGCACCAGCTCGGTCACGTTCAAACAAAAGGACCCGCCCCACACCGTGCTCGTCAGCATCAGCTCGACCGGCGCGATCACCACCGGGCTTTCCTTCACCGACTTCGCCCGGCCCGGCCCGTTCGAGTTCGTCAGCATGCTCCGTCAGCTGCTGGTCTGGATCGACACGTTCCGCGGTTCGGACCTCTTTGACCTGACCATCCCGTTCACCGACGGCACCACGCTCGGGGACGCGTTTGATTGGACCCAGCTCTTCATCGACAGCATCTGGAGCAACCTGATCAGCATCGAACTCCAGTCCGCCTCGCTGCGAACGATCAACCCGATCACGGGGCTGCCCACCACCAACAGCGGCACCCTGATCAACGCCCGGTTCAAAATCCAAATCGGCAGCGAGGCGCCCGTGGAGATCGCCGTCGCTGGCGCCTGGGCCAATGTCAACGCGCTCGTCACCCTGTTCAACGCCAGCCTGCCCGGCTCGCTCGTCGGCCGCATCGAAGCCCGCATCAATCACGACGACCAGTTCGTCATCGCGCTGCTCCCGTCCGAAATCGCCGCCGGGCGCGGGCTCAAGCTCGTCGATCTCAATGGCGAAGCCGAAGGTCTCGGCTTCGGCCCGGCCGATTCCACCTACGGCGATCTCAACGACGTCACCCCCGAGCAGGTCGGCCTCGAAACGTCGCGTTATGATGTCGAGGATTTCTTCGACGCGGTGCGCCAGGCCGTGGCGCCCCTCGCCCCGCCGGTGGTCTACAACGCCGCCCAGCGGGTCTACACGTTCAGCGTCGACGAAAGCGCGACCTACAACCTCGACGTCCCCTTCGCGTTCGGCGCGGACTTCGGCCCCATCGCCTCCGCGGCCTTGAGCGGCCTGCTCCACCTCGCCGCCGAGGTCGGATTCACCTTCACGCTGGGCTTCGACCTCGGCGCCCGCGAGGTGCCCCGCATCCTCACCTCCACCTTCGTCCCCACGCCGGCCAACGGGCGCATCAGCGCCGACGCCCACTTCCAGGTCCTCCTCAATGACGACGTCTCGTTCCTCAACCTGACGCTGCCGAAATCCTACACCGACGGAACCGATGCGCTCGATCCCGTCGCGAACGCGTCCATTGAAGATCTGGCGAAGGATCTGAACCGCGTCTTCCACGAAACCTTCCACGGCCCCGATCGTCTCGACCAGCTCCTGATCGCCCAAAAGGCCGGGAGTGGTCTCGCCATTTCCGCCCTGCACGAAGACCGCGATGACGATGGCCACCTCGACGTGGACGAGGATCTCAATGACAACGGCATTCGCGACGGGGGCGAAGCGGATGTCGATGGCGACGGACATCTGGATACGGTCGCGGAAGATCTGAATCTCGACGGCAATCTCGACCGCCAGCTTGGCCTCATCAATCGCGTCGTCATCCGCTCGAACGTCTATGACACGTTCGCCACGGAACTGGGCTTCGGCGTGGAGGTAGAGGACCTCGATGGCAATCAGCTCACGATCAACGACCGCTATTTCACGTCTTCCTCCAACTCGACGATTCGCGGGCTCTTCATCGACAACGTCGAGCTGTCCGCCAGCCTGACGGTCACGACCCCGGTCCCGATCGCCGGCTCGCTCCGCTTCGGTTTCGTCGAAATATCCACCAGCGGCGGGCTCCTGGGCACGCTCGACGACCAAGGCAACCCGAACCCGCTGGAGGCCTCGGTCGGGCTGCAAAATGCCACGACGGGCGAAACGCGCTTCTATCTGAGCGACCTGTTCAACAGCCTGTCGTCGCTGAACATCGGGAACATGATTCACGGCCCGGATTTCAGCGGCAGTTTCCTGGCGAAGCTCGACAACATCAGCGTCGGCGGCCTCGGGTTCAGCTTCCCGCTCGGGAGCAACCCGGAGGTGTCGATCTTCATCCCCGACATCAACGATCTCGATTACAATCCGGATCCCTACGACGGCACGAACACGGGCCTCTTCCTCACCTACCCCGACCTGGGCGGCCTGCAGAATTTCACCAGCCTCAGCTTCACCCAGATCATCAAGGCGCTGAAAATCATCGCGGATAACCTCAGCCAGCTCAGCGCGTTTTCGTTCCTCGACGAGCGGTTGCCCCTGATTGATATCAGCATCAATGACATGGTGGATTACGCCGCGAAGTTTGCCGAACTGATCGACGCGGCTGCCGGCGGCGGCAGCCAGTCGCTCCAGCAGGCCATCGCCGAGCTCGAGACCCAGATCGAACAGCTGTTCGACCTCAACCCGAATGTCCTGACGGTTTCCCTCGACGAAAACGGCATGCCCGCCGCCTCGCTGGTCACAGCCGGCGGCACCAACGGCGGCGCCAACTCGACCGTCACGATCAACCCGAACGGCGACAACAACTCGTTTACCGTCCGCACCACCACCAACGCCAACGCCGGAGATCTGAACGGCTCCATCATCCGCATCGTTGGTGATTCCGCGGTCACCGGCACCAACGCCACCGCCGAGTGGGATTCCCGCACCAAGGTTCTGACGCTGCACATCAACGGCGGCACCACCACCACCAACGCGATTATCGCCGCCATTAATGCCCTCGCCAGCTCGCCCTGGACCGCGGC
The DNA here is from genome assembly GCA_044229355.1 of Limisphaerales bacterium. Classification (GTDB taxonomy): domain Bacteria; phylum Verrucomicrobiota; class Verrucomicrobiia; order Limisphaerales; family JADJPG01; genus JBGARF01. Next base: position 273,708 of record JBGATF010000008.1, read on the forward strand.
GCTCGCCACGCCCGATAACGGCGTCGGCGGAAACACCGGCGCCGGCACGCTGACCACGGCGGCCCTCAAGTTCCATTTCATCTTCGAAGCCGCCTACGCCAACTCCCTGCCCTTCGAACTCGACCTCCGCAAGCTGGTCAGCGACCTCGCGGGTGACGACAACGTCGCCCGCGCCTTTCTCGAGGCCGCCACCACCCTCATCCAAATCTCCGGCTCCGGCCAGCTCACGGTCAGCGCCAGCGCGGCGCTCACGCTGGACTTCGGCCTCGACGTCACCAACCCGGCCACGGTCCGGCCCTTCTTCTACGACACCACCGGTGTCGAACTCCTCGCCAAGGTGCTCGGAACCAATATCGAGATCGAAGCCTCCCTCGGCTCGGTGTTCGGAATTTGGATCAAGGACGCCACCGTGACCATCGACGCCGACGGGGATCCGGAAACCGACGCCGGCGATGGCGACCGCGGCGCCAACTTCCGGCTTGGACTCAAGGACAACAACGGCGACGGCCGGCATTATTTCACAGAAAACTGGTTCGACGCCGACAACATCGACCTCCACCTCCAGGGCGGCGTGCGGGCCACCCTCCCCATCTTCGCCCCGTTCGAGAGCACTCCGCTCGATGGCGACAGCGACGACAACGGCGATGGCTATCCCGACAATTACCTCGTCATCGACATTCCCGATCTCGTCCGCCTGTTCATCAGCGAGGCCGTGTCCACTGAAGCCACCGGCTCCACCGCCACCATTCCCTTCGGTGGAACGAACAACGACATCGTCGTCAACAGCACGCTCCACTCGAATTACGACATCGTCTTCCTCGACACCCTCGGCGGTGGCGGAGCGAACGCTTCGTTCGACATTCCGAACAACCGGCTCACGGTCAACATCGACGCCGGCAACACGACCGCCCTCACCGCGCGCAACGCCATTCGCAGCGTCGCCAGCTTCAACCTCACCGCCTTGACCGCCGACGATGACGGGCTCGACGGCTCCAGCAGCAACAACGGCGGCGGCAAGCTCGAGAAGCTGCAGCTCATCACGCCCGATTTCGGCGCGCTTTTCGAAGGGCTCGACTTCTGCGACATCATCGCCAGCCAGACCGGCCTGCTCCTCGACGGCCTCGACTCGTTGCTCGGGTCCATCCAGGACGGCCTCAACGCGATCGTCCTCAACCAAAGCCTGCCCCTGATTGGCGACGGACTGGCCGGCGCAGCCAATTTCATCGAGGATTTCCGCAACGGCCTGCTCGCGTCCCTGCGCAAGGAAGTCGACGAGGCCGGCGGCAACGGCCTCACTGCCGTCGAGAACGCCATCAAAAAGGCCTTCTGGAACACCATCGGTCCCGATGGCCTCAACCTGCTCGTCGACGCCGACACCGGCGCGCCGCTCGATCCGAGCCTCGGCTACAGCCAGCTCGATGTCGTCCTCGACTGCGACAACGGCCTCACCGTCAATCTCCGCCTGCGCAAGGAAGCCGCCCTCCTCGACACCACGGTCGCCTTCGACATCGGCGTGCCCGGCTTCGGTCTCCAGGTCGACGGCGGCGTCCAGGTCAAGGTCGGCTTCGACCTGAAATTCGGGTTCGGCATCAGCCCCGAAGACGGCTTCTATTTCAACTCGTCTGCTCCCGCCGATGATCCCGAGCTCCGGGTCTTCTTTGAGGCCACCATCCCGTCCCTCCACGTGGGTGGACAATTGCTCTTCCTCCAGCTCGACGTGATGGACGACGCCGAGGATCCGAGCGCGTTCGTGGGCGAGTTCGTCGTCGACCTCAAGGATCCCAGCGGCGACGGCAAGCTGACCTTCGCCGAAATGACGTCCGGCGGCACGGAGTTCAGCGACATCCTCTCCGCCAATCTCCAGGCCGATGCCAACGTCAATCTCGACCTCGCCGCCAGCTTCGGCGGCAACACGGCCTTCCCGCGCGTGCTCGCCGAGTTTCACCTCGCCTGGCACTTCGACATCATCAACGGCGCTGAGGATCCCCAGGTTTCCTTCACCGATATCTATCTCGATCTCGGAACGTTCCTCTCGGATTTCCTCGGGCCCATCCTCACCGAGATTCGCAAGGTCACCGAGCCGCTCCAGCCCCTCATCGACGTGGTCACCGCCCGCCTGCCCGTCCTCTCGGATCTGGCCGGCGAAACGGTCACCCTCCTCACGCTGGCCGAAGTGTTCGGCCTGCTCGAGCCCAGCACCGTCGACTTCATCAACAGCGTCCTCGAGGTCGTCGAGCTGATCAACAGCCTCGAAGGCCTCGGCGAAGGCAGCATCCTCATCCCCTTCGGCGCCTTCAGCCTGCTCGAGGATAACAACGGCGACCGCCGCAGCGTCGCAGTCCTCCAGGAAGCGGCCGATCTGACCGGCGACGCCCTGCAAAGCGCCATCGACAACGCCGGCGGCCCTGGCACCAGCGAAACCTACCAGCATCAAGTCTCCGGCTTCGCCAGCGATGTCGGCAGCCTCAGCAACTTCAGCATCCCGATCTTCGACAACCCTGCCGAGCTCTTCAACCTGTTCATCGGCGAGCCCGTCCGCCTCGTGGAATGGCGCATGCCGACGTTCAAGTTCGAGTTCACCTACACCCAGAAGATCCCCATCTACCCGCCGCTCTACGCCCAGTTCGGCGGTTCCATCGGCGCCACCATTGACATCGGCTTCGGCTACGACACCTTCGGCATCCAGAAGTTCATCGAGTCGGAGGACAAGAATCCCATCGATCTCCTCGATGGCTTTTACGTCATCGATTTCGACGCCTCCGGCCACGAGCGACCCGAGCTCACGCTGACCGGCGAGATCTTCGCCGGCGCCTCCATCGACCTCGTCATCGTCAGCGTCGGCGTCAACGGCGGCATCACCGCGACCATCGAGTTCGATCTGAATGACGTCAATGACGACGGCAAGGTCCGCGTCAGCGAAATCATCGCCAACGCCCAGCAGGATCCCCGCTGCATCTTTGACATCCACGGCGAGATTGGCCTCTTCCTCGAGGCCTTCCTCAAGGTCGACTTGTTCTTCTTCAGCTTTGAAAAGACCTGGCGCTTCGCCGAGATCACCCTCTTCGAGTTCACCATCACCTGCCCTGAGCCGGTCCTCGCGTCCAAGGACGGCTCCGGCGTGCTCACCCTCCACGTGGGCGCCGACGCCTCCAAACGCGAGGAGATCGACACCAGCGACAACTCCGAGACGTTCATCGTCAAGCAGCTCGAAGGCGACCAGGTCGAGGTCCAGTGGTCTTCCTGGAAACAGACGTACTCCGGCGTCACCAAGATCCTCGTCCGCGACGCCGGCGCCGGCAACGACGTCATCGACACCCGCGGCGTCAAGGTCCCGGTCGAGATTCACGGCGGGGCCGGCAATGACACCATCTATCTCAGCGACGCCGCCGGCTCAGTCGCCTATGGCGATGAAGGCAACGATGTCATCACGCCCAGCACCGCCAATACCGCCACCGGCGTGGTCATTCACGGCGGCGCCGGCAATGACGAACTCGCCGCCGGCTCGGTGGCCATCACCATCTACGGCGACGCCGGCAACGACACCATCGCCGGCAGCCCGGAGGGCGATCTCCTCTACGGCGACGATGGCACCGGCACGTCCTCGGACGGCGCGGACACGATTGATGGCGGCGACGGGCCCGATGAGATTCACGGCGGTCTTGGCAACGATCAGATTGAGGGCGGCGCCGATGATGACTGGATCCTCGGGGACGGCGGCAATGACATCCTCCGCGGGAGCCGCGGCGACGACATCATCGAGGGCGGCGACGATGACGACAAACTCTACGGCAGCTCCGGCAACGACCTCCTCGTTGGCGGTCGCGGCAACGATTGGGTCAATGGCCATGGCGGGATTGATCTTCTCATCGGCGAGTATTTCACGACCATCAACGGCCTCGCGCTCAACACCGCCAACCTCGGTTCCATCCGCGCCGCCCTCGCCGCCATCCCCGCCTCCGGAGTCACGGTCAACGGCCTGACCGGCGCCGATGTCAACAACCCGACGCCCATCACCGGCAATGACCTCCTCATCGGCGGCGGCAACATTGACGTGCTCTTCGGCGGACCCGGCGCCGACTTCCTCTACGGCGGCAATTTCCTGAACACCGGCGAAACGGATGTCATCGAGGAGGACGGCAACGACTTCTTCGACGGCGGCCCTGGCAACGATACGATCTTCGGCGACGACGCCATGGGCCAGACCGGCGATCGCGACACCGGCATCGCCATCAAAGGCGGCATTTTCTTCGACCTGAACAAAAACGGGCTGCGCGACGAAGACGAGACCGGCTTCGGGGGCGTGCTGGTTGAGCTTTATCGAAACGACGGAGTCAAGATCGCCGACACCGAAACCGAAAGCGATGGCGCCTACTCCTTCACCGGCCTGGATCCGGATCTGTATTACCTGATCTTTGAATCCGTTCCCGGCATGAACTTCATCACACGTCTGGCTGGTGGAGCCGCCAATGCCGAGGCCGCCTCCAACGACAGCGACGTCTATGAAGTCGCGCCGCCGCCCGGACGCGTCATCGGCCAGACGCCGGATTTCACGCTGACGTTCGACGAGACGGAATCGGCGGTCACTGCCGGCTACGAGGGCGACCCGATCGTCTCCATCAGCAACATCTCGGTGGAAGAAGGCGATAGTGGCCAGACTCAGGCGACGTTCACCGTCACCCTTTCCGGCCCGCAGGTCTTCGTTACCACGCTCAGTTACGCGACGGCCGACGGCAACGATCTGGTCCACCCGGAACGCAACGCGATCGAGGCCAACGGCGATTACCTCGCCACCTCGGGCGTCCTCCAGTTCGGGCCCGGCGACATCAGCAAGACCATCACGGTGTTCCTCAACGGCGACACCACCTATGAAGAGCACCAGCAATTCCGCCTGCTCCTCTCGAATCCGTCCGCCGGCATCCAGCTGCCGACCGCGCCCATCACCACCGCGCTGGCCACCATCATCAACGACGACCCGATTCCCGCCATCTCCATCGCCGACTATGTCCCTCCGTCCACCTTGCTCGAAGACGGCACCCGCATCTACACCGTCGGCGAAGGCGATCCCGCGACGTTTGTCGTGACCCTGTCCAACCCGAGCCAATACACGATCAAAGTCCGCTATCTGGTCGACTCCCCCTACACCTTCGCCGGCCTTGACCCCGAAAATCCCGCCCGGCCGTTTCCGCTCTTCGCCGATGGCGACTTTATCATTCCTGCCACTACCACGGTGACCTTCCTGCCGGGCGAGACCCGCAAGACAATCACCGTTCCGCTCGTCGACGACGCGGGCAATCCGATCGATGAGTACGACGAGCATTTCTTCGTCGACCTTTACAACCCGGAATACGCCCGCATCGAAGACGGACGGGGCTACGGCATCGTTCCCGACGATGATCCGGCCGTCGCCGTGTCCATCGCGCCGCTGACCCCCATCGGTGGTCCCTTCCGGACCGAGGTCGCCGAAGGAACCGGCTCTTCCCTCACCACCGTGCCCATCGTCGTCAGCCTCTCGAAGGTCAGCAACAAGGAGGTCAAGGTGACCTGGGCCACTTCCCCCGGCACTGCCGTCGAAGCGGTCTACTCCGTCGACAAAGCCAACGGCACGGCGCTTGAGGACTATGTCGCCTTCCCGCAGCCCTCCACCCCGGACGCCGACCTCCAGCTCGTCTTTGCGCCCGGCCAGATTTCGAAAACCATCTACGTCACGATCAATGGAGACAGTTTCGTCGAGGGCGACGAGATGTTCTTCGTCAATTTGATCAGCGCCGATAACGCCGTCATCGCGGAACATCCGCCCGCCCAGAGCAACCACGTCACAATCGTCATCAAGGACGATGACACCACCACCGGCGGCGACCCCGGGCCTTGGGCGATTCGCTTCAGCCAAGCCAATTACACCGTCGCCGAGCCGGCGTCCGGCACGGTTTTCGTCCCCATCACGCTCCTTCGCGCGCCCGGCAGCTCGCACGCCATCGCCGTGTTTTACACGACCGACGGCACCGCCACCGCTGGCGCCGATTACGACGGCTATTTCCGACTGCTGGTTAACTTCGCCGACAACGAACTCAGCCGGACGGTCTACATCGCGGTGCACGCCGACACCGATTCGGAAGGCGACGAAACCGTCCTCCTCTCTCTGCGCAACCCGACCGGCGGCCCGGTTCGCGGATCGCCCGACACCGCCGTGCTCACCATTACCGACGAGGATGTGCCGAACATCACGCTCGATTCGCCGGGCTTCCTCGTCTTCGATCCCGAGCTGTTCATCATCCGGTTCGAGCCCGGCATCGTTGAAGGCAATCCCACCCTGCAGTCGAGCACCACGTTCACCATCAATCTCGACGAGCCGGCCCCGCCCGGTGGCGTCTTCGTCACTTGGGAAACGTTCAGCCTCACCGCGCGCGCCAGTTCCGACTTCACCGCCGCCACCGGCGTCGCCTTCATCGCCCCCACCACCACGTCGACCACCTTCTCCGTCACTGTCACGCAGGACACCGTGCCCGAACTGACCGAGCGTTTCGCCGTTCGCCTGAAGAATCCAGTGCGCGCCAATCTCGCACCCGAGGACAGCGTGGTTCTCACCCCGATATTCGATGACGACCTCAAGGATGTCATCGGCACCGTGTTCTACGACACGAACGACAACGGATTCCTCGACCTCGGCGAGAACGGTATCGAAGACGTCGACGTGACCATCTCCTGGATGCAATACGGCGTGCAGCAGTCCGTGACCGTCTCCACCCAGCCGGACGGCACCTACTCCGCCCCCGTCGCGCTTGGCCCGGTCACGATCTCCGTCGACGGCCAGACGGTGAAATCGCCCTACCAAAAGGCCTTTGGACCGCTCTCGCTCCTGCTCTGGTCGGGCGAATATTCCACCACCACGGACAACGAGGTCCAGGTCGAGGAGTTTGACGGCATCATCGGCCTGTCGCCGTTCGCTCCCGTCGGCTACAAGAACAGCTTCAGCCTCACCACTCCCGAAGGCGCCGATGATGTTGGCCGCGGCGGCACCGACGACACCATCTTCGGTGGCCCGGGTGATGATTTGATCGACGCAGGCGCCGGTGACGATCACGTGGTGGGCGGCCACTGGCAGACGGCCACCGACAGCAACATGCCGGTCAATAACGCCGCCTATAACGCCATCATCACCATTGTCGACGAAGACACCGGCCTGTTGCCCGGTAAATCCCTCCCGTCAGTCTACGCTGCCGGTCCGGTCTTTGCCATCACGCCGGAACTTTTCGCCGGCGTCATCAAAGGCCAGATTTGGAAGGAGACGGACACCAATCATTTGCAGCTCAACCCCGGGCTCATCCCGGAGCCGCTCTTCACGGGCGAGGTCATGGTCCAGCTCCTCGATGGTACCGGCAACGTCGTCAATGCGGTTGTCACCACCAACGGCCTCTACGCCTTCGACAATCTCTACGTCGACCCGGCCAACCCGTCGGCGGAAAGCCATTACATCATCCAGTTCGATCTCCCGAGCGGCTACACTTTCACGGAACCCAATACGCTCGATGCCAATCCCAACGAGGACCTCAGCCCCATCGATAGCGACGCCGAACTCGTCAACCGCACGCGCAAGATCGCGCTGACGTTCAGCGACCCGGCCGAAAACGACATCGACGCCGGCGTGATCTCCTCCACCGCCATCCCGACCGCCAATGGGCTGTCCTTCGAATTCACCCGCGGCTCCTATAGCGTGTACGAAAAAGACGGCTTTGTCGTCATCACCATCGTTCGCGGAACTTCCTACGCAGACCAATCCGTGCTCCTGCGCACGTCTGATGGCACCGGCCCCGAAGGTGCCTTGTCCTCACCCGCCGCCACGAAGAATTACACCGCCACGACCAAGCTCCTCTACTTCCCCGTCGGCGAGACCATCGCCACCGTCCAGATCCCCATTTTCAATCGCCACCTCGGACTCTGCGACTTCCGCTACTTCTCGCTCACGCTGCACGATCCGACCGGACGCCGCCTCGATGACGCCACCGTCTACATCGTCGGCGAAGGCAACGCCACCATCAGCGACGACGACACGATCCTCGCCGGCAGCGATTGGGACATCGTGCTCGGCGACTCCGCCAACATCCCGGGCTACGCGGTCACCGCCCTCTACGCGCAAATCGGCGCACCCGAGAAGCTGGGCAACATCAAACGCTACGGCGGCCCCGGCGACGACGTCATCTTCGGCGGCGGCGGCACGGATTACCTCGATGGCCAGCTTGGCGACGACATCCTCGAAGGCGGCGACACCGTCGACATCGTCGTGGGCGGCCTCGGCAATGATCAGATCGTCGTTGGCCAGGGCAACGATGATGTCCAGGGCGATCACGGCACCGACACATTGATCTCCCGGCGCCCGGTCCCCGGGATCACCCTCACTCCGACCACCCTGACGCATCACCGCAGCGACTGGTCAGTGCTCAACGTGCACACCATGCACGATCAGTTCGAGATCGCCCGCCTCTTCGGCGATTCCCAGGACAACACCTTCAATTTGGAATCGTGGAACAGCACCGCCTTCGTCTCCGGCGGCATCGGCGACGACACGTTGTCCGTGGCCAACGACACCAACATGATCCTGCGCGACGCCACGATCTTCGAGCGGCTGCTTTACCTCACGCTCTACAACTTTGCCAAGGATGCGTCCCTCAGCCTCGCCACCAACAGCACCTATCACCTCGCCTCGCTCGAGAATGTCCGCCTGAGCGGCGGCGGCGGCGGCAATGCCAATGCCTTCGACGCCAGCAGCTATTCGCGTCCGGTCACGTTCGTCGATGACGCCGGCAATGACACCTTCATCGGCGGATCCGCGGGCGACCGGTTTGTCTTCTATGCCGACTCGCCCCTCGGTCTGGACACAATCACCGGGAACGGCGGCCCCGACACCATCACGTTTGTCGACGATTACCTCGGCCTGGCCACGCTCGCCAACGTCACGATCGACCTCGATCTGCACATCGCCCAGATCGTCAACGCCAACCTGTCCTTGATTCTGACGGACGATTTCGAAAACGCCACCGGCGGTAACGGCGACGACGTCCTCAAGGGCAACGGCCTCGACAATGTGCTCCAGGGCGGCCCCGGCAATGACACGCTCCAGGGCCGCGGCGGCGACGAGATTTACGCCTTCGACACCGACAACCCGTGGGGCACTGAAACGGTCATCGAAGACGTCGGCGGCGGCCATGACACCCTCGACTTCTCCGGCACCACCGGCCGGTCCATCTCCATCAACCTCGGCGTCACCACCGCACAGGTCGTCAACCTCAACCTCACGCTCCTGGTCCAGAGCTCCGGCGGTGGCGAAGGCGAAATCGAGCACCTGATCGGCGGCAGCCGCAGCGACACGCTCCGGGGCAATTCCTTCAATAACTACATCCAGGGCCGCGCCGGAGATGACCTGCTCGATGGCAAGAGCGGCGACGATCAACTCGACGGCGGCACCGGCGACGATACCCTCATCGGTGGCACCGGCACGGACACCATCGCCGAACAAGGCAACACCAGTTTCACCCTCACCGACACCAGCCTGACCCGAGGCACCGGCGAGGCCGATTCCCTGGACGGAATCGAGGTCGCCCACCTCACCGGCGGCTCCGGGCCCAATACGTTCAACCTCACCGGCTGGACCGGCACCGGCAGCCTCGACGGCGGCGATAGCCCCGGAGTTCCCCGCATCGACACCGTCATCGTAAGTGCCGATGCCAATTTCACCCTGACCGCCGGCCTGCTCACCGTCTCTACCATGCTCGCGCCGATCACTCTCGTCTCGATCGACGCCGCCGTGCTGACCGATGGGCCCGGCAGCCATACGCTGGACGCCGCGGGCTTCGCCGGGACAACCATCCTGACTGGCAATGACGGCGATGACATCCTCATCGGCGGCGCTGGCATCGACATTCTCCGCGGCGGCCTGGGCAAGGACAAACTCACCGGCAACCGCGGCAATGACGTGCTCGATGGTGGCGCGGATTTCGATATGGTGCTTGAGAGCCTCGCCGGTGCCAGTTGGAAGGTCGACTTCGTGGTCCAGAACAACAGCCTTGTCATCGTGCAGCGCGATCCCTCGCCGTTCCCGATTGACGACACCATCACTGAGTTCGACGCCCTGGCTGCCATCGAGTCCCTCGACCTGACCGGCAGCGCACAGGATGATTCGTTCGATATTTCTAGCTGGACCGCCGGAGCTGTGACCCTGCACGGCGGGGCCGGCGTCAACATCCTGATCGGAACCATTCCCGACCCCGACGACGATCCCGAGCCGGACCCCGTCACCGTGACGCTGACCAATGCCGACATCACCTTTACCGGCGCGTTTGGAACCATCCAATTCGACAACATCCAAATTGCCGTGATCACCGCCACGGCCGGCGATGATACAATCGACGCGTCCGGGTTCACCGGCGGCGCCCGCCTCAACGGCGGAGATGGCGATGACACGCTGGTCGGCGGCCCGGGTATCAACATCCTCGACGGCGGCGATGGGGACGACGTCTTCATCTATCAACCGGACGGGGCCCTCGATCTCGATGGTGTCATCGGCGGCGCCGGGATCGACACGCTCGACTTCTCCGCGTTCGCCGCGGGCATTACCCTCAACCTTTCCCTCCTGGGTGTCGGTCAGCTCGTGGTGCCCGGCGAACTGCAAATCCTGTTCACCAGCAATTCCGTGCCGCTCGCCGACGAGATTGAAAATGTCATCGGTGGCTCGGGGGCCGACAGCATCACCGGAAACAGCCTGAACAACACGCTGACCGGCGGAGCTGGCGCCGACACGCTCGATGGCCAGGGCGGAACGGATACCCTCGAGGAAACGTCCAACGCCGCCTCCATCATTCTGACCAATGGCTCGCTCAATATCGGGGGCGTGATTGACACCCACGCGTCGATCGAAATCGTTCGCCTGACCGGCGGCGCGGGTAACAACACCATCGATGCCTCTGCCTTCAACCGCAGCACCGTCCTCGACGGCGGCGCCGGGGATGACATCCTGATCGGCGGAACATCGGCCGATATCCTCATCGGTGGCGCCGGCAATGACACGTTGCGCGGCGGAACCGGCGACGACCAATACCGCTTCGACGTCGATCTGCTGCTGGGTCGCGATACCGTGGTCGAGCTCGCCGGAGCCGCCAATGGCAACGACACCCTGGATTTCTCGACGACGACCGGCGTGGCCATCACGGTCGAACTCGGCAACGCCGGACCGCAGGTTGTCCACGCCACGAACCTCCAGCTCACCCTGTCTGCCAATAACAGCGTCGAAAATGTCATCGGCGGCGACCAGGACGACGTCATCAAGGGCAACGCGCTCGACAACATCTTCCTCGGCGGCCGCGGCGACGACACGTTGTCCGGCGGCGGCGGGTTCGATCGCATCGGCGAGATCCGCGACGCCGACTTCGTCCTCACCAACAGCAGCCTCGCCGTGACCGAAGCCGGCGTGACCGAGACCGACGCCCTGGATGACATCGACTCCGTCGTGCTGGCCGGCGGCGCAAGCGACAACCTCATCGACGCCTCGGCCTTTACGGCTGGCGCGGTTTCAATCTCCGGCCTCGCCGGCAACGACACGCTCCTCGGCAGCTACGGCAATGACGTGCTCCGGGGAGGTGACGGCGATGACACCGTCTTTGGCGGCGGCGGCGCCGATGACATCCGCGGCGACGCCGGCAACGATTTCCTCGGCGGCAGCGGCGCCGTCGACACGACCGTTGGGCCCGACGGCGATGACACCCTGCGTGGCGGGACCGGCAACGACACGTTCATTTTCGACCAAAGCTTCGACCAAGGCACCGACACGGTCATCGAGTTTGTAGGCCAGGGGTACGCCGACTTCCTCCAGGGCGTCGGGCTCGGCGGCATCGTCATCGATTTGAGCCTGGCCGGAACCCAGGTCATCGGCCCGAATCTGTCCATCATCGTCGGAGGCGATCTGGGCGCGATCGAAGACTCATTCCCGTGATCAAGCGATGAAGTTATGAATACGCAGGTTCTCAATCGAGGGTCCGCCGGCCGGAGCGCGGACTGGCACTTCGCCACCGCCGGGAATCGAATCGCCGCGGCGACTGAATCTGTGCGCGCCTGGGCCGGCGGTCTTCAGCGGATTGCCCAACGCCGAGCCAGCGGATCCCGGACCGAGATGCGGCGGCTCGGACTCTCGGGGACGTTGATCGCTTTGGTCGTGTTCCTTTTCACCCCGGGCGCCTTCGCCCAATTTTCGGCCAACACCAAGCTTGGCAGTGGCGCGGCCGGGGTCATCGTCACCAATGCCACCGGCAATTACTCGGTGCTCGCAGGCGGGCAGGATATCTTCGGCGCCGGGGACGAGTTCACGTTTCACAACTTCTCGTCCCAAGGAACTCAGTTTGATCTGCGCGTCCGCGTGCAGTCGCTCGAAGCCAACGCCCGGCTGACCCGCGCCGGATTGATGGTCCGCCAGTCGCTGACCACGAACAGCCGCATGGCGTTCGTGCGCGTCACTCCCACCGGCACCGCCCTCAATCGCGAGACGGGAGCGGATGACGTCCGCTTTCAATTCCGTACCGGTCTCACTACGCCGGCCCAGGGACAAAACGAAATTCCCGCGGCGGGTTTCCCTGCGCCCGCCTACCCGAATGCGTGGGTCCGGCTCGAACGGCATGGCAACATCATCGGCGCCTACAGCAGCACCGATGGCGTCAACTGGCTGCTCCTCGGCAACCAGGACACCGCCACCTGGGAAGGCGGCGCCTTCCCCGCCGTCTATTTCCTCGGCCTCGCCCAGAGTCGCCACCCGCTGGGTGCCAAAACCACCAACGCCGTCGAGTATCGCAACCTCACCGCCGCCGGAAATTTCCCGCCCGTCATCACCGCTTTCAACGCCGTGACAATCGCCGAGGACGGCAGCACCACCGCCCTGCCCTTCGTCATCGGTGACACGGAAACCGCCTCTTCCAACTTGACGGTCTCCGCCATCGCCGCGAATGCCACCCTCCTCCCGGTGACCGGCTTCACTTTCGGCGGCAGCGGCTCCAATCGCACGGTCCTCTGCCGCCCGGCATTGGATCAAAACGGCACAACGCCCGTCACCGTCACCGTCAGCGACGGCGTCCGCACCGCCAACGCCCGCTTCCAATTGACGGTCACCCCCGTCAATGATCCGCCAACCATCAGCCAAATCTCCAATCTCAGCATCAACGAGGATGCCTCCACCGGGCCGCTGCCGTTCTCGGTGATCGATCCAGACACGCCCCAATCGTCGATTGTGCTCACCGCCTTCGCCGATCAACCCGCCCTCGTTCCCACGAACAACATCGTGTTCGACAACTCCGGAACGACCCGCACGGTCACCGTGACCCCCGCCCCCAATCTGTCCGGAATCACCCGTATCACCATCCGGGCCAGCGACGGCACCGCCACCGCCAGCCAGACGTTCACCCTGACGGTTCTCCCGGTGAACGATCCGCCCACGATCTCGGACATTCCCGATCGCACCATTCCGGCCAACGCCAACACCGGCCCGATTCCGTTCACGGTCGGCGATATCGAAACTCCGGCGGCCGCGCTCACGCTTGCGCCCGGTTCGGACAACACCGCCCTCGTTCCCCTGACCGCGGTTGCGTTTGGTGGCAGCGGCGCCGCCCGGACGGTCACGGTCACGCCAACCCCCAACGCCTTCGGCACCGCGCGCGTCCGGGTTACCGTCAGCGACGGCACCAATTCCGCCGCCGATGTCTTTCTCCTCAACGTCAGCCCACTGGCTCCAGCCTTCACCACGCTCCCGCAAAGCCAGTCGGTGCCCGAGGGCGGCACCGCCTCGTTCTCCGCCAACGCGATCGGATCCCCTCCCCTCGCCTACCAATGGGCGGTCGATGGCAAGGCGATCTCCGGCGCAAGCGACAACGTCTTCTCCATCCAAAGCGTCAAGGCCTCCGACGCGGGCAATTACACCGTCACCGTCACCGGCCCGGGCGGGTCCACCAGTTCGCCACCCGCCGTCCTCACCGTGCAAGGTCTCGACTTCGGCGACGCTCCGGAACGCCCGTACCCCACCACCCTTGCCGCCAACGGCGCCCGTCATGTCATCGAGCCCGGATTCTTCCTCGGCAGCCGCGTCGATGCCGAATCCGATGGGCAACCCAACGCCGCCGCCACCGGCGACGACCTGGTGCCGACCACCGCCAATGACGAGGATGGCGTGAAATTCCTCACGCCCCTCATCCCCGGCCAGACGGGCGCAATCGAAGTCACGGCATCCAAGGACGGACGGCTCGACGCGTGGATCGACTTTGGCCTCGATGGCGATTGGGCCACGGCTGGTGATCGAATCTTCTCCAGCCGATTGCTGGTCGCCGGCCCGAATACATTGGCCTTTGCAGTTCCCGCGGGCGCCAAGATCGGCAGCACCTACGCCCGCTTCCGCCTCAGCCGGCTGGGCGATCTCAATTTCACCGGCCTCGCTTCCACGGGCGAAGTAGAGGATTACCGGGTCAACATCGAACAGGACGTGCTCGACTTCGGCGATCTGCCCGTTGCCTACCCCACACTTCTCGCCAACAACGGAGCCCGGCACCGAATCCTCCCTGGCTTCCGCCTGGGCGCTCTTATCGACGCCGAAAGCGACGGCCAACCCACCAACGGCGCCGACGGCGATGATGCTCCCGGGCCAGCCAACGCAGACGACGAGGACGGCGTTACGTTTTTGTCGCCCATCGCTCCCGGCCAGTCTGTTCGTACGCAGGTGATTTCCAGCGCCCCCGGCCGCCTCGATGCCTGGGTCGACTTCAATGGCAACGGCAGTTTCCTGGACGCCGGCGAACAGATCTTCACCTCCGCCGCGCTGACCGCCAGCACCAACACGCTCTTCTTCACCGTCCCCACCACCGCAGTGGCCCGCCCCACCTACGCCCGATTCCGCCTCAGTCAACAAGGCGGCCTCCGGCCGGAAGGCTTGGCTCCGGATGGTGAAGTGGAAGATTACCAAATCTCGATCGAGCCCGGCCTGCTCGACTTCGGCGACGCTCCGCAGAACTATCCGGTCCTGCTCGGCAACAACGGAGCCCGTCACGCCTCCTCCGAGATTCACCTCGGCCAATTCATCGACTTCGAAGCCAATGGCCAGGCCAGCGGCAATGCGCTCGGCGACGATGGCACGCCCGCCGGCGTCCCGGACGACGAGGACGGCGTCAAGTTCCTGACACCACTCGTTCCCGGCCAGACCGCCCGAATCGAAGTCACGGTTAACGTCGCTTGCCTGCTCGACGCGTGGATCGATTTCAACCTCAATGGCAGTTGGGCCGAGGCCGACGAGCGCATCTTCGCCGTCCAACCCCTCGTTGCTGGCGTCAATCTTCTGACTTTCACCGTTCCCACTGCCGCCCTGTCGCGGGACACGTTCGCCCGCTTCCGCGTCTCCAGCAAAGGAGGTCTTTCGTTCGTGGGCTTCGCGCCGGATGGTGAAGTCGAGGATTACCAGGTCACGGTCGAAGGCCGGCAATTTGACTACGGCGACGCCCCGCAAAGCTACCCCGTCCTTGCCGCCAACAACGGCGCCCGCCATGTCATCCTCCCCGGATTTTACCTCGGCCAGTCGGTCGACGCGGAACCGGATGGTCAGCCCAGCGCCGACGCGTTTGGCGACGACAACAATCCCAGCGCGCTCGACGATGAAGACGGAGTCCGGTTCCTCTCGCCGCTCATCCCGGGTCAGAACGCGGCCATCCAGGTCACCGCCTCCGCGCAGGGCGTGCTCAATGCCTGGGTCGACTTCAATATCAACGGCTCGTGGGCCGATGACCTCGAACACATCTTCATCGATGTGGGCATCCCTGCCGGCACCACCACGCTCTCGTTCTTCGTTCCGTCCAGCGCAGTGCCGCGGGCGACCTACGCCCGGTTCCGCTTTTCCCGCGACGGCAAGATCAGCTTCGATGGACCGGCGCCCGACGGTGAAGTCGAGGATTACCGTGTCGAGCAGGGGCGCCCCCGGGATTGCGACCAGAATTGTACAGGGACGAATTTCTGGCTCGCGTTCCCGGGCAATTACGCGCCCGACACCAACAACCCTGTGCAGCTCTCGCTCTGCATCCTCGGCTCGCCGGGCACACCCATTAACGTGCGCATCCCCGGCCTTGGCTATACCTCGCCCATCGCCTCGCTCAACGCCGCTGGTCTCGCTCTCGTGCCCCTCCCGCGAACCGCCGACCTCGGCGATGCCAACGATGTCGTGACCAAGAAGGGCATTCTCCTGCGCTCCGGCGCGCCGGTTTCCGTGCAGGCCCTGAGCCACGTCCGTTACACCACCGATGGCTACGCCGGCATGCCCTCAGCCGCGCTGGGCAATGAATATCTTGTCGGCTCGTTTGCCAACGTTCACACCGGCGCCCCGGATCTGAATGGAACCCAGTTCGCCATCGCGGCCACCACCGACAATACCTTGGTTCGCATCACACCCCGCCTCAACGTGGGTTCCCACCCGGCCAACGTGCCGTATGTCGTGACGCTCCAGGCCGGCGAAACCTATCAGCTCCGGGCCACCGAAGACGGCCCGGCTGACCTCACCGGCACGCTCATCGAATCCGACCAGCCGGTGGCCGTGTTCGGCGGGCACCAATGCGCCAACGTCCCGTCCAGCAACGAATGGTTCTGCGACTATCTCGTCGAACAAATCCTGCCCACAAAAAATTGGGGCCGCGGCTTCCTGACCGCTCCGCTCGCCACCCGCAACGGGGACACCTTCCGCGTCCTCGCCAGTGCGGACGGCACCACCGTCACCATCGGTGGCAATCTCGTCGCCACCTTGAATCGTGGCGAGTTCCAGCAGCTCACGCTCAAGACCGCTGCCGTCATCATCGCCTCCGCACCTGTCAGCGTGATGCAATACGCCAATAGCTCCGACTTCGACGGCGTCATCAACGCCGACCCCTTCATGGTCATCGTGCCCCACGTCCAGATGTTCAACTCCGATCACGTCGTCTGCACCGCGCCGCTCGATTTCCCCGTGAACTACGTCAACATCATCGCGCCCAATGCGGCCATCGGCGCCCTGACGCTAGACGGCGCCGTCGTGCCCGCCGCCGCGTTCACCGCCATCGCCGGGTCCGTCTTCTCCTATGCTCAGCGCCCGGTCGCGGTCGGCGTGCACACCGTTTCGTCCCCCAATCCGGTCGGCGTGTCGATCTACGGCTGGGCTGAATTCGATTCCTACGGCTACACGGGCTGCCTGGCGTTCGGCGATACCACGCCGCCCACTCTCTACTGCCCGGTCACGAATGTGACCGTGACTCTGGGCAACGTGGCCGGAGCCGCGCCCTGCGTTGCCATCGTTCCTGACTTCCGCACGCAGGTGACCTATACCGACAACTGCGGGTTGTCGCCCAACGCGTTCCCGCGGCAGGACCCCGAGCCCGGAACAGTCGTCGGCCCCGGGATCCATCCCATCCGAATTTCGCTCTCTGATCTTCAGGGCAACACCGCCATTTGCATCATCACTTTGACCGTGGTCGACCCGTCGGCGCCGACCCTCCAATGCCCGACCAACATGGTTGTGAGCTGCTCCGGGCCCACCGGCGCCGTTGTTCGCTACACGGCCGTCGCTCGAACCACGTGCATCCAAAACCTCCCGGTCAACTGCACACCACGGTCGGGCAGCGTCTTCCCGGTGGGCAACACCGTCGTCACCTGCGTCGCCAGCAACGCGGGCCAAATCGCCACGTGCGCCTTCACCGTTCGCGTCCAGTGTTCCTCGGTCAATATCGCCCCCGGCGCCAACGGCCAGGCGACGGTGACGTGGGATGCCGGCACGCTCGAGGCCGCCCCGTCGGTCGCCGGCCCGTGGACTCCTGATGCAAATGCGAAATCGCCGTTCGTGGTGCCACGCGGCACTCCCACCCGGTTCTTCCGCATCCGCCTGGAACCTTGACCCTGACGGCGCGCCGCGCGCGGCTGCCACGCTCGCTACATCGCGAAGCCTCTCTCGCCCGAGCGCCGGCCGCGTCGGCCGCGTTGGTGCTTCCTCGTCAAGGGATGTTTCGGATCCCACCACGGGAACGGAAACCAGTCGATGGGCGATCCATCGCAGCCCGGCGTTCCGCACTCCAGCCACGCTTCACCACCGAGGTCGCGCCACACGCGAACCGAGCGGCCATCGAACTCCTGTCCGCAGTGCAGGCACCAGTTCTTGTGGTCAAGACTGGGAAACGGCGACTGAAAAGAATGCGCCTGGAGCAGCCTGAGCTTCCTGGCGTCCGAGAGCACGACGTAGTCATTCATGGCGCCCTCCTGCTTCGTCCCTGCTTGCTTCGATTGGACTCGCCGCGGGTCCCGGCGAGCCCTTGGGCAGGGCCTCCTGAGCACCATGAATCAGCGTTTGCAACTCGTTCCGCATCGCCGTGAACTCACGTCGAAGGGACTTCAACCAGTTAGAATCCGCGGCCCCCATGTTGGCGGCCCACGCGGCATTCTCTGAAGCCTGGCCAAGAGACCATCGGGCCTGCTTCAGGCCCGCAGCGATCCGTCGCAGCTCAAGCGGGACCGCGGTTTCGGCTCGCCCCGCCAGGGCTCGCGTCAGTCGAATCCACGCCTCCACCGTCGAATCGATCATCGATTCCAACGCGTGATTCACAATCCGATCCTCGACGAAAATTCTCCGGGACTGGCTCTCGCCGACAATGTAGAGCACAAATTCAGACAAGCGGCGGACCATGGGGTGGGGTTGGAAGACGAGCCCATCCAGCCCTCTCCATGGCCGTGGCGCCAGTGCACCAATTGCCAGTTCATCGTCCACCAACAACGGAACGTCCTCCTCCTCCCAGCTATTCCACCGGTCCATTTCCTTGCTTCGCTGAGCCCAGCGATGTGCTTCCGCGGTGAGGATCCAACTGGGCGGAGTCAATTCGCACCGAAAACTGCTTCCTTCGACCAACACCCGGCCATCGGCCCCAAACCACTCCAGATGGAGCGATTCCGACCATCGCGTGGGAATGGCGATGTGCTCCCGCACGTACCGCTGCACCTCGTCATCGGGAATGGTGGGAATACGGAGCATTCGATTCGCCGTCATTGTTCCTGCCTCGCCGCATTGCCGAGCCCCGAGGCCGTTGGAGGAGGCTAGCGGCGGACACGGCCGCAAGTTGCAAAAGGTCAGGCGCCGGCCCGCGAGGTCCGGATCGCAGTTCCCTTCCAACTCGAGGGCCAGCGGTTCGGGCAGGCCCTCGACGTAAAGTGTTCCTTGAATGATCCCGGGCAGGCGATTGTCGATCTCGCCGCGGACAATATTTTCCCCGATTCTCCAAGCCATCATCTCCTCCTTTTGCTGGTTCGTGACGATTCCGCACGCATTTGCAGCCCCGCGGCCCATGTGCCCGGCGGATTCCAGCTTGACCGCACAGGCGCGGGCCGTCGTTGTCAGTTTACGCGGGACTTGTCTCGTTCCTTGGCGAGACGGCAGGTGATTTAGCGGTCGGGCGATTTGTTGTCAATGCGCAACGCAACTTGTGTTTAAGCGTCGAGCAGTCCACTCCACTCTCCCGACCGTCAAAGCGACCATCTGCCCATGTGGCTGGCCGTGGCCTGTGGCCATTTCCACGCTCCAGCCCGCCTCCCGGCCCCGGGCCAGTATTTCAGCGAATCATCTGGCCGGATGTTGGCCTGGCTGCGACGCGCGAAACCTGTTGCGAGCCCATCCAATGTTTCATTTTTAAGGAATCGGCATCGTTTGCCGATGGGAAAATCCGTTGACGCGCGAAGATCGGATTCTGTAGATTGCGCGTCCTGTTGCAGTTCCAGAGTAGCTCAATGGTAGAGCACGCGGCTGTTAACCGTGTGGTTGAAGGTTCGAGTCCTTCCTCTGGAGCCATCCGAAAATGCCCGTAAATCCGGGGTTTTCCGCTCCCGCACCCCTCCCAAGTGGCCGATTTTCGGCTAACTGACACCAAAACTGACACCACCGGGTGTCACCAAGGTATGCTTCAGTTAACCCGAGCGTGCCCGCCGTGCGCTCATTTGGGTGTCGACGACTCGAGGATCGATACTACGTCTATGACCGACCGTTATCGGCTCGTCCGTCGCGGAAGCCGCTTCTACGCCGTTGACCGCAAAACCCAGGCCCGCCTGAGCCTGGGCACCACCGACCGCCCCACCTCCCAAAAACTGTTGTCGGCCCGAAATGAATCCAACCGCTGCACCGGCGTCAATCTGGCCATCGGGCGCACCTACCTCACCGCCCACCGCCCTGGCCGCGAGTTGGCAACCCGGAGAATCCCAGCGTTGGCAGATCCGGGTATGGACCTTCGACGGAGATTCCTTGGCGGGGGTGCTGACGCTCCCTCAGGCGCATCGGATCTACACCCTGGCCTTCAGTCCCGACGGCCAGCGGTTGGCCGCGGCATCGGCGGACAACCGGGCGACAGTGTGGGATCTCGGCTCCGGCCGGATTGAGTTCACCTTGGATCATGCTGCGCTGGTCAACGTCGCGCAGTTCAGTCCGGACGGACGCCACCTTTTGACCGCATCCGCCGACCAAACGGCCCGGCTCTGGGACGCCGGCACGGGCGCGGTTGCT
The DNA here is from genome assembly GCA_044229355.1 of Limisphaerales bacterium. Classification (GTDB taxonomy): domain Bacteria; phylum Verrucomicrobiota; class Verrucomicrobiia; order Limisphaerales; family JADJPG01; genus JBGARF01. The sequence goes on from JBGATF010000008.1 coordinate 294,262, forward strand.
GGCGAGGCGATGCGGCACGATGTCCGGGTGACTCACGCGGAGTACAGCTCCGACGGCGCGAGTGTCGTCACCGCCGCCGGACCACGTGCGCGGCTGTGGGACGTGGCGAACGGGCGCCTGCGCGCTGAACACTTGGCTCATCAGGAACTGGTGGTCAGCGCGCATTTCAGCCCGGATGGCCGGCGGGTGCTTACGGCATCGTTTGATCGGACCGCCCTGCTCTGGCATGCGGAGACCGAACTCAGGCTTTCGGAAGCCTTGGCGCATCCGGATCGGCTGACCGCGGCCGAGTTCAGCCCGGACTGGCGGCAGGTCGTGACGGCAGGATTTGATGGCTCCGGGGTCCGGACCGGCCTGGCTTCCGGAGGTCGCCGAAGCGGTGGGCGGGCTGCGGTTGACGAACGGCTCGGCGATCGCGGAGGCAGTGCCGTGGGATCACTGGGTTGCTCTGCGCGCGCGCTTCATGGCCAAGCCTTCCGACAACTCGTTGGCGGTGTGGGCCCGCAGCCTCCTCACCTCGGACTGAAGTCCATTAGCTTGCCTCTGTTCCCCCATTTCCTCGGGCGGTTTCCGGCCGATAGCACAGGTGCATGGCGGCGCCTCACGCCAGTGAGCCGCGGGAAGGCTACGGGCTGATCGGCGTCAGGAGGAAAGCGCGGGTTTGGCCGTTGTGGGTTCCGGTGCCGACGATTTGTCCTGCGTTGTTGATCGCGGAGGCGCCGGTGATGGTCCAACCGGCGCCGGTCGCTGGCTCCAGCAAGGAGTGCAGGGCGAACACGCCGCCGTCGGTCCAGAGCACCGCGGTGGACGGCCCGATCTCCCAGGTCCCGGGAACCCCATAGGCGCTGTAGCCCACGGCCTGGCCCAGGTTATTGATGGCCCACGCGCTGCCGTAGTTGTCGCCGGACAAAACGGGCAACTCGATGACGGAATGCTGGGGATCATTGTTCCAGGCCACCGGCCGGCTGGAGAAGGGAGGGTGACTTTCGCCCACGACCTGGCCGAGATCGTTCATCCCGTTGGCGATGCTGCTCCAATCGTTCGGGAAGACACCCAGGTCAACGATGCTGTGCTGCGCGTCGTTGTTCCAGAAGCAGGCGTGTTGACCAATCTGATCGGTCTGGGCCGAACCGGCGGCCTGTCCCGATTGGTTGAAGGCCGCGGGCAGAGCGTAGGAGGATTTTGGATCGACGCCGCCCGGGAGGATCGGGAGATCGATGCTGCGGTAGCGATCGGGTTTCGCGGGATCCGCGGTCCAGATGGCGCCTTTCCAGGACGACACCCAGCCGCCGAGGCTTTTGGTGTAGTAACCGCCGATCCAGCCGCTCCCGCTGACGAAGAGCGCATGGGTATTGCCGCCGTTGTTCGGGAAGAAGTTCAGGAGCCCGCGAGAAGTCTTGACCCAGCCCTGCGGCCGGAAATTTCCGGTGTCGCCGTCGCCGACGATCACGCCGCTGGAGTTGATGGCGGCGGCGTAGCTGTACGAGCCGCCCGGCAGTTTGCCGACAGGGCTCATTGTTCCGCTGCGCCAGACGAACGCCGTTTGATTGAAGTTTTCGACCGCCGGCGCGCAATAGCCGACCACGTCGCCGTTGTCATTCAGGCGCGTGGCGACGCTGGACGAGTGGCCGGGCAGGACGCCGAGATCGGTGACGCGGAAGGGTGGTTGGGCCGCGGCGGGGGAAACTGCGGCCAGGCTGGTGATTCCGGCGGCGAAAGCCTGGAAAGCACGTTTGGGAAAGAGGGGGCTGGGAAGGTTCATGGCCGGTTTTGGATCGTGTGTATTCGTTCGTTTCGGCGAGCGCACCTTGCGAAGGCATCGCTCGCCGGAATCGGGAAGCTCTTTAGCACCGATGGTGCCATGTTCGGACAAGGATGTGACGACAGGTTGCTTCGTCGTGAACGAAGCTCGGAAGCGGGCATTTTTGGGCGAATTCCGCGACGGCGGGCGCCGAGGGAAGCGGAGGAGAGGGCGGGGTGTTCCGACGGATGTTCTGTTCGCGGAACATGGGCGCGGGACTGTTCCGGTTCCGGAACCGGTGGTTTAGGGCCTGGCGCTCTCGGGGATGACGCGGACTTGGTAGAAGCGGGAGGACCGGGCGTCAGCGGGCAGCGCCTCGGCGAAGGATTCCTCGCCCGCGGTCGCGACGCGGGGAAAGCCAGCGCCAGGAATCGGCTGGAAGGGTTGTCCCAATTCGTTGGCGTAGCGGATTTCGTAACGGATCTGGCGAACGCGCGGCCATTCGTGGAGCACGATGCAGTGGATGGCACCAGGGGGCACGTCGAACGGCCCGTAAACCGTGCCGGCGTTGTTGGTGGGCCGCCGGCGACGGCGTCGACCCGGAGCCAATAACGGTTCGGGACGGTGGCTTCGTTGCAGTACTCGACCGCGCGCCGGTCGCGCTGCGCACGGGATTCCTGGGACCGTCCGGCTTGAGCGGAGCCCGGCCCACTGGAAGGTCACGCCGGAGTTGGCTTGGAACGAGAGGCCCACGCGGGGGATGAAGTTGGCGTGGTCGGGCTGCGGAGTGGAGCGGAACGATCTGAGCTGGTTGGCGCGGGTGCCGAAGGTGAGCCGGTTTTGCCGGCCGGGAATATCGTTGAGCATCTCCAACTGCAGATGCGTGTCGCCCGCCGTCACGTGGAAAAGGCTGGAGCCAACGGTTCGCGCATTGGCGTCGACGGTGATCTGGGAATAGTCGATCGAATTGGCGTCGGTGAGCACGTCAAAGCGGAAGCGGCCAAAACTGTCCGTGCTCGCGCTGTGGGCGATGTCGTTGGCGAAGAGCGAGACCGGGGGATTCGCGAGCGGAGGAGTGGTGGCGTTCGGATTGGCGAAGATGCAGCCATTCCAACGTGGGGCAAGGCGGCGCTGCCATTGCCGTAGGTCATTGTCACCCAGTTGACGGGCGTGGCGGGCAGGCTGTCCTCGGGGACAAACATCTGGTTGCCCGCAGGCAGCCGTCCTGTCATCAAGCACTCTATCGGTGAAGTATTGTTACGCGGATTATCTAATCCGCGTAGTAGAATTTTGCGGGGGCGGTGGCCGGAACGACGTAAGGCGAGGTTGCGCCGGTCACCAACGTGTAGGGACCTTCCACCCGGTCGGCCTGTCGCAGGCGGCCTTGGAATTCAATGATGAGGTTGCCGCCGGCGATGCGAATGCCGTTGACGCGCCCGGTGCGCGGACTGAATGGATCGCGTGGGTCAGTGCCGTTGCGGAACTCGATCAGGTTCGAGAAGCCGTCGGCGTCTTCATCACCCGCGCCGGTCCGGGCGAGGTTGCCGAAATTGGCGATCTCCCACGAGTCGGCCAGGCCGTCGTTATCCACGTCGCCGCCGACCTGGAGCTGGATCGAGTCGTGATAGACGGTCGATTCGTTCTGCGCTTCGTCGCGGAATTTGGCGTAGACCGTGGCGACGCCGGCGCCGGAAACCGGGCTGATCAGCGTGTAATTGCGTTGCGCGAGCAGCGGCAGCCACGTTGCGCCGGCGAAAGTCGGGCTTTCGGAAATCAGCACTTCCTTGGCGTCGTCGCTGGTGTCGAACTGCAATTCGACATTGCGCGTTCCGGTGAACGTCGCGCCCTGATTGACCAGGATCCAGCCTTTCGGCGGCAACGGATCGGCCATGGGACTGGCGGTGAAGGTCGCGGTCTGCGGCGTTCGGGCGCCGCTCTCACCCTCCGCAATCAGATAGTAGTGGTAGGTCCGGCCATTCTGTAACGGGCGATCGTAATACACCCCGCTTCGATTGGCGCGAACATCCACGCGGGCGACCCGTTCGAAACCGAACCAGCTCGGATCGGTCCGCCAGACTTCCATGAACCGGTAGGCCGTGTTGACTGGGAAGTGCAGGATGGCGGTCTCCGGCTGCGGTTCGTGAACGGGCAGGTCGGTCCGCGCGGTCACGACGCCGTAATCGACAACGGACGGCAGCAAATCGTCCCGATCATAAAGCGGGTCCCGCCCGTTCGCGATTTCGCTGCCGTCGCTCTCGCCCCCGCCGTCGGTGTCGGCATTGAAAGGCAAAGTGCCGTGGAGAAACTCGTCTTTGTTGACCACGCCGTCGAGGTCGTAGTCCTCGGCGGCATCGGCCGGGTTTGTTTTGTCCAGGCCGTAGAGGTCTTCCCATCGGTCGGGCAGTCCGTCGTTGTCGCGGTCCGGATCGCAACGAGGGTTTTGCGCGCCGAAATCAGGGAACTCATAGACGTGGAATGAACGCAGGGCGAAACGTTCAAACGGCTCGCCCGCATTCGACTTGCCGGCCGCCCGGAGGTGAACGGTGTATCCACCGGCGGGGCCCCCGGGAGGATTGGCCGGAAAGTCCGGCAACCCGCCGCGACTGAAGAAGGGCGTTCGAGTGTAACGATTCCCATAGAGCCCGTCGCCCGCCGCGCCGTCCCCATGGAGGCCGTCGTCGTGGAGGCTGACGCGATTGACCGATCCGTCGGGATTTTCCACCAACACCTCCACCGCGGCGCCGGCGATGCCGCCTCGCTGGTCGTTCAGATTCACGCTCACGTCGACCGGCAGCCCTCGGAGGTAGTCGAACGTCTCTTCCGGCTGACACTCCCGGGCCGGCGGAGCGCCGCGGACTTGGGAAAGATCGACCTCGATATCCACGCCGCGCACGAGCTTGCCGGACAACATGGAAATCATCTGAACCGGGCGGGCGGCCGTGGCGTTGACCCGGTAATTGCCCGGCGGAAGGATTCCCTGAAAATGATACGTCTTGTGCGTGTCGTTCTTGAAGATCGCCCAGCCCGCACTCCCGGGATTGATTTCCGCCCCGCCGGCATCGATCAGCCGCACGTCGACGTTCGCGGAGGCCAGATGCCAGTTGAACGCGAACACGGCATCGACGATGCCGCCGCCGGCGCGTTCCGTGACGGGAATAGTAAAATTGAGATTTCCCGCTCCAAATCGATCGGAGCGGAAGTGCAGACGATCTTGTCGGTGAGAGCTTTCCTCGATGGTGCGGTAAACGTTGGCGAGGCGGTTCGGCACTTCCAGGCTCGACATGGTGGGCGCGCCGAAGGGCGGCGCGCCGGCTCCGGCTCCAGCCCCTGCCCCGGCGGCGGCGAAGGCGGCCGGCGGCGGCGCATCCGAAGCCACGTCGTAAAACAAACCGCGCGTAAAGGTCGCGATGTTCTGAAGCAACTCGCGATTGGCCGCCGGCCCGAAGGCGATCGTATCCACGCGAATACCGGCATTGACGCCGCCCACGGCAAATGAGTTTCGCACGGGCGGCGAAGCCGGACTGCAACTGGAATTGGCGCTGGCCCAGAAATCGCCTTCGTTTTCCAACCCGTCGCTCAACAAGACGAGCACATTCGCATCCATCGGCGTTGTGACCGAAGCCAGGAGCCGCTGGGCCCCTTTCTTCAAGCCGTCTCCGATCGACGTCCAACCGTCCTCCACCACGCTGTCGATGGCGTTGATCATGTCGTCGCGGTTCGGCGCCACCGGGACCATGTCCCGCACCAACTGGGCGTCATCGTCGCACTCGGAGTTGTTGCCGCTGAATGTGACCAGGCCGATCTTGTCGGTGTCGGCCGCGGCATGGACATACAGGCGGGCCGCGTTGCGGGCCGCCTCAATCTTCGAATTCTCGACTGGTTCGGGGTAGTGCATGCTGAAGGATTTATCCAGCACGAGCATCTGATTGAGCAAGACGTCGGCGTAGAGCACGGAGTTGTCGCTGCGCAACGGAATGGAGCAGCGCGTATCGCGGACGCAGACGCAAACCTCGACATGGTAAAGGTCGCCATCCGCCGCGTTGACAATGGCAGGGGCCTGCACCGCCAGCCAGTACTCGCCACTGACGTAGTTGGCGTTGATGATGGTCGCCGGGTGCCGGCTGCCATTGGCGGCGCTGACCAGTTCAACCCGGAACGCGGACGAATCCAGCCCGCGAATGGAGACTGGCCCGAAGCCTTCCGGCGAGAGCACGGGCGGTCCTTGCAGGAGCAGGCGCACTTGGAAGCGCTCGGGGTTGTCCCGCCGCCCAACGAAGGCAAGGCGGGACATTGTCGGCAACTGAATCCCTCCCCCGATTTGACCTTGCCCGATGGCGTACTCGAAGTCCGCACTGTCGTTGAGCCCGGCCACCACCAGTGCCAACCGGCGGATATTGTCCCCCGGGTTGTTGATGAACGACCGATAGAAGACGTTGCCCGTCCCACGGTAGATTTCCGTCACCCGATCCCCGCTGCGAATCGCGACGACGGCCCAGGCCAGATTCTTGTTGTCCTTGGCTTTGCCCCAGAAGCCGACGGCTTCGCAGCCGCCCACGTCGACGGTGGCATCAAAATACTGCGCGCCCCATCGAACCACGCTGCTGTTGAGAACCGTGTTGAACGACGCGTTCGGAATGACCGTGGTGGGGACATTGGCGAAAGCCGTCCCGCCGCCGGCCGCGCTTTCATCCACATACTGATAACGCCGCGCTTGCCCAGCCGGCAGCGTGGATAGATTCCGGCTGTGAGTGTAGTTGGCGACAGCGAAGTCCAGAAAGACATCTTCCAATGTGCGGCCGGGCGCGAAGTTCGCGATCGTGTCGCGCAAGTAGCGCACACTGTCCGGGCTGTTACCGCGCGTCCGTTCCCAGAAATCCCGAATGACTTCAGCCCCGCGGCTCGGCTCTGCCGTCGTCGTGCCGAGTTGCTCCATCAGGTAGGTCCAAAACAACGCGGCGGTATAGGAGATATCCATGAGCGTGCGATTCGGATTTCCCAAGTAACCGTTCACTTCGCCGACGTAGAACGTGTTCATGGGGGTCGAATCGTTGTCATTGAATGTCTTGTCCTCCATCGCACGCGCGGTTGCTTCCACCGTCCACCCGCCCCAGGACGGCCAATCGTTGAAATTGATGTAGGCGTATTGGACATGATGAAAAAGCTCATGCCCGATGGTGGCGCGCGTGAACGGTTCGTTTTGGTTGCGCATGTTCGGGGCATCGACAGTGATGCGGTCCAGCGGCGCGGTGGCGACGTTCCCGGAGTCGAAAATGCAGACGTCGTTCGGCGTGTCGCTGAAATTCGGCGCGCGGAAGCTCAGCGGCGCGTTGACGAGGGTGTTGTGATTGTTCACGAGCGCATCGCGGACAAATGTGGCATTCATCGCCGAAAAGAAATCCGCGCTCATGACGTTGTCGTCGGTGAAGTAGACGTCGTAGTCGGCTCCGGCGGGATTGAAGGCCACGTCGGATCGGTCCATGAGATTGGACGGGCAGTCGCCGTATGCCGGCATCAGGCCGAGGGCGATCACCCAGGCGCCGATGACGAACGGGCTTCGGGGCTCTCTGCGGGAAAGGCCGATTTTCATAGAGGTTGAAGTTACGGCTAAGGCACGTAGGCGCGGTAGAATTTGGCCGGGCCCGCCGGAACGATCAGGGTGGGATTCGCGGCATTGGGCAAATCCCGCCACGGCCCGGCCGGGGTGTCCGCCTCCTGCAAAGTCGAACCGGCCGGCCGGCTGATCATGACATGATTGACCATCCACTGGATTTCCAACTGCAGGCCGGCTCCGGCAACCTCGATCATGACCACCCCGGAGCGCGTGGACAGGCCCTGGTCGTCGGTGGCAATGGCCCAAAGGAAGTAATGGCCCGGATCGAGACCGGCCATCTCGACTTGGTAAGGAGCCGCCGGGTCTGAACCGATCAACACTTCGGGCGCATCGAACGAGTGCATGTGTTCTTTGCGATAAAAGTCCACGCGCCGAATGGCGCCTCCCAGGTCCGAGGCATCCGCCGTCACCGTGATGCGCTCGGAAGGTGAGAACGTGGAGTCATTTAACGGGCGCGTGAGGGCCACGAGCGGGGGCAGGTTGCTCAGCACGTGCACAGTCAACGAGGCCTCGCCGACATTGCCTTGATCATCGACGGCGCGGGCGGTGATTTGGTGCCGGCCCGGGGGCGCGCTGCCCCATTCCACGCGATACGGCGGTTGGGCCGCCTCCCCGATCACTTGGCGATCGAGCAAATACGTCACCGTTCGAACCGCGCCGCCATCGGGATCGACGGCGTCGGCCGCCAACGAAATTGGCCGCCCCAACAAATGCAGGCTGCCGTCGTCCGGGCGGATGAACTCGACGTTCGGTGGAAATGTCGGCACGGCGACGTTGGCGCACAGTTCCGCATCAAAGCAACTGTCGGGGCTGTCCGGCGAATCCTGGTGCACTTCGACCGCCAGGACATTGAAGTCGCGGCGCAAAAGTCGAAGCGCGCGGGTGACGTTGATCATCGAGTAGGTCTTCTCGGCAACGCCCTCGACCGTTTCGGCCGCTTTGGTGTCCGGCGTGATCGGGATTCCCGCCGGAAGGCGGTGCCGGTGGATTTCCTCGCCGTTCAGATAAACCACCGCCGCGTCGTCGGCTTTTAGCCCCAGCCAGAGGGATTGATAGAGTGTCGGGTCCGTCAGCGAAAAACTGCGGCGATACCAAGTCGTGATCGGATGGGTGGCGCGACCCTCGCCAATGGGCGTGGCCACCTCGTCGCCGTACCCGAGTGGCGCGTTGCCCACGGGCCAGCCCGCGTCGTCATACTCCAGCTTAGGCCACGCTTCGCCGGGATATTTTCCATTGTCCACATAGCGCCATCCCGCGTGTTTGGGCACGAGCGCGAGCTTGTTGAAGTCGAACACAAATCGCTGCCCGCCGACCACTTCGTCGGGCTTGTCCGGCGCGCCGACTTGTTCGAGATCAACCTCGAACCTGCGGCCTTCCGGATTGGGATACTGTGGGCGCAGACGAAACTGCACTTCGACCTGTTGCGCCTCCTCGGGCAGCAACGGAATCCCGTCGACAAACGCGGCCGTGCCGAAGATCTGCAGTTGGGTTCCGCCCGTTCGCTCGATGCCTTGACCTTTGGCTCCGTTTTGCACCCAGCGCGCATACAACTCCGGTTTCAAATCGAGCAGGACCGCGCCAAACCGGAAGATATCCTCGTTGCCCGGCGGCAGCCTCAGTTGTAAACGCGCCTCGACGATGTCGCGTTGGAAAACATTCCGCAGCCAGATCGGCGCGAGCATGAGCGGGCCAGGCCACATGTCCTGCACGGTGACGTTTTTCCAGACGATATTGTTGTTGTTGCGAACGTTGGACCCAATCCCCGCGCCCTCGGCAAACGTCATGCCGAAAGGCGCGGCCGTACTCGTCTCGATGCGCGCCAACAAGCAGACATGACCCTGGTCCGAACCGAAGCAGGAGAAATCCGCCGGGTTGGGTGGATACCACGGAATTTCGATGACCACCGACTCGCCTGCTTGCAGGACGGGAATCGTGAGAGGCGCGGTGTCATAAATCGGCGGGAAGACCACCGAGTGATCATCGGCGCGCTTCAACGTGACGTAGCCATCGGCGGCAGTCCACGGGCTGATGTTGTTCACCGGATTCCCGACGGACGCGGCACTGCCATTGTAACGCAGGCCGTTCCACGGCGCCATCGGCTCGGTCAGGGTCGCGCTCGTACCGGAATAAACGCTGGCGGGATCCAAGCGGCTGGTGTTTTTGCGCTGCCACATTGCGCCCAGACGATCGGCGTTTCCGTGGAGCAGGAAGAAGAACGGATCCCGAGTCGACGTGGAGGGCGAGGTCAGGGTCCCGCCGCTGCCGCCGACGTAAACATGCGAACGATTGTGGGGAGTCTCGTTGGCCGAGCTATGCCCAGTAAACGTTGCCGGAAAAGTGACGGTGGCATCCGTCGTGGTCGTCGGCGTCGGCGCCGTGGGCTGGGTTCCAATAAACCGACTGATCGTCGGCGGGAACAAGACATTGAACGGCGCGCCGATCGCTCCGCCATCGAAGCTGCCCATCGCGCCCAGAATGCGGGCGGAGTTCGTCGGAACCGTCGTCCAGTCCCAGTAAAACAAAGTGACTCGTGGATACGCTTCGCGAAGCAAGATCTCGTAACGACTGAGAAACTCCCGGTGCCAGGGCAGAAAGCCGTCGCTTTGATGGGCGGCAAACGAGGGCTGCGTGAAGTTGACGACGTGACTGTGCACGGCTTGCTGCTTGTGCCAGTACGAGACCGCGTCCGGAAACTGAAAGCCCGCCAGCGTGCCGATGGCGACGATGGCGTCGCGATACTCGTCCACCTCGGATTGCGGTACCGTCGTGTCCGCCAAGTTGCGGCGCGGCTTGGTAATTTCGATGCCGTAGAGCTTCGTCGGCCCGCAGTTGTTGGCCAGGTAGTCCACCCATTGACTTGGCCAACTCAATCCCGTGGACGCCTTGGCCCAATAGACCCGCAAACGCTCCGTGCCGGCGGAAGCCGTAGAGCCCCGATTGCGCACGCGAACGTAAAGGTAGTTTGGCTTGCTGTACTTCGGGTCGCGATATTCGGGGTTCTCGTGCAGGGGCACGACTGCCGTGAGCCAGGCCGGATCCGCCACGAACGGATACGGCTGATAGCCGCTGATGGGATTCTGCCGGATCCAAATATCCTGGGTGACCCACATCGGGCCGGCGTCGGGATTTGGCTCCGCGCCGGTATCCGCCGGCGTGTCTTTCATGTAGAGGTCCGCGGCGGCGTTTACCGTTGCAGACCCAAGCGCGGTCCAAAGCAGCAGCAGCGCGACGAACGGTGACCGGCAGCGGAGACCGCCGGTGAGAATTGCACGGCACTCCAGGGGGAAAATGGAATTCCAAGTCTTCATAAAGCATGACCCAAGACATCACGGCCCCCGCTAGAACAGAACGCATTGACTCCGTTTCATTCCGCGAAGTCAAGAGCTCTAATTTCAATCACAATCATCGCTTATTCGTCCTTCGATCGCGATCGCGGCGCGGTCGGTCGCCCGCGATGGAGGACTTTGGCTGGCCGGTCGACCGGCAACGGATAGGGCTCGCGCTCTCGTCGCGGACGATTCTCGCCCCGGCGCGATGTATGATTGAGTCGGCCCCGGCGCTCTCGCAGGGCAGCCAGATAATGCCTGACTTTGCGGAACCGATCGGCGACGCTCGCCGAGCATCACCCGCACGCCGGCCCGCCCAGACCTTGGCGTCCCGGAGTGATTCCCAAAGCATCAGTCGGTAGTGATCCCGGTCGCGCGCAAAACGAAATAGCCACTGCCGGTCGTGGTAACGCGTCAAATGACAGGTGTGACCCGGGACGTGATAACGATTACCCCTTGACACGACCGACGTCGTAACCCACGGCATTGCGGGTTCATCGTCACCGTGTTCGTGCGCTGCTGTTCGCGCGCTGCTCCCGGCATCGTCCATCGAGCATTTCTACGAATTCCCCATGCACTCGGTTGCTGGCCTCGAAATCGCAATTTCTTACCTTCGCTTGAGCTTAGCTTATTCTCCTTGCTGCAACTGCCCCCCAAAAATTACTGTGCTGAGCATCATGAAAAGGTCAATCCACCTCCTTTGTCAGCTCGCCTGGAGCCTCGCCATTCTCTGTGCCGCCCGCTCGACAGGCCTGGCGCAAACGCACGACACGGGCGTGTTCAATGTCAAACTCATGCTTCCAGTCCAAATGGTCGTGCTTGGCCAAGGACCCGACTACGACAAGGTGGTCAAGAAGACGCTGAACAACAACGACGTCATCAATCTGGCCCTCGGACGTCCGCTGAGCTCCAAGGTCAATGCGAAGACGGAGATTCTGGCTGCGGCCGTTTCGTTTGAGTCACCCAGCAATGCTCCGCTGTCGCAACTGATCGTTTATGATCCGACACAGAACGGACAAGCGGGCGTGGTTACGGTCGTTGCCAGGTTGCAGACGCTTGAATGGCAGAACGCCTACGGGCCGAGTGTGAACAGCGGTTTTGGCGTCGCCAGCGGCACCTTCCAGGCTACCACTCTGGGCAATCCTTCTCAGAACGGATTTCTGGCCTCAACGTTCTCGGGCAGCGGGTCAGCGACCGGCAAGCATTTGTATATCGTCGGCGATGAGAAAGCGTCTCCGGTCGCGACGGCATTCATCAAGTCACACCTGAAGTTCGTCTATACCGACACGCAGGGAACGCACAGCTTTGACGGCTTTGTCGTCAATGGCACGGCGCGACTCTCCGGCAAGCCGATTGGCGGCTGGTAAGCCTCACTGTTTAAGTTCCAGCCGACGGAAGGCTGCCCATGAAGCGATAAGGAGCGCGGCGTCGATTTCCGCAAGCTGGAGGTAATTTCGGCGGATGCGCGGCCAGGGGATGTCGTAGTTGAAGACTTGCCGCCACGAGAGCAATCGTGTCGTTACGCAATACGGATGGGCGACGGCCGTCTCCGGCGCAGTCCGAATGAGGTGATCGGAGGCGAGCAGCGTCAGTGCCAGCACGATGGCCGTGTTGGGTTTCATGCCCACACAGGAAAAGAAGATCACCGATAGCATTCCGCTCACGGCGCTCAACCACATGAGCGGAATGGCAATAATAATTCGGCGAACCCCTTCGGCGAAGTTGAAGACTCCAGTGACGCCTTCATGCGGGGCCAGCAGAACCAGATTGCCGCGCCCTTCGAAGGTCAGGCCAACGGCCAGCGAGCTCACGGCAATAAACCCCACCAGCGCCATTGCATAGAGCAGGCAGGCGAGGCATTTCTGCACGAGCACGCTCGTGCGGCCGGTCGGTCGGCAAAGAATCATGCGCAGCGTGCCATCATCTTTTTCGCCCGCGATGATCCGCGCCGCCACCAGTCCGAGGCCGAGTGCCCCGATGATGCTAAATGCCTCACCCATGATGTGCGCGGACGTCGTCAACCCGGAGAAGACCTCGTTCCATCGCACCCGCATTTTCCAGATGTGTTGGGCGATGTCGGCGCGCACACCCGGAAACTTCAGCAACATGGACATGCCGACTTCGAAGATGAGGCTCAGCGCAAACCCAACCCACGTACTCGGGCGCAGCGCAAGCCGCCACAGCTCCCAGCCGAATTGATTGAGAAAGGCGCGCACAGCTTTGCTTCACGGCTTGAAGTCGCGCCGCTCAAAAATCGCGAGCGAAATCGAAAGGCAGACCGCATCCACGGCCAACAGGCAGGCGTAGTCTATGGCAATCCGTTGCCATGGGATCGACCGGGCGAGAATTTGTTGCCAGGCGTCAAAATGGGACGCCAGGAACCAGGGGCGCAGACCTTCAAAATAGGGCGTATGACGAAGCGCCGAATCCGCCAGGACGATGGAAAGCATCGCAATCGTCGCGGTGGTGGATCCCATCCTCATACAGGAGAACATGAAACCCAGACTGGTCACGCTCGTCAGGCTCATCGCAAGCCACGGCACGGCGGCGCAGATTCGGGCCAACCCGTCCCGCGCCTCATGCGCGGCGAAGAGTTGTTCGCCCGGTGACGACACGAAAAGCCCGCCCGTCCCACGGGCCATCAGACCCGTCGCCAGTGCCGTCGCTGCGAGAAGAAGCGTCAAGGCAAACGTATAGATGACGCAGGCGGCATATTTGGCGACCACGATCCGGGCGCGGGATACGGGTCGACAGAGGGTCATCTGCAGCGTGCCTTCTTCGATTTCCTTGGACATCACATCGCTGGAGATCAGCGCGGCAAATAGTGCTCCCAGCGCCAGGCTTGACCAGGTCACCAGCTTGAGGGCCAGCGTGGGGCCTGAAAAGAATTCGTCGAACGCCAGGCCCTGTTGCTCGATGGAACGGCGAAAAAAGCCGACGGACTGCGGCAAGTTGAGAACATAAAGCAGTGCGATATCCAGGATCGGGAAAGCAATCAGGCAAAGATAAGAACGTTGGCGGGCAAAAATCTTGCGCAACTCGTTGTTCAGTTGGACGGCGAAGAGGTTCATCGCGCGGAAATCTTCCGGAGATAGAGTTCCTCAAGCGTTTCCCGCAAGGGTTCGACCGAGTGAACCTTCACGCCGCCTCGCACGAGCTCCGCGATAAAATCCGCCATCTCCGTTCCCGCTTGCAGTTCGACAGTTTCCGGCTCGATTTGAATCCCGCCGAAGTTATTGAGGATGGAGCGCGCCTTGCCCCAGTCATCGAGGCGCACGCGGAAACGATTCTTAACCTGAGCCAGTTCGCTCCAGAGTCCCTGGAAAACCAGCCTCCCCTGGTCGAGGATGGCCACTCGATTGCACAACTGCTCGACTTCCGAGAGCAGGTGCGACGAAAGCAGCACGGTCAATCCACGCTCGCGGTTGAGCTGCAAAATCAGTTCGCGCATCTCATGAATGCCCTGTGGATCCAGGCCTTGCGACGGCTCGTCGAGCAGCACCACTTCAGGCCGGGGAAGCAGGGCCTGGGCGAGGGCCAGTCGCTGCCTCATCCCATGGCTGAAAACGCGCACGGGCTCGTGAATCCGGTTCTCAAGTCCGACGAAACGGACGGTCTCGTCGATTTCTGCGGCAGCCACCGGTCCCGAGTAGGAACTGAGCAGCCGGAGGTTGTTCCAGCCGCTCAGATAATCGTAGAAAGCGGGCGTTTCAAAAATAGCCCCGACTTGTTGCAGCGCGCGACTCCGGTCTCGTTGCACAGAAATCCCGCGGATGAACGCCTCGCCAGACGTCGGACGGATATGCCCCAGCAAAAGGCCCAAGGTCGTGCTCTTGCCCGCGCCGTTGTGACCCAGCAAACCGAAAATCTCGCCGGCAAAAATACCCAGGGTCAGGTCATCGAGGATTCGGCGTCCGCGCAGGGTCTTGCTAAGGTGCTCGAGCCGAATTATCGAAGGTGTGTTCAAGGCAGGCAAAATTTTGGACGGCGCCCTTCATATCTCAAGCCCTAATCGCGCTTCATGTTTTGAAAGAGCGTAATTGCCGGCTGCAAGAAGCTCGAAGAAGGACCCCTGTTATGAAGTCTGATCCATGCGTGAAAAAATCCGGCTCTCCTTTCCGAAAGTCCGTCCCGCTGTTCCTTCTGGCCATGGTGACCGGCGTAACCGGCCTCCTACCCGCACAGGCCGCAACCAACGTCGTCATTTGGGACACCGGCTCGCCGTTCGTTGGAACCATTGCCTCGGCAAACAGAGCCGCTTGGATAGCGGTCCCGTCCGAGCTGTTTGTTCTCGAAGCCGAGCCGGCCAAGGCGGCATCCGATCCGGGATATTATGGCCGGGAGTACTCGTTCAAAGGCGACGCGGTCGTGGAGAATCGGGGCCTCATCGCCGTGTTCGCATCCGCGAAAGGGCGCGTGATTCTTTACGCGAAGGCCAGGGATGCCGGGCCTGGATCCAGCGATGGCGCAGGCGACCAGATCGGCTTCGGCTATCCGATCGTCGAGTTAGCACCGGCGCAGGCAAAGAACTTGCCGGCGAAGATTGGTCGTTGCGCGATTCTGCGAAATGCGGCCGATGAAGCCATGATCGAGGTTTCCTTCGGGGCCCAAGGCTCGCCTGGTGCATCCGCCATCTTTTCCTTTGGGAAGAACGACATTGTGGAAATCAAGCCGGCGCCCGGAATGAACGGGATGCACCTCTACAGTCCCGTTGAATATGGGCTGGTTCCCGGATTCATCGGCGACGATTTGATTTTCGGTCCTGCAGACTTTGGAACAGCCGAGGCGATCAGGCTTCCGGCGGACGGAGTCTTCCTCGGATTGTTGCAAGGCGGAGCGAGCGAATTTGTGATGACCTGGCCCAAGGGGAAGCAGCAGCTGACCCTGCGCGCCGGCAACAAGTCGGAGGGCAGGCGTGGCATCGACTCCATCGAATTTGAAAACGATGGGCAAATCTTCTGCCTGGCTCCGTTGAGCAGCCCCGGGCTCTGGCATCGCGAGGAATTGAAGCCCGCCTATTTGGAAAAGGATGCGCCATTGAGTTGGAAGCGACCCTTTCCGGCGCGATGGAAAACGCAGCTGATTGAAGCGGGCGTGAAGACCACGTTTGCCTTCCGCGAAGCCAAGGGCACGGTCTGGCGCGGCGTGCCGGGTTCCTACAATTACCCGGCTTGGTTCGACGGCGGGAACGCCTTCTTTCATTTGAGCAAGAAGGTGCCGCCCAAGGGCGAAGCGCTCATCTATTTTCTGGAGGGTCAGGAGACGCCGGATTTCATCTCGACCCCGGTTGACCTGGTAAAAGCGACCCTGGGCCGGCAGGTGAGCGATTCGATCCTCGATCCGGCTGGCCGCAAGCTCCGGACGCATCATCGGCGCGGGGGCGACGGGGTTCATCGCGCATGCACCTGCGGCTGCACTGAAGCCATTCAAACGGTTTTTGAAAAGGGCACGGAACTAACGAGCCGGACTTTCGTCAAGGAGGCATTGGATGACATGAAGTTTTTTGTCGATTGCCATGTGGAGAGAATCGAGGAGTACCGGAAGTTTGCCGGGAGCATGCTCGAGTTTCTAAAGGCCAAGGCCATGGCGGCACCCGAACTGAAATCCTATCTCGATAATCTGGAACAAATCGTGCAACAAATTCCGCAGGAGTACAGCGTCCAGAAAGAAAACATGAAATCGCCGGAGCACATGGCCGACTTGACGCGCAAGACAATGTCGCTGACGACCACGCGGAGCACCAACAACCTCGCTTCTTACATGGAGCTGCTCAACGCGTGGCGCGCCATGGGCGGCGCCCAGGACTACGTGGTCGCCCAATGCCACATGATCACCCGGAAGCTTTTTCAGGAGGCGGGCTACGGATGTGTTAACGATGCAAAGGCTGTGCCTGTGGCGCAAGAAGTCCGCGCACGCTGCCGGCAGGTTCTCCGGAATCCTGACGGGTATGAGATTTGGGCGAATTACTAGCTCTTCGACCGCACCGCGTCTGAAATGCCATTGCCAACCATGAAGCGCTCCTTCGCTCTTTGTTCATTGCTGTTTTCTGCCCTGGCCTTTTTGCCGGGTTGCGGGCCCAAGCCATCCAATGACGGCAGCAACCCGCCCGCTGCAGGCCCGAACACGCCCGAGGTTCCAAAGGAAAAGACAGCGAGCGCGACTCCATCCGCGGCAAGCGCTGCCGCAACGAACGCCACTGCGATGGTCCTGGTGACCGGAGGCAAGTTTATGATGGGCGACAAGGACGAAGTCGACGCGCCGCCGCACGAGGTCGTCGTGAGTTCGTTTCTGATGGACCGCAATCTGGTGACCCAGGAGCAATTTCAAAAAGTCACGGGCGCGAATCCTTCGCGTTGGAAGGGAGAGCAGAATCCGGTCGAGCAGTTGCGCTGGTCCGACGCGGTGAAGTTCTGCAACAAGCGCTCCGAGCTGGAGGGCCTTCAGCCCTGCTATGACCTGAAAACGTTGCAGTGCAATTTCGACGCGAGCGGATATCGATTGCCCACGGAGGCCGAATGGGAATACGCCTGCCGCGCTGGCACGACGACGGCCTACTTCTTTGGCGACAGCCCGGCCAAGGCGGGCGACTACGCGTGGTTCGACAAAAACTCCTCCGGGCATCCCCACGTCGTGGGCCAGAAAATGCCCAATCCATGGGGACTTTACGACATGACCGGAAACGTGTGGGAATGGTGCAACGATTTTTACGCGGTGGACTACTACCAGAAGTCCCCGCGGGAGAATCCGAAAGGGCCGAATGATGGTCAGAACAAAGTGCTGCGCGGTGGCGCATGGCGATTCGGCGCCGACAATTGCCGCTCCGGCTATCGCTACAACGAAAGCCCCGGCTACGCCGACGTCTGCTTTGGCTACGACATCTACGGCTTTCGCTGCGTAACAAAGGCCGCGGGTGCTGCGGCGCGGCAAGCGGAATAAAATTCTCTCCGACGGTATTCAAACCAGGACGCTGCTACCAAAGAAACCAATGAAATCCGGCACCCTCGTTGTTGCTCCAATCGACGAGATGAGCAAGGACCCGCACAAAAAGGCTGAACGCGCCGCACTGCTCAAGGGCCGCCAGGTGAACTATCCCGCGAAGGTCGAATCCGGCTACACTCCGGTGACGTGGTGCGCTGGGAGACTTCCGTCGAAGGTTCGTGTGGTGCGGCCCGAGGAACTGTTCTGGAGAATCCGCATGGGGCACGACGCAGATGCGACCAGGCGATGGATCGCAGCGTGGCCGCGTTGAGCATTCGAATTACTTTCCGCCGACCCACTTTTGAAATCCCGTGTCGTTGGCGAGACGGCCGGCGAGCTGTTGATAGCCTTCCGTCAAAGGATGGCTGGCATCCGCGTAGAGAATGCTGGGAAGAGAATCCGGCACCACGTGCACGATGTGATTGTTGGTGAGCCAGCTTGTGATGCCGTCCCTCAGCCGGTGAAACGCCTGGCGATTTTCCACCGCCATGATGTGTTCATTGAACGGACCGACGAGCACAAGGACGTCGTTGTCGCGTGATTGAAGAAGCTTTACCAGCCGCTGAAAGGCGGCCCACTGCAATGATTGTTCAAGTTCAACCCACTCGAAACGCATCGAGCCTTCGCCGGTTGTTGACCACGGCTTGTGGCGCGGACTGGTCGGCCCGCGATCCGGATCGACCTCGGGTTCCGTTGGCACGGTGAGCGTGATTTGTCCCAACGGATTCTTGTAGGCATTCGGACAACGCGTCGGCGTTGCGGAATCCTCCTCGAGCGTCCAGGTGAGGATATTCTTCTGGCCAAAGTAGGCGATCTGGAGGTGGCCGGCCCATTCTGCAAAAGGGAGGTGTTGCTCGACCACGACGGCGAACCGGCGGTTCAGATCCGCCTTGTAGCACGGGATGCGCGGATGAAACTGCGGCACGAGCTCGGCGTGGTTGAATCGTTCCTCTTTCTCCGTGTGCAGGTCCGCCTTCGGGCTGCTCATCCAAAGCACGTTGCAATGCAGGATCACTTTCCGGTGGCGTAATGATCCGCCGTAGTGGCGGATCAAGCCTTCAAAGGCCAGCGGGAACAGCCCGTTAACGCCGGCGTTCACAAATCGGCCTGGCTGTCCGAGTTGTTCGTTCAGAAAGGACGGAAGCGTCCCATCGGCGCGGACGTATTCGCCCCAGATCACGGAGTCGCCGAGGATCGCGATATTGGTGATCGTGATGCGGTCCAGCCGCCGCTCGTACAGCCAGTAGTCCTTGCTCAACGCGTACGGAATGCGATAGGCGGGGCCAGTGTCGAACCGCTCGACCTTTTTCCACAGCCACGGTGTTGCCAGCAAGATCACGGTGGCGAACGCGGTTACCGCAAGCCATTGACGCGTGTGCAAGCGCACGGCGTTGACGAACCGCGTCTCACCATTTGCGGATGCGCCTTCGCTTTGCGACGGAGAAGAGGATGGGGAGAGAGGTGAGGCCGGCGCCATGATCAGAACTGGAAATAGATGAATGCGCCGCCCTCGGTCGCGAAAATGCACAGGTAAATGATCATGCCCACGGCCACACCGACGCGGACCGCGGGCGTGTGGAGGATCGCCTTGAATCGCGACTCAAACACGAATTGGTACAGCCAAATCAATCCGACCAGCAGGAGCATCAGCGCGGGCACCTGCGGCGTGTGCCAGGCGCCAGCAAAGATTTTTGTCAGGATCGACATGGCGTCGCCAAGCGACCCGGCCCGGAAGAAGATCCACGCCAGGCAAACAAAGGCAAAGGTCGCCAGTTGTTTGGCCAAGCGCGGAACGCGCTCGCGATAAAACGCCGAGCGTTCCAGCTCGCGCGTGACCAGGATCCCGAAGGCGTGCAGCACTCCCCAGATGACAAACGTCCACGCGGCTCCATGCCAGATTCCAGAGATGAAAAATGTGATGAAGAGGTTGCGATAGGTGATGACCGAGCCGCGCCGGTTTCCCCCCAGCGGGATGTAGACGTAGTCGCGGAACCATGTCGACAGGCTGATGTGCCAGCGTGACCAGAAATCGCCGAGGCCGGTCGCCAGGTATGGATTGTTGAAGTTCAGCATCAGATCGAAGCCCATGACCTTGGCGATGCCGCGCGCCATGTCGGTGTAGCCGCTGAAATCGAAAAAGATCTGCCAGGCGAAGGCGAACGTGGCGGCCAGCAGTTCGGGCGCTTCGAATTGTTTGGGGCTGTCGTAGACGCGCTCCACGTAGAGCGAAAGGTAATTGGCCAGGGCCAGTTTCTTGAACAGGCCGACCATGAAAAGTGAGAGTCCGTCGGTGAAGTTTTGCGGGCGGATTCTGGGAAATTTGAAGAACTGGGGCAGCATGTGCGCAGCGCGTTCGATCGGGCCGGCCATGAGCTGGGGAAAAAAGGCCACGAACGTGGCGAAGCGGAGGAAATTGCGTTCGCGCTGAATCAGCCCCCGATAGAAGTCGATGGTATAGCTCAGCGATTGAAAGGTGAAAAAGGAAATGCCGACGGGCAACAGATACGTGGCCCCGAATGGCATCAGCGTCGTCGGATCAGGCAACCGCGCCGAAATATGGGACGAGGCGAGGAGCGCGTTGACGTTTTCAATGATGAAGCGCGCGTATTTGAAGAAGGCCAGGATGGCGAAGTTGTTGACGATGCTCACCACGAGCCAGGTGCGGCGGCTGCAGAAGAATGCGCCGACCGCCATGAGCAGCAGAATCAGCGCAGCCATCGCCATCGTGGGACGTAACGTCGTGGGTCCGGCCAACGCCATTCCGAGCGAGGCCAACGTGCCGGCGGCGGTGATGACGAAGGCGAGGCGCATCACCGAGTCGTCGAAATGCAGGCGCGTGAGACGGGCCCAAAAATCGAAGCGCTTCCGTTCCATTGGGCAATGGTCCATGAACGCCACGAGAATGAAGTCCAGCACGGTGGAGTAGAAAATCAGAATGAGGTAATACGGATTCCACCAGCCGTAAAACGTGTAGGAAGCGATCAGGAGCCAGGGAATCCACAGCGACGTGCGCCTCAGCGCAAACAACACCGGCAGCACCACCATCATGAAGATCAGGAAGGTCCAGGTGTGAAAGAGCATTAGCCCCTTTTCCTCATTTCCGTCGCAACGATTGGATCGCCTCCGTCGTTGCTCTCCGCACGCAGCGAAACCCGCAATAATCAGTGAAGAAACAGGCATCGCTGTCGCCGGTGCGCTCGCCCTGGCGCAGCGTGGCCCGGCACATCTCGGCGCTCGCCTTCCACGATCCGCCGCGCATCACCCGCTGCACGTCCTTGCCCGGATTGGGCGGGCCCGTGGGATCGACGGGCGGACTCTTTTGGTAATACGTCGGGCTGAAGACATCTTCGCACCATTCCGACACGTTTCCGTAGAGATCGAAGATGCCCCACCGATTCGCCTTCTTCTCCCCGACCAGATGAGTCTTCTCGGTCGCATTGTCTGCGAACCAGGCGAACTGGCGCAATTTCTCGGCCGATCCAAAATCGTACGGTTCCGTCGTTCCAGCCCGGCAGGCATACTCCCATTCTGCTTCGGTGGGCAGGCGGTAGCCGTTGGCCGCGTAGTCGCAATCGAAGTCGGGCGTCTTTTCGTTGTAGCACGGCTTCAAATTCTCGAGCAGCGAGCGTTCGTTGCAATATTGCTTGGCGTCGCGCCACCGCACGCGCTCAACCGGCTTCCTTGGGTTGTCCTGCCAGTGCGAGGGATTCGGCAGTTGCGCCTTGGCGAACATCTCGTGCGTGACTTCGAATTTGTCGATGAGGAAGGCGGTGACCCGGACCTTGTGCGGCGGAGCTTCGTCGGCGTTGCCCTTGTCGCTGCCCATCACAAAATCGCCGCCGGGCAGCGCCACCATTTCGATCCCGGAAGCGGTGACGACTTCAACGGGCTCGCCGGGTTGAGGATCGGAAGGGCTGGACGCCGCCTCCGACCTTTTCGGCCCGGATGCACCCGGATCCGACTGTCCGCAGGAAGTCAGCAGCGCGACCAGAGCCAGAAATGCGCCCCAACCGAGTCGCCGCGTCACGGCGTGCTCTCCTTCGTCCTGGGCAGGAACCAGGCGGACTCCTTGTTGCTGAGTCCATTCGTGGTCAGCATGGTGAAGTCTGCGTCGGCGGCGGCATTCAGATCGAGATCGCCTTCGCGCTCGGCCGAGACCGCGCAGAGGTTCCAACCACGGGCATACACTCCGACGATTTCACACGCGGACTGAAACGTTCCTGACTTCGTCGGATCGCCCTTGCTCGCCGGGCCGCGGCTGAGGCTTACGGTGCGGCTGTCCGGTGACCAATCCACGTGGTACGTCTCGTTCGTCTTGTCGTGAATGCGGAGGCGCCAGGACCCGACGCTCGGCGACTCCGATTCAAGATCGATGGGAGCCAGCACCACCTGATGATCGCCCGAACCCCAGGCAAGCTGCTTCCCGTCGGGACTGACGCACGGGCGGCAGCCGGGAATCTTGAGGTTGATGATCTTGTTCCCGTGTGCCTCGATCGCGAGAATGGCGTGGTCGAACCCCATTCCTGCGTGGACGGTCGACACGATCCATTTTCCATTCGGAGCGAACGTGGGGTTGTAGAGGTGATGAAGGTTGGTGCTGTTCGGGTGCGTCTCGATCCGGCCGGTGGCCAGGTCGTAGAACTTCATTCCCTTGGTGTAGTAATCGATCACGTTGAACTTGGAATATTCCTGCGGGAGGAAGCCGATGGCTTTGCTGTCTGGCCTCCAGAATGGTTCCCGCGCGTTCTCCGCGAGTTTCTTCCGATGCCGGCCGTCGCTGTCCATGACATAAAGGCTGCGCACGGCGTCGCGGCCTTCGCCGACGTCCACGGAAAAGCAAATCATGGTGCCATCCGGTGAGACCTGCGGATAATGTTCGTGCTCCTTCGGTGTATTCGTGAGATTCACCGGCTTGGAGCCGTCGGCATTCATGACAAAGATCTCCCAGTTGTCGTCGACGTAGCACTCGTAGGCGATCCGATAGGGCGAGGCCTGCAAACGATCCCTGAGTGGAGTTTGGGCCGGAGCGGAAAGGCTCGTCGCGAGGAAGAGGGCAGCGGTCACCAGCGGCAACGCCACGGCAAACCGCGCCGCATCGCAATGGATCGCCACGGGCGAGGGCGTGATTCGGTTGGACATGCGCGAAGGCTAATTTTCGGTCTCGGTGCCCTCAAGCATAAACAAGGCTCTTCCCCTTAGGGAGCGCGCCGGCAAATCGCGCAAAGCGGGAGCGGCGGCACTTGTGGACGAAGGCGATATCATCTCCCGCCCACGAGATCGGGGCTCGGGGGACAAGTCCCCCGACCGAAAGCGCCGACCAGTCGGCGCACTCCAAAGCTGCGCATCTCCTTTGGAGTGCGGTGACCTGTCCTCCTCCTTACCCACAAGAAGGGGTGTCCCGCAAATGGCGCGGGAAGAGTCAGCCAGGTTTGCGTGGGCGCTTTGGTGGATGGCGGAGCCGCTTGGGAGTAAGTCCGATGATGTCGCAGTGATGAACCAGGGCCGC
>JBGATF010000040.1:0-82895 GCA_044229355.1 Limisphaerales bacterium
TGGATTTCTTTAGGTTGTAGTTCATACGGCTGGCAGCGTGTTCCTCGAGTGAGGGCGCCTGCCAGCTTCTTCATGTCATCTACCTACCGCGCTCGGTTCATGGCCCGTGAGCAGGTCCGAATGGAACATGGGGCTTCCCATGAACCTATGGAGTGCGGCGCAGGGCGCCGCTGCGGATCGAAAGCGCCCCGCAGGCGCGGGGCGCACTCCACAGCCCAGCCGCGCCGGCCTGCACACCCCATCGCGCACGGGCCGTCCGCGGTTCATGACTCCAACTCACGTCCGCTATGGAGATTCAGCCTTTCCCTGGACCAAGGGGATTTCGATTCATGAGTGCGCGTTGTCCGACTCGGAAATCCCAAATCAAAAGTCGATAGATCCGTCTCCCAAGGCAGATTTCCTGTAACGCAAATCGGTTTGCAGCACTGATCCCATTCGGAAGCACGAGTCAGGATCGGTGTGCCCGCGCGCCTCAGCGCAGGCGCGACCCGCCCCCTCCGCGACCACCGCTGAACACATGCACTCTCTCCCCATGAACCGAAAGGTAGGGCGCGCTCTCCCGCCTTCGCGATGCTTCGGCGGGCACGGCCGCAGCGCACCGCCGGCTGGCGGCGGCCTCGGCCCGCCGCAGCTCCCAGCCAAGGCGGGAGCGCCAGCCCTACCTGCCGCGCTCGGTTCATGGTCCGTGAGGAACAAGCAGCTCTCCAGGAGCGGACTCCATCGCTGGCTCGCCGGCCGCTTCGCCTGGCGACTCGGTCTCGCCACCACCGCGCTGTCCGGCGCCCTGGGCGTCCCGGCCGCCGACATCGCCTGGAACAACCCGGTCGGCGGCTCCTGGTTCGTCGCCACCAACTGGTCCCCGGCCGTGGTCCCCGGCCCGTCCGATACCGCCATCCTCGCCGGCCCCGGCAGCTACGTTGTCACCTTCAGCGGGGCGGCGACGATTGGTGGCCTGCGCCTGGGTGAGACCCCGGGAACCAAGACCCTCCGGCTCGACGGCGGCACCCTCACCCTCAACGGGCCGGGCACCGTCGCGGCCAATGGCGAATTTCGGCATGTCGCGGGAACGTTCGCCGGCACGGGCGCGCTGACCGTGGACGGCCGGTGGCAATGGAGCGGCGGCATTGTCCAGCGCGCGGGCGAGATCGGGATCAGCCCATCCGGTCAGGCGGCGTGGGATTCGACGGCCCTGAAATCGTTCTCGGGCGGGACCATCCGCAATCGCGGTCGAGTCATCTGGTCGGCGGGCGCGCTGACCAGCGGCGTGAACCCGGCCACGCTCAGCAATGAGCCCGGCGGCGCGATTGAATGGCAGGGCGCACTTTCGTGGAGCGGCTCCCGTGGCGTCCTCCAGAATGGCGGCACCCTGAGCAAGACCGGGCTCGGCACCGGGATTTGCGCGGCGGCTTGGACCAATACCGGACTTCTCTCCGTCGAATCTGGCGTCCTGCAATGGAACGGCGGAGGCGGGGGCGACGGCGGAACGGTGACGACTTCCCTTGGAGCCACGGCGCTCTTTTTATCCGGCACCTATGACTTTTCCCACGCCAATATCAGCGGCGGACTTCGTGTGAGCGGGGCCACGCTCGTGCTCAACACCGGAACCCGCCTCCAGCGTCCGGGGTCCGTGACCGTCGCGGCCGGGACCCTCCGGCTCGTCAGCGGTGCGGCGCACGAGATTGATTCGCTCGATTTCACGGGGGGGAACATCGACAACCGTGACACCCTGCGCGTGCTGAGCCAGGGCCATTGGAGCGGCGGAACTCTCCTGGGCGCGGGCACCGTGATCAACGAATCGACCCTGCTGCTCGATGGAGTGGCCACCAAGATTTTCGCCGGCGGAACCATCCGCAATCGCGGGACCCTGACGTGGACGACCGGTGGTGTGCTCTGTTCGTCCGGCCCAGCCGTGCTCCTCAACGAAACCACCGGCGTGGTCGACTTCGCCGGCACCGGCGGCTGGGGCGGCACGCAAGGTCGCCTCGACAACTCCGGCACGTGGCGGAAGACCGCGGCCGGGATCGGCACCTACGCTCTAAGCTGGCTCAATCGGCCCGGTGCCACGCTTTCGGTTCTGGCCGGCGCCGCCCACTGGACGGCCGACGGGGAAGGCGGGGGCCGGCTGACGGCCGCCGCCGGCGCCGCCCACGAGTTCCGCGGCGGCCCCTTCAACCTGACCGACGCCGTTCTGACCGGCCCCGGCAGCAATCGCGTGGCGGGCGCGACCGTCACCCTGGCCGCCGGCAGCCGGTTCGAACGCCCGGGCACGCTGGGCATCGCCGCCGGCCATCTTCAGCTCGTGAGCGGGGCAATTCACGAAGTCAATTCCGTCGACTTTTCCGGCGGGTTTTGGGAGGGAAGCGATCACCTGCGCAGCGACGGTTCTTCGATTTGGGCCGGTGGCACGCTCGTCGCCACCGGCGAGTGGATCAACGAAGGCAGCCTGCAGCTGGCAGGCACCGGGACCAAATTGTTCAATGGCGGATCGATTCGCAACCAGGGATCCCTGGTTTGGATTGACGGCTCGATCAGCAGCACGGCGAATCCGGCTCGTTTGGTCAACGAACCCGGCGCCACCGTGGAATTCCGCGGCGGCAACAACTGGGCCGGAACGCTCGGCACCTTCGACAACTACGGGTCGTTTCGAAAGACCGGGCTGGCCGTGGACACGTACTCCGCCCGCTGGCTGAACCGGCCCGGCGCCAACACCGCCATCGAACAGGGCCTGGCCAGCTGGCGCGGCGGCGGGACGCTGCAAGGCGACGTTGCCGTGGCTGTGGGCGCCACGCTCGAGTTCAACACCGGCACGTTCGACGTCGTCGGCGCGCGCTGCGCCGGCCCGGGAACCAACCGGATCACCGGCGCGACCGTCAACGTGCAGGCCGGATCCTCGCTTTCACCCCAGGGCATTCTTGACCTGATGGGTGGCACGTGGCGCCTCGCCAGCGGCACGGCCCAGGCCATCGACAGCATCCGCCTGCGCGGGGGCATCTTTGAACTGCTCGACCCGCTCCGGGTGGCCACGCAGGGCGAATGGACCACCGGAACCCTGCGGGGAACCGGCACCTGGCTGAATCAAGGCTTGCTCCTGCTGGCGGGCGCCGGCAACCGGATTTTCGCCGGCGGAACGTTGCGCAACGAGGGCACACTTCGCTGGGCCCAGGGCGCCATCACCGCCGATGGGGATCCCGCCGTTCTGCTCAACGCCCCGACAGGCACCGTCCAGTTGGAGGGCGCCGTCGTCTGGGCCGGGACTGCCGGCCGACTGTCGAACGAAGGGGTGATGATCAAAACCGGGACCAACACCCGCGCCTCCATCTCCGCCACCTACACCAACGTCGGCACCCTGCAAATTCTCGAAGGCACCATCCTCTTCAATGGCGACTGGGGTCAGACCACGGGCCGAATGCTGCTGGCCGACACCTCGGCCACCATGGTCGAGGCCCGCTCCATGATCCTCGGCGGCGCCACGCTCGGCACCGGGACCCTGTTTACCCTCGGCCTCAACAACGGCACGAACGCGCCCGGGGACGGCAGGCCGGACGGTCCCGTCGGCACGCTGCGCTTCAATCCGGGCCTGCGGCTGGGAACCAACTCCGTCACCGAATTCGATCTCGGCGGTCCCATTCCCGGCACCAACCACGATCAGATCGTGGTGGAGTATCCGGCCAGCCCAACCACGCGAGGGGATGTCACCCTGAACGGACTGTTGCGCGCCCGGCTCATCGGCGGCTACAACCCGCCCGCGGGCACCCGGCTGACGGTCTTGCACGCCCGTGTGCGCAGCGGTCAGTTCACGAGTCTCGACCTGCCCCCCGGATTCGCCGTCGAATACACCGCCTCCGACGTCATCCTGCGCCGCGACTCCGCCCCGCCGATGAATTCGGCGCCGGCCATCGCCGCCGTCCCGCCGCAGACGCTGACCGCCGGCCAGGCCTGGACGATCGCCTTGCCGGGCACCGACCCGGACGTTCCCCCGCAAGTCCTGCACTGGTCGCTCCTCAACGCCCCGCCCGGCGTGCTCCTGGATGCACTGACGGGCGCGCTCTCGTGGAGTCCCGCCGTCACCCAACCTGCGGGCGACTACACCATCTCGGTGCAGGTGGCCGATGACGGTGCGCCCAGCCTTTCCGCCACCGCCAGTATTGCCGTCCATCTCAACCCGGCTCCCGCCTCCCCGCTCATCGAGACGTGGACCTCGCTGGCCGTCTTGAACCCGGACGCTTACCTCCTTGCCGCCGATGAGGTGGATTCCGATCCCGCCACGCAACGCCACCTCATTCGCACCCAGGCCCGCGTCCTCTTCGCGGCCCCGGACCTCGTGACCAGAAGCGCGACCTATCGGGTCACGTTTCAACTCGTCAACCGCCAGGGCCAGCCGGTTGCCCTGCGGCTGCCGGATGGTTCCGTGGCCAAGTTTCTCACCGTGGATCGGACGGAAACCCTGCCGCGTCTGCGAACTCCGTTCGGGACCGATTTCATTTCCAGTGAACAACTCGACTTCAACGCGGATCTGCTGCCGGCGAAATTGCTCGAAGCCGACGAAATGTATCGAGTCGAAGCCAGCCTCTCCTGGCGGCCGACCAGCGGCGCGATATTTACCGCCACGGGCGACGGCGGGGAGACTGCCTGGCAGCGCTTTCTCCATTTCACCAACACCGATTCGAACGACCCGGCGCTCAATGCCATTGCCGAGGTGCAATCCGCGCTGTTCCTCCGCACGTATGCGATCGCCACCGTGCCAACCCGGCGCGCCTTCCGCCTGCGCGTGCCGGTCCGGGTGCATCGCTTTGACGCGTTTGCGCAAACACCAGGCGACAGCCCGGTGACCCTGACCCTGGAGGGCCGGCTGCGCGAGGAGACCACCGGCCAGGAGATCGCGCTGCAAGCCAACACGGCCACCGCACAAATTCTGGTCCCCAGCCACGACGGCGCAAAACCCGCCGGCCCGGCCTTCCGCGATACCATGGTCACCCTCGATCTCGAACCGGCTCCGAATGCCGAGGTCGACATTCTGGCCGGACACTACCTCGCCGAGATCTCCGTGTCGCACGCGGACGGACTCAGCACCACCGCAGCGCCGCGTCGCGGAGTGCCCGGCACGAGCGCCGCCCGCGCGCTGTTGCGTTTCGATGGCCGCCTTTTCTTCGGCCAAGTCGAAACACAGTTCGGCAGCATCGCCAACGATCCGGTTGCGCTCAGCGTGCTCCCCGGGTCCCATGTCCTCACCTCGCTGGCGATCGACGCGCTCAGCGGATTCGTCACCAGCCGGCCGGCGGAACGTTACGGCGACGGCACGGCCCTTTCGGTCCGCCTCTACCCGGACGGCCACGCCGAACTCGACACCGGCACCGTCGCTGTCACAGGGCCGAGCCCCGATGTCGATGTCATCAACGGGATCGGGTTCCGCCGGGATCACGTGGTGCTGAGCCCGACCGGGGCGGAGGGCGGGATGACCTTGATCCTGCCCGCCGGACTCGGTTACCGGGCGACCCCCGGCTCACGCCGGCTGAATCGGGAGTTCGCGCTCGGCCGCATCCCGTTGAAGGACACGCTGGCCCCGTTTGGGCTGCTGACCTCCGGCGTGCCCGGAGAGCTGGCGGAGGAAACCAAACCGCTCTGGCTGCCGGCGAATAGCCTGACGTGGGATGTCGGCAACGGCGTACTGGAATTCACGGTGTCCGGCTCGCCCGCCTATGTGCGGACCGCCGAACTCAACCGTCTCGAAACCTTGGCCAGCCAGGGTCAGCTCGTGGATCCGACCATGGCCCGCAAACGATCCAATGACGGATACTTCCGGGCCGCCACGTCGCTCTCACCGCGCCTCCGCGTCACCGCGGACGCCCGCGGGGCCGCCATCCTGGAGGCCCAGGTCCAGCTCGGAGCCGGCCAAATGGAAACCCATTTTCCGCATGGAGTCGCCGTCTCCTGGACGCACGGCAACCTGTCCATCCAACGCGATCAGCTGACGCCGGCCACGAGCACGCTGTCCGGCGTGGCGCCGCTGTCGGTCACGTATCAGGCCGGCTGCAGTGGGTGCGGCAACCTGTCGGCCGCCTCGCTGCAGACCATCGTGGGAACACCGCGCAGCCAGGAGCTGCACTTTACGCCCGACGGAGGGCTCGCCGGGGCCACGACCCTGGCGGCGCCGACGGATCTGGCGTGGGGCCGACCGCCGGGCCCGACCGCCGCCTTCGCCCATCGGGCCGAAGCGTTTCTCGATGCGCGTTTCCTCATGGCCGGCGTGTTTCTCACTGGAGGGGCCACGGAAAATGCCGCCATCGATCGTCCCGCCACCCTGCTGCTCAGCGGGGTCTCACCCGCGGACCTCACGGCGGCCGAGCGGCCCGGAACGGACGACTATGAAGACGGGCTGGCCGACTACGCCGGCTTGAATTTTCGAGTGGCCGGAGACGGGGCCAACACCGCCCAAAGCCTGGTGGGCGGCACCTCCACGGGCCGCTGGCAGCTGGGCGGCCGGTCGAAGTACTA
Organism: Limisphaerales bacterium; assembly: GCA_044229355.1. Classification (GTDB taxonomy): domain Bacteria; phylum Verrucomicrobiota; class Verrucomicrobiia; order Limisphaerales; family JADJPG01; genus JBGARF01. The sequence continues at coordinate 6,493 of JBGATF010000040.1, forward strand.
CGTGCGCGCGTCGGGCGTGAGCGGCCTGCACGAAGCCGTGCCAGGATCGTTCCCGGCCCAGCTCACCGTCTACGGCTACCCGTTCCGATTCTCGAACTACGGGTTGAACTTTCGGGCGACGCATTCGGGCGACTCCCGCATCAACGGCCTGCTCAGCGTGCCCGCCCCGTCGGCGTTCGATCAGAATTTCGAACGGCTACAGATCAGCTGCGTCGGCGATTTGGAATCCGCCGAGCTGCCCGAGGCCGAGCAAGGCCAGAAGAAAAACCTGCGGTACTGGCTGGCGGAGTTCATTCCGTTGGGCCTCGAATTTCAACGCAGGGACGACCTGGCGTGCGCCCCCGGCAACGGCATCCTCACCGTCCCCGCCCAGGCGTTCGCCACGCATCTCGGCAGCCCGCTCTTCGGCACGCTCGGATTCATGCCCTCGGGTGAAATCGTCAGCCCGCGCGACGTGCGCAGCGGCGCGGCGCCGTTGCCCCCGGGCTTCGATTCCCGTCTGGCGGTGCCGGCTTCGTTCACGATCGCCGGTCCCGCGGCCGAGCGTTACACCATCGAGTCCGTGGCGCCGGCCTACTTCACCGACTTCGACACCCGCCCATCGGATCAGACCGGCCAGTCCGCCGCCGTCGACCGCGGCTACGTCAACCTCGCCGGCACCATGCGCCTGCCGTTCTTCGAGGCGATGCCGGTGCACATCCACACCTCGGGCCTCGAGTCGAGCCCGGCGGCGCCCATCCACTTGATGCAAGGCGGCCCGGAGGCGGCCTGGCAGGCGAGCACGGATGACGACAACCGAGGCTACCCTGCCGCCATTGCGGGCGCGTATTATCATGACGCGAAAAACTCGGATGGGACGACGTTCGCGACCTACCGCCCGCACGCGCAACGCCATGGCTGGGCCGGCGTGATCGACTTCGACTTTCCGCTCCAGTGGTCGTCCTCCGCGCGGTCGTTTCAATCGGTCACCGAGCCGCAGACGGCCGCCTGGATGTTCGTCCTGCGCACCGAGCGACACTGCCGGTACCTGAGCGCCGAGCACGCCGACGTGACCTTTGGCGCCACGGCCGAGGCGGTGCCGTTCTTCAACCTGACTCAGCTCGCGTTTGAAATCGGGGACCAGGAATTCGGCCTGGCGCGGACTTTCACAGCCGCGGGCCTCGAAGCGGAGGCTGAACAAATCCGGGAAGGCCTGGACCAGCTGCAGCAACTGGTCGCCCCCGTTCCCGAAACGTTGTTCCTGGGTCCCGCCCAGACCGAGGTGTTTCCGACGATCGATCGGTTTGTCCAGGAGCTCCGGGCGATCCGGAGCGCCAACCCGGATCCGTCCGCCTGGGCGCAGGCGCGCAATCAATTGGTCCAAACTTATTTTTCCGGTCCCACGGCCCGCTTTCCGCAGGCGCTGCAGCAGCTCCCGACCGAGGTGGGCGACCTGCAGATCCAGCAGAAGCTGGGCAGCGCCCGCGTCGCCTGCCGGGCGCTGCAACGATTGGTCGCGCGCTCAGCGTCAGGCGACGATCGCGCGGTGTCCCGCCAATTTCTGCGGGAATTGTTGAACCATCTCAACGCGGGGGTCGCATTCCTCGCCACCGGCATGGCCGGCGCCGCCTTTGACGATTTCATCGCGGAACAGATCGGCCCGCAGGGCGCGGCGCTGGACGAGGTCGCGCGCCGACTGGGCGAACTGGCCGATCGCTTCGGCGAGCTGGCCACCGCCAGCGCTCAGGACGGGCCGTTCCGCCATGAGATCGAGGCGGTCTTCCAGGCGCACGCCTCCGAGCTCAACGGGGTCGGGGATCAGGTGCGCGATGAAGTGCTGAGCCAGCTGGCCCGCTTTCGCGATGACGAGGATCCGCTGGAGGGCGGGCTCGCGATCGCCCTGCGCAACGCCCTCGTTGGCCGTACCATGCAGTCCCTGCTGGCCACGCCTTTGGTGCCGGCCGTCCAAACCGCCATCCGCCTGCGCGTCGCGGATCAGGAGGAGGCCATGCGCGAGTCGTTCGACTCGGTCGGCCAGATCTTCACCCAAGCCATGCGCTCCATCGTGAGCTACGCCCTCAGCCAGGCGGACGCCAAGTTTCAGGAAATGCTCGGCGAAGTCGGCGCGCTCGGGGCCATGGCCAGCATCACCGGCCACGCGCATTTTTCCGGCGACAGCATGACCGAGGTCCGGCTCGACGGAGTCACGCGCCTCGAGTTCGGCGTCAAACTGGAGTGCAACGCGTTCCTGCAAGTCCGCACGCTCACCTCCGACACGCCGAGCGCCTTCTGCGCGACGCCCGGCGAGAACACCATCGAGGCCATCCTGGGCGCCAGCGGCTCCCTGACGAGCTTTGGCCAGGCCCCCCGGGGCGGGAGTGGCGAAGGCAGCGATACCCACACCACCAGCACGAACAAGAACTCGGTCACGATGCGCATCAAGGCGGCGTTCGAGAAAACGCCGTCGCAAGTCCTCCCGAATCTCAAAGGCTTCGCCGGCATGGTGGACATCCGTGGGTCGATCGGCACCGGCGGTAATTTTGTCTCGGCCCGCCTCTCCGCCGCCGTCGGCCTTTCCGCCGACTCGTATTACATATCCGGCATCGCCTCCGCCAAGCTGCTTGGCTTCGACGGTGAGGCGGGGTTCATGTTCGGCCGAATCTGCGATCCCGACGCCCTCTACTGGGATCCCGACGTGTCCCGCATCCTCGGGGACTTCCCGGTCTTCGGAGTCTACGGGTACGTCGAGGTCCACATTCCCGGATTTATCGACCTCGGCTGCGTGTTGAGTTTGAAGGCGCAGGTGGGCATGGGGGCCGGCTTCCTCATCGAGGGGCCGCAGCACCAAGTCTCGTTCGTCGGCAAAATGCTCGTCGGCGCCTCGGGCGAGGCGTTGTGCATCTTCTCCATCGAAGGCCAGATCGCGCTCGCGTTCAAAGTCGGTGAAGGCGGCGTCGCCTGGACCGGCCGCGGCCACTTCTCGGTCTCGCTTCTCTTCATCACGGTTGAGGTCACCGCCACGCTCACGTTCGTCGACGGCGAGGTCACCGGGAGCGTCGATTGACCCTTTCTGCAATTATGCGCCCTTCCCTTCTTTCATCTGCCCGAAGTCGAACGTTCAAATGCCTGGCCACACTCGCTCTGCTCGGGCCCATCGGAGCCGGCCTCGCCGAGACGCCCGCCCGCGCCGCGGACCCGATCCAATCGGTGCTGTATACGGTCGGAACCACCACGCCCGTCGCCGGCGGCGCAAACTGGGACTACCTGCTCTGGGCCTCCGGCAACCTTGATGGCCTGATGGGCCGCGCGTTCGCCGTCTATTCCAAACCCGGCTCCCCCGCCGGCCCCGGCACGTTCACGCGCGTCGCCATCGTCCGCCAGGAGACCGATGCGGCCGTGCTCGCCAGCTTGCTGCAGCAGGCCCAAACCCTCGGGGCGTCGTCCGGGCTTCTGGAGTCGGATGTCGACGCGCTCTTCGGACGACTGCGGCTGCCCGCCACGGCATCGCTGCCGGAAAAACTCGCGGTCGTCCTGCGCGCCGCGCTCGGCGATCGTGACCTCTACCAACGTCTGCTCCTGCTCGGACGCCTCCATCCAGCCGTAACCCTTGGGCTCGGGCTGGGCCTGGCCGTGGCGGTCCCGCCCGGCGACACCACGTTCGAGGTGCGCCGGCTCGATCCCGCCGGCCGCGAGGAAGGCGTCGTCGGCCGCGTGACCATCACCACCGGCGCCCCGGTGATCCTGCCCGCACCCGGCGCCCCGCTGCAGGTTGAACCTCCACCCCAGCAGAAGGCGCTGGGCCACTCGAACGCGCAATTTCAGTGGACCATCCCGGATCCGCTGAAGCGCCTCTCGGTGCTCAACCAAGGACTCGACCTGTATCGCGTGACCCGCGCCTACGCGGAGCAACAGGGCTGGCAACTCGCTCCTCCCCCGCGCGGACGCCTCGCCACGCTCGCCGCGTCGTTCCCCGCCAACTCCCCGGAGCCCGACGTCAAACGCGTCAACCGGGTTCCCTTGTTCACGCCCACGGAAACCGCCTCGCCCACGCTCGCTTTTGTCGTGGACGACAACGATCCGGCGACCGGCGCGCGCCCGTTCCGCAATGGCGAGGAATTCTACTACTACCTCGCCGCCCGCGACGTGCTGGGAAGAAACGGTGACACGTCGCCCGGCCTGCGGGTGCGCCTGTGCGACCGCGTCATGCCGCAGGCGCCGGCGCGAGTTCAGGTCGACAACACCCTGGTGTCGTCCGGCAACGCGCCGGCCCACCAGGCCCTGCGCGTCCGCTGGGAAACCAGCCCGGACTCCGGCGATGTCATCACGCGTTTCCACGTCTACCGCTGGCGCGATGCCGCCGGGCCATTGACGGACAACCTGCCCGCCGACGGGCACCCGAATCGCATCGGCGTCATCACCCCGGCGCCCGGAGAAAGTGAATGGAGGTTTGTCGACGACGGGCTTCTGTCCCCGCGCATGCCGGCCGACGCGGGACGGACGTTCTTTTACACGGTCCGGGCGGAGGACGACGGCGCGTGTGGCGGCAACCTGTCGCCGCATAGCGGCCCGATGTTCGGCGTCCTGCGTGATCGCGAGGCCCCGGCCGCCCCGGCCGGCCAGCTGCAGTACACCAGTTGCCGGCCCGAAGTGGTCAAAGAGGGCACCGGCAACCGAGCGGCGCCCGGCTCGGACCCGGCCCAGGCCTTCTTTCAGCTGCGCTGTCCACGCCAGGACGCAGCCATCCGATGGGTCGAGCTCTATCGCGGCGGACAGCAGGCCGCGGATCTTTTGGCGCGCCACGTCTTCGTGGACGGCGAGATGGATTTTCAATTCGACTGGTCGCTGGCACGCTCCGCCGTGCCCGAAGGATCGATCACTTTCCACTGTCGGGCCGGCAGCGTGAGCGACGGCATCTCGGGTTTTGTCGAACAGACAGGCCTCGTCGCGCCAAACGGAACGCTGACGCAGGTCTCCTTTCGGGCGCGGACGGTCTGTCGGAGCGGCACCACCGGAGTTTTCGTTCCGCACCCGCCGGGGTCCACAACCAGCGAGTGCGTGACGATCGCGCTGACGCCTCCGGCCGACGCCAGCGAAGTGCGGGTCTACCGCCAGACCGACTCCGGCGAGAGAACGTTGGTTTCGGTAAGCGGCTCAGGCCCGACCAATGTCCAGGACTGCGTGTCACCGCCGGTGGGCGCTCAGGTTTGTTATTTCGCCCAGACGGTGGACTCCAACGGCAACGCATCGGCGCTCGCACCGATCGGGAACTGCCTCCTCGTTCAGGGCTCGGCGCCGCTCCCCACGCCGTTCCTGCTGACGCCGGCCCCGCAAGGAAGCGTGGCCGCCCCCCTCATGGTGCTGCGCTGGATCTGTTCCCCATACGGCCTCGCCCGATTCCGTGTGTATGTCGCCTCGGCCGCCGGGGAACGAGTCGACGGCCCGCTCTCGGCTCAACTCGGGCCGCGGCGCGGGGAGGAACCGGGCGTCATCCCGGCTGAAGGCGGTGACCGGTCCGCCACGTTCGGCGAGTTCGAATCAACCGTGATCGGCGGCGCCGTCGGCGCGGGCCCCCAATTCGCTGTGCCCGCCACGATCGCGCTGAACCGGGAATATTTTATCTACGTTCGGGCGGTGGCACGCGACGGCACCCTCGGCCCGCGGTCTAATCTCGGCAAGTTCCGCTGGAGCCCGCCCGAGCGGCTGGGACCGAATGTCCCGTGGCCGGCATGGCCCCTCCCCGCGGCCAGCCCGGCGGACGCCACCATTCGCGCCGTGCGGCTCCCGACCGATGAATACCCGGCCGGCGTCCGCATCGGCGCGTGGGCACGTCCGTCCGGCACCACCACCGAAACCGGGACGTTCCCGGGAAAGATTGACCCGGCGCAATTTCTCTACCCGCAAGCCGGCGGCGCGCCCCTCCTTCCGGTCGCGCTCTACCGTTATCAGGTCGCGAACGCCGGATTTCCTTCCGTCTCGGGCGATGTCCTCCAGGTCTCCCCCCTCATCGAACGCCTGGCCCACGAGCAGCGCAGCCTGCCAAACGGTTCGACGGAAACCATCCTAAGAGACCCCTTCATCGAGGTCCTGCGGCCACCCGGGGACGCGGCCGACAGCCTGGTCCTCCGGGACACGCAGCCCGTCTTGAACGGGGCCCGCTACGTGTATCTCGTCGTCTGCTTCGATCCGGTCAGTCACGAAATCGTGCGGACCATCGCCACCAACGAACTCGAGCCATGATCCCGATTCGACCATCGCCAACGTCCAGCGGGCCAGGCTGGGCTCCTCCGCGCGGCGCGCAACTCACTGCCCTGGCCCGCCCCGCGCGCCGGATCGCGACGTTCCTCCTCTGCTTCGTCACCGGCGCCGGTTCAATCAGCGCCCAGCCCGCGGTGATGGAGACCGCCTTTACTTTCGTCGCGCAGGGAGACTTTGACGGGGATGCCCGGGCCGATGTCCTCGTGGTCGACAAGGCGTCCGGCACGTGCCGCATCGGCTACTCCGACGCGGCGGGTCAACTGGGGTGGACACCCGCCGAGTCGTCCGGCCTCAGTCCTGCCACCACGGTGACGATCGCCCGGGTCAATTCGGAAACACGGGATGCGATTGTCGTGGCCAGCCCCGAGGCCAACCGCGTGCACGTGGTCCGCATCGCGGGACGCGGACAGCCGCCGGGCATCACGCAATGGTACCCGGCGCAGATCGGCCCATACCTGGCGCTCGGGCTCGACATCGGCGGGCCCGGCAACGGGCCCGGTGACGATCTCTTGTTAGGCACACGCCTCAACTCAACCCCGCCCGGTCAACTCGGGCTCTATCGGCCTGGACCCGCCGCAAGCGCCTTGCCCGCCCTGCAGACATTCAACGTGATCCCCGGAACCGCCGCCGCCGCGCGCGCTGCGCGGCTCGAGGCATCATCGCCCGTCATGGCCGCCCTGCTCCGGCGGCTGGAGACGTCCGCCACCCTCGAGGTCTTCGATTTGCGCAACGGCGCTTTTCAAACCGCGCTCCAAATTCCCGGCCTCCCCCCCGGCACGGCGTTCGCCTCCGGAATGTTCAGCGGCGAAACGCGGGCCCGCTTTCTGTTCTGGGATCCGGCCGATGCGACTGGAACCCTCACAGCGCAGGCCATCGCGCCCGGCCCGGCCGGCGCCTGGACGCCGGGGTCCGCGATGGCCTTCGCTCTCGGCGATGGCATCCAACAAGTCGAGTTGCTCAACCCGGCCACCGGTTCCGAGCTGGCCGTGGTCTTTGCCAGCGGGCGCGCCGCCAGCTACCGCTTCGATGGCAGTCAAGCTCCGCAAGCACTGACAGAGCTGGCCCCGCCGGGCGCCGGGGTGCAGGCCCTCGTCGCGCTCGGGCCCGACCGTCTGGTCCGATTGCACGGCACCGCGGGCGGAGCCCCTTCCCAGTTCACCGTCCTGCAGCGGACTGGCAACACGTGGAACCCGGCGCAAAGTGGCGACCTCCCTCATGCGGCGCCGCTCCGCGGAATGGTCAATGTCTGGGAGTTTCGCCGCGAGCCCTATGTCAACCCAAACCCGGAACTAATCGCGGAACATACGATTGAGGATTGGACCTCCGGCTTCTCCGCCGCCGCCCTCCCGCTTTTGCGCGTTTCGAGCGAGCAGTTTCGCAGCTCCGAAGCGGGCCTGGGCGATCTCGCGAACTTCGATCTTGGCCTGGCCGCCGGTGGCACCGGCTTTGTCATGGTCAACCAACGCCAGCCGGCCATCTCGATGTTCGGCGTGAACCGGCCAGGGTCGCAAGCGCGGGTTCGCTGCCAGGCGGTTCCCGCCTCGGGAGAGTTCAGCGGGAGCATTCAGGTCCGCTTCAATCTCGAGCCGCCCACCGCCGGCGCCCGCGTCCATTTCCGGTTCGAAAATCAGGCCGCCTGGCAGACCTATGCCAGCCCCTTCCGCCTCTACGCCGGCACGACCATCTCGTATTACGCCGAAGACGCCGCCGGATCGCTGACCGAGATCCAATCTGTTCGCTATCGCTTCCGCGCCGCGCCCGGCCGGCTCGACTCCGATGCCGACGGCGTCCCGGACTACGTGGAGGAATCGCTGGGGCTCGACCCCACCGCCGGTCCGGACTCCGACGCCGACGGCTTCGGCGATCTCGACGAAATTATCGCCGGCACGCTGCCGGGATCCGCTTCCAGCCGCCCGGCCGCATCGGGCCGGCAATCCACCGCGGACAGCTTTTCCGCTGAAGTCGCCCCCCTGCCCTACGACGGGCGGATCGATCGTTATGCCATCCTCGGTCTCGGCCAGACGGTGAGCAGCTACAGCGCCGGCGGCCAGCTGCTGCAGCAAGCCACTCACGGAGCGGACAGCAGCATTCCGTTCGGCCGCCTGCAACTGGGCGGACTGCCGCGCGTCCCGGGCGATCGGTTGCTCGTGCTCGCCCTGCCGGAGAATTTCGAGATCTTTCCCAATGTGCTCGGCGCGGACACCCATGTCGGGCGCGAGCTGCTTGCCGTCCAGCACCCGCCCGCCGCACACGCGGCCACCGTCCCGTTTGAATGGACGTCCGGCGATGTGGCGACCGCTGCCGCCGGGTGGATCGCCAGCGCGCGATCCACATTTTCCGCGGAGGCCGCCGCACCTGAATGGGAGCTGTCACCGCGCAGCACGCTCACCGCGCTCTTGGTTGAGCGGAAACTCGAGTCGGTGCTGGCCGCCCGCGGCTGGCTGTCTCCCGGGCAACGCCTCACGCTTTTTCCGCACCGGCCACAGGACATCGGACGCCGCGGCGTCCCGGATGGCGCCTATCTCGAGTTGCGCCAGACCGGCCCGGCCGGCCAGCCTGCCCTCCGGCTGGATGGGTTGCGCGACGACATCGAGGCCGGGCTTCTGGCGCCGAATGCCGGACCGATCACGAACCTGGTCCTGGACCTTTACCGAATCAGCAGCCGGCACGTTGCGTCCGAGCCCCCCTTGCCGCTGCCCGTTGACGCCCTGAGGACATTTCTGGACGGCCAGTCGTTGCCCGGAGGTTATGCCGCCCGGACGGCCTTGACGCCCACAGAACTGGCCCAGGCACGGACCGCCCTGACTGGCTTGCTGGCGCCGCCCCGCAGCCGTCCGGTCGCCGACCTCACCCTCACCGTTCGCCCGGACACCGCCGAACGGACCGACTGCACATTGTTGGACGATGGTACCGGCAACGTCTGGAGCCTGCTCGCCCCGACCGGCGACGCATGGCCGCTCTTCGATGGATTCAGGCTCCCTGCCGGCACCCGCGTGCACGTCCGCGGATTCACCGACGTGCCGGCCTCGTGCGGCGCCCCTGGCCTGTCCGTGGACGCCATCGAACTGATCAGCGTACCGAGCACGGTCACGCTGGATTCTGATGGTGACCTCCTGGCGGATGCCTGGGAACGGCAGTACTTCGGCGATCTGGCCCAGTCCGGCAGCGACGACTTTGATCGGGACGGGTTCAGCAACATGCAGGAATTCCTCGAAGGGACGAACCCAATTGACATCGCCAGCCACGGAGCCCGGTCGACGGTGTCCGGCCCACCCGCGCTGGCGCTGCAACTCAGCGCCGCCGGCACGCTGCAACTGAACTTCAACTGGCCGGAGGCGTTGGCCTCCCGGATTAACTTCGAAATTCTTTCGGCCCCCGGTCTGGGCGAGCCCTTCTCCGCCATCACGCCGAGCCCCATCCGCGGCCCGGATGGACTCCTGACCTACGAATTGCCGCCCCCCACCAGCTCGTCACGGTTCTACCTTCTGAGGTTGTCCCTCCGCTGACCCCGCAGCCAGCCCAACGGGACACACACCACCGCCGGGCTTTGCCGCCTCGCTGACCCTGCGGGCCAGACGCCCGCTCAGGCCACGTTCAAGCGCGCTCGCCCCGCACCGCGGCCTCAATCTTTGCGATGTCGATCTTGCCCATTTCCATCATTGCCTCGAACGCGCGCCGGGCCACCTCGCCGCCCCGGGCCATCGCGTCAGTCAGCACCCGCGGCGTGATCTGCCACGACAGCCCCCACTTGTCCTTGCACCAGCCGCAGGCACTCTCTTTGCCGCCATTGTTGACAATCGCGTTCCAAAACCGATCCGTCTCCTCCTGGTCCTCGGTGGCGATCTGGAAGGAGAATGCCTCGCTTTGTTGGAACGTGCTCCCGCCGTTGATGGCCACGCAGGGAATCCCGCAGACGACAAATTCAACCGTCAGGATGTCCCCCTCCTTGCCGCCGGGGAAATCGGCCGGGGCACGCCGCACCGCACCGACCGAGCTGTCTGGAAAAGTTTCGGCGTAAAAGCGGGCGGCCGCTTCGGCGTCGCGGTCGTACCACAGGCAAATCGTGTTCTTTTTCATGATGGCAATTCTTAATCGGCCCCCGTCGGAAACGGCGTGATTCAATCTGCAGGGCAAGGCGTGGTCAAGTCCCGGCGCGACGGCCGTCCGCAGCGTCATGCCGACAAAGCCTTTGGTGCGCCTGGCGTGAGCACGAATTTCACGAAATCGTTCTTCTCATCCCGGAAATGCGCATAAGCCTCGGCCGCGTCCTCGAGCGACACCCGATGGGTAATGATTTCCGAAGGGTCGATGCGGCCCGCCTCCACCAACTCGAACAGCGGGCGCATGTATTTGTGCATATGAGTCTGCCCCATCGTCAGAGTCAGCCCCTTCCCGAACGCGCTCCCGATTGGGAATTTGTCCACCAGCCCGACGTAAACCCCGGGCAGCGAGACCTGGCCGGCCTTGCGACAGCACTGAATCACCTGGCGCAAAACATAAGGCCGGTCGGTTTCGAGTTTCATTGCCACCTTCGCGCCGTCCAGCTTCGCCATCGCCGTCGTCCCGTGCGCCTCCATGCCCACTGCGTCAACACACACGTCCGGCCCGCGCCCGCCCGTGCGCGCCCGCAATTCGCCTTCGAGGTCATCGCACTTTTCGTAGTCGATGGCCTCAGCACCGCCTTTTTCCGCGAGCGCAAGCCTCGCGGGATAACGATCGATGGCAATGATCCGCGCTGCTCCAAGAATGCGCGCGCTGCGGATGGCCATCTGGCCGACCGGACCACATCCCCAGATGGCCACGACATCAGCCGGCTTGACCTGGCAACGCTCCACGGCGGCATAGCCGGTGGGGAAAATGTCCGAGAGAAACAGCAGTTTCTCGTCCGGGATGCCCGCAGGGACCTTGAGGGGCCCGACGTCGGCAAAGGGCACGCGGACAAACTCAGCCTGTCCGCCGGCGTAGCCGCCCATCATGTGGGAATAGCCAAACATGCCCGCCCCGGCATAGCCGTAGGCTTTTTCGGGAATCCACGCGTTGGGATTTGAGTTGTCGCAGGCCGCCCACTGTTGGTGTTGACAGTAGAGGCAGCGCCCGCAGGCGATCGTGAACGGAACCACCACGCGATCGCCAGGCCGCAGCGTTTTGACCTCGCGCCCGGTCTCGACCACTTCGCCCATGAACTCATGTCCAAGAATGTCCCCTTCCTCCATCGTCTTCACCAGGCCGTTCAACAGATGCAGGTCCGAGCCGCAGATGGCCGTCGAGGTGATGCGAATGATGGCGTCCCGGGGGTTGAGAATCGCGGGATCGGCCACCGTATCAACCTGCACCTTTCCTTTCCCATGCCAGCATAGAGCTCTCATTTGGCCTCCGCGTATTTCAAGGTTTTGTCCTTTTCCCGCGCCGCGGGCTGGCCTGCCGTCGTCGCGATCTCGCCGGCCTCCATCCACTGCTTGAACTGGCGCAGGTCCTCCCGCATCTGCTGCTCCGGCGACCGTCGGAACAATTTCGCCAGAATCTCGGAGAAGGTGCCCACCTCATACTCGACCGCCAGTTTCACTTCCGTCCCAAGACCACCTGGCGATGGCGTGAACCAGATGCTTCCGGCATGGCGCACATCCGACCCCTCCGTCGATTTCCAGGAGATCATCTCCCCCGGCCGCTCGTTGATGATCTCCGCGACCCATTCCACCTGGCGAGCGTCCCCAGTCCGAACGCGCCAGAATTGAAACAGCTCGTCGGGCGTTCGCTGGATCGTCATCACGATCTCCGCTTTGCTCGCGCTGTGGTCGGCCCGCACCGCGGGGCGACGACGCCGGGAGGATGGAATCTTTGGCGTGGGTGGATTCACGGAGGGCTTCCTTTCGGGACGTTGGCTTGGGAGAGGCGAATTCGGGCCGGCGGCCGGCGTGAGCCGAGCCGCGGCGATGATGGATGCTCAGGCCTGCCAGACCGGCGTGGACCGAATTTCCTTCAGGGTCTGGCGGGCTCCGCATTGGCCGCTCAACGCGGTCAGGATCAGCCCGACCAACAGGCCGAAGAACATCCAGACAGAAACTTTGGCCACCTCGGTGGCCGCGTTCTCCGCGGTTTTTTTGGCCTGCGCCACGGCGTTGTTATATGCATTGGTCCAGTTGGCGATGGTCTGTTCCGCCTTGGCCGGATCCATATTGCCGTAGTTGATCAGGGCGGATGTCAGTGCGGCGCGGGTATCCTGCGAGCGGCTGCCTTCCGGCGTGCTGAAATACCGCAGGGCGATGGAGCCGATTTCCTTGCGTGCGCCGCCGGCGGTCGCCGCGTTCGTGAGGGAGGTCGTCGCGTCTTCAACCAAGCCGGCCAGCAGGGGCTGTCCGATCTTCCCGCCCAACACTCCGTCGCCCAAGGCGCTTCCGGCCGCCTCGGCGCCGGCATTCAGGCCGGCTCCCATGATTTTCATCGTGCCGCCCAGAAACTTCCCCGTGCCCACGGACAGGAGCAGTAAGGTGACCGTCAGCGACAAGCTCCACACCAGGACGCCGTGGGTCATTCCGGATCGATGCGAGGCCGAAAAGCGGCCGGCGACAAAGCCGCCGCACGCCAGGCCCACCAGGGCGCAGACGGACCAGACAATGGCCGCGCCCACTCCAAATTTCTCCACCGGTTCCGCGTCGGTGGTGGGCGAAAACGTGGCCAGCCCAATTCCCATCCCGAGGAAGGAAAAGAGCACATGAACGCCAATCGCGACGATGACGCCGCCGAAGACGGCTCGCCAGTCGATGCGCGGAGTCGGGCGGTCTTCAACGACCGAATCAGTCGCGATGATCGCGGGCGAGACCACGGTTGAACGGGTGGGCGGTGGCACTTCAGTTGTCATAATTCATTTTCAGTTTTAGAGGCGCGGCAACGGTTCCGTCGGCGGGTCCGCTGCGGCGTCATCGCCTCGGCTGACCTCGGCCAAATCGGGATACCTCCGTCGTTGAACCAAGCTCGTTTGAGCAGCCGGGGTGCCAGCACACGTAGCAGGACCGTTCGACCACGCTCTCACCTGTCTCCGTTGCGGATCGACCACCGCGGCGCGGACCCGGGCCGTTATGCCGCGGACGAGCGAAGCTGCAACTTGCATGTCCGGGGCCGGAACATGTCGTCAATTTGCAGGGAAGCTGCCGCTTTCTCCGGCAAGCCCGGGTTGTTTGGTAGTTCGCTCGACGGCTTCTTGAAGCCTGCTCCTCCTGACAAACCAAAGTCTCCCGGCGCGATCAGCGACGTTTTCGGGAACGCGACCTGAGCTTGCGGGCCGACGGCGACCCCTTCGATGCCGGAGGATGCAGCTGCTCGAGCGAAGAGGTGGAGGGATCTTTATCCGGCCGCCAGCGGATGAGTTTTGTTCCATAGCGAAGCCACTCAAAAACTTTTCCAGCCGCCGCCGCCGCTCGCGGAGCGGATAGTTCAACAAGGATGCTCCCTCCGCATCCTGCAGCAGGTCGAAGACGACCATCTGCGCCGGCGTCTCCTCGGAAAGCCTGCGAACCCGGCTCGCCGCGGGGCGAATGCGCATCAGCACGAGCCACCCTTATGCGTCCGCCGGCGGATGGAATCCCGGTTCGCACGGGTGCCGCCCAGCGCCTCCACCCGAGGCAATTTGCGGCCGCGCAGACGTCGCCCTGTGCAAATGGCCTCACTCCACCCCGACGAACCTCACGCCACTGCCTCCGCTTCCTCCGCCCGCAGCTGCTTCCGGTTGCTCACCGCGTTGCCATCATCGGAGTGCAAGACCCGGAAGAGGAGTGAACTGAGGATGGTGATTCCGCCGAGGGTCAGAAAGGCCCGATGCAACGCCGGGATGAGCCGTTGGCTGTCCGACAAATCGATGTTCCCCAGGAACCAGCCCGCGACCAGCGATGCACACGCCACCCCGATGCTGATGGACAACTGTTGGGATGTGCTGGCGATCGTGCTCGCGTCGCTGGCCTGCTGGTCGGTCGTGTCGGCGTAGGCCAGCGAGTTCATGGTCGTGAACTGCAGCGCGGAGAAGGCGCCCTGGAAAAAGCTCAGCAGGACGATCATCCAGGTCGGCGTTCTCGTATCCACCGTTGAAAAGAGCAGGATCATGATCCCAATGGCGCCGGTGTTCGCGATCAGGATGGTCCGATGCCCGAACCTCGAAAGGATTTTCGTCGTGACGAGCTTCATGCCAATCGCGGCCGCGGCCTGCGGCATGGTCAACAACCCGGCCTGCCAAGGCGGATATCCCAGCCCAATTTGGTAGAGCAATGGCAGGAGGAACGGCATGCCGCTCACGCCCAGGCGCGTGGCAAAGCCGCCCAAAACCGACACGCGGAAGGTTCGGATCCCAAACAGGCCAAGCGGAAGCAAGGGATTGCGATGTCGCCGGGCGTGCGCCCCATACAAGACGACGAGGCCGACGCCCGCCCCGATCAGGAGCGTCACAGCCCCGTTCGGCAACGCGTGCCGGCCAAAGATCTCCAGCGCATACGAGAGCAACGCCACGCCGCTGCCAAACTGGAGGAACCCCAGCCAGTCAAGCCCGCCCGCCTGGGGATCCTGATAATTCGGCATGTAGCGATGCACGAGATACAGCCCCAAAATCCCGAAGGGCAAATTCAGCAGAAAGATCATCCGCCATGGCATCCAATGAACGATCACTCCTCCCATGAACGGACCCAGGAGAGGGCCCAGCAACGCCGGGACGATGACGAAGTTCATCACGCGCAGCATCTGGGATTTGGGAAACGCCAGCAGCAGGACGAACCGCCCCACAGGCAGCATGATCGCCGCCCCGGCGCCTTGCATCACACGCGACGCGATGAGCGCCGGAAGATTGTTCGACAACCCGCAGCACAGCGATCCCAGCGTGAAGAACAACACCGCCAGGCTGAAGACGCGCTTGGACCCGAACCGATCGGCCAACCATCCGCTGAGCGGGATGAACACCGCCAGTCCGATGGTATAGCTGGTCACCACGGATTTGAGGCTCAATGACGCCACCTTCAGGCTGGCGGCCATGGTTGGAATCGCCGTGTTGACGATCGTGGCGTCCAACTGCTGCATGAAGAGCGCCACAGCCACGATCCAGGGCAGGAAGAGCCTGGCTTGCTCAGAATCCGATGGAGCGCTGTTTCTCAAGGAACAGTTCTGCGGCGATCTCCGGCCAACGGGTGATCCCCGTTCCCACGTCACGTGCCGGTTCGCACCTCATCGCCGTGGGCGACCGGCCGGACTTACGCCGATTGCATGCATGGACGGGAGTCCAGCAGAAGATGTTCCCGGAATCGGCGATCTTTTTTGCGGGCGCAGCCCTGAACGCTGTCCCTGCCCGATTCACCTCGTTCCCGTGGATTGGCACGATCGTCGCCGCACGCCGGTTCACCATTCCCTCTGTCATCGTTCCGAGATCAGCGCCGTGCTGGCGAATGCACTCCCGCCAGCCGGAGGACGTCTCGCGGCCGTTGCGCGCCAATCGGGCAGTTTGCATGGGAATCGACTGTCCTCACGCAATCCGAGGGATTCGAGTTCGTCGCCGGAAGCCACGTTTGTTCGGTTTACTCCGAGACGCGTGCCCGGGCATTTGCTGCCGTCCGCCACAATCCCCGTCGCTTGATCGACCGGGGGAAAGGCCAAGGATCGCTTGACGCCTGTGTTGGGCCCGCCAGATTTGCGTCATGATCGAGCACTCAAACGCCCTGGCCGTTCCATGCGCAGGACTGCACTTCGCGGGTAGCCGCCTCCCAGGCCCGACGGGCCGCTGTTTCGCCGTCTCGGCATGGCTCACGGTATTTGTCGCGCTCAGCGTGTGGGGCAGCGCCCGGATTGACGCGGCCACCTTCCCGCTGCAGGCCAGCCCGAACGGCCACTATCTGGTGGACCAGACCGGCGCGCCATTCCTGATGCAGGCCGACGCCGCGTGGTCCATGATCGTGGCGCTGACAACGAATGAGGTTGAACTCTACCTGGAAACGCGCCGGGCCCAGGGCTTCAATTCGATCATCGTCAATTTGCTCGAGCATGCCTACGTGGGGGTCGATAACACGTTCGGTCCGCCCTACAATCGCGCGGGACAAAAGCCGTTCCTCGTCGGGTCTGATTACGCCACGACCAACGAGGCCTACTTTGCCTACGCCGACTGGGTGCTCCAACGGGCGGCGAGCAAAGGCATGTTCGTGCTGCTCGCCCCGTGCTACATGGGCTACCCGGGCAATGGCTCGGGCTGGTACTCTGAAACGGTCGCCAACGGGGTGGACAAGTGCCGGGACTACGGGCGTTTTGTCGGCCGGCGCTACCGGGATTATCCCAACCTCGCCTGGGTCATGTGGGGCGACCGCAATGCCGACGACTCGACGCCGATGGTCGAAGCCATCGGGGCCGGCATTCGCGAAACCGATCCCAACCACCTCATGACCGCCCATTTTCAGCGGACCGTCTCGTCCAGGGACAACCCCGTCACGGCCCCATGGCTCACGCTGAACGCCGCCTACCCCACCGACATCGTGCAACCGATGTGCCTCCGCGAATACCGTCGAACGCCGCCCTTGCCTGTGTTCGTGATCGAGGCGTGGTACGAAAACGAGCACGGAATCTCGACCGCCGGCCTGCGCCGACAGGTTTATACCGCCCTGCTCTGCGGCGCGACCGGCCACGTCTTCGGCAACAACCCGGTCTGGTGGTTTCAACGCGGATGGCAGGCAGCCCTGTCGAGCCCGGCCGCCGCCTCGCTCGGTTTCGTCCCCAAGGTGTTCGGATCCCGCCCTTGGAGCACGCTCGAGCCGGATGACGCCCATCAGGTCGTGCCCTCCAGCTTTGGCGCAGAATTTTATTACGTGGCCGCCGCCCGCGCCACGAACGGATCGACGGTGATGATTTATGTCCCGGAGGGCGGCACCATCCCCGTCGACCTCCGGCGGGTGAGCGGCACCCAGGCCAAGGCGTATTGGTTCAACGTGCGCGATGGCAGCGTCACCACCATCGGCCAATACCCCACCACCGGCCTCGTCAATTTCCCCACGCCGTCCACGGAGGACTGGCTCCTGGTCATCGATGACGCTTCCCGCGGCTATGGCCCGCCAGGCGGCGCCCAAACGGAAATCCCCAACATCTCCGTCGATGCGGGCCCGGACCAGCGGCTGGCGTGGCCATTGAGCGGGCCGGTTCAATTGGATGGAAAGGTCTATCGGAACGGACAGCTCACCAGCACGGGCAGCGTCTCGCTCCGCTGGTCCGCATCCGGACCGACGCCGGTGACCTTCAGTCCTTCCGCGTCGGTCGGGAATCCCTCCGTCACTCTGTCAACCGAGGGGCGCTACGAGCTGCTCCTGACCGCGTGGGAAGGGACCGTGACAAACTCTGATTCGGTCGTGATCGTGACCGCCTCCGACGGCGTGCCGTTGCCACCGACGTCTCTCCAGATCGACGGACAAAGCAACCCGATTGGGCTTCGCAACTCCGCGCCGCGCTTCTCGTGGATTTTTTCGGACCCCGACCCCGGAGATTACCAAGGGGGCCTTCGGGTGGAGCTTTTCGGACTCAGCGGAGATTTGATTTGGGACTCCGGGCGGCTGGTGGCGATTCGTTCGTCCGTCGATTACGGCGGTCCAGCGCTGACGCCCGGAGCAAGTTACCTCTGGCGGGTCACCGTTTGGGACCAGTCGGGATTGTCGAGGCGCTCGACCGAGACGGCCTGGCTGACAATGGCGAGCCTTTCCGCGGAGCTGTTGACCAACCCTGGTTTCGAGACGGGCGACACTCGCGGCTGGAGCGAAGCTTTCCCCGGCACCATGATGGTCGGGGCAGCCACGCCCTACGGGCGTAATGCGCCCCATTCGGGCTCCTTCCACGCGTTCTGGATGGCCTCGAGCATTGCAAACTCTTCGTGGCAGCGAGTGGATCTGCACGCCTACGCGCAGGCCATCGATGCGAATAGGGCCTGGATCGAGGCCACCGGCTGGCTCGTCTCCGACGACTACCGGGCCAACCCGCCGTACGACCAGTTCGATTTTCAAGTTCGATACTACAACGAACCAGGCGCTGAGCTGGCCGGCGCCCGCTATGACACGGGAACCCAAAACATCCCGAACTGGAGCCAGCAAGGCCTGCATGGTACGTCCATCCCCTCTGGGGCGCGCGCGGTGGAAGTCCGGTTCAACATCTGGGAAGCCGGCTACGAGGCCGGATCCGCCGATGATTTTTCCGTCCGGGTCTACACCGTCCCCACGCCCCAGATCACCCTCCGGCCGTTGACGCAAAACCGGCCGGATCCGGAGACCGGCTTTCGTCTGGGGATCTCCTCGACCCAGCCGGGGCGCTACCGAATCGAGTCGTCGTTGAACCTGATGGATTGGGCCTCCGTCGCCGAGACCGACTACCTCGGAGGAACCAACGAAGTCGTGGATCCGTCGGCGCCGGCAGAGGTCAACCGCTTTTACCGGGCGCGACGGCTGACGCCGTAGCCCCAGCTCACGGCTCGAGCGAGATCCGAAATGCGCGCAGGCCGCTTTCGCCCTCGGGACGTTCCACCGTCCATTGAAGGTCCGCCGTCGTGGAGACAGCGGGCAGGCCAACCGGGGTCCAGTCCACCAGGTTGGTCGTCATCTGGAGCTGGTATCGGCGCCCCAGCAAGGCCGGGGATTGCAGTCTGATCTGAGCGGCATTTATCGCAACCAAGCGGAGTGCCAGGGGAGCCACCGGGAGTTGAACTGTGTCCGAACGGTAGACGCACCCCTGGCTGTCCCAGCCTCGCAAAAAAAGCGCGTTGGTGCCCCGGAGGGCATTGGTCCAAATCAGCTCGAGCGCGCCGTTCGTACTCACGGCGACCCGATTGGTGCCGGCGTACAACTCGAGTCGGACGAGCGCCCGGCCAGGCAGAGTCCAAAGTGCGGGCAGGACGATCGATTGCCCCTCGATGATTGCGCTGGGTCGGTTGGTGTCAGAGAGCTGCAGCCAGTTGGGACGCCGCCCCGAACGCTGCGGGCTGGCAAAGGCCGTCGGCCAGTGCAGCGCCGTGGGAAGCTGGGCGGTGGAGACGGAGACGAGCTTGTTGCCATCGGGGGCCACCAGCAATCGGCCATCCGGCAGAAGCAGTGAGCTGCCCGACGGGCTGCCCAAGCCGGGCAGTCGCCAAAGCACGCTGCCGTCAGGCCGCAAGGCATAGAGCGACTGGAGGGAGCGGAAAAAGACCGTTCCGTCGGTGGCCACCGTGGCCGTCGTCCCGACGGGGCCGTCGGCCAGAAACTTCCATTTAACGGTGCCGTCGGATCGCACCGCGTAAAAACTCGCGTCGTTGCAGCCGACGTAGATGGTGCAGTCGGGTCCAATCACGGGCGCCGCCTGGACAACCGTGAGGAATCCGCCCGCCTGCAACCGCCATTGGAGCAACCCGGAGGAACTGACGGCGTATAAATAACGGTCGTTGCAGCCAAAATAAATCGTGCCGTCCGGACCGATGGCCGGGTGGGATTGAATCAGACCTCCGGCCGTGAAACGCCACTGCCCATGCCCCTCCGGGCTGACCGCGTTAAATTGATTGTCTTCCGTTCCGAAGTAAATCGTCCCGTCCACGCCAACTGCGGCTGCCGTGCTTACCCGCGAGACGGTGTTCAGTTCCCGGGAAAGCGTCCCATCCGGATGGAACAGATAGATTTGAGGCCCCGTGCCGACGACGACGAGCGTTCCGTCTCCTTCAATACTGGGGGGCCAACGGTGGCGCAGCGGCAAGCCCTCAACCTGCCACTGCACCGCGCCCTCGGCGCTGAGGGCATAAAGGACGCCATCGTCGGAAACGACATGAATCGTGCCGTCCGGCCCAATCGAAGGCGCGCCGAATTCGGTGGCTTGACCCGGCTTGACCTGCCAGCGCGTGGTCAGATCCGGGTTGAGCGCCCGCACCGTTCCGTTGAGATCACCCAACACGATGAGGCCAGTCGAATCCGTCGCCACGGAATTGGGGTAATTTACCCGCAGCGGAATCTCCTCCAGGATTTCCCCCGGAATCGCTGCCCAAAGCCGGCGTGCTGTCGACACCGTCATCGGTGGGCAACTCCCAGCGCAGAGTTCCGTCGGGGTTCAGCGCGATGAGCCGCCCGGAGAAAGGAGCTGGAAAGGACGATCCGCGCGTGCCGGCGTAGATCGTTCCGTCCGGCGCGAGCGATGGAGAGCTTAAACCCGGGCTGTAGGCCTTATAGCTCCAGCGCACCGGTTCAGCAGGCCCATGAACCGTTCGTCCGTGGAAAACAGTTTCGTCCTGGCGCCCGCTGAGCGCGGCAGCTTTGCCTGGTCCGAGGGCGATCGCGTGTTCCAGTTCACGCCCGACGGGCCGTGGCTTCCCACCAATCACACGGGCCGGGTCCTCGGCTCGGCCACCGACACGTCGGGTCTCACGCTCGATGGAAATTACAGCGGCACGGCGCAATCCACGCCGGCCGACGATTTCGTATGGAGTTTCAGCTTCGCCGTCGCGAACGACGATCTCCGGGCCGCCCAGGAAATCTTCAACTCCTCCGGGGAGATTGCCGGCACGACGCGCGGCGCCTCCCCGGAGCTCGGTGAGCCGGATCACGCGGGCGACATTCGAAGCGGGAGTTCGGTGTGGTACCAGTGGACAGCCCCGGCGGACGGTTGGATGACGTTTGCGCTGCCCGTGGCCACCCCGGACCCGCTGCTGGCCTGCTATACCGGGACCAACGTTCAAGCCCTGACGGAAGTCGCCAGCAGCGATGACGATGGCTCGTCGATGTTCGGCCGGATTTCCTTTAACGCCCAGGCTGGGGTTGCCTACCAAATTGTCGTGGCCAACAAGGTGGTCAGCGGCGGCTACAGCAAGGGCGTGATCAGCCCGACCTATTTGGGCCCGTTTCGGCTCCGATGGTATCCGACGCCGCCGCCTTCGATTGCCAGTTTCAGTCCAACCTCGGCCTTCTCCGGCCAGGCCGTCGCCCTGAGCGGCACGAACTTCGCCGGGGCCACTCGCGTGTTGTTCAACGGCGTGCCGGCCGCGTTCACCCTGAACACCAATGCGGCCTCCGCCGATCGCCAGCTAGTGGCGACGGTCCCTGGCCAGGCGACCTCCGGACCGATCTCGATCGAAACGCCCCACGGCACGGGGTCTTCCCTCGGCAACTTCGCGGTCCTCGTTCGGCCGACCATGACCATCCGGCTCCTGCCGGGGACGAATCTCGCCGAACTTTCGTGGCTGAGCACATCCGGTTTTTCCGTTCAACGCGCCGACGCTCCCGTTCCCGGCGCCTCCTGGGTCACCCCGAACATCGTCTCGACCGGGCTGACGAACGGCATCCGCAGCGTCACGGTCTCGCTCGTCCCGAGCAACCGCTTCTTCCGCCTGATTAAACCGTGAGCCGCGGCCTTGTGCCGAAATCGCCCCGCCCGTATTTCGCGTGGTCAGGGCATTTCCTTTCGGCCGAGCCGCCGACCACAAGGCCAGCGACTCGGGCCATTCTCTACAAGCTTCCCAAATGGGCCCCGCACGCTACGCTCGGGCCCCATGTCGACCTCGCCATGGCGATCCGATGACCCGCCGGCCACCGAAGCCCGTTTTGAACCGACCGGATGGACAGTGGTCCTCGCCGCCGCGGAAGATCCGGATTCCCCGAAGGCGGTCGCGGCGCTGGAGCGGCTTTGTCAGATCTACTGGCGCCCGGTCTACGCGTTTCTTCGACGCCAGGGACACTCGCCGCACGACGCCGAGGACCTGGTCCAAGGCTTCTTCGTCTTCGTTTTGGAAAAGCAACCCCTGCGGAAGGTGCGTCCGGAAAAGGGCAAATTCCGAACCTTTCTCCTGGCCGCCCTGCAGAATTACGTGGCCGACCAATGGGACAAGGCTCGCGCGACGAAACGGGGAGGCGGGATCAAGTTCGTGCCGATCGACTTTCAGAACGAGGAGGCGCGATACTCGCTCGAGCCGGTGGACCGCCACGACCCGGAGCAGGCCTATCATCGGCGCTGGGCGCAGACGTTGATGTCGGCGGCCATTTCCGAGCTCGAAACCGACTATGGGACTCGGGAGAAGGCCGTCCTTTACTCGGAGCTGAACCAGTTTCTCTTCGACAAAAAGGGCGAGGTGTCGCGGTTGGACCTGGCTCAACGCCTGGGCGTCGCGACCGCGACAATTGATGTCGAGATATTCCGGCTGAAACGGAAGTTCGGCCACCTTCTCCGTCAGAAGGTGGCTGAAACCGTGCGAACCACGTCCGAGGTCGAGTCGGAAATGCGACAGCTGTTCGAAGCTTTTCAATCGTAGCTTGGTCAGAGCCCGGAGTTCTTGGTTGTCAGGCCGGATCGCAATTGCGCCAGCGCGATTCGCTGCTGCAGGCAATACTCCCGGGCCGCGGTCTGCGAGAGGGGCTGCCTGCGAGGCGCTGCAGGGTTGACCTTAAACATTCCTCCCGCCGCCCGGGGGTGTACTCCTACACGAGATCAACATCCTCGACGCTCGTCACTCGGGGATCGCACACGACGTCGTTTCTCAGCCCGCGCCGCTGGGCTTGCCTTGGAGAAGCTGATGGGAGATAACATTTCTCATGGCTGGACGGTCAGATTCTGACTCCGTGGCGGCGCACGCTGGATTCCTCACGACTCACTGGAGCGTCGTGCTCCAGGCTGGCGCCGAGAACGAGCCTCAGGCGTCAGGCGCACTGCAACGCCTCTGCCAGACTTATTGGTATCCGCTCTACGCGTACATCCGCCGGCGCGGTCATGATGTCCACGATGCCCAGGACCTGACCCAGGAATTCTTCGCACGCTTTCTCGAGAAGAACTATTTGTCAGCGGTCCGTCGGGAGCGCGGCAAGTTCCGCTGGTTTCTCATGTGCGCGCTCAAACGGTTTCTGGCCAATGAATGGAATCGGGAATGCGCCCAAAAGCGCGGAGGCGGAGCCGCTCTTGTTCCACTGGACGAAATAGCCGCGGAAGGCCGCTACCGGCGGGAGGCAGCGCACCACGAATCGCCGGAGAAGCTGTTCGATCAGGCCTGGGCCCTAACCCTGCTGGAGGAAGCAGGCAAGGCCTTGGAACGGGAATACGCCGACTCCGGTCGCGGGGCCACGTTTGACCAGTTGAAAATCTTCCTTTCTGGCGACAAGGCGCCGCTCACGATGGCGGAGGCCGGTGCGCCGCTGGGCCTGACCGAAGGCGCGGCCAAGGTGGCCGTCCACCGGTTGCGCCAACGCTATCGCGAGTGCCTGCGCCAGTCGATCGCTCAAACCGTCCTCACCCCCGCGGAGGTGGATGAAGAAATCCGCCAGTTGTTCGCGGTGTTCAGTTAATCCCGTTTGTTTCTGGCACACCTTTGGGCCTTCCAGTCGCGAATCCAAGCGGCGGTATGCGATCAAGCTCGTATGATGTTGGAGCCCGCCAAAGCATGGGAGAACCGTTCCAAGCGTGCCGGTTAAAGAAGGGTTCCTCGGTTTTGGTCAAAACGACCTGCCTTTGAATCCTTTGGCTCGGCCAATCCCAGAAACACAGAACGTAGTTTGTGGTCATTGTCATCAGAACCCGTCCCTGTTCTGAGAAACCAGAGCGGTATGCGTATTGGTGAGGGTCGCTTTGATTTCTCCGGTGCGTGAGTCCCAGACTCTGACGTGGTTCAAGGATGATAGGCCGACTGCAGCGTACGCTCCGTCTTCCGAAAACACGTAGTAACCGGGGAATCCATCGCCCCATCCACTGCGCTGTCCGGGTTCTTCCGCATCAATTCTTGGCCTTACGCTCCAGGTTTTGATGGTTTCATCCTTGCCCGCGCTCATCAGTTTCGTGCCGCCAGGCAATTGACCGTCGCGCTTTTCTCGTCGTTCTTAATGTCTTCGTAGGTTGATCCTGCCGCCATCAGAACCTTGATGTCTTCGTAGTTTGAACTGAAGGCCAGCAGACCGCTCACGGGTGAGAATACAACCGTCGGGCGCCCACTCTTGATCGTTGTCAGCACCTTGTCCGCCGCCAAGTCCCACACGGTCACAACGGCGTCGCTCCCGGCGGCAAGGAGCCGCCCATCCATTGAGAACGAAACTGAATTCAAGTGGCCCGGACACTCGCGCAAGGTTTTGACCGGGCGTCCGGTGTTCAAATCCCAAAGCTTCACTGTCTCATCCCAGCTCGCGGAAGCCAGTGTCTTGCCGTCCGGCGAAATGGCCAACGCGCTAACGAAGTTGGAATGCCCACGCCAGGTCTCGAGACTCTCACCTTGGCAGAGCTTCCAGAAATAACGCCATTCCCACCCGCGAATTTCCTCCTGTCCGGGCCTTGGTCGATGTGCGTCGAGGAGTCGAAGGCCCAATCCATAGTTGCCGTCGTCCACCGCTCGCTGCACCAGATACATATCTGCCGCATAGAGGTTCTGGCGCGTGACGCTTTGTTCCTTTTCCGCCCGCTGCCGCTCGTGGTTGATGCGAAAGGCGGCAATGGGCGCGCCGACCGCAACCGCGACCAACAAGACAAGCGTTGCGGAGCCGAGAGAAGCCACCACCGGTTTGCGGCGGCACCAGCGCCAGGCTTTCTCCGCGCGGCTGGTCGAATTCGTCGAGCAAAACATTCGAGGGCTTGAGGTCGCGATGCAGAATGGCCCTGCCGTGGGCATAGTGGATAGCCTCTGCGACGGTCTTAAGATATGCGGCGGCGCGTTTGGCGGGCAGTGAGTTCTCTCGCACCAGTTCGGCCAGGTTTGCACCCTCGATGTATTCCATCGAGAAGAAGGGCTGGCCTTCATGCTCGCCGACTTCGTGAATGGCCACGATGTTCGGATGGTGCAGGCTTGCCGCTGCGTTTGCTTCAAGACGGAAACGACTTTTGAATTCCTCCCGTGCCAGAGGTCCGAATTGGAGCAGTTTCACCGCGACGACGCGATTCAGCGGAATCTGACGGGCTTTGTAGACCACCCCCATGCCGCCACGGGCGATTTCCTCCAGCAACTCGTAATCGCCGAAGGTATGGAGAATTGGACTCGAGTGACGAGATGGCGGGGAACCTGTTGGCTCGGAAACGGCCGCCCGGCCGAACAGACACTTCGGACAAAGCCAATCCGCCACGCTTAGGGGCAAAGGCGCCCGGCATTGCGGACAGGCTCGGCTGGCGGTCATAAAAGACAGGAACTGCTTCTCACCGTTCAATCAGGAAATCGATCTGAAAGTTACCGGTTAACGGTCCAAGCCCGCCCTTAATCGCCCACATGGACGTCGCTGTAACCTTTCATCACCTCCGCTGATTGTTTCTAGGAAGATGAAAGAACCGCGTGATCCGATGGCCAAATCTGAGCTGAAGTCAGGTCATGCGCCCACGCAGTTTGGTCTTGGATGAAGCCACAACAGCCATGAATGCGCGCAGTTCAAACGATGCAGCCACTCAAGAGTCCATTAACCTCGGCACTAATGAGCAATGCATGTGGCAAGAGGTCCGCGATTTCTGCCACCTGGAAGTCGCGCCCAATTTCGAGCGCTGGGAGAGCGAAGAATGGATACCCCGCACGGTTTTCGAATCGGCAGGACGCCGGGGACTGCTCGGTCTAACGGCGCCGTTGGAGTGGGGCGGCCAGGGGCTGTCGCTTGAGATTTACTCCGGAATGGTCCAGGAAATTGCACGCCTGCATGCTTCCCTTGCCATCGATTTAGCGGTCCACAACACCCTGTGCGTGGGCCATCTGCTGCGTTACGGGACCGACGAGCAGAAGCATCGATATCTCCCCGGCCTCATCCGTGGCGAACTTCTCTCCGCCTGGGCTCTGACCGAACCGGAGGCCGGCAGCGACAGTAGCGCGCTTCAAACCGTTGCTCGAGCCACCGCTAAGGGATGGGAAGTCGACGGGCGCAAAACGTTCATCACCGGCGGCTCGCGGGCCGACGTTCTCATTGTCCTGGCAAAAAGCGGCGTCACCGCGGCCGGCAAACCGGAACTGAGCGCCCTTTTGGTCTCCGGAAAAGATGTCCGGCGCGTGCGCCGAATTCGGACCTATGGCATGAAGGCGAGCGATACCGCCGAGATTCGCCTTGAACGGGTACCGGGCGAATTGTTGGGGCAACGGGGACACGGTCACCGTGACGGGCTGAGCATGCTCGACCGGGGAAGAATCGGCGTGGCGATGGTCGGCATCGGCGTGGCCCGCGCCGCCATCGAGGCAGCGGCGCGATATGGAATTCGGCGCGAACAATTCGGACGACCGATTGCCGACCTGCAGGCGATCCAGTGGATGTTGGCGGACTCTGAAACGGAGTTGGAGGCGGCGGAGCTGTTGACCCTGCGGGCCGCGCGCATGCAGGACTGCGGGCTGGAAACCAAACGCGAGTCCGCCATGGCCAAGCTTTTCGCCTCCGAGGCCGCCACCCGCGCATGCAATCGGGCGATGCAAATCCACGGCGGACGCGGCTACACCCTGGACTATCCGATTGAGCGTTATCTGCGCGATGTGAAGTTGTGCGAACTCGCCGAAGGCACGTCCGAGGTGCAGCGCATGGTTATTGCCCGCCAGGTATTGCAGAGGACAAAATCCGCGCTGGCCGCTCAACCCGCAGCCGTAGTCCTACGGGAGGCGACTGTATCCGACAGCACGCAGATCGCCGCCCTTTTTCGCCAGGCCTACCGTGAATCGTCGCATCCTTGCAAAGAAACCTCATTTGTCGAAGCGACTTTCGCCACCGGCCATGACACGTGGTTCGTAGCGTCCGTTGGCAGCCGCGTCGTGGCATGCACGGCGAGCGTTGGTCAGACGTGGAACGGGGCGTATGACTGCTGCCGCAGCGTGACGTTGCCGGAGTTTCGTGGGGGCGGGTTGGGAACGCGGCTTTACACAAAATGCCTCGAAGAAACCTGTGCCCGGCGAGATTGTGCGCTGACGATAAGCAATCCGCGCACTTGGGCCATGTATCGGCTCATGTCGAAAGATGTCCGGCCCGCGACGGTCCTGGTGGGCCACGACGGTGCGATGAACGTCGCCAACGGGCTGCGCGAGTTCCACTTGATCGGCATGACTTCGAACGGGCACGAACCTCTCCGACGTGTGATCCCTGACGGCAGCGAATTAGCCGTCGATCCATTTCTCACGGAGCAGATACTCACGCCGCTCGAGGTAGAAACGGAGGTTGGTGGGTATCCGGCCAATGTTGTCGCGGGGCCAGCCATCGGG
Source organism: Limisphaerales bacterium (assembly GCA_044229355.1). Lineage (GTDB taxonomy): Bacteria > Verrucomicrobiota > Verrucomicrobiia > Limisphaerales > JADJPG01 > JBGARF01. The sequence continues at coordinate 33,839 of JBGATF010000040.1, forward strand.
CGGGTATGGAATTGCGGCGACTTTCGGTTCCACATTTCCCATGATTCCTCATGCCCGAGTGGCACACTGCAGGTCAATTCCGTCAGCCATCCATCGGCCGGTCTCGCACCGACGTCTGGTCTACCTGCTGCGTTCCGTGAACTGATTCGCGCCTACCCTCAAGCCTGTCACGTGAGCGTCAATGTACTCATCGACAAAGAGGACGTAATCAGTGAGTTGGCCGAGAGCGGATTTCGCATGACTGCTTACCTCCCGGCCTGGCAACAAGACCTGGCGAAAGATTGTCGTTATGACGCGATTTGTCTGGTCCGCCGTTCAGGCCCAGACCAACCCGTGATGCATGGAACCGAGGCCGTAATTCAGCGCTTCGACGAAGCCTACGACCGCTTGCTGCGACGCATGACCCGCCCCGGAAAGCGGAGCGCGCCGCGTGAAACGCTCGCAGCTGAGCACCTCATCCAAAGCTGAGATGCATCCCACGCCCATAGCGGCCATCTTTGAAGGATCCCATTCGGTGCAGTTCTTCGGCCATGAGCCCGCAGACCAAGCACAGCTGGACCATCTGCGGACCAACGGATTCATTCGGGAAAGTCATGACACGTTGACGCAACAGGTGCGCGAGCTGATGGTCGTTCGGCACCCTCGACGCACCCAGAGCGAAGCCGAACTCGATGTAGTCATCCAAACTTATCTAGGCGGACGAAGCCTGGCCGAATATGGGCGTTGGGTTTTCTATCCTTGGTCGGGTCGCTTGGTCCGTGTGCTCGAGCGGAATGAGTTCCGCGAGGTTCGCCTCAGCCGGAACGCATACAAGATCACCCCCGAAGAGCAAAGCCGGCTCGAATCCTGTGTTATCGGCGTGGTCGGACTATCGGTCGGCAATTCCATCGCCCGCACTCTGGCGCTGGAGGGAGTCGGCACGCTGGTCCTGGCGGATTTCGATTCCCTCGACCTGTCCAATCTAAACCGCCTCCACGCCGGTGTGCATGAACTCGGGCAAAACAAAGCCGTTCTCGCGGCCCGACAAATCCTCGAACTCGACCCCTACATCGACGTCCACGTCTTGCTCGATGGAGTGACTGAATTCAACGTGACCACGTTTCTCGATGGTCCGCCAAAGCTCGACCTCGTGGTCGAGGAGTGCGACAGCCTGGAGGTGAAGTTCCTGGTCCGGGAACAGGCCCGGGCCCGGAGAATCCCCGTCTTGATGGAGACGAGCGACCGGGGTCTGGTTGATATAGAGCGTTTCGACCAAGAACCCGCACGCCCGCTGCTCCACGGACTGTTGCACGGGTACGACTGGACCAAGCTTCGCGGGTTGACCACCGAGCAGAAAGTCGGGCCCGTTCTCGAAATTCTCGGGGCTGGGTCGATCTCAGCGCGGATGGCGGCTTCCCTGATCGAAGTTAAGCGAACCCTGGCCACCTGGCCACAATTGGGCTCGGACGTGACGTTGGGCGGCGCCACCATCGCTTGCGCGGCACGGCGAATCATCACGGGCCAGCCGCTTGCTTCGGGACGTCGCTACGTCGACCTCGCCGATATTCTGAGCACGCCCGGTGTCGCCCTGCCCTGTTCTCCCGACGCTCAATCCGGCTCAAGCATCGGGCGCGTGCCCAGCGCGCTACCTAGCTTGGATGAAAACGCGCCGCCCTTAAGCGGCTGCGGCTCGATTGCAATCCACTTGATCCGAGCGGCTGTCCAGGCACCGTCAGCAGGCAATTGCCAGCCGTGGCTTTTCCAGCTCGAAACCGATGGGACCATTCACCTTGTCCACGACCGGACCCGCTCGCGCAACCTCCTCGATGCCGATGGGCTCGCCTCCATGCTCGCTTTCGGGGCTGCGATTGAAAATATGCACCTCGCGGCGACGCACCGGCAGGGTCGCTTGCAAGTTCAACCATTTCCTCGACCAGCCTGTGACGAATGGGTGGCCACGCTCCGTTTCAGGCCAAATCAACTTGGATCGCTCGAAACCCCGGATCCGCTGTTCACAGCCATCCCACTTCGTCGCACAAATCGGCGAAACGGAAATTTCGAGCCTCTGGCTGCCAACGAGGCGACCGCTTTGGAATCCGCCGCCATCGAGCGGGGCGCCAAACTGCAACTGCACTCAAATCCGGAAACGCTGGACGCAATCGGAGCCATTTTAGGCGAGGCAGACCGAATTCGTTTTCTCTGCCCGGACCTCCATCGCGAAGCGATGCAGGAGATGCGCTGGACTGCCCAGCATGCCGGTGACAGCCGCGACGGAATCGATTTGGCAACGCTTGACCTCACTGAGTCGGAGGCCGCCGCGCTCCGCGTGATGGCCCGGCCAGACGCAATCGCGATCTTGAGGCGGATGAACCTCGGGACAGCGCTGGCTGACCGGTCCTGGAAAGCCCTGACTGGCGCCTGCGCGGTCGGGTTGCTGCGGGCCACAGGCTCAAGTCCGCGCGAGTTTCTCCAGGCCGGACGCAGCCTTCAGCGTGTCTGGCTGAGCGCGGCGCAGCTTGGAATTGGCCTGCAGCCAATGGGCGTCCTCTTTTTTATGCGTCGAATGCTGGGGCGTCCGGAGGGAGACGTGTTCAATGAGAGCGAGCGGCACACGGTGAGACGGCTCAGCGAACAGCTGGAAGGGATTTTCCAAGCGAACTCAAAGTCGGCCCCGGCCATGTTATTTCGCCTCGTTCGAACCCCTGCCGGGAGCGCCCGTTCGCTTCGCAGGTCATTGGATTCCGTGGTCCGGCGGGCGAGGGAAGTAACGTCACGAGTTGATCCCGAAGTTGCCACTCGCGCGTCCTTGAAAGTTTGACAGGTAGCCACCCCGCCGCGAAAACACCGCCAGGGGGAGTCCGCAAGCGCGGCCATGACCCGGTAACCTTCGGTTCTATTTCCTGATTAAGTGCGATGATGACTCAAAAGCCGAAGCCCACGAGCGGCGACCCGAACTAAGCGGCTGACCGGCCAAGAGCTTTCGGATAGCCGCCCACAGCGGGCCGTCATACACTCCGCAAATTGGACCAACCAAGGCAAACCAATCAGTGCCCGCAATGCGCGGCACCCCTGCCCGGCGGGGTGGCCCCTTGGATGTGTCCACGCTGCCTGCTCGGCCAAGCCAACGTCCCGAGCACCGGGAAAATCGACCGGAATTCATCCTTGAGTGGCACGTCCCCATGTTCCGAGCCCAAACCTATTCATCGTTTCGGCGACTACGAGTTGCTGGACGAGATTGCCCGAGGCGGAATGGGCATCGTCTACCGGGCACGCCAGATTTCCCTCAACCGTGTCGTTGCCGTAAAGATGTTGGGGCTGGGACGCTTCTCCAACTCTTCAGACGTGCGGCGCTTTCGCAAAGAAGCCGAAGCGGTGGCCAGCCTCCGGCATCCCCACATCGTCGCCGTCCACGAAATCGGCGATCACGAAGGCCAGCACTATTTTACAATGGACTACGTCCCCGGCGGCAATTTGGCCGATCTGCTCCGTGACCAGCCACTGCCCGCCCGGCGCGCCGCCTCGCTCCTGCGGACGGCGGCCGAGGCGGTCCACTACGCACACCAGCAGGGCGTCATTCACCGAGACCTCAAGCCGTCGAACATCCTTCTCGATCCGGAAGGCCGGCCGCACGTGACCGATTTTGGGCTGGCAAAGACGGAAGGAGTACGTTGCCCCACCTCCGCAATTTCCTCGACCGAGGATATAAACTCCGGGGAAAACGGGTTCCTTCCCGACCTCACTGTGACCGGCCAGATCCTCGGCACGCCGAGCTTCATCTCTCCGGAGCAGGCGCGCGGCCAACGTGATATTACCGCCGCCGCCGACGTTTATTCTCTTGGCGCCATCGTCTACTTCCTGTTAACGGGCCGGCCGCCGTTTGTGGCCGGATCCCTGGAGGAGACACTGCGGCAAGTGCTGCAGGACGATCCGATCTCGCCAAGGATGCTTAATCCAGCGATCCCACGGGATCTCGAAACCATCTGTTTGAAGTGCCTGGAGAAGGCGCCACACAGCCGGTATGGGTCGGCCCGGGAGTTGGCCGAAGAATTAGGACGATTTGCGCGCGACGAGCCGATCCTGGCCCGTCCGGTCACGCGCCCGGAAAAACTGCTGCGCTGGTGCCGGCGTCAGCCGGAGCTGGCCTCCGCGCTGGGAGCATGCATTCTCGCGGGCGCATTAGGCATCGCGGGCATTTCCTGGCAATGGCGCCGGGCGGAAATTAATGCCCGGGCGGCTGAGGCCAACTCTGCCCAAGCGGTGGCAAAATTGCGCGAATCCTACGTGGCCCAGGCGCAGGCTACTCGGTTAAGTCGGCGCCCAGGCCAGCGTTTCGAAACGCTCGCAGCCATCTCCAACGCCATTGCCCTGCGACCGACCGAGGTCCAGCGGGGCCAACTCCGCAATCAGGCCATCGCCGCCATGGCGTTGCCCGATTTGGCCCCCATTTGGACTCTGAATAACACCAACCGTTCGTGGAACGGCGGCTCCATCGATTTGACTCGCTCCCGTTTTGCGCTGGTGAAGATTCCCGGCCGCGTCCAGATCTGCCAGATACCCGACAGCTCCGTGATTTTCGAATTGCCGCAGCGCGACGTGCCGGCGCATTTGCCTCTGGACTTCAGCTCGGATGGAAAATTTCTGGCCGTCTGCTACGCCGACTCCCGGGTCGCCGTTTGGGATTTGGGCCGGCGCCAAATCGCTGTAGAGGATGTCGGGCGAATGTTTCGCCCCGAAATCGCGGCTTTCACCGCGGACTGCTCTCGCGTCGCCATCGCGGGCACGAATGGTACGGTCGCGATCTGGGATTTGGCGACACGGCGGAGGGTTTGCGCGATCCAAAACGAATCCCAAGCCGGGTACGTGACCTTTGACCCCGCAGGCAAACAGCTCGCGATCGGGCTTCAGGACGACACCATTCTGTTGGTGGCGGATGCTCAAACGGGGGGCACGCTGCGCACTTTTGATCATCCGCACATCGCCGCGGGTTCGGGTTGGCATCCGACCCATCCATTGCTGGCGGTGGCCTGCGCGGATGGCACGGTCCGCCTTTGGAACACGCAGACCGGTGAGCCGGCGGGCTTCACTCCCAACAGCAGCGGCGAGTGCGGAAGCGCCGTCTTCACTCACCGCGGGGACTTGCTATTGAGCGCCACCTGGCCGCGCCTTGAATTCTGGAAGCTCCACGCTCCGCTTTCGTTGGGTCAAGACCCGTCCGTGCCCAGCGAAATCAAGCCGACCTTCCGCGCCATGGGCAACGGCAGCCAGCTTCGGTTCAGCGCTGATGACCGGAGCTTGAGCCGGATTGAATGGGGTTTTCCAGAACCCAAACTCGAAATCGACGCCTTCAGCAGCGCGCCCGAGATGCGCGTATTTCATGGCCCCCGCGATCCAGCCGGGTTTCCCCGCTTCGCCCTGAGTGACGACGGGAGCTTGGCGGCCCTCGCCTTCTCGAACTCAGTGCAGCTGCTGGATGTCGAAACCGGGATCGAATTGGCCCGCCTTCCTTTGCCCGGCGCTCGAGAGCCAGTTCTTCTGCCCGGTCACGCCGGCCTCGTTGCCACCTCCGATTCTGGATTGGTCACGTGGTCCTTCCACTCAGACTCTAGAGCCGGAGAGATTCGCATTTCATCGCCACGTTTGCTGAGCTCCAGCACTGACCTGACGCATATCCGACTAGGTCCACGCGGTCGCCACCTGGCGGTGTGGCACATAGACCACGCCCACGTCTATTCTCTGCCGGAGTTCCAACCCGTATTGCGCACCCGCAATCAAGCCGGCTCGGGAACGGTTTTGGGGCCTTCCTTCAGTCCGGATGAGGACCTGATTGCGGTGGCGCGCTGGAACAATGAAGCAATCGAGATTTTTAGCCTCGCAACCAGCAATCTGATTCAAACAGGTCCTCTCAACGCCCGTCGCGGCCAGGCGTTCGGGCGTGGCGAGTTCACGCCGGATGGACGGTGGTTGTTGGTGGCTACACCAGCGGAGCTACGGCTGTATGATCGGGAGAACTGGGCCCTGAGCGCGGCGTTGCCATGGAAAAGCGGCGCCAATCAAATCACCTTCCTCGAAGGTGGCAAAGTGGTCGCGATCGGGGCGGTCGAACGCACCGCATCCAATGTTCACTTGCTGACCGTCCCAGAATTCCGCGAACTTGCGGTGCTCGAAGCGGGCGGTGATGATGGCATCGCCTACCTCGCCGCGAGCGGTGACGGACGAAAACTCCTTGTCCTGCGAGAAGGTGGAGAGATCAATGTTTGGAATCTACCGCTCATTGCCGCGGGATTGGCGGAGATGGGGCTGGACTGGGACGCGCTTCTGCCGAATCCTGACCGACTCCAACCCACCATTCCCCCGCGCTTCGTCCAGGAAAGGTCCGAATCCCAGCGGAAATAGACCACCGTCGGGCCGCTTGCCAAAAAGAAGGACTCGTCCTGTTTTGTCAACTGAATCCAGGGGAAATCCCGCAGATGGCATCGAGCGGGGATGACTCTCAAGAAATTCTCCCCGCTAGCTTGAATTGAATTGGCAAGGCGCTCCTTTTGCGGAAGCGGGTTTGCGAAACCTTCGTCTGGGGCGATGGTGCCGCAGCCCGAGCCAGACCCAGAATCCAAGCAAGCATTTGGCTCGCACAATTCAGACGACGACGACGAACTCGAGAGTTCAACCGCGTTGGACGTTTTGTGATCACTCCTGCCCTCGTTGCCAAGGCAGCCGACTCGTCTCGTTGTCATCGCGCCGGACAATGAAACCTCTCGCGGCAGCGCGGGTGTATCACCTACACGAAAATGAAATCACTCAGGCTGCATCGGTTCGAATTCAGGTGCGACCTGGGTCGCATTCATCGCGAGGAACGGGCGACTCGAATCGAGTCCCTCCTCTGGAGCCCTTCCCCAGGCCCACACGCTCCCGCCAGTCTCGGCTCTCCACGTCCCTCCTAATAAGCTGATCGAACTTGCGCAGATCTGAAGTGGCTGGGGGGCGTGCACTCGTCCTCCTCACCGCCGCGGCGCATCTTGGGCGGGGCGTTGGCTTTGGCTGTCGGCCCCGGCTTTGGCTGGCAGGCGGCTTGAGATTATGATACACACTTCCCTGTTTGAGCGAGATTACGAACATCCTGGGGCGCCTGGAGACAGGCGATCCTTCCGCGACGCAGGAGCTGATGTCGCTCGTTTACGGACAGCTCAGGCAACTGGCGGCCAGCAAGATGGCTGGGGAACCGGCGGGGCACACGCTCCAACCCACGGCCCTGGTCCATGAAGCATGGCTGAGAATGGGAGGGGACGCGCAGCCGGCCTGGCGAAATCGCGTTCATTTCTTTGGAGCGGCCGCGGAGGCCATGCGGCGAATCCTGGTGGAACGCGCGCGCCGCCGCCTCGCCGCCAAGCGCGGCGGCGGCATCGAGCCCCTGGACCTTGACTGGCTCGAACTGCCGGCGCCGGTGGCCGATGATGACGCTCTCCTTCGCGTGAACGAGGCGCTCGATAAATTGGCTCTAGTGAACGCCGCCAGGGCTGAGTTGGTGAAGCTTCGTTACTTTGTCGGGCTGACGTTCGACGAGACTGCGGCGACGCTGGGCATAACCGTGCCGGTGGCAAAACAATGGTGGGCTTATGCCCGGGCCTGGCTCTCCATCGAGCTGGAGAACCAGTCGCTCGAGTGAACGAGGCCCCGCCAATCCAGGTCCCGGCGCGTAGCTCACCAAGATTCTTCATACTTTTTCCCGGCGCACCGCGCATGAGGAACGGGTGAACACGTGAAGCCAGAACTGCCAACCAATCAGTCACCCCAGGAAACGGAGGAATGGCTTTTTGCCGCTGCCTTGGAGCGGGAGGAACCCGAGCGGACCGCTTTTCTGGATGAGGCGTGCCGGCGAAACCCGGCCTTACGGCAGCGGTTGCTGGCCCTCCTGACCGCGAATGAGCGGCCCAATCGCGACCTGAGTTTACCCGACGAAGCCGCCCGTTCGTCCGGGTCGACATCCCCCGCCTCCATGCCCTGCGCTGGAGTCGGGCAGACCCTGGGACCGTACAGATTGTTGGAAAAGATTGGGGAAGGCGGCTGCGGAATCGTGTTCGCCGCCGAGCAATTGGAGCCGGTGCGACGCCAGGTGGCGGTCAAGGTGATCAAGCTGGGGATGGATACGAAGGAGGTGGTCGCGCGCTTCGGAGCCGAGCGTCAGGCGCTCGCCCTGATGGATCATCCCCATATCGCGCGCGTGCTGGACGCGGGAACGATCGGCAGACCCGATGCCGCAGATTCCGCAATCTCCATGCCGGAAGGACGTCCCTTTTTCGTCATGGAGCTGGTGCGCGGCGTCCGGATCACCGAGTACTGCGACGAACAGCGTCTGACGCCCCGGGATCGGCTCGCCCTGTTCATCAAGGTCGGCCAGGCCATTCAGCACGCTCATCAGAAGGGGGTCATCCATCGCGACATCAAACCCTCGAACATCCTGGTGACCGTCCACGACGCGGCACCGGTTCCGATGGTGATCGACTTCGGTATTGCCAAGGCGATCGAAGGACGTCTGGCCGACGCGACCGTCAACACCCGGCTGCTGTCATTCATCGGCACGCCCGCCTATATAAGTCCGGAGCAGGCCGAGATGAGCAACGTGGATGTGGATACCCGCAGCGATATCTACAGTCTGGGGGTGCTGCTTCACGAGCTGCTGACCGGCCGCACACCCCTGGACGGCGCGGAGTTGTGTTCCATGGGCGTGGAGGCAATGCGTCAGGCGATTCGAGACCGGGATCCATCCACGGCCAGCTCGACCCTGGCGGCTTTGGACGTCGCCGAGTTGAGGCGCGTAGCCGAACGCCGCTCCTGTGAGCCGCAGCGTCTGATGGGTTTGGTTAAAGGGGATCTGGATTGGATTCTAATGAAGTGTCTGGAAAAGGATCGCTCCAGGCGTTACGCCACGGCGAACGATCTGGTGGCGGACCTTCAACGGCACCTGAACAACGAACCGGTGCTGGCGCGGCCGCCGAGCGCAGCTTACCGGCTGCAGAAGGCGTTTCGACGGCATCGCCTGGCCTACTCTGCGGCCGGCGCCGTGGGCATGGCTCTTTTGCTCGGCCTGGCCGGCAGCCTCTGGCAGGCCATCCGTGCCACCCGCGCCGAGGCGCTGGCCTCGGAGCGGCTGGCCGAAGCGGAGGCCATCACTGCATTTCTGACCGACGTCTTCCAGAGCCCGGATCCCGCGCGCGATGGGCGTGCCGTGACCGTGGCTGAGACCCTCGAGTCGGCGACGCACCGGCTCAACTCGGACCTTGCCAATCAACCTGCGCGGCAGGCGGAGCTGCGGTGGACTTTGGCCAAAACCTATATGGCGCTCAGCTTGCCCGACGAGGCCATCCCGCTGCTGAAGCAAGTGGCGACTTACCGCGCGTCGAGTGGCGGCCCGGACCACTCCGACACCTTGAAAGTGCGGCGGCAGCTCGGGCTGGCTTACATGACCGTCACGAACATCGACGACGCGCTTTCGGCGCAGAAGGACCTCCTGGCGTCTCACCGGCGGCTGCACGGCGACGAGTCCCCGGAAGCCATCATGGCCATGACGGACCTGGCGATCACCTACAGCGTGGGCAAACGGCTGGACAAGGCGCGTGGCTTTGGCACGAACGCGCTTGCGCTGAGTCGCAAGGTCAATGGACCGGAACATCCCGACACGGTGGTCGCCCTCCATGCGCTGGTCATGTCGTATCCCGACTCCCAGGCCCTTGAACTGCGCGAGGAAGCCTACGCGCTCAGCCGAAAAGTGTTCGGTCCGGAACACAAGATCACGCTGCGCACGGCCTTCTTGCTCCAAGTCTGCTACGAGGCGAACGGGCGTCACGAGGAACGGCTGAAGCTGCTCGAGTGGCTGACGCCGATGTGTTTGAAAATAGTCGGGCCGAATAACCGGCTCACTGTCCGAACACTGGCGGATCTGGAACGGGCCTACTACGCGGCGGGCCGATGGCGGGATGCGCTGCAAATGAAAGCGGACCATGCGCGCTGGAACCCCCGCAACCTGGAGACAGATCTTCTGGTCGTGCAAGCGTGGTTCCAACAGGAACCCGAGTACTTCGCCTCCTGCCAGCGCTTGTTGAAACTGGTGGAAGAAACCCCGCTGCTGACAACCGCCGAACGCGCCGCCAAGGCGGTCGTGTTGCTCCCCACCCGCGAGTCGGCGGTCCTTGAAGCGGCCTACACCCTGGCCCGCCGCGCGGTGGATGGGCAAGGAGGACATCCGCGACCCGGCCTTTGTCAGCTCGCCCTGGGCATGGCTGAGTATCGGCGGGGCAACTACACCGAGGCCGATGCGGCGCTCATCGCCGCGGAAAGCGAGGCACCCGTCAATGCAGGTTTCTTCCGGGCGATGAGCTTATTTCGACAAGGACAGATCGAAACGGCCAAGCTTTTGTTTGAACGGACAGCGGCGGGCATGCCTTCGCTTCCCGACGATGATCAGAATCCTTTGGCCGGCGGCGCCACCAGTGATCGGATGACGACGTGGCTGGCCTACCGGGAGGCGGCCCGGCTCCTGGGCATCCAGCGGACCGATAACCTGGTCGAAAGCTGGCTGGAGAAACTCCGTCGCGACGCGGCGGGGAAACCCACGGACTACGGCCGCGTGCTCCGGCTGGCAATGGTGTGGTTGTGGCTGGGAAAGACGGAAGAACATGAACGGTTTTGCCGGCTGCATCTCACGACGACCGCCGAATCCATGGACCCCTCGATCTGCAACCGGGTGGCCAAGTCCTATCTCCTTCGCCCGGACCCCAACCCTGACACCTTGAAACTCGCATCGGCCGCGGCCCGCCGGGCGGTCGAGAGCGGTGCCAGACGCGACAAGAGCCTGCCTTGGTATCGCATGAACGCGGGTATCGCTGCCTACCGTGAAGGCCACTTCGACGAAGCCGAAGTCCTCCTGACCGACTCGCTGAAAAGTCCGGCGAATGATTCCCAACGGCAACTTGCGCTGGTCTTTCGGGCCATGACGCGCTGGAAAGCCAGCCGTCCGAACGAGGCCAGGAGTGACCTGGCCAACATCGGTTCCCAGTACTTCGTCCTCCCGGGCAGGGAGCGAGTCACTTCGGTCGTCCGCGATGCCGATCAGCTGGCCGTCCGGCTGGCGTGCCAGGAGGCCGCCCGCCTCCTTAATCTCCCGACCGCGGCGGTCGAACCGCGCTAGCCCGCATCTTTCATGCTGAGCCTGAATCGCGAACACCTTGATGGGAGCGCGGAGGGTAGGGCGGGCGCTCAGCGCACGCCGCCAAACCGGTTCGCATGGCGGCGTCCCGCAGTGCGGGGCGCCCTACCTTCACCATGAAATATTCAGGCTAGAGCGGGTCAACCAGGAGCGCAGCCGCCGGGGTCACGAGGCGCATCGCTGGCTTAGGAGGTCCATTCCAGACATGGAGACCGGCACTGCAGATCAGTGCGCGGTGAGAAAGTTCATACTTTTCTTTCCTCGTTTGCGCATGAGGAGTGGCGAACAGATCCCTCCTGGCTGAAATGGGGGAACGCCTCGCCCAGAAACTCAAATGAAGCCGTTACACGTTGGCCGGCCGACTTCTTGCGCAACCCCGACGGGCAGCCATCGAAGCCTTGATCGGAGCGAGCGGACGCCCCGCGGCGGATGCGCGAAGCGACGGTTTCACTCCGGCCTGGCCCACGTTGGGATGCGGCTTGCGTGGCTGCTGTTGGTGACCACGGCGATTTCGAGTCGCGGCCAGTGGGTCACCGAAACGATGGACCTGAAGAGCGGTTGGAACGCAGTCTTGCTCCACGTGGATGCGGGCCACACGACCCTGGACAGCCTGATTGGTGGTGATTCAGGCAATCCTATTGTCGAAGTGTGGCAGTGGCATCCGCCAGCCACCACTCAGTTTACAGAAAGCCCGCAGAATCCAAATCCTGGCAGCGAATGGTCGAGCTGGGTGCGCGACCGGCCGGGCAGCTCCTTGCAGCGCCTGATGGGGGATACGGCCTACCTGGTGCGTGTGGGCTCCAACGCTCCGACGTTCAGGTGGGCCGTGAAGGGACGGCCGGTCCCGCCGCGACAGCACTGGACGGTGACGGGCTTGAACTTACTCGGGTTCCCGACCGTGCCGAACACTCCACCCGCTTTCGACGCCTTTCTGGCCCGGTCCCCCGAATTGAGTGCGGCTGCGCCCGAAATCTTCCGGTATGTAGGGGGTGAGATCTCCGCGAGCAATCCGGCGAAGCTGGTCCCTTTTCTCTTTCGCTCGGTGCCCGTCAAACGCGGGCAGGCGTTCTGGATCCGCGCCGGGGACGTCTTCAATCATTACTTCGGTCCTTTTGAAGTCGTCCTGAGCGGGCAGGGCCTCGTGTTCGGTGACGGCATCAGTGCGGCGCCGGTGCGGCTGCGCAATCTGACCACCAATGCGTTGACGGTGAATCTCTCGTTGCTCGATTCCGAGGCGGCGCCGGCCGGACAAGCGGTCATCGCCGGAGCGCTGCCGCTGATTCTCCGCGGTGATTTCAACATCACCAACCTCGTCTACGGCTACACCAATCTTCCAACCGGTGCGGTGCGATCCTGGACGCTCGCTCCCGCCAAAACTCCGGGCTCCGAAATCGAGGTCGTCATTGGCCTGAATCGTTCTGCGATCACCAGCAATCCGGGGGCCCTGCTGGCCGGCGTTTTGCGGTTTACCGACAGCCTCGGATTCTCGCAGATCGACATTGGCGCTTCTGCGACGGCTGCCTCCGGCGCCGGGCTCTGGGTCGGCACGGCCGTGGTGGGCGCAGTGGGGCAAACTCTCAAATCCTACACCCGAGATGCGGATAACCGCCCCATCGTTGCCACCGACGGGAGCTACCTCGTCAGTTCCTCGGACACATCGATCGGCGGAGTAGCGCGTCCCTATCCGCTGCGCTTGATCGTGCACAACCCAAGCGTTGGAAATGCCGTGCTCCTGCAGCGCGTTTTCGTGGGGCTCGACCGCGCCACGAACACCATCCTTTCACTGAAGGAAGCCGCCTTGTCACCCCAGTTTATCAAGGACGCACGGAGATTGAGCGCGGTGCACCTGCCTTGGAGCGCGCAGAATCCCGGCTGGCCGTTCAGCGGGAGGTTTGGGGCTCAGACCAATCTGACCACGGCGGTGACGCTCGGCTACAATGACCGCGCCTCCAGCCCCTTCCTCCATTCCTATCATCCCGACCACGACAATCTTAATGCCACGTTCAAGACCCTGCTTCCGCAAGGCTCCGAGTCGTACGGCGTGCAGCGGCAGATCACGTTGAACGTTACGCCACCGGCGAACGATTTCGGCAGCCTGGTCTCCGCCAACCGAACCTTCAACGGCGAGTATCGCGAGGTTATCACGCTGCAAGGCCTGGCCCGCGCCGGCGGAGCGACCGATACCCGCCGTTTTGAAGTGCGCGGCACGTTCAGCCTCAATCGGGTGAGCGACATTGCCCAAATGACGCCTGCCCCTTGAATCCTCATGAATTGGCCCCTCTTCACTCACACGATTCAGACCATGAAGACTCCAAACATTCCCCGCCTGAACACGATCCTCGTCGCGCTGACTCTTGCGTCCGCACTGTTGCTCCGGGCGCCGAACGCGTCAGCGCAGACCACTCCCAATCCGCCTGACCTGATGACGTATCAGGGTTTTCTGGTGGACGGCAACGGCCTGGCACTAGGCCTCAATGCGCCGAAGAATTACGACGTCATCTTCCGCCTCTACGATGCCGCTTCCGCGGGCAACGTGCTCTGGACCGAACAACAGACCGTGGTGGTGGACAAGGGCTACTTCAGCGTGCTGCTGGGGGAAGGCAGCAGCATTGGCGAGCCTCGACCAGGGCTCAGCACCCTGTTCGCGACGGCGACCGCCTCGGACCGCTGGGTGGGAATCACCGTCAAGGGCATCGGGCCGGGCGGCTCGAACTCAGATATTCTGCCGCGCCTGCGGCTGCTCACCTCGCCCTACTCATTCCTGGCGCGGAAGGCGGTCAACGCCAGCGCAATCGTCAACGATGCCAACGTCGCGATCCTGAGCGCCGCCGGCTCGACCTTGGCGGTCAACGGAAGCCTTGCGGCAAACACTCTTTCCGGCAATGGCGCGAACCTGACCGGGCTGAACGGAACCGCGATTACGAGCGGCACGGTGGCGGACTCGCGCTTGAGCCCCAACGTCGCTCTGCGGGCGGGCGGCAACACTCTGGATGGGAATCAAACGGTGACCAACGGCGGCTTTTTCGGAGACGGCACAGTCCCGGTCGGCGGCATCATTCTTTGGTCGGGCAGCATTGCCAGCATCCCGTCCGGTTGGGCCTTGTGTGACGGACAGACCGTGAACGGCAGGCCAACGCCGGACTTGCGTGACCGGTTCGTCGTCGGCTCCGGCGCAAGCTATCCGGTGGGTAGCCGGGGTGGCGCCGCCACGGTGACGATGTCGGTGGATCAACTGCCGAACCACGCGCACAGCTACAAGGACGGGTACCACGCGGAGGCATATGCCGGGCGATTCGATGCGGGAGTCTACCAGCCATTTCCGAGCGGCAACGTCGATGACTATGATGCCTTCGGGTATCGGTTTAGCGGAGCCGCTGGGATGGATAATGACAACAACCGGATCTACTGGCGTCCGATGACCACCAATCCGAGCGGCGGCGGGCAGCCTATTGATGTGCGGCCGCCCTGGTTCGCTTTGGCCTACGTCATGCGTGTGCGCTGAGCGCACGCTGATCGAAACGCACACGAGTTATGCGCCGCCGTATTCTACTCCTCTTCTCGATCGCCCTGCTGTCGGGCCCCAAGGCGGGGGTGCAAGCCCAGCCGGTGGCGGTACCTCTGGAATTTCGCCAGGCGGACACCTCGTTCAACCTGCAGTCGCAACGCGGCGTTCCCATTTCCACGGTGTCCAATGTTCCACCTGGCTCCGATGGCCGGATGACCACCATCAACGAATCGGGCTCGGCATTGCTGCCGACCACGAATCAGTTCCGTGGATTTATTTCCTTCGGAGCCATCCCAGGATTATCACAGGCCGCGTGGATCGCGGCGAGCAATTCTCCTTCGTTGCAGGCAGGATCGATCCCGTTCTCCGGCGACGTCGCGCAGGCCATGGGGCTGCCTCTGGCCATGTCCAACACCACGGTGGTCATGGTCATGCGCAGGGCGCAGATTGGCGGACCCTATCTGAGCCGGCAAATCTCCTTTGGTTTCGGCTCGGAAATCCCCGTGCCAGTCACCGATGCGAACGGAATCATTCTGACCAACATCGCGCCGCAGTCCTACTGGCTGGCCGAGCCCTACAGCTCCAATGCGCACGCCAATGCGGGCTATTACTGGAGCGTCAATGCGCGCAAAGTTTATGCGATTCAGTCGGGCCCGATCTCCGTCACCTGGATCAAGGCTGCCTACACCACCACGCCGCCAACCTACCAGAATGAGGCCGGCGAGGTGATCCAACTGCCCTACGTTGTCATCGGAGGAAACTATTTCCAGACCCGCACGGCCGACTATGTCGTCTCCGGCACCCCGGTGAAGCCCCCCCGCAAGTTCTACTGGACCGAGAAGGGATTTCGCAGCCTCGGCAAACCCGTGGCCATCCCCAGCGCCCGGGTGGGTGACTTGAGAATCGTTTTCAACAACAACTTTCCCCGGACCGTCGCCGCCCAATATGTCGGACCCGGCGACAGCGATCCCACCGAGGGCACCACCAACGCCCCGCTCCCGGAACTGCGCACCTTGTGGTACGACCGCGCGCAGGGCAGTATTTTCGCCTACAACCAGGAAGGCCGCGTCTTTGTCGAACTCCTGGGCGATTCCCGTGCCGACGCCCAGTCACGGGAGCAACTGGCTTACGAGATCGTGGATGTCCTCAAGCAGCCGACGCCGCTCGATATTTCCATCGACCTTGGCGAGCGCCTCACGCCGCCTCCGCCCGGGGAATTGGGCCAGCTTGCTCCCGAGCCGGTCATCCAGACGGCCACGACACCGTTCGCTTACCAGCAAAACGTGTCGGGGACCGAAGAGATCCGCCTCTTTGCCATCCGGGAAACGAGAAACGTGAACGATTACCTCGTGCACTGGATGGAGGAGGGCGAAGTCGGTTTGAAATGGCCGGCGTTCCTCGGGCGCTACAAGCTGGTCTGGCCAGACGACGCGGCGAAGTACAGCCACTACCTTCGTCCTGCCGTCTCCAGCGAGAACGAGGCCCGGCTCACCGCCGTTCCTCTGTCGACCGAGAATGTCCCCACGATCGAATATCAAGATCCCCTCGACCGCCCGCGCGCCAAACTGACGGAGACCTTTGCCTTTTACACCTACCTGGAAGCTCCCTTTCCCGCTCATCGCACGCTGCTGCGTTTTAGCTCCGGCGACAACATCGCCTTCGAGCGGGTGTTTTCGTGGCTCGATGGCGCCGTCAAGCAGGGCACGTTCAGCGGAACGATCGTTACGAATCTGCTTGGCTGGAACCCGAGCAACCAGACGGTCGCTTGGCCGGAGCCGTTGAAGGCACCCCGCGTGGTGGAGCAAACCGTCTCGGTCGGCAGGCGCATTGTCGCGCCAGCAGGTGAACTCGGGTCGTCCGTTGGTCAGGATTATTACTCGGGCCACATCCGCCGGGAATACGGAACCCACTACAATGTCCACGCCTACCGCGACCCGTTGACCGTCGGATTTGCCGAGGCCAATACCGGCTCCATCATTCCGGTGAACGCCGTTCCTGGAGCCAATCAACTGGAGGTCTGGTGGTTCAGGCCGAACGGCGCGAACAACACGCTCGGGTTTAAGACGGTCCATTGGCCGTCGGTGATTGGCCGCTACACCTTGCAGTGGCCTGCTGACGCCGGGGAAATCGTCCTCGCCAGCAACCTAGGAAGTGACGGCGTGGCCCCACTGAGTTCATGGCAAGCCGCCGGGTCGATCTATTATCAAAACGAGCCGTCTCAAGACGGGTACAACCCCAACGAGGAACATGCCGTCCTTTCCGGCGGCACGGTGTTTGCCACCCGCGACGACTTGAACCTGACCAACGGACCCACGTATTCCTCGGACCGGTACGTCCTGCTGGAGTATCAGGACCAGGACAGACGACCGTCCATGTCCGCCTTCAAGGTGGTGCGGGAAAAACCCGCGGCGGGCTGGGTGTTCGATTACCTCACCGAAGCCGGCCGGCTGCTCCAGGCGCCGATGCCGCTACCGTTGCTGGCCAAGCCGGTGGAGGGCAGCGGTGACCGCGCCATCAATTTCAACACCGAGCCGGATGCGCAATCCGGGGACCTGCCCGGCGCTTGGAACGAGGCACGGGATGCGGGTGGAGCCTTTGGTCACTACAAACGCTTCACCTTCCGCGACCGCAAGAACGACTTCTGGGTGTATCGCGGTCCGCACTTCGGTTTGCCTGTGCTGAAAGCGGGAACCTACCACAGGGGGACACGAGACTTCACCGATCTCTCCAACGCCACCGCCGTGGCGGGACAGTCGTTCGCCTTCGCCGTTCACGCTTCGCGCCAGGATGAGTATCTGGCCATGACGGCTGGGAGCGCTCTGCCTGCGTGGCTTTCGATATCCGGCCTCACCCTCCGCGGAACACCCGGAACTTCGAACGTCGGGTCTGTAACCGTGCGGCTCATTGTGCGCGACCTGTATGAAGGAGATTCCGTCACCAACACACTCGCCATTAGTGTCGTCGGCAGCGGCGTGGTTGCTGCCCAGCCGGCTTTGAGCATTTCCAGCACGAACCAATACACCGGCAGCATCATTGCGTTTTCCAATCGTCCGCCGTTCCTGGCCCTCTCGCCCACGCCATCGAACAGCTTCACGATGCGTTATTACTACCAGACCGAATCCAGTTTCGCCTGGCCGGGAGTTTCCTCCCCTCCGCCTGCCGGCAGCATTGTTCCTTACTTGCGGCCATTCGACGGGACCAACTATATCGGCGACCCGGCGGCCAAGACCACGCCTGCTTTGAGCATCGTCCATCGTCCGTTCTGGCCGGAGCGCGATCCCAGTGATGGCTCGAAGCCCGTGGCGCGGATGCCTTACGGGCTTACCCTCACCCGTCCGCAGCTCGGGTTGCCCGGGGTGCGCGATTTCAGAACGGCTCGCGTGCTCTACCAACAATCCATCGGAGAAGATATCGCGACTGCGCGTCCCAGCGTCGTGCTTCACGATCCCACGCGCGAAAAGTATTCCGATCTGGCCGCGCAAGCCCTGACCGGAATTCCGCCGAGCGTCCACAGCGAAATCTACCAGGGCAAATACTATTTCCCCAATCTGCCCCCGCATCTGGAAGGGTTGGTCTATTTCGATCCGAACCGCGGCAGCAAGGGCAGCCTCGTGATTCAGGGAGAATTCAAAGACGAGATCCTCGGCCAAGATTATCTGCAGCTGAACGTTCTCCGCGGCTCCGACCTTGCGGCAGTCAGAGCGTTGTGTCCCGTGTCTGACACGATCAATTACCCCAAATGGGCGGCGCTCGTGGATGCGCTGGCCACGCCGGTGGAGACCTTCTATGAGAATCCGTCCGTCCCCGGCACCTACATTCCCAATCCTGCACTCACGCAATCCGTCGGTGTTTCAGAACTCGCCGAGATCGGGGACGACAACATGGCGGTAGATTCCTATGCGCTCTCGGCCACCGGCCCGGGGGATGGTTATGTTACCGTCTTGGAATCCGGTGGCCGGGCTTTTACGCAGCCCGGTGATCCGGTGGCGTTGCATGTCCTCCGCGTAGTGCCCGGGCTCTACCCGGGCGAACTCAAAGTCATTCCCGCCGGTAATCCACTCAGCGAGCAGGTGACGTTCCAGCACTCGCTCGATCTGGCTGGCCGATACGACGAATACGATTACGAGTGGAAGATCGCCGCGCCCGTGGATGGCCAGCCGCCCGCGCCGGACGCCACCATGTCGCGCTATCGCTCGCTGACGAGTGGCCTGAACACACCGCGTTACTTGTTGGGCGGAGCGGGCGTTCAAGTGCTGGGAGACAACTACGTGGTGATGCGTTACAAGCCGGCCAATCCCGCTCATCCGCTTTACGATCAATGGTCGGCGTGGACGCCACCGCAACTGGCCGAGGGCTGGATCAAGCGTGTCTTGGCGGGCATCAATCCATTCAACCAGCGCATCGCCGATCTCTTCAACAACCGCGTGAACACCGATGCCAGCATCCTGACCCAGGCGGGCACCCGTTGGGAGGGCGATGTGGCGTTGAATCTGGAGAACATCAATCATTTTGGGCTGATTGAGATCTACGAAACGGTTCTCCGGCGCGGCCGCTCTATCAGCATCGAATCCGGTTACAACTATGGCCCGGCCAACGACGCACTGCTGCTCGCCGCCGGTTACCTCAACGACCTCTACATGATGGAGGGCAACGAAGCCTGGGCCGATGCGGCCAATCCCACGATTGGCATCGGGACGGCCGACCACACCTACGGCGACATTGCCACGGCACTGTTCGCCTTCAAGGGCCAGGCCGCCTCGCTGCTGGAGGAGGAGCTGGCCTTGATCCGCGGGCGGGACGATTTCCTCGTGCCCGGCGTTCAGGTCGCGCCGGTCTACAACCGGCTGGTCTGGAATTACACCCGCGGCATTGACGCGGGCGAAGTCACCTACGCCATCAACTACAACATCCAGGAGAATCCCGACCAAACTCCCGACGGGGTCATTGACGCGGCGGATGCCGCCCGGATGTTTCCGCAAGGACATGGCGACGCCTACGGTCATTACCTCACCGCGCTCAAGGGCTATTACTCGCTGCTCATGAACAACAAGTTCGACTGGGTGCCGCGCGCGGAGTCGGTGCTGGTTCTGGGGCAGCCGGTGTCCGTGGATTATCAGGACGAACGCAAGTTTGCCGCTGCCGCCGCCGCCGTCGCGCGCGCCGGACGGCAGGCGTTTGATTTGACCTGGCGTCAGGACTACCAGGCTGTCCGCACCGGCGGTTGGAACCATTTTGGCGCCACCAAAGTCAACGCCCAGCGCCAATACACGGACGGAGTGACCAACTACGCTTCCACGCGCTACTGGGGAACGGATCACTGGGCGTCGCGCGCGGGCCAGGGCGGCTACCTGAACTGGGTGGTCGGCAACGCAATGATTCCAGCGCAGGATCCCAATCCACTCCATGAAGGCATCCAGAAGATTGACCGCACGACGGTGCCGGAGCTACCGGAGCTGGCCGTGATCGGGGACGACCTCCAGCGCGCCATGGAAAGCGCCGAAGGCGGTATGACGCCGGTGGGCCTGCCGGAGAACGCCCTCGCCTTCGACCTGAATCCCAATGCCACGGGCACTGAAAACGGGACGCACTTCGACCAGATCTACACCCGCGCCAAGGCAGCGCTCAAGAACGCCGTGGCTTCCTTCGATGACGCCAAAGATGTGACGCGCTTGATGCGGTCGGAGCAGGATTCACTGGCGGACTTCCAGAACGCGGTGGCCAAGCAGGAGATCGCCTACGAAAACTCGCTGATCGAACTCTACGGCACCCCTTACACGGATGACATCGGTCCGGGCAAAACCTGGCAGCAAGGCTATGGCGGGCCCGACCTCGTTCACTACACGTATGTGGATCGGCCGGAGAACCCGTTCCTCGCCGTTTGGAATTATCCCGGCACCAACAGCGCCTACAGGATTTTCATCGGGGACTTCCCCAACGACTGGGCGACCAATTACAACCTGACCGATCTTGAGGTGCTCGCCGCGTCCAATCCGCAGTACTCAAACGGCGTGGATTATGTGGAGATAAACATCGGGGCGGACGGCTTCGCACAGAAGCCGGAAGGGTGGACCGGCCAACGCGCCGCACCGGGACAGATTCAACAGGCCATCTCGAAGGTCGTCGCCGCGCACACGGCGATGCGCCAGGCGCTTTTTGACAACGCAGGGGGAAAGGACGACCTCGACCGCACGATCGGGCTGTTCCAGGCCAATCTGACCACGCGCGACCAGATCCGGCAGTCTCAGCAAGGCCTGCTGCTGGCCGACACCGTCCTGCAAAATGCCAAGTTTGCCAACGACCTCTATCAGCAAACGCTCGATGCAACGATCGAAAACGTCACCTACGCTTATCGCAACGCCTCGGATGCGCTCCCCACCAGCCTCATTGTCGGGGTGGCGTCCGGCGGCGATCTGACCTTTGGCGGCCGCGCGGCCCTGGCGGCCATGGGGTATTCGACGAAGGCGGCGCTGGACGCCGCGGCCTTCTCGCGGGGAGCGATCGTGAGCGCCCTCGAGAACGCCACGGAATCGGCCCGGCGCTTCACGGAGTTCTATAGCATCGCACCTCTGGAACGAACGATCGAGCTGCGGGAACAAGTCGCTGCGCTCGGCGAAGCCCTGTCGGCGGTTCAGTCGACCCTGGGCAATATCAACGTGCGTTTTCGCGAATACGACGACGCCCAGCGGGCGTACCGCGCGCTGGTAGCGCAAGGGGACCGCGTCCAGCAGGAGCGGCTGGTTTTCCGCAAACGTGCTTCCGCAGTGATTCAGGGTTATCGCACGCGCGACGCCGCCTTCCGCATCTTCCGAAACGAGAAGCTCGAGCGCTACAAGACGCTGTTCGACCTGGCCGCCCGCTATGCGTTTCTGGCGGCCAACGCGTATGATTATGAAACCGGCCTTTTGGGCGGCAGTCCGGGACACGATTTCATCCACCGCATTGTTGCCTCCCGCGCGCTGGGGGTCGTGCGCAATGGCGAACCGCAGTACGCCGGCAGCACCACCGGGGACCCGGGACTCTCCAGCGCCCTCGCGGAAATGAAGGCGGACTGGGAGGTCGTCCGTGGCCGGATGGGGTTCAACAACCCCGATGCCTACGGGACGACCGTGTCATTGCGCACGGAAGCGTTCCGGATTCTGCCAACGACGAATGGAAGCGCGAACTGGAAGGATCTGCTCCAGCGGCATCGCATGTCCGATCTGCTGGCGGATTCCGATGTGCGGCGTCACTGCATGCAAATCAGCCGCGGCGACGGTCTGCCGGCTCCCGGCATCCTCATCGACTTCAGCACCGTCATCGCCGACGGATACAACTTGTTCGGCCAGCAACTCGCCGCCGGCGATCACGCTTTCAGTCCCAGTGCGTTTGCCACCCGGATTTTTGGGGTGGGAATCGCGCTGCCCGGCTACCGCGGCATGGATCAACCGTCGGCCAACGCCGGCGCCGGAGGAGTGTCTCCTCCCGATCCTGACCTTTCGTATCTCGATCCACTCGCATTATCGGCGACGCCTTACGTTTATCTGATTCCGGTGGGTGAGGACATCATGCGCGCCCCGCCGCTGGGAGACGCCAGTGAGATCCGCTCCTGGCAAGTGGCGGATGTGGCCATTCCTTTGCCCTTTAATATCGGTGCATCTGACTTTTCCAACCTGCCGCTATATACGTCGAGCGATTCGCTGAGCGAGCCGCTCTTCGCCCTGCGCAAACACCAGTCGTTCCGGCCGGTGCCAGACGCTTCCTATTTCAGCACGAGTCTGTATGGGGCCAGCGGTTCCTTATTACGTTCCCAGTACACCAGCAACCGGCTTGTGGCGCGATCGGTGTGGAACACTCGCTGGAAACTCATTATCCCGGGCCACGTCCTGCTGAACGATCCCGAGGAAGGCCTGAACCGCTTCATCAGCACGGTGCAGGACATCAAGGTGCATTTTGTCACCTACTCGTACTCGGGCAACTGAATCGGCTTATGATTTACGATCTACCTGTCCTGAGCCGCGGACGACGCGCCACACGCCCCGCGCCGGGCCGCCTCGCGTTCATGGTCGGATTTCTGTTCCTGGCCAGGTCATTGGTGGACGCCTTTCCTCCGGCGCCCCACCATGTCATCCACGGCACCGTGCGCGATGAGTATGGTGCGCCGCTGTCGCTCTCGAACGCGGAGGTGTTCCTCGAAACCACCAATGGGGTCAGGGTGACTTGCAGCGTGGCGCCGGAAATTCAAACCGGCGAAAACTACCGGCTCATTGTGCCCATGGATTCCCTGAGTGCGCTGGATCCTTACAAAGCCACCGCGTTGCCTCCGACCGTTCGGTTCCGAATTAAAGTGCGAATCGGCCCCACGGTTTATGTGCCCATCGAGATGGCAGGAAACTTGAGCACGCTCGGCCAGCCGGCCGCAGAAACCATGGTCAATCTCACGCTGGGGACCGACTCCGATGGCGACGGCCTTCCCGACGCGTGGGAAAATCTGCTCAGCCAGATGCTCGGCGGGGGACTGGGCTTGGCGGACATCACTCCCAACGGGGACAACGATCACGACGGGATCAGCAATTCCGCCGAATACCTGGCCGGTACTTACGCCTGGGATTCAACCGACGCCCCCGGCCGAGGACTGAAGCTGGGAATCGTCCGCCGCGGCGGACAAGGACCAGTGCTCCAGTTTTTTGGGGTCGCCGGGCGAAGTTACTCCGTGTTCGGAACCACCAACCTGACCAGCTGGTCCGCGGTGTCCGTTCGTGTTCCGCCCGGCGACATCAACGCTCCGGTTGTCTCCCAATACGCCAATCCGTCTTCGCAGATCGTCGAGGTTGAAGTCGTGCTGCCGCCGACCCAGCCCACGGCGATGTTCTTCCGTGTTCTGTCTCAGTAGTCATGAACACCTTCACCGCAAGTTCACCTGGGCGCCGCCTCATCACGCGAGTTCTCCCTGCCGTTACCATCGTCGCCCTGGCGGGGCTGGTTGCTTTCCGCAACCGCAAAACAGACGTCAGGATGGTGCCGGCATGTCCGGAACGTGCGCGCAGCGAACTTCAGCTCCGCGACAACCGGCTCTTCGACGGCGAGCGACTATTTACGGGAATTGTCTTCGAGCGCTATGCCGATGGCGTGCTGCGGTCCCGCTCCAGTGTCTCGAACGGGCTTCTGCAAGGGCTGTCCCAAGGCTGGCACACGAACGGCCAACTTCAGATCGCCGAACAGTTCGTGGCGGGCATCGCGCACGGACCTCGCACCAAGTGGTATCCCAACGGCGCGAAGCTCTCGGAAGCCAACATTGCCGGAGGCCAACTGAACGGTTCATTTCATCGCTGGCATGAAAATGGGACTCTCGCCGAGCAGATCGAGTTTTTGAATGGCCGGCCAGAGGGGGTGTCCCTTGCGTGGTTCTCCAGCGGCCGTCCAAAAGCGCGCGTTGTCGCGCGTTCCGGACAAACGGTTGAACGTGCGTCGTGGGGCGACGCAGGCAATGGGCCCTGATTGACCTCTCGACAAGCCGACGGCAGGCGGGTCATGAACTCAAGCAGGCGAGAGCCGAACTGAAGCAAGGAAGCACCGGCGCCCTCTCAACAGGTCGGGCGTCCTGGCCGCGTCCGTGCGGCGCACGCGGTAGACTCCGCCGAGGACGTCGGCCCTGGCCAGCTGGGAACTCGGGCAACACAGCTTATACCAACCGCCCGTGGCAACGACGAGGAGCGAACCGTCGGCGTCCTCGAGCACGTCAGTCGGATGAAAATCCGGATTGGCGCTGACGAGAAGATCGTGGTCAGTGCTGGCATAAGTGGCGCCGCAGAGGCGGAGCTGGTGCCGGGTGATCTTGTGCAGATTGAAGGTGCTGGTGAACATCGTTTCACCCTCGGCGGTAAAGGCGATCTCAACCGGGTTGTCCATGCCGCCGGTCATGATGACGTCAAGGCCGCTCCCGTCCGGCTTCGCGCGGAAAATGTGCGCTGCCCGGTCATTCAAAATCCGGCCATTGTCGAGCGTGTGCTTCTGCTCCGCAAATGCACCCTTCGTCCAGTAGATGTAGCCATCCGGCCCAAGCTGCGGCCCGTGAATGTCGTTGGCGCAGCCGGTCAGCGTCCCGCCCTTGAACTATTCCTCCCGTCGGTCGGCCCCGCCGGCCCCGTCGGTGTCCGTGAACTTCCACATGCTGGGCGGGCCGGCGACATAGACCGAGCCACCGTGCCAGAGGCAGCCCTGCGGAAACATCACCTTGTCGGCAAACACCACGCTGCGATCGAACTGGCCGTAGCCGTCGGTGTCCTCAAGCCGGAGAAGCAGGTGATTCGGGTTCTTGAGCTCGGCCGGAGGCGGGTTGGACCCGGATGAATCGGTCACATAAAGGCGCCCTTGATCGTCGAAGCCCGCGCTGACGGGGCGGGGCGCCAGTCTGGGATTGGCGACCTCTTCAACGATGAACCCATCGGGCACCAGAAGTCCAGAAGTCCGCTCGACGTTGACACGTTTCCCTTCGATCCATACGGTGCCGGCCATGCCCCAGGGCTGGCCTCATACCCATGCGGCGCCCCACGCGTTCACCGCGTGGCATCCCCGAGTCCGCGAGGGCCTGGTCCTCGCGAGCCGGCGGAGCATGCTCAAGGCGAGCCTCGCCGGGTTGGCCGGTCTGTCGCTGCCCACGCTGCTAGCCCTGCGCAGCCGCGCGGCAGCGGCCGGCGAGAGTATCCCAAGAGGCAAGGCGGTGATTCTCCTCTGGATGACCGGCGGGCCGTCGCACATCGACACCTGGGACGTCAAGCCAGACATGCCCCCGGAAGTCCGCGGGCCGTTTAAGGACATTCCCACGCGGATGCCGGGCGTGCACGTCTGCGAATATTTGCCGAAGCAGGCGGCCATGATGGACAAGTTCACGTTGATCCGATCGGTGGACTGCCGGGAGAGCAACCATGAGCCGAACATGGTCATGCAGACGGCCAACCTTGCGGCCGAACCCCGCACGAATCCGCGCGGGCATCTTTATCCAGCCATCGGATCGCTCGTGGCCAAGCTCCACGGGCCGAATCACCCTGCCATGCCGCCGTATGTGGTGCTCAACCTGAAGAGCAAATCCCACGTGGCCTGGGGCGGCTATGTGGGCAGCCACTACGATCCGTTCGTGGGCAACAACGTGAATCGGCTGTTCCGCCTGCCCGCCGGACTGACCACCGAACGGCTGCGGGAACGGCGCGGGCTGGTGCAACAAATGGACGGCCTTCGCGCAAGCCTCGACGCCTCGGGCAACATGGAGGCTCTCGACCGATTCTCCCAGCAGGCGTTTGACATCGTCGCCGGCGGACGTGCGCAAGCGGCCTTCGATTTGTCGCGCGAACCGGCCCGGGTGATCGAGCGGTTCGGGAACCACGACTGGTCCCGCCAGGCGCTGCTCGCCCGTCGTCTGATCGAAGCCGGCGTGAGCTTCGTCACCATCGACCTGAGCGACCATTCGGCTTCCGGCACGTGGGACACGCACGGCGACAACATTCCGCCCTACGGCGGGATCTGGAACGGGCTGCGTCCGTTGCTGCCCGTGTTCGATCACGTCATCACCACGTTGGTCCGCGACCTGGAAGAACGCGGGCTGCTCGACGACACACTGGTCATCGCCATGGGCGAGTTCGGCCGCACGCCCAAGCTCGGCACACAGGACTCAACCGACGGGCGCGATCACTGGCCGTATGTAATGTCGATGTGTCTGGCGGGAGGAAAATTCCGGCACGGACAGGTGATTGGGGCTAGTTCGCGCGACGGCGGCGAAATTGCCGAACGGCCGGTGACACCCGGCGACCTGGCGGCCACGATTTATCATCACTTCGGAATCTCCCTGAGCTCGACCTATACCGACCACCAGGGCCGGCCGAATTTCCTTTTCGAGAACGGGGCGCCGTTGAAGGAATTAGTGTAGCCGCGACGCCCCGAATTTCCGGTCAGAGGTCAGAGGCGCACGCGGAAGAAGAGTGGTTGCCCACCGGGCACCACCGAATGGGGATTGGCGGCGTTGGCGACCGGAGACCACGGACCATTGACCGAACTGGCCGATTCGAGCACGCCCTGCGCTGGAGTCCACGAGATGACCACCGCGCCGGCCCCATTGCGAATCGCCGTCAGAACCACTCGGCGGACCAAGTCGGCTGTCGGCACGCTAATGATGAGTTCGCTGCCGAAGACCATGTCGGAGCTGCTGCCACCGGACTGATGGACCTCCGCGGCCAGCACGTTGTCGCCGAGCCGGAGATTGTCCACGGGGATGTCGAACGGACCCTCGTATACGTTTTCGTGACCGGTGGCGTCGGTCGTGGCGGTAACCGGCCCGGCGGCGATGCCGAACCGATGAATCTCCGTCCCGTTCAAGTAAAACACCGCACCGTCATCGACGACGTGCCGGAGGCGCATCCGGGCGCGTGCAGTGGAAGTGGCGGGGAAATCGAAGTGCGTCCGAAAATAAAATGTCTTCACATATTGGCCGGCATCGTTGAACCGGCTGATGGCGGTCCGGATGGGTTCCACGGTGGTGGTGCTCTCGTCGGCGATCAGGGTCAGGCCGGATGGCCACGCGGCGTCGGCATAGACCGGCTCGCGCCAGTCCGTTCCCAAATCCGAGCCGCTGCGATCGTAACGCCAGCGGGTCACGCCATCGATCGCCACGACCGGCAGGTTCGTGCGCACGACAGGCACGGTGGCGGTCAGTTCCGCCCCGAAGACCATATCCGAACTGCTGCCGCCCGATTGGTGCACCTCCGCCGCCAGCACGTTGTCGCCATCCACCAGGGCCGACACGGGAATGTCAAAAGGCCCTTCATACGTGTTCTCGTGTCCGGTGGCGTCCGTCGCGGCCGTCACCGGTCCCGCCGCGATCCCGAACCGGTGAATCTCGGTCCCGTTCAGGTAAAAAACGGCGCCATCATCTACGACATGGCGCAGGGTCAGCTTGACTCCTGGAGTGGTGGCGCCGGAGAAGTTGAAGTGCGAGCGGAAATAGAACGTTTTGACGTACTGCCCGCCGTCGTTGAACCGGCTGATGGCCGTGCGAATGGGCTCCACGGTGGTGGTGCTCTCGTCGGCGATCAAGGTCGGACCCGACGGCCAGCTGCCATCGTTGAAGCCGGGCTCGCGCCAGGTGCCTCCCAGATCCTGACCGCTCCGGTCGTAACGCCACATCGTCAAGGCGTCGATGGCCAGGAGCGTCAGTCGCTGAATCTCGCCGCCGATGGAGATCGTCAGCGGCGCAGAATCCGCCGTCAAACCAGCGCTGTCGGTCACGCGCGCGATGAAGGTATGGCTATCTTCGCGCAGCTCGTAGAACGTGATGGTAAACGGGCTTTCCGTGACTTGCCCGATGACTCTGCCCTGTTCCAAAACCTCCACCTTGGCCACGGATTTGGCGGTCGCGGCCGTCGTCGCAAAAGTCAGGGTCAACGGAGTATTTGCGCTGAGGATGGTCCCTCCCGACGGGCTGGTGATCGCCACCGTCGGAGGACTGAACGTCGCCGGGGGAGCATCGGCCGCCAGCACCGAACCGTTGATGAACGGCAAAGTCCGAACCGGCGCCGGATCCCCGACCTTACGCCAGGCCACGTCGCAGTAATCGCCCCCGCCGCCCTCTTTCCAGAGCGCCTCGACGAAGTAAGGCTGATTCGCGTTCAGGGTGATCGGCGCTGACGTCTCTGGTGCGCCAGGTTCTTCAAACGGCCCGCAACAACTGCCCTCGGACGCAATCAAAACCGAGTGCGCCGAGTATTCGTCCGGGCTGAGATAAAGCTGAGACCCATCGTCGCTCCGCAGGAAGAACTGATACTCCGCCGTCTCATTCGGCACGATCCAGCCGTAGATGCGACCCCCGTAGTTGTCCTGGCTTTGCGCGTCGGCAAATATTTGGCGGCTGGTAAACTGCGTGATGTAGGCCGAAATGTCCGGCTGATCCGGATAACGCGGGTCTCCCCGAATGACCGATGCATCAGTGCCACCCAAGTTCAAGTAGGCCTCGAAGATCAGGCCGCCGCGGGTCCGGTTCGCCGTTGGAAAAGAAAAGCTGTTGCCGTCCGCGGGATTGTTGCCAGCCAGATCCGCGAGGGCCGCGATGGCCAGGGAATAGGTCTCCCCGAGAGTTAAGGGGTCTGTCGTCAGACGGGCTTTGGCAGGTCCCAAGACGATGGCCGAATTCACATTGAGCTGATTGCCCCCTTGATCGGACAGTGTGTAGACGAACGAATCCTTCATGGCCTCGGGATCCACGGGCTCCGAAAACTCCACGACCACAGCCGCCAACGAATCCGCCACGACCGCCCTGACCACACGCGGCGGCGTGACGTCCGGCGTCACCGTCAGAGTGGCGGCCGCGCTGGTCGCCGTCGCCCCGGGAATCGAGATCACGGCCCGGTAAGCGCCGGCATCCGACGCGGCAAGAAACGGGATGGTCAGCGTGTCGCCCAGGCGTCCGGGCAGGTTGACACCGTCCTTCTGCCAGATCACGACGACTGGCCCTGGCGTGTAGTTGAACGCGACGCGAAACGTGGCCGAACCAGCGGCCGGCGCCGTCACCGACGCGGGCGGCGTCGTAATGGTCACTTGGCCCGCGGGCGGCATGGTGGCTGAAAGAAAGGAGGCCGGGATGGGGCGAAGGCTGGCCGCGGGCGTGGCGTTCCCAACCTTTCGCCAGGCCACCTGGCAGTAATCACCACCCGTCGCCTGCTTGTAGAGCGCTCGGACGGCATAAGACTGACCCGCGACCAAGGACCGAGGCGCTGAAGTCTCCGGTGCGCCCGTTTCCTCAAACGGCCCGCAGCAGGTGGTTTCCGACGCAATCAGCGTGAGGCCGACTTCATTCGCATCGGGACTCAAATACAACTCCGCCGCATCGTCACTGCGTAGAAAGAACTCGTAGTCACCCGATTCGCTCGGAGTGATGAACCCCGACAAGCGCACGCCCGTGTTGGTGTGGCTGTCGTCCCGGTAGACCGTCCGCGTGTCGAATGCCGTCGCATACCAAACATGGTCGGGTGAGCCAGGGAACTTGGCCGCGCCGGTGAGATCGGCGACCGTGGCGCCTGGAAGATTGGCGTAAGACTCAAACTTCAGGAATCCCGGCACCGTCTGGGCCGTGGCCCACGCAGAGGCGAGCCCGGTCAGGAACAACGAAAGCAGGAAGGTTCGAAGGAGTCGCATGGTCGGATCAGTTCAGGGTATACGGTTGCCCGTCTCAAACGGAGACCGAACACCGCGCGCGCCGTCCGTGAGCAGCCGAATCAGTTCGACTCAGAACGACGAGCGGAGGAGTGGACGCCCTCCGCGGACGGATTTCATGAGATGCGATAGTTAAAGCCCGCCGCCCTCCGGGTTGTCAATGCTCAAAACCGGTCCCTTCGTTCCTGCCTGCCATTCCTGCCGTTGTTGCCGTTCTTGCCCTGAAAGGCGGCGCAAACGCTCTCGAGCCGTGCCTACCTAACCCAGGCCCTTGCCCCGCTGGGAGGCCGGACAGGGAGACGCGTTGGCCGCACTCGCCCCGTGCGTTGATGCGCCCGCCTGCCCCGAGGCGGAGCGCGCGTCTCCCCCGATGTCCGCAAGGACGCGCATCGCGCGCTTGCCGGCAGCGAGATCGTCGTAGGCGATGACGGCCCGCAGGGGTCGATCTCCTTCACTTGAATCCGCAGCCGGAATCGCTTCATCCATGATGGCAGTGGCTTCCATGGCAATGAGAGTGCCATACGAAGCACGAGGCGAAGTTAGCGGCCGGCACGCCGCTTCAATAAACTTATTCCCTACACCGCGTCGCCTTGGGCTTCCGACCGCACTGGTCAATGCGCGTCTTGCGTCTCCACCTAGCGCACGGCGTGACGGATCAGACCGTTGGCTGGCCTCACAACAAACTTCGAGGTCCGCATGCCGGTCGATGATGGCGGCCAGCCCCTCGCGAGTCGTCGGGTGGTCGTCCACCAACATGACGCGCTGCCTCTTCGTCAGTGCCCGCGATGAGGGAGCTACGGCCCGCGTTCCCGTCTTGCCCTTCGTTCTCATAGGAGTTTGCGCAGGGTGCAGACGACTCTTGCTCCGCTGCGTTTGCTGGGTTCGATGACGAGAGTCGCGCCGATCACGCTGGCGCGGTGGCGCATGGCGCTTAGGCCCAGCCCGCTTCGATCCAGATCGGAGGCTCGGAAAGTGCGCCCGTTGTTTTCGACGCGGAGTTCGAGGGTGCCAGGGAGTTCCCGCAGGGTGATTTCAATCTTCCTGGCCTTCCCATGCTTGAGCGCGTTATTCACCGCCTCCTGTGCGATGCGATACAGGTGCATCGCCACTGCCGGGTTGTCCACCATGACGGGTGACACGCAGGTGAAGTGGCAGCTCTTTCCCGGAATTCGCGCTGTGCTTTGGGCGAGCTTTTCCAACCCCTCCATCAGCCCCTCACCGTTGGAAGGAAGCGGCGCGAGGCCATGCGAGATCAGGCGCGTCAGTGTGATCGTGTCGCGAAGTTCCTCGTTCAGTTTCCGCGCCCTCCGTGCCTGCTTCGGCGCTGTTTCCTCCAAATCGAGGGCGAGGGCATGGCTTAACATCTCCAGTCCCGTGAGGTGCTGGCCCAGCCCGTCGTGCAATTCCTCACCCAGCCTTCGCTGCTCGCGCTCGATCACGTCCAGCAGCGCCTGCTCGAGCTTCCTGCGCTCGGAAATGTCGCGGATGACACCAGTGAAGAGGCCCATGTGGTCCACCTCGCTCACCGCCAGATCCACGGAGAAGGTGGTGCCGTCCTTCCGCTGCGCCTGAACCTCGCGGCCGATGCCGATGATCTTCCGCACACCAGTCCGGTGATAATTGTCGAGGTAGCGATCGTGCTCTGCGGAATACGGCGACGGCATCAGCATCTTCACATTCCGACCGATCATCTCCGCCTCGGTATAACCGAACATGCGCTCCGTGGCTGGGTTGAGGTTTGTGATGACGCCATGACGGTCAATCGTGATGACCGCATCCACCACGGCGTTGAGGATTGCCCGCAGCCGCTCTTCGCGGTCGCGCAGGGTCGCCAGCGCCTGACGCCGTTCGGTGATGTCCTCCTTGATGGCCACGAAGTGCTGCACCCTGCCATCCGATCCAGTGACCGGCGCAATCACCGCATACTCCCAAAACCGCTCGCCGCTCTTCTTCTTGTTGCAGAATTCCCCGCGCCATTCCCTCCCGGCCGTGATCGTGTCCCACATTTCCTTGTAAAACGCCTCCGGTTGGTCCCCTGATTTGAGGATGCGCGGGTTTTTGCCGAGCACCTCCTCCAAGGTGTAGCCGGTGACCTCAGTGAACTTCCGGTTCACATAGTCAATCTCGCCCGTCGGTGTGGTGATTACGACGATTGCCGGGCTCTGCTCCACCGCGTGGGAGAGCGTCCGGATCTGGTGCATGCTCACGCGCAGCGATTCCTCTGCCACCTTGAGCGCGGTGATCTCGCGCGCCACCCCGACGATGCCGACAATCCTTCCCGACGCGTCGCGCATCGGGCTCTTGGTGGATTCGTAGGTCCGCGTTTGCCCGTCACAGGAGGTAAAAGCTTCCTCGATGGTCTCGGCCACGCCGGATTTCATGATCCGCCGGTCGGTTGCATGGAGCACCGCGGCCTGACCCGGATCATCATGCCATTCGGCCTCGCTCCGTCCTATTACCTCGGATGCCGTTTTGCCAATCACCGCAAAAGCCGCGGGATTCCCCATCAGCCATCGGGATTCACGATCTTTTGCAAAGATGAGGTCGGGCGTGGATTCCGTGACTGCACGCAGTAGATCCTTTTGGTCTCGCAGGGCCGCCTCGGCGTCCTTCCGCGCAGAGATGTCCACGCAGAATTCCACGGCGGCGTTCCCCCCGAGCGAACTGCCGGCGAAGACGAACCATTGCCGCGTGCCGTCCTTGCGGAGGTATTCCTTCTCGTAGGGGCCGATGCGTCCGTGCGCATGAAATCTCCGGATCTCCGCGAGGCTCACGTCATGATACTCCCGCGGCGTGAACTTCTGCCAAGTGAGTTTGCGGGATGCAATGTCCGCCCGGGTGTAGCCCATCATTTTCAGGAACGTTTCGTTCGCATCCACGAGGCAGCCTGTCGTCAGATCCCAGAACATCACACCCACCGTCTCGATCTCCAGGACCTTCTGCAGGCGCTGCTCGCTCCGGCGAAGCGCCAGCTCAGCCTCCTTTCTTCCAGTGATGTCCTCATGGGCGAAAACGACGCCTCGCCGTCCACCATCGGTCACGCGGGTCACCCGCACGATGAACCATCGCTCCTTGTCCGGTGCATGGCAGGGATACTCGAAGCTGAACTCACGAACCTTGCCCGCCAGAACATCGCGCATTCCCTTGAGCAGCTTCGCCGCGTCGTCCGAACCGTCCCGCGCC
This sequence comes from Limisphaerales bacterium, assembly GCA_044229355.1. GTDB lineage: Bacteria > Verrucomicrobiota > Verrucomicrobiia > Limisphaerales > JADJPG01 > JBGARF01. The sequence goes on from JBGATF010000040.1 coordinate 66,874, forward strand.
GCTTTCTCGCAGGCACTCACATAGTTTGCGCCCTCGTTCATGGTTTCCGGGACGCCGCGATTTCGCCGCGCAAACCGGCGCCAGCTCTCGTTCACCTTCACGATGTTGCCCTTCTCATCCACGACCGCGATGTGCGCCGAAAGCGCATCCACAACCGCGAGCGATGACTCCCGGCTTTCGGTCAGCGCCTGCTCGGCGTCGCAGCGCTCGATGAAATCCGCCGCCTGGTGCGCATACAGGTCGAGGCTCTGAAGATCCGCCTTGCCCGGGCGGTGCGGCGCGCGGAAGTGGGTGGAGATCATCCCCAGCGGCCGGCCGTCGCGCGCGATGAGCGGCGTGGATTGCACCGCGCGGTAGCCGGCTGAGCGGGCCACCGCCCGATGGGGTGCAAACGCCGCGTCCTTCTCCACGTCCTCGATGATGATGCGCCGTCCGCTTCGCAGCGCGCGACCGCAGGCTGCGTTCTCCTTCGCGGACACCTCGCGGAAGTATTCGAGGAACGGGCGCTTGAAACCGCGGTGCACGGCGATGCGCAGCACGCCATCGTTCGGATCGAAGAGCTGGATGTTCCCAAAGTCAGCGCTGAGCAGTTCGATCGCCGCGGCCAGGATTTCATCCAGCCCCTTGTTCAGATCCTGGGTCTGCCACAGCCGGGCGCTGGCCTCATTGAGCCGCGACAAAGCGGCGGTCTCGGATTTAAGGCGTTGCTCGCTCTGGGTCAAAGACCGCATGCGGATCGTCGCGGGTGTTTTCTTCGAGGAGGGCTTCACTGCGGGCTCGGCGTTGTTTCTCGCTCCCGCTTCGCACGGAGGTGAAGTAACGCGCTTGGCTCGATTTTTAGAAGGCATGACGCCGGTCGGGTTCCCACGCCAATTATCAACTCGGGAGCGGTAATGCAAGGGCAACGTCCGCACCAAGTGGCGTGGAAAACATTGGGTGGGTGCTCGACGAAGAGCCGCAGCTGAAATAGAGCAAAGGGGGGAACGAAGGTGCTGGGCATCAGGTGGCATGAAAGGGAATTGCCCATCGACTATCAAACCATTGGTGCTGAGCCATCGGGTGGCCTCCTTCCTCGATTTGCTTCGGATGGTTCTCATCTCGTTTCCCAGGACTTCGGGCATTCATTGCCGTGTCCGCTAGTGTCCTGAGTGATTAATTCGTTGCATAATGTTGCGTCCCGATCGCCGGGTGGCGTGGCGTAACGTTGGAGCCCCGCAATGCGGGTTGACTGCGGAACACCCACGCCACAGGGCGATCGGGGCGCAACCCGAAGGGCGGCCGTTCTTTTTCGCCCGAGCGGCGTTGCTCGCTCCTCACAGATCCATTGCGGATATGCTCGTCGCTCGCGCCTTGCTCCGGCGAAAACTCCTGGCCGCATTATGTAACGAATTAATCACTCAGGACACTAGCTCTGAAAACAGATCTTCGGCAAATGTCCCCGATATACGGTCGGTGATTCGCCGGCGACTTTCTTGAACACGCGGTTGAAGTGCGTGAGCGACTGAAATCTGGCTTCGTAGGCGATTTCGCTGACGCGCAGATTCGGATCGAGCGGGAGATTCTTCGCTTTCTCGACACGGGTGCGCGAGACGAACTCAGTAAAAGTCGTCCCCGTCACTTTCCTGAACAGTTTGCAGAAGTAGAAGATGCTGGTATGCACCGCTGCCGCCACCTGCGCGAGCGAGAGATCCTCGGTGTGGGCGAGGGTTTCGACCAATTGTCTGTCCGCATTCATTGTTCAGCCTTTCTCAAATCCGGTTCATCTGGGATGTGTTTCCATAGCCGCGCGGTCGATGGCCCGCTGACACTCGTTCACCACCATCACCGGGCCCTCCAGCGGTAACTCCGAGTGCTCCTTGGCGAGCCGCTCCAGGAGAGCGCGCATCTCGGGAATCATCGGCACCTCGCGGAACTCGCCGTTCTTCGTCCGCGTTTCCGGATCGCCCCACACCTTGATCACTCCACGGCGGAAATCGCAGTCCCTCCATTCGATGAACTTGACCTCGGAAATTCGAAATCCGCCAAAGGCCAGGGACCGAACGAGGTCAGCACAGGGCTTGGACCAACCACTTCCGCCCGATTCAATTTCGTGGACGAATCTCTCGAACTGCTCGGGCTCCGGCAGCACGAGCTTTTTTGGACGTTCGGGAACTCGCTTGATGAAGCGAGCGGGATTGTCGTTTTGGCGACCGAAACGCGTTGGGTCGTGAGCGAACGACGGATGAGCTTGCCGCGAAATCGGTCCCGGGCATAATCACCGCCAGCGGATTGCGTGCGCCCGTAGCTCAGTTGGATAGAGCATCTGCCTTCTAAATCGAAATCGCGTTTTAGCTTTGTTAGGCACCTTTTGATTCCCCAATGTTTACAGGGGTTTTCGCGATCCGGCCTTTTACCCCCGTTGGCTACTTTTGGCCCCAAAAACACCAAGTAGTATACAATGGCAGTATACAATGGAACGGGTGAAGCAGCCGGCACCACACGAGACGCCAGGCTACGCCGCACGCGATACCGCGCGGCACGAGCTGAAATACCAAAAAAATTGCTCTTCACGCCGTGAAATGATTTATTTCACTCTATGAAACAATTTCGTTCACGCTGGTTTATTAAAAATATCGAATCTGCGCTCAAGGTTATGCCCGTCACCGTCGTCACCGGCGCACGGCAGACCGGCAAGACCACGCTGGTCAAATCGATCGGCGCTGATCGGGCTTATTTCACGTTGGACGAGGTCGGCGTGCTCGACCAAGCCGACAAGCATCCAGACGCGCTCCTCCACAGCCGCCCGATCACGCTGGGTGAAGTGCAACGCACCCCGCCTTTGCTCCTGGCAGTGAAACGCGCCGTCGATGAAAGGCGCCAGTCCGGCGACTTTCTGCTGACTGGATCCGCCAATCTCCTGCTGATGGGCCGAGTCGCCGACACGCTGGCCGGCCGAGCCATCTACTTGGAACTGCCCCCGTTCTGCCCGTCCGAATGGCGGCAGCGAAAGAACGCGCTATCGCCTCTGGATCGGCTCTTCGCTCCCGACTTTGATTTTCGGGAGTGGCCGGCCGAAACGGGGAATTGGCCGACATGGCTCCTGCGTGGAGGCTATCCCCCGGCACTCGCCCTGGATAACGATTCCGACCGCTCCCTCTGGTTATCCGCGTACGTTCAAACCTATCTGGAGCGCGATCTCCGCCAATTGACCGATGTCTCCAGCCTCCCAGATTTCCAACGCGTCATGGCGCTCGCCGCTCATCGTACAGGTCGACTTCTGAATCAGGCCGAGGTCGCTCGCGACGCCGCGCTCACCCACCCCACGACCCACCGGTATTTGAACCTTCTGGAAACCGGCTGCCTCGTCACCCGCATTCGACCCTTCGCCACCAATCCCAACGTTGCGCTCGTCAAGACTCCGAAACTGCTTTGGACCGACTGTGGGTTAGCGGCATTGCTGGCCGGCATCAAAAAGCCGGCGGAAGCCACCGCCCGCCCCGACTCGGGCTTCTGGCTTGAGCAAACCCTTTACCAGACCCTGCAAACTTGGCGCGCCTTGGAACCACTTCAGCGCAAAATCTATTTCTGGCGGGACCGACCGGGTCGCGAAGTCGACTTCATCCTGGAGCAAAATGGCCAGTTGGTGGCCTTGGAAATCAAGTCCGGCAGTGCAATCACTACTTCGGATGCCAGCGGAATCCGAGCGTTTCGCGATTCACTCAAGAAGAATCAGGTCCTCGTCCGAAGCGTCATCCTTCACGCAGGCCAAAGTCGTCCTCTCGACACTGACATTCTAGCACTGCCGTGGGGTTGGATGGTGCCGGCCGAGTGAACCTGCCGGGACAATTCCCTCTCCGAATTCCTCCGCTAACCGAGGCACCCCGTACTTTGCGCCTGTCTGACCGCACCTCCTCGCGGAACCCCCAGGCATGCGTTCAATCATCCTTCAGCAATCGCAGCAGTTCATCCCGAGGAATCAGAAGCTTTCCCCTGAGCGCCCGGCACGCTCGCAAACGCTTCCGCTGGATCAGCCGATAAACGCTGAAATAATTTACTCCAAGAAGGTCAGCCGCTTCCTGAATGGAATAGGCGAGGCGTTCTTTCTGCCAAAGTTGAGTCGCCGAAGCTTGGCTCTCTGAGGCTGAGCCGTCGTCGGGCCTTAGCTTGGAATCTAAGGGGGGATTTTGCCCGCTCCATTTTGCCAAATCCGCCGGCGGGCTCGGGAATGGCGGCCCTGCAGACGTCGTAACCCCTGTTTGCTCGTGCTTCTCCACCCGACATGTCCGTCTTGTCGTCATCAAGTCCAACCATAGACGTTCCTCCCGCCGGACGGGTGTATCCCCTACACAGGACCAACATTCTCGATGCTCGTCACTTGGGGATTGGATGCGACGTCAACGCGCCACGAATCGCCGAAGAAACTAGTGGACCTAGGGCTGCGCGCTAAGCCTTCTCGAACAAGTGGCCAAAGGCCCTGGTACGCGCCTACGACGACTCCGGTCGCGGGGCCACATTTGACGGTTTGAAAATCTTCCTTTCTCGCGATAAGCCCCCGCTCACGATGGCACAGGCCGGCGCACGGCTAGGCCTGATCGAACGCGCGGTCAGGGTGGCAGTCCACCTGTTGCGCCAACGCGATCGCATCATGGAGATTATGGCAGGGGGCGGATCTGGATCCTGTAAAAACGGCCCTCTCCCGCCACTCCGGCCGCCAGGCCACTGTCTTCCCACCTGGTGCGGCCCGCGCTGTAGCGGAACGTATTCGTCTGCGCCGTAACCTCCCAAGGAGCGTCGAGCGCTGCCCGAATGGCGATTTGAAACGGCCGCTTGCCGGCAGCATTGGCGGGACTGCGCCATGACAACTGGGTGACGCCGTTGGTGCGATGGATCTCGTCCACCCGCGTCATAGCCAGCAGGACCGAGTTGAACGCGTTCAGACGGCCCCAGCCGTATTCCAGGTCGAACCCCGGCGTATCTGCGGGGCCGCCCACTTCGTCGTCGGCGCCGGCACACAAGAGCAACCGCGCGTCGGCCGGGGTCAGATTGGGGCGCAATGCGGCCAGCAGCGCGCACATGCCGGAAACTAACGGCGCCGCGAACGAAGTCCCGCGCACCGTGTGCGGCTCTCCGGCCAGCCCCACGGCGATGACATCCAGGCCGGGTGCCACCAGATCGAGTTGCGGCCCCGTGTTGCTAAAGGGAGCCCGCCGATCCTGAGCGTCAGTCGCCCCCACGGAAATCGGCTCACGCAGGTAGCCAGGGAAACTCAGGTTGGTGGCGGAATCGTTGCCGGCGGCGGTGACGAAGATTGTCCCACGCGCGATGGCATTGGTAATTGAACGTTGCACCGCCCGGCTGAACTCCGGTCCTCCTCCGGAAAGGTTGATGACCTTGCAGCCGTTGCTGACGGCGTAGTCGATTGCCTGGGCCCACGAGGAGTAGAGTCCCCGGTTATCCGCGTCGAATACTTTCAGCGGCATAATCCGGCAGTGCCAATCTACGCCGCAGCCCAAAACACCGTTGCCGGCGTTGGCGGCCAAAAGGCTGGTGACCTGGGTGCCGTGGCCGTTGTCGTCGATTGTGACCTCGTTCGTGTAGGCGAAGTTGTAGCCGGGGACCGTACGGCCGATGAATTCCGGTAAGTCTGCGAGCCCGCTGTCGAGCACCGCGACCAGAACATTCGAGGAGCCTTGGGTGATGTCCCACGCGAGTGGGGTCTGAATGGAAGCGGTGGGAGTAAGAACGTTCCGGTGATGCCACTGATCGGCAAAGCCGGGATCGGCGGGAATCACCTCACCGCCGGTCCCGATCCAATCGGGTTCCACGTATTCGATTAAGGGATGATGTTCCAGCCGTCGGACGCACTCGGGCGGGGTTAGCCCAGGTGGCAGGCGCAGGTAGAGGAAACGGTTCAGATCCACGGGCCCGACCGCCCCGCGGCTTTGGGCAGCCATTTTGTCGCGGTGCAAGTAGGTTAGTGGAGTCTCGCTCAGACGAGCTCCCGCTGGCAAACCCAGCTGCCCGATTAGTGTTCGCAGTTGTTCCCTCGGAGTGACACCATGCAATTCGGCCTGGGCTTCTGGCTTAAAGCCGACCAGAACATGTCCTGGGGCGCAGGCTGGGTCCGCCGAAACGCACGTGGTGAGAACAAGCGATTCCAAAAGCAGACTCGCCTTCGCCCAACTCCACCTGCCGGGTAGCATTCGGGCGTGCGACGCGGGCATGGGTTCGTTAGTTCTGTTTGACCCGGTAAAAATATGACCCAGGCGCATTCGTAGGCGTGTCAGTGAACTGGATTCGGTTCGTCGATGCGGGTTGCGTGACGAGATCATCCCACGTGGCCAGCGTGCCCGAGCCTTGCAACGTGTAGATTCGACCGGTGAGCGCGTTGGCGGTGACGTGGTTCGTGCCCGCATTGTCTCGAGATTGAGAGACGATGCGCAAGAGCAAATCCATCCGCAGGCGGCCGACTCCGTAGTCGCTGAAAAAGATCGGTTGATCGTCGATGACGGCTAATACGTAATTGTGTTCTACATACGAACGCCCATTCGGGATGGTGCCGTCAAAGGTGCTATCCCGGCTCCCATCAGGATTGAGAATGACCGGTCCCGTTACCGGCTGACCGTTAAACTGGTCCAGATCATCAGAGACCAGAATTCTGCCGTTACTCAAAGAGTAGACTGAAGTATATGCCGGCACTCGGTCTCCCGAGAAATTACGAAGGGTAAATCCTTGGCCCGTTGCAAACGACTTATCAATGGAGCCATCTGGATTCAGCCGCACAATGCTGTTCCGAAGTTGCCCGTTAAAATTCTTGAACGATCCACCCAACACAAATTTTCCATCCAGTTGGGCTACCACGGTACTGATCCCGGTGCCGCCGGTGCCGGTCTCGCTCAGGCCGGTTCCAACATTGAAGTTCGTGGCGGTTGAACCGTCGTCGTTCAGCAGCCAGACGCCAACGTCCGTTCCCGACCCAGGCCCGCGCGTCACCAGCACTTTTCCATTGGTTTGAGGCCACACAAAGAAAAAGGAGTTCGTAATTTTGGCTGAGAAAGTCGTATCCAGGGATCCATCGCTATTGAGGCGCACCAGATTTCTTGGGGTGAATCCATTTGCACCAATACGATCACCCCAAACATATATTTTTCCGTCAGTCACCCCCTTGACACCCGCAATCGAACTGTTCGTTATCGTAGCAGAGAATGTCCGGTCAGGCGTGCCATCCGAATTGCGGCGAGTGACGAGATATCCATGGGGATAATTGTCCTCCAAGAGGACGATACCGCCCGAGGCCATCGGCCAAGCAGTAATCCATCGGCTGCTTTCAATCGGCGGAAAACTGCCGTCCAGAGACCCGTCGGTATTGAGCCGCACGACCCGGAAATACTGGACTACGTTCGGGCCTTCGACATCGAACGAGATGATCGGTTTTCCATCGGCTTGAATGGGAAACGGATAAACAAGGGGCACTGCAAACTTCACTTCGTTGGGCTCCAACGGTGGCAGCCCGTAATTCGAAAACCAGGAATAGTCAATACTGCCCGGTCGCTCGTCATCGCGTATGAGCACGTTGACCCGAGGCCTGCCTGTACTGGCGCCAGGCGGCAATTCCGTAATTTCTAGGCCAAATGTCCGATCCGGCTGGGGGAAAAAATTATCCTTCAACGGCACCTCAAAAATCTTGTTGGTTTCCCCGGCCGCGAAGGTGACGAAGCCCGATGTCGCTTCGTAATCCTCGCCTGCGATAGCCGTCCCGTTGGTCGTGCTGACCGTGACGCGCACAGCGGCACTCGTGAAGCCGCGTCTTACAACATTGATGCTGGCGGTGGGCTTGAACTCGTCAGTTAAAACATTGGTGGACGCAAACTCAATCACGGCATTAACCGGGCTCAATGGCACGGAGACAATGTTGTAGTCGTCGAAATAAGCTGTGTAATCCTCCATTCGGTAGGTCAGCTCCGGCGTGTCGATCGGATCGAGCGCACCGTTGAGAAAAAGATACGCGCCGTAGAGCCGATCGGTAGTGATAGAGGACGGAAAGTTCATCAGCCCAAGATAGGTCCCATCGACAAAGTAACGCAGTGTGCGGGCGACGAAATCGATGCGCAGCCGCAGCGTGCGATAGGTTCCGAAGTTGTAGGGCACGGAGTGTTTGTAGTTATCCGCGGCGTTCGGACTGTAGCTCCAGATTTTGCCGGCAGACGAGACGAAGAACCCGCCCAGCAATTCACCTTGCCCGTCGGGCCGCGGGACGACCGCCATGAAATTGGCACTGAGGATGTCTTCCGCCGGTGTACCGTTGGTGCCCGTGCGCGGGCCGTCGAGGCGTACGCTGGTCGTGAGCTCGACAATGGCCGGTGGATTATTGCTGTAGGCGTCGAGGGCGCGCGAAAAGCAGTATGCGGTGGCGTGGTTGGGTCCGTTTTGCTCCAATAGGGACCCGTCAAAGCGCAGGCATTGAGTGCCGGTATGCGCGTTGTTGGTGGCAACGGAGATGGCCTCTCCGTCATGATACATCTCCCAATCATCCTGGCCGCGAAGATGGACGCCAGGAGTGAAGGCCGGTGGCTCGAAGCTGGTTTCGTAAAGCGTGGTGTTGGAAGCTGCCATGGCGCCAGACGCCAGATTTAAGAAATACAGGAGGAAAAGGATGTGTTTCATTGGAGGGCGAGTTTGCTTAGGCCGCTAATGGCCGGGTCATACTTCAATCAATCAGGAAGGAAACGAAATGGTTACAGGCTGGCGCGCCGTCGCGCGCATTTGATGGGGGATCGGCGATTCGGGCAGCACCCGGACGTCATCGACGTGCCGACGACGACGAGTGCCGCCACGAATTGGAGGTCTGACCGTGGCCGGCCGAGTGGCGTGTCGACGAATGAGGTGGCAGACGAATTTTTTTTGAGTGGAAATGACGCCTGGCTGGCCTTGGCACCACCTGGAGTTCACCGCTCGCGCTACCGCGCTTGCCAGGTAAAATTCGATTGGCCATAAATACGGACATGGCCGGAATGTCGAATTTTGACCCATCGCCTGCGCAGGCGGCCTTCGTCACGACCCATTGGAGCGTCGTGCTCCAGGCCGGAGCCGAGAATGAGCCCCAAGCGTCCGGAGCCCTGGAACGGCTCTGCCAGACCTATTGGTATCCACTCTATGCCTACATCCGACGGCGGGGTTATGATGTCCACGACGCCCAAGATCTGACCCAGGAATTTTTCGCGCGCTTCCTCGAGAAGAACTATTTGTCAGCCGTCCGGCGGGAGCGCGGCAAGTTCCGCTGGTTTCTCATGTGCGCACTCAAACGGTTTCTGGCCAATGAATGGAATCGGGAATGCGCCCAAAAGCGCGGAGGTGGAGCCGTCCTGATTCCCCTGGACGAAATTTCTGCCGAGGGACGCTACCTCCGGGAAGCAGCCCACCACGAGTCGCCAGAGAAATTGTTCGATCAGGCCTGGGCCTTAACCCTGCTGGAGGAAGCGGGCAAGGCCCTAGCAAGCGAGTATGCCCACTCCGGCCGCGGAGCCACCTTTGAACAGTTGAAAATCTTCCTGTCCGGCGACAAGGCGCCGCTCACGATGGCGGAGGCTGGAGCGCCGCTTGGCCTTACCGAAGGCGCGGTCAAAGTGGCCGTTCACCGTCTGCGCCAACGCTATCGCGATTGCCTGCGCCACGCGATTGCCCAGACGGTCCTCACGCCGGCCGAGGTCGACGACGAGATTCGGCAACTGTTTGCCGTCTTCGGGTAGCTTTTCGCGGTGGGCCTGCCGAGGGAATGGCAGCGAGTGCCTGCGAGCCGCTATTTCCCGATATTAACACGGACGCACGCGACGAATCCAACGCCGTCATGGCTCAATGGTGAGCGCCACAAGGATCGGCACGGCGCGGGTCCCGCCATGAATCAGGTCCACGCTGCGAATCATCACGTCCGGCCGAGGATTCTCCCAGGTTGTCTTGTAAAGTCGGGTCTTAGCTCGGTGTTGGCGGCTGGCCATCGTGCTGCCGGTCCAGGCCACCACCAACCCCGGATCGTCGGCTCTGCTTTCTGGAAAGTTCCAGTAGTCGCGTACATCGCGGCCATGCAAAATCGGTATCTCCACCGTCTCGTCGTCAGCGTAGTGAACCACGTAGCGTCCGATCTGATTTCCCAGGGAAACATCAAAATGCTCTTCAAAACTTCCGTCGCTCCCACGCCCAGCGTGGCTCAGATAGGAACCGGTGGACAGAATGTGAAGGCGACGGCACAGCCGGCCCAGAGGGATGTCTTCGATTAGGCCGCGCGGAGCCGATTTGGGTGGCCCCGGGAGAGGCTCTCCCAGGTTAATCCAACCACGAACATCAAAATCCACTCCGCACAGCCGACTGACCCGTCCGGGGAACTCCTCGTCTTTGCCACCATTATAGAACGCACTCAGGTCAACCAGATTCGAGCTTACGTTGGGCTCTCGCGCGGGAAGTCCGTGCGCGTCCAGATTGTCCACGATGAGTTCGGGCATGCGCTTCAGCATTCGCCAAGCAGTCGCTCGGGATAGAAGGATTTCCTTGCGAACCGGCGGTTCCGTCTCGTGTCGAGGGTATTGGCGACCCAGTGCCAGGCAGCGACTGAAGGCGACCGTCGCCGCCTCCCATTGCTCCATCTGGAGAAACGCCACGCCCCGGAAATACCAGGCGTACTGGTTCTCGGCACGAGCACGGATCGCAGCGTCAGCTTCAGCCAAAAAGTTGGTCCAACTGCCCAAATGCTCGACGACGTCGCGTCGACAATACCAGCTCCAACAATCCAACGGGGCAAATCTCAGTGCTTGGAGGCTCGCCCAATCCGCTCGCGCCGCTTCGGGCGAATCGAGGTCCTTGCTTTGCTGCAAGTGATGTCGCGCCAGTTGCGCGAAGGCATACTTTTGTTCGGGGCACAGCCTCAACGCTTCGCTCCAAGACGAAACATTTGTATCCTGAGCGAGTGACCAGACATGATTCGATATCGTGACTTGCGAGTACGGCGAGATCGACCGGGTGGTCCGATCCGCCAGAATCCAACTCAGCCAGCGAGAACAATCTGTCTCCGGGGGAAGCTCCGCGATGCGTTTCTTGACCTCTACCAAATGATCATGGGAAACCCTTTCCAGCGCACCCTCGTCGTCCACGCGCTGACCGAGGATGGCCTCGGCGAGCTCGGCTACTGCCTTCGCCACGCGGATATCTGTTCGCGCCGGGGGTGGGATATCCCAAAGCGTCACGCTGCCGGAAGCAGAAGCGGTCAACAAGTGCCGGCCATCGCGACTGAATCGAACCGAATAAACCCTGCCTCCGTGGCGAAAAGGCTCGGCGACCGGACGGCCCGTCTGTGCATCCCAGAGCCGGGCAGTTCCATCGTAGGAAGCCGTCGCCACCAGATCTCCATCGGGACTGAACAGCGCCTGCTGCACCCAACCTCGATGCCGCAATGGCTCTCCCACCGGCCGCCCTGTAGCCGTATCCCAGACCTGCGCCGTTCCATCTTCCGAAGCCGAAACCAAGCGTCGACCGTCGCGGTTAAAGCAAACATCCCGGACCACAGCTTTGTGCCGCATCGGCTCCGTCAACGCGGCACCAGTGCGTGCGTCCCAGAGACGAACAGAGCCGTCTTCGGAACCCGAGGCTACCGTTCGTCCATCGGGACTGAACTCCGCATCGAGCAGATAGCCTTCATGGCCTTGGAACTCGATCAACAGCCTCCCAGATTCGGCATCCCGAATCTGCCCTGTATCGCGCAGAAAATCGTCGGTCAAAAACGTCCGGCCGTCGGGACTGAACCGAATGACCCGGATGCCTCCGCCCTCGCCTGAAAGAACCCGAAGTGGACTCCCTCGTAGCCGGCCCATCTGCACGTCCCAGAACCGGATGTACGGATCGGATGCAGAAACTGTAGCCAGCGTCCGGCCGTCCGGGCTCAGGTCTGCGGCTTCAAGAACCGCCCCGTGTCGTAGCCAAGGGGATAGAGCGAGGTGGGTGCGCGCATCCCAAACTCGAGCGCTCCCGTCAGCTGATGCGGTCACCACTCGCGTGGAGTCCGGGCTGAATTTTATGGAGATGATCTGTGAACGGTGGGTGGCCGTAGGTCCTAATGGTTGACCGTCCCGCGCTCCCCAAAACCGCACTGACCCGGATTCTGCTCCAGATACGATGAACTCCCCGTCGGGACAGAACTCAGCCACCCGAGAGGGCGACGAGGTTCGAACGACTAATCCGCTGGAGCTTCCTCGACGGACATCCCAGACCCGCGCAGTCCTATCAGCCGAGGCGGTCACCACCGAGTGACCGTCCCGGCTGAAATGCGCATCCCAGATTAACCCGTCGTGTTGCATGGGCGCGGTCAAAGCCATGCCGGACGACGCATCCCAAACACGCGCGGTATTGTCCAATGAGGCCGTCAGAACACGACCACCTTCCGGCCCAAATTCTGCGGCCTTGCTCCCGGTCGCGTGCGTGAAACCAGGGCCAATCACCGTTCCGTCGCGGACGTTGACCATTCGAGTCAGCGGACCGTCAGTCGACACAACCAAGCGTTCCCCTTCCGGGCTGAAGCGCATGCAGGCAATCGCCAATGGATGAATTGATGTGGCCAAAACATTACCTGAGTTGACCTCCCAGATCCGAGTCGCATGGTCTTTGGCTGCGGTTGCTACCCATCTACCATTCGGGCTGAATTCGGCCATCCTGACTGCACTCGGGTGCTCCATTGGCAAGCCCACCGGCTGGCCGGTTTGTGTACTCCAAAGATGGGCGGTTTTGTCTTCGGAAGCCGTCACCACAAGCGACCCGTCCGGGCTAAAACGCGCCCAGTTTACCGCCGCTCGATGTATAAATGGACCATGCCGCCGCGCCCCAGTCGTTCCGTCCCAAAGTTGAGCAGTGCCATCTTCCGACGCCGTCAAGATTTGTGATCCATCCGAACTAAACTGTGCGGTCCGAATCCAGCCGCTGTGCAAGATCGGCTCGCCCATAGCGCGCCCGGAGTCTGCGTCCCACAGGTAAACTCGATACTCCGGCGTCGAAAGTTGCGAGCGCCTTCGGACGGAACTCAGCACGCGCGCACCGTCCGGGCTAAAAGAGGCGAACACCACTGGTCCAGGATGAATCAGCGGGGCGGTGAGCGCAGCTCCCGTGTGCCGATCCCAAATGCGTGCCGTCTTGTCGCCGGAAGCCGTCACAACTCGCTTTCCGTCCGGGCTAAACTCGGCGTGCCAGATTCGCTCACCGTGATGCATTGGTGGCGCGCTGGGCAATGGGATGTCACGCTGGGAGAGCGCAGCGAGCAGTCGACGCGCGGCAATGGGATTGGTAGGTTGCTGGCGAACGATCCGGGCCAGGTAGGCGAGACCAAAGGTGGTCTCATCGTTTTCCAACAAGCCTTCCGCTCGTTGAAGTTCGAGCATGGCGACAGCTGCCTGTGCGCGCTCGCGTTGGGCGGATTCGCGGACGACGTGATGCTCAGCACGCTGCCATTGCCACAAGATTCCCGTAAATCCCATCGTGCTCACCATCAGCAATGCAGCCGCGGTCGCAGCCAGCGCGGGTTTGCGACGACACCAGCGCCAGCCCTTTTCCCAGCGGCCTGCCGGCCGCGCGCGAATCGGCTCATCTCTTCCAAAGCGCTCCAGGTCCTCGGCCAATTCTCGCGCGCTGCCATAGCGCCTGCCTGGTTCCTTGCTTAAGCATTTTAAACAAATTGTTTCCAAATCCCGCGGAACCGATCCATGGAGCAATCGGGGCGAGATCGGATCCACCTCATCGACCAGCCGCAAGGTCTCCTGCACGGAGTCCGCTACGAAAGGCGCACGACCAGTGAGGAGGAAATAGAAGAGAGCCCCCAACGAATAGATGTCTGTCGCTGAGGTCAAATCTCGGCGGCCTTGAACCTGTTCCGGGGACATGAAACCAGGCGTGCCCAAAACCTGGCCCGTCAGCGTCAAAGTCTCATCTTGCGACGGGAGCGAAACCGGCAGTTCCGTCAGCCGCTTGGCGAGTCCAAAATCCGTGATGTGCGGCTGGTCACGACCGTCGAGAAGGATATTGGACGGTTTGAGATCTCGGTGAAGGATTCCTTTGCCGTGAGCGAAGTGGATCGCCTCGGCGATCGTCCTGAGCAGGCACGCCGCGACGCGGCTGGGCAATGGCTGGCCCCGTACGCGTTGAGCCAGATCCGGGCCCGCGACATAATCCATCGAAAAGAATGGCTGCCCATCAATTTCGCCCACCTCGTGAATCGCGACGATGTTCGGGTGCTGCAGGCTGGCAGCGGACTCGGCCTCAAGCCGAAACCTGCGTTTGAACTCATCTCGCGCCAAGGCACCAAACTGAAGCAATTTGACCGCGACGATCCGATTGAGCGAGACCTGCCTGGCTCTATAGACCACTCCCATGCCACCACGGGCGATTTCCTCGAGCAGTTCGTAATCGCCAAAATAATGCAGGACGGCAGGTGCGGACGAAGCAGCGGCCGGCGAACTGTTGGTCGCCGAAGCGTTCGATCGCGCGGAACCTGCAGCCTGGCCGAACAAACACTTCGGACAAATCCAATCCGCCACGCCTGCGGGCAAAGGCGCCCCGCATTGCGGACAGGCTCGGCTGGCGGTCATAACAGACAGGGACTGCTTCTCACCGTTCAATCAGGAAATCGATCCGAAAGTTACCGGTTGAGGGGTTCCGAAGCCCCCCGAATCACCCGCATGGTAGCCGCTGTAACCTTTTCCCAGCTCGGCTGATTGTTTCTAGGAAAATGCAAGAGCAACCTTGTCCGATGACCAAATCCGCCATGCAGTCAGGTCGTCAACTTCGCAACTCCGGTCTTGGATGCCGCCACAACACCTATGAATGAGTGCAGGCAAAACGATACAAACCTTGGCGCGCGCGAACCTTATCCCGGCGCAAATGAGCAACGCATGTGGAAAGAGGTCCGCGATTTCTGCCACCAGGAAGTCGCACCCAATTGCGAGCGTTGGGAGAGCGACGAATGGATTCCCCGCACGGTTTTCGAATCGGCAGGGCGCCGGGGACTGCTCGGTCTGACGGCGCCAGTGGAGTGGGGTGGTCAGGGGCTATCGCTCGAGAGCTACTCCGCAATGGTCCAGGAAATTGCGCGCTACCATGCTTCCCTCGCTATCGATTTGGCCGTTCACAACACCTTGGGCGTAGGCCATCTGCTGGAGCACGGCACCGAAGAGCAAAAGCATCGATATCTCCCTGGTCTCATCCACGGCGAACTACTCTCGGCCTGGGCCCTAACAGAGCCGGAGGCCGGGAGTGACAGCAGCGCGCTTCAAACCGTGGCCCGAGCTACGCCGACAGGGTGGGAAGTCGATGGGCGCAAGACTTTTGTCACCGGAGGTTCTCGCGCCGATGTGCTCATTGTCCTAGCCAAAACAGGTTTCACCGCTACTGGCACCGCCGAACTGAGCGCCTTTCTGGTCCCGGCAAAGGACGTTCGGCGGGTGCGGCGGATCCGCACCTATGGGATGCGGGCCAGTGACACCGCTGAGCTTCGTCTCGAGCGGGTGTCGGGAGAATTGTTGGGGCAGCGCGGTCGCGGCCGGCGCGACGCGCTGAGTTTACTCGACCGAGGTAGAATCGGCGTGGCAATGGTTGGCATCGGTGTCGCTCGCGCCGCGATCGAGGCCGCGGCGCGATATGGGATTCAGCGCGAGCAGTTCGGACGACCGATTGCCGACCTGCAAGCGATCCAGTGGATGTTGGCCGACTCTGAGACCGAGTTGGAGGCAGCGGAACTGCTGACGCTTCGCGCCGCGCGCATGCAGGATTGCGGGCTTGAAACCAAACGCGAATCCGCCATGGCCAAGCTCTTCGCCTCGGAAGCTGCCACCCGCGCCTGCAATCGAGCACTGCAAATCCACGGCGGACGCGGATACACTTTGGACTATCCGATTGAGCGTTATCTGCGCGATGTGAAGTTGTGCGAACTCGCCGAAGGCACGTCCGAGGTGCAGCGCATGGTTATTGCCCGCCAGGTATTGCAGAGGACAAAATCCGCGCTGGCCGCTCAACCCGCAGCC
>JBGATF010000041.1:0-81008 GCA_044229355.1 Limisphaerales bacterium
GGGCGGGCGGCAGACATCGGCATGGCATCCGTTCGGCTCATGATTCGGCTCTTATACTGCGCCAATTGGGCGGATTCGCAAGATGCCCATCCTGGTCTTCGGGCCGGCCAATGGATGGTCGGCCTGGGAATTCCTGAGGACAAACAAGGCTAAAGCGTTCACGGCTGAGGCTGGGCCAGGCGGAAGAAAACACGTCCGTTCAAGGGTGAAACGAGCACCTGACGATTGGTGCCAACGATGGTTTCGGGGAGTTGAGCCGGAGCCCAGTTCGCGTCCGGCAATTCGAGGGACATCTCGAGGCGAGCGTTTCCCAGATTGGTCGGCCAGGTCAACCGCAGGGTGTTCGGCTGCGGAACGGAAAATTGGAGGGGCGGCAATGGCCGGACAAATATGGCTACCAGCGAGCGGTTCACCACGTTGGTGAAAGTGTAACGCGACGATGAACTGACGACCCGCCCATTCTCCTCCCAGTGGGAAAAAGCGAAGCCGGGCGAGGCGCTGGCGACAACCGTTGCTTCCGATCCGTTGGCAAACGTCCCATTGCCCTGGGTCACGCCTGCCTCGAGCGGCTCGGCCACCGTGTCAATCGTGCTGCGCGGCGGCAGAACCGCCGCGGCGCTGGGAGCGATCGTAATGGTGTAGGTGCGGCGGACCGCCGGATTGTTCCCCGCGACCGCGCCCACAGTGAAGGAAAACACGCCGCTCTCAGTGGGCGTCCCCGAGAGCTGCCCAGTCACGCCGTCGAAAGACAGGCCCGCCGGAAGCGCGCCCGAGTTCGTCGCCAGGAAGGGCAGGTTTCCGCCAATGACAATGAGGCGGTTTGGATAGACCTCGTTGACGACGCCATCCTGCACCTGCTCAATCAACCCCACCGGCGCGGCCACATCGAAGGCCGACATTTGCGCGCCGAGGTATTCGCCGACGACCACCGTGTTCTCGTAATCGCCGATCCCATGCAACCCGTCCGGCCCGACCGTTTCCGTCAAGGCTTCGCCGCTCGCCGGATCCAGCGGCCCACCGTATTTGAAGAACTCATACCGCCGTGTGATGACCTCATCGCCTTGCGGTAATTCCTCGGGACGCGCTTTCAGCTTCGCGTTCTTTCCACCTCCAGGCCGGCTGAAACGGAATTGCAGCAGCTGCCACTCAACTTCCACCTCCGCCGGTTCCCCGTTCCGCCAGTTCCGGTCGCGCTCGTCGTTCGGATCATCCGACACGAGATCGCGCAAACGGACTTCACGATTGTTGTGCGTCGAGGTCTTGATCGACTTGACCCACGTGGCCGGACCATATTCCCGCTCCGGCCGGGCCGGCGCCACCGGCAGCTCCACCTCGACTTGAGCCACCCCGCCGCCTTGCGGAGGGACGTAGCTGAACTGGGGCGTGGCGACATTGACGGCCTCGCCGCGGACCAACGCGCCCGACCCGTCGTCCACCAGCCAGTGATAGGTGATGTTGGTCGGGCTACCGAGATAGCCACAGCCAAAATGTTCCCCACCGAAATTCACCGACGGGTTCGTGAACTGATGCCCATCCGTCGGCGCGATGGCATTGGTGGGTATCGAGGTATAGGCCGACCACCCACCGTTCGTCAAAACCGCCGCATAACGAACGATGACCCGCGGGTGGGCCGGGTTGGAGTTGTCCTCGGAAATTCGAGGTGTCCCGTAGTGATTCCAGCCATAGGTGTAGGTGATATCGGCGCTGTGCACGTCTTCGATCTCAATTTCAAATCCGTGACACTCCTGACCAGTACCGTTGACCACGTCGAAATTATTGATGGTGCCGTAGGCGGCGCTGGACTGCGCCCTTGCGCTGGATGTCGCCCCCACGACGAGAAGCGCGATGAAGGCCATTGTCCGGTGGATCCCGCCGAGGGAAACGCCGCCGGCCCGTGAGTTCAAAAGGAGTTTCATAGAAAATGTATTTTGGTGATGTCTGTGCGGGCCGAACTCGCCCATCAGGAATTTCGGGGAGTATCGACCCTGGACGAAAATTCAATTTCCTGCCGGCAACACGCGCTGAAAGTAGAGGGTTTCTCCCTGGCTGACGGCCACCGCCTGGCCCAACGGATCAAACGTCAACGCCAAGTGCCCGGGATCGTCGTCATCTTCAAACTCAACCTCGCCGCGCGTGCCTCCTGGCACTTCCGTCACCACAAGGCTCGCGACGACCGCTCCGCCGACGAGAACGCTGTAACTTCCCACCGGCACGTCCTCCACCTGCACTTCGAAATGCCGGCGACCGCGGTCGTCCCGACTAAAGCGCGCCGCGGCCGAACCGCTCGCGGCCGCGCCGAGATTGAAAAGCGGGAGCTCAAACCTGAGGGGGCTGACCAAGCCGTTCCCGTTGGCGTCATTGGTCCCGGTTCCGCCTGAGTTCGTCCCGCGGATCACCCGGAAACGGCCGGTGTCGCGGTCCCGCAAACTGCCATCGCGATACTCATCGCGGACCCACGTGCCGGCGTTCAGCGCCGTGAAGGTGAAGACATAGGCATCGAGCTTGTTTCCATCCCGCACCTCCACCCTCGCCTGGGTCGCGGTCAGCCGGGTGTACTCGTAGGCAAATGGATCCGGACTCGTTCCCAGGTCGACACCTGACGTGTCGGTGGTGAATTCCATCTGGTCGCCACCCGGCTGATCGTCCAGATCGAAGGTCAAGCCCGCCAGGCCATCCGGAGCCAGCCCTGCGCCCGAGCCACTGCCATTGCCGTCATCGCCGCCGGTCACCAGCGAACCCGCCAGCGCCCCTTCGAAATAAACCACGTCGCCCAGTCGAATCACGAAAGTGCTTCCCGCCGGATCGAAGGTCAATGGAAGCTCGTCTCCGTTGTCCTCGCGACTCGAGAACTCGAGCTCCCCCTTCGTGCCGCCTGCGGTGGACGCGACGGAGATGAAGCCCTGGGAGGAATTGTTGACCAGCAGCTCGTAGTTCCCAGCCGGAACCGATTCGAGTTCGATCGAAAGCTTTCGCCGGGCATCGGCTTCGACGCGGAACCGGGCGCGCGCCGTGCCATCCGGGTCCGCCCCGGTGGACGGAAGAAACGACTGGGTCAGAGAGGGCGTGGCGAAATTGATCCCGGTTGCCCGGGCCTGCAGCCGGCTGGAGAAGACGAGGTTGGTTTCCTGCGCAATGTCGACCACCTCGCCCCGGGGATCGAAGTCGAGCAGCCGCCGGCCGGGCGGCAACGGGGCGGTTTCGTAAACCACCGTTGTTTGTCGGCCGGTCACCGGGATGTCGCCGCGCCAAATGCCGCCCACATAAAGCTGCCAGTTGGTCCCGGTCACCCGCTCCAGTTTGACCGAAAACGACCGGCGACCGTCGCGCAAAATGCGGTAGCGGACATCCGCTTCCCCCGAGCCCGACAACCGGGTCAGGCGCGTCCGCTCGTCCACCTGGCTGTCCCGGGCTTCGCCCAGGCCGGACGCCACCCCCTGCAGCACGGGCACAAGGCCGTCCGTAATCACCACCGGCTCACCGCGGGGATCGAAGTCGAGCGCGTCGACACCCTTACGAGGCCGGGTCGTCAACGAGAACGCGCAGCGGCCCCGTTCGCTCGCTCGCGCCGCGGCCCGTTCGACGCCACCGATTTCCAGATGATAGATCTGGCCCGCCGCCAATCCCGCCGCTCGCACGCTCAGCATCGAGCTGCGCAATCCCAGGGTTGATACATATTGGCCGCTGGCATCGGGATCATTCCCGGTCCGCTCAAGCGACATGCGGATGACCGACGAATCCGCGGCGGATGCCGCCGGGACGGATAAACCAAACATCGCCGCGCAGGCGAGAAACGAAAAATAACTGCGTGAGTTCATGGGTCTGAGTGAAAAAATTTTGCGAACCAGTGTCGACCCGGGCGCCTGCCTGAGTCCGCCGCTGTGTTCCGCACGCAGCTTTTAGCAGGCCGGGTGCCAGCGCGAATTCCGGCCGCAGAATCCCCCACAGAACGCAGCTCCCCGCTCCCAACCCACGCCGCCTGTTCCGCATTCGGACCAGCCGACCGCAACTGTTCCGCCCCCGGAACTGAATGGGTCAAAAAGCGGAAGACGGCCACCGGACGCCCGACGCCCGACGCTGACGCGAGGGCGCCGTCCGGGGGGGAAGGGATTCGAGGGAGGCCAGGAGGAAACTCCAGGCTGGCAAGCCGTCGGAAGACTACGACGTCGGAAGACTACGACGTCGGAAGACTACGGCGTCGGGTAACTACGAATTGGAGGCGCGCCGGCCGCGGCGCTTGGAATTCACCAGACCCTGGGCCAGCACATCAGCCACGGCATCCAGCGTTTTTTTGGAGGGGTAATCCGGGTCCTGAAGCAGCTCCCGAGCGCGGCGAATCTTCGCGGCCCGAACGGACTCCCACGGGCGCAGCCCACGCGGCTTCTCCCCGTCGTCTGCGCCCTGGTCAGCCTGATTCATGACACCAGAGATAGCCCAGTCGCGCCCCGATGGAAACTCCAATTCACGGAGCCGATGCAACTTCAGCACTTGCCAGTCCCCAGTCATACGTCTCGAGTCATCACAATCACCCTGCACATCCGCCGCCATCCCGGCACCGGCGCCCGCGGGCAGATGATCGACGGGCCTCGCTTGGTCATCGGATGAATCGCGTCGGGTCTTTAACGGAGTCCGCGCCCACCCGCGACAAACGGCAGGGTTGCCCTTTCCGGGCGTTGTGCCAGACTTACCGGACATTTTATGCTGTTCTCGTCCAATGGAACGCGGCAATTCTTCAAAGCAAACCGCATGAGACTGTTCGCCCTGCTCCTCGGCCTGATGATTGGATTCGGTCTGCCCCCCCGCGTGCGC
The DNA here is from genome assembly GCA_044229355.1 of Limisphaerales bacterium. Lineage (GTDB taxonomy): Bacteria > Verrucomicrobiota > Verrucomicrobiia > Limisphaerales > JADJPG01 > JBGARF01. The sequence goes on from JBGATF010000041.1 coordinate 4,807, forward strand.
GCGGGTGAGTTGATCGAGATCGACAAGACGCTGGTCAGCCAGCGCTACACCAACGCGACCCGTCTGATCGAAGGCCCGACCGACGCGAACATCGTCAAATTCGTGTGCGAGATTCTCCAGTCGCAACATTATCTCCGCCTCAAGTTCAACGACCAGCTCTCCTCCCGCTTCTTCGACCGATACATCGAGTCCCTCGACAGCCTGCGCATTTATTTCACCCAAGGTGACCTCGCGGAGTTTGAAAAGTATCGCCTGCGGCTGGATGACCTGTGCCTGCGGAAGGGCGACACCACTCCCGCCCGCGAAATCTTTGCGCGCTTTCGCGAACGCCTCGACCAGCAGTTCGAGTTCGTTCAGAAAACCCTCGCCGAGGGCAAGTTTGAATTCACCGGCAACGACCGCTTCACGCTCGATCGAAAAAATCTTCCCCGCCCGGCCGACCTGGCTGAGGCCCGAAAGCTCTGGCTCGAGCGGCTCCGCTACGAGTATCTGCAGGAAAAGCTGAACAAGGAAAAGGCGCCCGAGATCGTCAAGAACCTCACCCGCCGCTACACCCGAATCCTCCGGACGATCAACGAATACGACAATGACGACGTCCTCCAAATTTACCTGACCGCCCTCGCTCACATCTACGATCCCCACTCGGATTACATGGGCAAAAGTGAGATGGAGAACTTCAACATCAGCATGAAGTTGTCCCTCTTCGGCATCGGGGCGGTGCTCCAGTCCGAGGACGGCTACTGCAAAATTCGCAGCCTCCAGCCGGAAGGCCCCGCCGAACGCAGCAAGAAGCTCAAGCCGAACGATCGCATCGTGGCCGTCGGCCAGAGCAACCAGCCGCCCGTCGATGTGGTCGACATGAAGCTCAACAAGGTGGTCGAATTGATCCGCGGACCCAAGGCCACCGAGGTGCGCCTGACCATCATTCCCGGGGACGCCACCGACCCGTCCATTCGCAAGGTCGTGACCCTGGTCCGCGACGAGATCAAGCTCGAGGAGCAGGCCGCCAAGGCCAAAATCATTGAGCTCCCCCCCGGCAAGGACGCCGAAGGCCGGCCCGTCAGCCAACGGCTCGGAGTCATCGACCTGCCGTCCTTCTACTCCAGCTTCGAGCTCGACAGCAACCGGGGCTCCGGCAGCGAACCCAAAAGCACCACCACCGACGTCGCCCTGCTCATCCGTAAACTCACCCAGGAAAAGGTCGGCGGCATCATTCTCGACCTCCGCCGCAACGGCGGCGGCTCCCTCGAGGAGGCCATCAATCTGACGGGCCTTTTCATCAAGGAAGGTCCCGTCGTGCAGGTCAAAGACCCCGACGGCCGCGTCACTGTCGACTCCGATCAGGACGAGACCGTCTGGTACGACGGCCCGCTCGTGGTCCTGACCAGCCGGTTCAGCGCGTCCGCCTCCGAGATTCTCGCCGGCGCCCTCCAGGATTACGGCCGCGCCCTCATCGTGGGCGACTCCTCCACCCACGGGAAAGGCACCGTCCAGTCTCTCCTCCAGTTGCGCCCCATCATGATGCGCGCCGGACTCCCCGTCCCCACCGAACCCGGCGCGCTCAAATACACCATCCGCAAGTTCTACCGGGCCAGCGGCGCTTCCACCCAGCTCGATGGCGTCACTCCGGACATCATCCTCCCGTCGGTCAACAACCACCTCGAAGTCGGCGAATCATCGCTCGAGAATCCGCTCGAATACGACACCATCGCCCCGGCCGCATTTGAAAAAGTGAACCGGGTGCGTCCTCACCTCGTCGAGCTGAAGCGCCGCTCCGAAACCCGCGTGTCGTCCGACCCCGATTTCGCCTTCATCCGCGAAGAGGAAGCCCGCTACAAAAAGGCCAAAGCCGACAAAACCGTTTCCTTGAACGAGGAGCTGCGGCTCAAGGAAAAGAAGGAGGCCGACGATCGCGCCAAGGCCCGCAAGAAGGATCTCGCCGCCCGCCCGGAACCGCCGTGGAAGACCTACGACATCTCCCTCAAGCTCGCCCGGCAGCCCGGCCTCCCTGAGCCCACGGTGCGCACCAACGCGACAAAAACCTCCGCGTCCGCCACCCCAAAGCCCATCATCATCACCAAGGACAACGCCAAATCGAATTTGAACAACGCCGCCACCCAGCCGGCGCCCGACGTCGCCAAGGTGGACTCCGCCAAGGGCGACACCGCCAAGTCCGATGACGGCGAGGACGAGGCGGACGCCGACGTGCAGGCCCCGGATATCACTCTCGAGGAGGCGAAGCGGATCCTGCAGGACTACATCGACCTGAGCGGCAGAGGCCGCGGCGTGGCCCTCCACGAAGGCAGGGTCCCGGCCGCCAAGTAATCGTCGCTCGCAAACCTGTCGCTGCGCCCATCGCGCGGCCGTGCGCCCGTCGCGCGAGTCAGGCTCGGCCCACGTCAACCAGCGGCGGTCCCAGGACCTTTTCCCGCACGCGCAAGCCCAGCCCCGGCTCACGGGATGCGGCCATGCGCCCGTGAATCCGGCGCGGGGCCCCCTCCGCCGTGCTGACCGTCACATAGCTGTTGAAGTCCGTGGTGGTGAAGAGCAGCTCTGGCGGTGTGCTCTGCGCCAGATGCGCGATGGCCGCGGTGGCAACATCCCCACCCCAGCTGTCCTCCAGCGTCATCCCGATCCCCAGGCTCACACAAAGGTCGCGAGCCTGCCGCGTCTTGGTCAGCCCGCCCAGCTTGCTGATTTTCAAATTGACCACGTCCGCCGCCAAATCAGCCCGGGCGCGCAACAACACGTTGAGATCGTCGATGTTCTCGTCGAGCACGAATGGCTGAGAAATCTGGCGGCGCACCGCGAGGCATTCCTCATAAGTCAGGCACGGCTGTTCAATGTAGACGTCAAGATCCCGGACCGCCTTGGCCACGCGAATCGCCTCATGCTGGACCCAGCCGGTATTGGCATCCGCCACCAGCCGATCCCCACGCTCGAGCCGCGTCGACACGGCCCGGATTCGTTCGATGTCGACATCCGGATCGCCGCCCACCTTGAGCTGGAACCGGCGGTAGCCTTCGGCTCGATAACCAGCCACCCGGCCCGCCATGGCTTCCGGCGAATCCTGGGAAATCGCGCGGTAGAGCGGCACATCGTCCGCATATCTTCCCCCCAACAGTTCGCAGACCGGCAGACCCACGCTCTGGCCCAGCAAATCCCAGCACGCAATGTCGATCCCGCTCTTTACATACGGATGGCCCTTCATCACGGCATCCATCCGGCGATTCAGCCGGCTCAATTGCCGGGGATCCTCTCCCAACAGATGAGGCCCAAGCTCCTGCAACCCGGCCCGCACCCCGGCCGCGTAGGCCGGCAGGTAAAACGGGCCCAGCGGACAAACCTCGCCGTGGCCGGCCAGCCCCGTGTCGGTCTCGACGCGCACAATCGTGCTGTCAAATACCGTGACCGACTTGCCGCCGCTCCAGTTGTAGGTCGTTTCGTGCAGCGGGAGATCGACACGGAACGCCCGCACCCGGGTGATTTTCATACGCGCATGATCCCGATCCCATCCGGGATCGTCCAGCTTCCGTCGGAAGAATCCTTACGTCCCGGCGGGGCTGAATCTGCCTTCGACCCAGCCTGGAGGTGTCGGTGTCCAACCAGGCGGTCAAACAGATGTGGGCCACGGAGGATTTTTATGAAAGATTTCCGCCGAATCCGACGTTATCTCCTCGGCCACGCATGGCGAAACACGAAAAAGACTCAACCTTGATGACCCGGGCAAGCCTGCTCGGGCGCCTGAAAAACTGGGAAGACGCCGCCAGTTGGGAGGAGTTCACCCAAACTTACTCCCGGCTGATCCGGGGGGTGGCCCGCCAGTCCGGCCTCAATGAGGCGGAAGCAAAGGACGTCGAGCAGGAAACCCTGCTCTGCGTCGCCCGCACCATCCATGATTTTGAGTCCAACCCGGCCCGCGGTTCCTTCAAAAGCTGGCTGCTCAACCTCACGCGCTGGCGGATCGCCGACCAGTTCCGCAAACGCGGCCCCAACCCGGACGCCGGACGACCCGAAGACGCCCCCTCCAACGAGCGCACCGCCACGATCGAGCAAGTGCCTGACCCGTTCTCCCTCGACGCCGTCTGGGAGACCGAATGGAAGAAAAATCTGTTCGAAACCGCGCTCGCCCGCATCGGCCGCCGGGTAAAACCCAAACACCTGCAAATCTTCGACCTCTACTCGGTCCGCCGCTGGCCCGTCTCCAAGGTCGCCCGCGAACTCGGCGTCAGCATGGTCCAGGTCTATCTCGTGCACCATCGGGTCACCAAACTGCTCAAACAGGAAGCCGCCTATCTCGAAAAAAAATTGTCCTAGCCCCCTCGTCACCCGTCACTCGTCACCCGTCACTCGTCACTCTTCACTGCCTTTTCACTCCCATCGTCCCGCGGGTCACGCCCAGCTGGTTCAGGATTTTCAGGTCACGCCAGACCTGGCTGCCCGGGATTTCCCCCCGCAGCAACTGTCGGTAGCGCGCGATCGTCGTGGCCGTTTGCTCGGAGTTTTCCGCCAGGAATTCCAATCGATAATGGCGCACGCCCAGGTCGAAAAGCCGTTCGTAAAACTCGGCGCCGCTCTGCGCTGCGGCATTGAACACAGTGTTGCGACAGCCCGCATCCGCCTTCAGCACATGCTCCGCGCCCGTCCGATCCCGGAGCCGCACCTCGTGCCGATCGCACGGGCGACCGCAATTCGTAAAATCGGTGCCTTTGGATAGAAACGCGCAGAACACGCAGTGTTCCATATGAAACATCGGCACGTGCTGGTGCAGGGTCACCTCGAACCAATGCGCCGGCACCGCCTCGAGCAACGCCTCCAGCTGGACGGCATTCAGATCGTACGACGCCGTCAAACGCTCGAGCCGGTACCGTTCCCGAAAGTATTCCGCCGCCAGCGCGTTGGCCACGTTCAACGAGAAATCTCCGACGCACCGGGCGCCCTTGAAAAACTCGAGCTGATCCGGGTTGCGCACAAGATACCCGTCCGCATCGCTGGCCTGCACCTGGCGAAGAATCCACTCCTCTCCCGGCTTGGTCACACGCGGCGGCGCCACCCAAATCGTCCGCCGCGGACCCGCGCAGCCGAATGACTCGTGCGCCATGCGCACCGCCTCCCGGTATTTCTTGGGATCCTCGAGCTCACAATAGATCGTCTCCACCCCGTAGCGAAGGGCCACCTCCAGCTGAGCCAGGCTGCGCACGAGGACGATGAGTTCAGCCGGCTGTGTTCGCGGAGAGTCACCGGCCTGGCCGGCCGCAGAACTCTCCCGTGATCTCCCGGCCGCCACCCGATCCGGCTCCGTCAAAATTGTCCATCGATGAGGCCGGGCCCGCGCCGATTCCAATGCCGTCACCGCCTCGCGCCGAATTCGGTTCAGCTCGCTCACGGGCAGAATGACCCCGCCGCTCAGGCGATTCTCCAGCGATCCCAGCTTGAACGGCGTCCCGCCCAAACGCCCCAACTGCTCCGCCAAGCGCTCCGAAGTCAGCGGCTGCTTTTCCGCCCTCGCCAAGGGAAGCGCTGAATCCACGCGAGCCACATGCCCATCCGCGTCGTGCATGAGGATGGTCATGGGCTCGCCCTCGCGCCCGTGCACCTCCACCCGCACCGGTCGCTGATGTAGCGGTTGGTCCCCCGCGTAGGTCTGGCGCACCCGCCGTTCCAGTTCCGGGTCGCTGGTTTTCCACACCCGGTTCCCGGGCCGAATCCGCCCGAAATCCAGCCGCTCCCGATCAAACGTCAGCATCGCTTCGCCGGCGCGCAACCCCCGCTCTTCCTCGCGAACCGTATAAACCCGGCCACCTTCTTCCGGGTCCTCCGGCCGTCCGGCGTCGAAGACAACGCCGTCCCCCGCCTTCAGCGGCCCCGCTCGCCGGATGATCACCCCGTCGGGTTGGACCCGAACCACCTCGCCCACCAACACCCCGCGCTTTTTCCCAAACCGCGCATGGACCAGGGCCTGATTGTCGATGCCCCGAAACCACCCCGTGTACAGCCCGCGGCTGAACGTCATCTCCATGTCGTAGCGATCCTCGTCCGAGATGCCCCGGCCCGACGACGTTCCCGTTGTCGGCCGGGAGCCTTCCGCTCCGGCTGGCCCGCCGGGGCAACAGCGGTCGAGCGCATTCCGATAGATCCGCGTGATGGCGGCCACGTACTCCGCTGACTTGAGCCGGCCTTCAATTTTCAGCGACGTGACGCCAGCCTGGACCAGCCCGGGCAGAACCTCCAGTCCCGCCAGATCTTGCGGGCTCAGCAAATACCGACGATCGCCGAGGGGCACCACCTGGCCGTCACACACCAGGTCATACGGCAGGCGACACGCCTGGGCACACTCGCCCCGGTTGGCCGATCGCCCACCCAACGCCTCGCTGGTCAGGCACTGGCCGGAATAGGCCACACAAAGCGCGCCGTGCACAAAAACCTCCAGCGGCAGCGCCTCCCCGACGTCCTGCAACCCCGCCTGGATTTGTCCAATCTCCTTCAGCGTGTTCTCGCGGGCCAGCACCACCAACCCGCAGCCCAGCTCCCGCACAAACCTCACCCCCGCGACGCTGGTCACCGTCATCTGCGTCGACGCGTGGATCGGAAAGTCCGGCGACAGCCGGCGGATCAAGCGGCACACGCCCACGTCCTGCACAATCGCGGCATCGACTCCGGCCGCAATCATCGCCCGCAAATAATCGCGGGCCTCCTCCAGCTCGTTCTGAAAAACCAGGGTGTTGAACGTCACGTAGCCGCGCACGCCGCGCCCGTGCAAAAAAGCCATCAGCTCGGGCAGGTCGGCCACGGTGAAGTTCTGAGCCCGCATCCGCGCGTTGAACCGCTCCAGGCCGAAATAAATCGCGTCCGCCCCATTTTCGACCGCCGCCCGCGCGCACTCCCAATCCCCCGCCGGCGCCAGCAACTCCGGCCGGGCCAAAGCCAATCGTCCCCCGCCCGCGCCCGCTTGCTCCGGACCCGGACTCGGTGGACTGGATGCCGTCAGGGCTGACCCACGCTCGTTCACGGCTCGTAAGCTAGGCGGTTGCCCGTCCGGTGACCAGCCCGGAACCGCCTCCCTCGCCGCCACAATTCGCTTCAATCAATCCGTGGACCCCTGCGTCCAACGCCGGACAAAACACCGGGCCCGACGGCCAACTCCAGACCGGGCACCACCCGTTCTGGAGCCGGCCGCAGATGCAGCCCGGCGGACACGGACTGAAGCCGATCTGCACTGAACCACCTGGACAGCCTATGACTCAAGAGACCCTGCGATGCCGAATGAGCCTTGCCTTGGCCGCGCTGGTTTGCGCCGCGACCGTGCCCCGCGCCACCGCTGACAACTGGCCGAACTGGCGCGGGCCGGCCTTCAACGGATCCATCACCGAGAAAAAATCACCCGCCCGCTGGAGCCGGACGGAAGGTCTGGCCTGGACGGCCCCCATGCCCGGCGCCAGCGGAGCGACTCCCGCGGTCTGGGACGATTTGATTTTTCTGTCGTCCACCGACGACGCCACGCAGACATGCATCGCCCTGGCCATCGATCGAAAAACCGGCAAGGAACGCTGGCGGACCAAGGTGGTGGACGGCGTCGGCAAGGATCGGATGAGCACGTTCTCCAATTCGTCGCCCGTGACTGACGGCGAGCGAGTCTGGTTTTTTTACGGCACGGGCGACCTCGTCTGCCTCGACGTCACGGGGCGCGAACTTTGGAGGCGAAACATCGAGAAGGACTATGGGCAGTTCGCATTCAACTGGACATTCAGCAGCAGCCCGGTCCTCTACCATGGCCGCCTCTACCTTCAGGTCCTCCAGCGCAACGTGCCGGTCAACGGACGCGGGCGGAAGGACGGCCCGAATGACTCCTACCTGCTCGCGCTCGACCCGAAAACCGGCAAAGAGATCTGGAAGGTGATCCGCCCGGCCGACGCCCGGGAGGAATCACTCGAGTCGTTCGCCACGCCCACACCCTTTAAACACAACGGCCGTGATGAACTGCTCGTGATCGGCGGCGATTGCATCAGCGGCCACGACGTCGAGACCGGCCGCGAACTTTGGCGCTGGGGCACCTGGAACCCCAAGCGGATCACGCACTGGCGCCTCGTGCCCTCCCCGACGGCCGGCGACGGCGTGGTCCTGGCCTGCGGTCCTAAGAACGCCCCGATCTACGCCGTGAAACTCGGCGGCCACGGCACGCTCGATCACTCCAACCTCGCCTGGCAAAGCTACGTGCAGCCGGACGAGGACGCCGCCGCCACCGGCCCCTCCTTGAACAACCGCGACGTCACCTCGGACGTGCCCACGCCCCTCTACTACGAAGGACGCTTCTACATTCTGAACGGAGGCAAGAAGCAGCTCATTTCCATGGATCCGAAGACGGGCAAGGTCTTCTGGACCGGGACGCTGGCCGGCAAGGAGAAGTTTGAGTGCACCCCGACGGCGGGAGGAGGCAAAATCTACGCCATGAACCACGCGGGCGAGGTGTTCGTCGTCCAGGCCGGCGGCAGTGAATTCAAACTGCTCCACTCAGTCGCCATGGCGGACCCGGACGAGCGAACCCTGCGCTCATCCGTGGTTCCCAGCCACGGACAACTTCTCATCCGCACCACGAAGAACCTGTTCTGCGTCAGCGGAACCGAATAGACGAGCCCAGCCCGACAAACTCCAAACTCCAAACTCCAAACTCCAAACGTTCACCGTTTGAAGTTTGACGTTTGAAGTTTTGTATCGTCAGGCCGCCGGACCTTCGGTCGTCGCCGTCGCGTCAGGGTTCTTCTTGGCCAGGATGGCCGCGATGATTTTCTGCGCCAGCTCCGGTTTTTCAGTCAGGACCTTTTGCGCCGCGTCCTTGCCCTGTCCGATGAGCTCGCCATCGAACTGCAGCCAGGCGCCCTTCTTGTCCACCACACCGCAATCGACGCCCACATCGAGAATGCTGGCCTCCTTGTTGATGCCGTGGTTGAAGATGATGTCGAACTCGGCCTCGGCGAAGGGCGGCGCGACCTTGTTCTTCACGATCTTCACCTTGACGTGATTTCCCAACACCGCCCCGGCCGAGTCCTTGATGGCGTCCTTGCGGCGGATGTCAATGCGCACGCTGGCGTAGAATTTGAGGGCCTTGCCGCCCGGCGTGGTCTCCGGGTTGCCGAACATGACCCCGACTTTTTCCCGCAGCTGATTGGTGAAGATACAGGTGGTCTTGGATTTGTTCAGCAGCGCGGTGAGCTTGCGCAGGGCCTGGCTCATCAACCGCGCCTGCATGCCCATCGTCGCCATGCCCATCTCGCCTTCGAGCTCCGCCTTGGGCACCAGGGCCGCCACGGAATCCACCACGATCACGTCGAGCGCATTCGACCGCGCGAGCGTCTCGCAAATGCTCAACGCCTCCTCGCCGCTGTCCGGCTGGGACACGAGCAGGTCGTCGAGATTGACCCCCAGTTTTTTGGCGTAGGCCGGATCGAGCGCGTGCTCCGCGTCGATGAAGGCCGCGAGCCCCCCCGACTTCTGCGCGTTGGCGATGATGTGCAGCATCAACGTGGTTTTGCCGCTCGACTCGGGCCCGAAAATCTCCACCACGCGACCCCGCGGAACGCCGCCCACCCCGAGCGCCAGATCCACCGCCAGAGCGCCGGTCGGGATCACGTCAATCTTGCGCAGCGCCACCGCTGATCCGAGGCGCATGATGCTGCCTTCGCCGTAGGCCTTGGTGATGGACGCGATCGCCGTTTCCAGCTCACGGAAACGCGCGGCCTGGACTTTCGCGACCTCTGGGGACGGCTTCTCCGCGGGCTTTTCGACAACGGCGGCTTTCTCGGCTTTCTCGGCTTTCGGTGGCATATGATTAATCAAATTATCGACGGCAATTGAACGGGCATGGATAACCTACCTTCTGCCCGAGAGGTAATAGAAAACCCGGACCGGTACGTCAATCGCGACGATTGAAAATCTTCGAAAAGCCCGCGGCCGGAACTCCAAAAATCACCGTCCCAGGCCCGGGTTCGGGCTTCGCACCTCGCCATTCGCACTTTCCTTGGTCTCACGGTTTGCATTCACGTCCCGCGTCTGCCATTGATGGGCTCGGTTTGTTAAACATTGGCGACCAGTTTGAAAAAGCCGCCTCCAGCCTGACTCAGGTCACGCTTCCCGATCTGTGGCAGCAAGAGGCCGTGGCCGCCCTGCGCGCCGGCGAAGATGTCGTCGTCCATGCCCCCACCGGCGCCGGCAAAACCTTGATCTTCGAGCTCTGGTCCAATCAGGGCAAACCGCGCGGCCAGGCCATCTACACCGTTCCCACCCGCGCCCTGGCCAATGACAAACTCGCCGAGTGGCGGGCGCGTGGTTGGGACGTCGGCATTGCCACCGGGGACCTGGCCGAGAACCTCGACGCGCCGGTCATCGTCGCCACGCTGGAGACCCAAAAGAACCGCCTGATTCGGGGCGACGGCCCGGTGTTGCTGGTCGTGGACGAGTATCAAATGTTGCGCGACCCGGATCGCGGCTTGAATTACGAGCTCGCCATCGCGCTGGCTCCCGAGCCCACCCAGCTTCTGCTCCTGAGCGGAAGCGTCGCCAACCCTCAGGACGTCGTCAAATGGCTCCGCCGCCTCGGACGCAACGCCCGGCTCATCCGCCATGACGAACGTCCCGTCCCGCTCGAGGAGGTCCACCTCAACAGCCTCAGCTATCATGTGCCCAGCGAGATTCGCGGCTATTGGCCGCGGTTCGTCGCCAAGGCCCTCGCCGAAAACCTCGGACCGCTCCTGATCTTCGCCCCGCGCCGCCAGTCGGCCGAGTCCCTCGCCGCCGAACTCACCCGCTACCTGCCCAACCCCAACCCCCTCACCCTCCGCCAGGACCAAAAGCTCCTCGTCGGCGATTCGCTCGCCCGCATGCTCCGCAGCCGCGTCGCGTTTCACCACAGCGGCCTCAGCTACGGCGCGCGCGCCGGCGTCATCGAACCGCTGGCCAAGGCCGGACAGCTCCGTGTCGTCGTCGCCACCATGGGCCTCGCTGCCGGAATCAACTTCAGCCTGCGCAGCGTCACGCTCTCGGCCGATTCCTACCGGCGCGACAACATCGAGCAGCCCATCCGGCCCGACGAGATCCTCCAAATGTTCGGCCGGGCCGGCCGCCGCGGCATCGACGAAATGGGCTACGTCCTGGTCGGCGAGCAAGGCATCCGCCTGCGGGAGGGCTACGCCGCGCAGCTGGCCCGCAGCGGGCTGGTCGACTGGAGCGCGCTGCTCGGCATCATGGCCGCAGCCGCCGAGCAGGGCCGCGAACCATTCGCCGACGCTGTCAAGGTGCAGGACCGGCTGTTCACCACCAAACCCATCATCCTCGGCGTCGAAGAGTCCCTCAAACGTCCGCTCACTCCCTGCGGATTGAAGACGGACGCCGAACGCGCGCGGCACGTCCGCAAACGCGTGCGCGAATTTCTCAACAGCCGCGGGGAATGGGAACGCGCCGCCGCGCTCGTCGAGCGCCCGCTCCGCGATGTTGCCGTCATGGCCCCCCTCCCGGCAGGCGCGCTGGATCTCCTCAAGCTGCGCAACCTGGCGCCGAACGACCCGGGCGCCGCCTCGGACCCGCCGGAGCCGCCGCCCGCCGAGGCCCATCCCCCCGCCGTTCTTCGCCTCGTTCCGGCCCTGTCTGATTCGCGGGCCGTCGACAAAGTCGGCCACGGCACGCTGCAGATCGTCGACCAGGTGGACGGCCATCCCGTCTACGGCCGGGCCTTCACGGTGGCCGAAATCCTCAACGACGACCGCGTGCTCCTCGTGAAATGGGTCCGGCGCCTGACCAACTGGCACGGCCGACAGGCGCCCCTCAAGGCCTGGCACGAAAAGATCGCCCCGCTGGTGGCCGAGCGCCTGGCTGCGCTCAAGACACCCGTGATTCGCTTCGACGTGAACGACCTGAAGATTCTCGCTGTCGTCAGCATCGCCGACCTTCCCGTCCGGGCCGCCATTGACGTCCATGGCGTGGCGTTGTGGAAGCCGTTCGAGCGCGAAATCTTGTCGCCCGACTGCGCCCACTGCGACTTGGTCCAAACGTGCCGAAACCTCCCGCCTTCGTCCGGCGTCGCTTCGACCTGGCGGCGGCTCGGCTTGATCGATCCGGGCGGAGTGCCCACCCTGCGCGGCCGCATCGTCAGTTTTTTTCAACAGGGCGACGGCCTCGCTCTCGCCGCCGCCCTCGAAGACAAATCGTACGCGCTCGATGAGCTGATCTACGACCTGGCCAACCTCGATGCCGGGTTCCGGTTTTGCCGCGAAGAAAATCGGTGGGCCGGCCGCATCCCGATGGCGTGCTACGAACGCTTCGGCCTCCAATCCATCCCCGGCTATTTGGAAAACGGCCTGCCCCCGAGTTACGGCAGCGGCGCTGAACAGATCGTCGCGAGCGTCCACAAGAATCCGGTCTCCAAGACCCATTGGATCACCGAATACCTCGGCGCCGGCGACATCGACCGTGTCATCATCGAGTGGCGCAGCCTGCTGCGCCAAATTGCCAAGGCCCCTCCGCTGGATTGGCCGCGCTGGACCGCGCTTCAGGCCATGGCCACCGGCATCCTCGACGAGACGGAGTCCCCCACGCTCACCGATCTCCCACCGCTCGACTACCAGCAAACCAAGCGCATCGAACACCAGCTGACCCTGCGCCGCCACTGAGCGACGCCGCACCGTCGCCCTCGGTAGGGCGCGCTCTCCGCAGCGCGCCGCCGGGACAGTCAACCTCACCATTGTCCGCGCACCATCGCCGACCCCTTCCGCAACCCACCTTCGCCGGCGGGCGGCGGCCGGGCCTCATCGTCCGGACACTACCGCACAAAGACCGCCTCGTTTGCCATCAGCAACGCGTGGGCATACTCAGCCCATCCCTTGAGCGGCTTCATCTCGCGCACCCCCGCCTTTCGCGCCGCGATGAAAGCCTCGCGTTTGTTCCGCATCTGTTCCTGAACCGGCCCGCGTCCCGGCCGGACCCGGGCCGCAGCGATGGAGACCGGCGCCGAATCCTCGGGAGTCTCCGCCTGCAGCACGAACTCGACTCCGAGCTGAATCTCCTCGGGGCTTGGCTCCCGCTGGTAGACGATTTCATACATTCGACGCACGCGCTCCGAATCCGTGTCGGCGCGGATCACCTCGGGGCGTTCGGCCAATCGCCGCGCCTGTTCGATGACCAGCGGGCTGTTCATCAAATACAATGCCTGCTGCGGCACGATCGTCTCGTGGCGATGTCCGCTGCTCAGGTCCGGGTTGGCGAAATCGAAGTGGTTGAAGACCTCCGGCAGATCCGCCCGATCGATATAGCCATAAATCGTCCGGCGCGTGGTGTAGCCGACGTCCCGCGGATCCCGCGTCGGCGTCAGCACGGCCGTGATCCGGCGGCCACGTCCGGTGCTCGTCGACGCCAGGGGCACCGGCGGCCCGAACATGTTCGTGTCGATGGTCCCACCGACTGCCAGGAGCAAATCCCGCGTGGGTTCAAACTCCAGCCGGCGCACATTTTGACGCCAAAGGAGCTTGTTGAATGGATCGACCGCTGCGGCTCGGTCGTCGTTGGCGCTGGCCTGTTGATACACCCGCGTCAACAAGATCTCCCGGTGCAGCGCCTTGATGGACCAGCCGTGCTCCATGAATGTCGCCGCCAGATAATCAAGCAGCTCCGGATGCGTGGGCGCCGCGCCCATCGCGCCGAAGTCGTCCGGCGTGGCGACCAGGCCCTCGCCGAAGTGGTGCTGCCAGACGCGATTGACGAGCACGCGGGCGGTCAGCGGGTTGTTGGGGCTGGCGATGGCCCGCGCCAGATCCAGGCGCCCGCTGCCGTTGGTGAACGGCGACCGGGCCGGGCCCGAGAGGCACGCCAGGAACTGCCGCGGCACCACCTTGCCGCGGTTCTCGGCCTCGCCCCGAAGGTGGACATAGGAGTCGCGCGGCCGCGGGTTGTCGACCAGCGCATTCGCCCGCGGGGGGGAGCCGGAGTGGGTCAGATCGAGCACGTCGATTCGGTTGAGCAGCTCGATGCGTTCGCGCAGCATCTCCTGGCGCTGCTTCGGTTCGACCCGGCCCGCGCGCGCCTTGGCCCGGAATGCATCGAGGTCCCGGTCCAGCGCGGTGCGTTTGTCATAGTAGTCCGCGTAGTCCGGCTGATGCGACGGGTCCGGTCCCACGATGGGGCGCACGCGCGGCTCGTGGCTGCTCGCGAAGACGCCATGCAGCGAGTAGTAGTCCTCGATGGGAATCGGATCAAAGGGGTGCCGGTGACACCGGGCGCAACTGACGCTCAGGCCGAGCAGACCTTTGGTGACCACATCGATCCGATCGTTGATGATGTCGTTCTCGTTGTTCTGAAACCGGCCGCCGAGCGTGAGAAAGCCCAGCGCCGCCAGCGCTTCGTTGTCTCGCGTCGCCGGCAGCTGATCCGCCGCAAGCTGCTCAAGGATGAACCGGTTGAATGGCTTGTCGTCGTTGAAGGCGCGAATGACATAGTCGCGGTAGGTCCAGGCGAATGGATAAACCGGCGTGTCCCGCTGGCGCTTGATGTCACCCTTGCTGTCGGCATACCGCGCGACATCGAGCCAGTGCCGGCCCCAGCGCTCGCCGTAACGCGGCGAAGCCAGGAGCCGATCGACGAGCCTCGCGAAGGCCTCGGGCGATGGATCCCTCACGAACGCCTGCACCTCGCCGGGAGCCGGCGGCAGCCCAACCAAATCGAAATAAACCCGCCGCACCAAACTCGCCGGATCCGCCGGGGCCGACAGCGTCAATCCCTGGGCCGACAGCTTCTCCAGAATGAACGCGTCGATGGCCGTCGCCGCCCGGCCATCGGCGCCCGGCGCCACCTTCGGCACGGCCGGCTTCACCACCGGACGAAAGGACCAATGCGGCGGTTCCGGCTCCGCGCGGCTCGCCGCCATCGCGGCGAACCCGCCCACAGCCAAGACGTGGACAAGCGCACAACTCGTCCAACGCACCGCGCAGCCCATCGCGCGATGCGCGCCACCGACGACACTCGAGATCCGAGACGGTTTCACGCCAAAACCCCCTGAACCACGCTGCCGTGCACGTCGGTCAGGCGAAACTCCCGCCCGTTGTAACGGTAGGTCAGCTTTTCATGATCAAACCCGAGCAGATGCAACAGCGTCGCGTGCAAGTCGTGGATATGGACCGGATCCTGGACGGACCGCCCGCCGAACTCATCCGTGGCGCCATGGATGGTGCCGCCCCGGACGCCGCCGCCCGCGAGCCAGAGGCTGAACGCGCGGTTGTTGTGATCGCGCCCGGGATTCTCGAATCCATTGCGATCGCGCGTCGGCTTGCGCCCAAACTCGCCGCCCCAAATCACCAGCGTCTCGTCCAACAGCCCGCGGCTTTTCAAATCGTCCAGGAACGCGGCGAGGGGCCCATCGATCTCGCTGGCGCTGCGCCGCAGTCGATCTTCGAGATCGTTGTGATGGTCCCAACCTCCGGCCCAGACCTGCACGAAGCGGACCCCGCGCTCGATCAGCCGCCGCGCGATCAGCAACTGGCGTCCCTGGCTGCCCGTGCCGTAACGTTCCCGCACCCAGTCCGGCTCCCGCTGCACATCGAAGGCGTCCGTCGCCTCCATCTGCATCCGGTAAGCCATCTCGAACGACTCGATGCGCGCCTCCACTTGCGCGTCCTGGTGCAGGCTCTGCCCATGCAGCGCATTGAGCTGATGAACCAGATCCAACTGGTGTCGCTGCTCTTTCGGCCCCAGAAACGGGTTGCGAATGTTTTCCAGCATCTGGTCCACCGAAGGGCTCTTGGTGTTGATGCTGGTGCCCTGGTAAAGGCCCGGCAAAAATGCCGCCTGCCAGTTGGCCGGACCGCCGGGCGGCGCGTTGCCCGGACGCAGCGAGATGAAGCCCGGCACGTTGCGGTTCTCCGTCCCCAGACCGTAGAGCACCCAGGAGCCGACGCTCGGCCGGGCCTGCCGGAGCGATCCGGTGTTCATGAACACCGTCGCGGTGTCATGCGCCGGCAGATCCGTAATCATCGATCGAATGACGGCCAGGTCATCCACGTGCGCTCCCACCTTGGGAAAGACTTCACTCACCTCGATTCCAGCCTGCCCGCAGCGGCGGAATTTGAACGGAGACGCATACGCCACGCCCGAGTCTCCCGGGATCGATCGGCCGTCGTAGCGGGCGAGCGCCGGCTTCGGATCCCACGTGTCCACCTGGGAAGGGGCGCCCTGCGCAAAGATGTGAACCACGTGCCGGGCCCGGGCCGGAAAGTGTGGAGCCCGCGGCGCCAGGGGCGGCCGGCCGGCCCCAACTTCCGCCAAAACCTCACCCGTCGTCCCCGCACCCGGCGAGGCGTCGGCCAGCAACGTGCCAAGTCCCAGCCCGCCCAGGCCCAGCCCGAGCCGATGGAGGAACTCCCGACGACTGCGCGGCGCCAGCTCCGCCGTGGGGAAATGATTCCGCAAGTAGTCCAGGCTGGGGGTTCGGTCGCGATTCGTCGTCACACCGCTCCAGACGCGACGCCGCCAGCAAAGGTATCAGGCCCGGCCGATTTCCTGTAAGACCGCACCCCCATTCTCGTTATATACAGGTGGAGACGGTCGATCGGGCAAAAATTCCCGACGTCGGTTCCAGTCCTGCCCGTGTGGGCAGGCGGCGGGTTTTGGCGAATTCTTCTGTGTGTGCGCCAAAGCCCGCTTTTGTTTTTCCCGAGCCGAGCCGAGCCGGGCCGGCGGACAGTCCCCACCCTCACGGACGTCCGCCGGAAACGGGCTCCGTTGGGTCAGGTTTGGCCGGGCCGGCCTTCATGCGCACCGGACCGATCTGACGCAGGGCGACCCCTTCCCGCCGGCGCAGCGTGGCCTCAAAGCGCGGGACATACAGCTGCGTCTCGGCCGGCAGCCAGGCCGCGATGTCCGCGAACGACTTGCTTTTCGAACCCGCCAGCAAGCGGCCGACCCGCCCTTCCCCAGCGTTGTAGGCAGCCAGCGTCAACCGCCAGTCCCCAAATCGTTGGTAGAGCTGGCGCAGGTAACGGGCCGCCGCCCGCGCGTTGTCGTCCACATTGAGACGATCGTCGATCCACCACCCCGTCGAAAGCCCCAGCGACTCTGCGGTGGCGGGCATGAGCTGGAACAGCCCGGCGGCACCCTTGGGACTGCGGGCGCGCGGGTTGAACGCCGACTCCACCTCTGCCAGCCAGATCATCTCCGCCGGCACGCCCACCGACCGGAAGATCGGCTTCAACCGCGGAACCAACGACTCCGCCGCCGGCGGCCACGCCCTCCGGGAAAGGCGCTGGTCCCAGAACGGCCGCTGCTTCTCCGGGCCCGGGGACGGACGGACCGGCGTGGCGCCCGGCCTCGGTGGCGACGGTGTCACTGCACGCCGCAACGTCTCCGACATCTCGAGATAGTCGAGCTGCGTCTCCAGCCAGGCGGCATAGGGCTGGGTCTCCTCATATTCCTTCAGCAGCGGCAACACCTGGCGCGCGGCGTCGGCCACGCTCGATAGATCATAAACGTCCCGCGCCTCCGACTTCCGCAATAAATCGCCCAGCACCGACTGCACTCGCTGAAAATCGACCTCCCCAAGCAACAGCTGAAAAGCGTCCTCGTCCAGGTTGTCCCGCAGCCACGCTTCCACTGCCAGAGCGTCAACTTCGCCCCGCGCCTCCGCCGGCGGCGGCGCCCCGGCGCACACGAGCCCCAGCCCAACGCCCCATCCCAGCGCCAGCGTCAGGGCCAGGATCAGGACGAACCCGACCCGGCCGGGCCAAGCATTTCGAGGATGAAATCGCACACCGCAATGCTGGCACCGGTGAGCCCTTCCGCCAAGACCCCGTGTCGCAGCGCGTTGAAAACCCGGAGAGGAGCGTCACGCCCGGGCGCAAGCAGCGTTCGGTCAGGCGGACGGAGCCGGCGTCGAAACGATCTCCATCTCGATGAGGACCTCCCGCAAAAACACGTCCCGGGCGAGGTCAGCCTTGCGCATCGACGCCTCCAGTTCACGAACGACGAGGCGCGTCGCCTGCAGGCGGATGGTCAGTTGGGCCGGCTGGATCGACACCAGCACGTCCTGCACGAAGCGGCTGTGGCTGCGGTCAAATGAATCGCCCAGACGCAGGCAGGCCGCGAGCACGCGCACCGTCCGCCGCGCGGAGTCGTCCAGGCTGCGGAAATCGTCGTGGGTCAGGTCGGGCACGGCCTTGCGATGATACCGTGCGACCTGGGCGATGATCTCGGCCTCGGCTGGAGCGAACTGTTTCCACGGATGCTCGCGGATGAGGCGGGCGGATTGTTTATGATGCGCGGAGCCCGGCTCGCCCTCGTGGTTGAAATGCCCGATGTCGTGGAGATAGGCGGCTGCCTCCAGGAGAACCCGCTCCCGCGCGCCCAATCCATGCAACGGAACCAGCTGGTCAAAGAGCCGGGCCGCAAGCCAGGCCACATGGCGGGCGTGCCCCGGCCGAAGCTCCCATTGCCCCATCAAAGCCAGGGCCTCCGCCCGCGCCAGTTCGGTCGGATCCGACGACGGCTCGCTCACGACCGCCTCCCCCGCGCCGCCGAAAATTCGAAGCCGCGCCGAAAAATGGCTTCCGCGAGATCCGACTTACGTTGGGCCGCCCCCACCTCCCCGGCCAGCGGCCGGCGGGACGAGAGGTGCAAAATGACCCGGCCGGGGACAATTTCGGCGCTCAGATGCTCGACGGCCTGGGCGTGGCTGTGATCGAGTCCGTCGGCAATTCGCAGCAGGCCGGCCAGAAGTTGCACCCGTTCCCGCTCGCGCGGGGCCAGCGCCGCAAACTCCTCATGCTCCAAATCCGGCGGGCTCTTGCGGTGATACCGCGCCACCAAGGCCAGCAGGTTCACGCTCGTCGGGTTGAAATGCTGCCAGGCATGCTCGCGGATCAGGCGGGCGGACTCCCGGTGATGTCCCCGGCCTGCCGGCGCCACGCTCCAGCCGATGTCATGGAGCAACGCCGCCGACTCCAGCAGGAACCGGTCGTCGTCCCCCAGCCCATGCAGGTCCTCCAGCTCATCGAAGAGGTGGACGGCGAGCCGCGCCACGTGCTGGACGTGCGGCTGCTCCTTCTCGCGCGCGGACATCAGGGCGAGAACCTCCTCGAGCGCGGCAGGGCGGTTCATGGCGCGGTCTGATGCAACAACGCCCCATACCGCAGCCCGCGCGTGCTCACGTGCAAGTCCTGGAACCGGAAGTGATGCATGACCGCCTCATAGATGGCCACGCCCATGATGATCACATCCGCCCGATTGCCGGGCAGCCCGGGAATCCTTCGCCGCTCGGTCAGGGAGACGCTCCACAGGTTGAAAAGGAAGTCGAGCACGGCGTCGCGGCTGAGCACGACGCCTTCGAGGCGGTCGCGATCAAAGTGTTCCGCGCGCAACAGCATGCGGGCCAGAATCGTGGTCGTGCCCCCGGTCCCGACCAGCGTGACCGGGCGCGCCGCCTCGAGCCGCTCCGCGAGCCGGGGCGCCACCGTGACCTGGAAAAACCTGGCAATCCAATCCCGCGTCGCGGCGAGGTCCGCCACGGACGGCGGATCGTGCGGACGCAATTGCTCGAGCAGGCGGACGCTGCCGATGGGAAAGCTCTCGCGATACGAGAGCTGATCGTGATCGCCGAGGATGAACTCCGTGCTGCCTCCGCCGATGTCCAGGATGAGCAGCGGGCGGCCGTGCAGACGGGGATCCGTGGTGACGCCCTCGAAGACCCATTCCGCCTCCTGGTCGCCGGAGATGACGTCCACCCGCAGGCCCGAGGCCCGGCGGATCGCGCCCAGCAACTCGTCCGCATTGCGGGCGTCGCGGGCGGCGCTGGTGGCGATGACGCGGACGGAGCCGACCTCCAGATCCCGGGCGAGCGCGGCGAACTTGGCCACGGCCGTGGCCGTGCGGGCCACGGGAATGGGTTGCAACTCGTGGTGCTCGTAGAAACCCGCACCCAGCCGGGTTTGCTCGCTGCGCTCCTCAATCGGATGGACCACGCCGTCAGAGACCTCTCCGACGAGGAGTTTGATCGAGTTCGTTCCGATGTCGATGACCGCGCGGCGGCGTGGGTTCATCAGCGAGGCAGATCAGCGGGGCGCCTGGGCGGCCAGCACCGCGCCGCCGGTGATCCCGGCGCCGTCCCCGAGGCGGGAGGCGGCGATTTTGATGCCGTTGGCCGTGCCCGGCAGCGCATGTTGGCGCGCGACTTGATCGATGGTTCCCATCATCTCGTTCTCCAACTGCTCGATGATGCCGCCCCCGAGCACGATGATCTCCGGGTTGAAGAGATTGATCAGATTGCCCACGGCGATCCCGGTGTAGTGGGCGGCCTGGCTGATCACCTTGGCGACGAACTTGTCCCCGCGGCGGATCGCCTTGCGCAGATCGCCGCTCCGCAAATCGGCCAGACCCGGCCCCAGCATGTCGGTCAACACGGTCTTCTGCCCCCGGCGAACAGCCGTCTGGATTGTCCGGAAAATCGCGCGCCGGCTGGCCAGCGCCTCGAAACAGCCGCGGTTGCCACAGCCGCAGAGCGGGCCGTTCACGTCGAGCACCATGTGCCCGATTTCGCCCGCCGTGCCGTTGAAGCCGAGGTAGGGCCGGCCATCGATGAAAAGGCCGGCGCCAATGCCGGTGCCCAGGAACACGCCGACCATCGAGCGTGGCTTCCCGCGCAGCTCGACCCGGTGCACCCCGAGGGCGTTCAGCTTGCAGTCATTCTCGACGTGCACCGGCACGCCCAGCGCCTCGTGCAGGGCCCGGCGCAGGGCCACGTTCTTCCAGCCCAGATTCGGGGCGAACACCACCCGGCCATCCGGCGCGTCCACCGACCCCGGGGCGCCAATGCCAATCCCCCGAACGCGGCTCATCGTGAGATCGCACTCGTCGACGCACTCCCGCACGGTCCGCGCAATTCGCTCGATGACCCGCCGCGGGCCGCGCTCGGCCTTCGTGCTGATCTTCATCTGTCCGATGCACTCGAATCCCGCCGTGAACACGCCGGCCAGAATCTTGGTCCCGCCAAGATCCACTCCGACCAGATGGGTGTTTTTTCCTGAAGCCATGGCGGAGAGCGAGGGTTGGGGGGGAGCCGGGTTACCGTTTGATCATGACAGACTCGATCCGGCGCTGCAGTTCCTCATTGATCTCTTCCGGACTCCGATCGCCGTTGACCACATGGAAGCCATAGATTTTTTGCAGGCGCTCAAACTGCTTCGCGATCATCGCCTGATAGCGCAAAAAACTGTCAAACATGTCCCGGGAAAGGCCGAGGTCCATCCCGCTCTCCCAGTAGTCGAGCGCGAAGTCCTTGGCAAAGTTGCGCTGCACGAGCGCCTCCGCCGACAGCTTCA
Organism: Limisphaerales bacterium; assembly: GCA_044229355.1. Lineage (GTDB taxonomy): Bacteria > Verrucomicrobiota > Verrucomicrobiia > Limisphaerales > JADJPG01 > JBGARF01. The sequence continues at coordinate 26,145 of JBGATF010000041.1, forward strand.
GGTAGAAGACCGCGTCCGGCACCAGCGCGACGCTGTAGAGGTTCTTCAGCCATTCCATGTCCGTGCCGCGCACGAGATCGCGGGCCATCAGGGTGTAAACGTAGCGATCGGCGAGGACGATGTGCCCGGCCTTGAGTGCGGGAATGATGATGTTCTCCAGCTGATCCGCGAAGTCCGTCGCGTAGAAGAGGCTGAGCGTCGTCCGGCTGAGAATGTTGCCTTTCTTCGCCTGCTCGAGCTCCTCCCGCACCAGCGTGCTCCGCTTGAGACCGACCTGCGTCGTGGCGTGCCCGGACGTCTCCAGCCACGTCACCAGCCGGGCAATCTGGGTCGAACGCCCGGAGCCATCGGCGCCCTCCACCACAATGAGCCGGCCCGCCAGCCGATCCAGATCCACCGTGGGCAGCCCGTGGCCGTAAAAACGCCGCGGCGTCCGCTGCGGAACAATGATCTGTTTCAACCGACGTTTGAGGCTCCGCTTCTTGTCCATGGTCACCGGGGCGCCGGCTGCAACGCGGCGCCGGCGGAAAATTGGGTCAAGTCCAGCCGGGAGGTCACCAGGCCGCGCACAATATTTTGCTGCGCTTCAATCGGCTGATTCGCGTCGATCGTCACAAACTCGAACTCCGGCGTCATCGCCAGATACTGATCGAGGATGCGCCCCTGAAAAATGCGGAAGCTCTCATATGGATCCGTCGAGAGATTCAGATCCATGCCCGCCTCGAAATACTTCAGCTGCGGCCGGCCGTCCAGGATGCGATGCAACGACACCTCGAGGTCCGCCTTGAAGAAAAAGGTCAGGTCCGGCAGCGCCGCAAAGCTGTAGATGCCGCGCACCCAGTCCGGCTGACAACCCCGGACCACGTCCCGCGCGAACGCCGTGAAGATGTACCGATCGCACAGGACCAGGTAACCCGCCCGCAGCAGGGGCAGCACCTGCCGCTCATAGCGATCCGCGAAGTCCGTCGCGTGAATCAGGCTGAACGTCGTCGGCGTCAGCGCCTCGCGCTTCTTCCCCTTGCTCGTCGCCGCCTTCACCACCTCCGAAGAGTTCCACTCGCTGAAAAACACCTTCAACCCCTGCAGCTCCATCCAGCGCTTGAGCAGATAGATCTGGGTCGATTTGCCGGAGCCGTCCAGTCCCTCCACCGCAATCAGGCGGCCCGGGTAGCGCAGCTCGGCAAACGTTTTCGTCATCGTGCCGAAAAGCTAGGGACCAGCCCGCCGGACGCAATCCTTTTCCAGCCAAAGCAGGGTCCGGTGGAATCGGGACCAGCCGGGCCAGGCTCACTCGCCGCTCCGCCCGGCCGCCACCGTGCGGATCGTGCCCGCGCCGCATGCGATCAGAAAGACCGCCAGGATGAGGAGCACCGCCCCGACGGGCACCAGCACCACCCCCACGCCCGGATCTCCGGCATAGAAGTGAACGCCGCCCAGGAAGAACCCCGCCGGCATCAACACCGTGGCGCCGCGCAGCCCGCCCGAGGCCATGCCCCGCTCGCGCGCGGCCCATTCCGGCAACTGCCGCACGGTCAGCGCAAACAAAACGTTGAGCAGGCCCAGCAGCGTCCCGTGGGCATGCGCCAGCGTCCACATCAAGCGCCGCGTCTCGTTCTTCGCCCCCAGGTAACTGACCAGCTTGAACCCATGCAGGGCCTCGAGCGCCAGCCCCAGGATGACGAAGAACAACAACGACCACCACCCAAACCGCAGGTGCCGCCTCGCCAGCACCCCGGGGTCGTTGAGAAATTTGTAGCGGGCCGGATCGGAAGTCGTCGCTTGGCTCATTCGCGCAGTTCCATTTTACGGTCGTTGCGTTGTCGAAGGTGAAGATTGAAGGCGTCGTCGTCCAGCGTGCCGTCCGCCCGCAGCAGAACCGCCCGCGGATCCCGCGCGGAGGCCGGACCCTCCGCGCGCCGACGATCCCAAACCTGCCGGACGCGCTGCCGCGCCGCCTCGCGCTGGTCCGGCGGCCCGATGTAGTCGTAGTCGAGCGCCGCGTACCCGGGCAGTTGCCGGAGCGACCGCTGGGCCACGTAACGAACGACCGAATACGGGTCGACCAGCAACTGCCCCAGATACGGAGCCAGCCAGTCGCGCCCGGCCGCGTTCGTGGTGTCCATCGCGCCGGCGTGCCAGGCCATCAACGCCCGCTGCCCCGCGTCACCCCGCAACAGCATCAGCACCCCGGACGCCACGTTGGTCTGCACTTCATCCAGCCGCAATCCCGGCTGCCGATACCATTCCGTCAGCCGCTCCGCCGTCCACGCCAACGGCCGATCGAGGTGACACAGATTACACGCGTTTGGCCGACCCGCCTCCGCCGTCTCCCGCGCCGTCGGCGACGTGATCTTGTGGCTGCGAATGGCCTTGAGCAACCCGTAGCTGGTCCTCGGCATGTGACAGTTGTAGCAGAGCGATCCGGCCGAGCTTGCCCGATGATGCGTGTGCGCCTCGAGGTGCCCCGCGATCTTCTCGTGACACTGCAAACAGCCGGCATTCGACTCCATGCTCGCACCCAGCTGATGGCTGGCGCTCCGATAGCTGTGCAGCGAGTGGCACGACAGGCACGACAGCTCCCCCCGCTGATAGCACGGCGACGCCTCCAGCCCGTTGAAATCCCGGCCGGAAACCCGGACCTGGCCGTCCGGCCAGAAGCTGCCTTCCATCACCGATCGCTTTCGCTCCGGCGTCCCCGGCGCGTTCGGGTCTTCGTAGTGCACCAGCGGCGCCCGCGCCTCGAGATCGGCGCCGGCGTGAAACGCCAACCCGCCCCGCAGGAACCCCGCCTCGTCGATTTTCAGCCGGATCGCATGGCACTGGCCACACGTCTCGGAGGCCTTCACGTGGTTCGCCCGCCGCGGGTTGAAGATGGTCGGATCGTCACCCGCCTCCGCCTTCCCCGGGGCCAGCCCGGCCTGAACCTGACGCAACTCCCGCCGGATGCGCTGGTGGCGCGCATAGCGCCGAACCGGCGACTGATAGGTGGCCACATGCTCGCCACCGGGACCATGGCAGGCCTCGCAGGAAATGCCCATCTCGGCCGCTTGCGAATCCATCACCTTGGTCCTCGGATCCTGCTGCGGTTGCCCGGCCGTCGCATGGCAAGTCTGACAGACCGTGTTCCACACCTGCATCGCATAGTGCTTGTCCGGATTGAGCAGGAAGACGTCGTGGCGCGGGGCCCAGCGCTCCGCTTCAAAGAGGTAGGTGAACGGGAGGTTGAACTGCAGATTCCCCGCCCGGCTCGGCACCCAGTAGGTCTGCATGTGGTGACTTCCGGTCAGGAGCGTGATCGGCAACCGCGCCCGGGGCGGGTTCGGCTCGACCGGCACGGCCGGCCCGCGGCCCTCCCGGTGCGCAGCCTGCTTCGCCAACTCCGCATACTTCCAATCCGGATCCACCATCTCCACCCAATAGCCGCGCGAGTCCTTCTCCAGATGATACGCATCGCCGTCAAACTCCAGCGTCACCCCATTGAAATTCCCCCGCACATTGTCGTCCGACGGATATTGCGTCATCGTCCGGTGAAACGAATCGTGCCAGGTCTGGAACTCGCCCGGGTGACAGGAGCGACACGCGCTTGAGCCAATGTAGCCCCCGGGCCGCCCTTCGCGCGGCGCCTTCTCCCGCAGCCGGCTCCGGTCCGCTTTCCGCAGCCCCGCCCGCACCTGCCACTGCCACGCGCCGGCGCCCAGCAGCGCCACCAGCCCGAGGATCCCCACGCGGGCCGGACTCGATCGAGACGCCAGGACCAGCGGGATGAACCCCGCCAGCAGCGCGACCCACACGATGGTCAACTCGAGGGACATGAACCCAAATGCGCACGGAGAAACCTCCGCCCGATCAGTTGGAAAACGGCCGGAACCCTACCGAACCCCGGTGCGCCTAACAAGCCGAAAGACCGGCCAGCCACCAGGCGCCGCACATCGCGAAGTCGTGGTCACTGTTTACGCCACGGCCGGACCGAGGGCGCTCAGCCCGCAATGGCGGATCCGCGCTCCGGTCCAACAACTTCGGGATGCACCGCACGGGGCGAAGGAAGTACCGTTCCCGCCCCGAATCGTTCATTCCGGACCATGCGCATCCCCCGGCTGCACCCGGATTCGCGCCAGGTAGATCGACGCCTTGCCCTCGTGCGACGCGTAATAGCTCATCCACACCAGGCCGTCGTGCTCGACCAGTCCCGGATAACTCGTGTCTCCGCCGCTCGGCAGCGTCAGCAACGGCACCGCCCCGCCCCGCCCGAGCTCACCCAGCACCGTCCGCGCCCCCGCCGGAAAATCGCGGCCGCCATAGAGCATCCGTCCGCGCTCCGTCACCAGGACGTTCGGCCCCTGGGCGGCATGCCCGGTGTCCACCCACACCCATTCCGTGTACGGCGGGCGACTTGTGCCCACATACGCATGGTGGTTTGCCTGCTCGCCCCGCACGAGCGCCACCATCGTGTCGTCCCCCAGAAACCGCACGGTCGTCTCATCCGGCCAACACCCGGCCGGCACCGACGGGCGCGCGACACGTTCATAGGCCATGCCGTCGGTGGTTTTCCACAACGTGAGCGAGACGTCCCGCGCCGGCACAAAAAAGGTGTACCCAAATCCATAGCCCACCCCGCCCCGCCACGTCACGCGCCAGAGCCACTCGCCCTCCACAGAAACGGGCTGAGGGGCGCTCCAGGCGCGGCCGTCCGCGGAGAACGACACCTGGGTTCGCGCCCGGACGAACGGCCGTTCCTCCCGGCGCTCCTCGCCACCGTACGTGGAGCCACCCATCAACAGCATCAGCCGCCCGTCCGGATGCACACTGATCTTCGGATCGCGCAGGTCCAATCCCGGCGCCCGCACCACGGCCGCGCTGCCCCAATTCGTGCCACCGAGACTGCGCAAAACCCGGATGACCCCATTGCTGCCCGGGATGTGGCCCGTGCCTTCGCGGAAGACGCAAAACCATTCATCCCCGTGCCGCAGCAGATCCGTGAAGGCGTTGTGCGCCGCCCCGTCCCAGATGCGCCGGACATCCACCAGTTCGGCCCGGGAAGGACTGAGCGTCACCGGATCTCCGATCTCACCCAGCACGGAAAATGGCGGCTCGGCCGGCTCCGGCCACTCGCGCGTCGTAAAGAAATTGAAAAGGTAAATTCCGTCCGCTCCGTCCGCCCAGCGTTCCCGCGCGACCCGCCGATAACCCTCTGCTCCCAGACAGAACGCGCACCGCAGGTTGTTCGTCGATGGCTTGGTCTCGGGTTGGATGCCGGCGTAGATGGGAACTCCGGCCAACTGGCGGCGCCAGGCCTGCAGATCCAGAGTGTCGCTCGTGAACAGCCAGTCGCTGACCACGACAAAATCGATCCAGCCCTGGCGCGACCATTCCGCGACGTCGCAGCTTCGCGCCGGAGTCAGCGCCTGCCCGGGCTTCGGCCGGCCCTGGCCATATTCCGACGGAGCCCGCACTCCCAGCGTCAGCCGGCGCCCCCGTCTGGCCCCTTCGTCGTCGAGCATGCGGCGCACGCGCGCCACCAGCGCGTTCATGGCCGCCTGATTGGCATCGGCCGGCCCCGCGGCGAAGAAAGTCGGAAATCTTTGGAAGTCCAGCTCAAGCCCATCGACGTCGTAACGCTGGATGGTCTCCTCGATGAGCCGATGGACGTACTCCCGAACCGCGGGCTGCCCGAAGTCGAGCGCCCCGCCGCCCAGCCGGCCCGCGGGATGATCGCGCCAGAACGTCGTGCGTAGAAAATCGTTCCCATGGCCGTCGTTCATCCGACAGGTCAGCAACGTCTCCAACCCTCGCCGCCGGGCTTCGCCAAAGATCACGGCATACGGATCCACGCCGGCGGCAAAAAACTTCTCCACATTCTCCCAGCGCTGCCGCTCATGCGGCGGCCACGCGGCGCGCTCTTCGGCCGTCGACGCCGCCCCCCGCATCGTCCCCACTCGCGTCGGATAATACATGACCTGGGCGTTGACACAGACGAGCAGCGTGTCCACCTGGCTGCCCGGCATCGTCAACTCCGCCACCAGATTGGTCAGGTCGAGCGTCGTGATCGGCCCGGGCCCCTTCCGACCAGCCTTGAGGGTCAGGCAGGAGTCTCCGTCGAGATTGTAAAGGACACGACGCGCCTGCGCCGCCGCCGCGGCGCTCAAACCGCCCGGCCATCCCGCCAGAAACAGAAGAAAGAAGGACAACGTCAATGACGGTTGCCAGGATGCCGCCGTGGAGTTCACGGCACGAACCCTGCCACCCGGCCGCGGGAAATGCGACGACGCAATCGCGTGAACGCGGAACCGGCCGCGGGCGTCCGGATCAGCGGCATGCGTCCGTCACGCAAATTTCCCGGAAGCCGCCCGTCGTTCCTCGCCGCCGCCGCGCTGGCGTCCGCCATCGGCCCCGGCTCCGTCACCACGTCCCAAGCCGCCGCGCCGCCGATTGTCGTGATCAATGAGATCCACTACGACCCCGCTGACAAACGGCCGCTGGAATTCGTGGAGTTGGTCAACACCACCGACCGCGTCGTCCCGCTAGCGGGATGGGCGCTGGAGAAATTCGCGTTCCCGTCCAACGCTTCCCTCGCCGCGCACGGCTTCATCGTGGTCGCCCAGGACGTGGACGCATTCGCGCGCGAATTCGGGTTTCGCCCGCTCGGCCCCCTGCCCGGCCGGCTCAGCAATTCGGGCGAGAAGCTGTCCCTGCGCGACCCCCGACGCGAGGTCATCGATGCCGTCAGCTATCGCGCCGGCTTTCCCTGGCCAACGGCGGCCCGCGGGGCCGGTCCTTCATTGGAGCGCGTGCGCCCGGACCTGCCATCCGACAACCCGGCTTCGTGGCGCAGCTCCGGATTCCCGGCGGGGCCGGCCGTCTCGGTCGTGGGCACCGTCTTCATCCCGGCCACCGATCCAGGGTGGCGCTGGCGGGCCGGCACCAACGAAGCTTCCCAGCCGATCGCGGCCTGGCGCCAGGGCGATTTCGTCGAGGACCCATCCTGGCAAACGGGCCGGACGTCGATCGGCTACGAGGACGGCGATGACAACACGGTGCTGACAGACATGCAGGGCCGCTACAGCTCGATCTCCCTGCGGCACGCATTTTCGATCGGCCCGAACGTGCCGGCTGCACTCCTCCTGCGGCTCCGGGTGGATGACGGCTGCGTGGCCTGGATCAACGGCCGGGAGGTGGCCCGCTTGCACGTCAAGCCCGGCCCCGTCACGTTCCGCACGCTCGGCGAAAATCACGAAGCCACCGAGGAGTTTGAGGATGTCTTAATCGAAGACGTTCGCGCCTGGATTCGGCCGGGAACAAACTGGCTCGCCATCCAGGCCTTCAATGCGTCCCTGCGGAGCAGTGATTTCACGATCGACGCCGAGCTGCGGACTCCGGAGGGATCGCCGCGCGGACGCCGGCCCACACCCGGCGCCACCAATTCCGTCTTCAGCCTTCTTGTTCCTCCAGCCATCACGTCGGTCTCTCACACGCCCATGTCACCGAAACCCGGGCAGCCGGTGACGGTCACTGCCCGGGTTGAGGCGCCCGCGCCCGGCACCCGCCTCACGCTTCGGCTCCAGGCCGTGGAGCCCGGGGTTTACACGCGCCGCTCGGATCCGGCGTTCCGCACGAATTGGGTCACGCTGGCGATGCGCGACGACGGCGAGGCGGGGGACACCCGCGCGGAGGACGGGGTTTTCACCGCCGTGGTTCCAGCCGACTGGCAGCAGCACCGGCGGCTGGTCCGCTACCAAATCCTGGCCGCCGGGCCCAATCCGGCCGAGGGGGCCACCCAAGCCCCGTGGCCGGACGATCCCGTGCCCAATTTTGCCTGGTTCACTTATCAGGGCCCGCCCGCCTGGGCGGGCGCCAGCCGGCCCGGGCACACCACGCCGCAAATGTTCACGACCGAATTCCTGGAGACGATCCCGGCGTATCATCTGCTCGCCCGGGGTGAGGATGTGGAGAAAAGCCAATGGGATGGTGGCGCGAACCGGCGGCGCTTCTGGGGCACGCTGGTTTACGACGGGCGCGTTTACGACCACATCGAGTTTCACAATCGCGGCACCGGCAGCGCCTATATCTCAGGAAAGAACAAGTGGGGCTTCAAGTTCAACCGGGCCCATGAGTTCGCCGCCCGGGATCTCCACGGCCGTCGCTACGACCAGCGCTGGGACAGCCTGAATCTCAACCCCGGCCTTTCCACCCCCTACCTGCCGGTCCACGCCGGCATCGCCGGACTCGACGAGGCGATCTCGTTTCGCGCCTATCAACTCGCCGGAGTCCCCTCCGCCAACACGCACTGGGTTCAGTTTCGCATCGTCGACCACGCCGTCGAATCATCGGCCACCGATCAGTACGCCTCGGACTTACACGGCCTCTACCTTGCCGTGCAGGACATGGACGGCTCGCTCTTGCGCGAGCGCGGGCTGGCGGATGGCAACATCTACAGCATCCAGAGCGGACGAAAACATCTCGCCCGCGCCGCGGTCCTCGACGGATCCGACTGGAACAGCTTCCTGGACGGCGTGCGCCGGGATCAGCCGGAGTCCTGGTGGCGGACCAATCTCGATCTGCCGGCCTACTACAGCTTCCAAGCCATCAGCCGCGTGGTCGGCAACGTCGATCTGCGCCCGGACGGAAACCACGGCTACTACCGGCGGCCGGACGGACGCTGGGCGCCGTTCCCATGGGATCACGACATGATGTTCGTGCCGCGGGTGCATCAGCCGGGGCACATCGACGCCATCCGCTGCCTGAGCGTCCCGGCCCTGAAGCTCGAGTACCAAAACCGCGCCCGGGAAATCCTCGATCTTTTCTGCGCCGATCCCTCCACCAACGGCGGGCAGGTCGGCCAACTGGTGGCCGAGTTGTCCGCCGTGCTGCGGCCGGCGGGGTTCACCAACGATTGGGGCCGGCTCGATGAGGCCGTCTGGAACTGGCATCCGCGCCAGAACCAAAAAGGGGTGTTTTACGTCAACCCCGCCACTGGCCATCACTTCGGCGGAGAGTGGACGCGGACGCTGGCCTCGCCCGATCTGGCCGGGTTCGGCCGTTACCTCGTGGACTTCTGCACCGACGCGCGCCCGGTGAAAAACTACGCGCCCAACGACGGCGACGCGCGTGGCTACGGGTACGGGTATTTGTCGACGGAGGCGAAGGATTCACAGGCGCCAGGCCGGCCGACGATCACGGCCGCGGAGCCGGACGGTCGCGCCGGAAGGGCACCCGCCTTCAGCGCGGCGCCGTTCTCGTCGCCGGCAACCAACCGGTTCGCGGCGATCCAATGGCGCGCCGCGGAGATCGCGGCGCCCGGACGACCGGGTTATTTGCCGGACCGCGGTTGGCGTTATGAACTCGATGCCGTGTTTACCTCACCGGAATTGCCGGACGACACGGCGCGTTTTGAGCTCCCAGCCACAACCTGCACGGCCGGGCGAACGTATCGCGTGCGCGCCCGCTTCAAAGATCACACCGGGCGCTGGAGCCATTGGTCGGCGCCCGTCGAGTTCGTCGCTCGCGGGAATCCTTGACCGGCAAAGTCCGCCGCGTGGCGCTACTTGAGCGTCTTCAGGTAGGCGAAGAGGTCGGTGACATCCTTCGGCTGAAAGGCGTCGAGCAAACCCTCCGGCATCATGCTCAGTTTCGTGAAGCCCGAGCGGCGCACCACCCCATGGGGAATGCGCTGATCCTCGAGCCGCGGGCGTCGCAACACCACCGCCTCCGCGTCCTGGGACACCAACAATCCGTCGAGCAATTCGCCGTCGGCCGTCTCGATCCGAAACATCCGATACCCCGGTTCCATGGCTGCATTCGGCGTCAGGATATTTCGCAACAACGCCTCCACTCCCAACGCCCCGGCCCCGTTCAACACGGGCCCGATCTGTCCACCACGCCCGCCGACCGAGTGACAGACCAGGCAGGTGGTGGTGAACAGGCCCTCGCCCCGGCGCGCGTCGCCGTCCGGGTCCGCCAGCGTCCGGAAATGCGCGAACCGCTCGGCGTTCGCCTTCGCCTCGGCCGCCGTCAGCAACGCCGGAAAGTCCTGGGTCTTTTGCACCCGGGCTCCCGCGTGCAGCGTTCCCCAATTCGTCCCGGTGAACAATCCAATCAACCCGGCCGGTCGGGCCTCCGAACCGGCCGCCCCGCCGGACCCCGCGTAGGTCCGATCGAAATCGGCACGAATTTCCGCCGCTGAGCGCGCGCGGTTCCAAATTCGAAATTCGGACAGCCACCCCGCGGTCCCCTTGCCCGGCGCCGTCCAGCCAAGGCGCACGCCGGCAAAACGCTGGGGCACCGGCTTCGAGTCCGCTGAATCCAGCTCCCCGTTCTGATATATCCGGAAGAGGCCCTGACCGTCGCGCGTCACCGCCAGATGCGTCCAGACGTCGGCGACCGTTTTCTTTTTGGCGACGATGGCGTCGTGCGTCCCGCCACCCACCCAGACGCGGAATTGGCCGCTGAAGAAGTTCATGTCCAGCGCCTCGGGAACGCCGAGGATTCCATCGTTGTTGTCAATGCCGGGATCGAGGCGAACCCAGGTCTCGACGGTGAACGGGCCGTCCAGCGAAAGGCCCGTTTCGATCCAGGCCTGATCGCCGCCCTTCAAGCGCAGCGCCGGACGAAAAAGGCCGGCCATCTCCTGCAACAGCGCGTTGAGGCCGGCGTCGTCACCCAGCACCGCCTGGAGCCTGTCAAAAGTGCCGCCATCGAGTTCGTCGCGCGCGACGTGGCCGGAGCGCACCGCGGCCACCAAGGCCTGGGCGCCGGCGCGCTGGCTCGAAAGACCGGCCAACGCCACCTTGCGGACTGGCCCGGGCAGACCCGGATAAAGCAGCGCCAGGGAAGGAACGCCCTTGCCGTCTCGCGCCGCCGCCAGCGCCGCCACCGCCGCCTCCTGGGTCTCGCCCTGCCCGCGCTCGGCCAGACGGGCCAACGTCTCCACGCGCTCCGACTTCAAATCGCGCAGCGCTCGCAGGGCGGCCATGGCCGGCGGTCGCAGCGCAATTCTACCGCCGGCGTCGGCCGCCACCCCCGCACCGTCCGCGTCGATCACCCGGACGAGATCAGCTTCGGCGCCGGTCAGCTGAAATGCCGCCGTAAGGCGGATTCCGAGTTCCCGCGCGGGCGCCTCACCCGCCGTCAGCAATTGCCGCGCAACTTCGGTAAGCAACGGTGCCATCCGTTTGGCGTCGAGGCGGGTGCGGACCCGCAACAGGGACTCCACCGCGCCGGAGCGCGTCTCCGCTTTTTGCAGGACCGCCAGCAGTGCCTCCTCCACGCCGGGCGCGTCCGGCGCCTGCGCCAACCGCAATAGTTCTTCGTCCCCGGGCGCCCGCTCCAATTGCGGTAGGAGGCGCGCCACGGCGATCGCGCCCACCCCGGGCTCGAGTGAAAGCGCCGCCACCAGCCGATTCTCGACGGGCATGGCCTGGGCCTGGCTGGTCTGCAAAAAAGCGTCAACGGCCGCCGGGTTGGCCTCGAGAAGCAGGCGCGCCAGATACCGCTCGAACTCCCGCTCATAAGCCTCCCCGGTTTTGATCGCCTTGCCTGATTGCGTGCTCTTCATGGTCGGCGCCGCCAGCGGCGCACGCGCCGATCGCACCAGCAGGCCGACCGCGGCGATGGCTTCCGGGGTGACCGCCGCCGCCCGGGCTCCCGCCCGATAGGCTCCGCCCAACTGCCGGCCCACGGTCCGCGCCAACTCCCACCGAACCTCCGGATCGGGATCGTCCACCAGCGAAGAAATCGCCGCCAGCCCGCCGTCCGGCACCTCGCCCCAGGCCCGCACCGCCTCGCGCCGGACATTTCGATCCGCGTCTTTCAGCAGCGGCTCGAGCTGGGTCGGAGCCACGGCGCGCAACCCTTCCAGCGCCCACAGCGCCGCCAACCGCCGCGGCGTGGCCGCCCGGCCGTCCGCCAAAATCTGGCGCAAGGCCGGAGCGAGATTCGTCAGTTTCCGATCGGCGATGGCCTGCCAGGCGAAGTGGCTTTGCAGCACGGTGACGTCTCCGAGCTTGGCCAGCAGCGCCGCCGGTTCCGCCGTGGTGAAGTCCGGTACCGCGGGGGGTTGGAACCCGGCGGGCCGCACGCGCCAGATTCGCCCGCGCTTCTTGTCCCGCTCCGGGTGGTTCCTCGGCACTTCGTTGTGGGAAATGATTTTGTTGTACCAATCGACCAGGTAAAGGCAGCCATCCGGCCCCGTGCGCAATGCCACCGGGCGAAACCACTCGTCGCTCGACAGCAGAAAATCCGGCTGCTTCTCGTAGCGAAAACGGGGGCCGTCCGGGCTCACCTCGATGGCTTGGATCTTCCTCGTGATCGGATTGGCGATGTAAAACGTGCCGGCGTAAGGCCCCGGCCAAACCCCCGCCGGCGCCCCGCCGCCGGACTCCCCCCGCGGAAACGCGCCATCGCTCAGCGCCAGCCCGCTCAGCCCGGTGCCGCCCATGGCAAACTCCGGCGCGGTCCCCGGAAACTCGGGCGCGTAGCTCTTCCATTGGCCGCCGGAACACCCGGGATAATTGGCAAACTCATGAAACGGCATCATCGGGTAGCCGAAATCGTTCGCCTCCTGGATCCACGCCTGGCCATGCCCGTCCAACACCAGCCCCCAGATGTTGCACGGACCTTGGGACGTGATCTCAAACTCGCTGCCGTCATAACGAAATCGCGCCATGCGCGTCTGATCAAACGACACCTCCGCCCCCCGGGTCGTCTTCACCTTGCCGTAATTGAAGGCGCCCTGCGCGAACCAGACCCAGTTGCCGGGCGCCCGGGTGAATTGATGGGGAAAAAGATGGGAGTCCTGCACTCCAAACCCCGTCAGCACCACCTCACGCTTGTCCGCCCGGCCATCGCCGTCCGTGTCGGTGAGATAAACGATGTCCGGGCCGTGCTGCGCATAAACCCCGTTTTTGTAAGGCAAAATGCCCAGTGGAATGGCCAGCCCGTCGGCGAACACCCGCGGGCGCCGCGCGTAGCCCGTCGGCGAGGACGGATCGCGATCATAGACCAGCACCTTGTCCCGCGCCCGGCTCGCATAGAGCTCCTTCGCCACCGCCGCATTTTCGTTGGCATCGACCGGATACTCCAACGCGGTCATCGTCCACAGCCGCCCCTGCAAATCCCAATCGATGGCCACAAATTTGCCCAGGCCCGCCGCCATGTCCTCGCTCGCCACCAACTCAATCTCGAATCCCGGCGGCAGGCTGAACGTGGCCAACTCCTCCTCCGGGCTCAGCGGCGAGGACCGCGCCGCCGGCTTCGGCTTCGGCGCGCCCTCAAATCGCGGGCGCACCGGCAACTCCTGGATCTCGATGTCCTTCACCTGCACGACCGCCTTGCCGCCGCCGTGAACCTGGATGCCAAGCTTGCCCCAGTCGTAGTTCGGGATCGACAGATCCGGCTCAAAATAATGGACGCCCATGACGCCGTTGATCCAGGTGGTGATGCGCGGGCCGTCCGCCCGAATGACATACTCGTTCCAGCCGTCCTTGCGCAGCGCCGGGCGCAGCCGGCCCATGTCCGACGACGCCATCAGCTTGTTGCGGCGGGACTCGTCATAGACGCAGCCATACCACGAGGGCTCGCCGAAATCGCATTGGTACCCGGCCATCTCCGAGCTTCGAGGCACCCGCTGCGATCGGATCTGGAACCCCGAGTTGATGAAGCCATTCGAACCCGTCAGCTTGATCTGCAGCCGGATGATGAAATTGGTGTAATCCCGCGTGGTGGCGACGAATTCGTTCTCGCGCACCGTTTCCACGTAGGAACCGCCCGTGATGCAGCCGTCTTCCACGCGCCAGACGCGCGCGTCCCCCTCCCAGCCGGCGAGGGTTTTCCCGTCAAAGAGACGGATCGGGTTGAGCAGCCGGGGCGGAGCCTCGGCGGTCGACGGCGCGCCGGTGACGCGCAGGGACAGGGCCGCGCAAAAACCCAGCGCCAGGACGGTGGTGCAAGTTGCAAGATGACGATTCATGTTTGGAGCCGCAGTGTTCGCCTAAACTGACGAATACCTGCCCGCGGTCTATCAAACGATGCGCCATCTGGAAAGCCTCCTCATCCAAAGTTCGACGTCCGAACTTCGACCCGCCACCACCACCGATCACTGAGCACCGGTCACCGGTCACCGATCACTGCGCACTCATCACTCGCCCCCTCCCTTACAGTTACATGGCCGCCGCCGACGGATTCTCGCTCATGGTGGAAACCAGCTGGGCGAAATCCTGCAGGCCGGTACAGGGAATGATGATGTTATTGCGATGACCGGCCGCCCCTTCGGTGACGCGCAAGAACCGCCCTCGCCCGTTCTCCATCAGGGCAAAGCTGAACGTCTTCCGTTCAATCTGAATCGTGCGCGTGGCCAGAGTGGCGGCTGACGTGCCCGAGGACGATGTCGCCCCGGGTCCAGCCGTGATGGTTTCATAGTGCTTCATACTGCAGCCAAGATCGGCTGACGGGATATTTCCGGCATCCTCATTTATAGGGAGAGCGCCGTCGTCTGCCAGGAGGATCTCGACTCACGCCAATGGAGGCATCCCGGCTTTCGTTGCCCCGGGTTCCAAAACGCTTGAAAGCGTCCGGGCGCTGGCAGACCCTGCCAGCCGACGCTGGCCAGTCCGGCGTTGATGACGTGACCGAACCGGCAACCAGTAACCTCCCGCTGGACTCCGACGCGCGCCTGCTCGAGCGCCTGTCGCTGTCGCAGTTGTATTTTGGCTCGGTGGGCCGGCGCCTCCTGCGCGGCGTGGGGTCGATGCGGGGCATCGGCGCGTTCGCGTTGATCACCCTCGGGGTGATGCTGGCCAAGTTCGGCTCGGCCCGGCGCGTGACCTACCCGATGGCCATCCGGCAGATCGCCCGGTCCGGCCTGCTGCTGCTGCCCATGGCCGCCTTCCTCGCCGCCGCCCTCGGCCTCATCGTCATCGGGCAAACTGTCTCCCTGCTTTCCCGGGTCGGCGCCACCAATTTTCTTGGAACGATCATGGTCACCGTGGTGGTCCGGGAATTGGGCCCCCTGCTGGCCGCTCTCCTCGTCCTCTGCCGGGCGGGCGCGGCCAACGTCGTCGAACTGGGAACCGCCCGGGCGCTCGGTGAAGTCGAGTCGCTCGAAGTCGTCGGCATCGATCCCATCCACTATTTCGTCGTCCCCCGCGTGGTGGGCATGGCGGTTGGAGTCCTCGCCCTCACGGTTTACCTCATCCTCGGCGCCCTCGTCGCCGGCTATCTCTGGGCTTTTGTCCAGGACGTCCCGCTGACCCCGATGGATTATCTCGGCCAGATGATTGGGGCTCTCCATGGGCTCGATTTTGTCCTGCTCGCCCTGAAGACGACCGGCTTCGGCTTCATCATCGCCGTCATTTCCAGCTACCACGGGCTGGCCCAGCCGCTGTCCCTGACCGAGGTCTCCCGCTCCACCGTGCGGGCCGTCGGCCAGAGCATCGTCGTTTGCGGCCTCCTCGACGCGGCGTTCCTCATCCTGTATCTGGTGACGTGACGCATGAGTTCGGTCCCCCTTATCCACCCGGTCGAACCGGGCCCCGCGAAGGCGACGCCCGTGGTGGAGTTCGAGCACGCCACCATCCCGTCCTTGCGAGATTATTCGATGCCCGTTTTGCAGGACGTCAGCTGGCGCGTGTGCGAGGGCGAGTATTGGGCCATCGCCGGTCTGGCCCGGACGGGCAAGACGAATCTGATCCTGACCGCGGCCGGGGTCTTGCGTCCGCTCCGCGGCGCGTGCCGGTTGTTTGGCCGCGAATTCAGCCCCGGCTACGAGCAGGAGCACCTGAAGGAGCGGCTGCAGATCGGGGTCGTCTTCGACGGTGGCCAGCTGCTTCACCACCTGACCCTCGCGGAAAACGTGGCGCTTCCACTGGCGTATCACGCGACCGAAGGCGCGGACGAGACCGTGGCCCAACGTTGCGCCGCATTGCTCGAGTTCACCGGGCTCTTGCGCTGGGCCAATGTCCGCCCGGCCGACGTGAATCGAAGCTGGCAGCAGCGCTTTGGCCTCGCGCGCGCCCTCGCGCTGCGCCCCAAAGTCCTGTTGCTCGACAACCCCCTGTCCGGACTCGATCCTCGCGATCTCAACTGGTGGCTCGAGACCCTGGCCCTGTTGGCGGCGGGCCACCCCATCTGCGACGGACGCCCGTTGACGCTGGTCGTCACCGGCGACGACCTGCGACCGTGGCGGGAGCGGGCCCAACAGTTCGCCCTGGTTTCCGACGGGGCGTTTCAAACGCTGGGCAGCCGCGCGGACATCGCCGCGCACCCGGAACCGCTCCTGCGCGAGCTGTTGCACTGAAAATGACTCTGCTCCCCGACCCATGGCCCTGCACGATCTGACCCCCCAATTGCGCACGCGACTCAGCCGCCTCGAGCGCGTCGTCGGCTTGTTCGTCGCGGTAGCCATCGTTCTTTTGCTGGCCGGCCTGGCCTACTACGTCTACCGCGTCGCCGAACGGAAAGGGTGGTTCGTGCAGAAAATGCCCTACTTCACCTTCGTCGACAACGCCGGCGGGCTGCGCGTCGGCGACCCCGTGCGCCTGATGGGCTTCGATGTCGGCGAGATCACCGCCATCACCGCCCAGCCGCCCTTCAATTATTTTGACGTCTACGTCGCGTTCGTCGTGAAGGAGGAATTCGTCGGCTATTTGTGGGATGACTCGCGCGCCATCGTGGCGTCCACCGACCTGCTGGGGAAACGCTCGATCGAGGTGACCAAAGGCACCAACGGCCCGCCCACCTACCTCTTCCACCCTGTCCGAACCGTCCCGGCCCGCGACGTCGAAACGCTGCGCTCCAACGAACACGTGCGCCTCGCCCAAGGCATCTACGATGGCGCGGGCAAGGAATTGCTCGCGCCAGCCTATCGCCCCATCAATTCGCTCGAGCCGGCCGCCCTCGCCGCCATCCAAGCCCAGGCCACCGACATCCAAATCTTCGACGACACGGTCAAAACCAAAGCGCCCGCCGCCGTCTGGGATTACGAGAACGGCCGCTACCGCCTGTTCCCCATGAAGGATGAAAAAGGCTTCTTCCTGCCTCCCCGCGAAGCTCCCGCGCTGGCTCGACGTCTCGAAGCACTCGCGGACACCGTCGAGGCGGCTCTGCCGAGCGTTCTCAGCCTGACCAACCGCCTCAATCGCGTGCTCGATCAGGCCACCGATACTGCCCACAACGCAGATCGCCTTTTAACGGATGCGCGCCCGCTGCTCTCGCACCTGACCCAGATCGGCGCCAATTTGACCAACGCCCAGGGCTCCCTCGGCGAGTGGGCGCTAACGCCCGATCTCCGGCATGAGCTCACCCAGACTCTCGCCAACGCCCGCCAATTGCTGGCCAACTCCGACCAGCATCTGGATGGCCTGTCCGCCAACGCCAACACCGCCCTGACCAACGTCACCACCGTGCTCCTTCAGCTCACCGCCCTGACGAGCAATCTCAATTCCCAGGTCATCGCCAACAGCAACATGCTTTCCGAAATTTCCACCGCCGTGACCAATGCCGACAGCCTCATGCAGGGCCTCAAACGCCACTGGCTGCTCCGCTCCGCCTTCAAGGAAAAGAAAGAGCCGAAAAAATCCGGCAGGTAATCCGGACGGTTCTGCTTTCCATGAACCTTCGGCGTGCGCCGTGCAACGGCGCTCTGGATCTTCTTCCTCAACAAAAGCGTCGCTGTGGATCGAAAGCGCCGCGTCGCGGCGCACTCCACAGGCGCTGCCCGCCACGCTTCACCCCGCGGTCGCCCGCCAGTCGCTCATCCCCCGCCCCTCGTCCCTCATCCCTCATCCCTGCCTTTCCAATCTGCCAATTGCCGCCATGATTTCGTTCGCGACCTCCTGGTAAATCTCCTTGAGACGCGGTTTCGGGCAGGTTTTGGCCTCGGCCCGGAGGTCACGAAAATCGAGGGCGGGTCCGTAGCGAACGACGACCCGGCGCGGGCGCGGCCATTTCAATCCCCGGTGATACGCTTCGTAGGTGCCGAAGACGCGCACGGGAACGACCGGGGCGTTGGACTTGATGACGGCGAGGCCGATCCCGGATTTGGCGGGGCGGAGCTGTCCATCCGTCGTGCGGGTGCCTTCCGGGAAGAGGAGGATGACGCCCCCGTGCAGGAGCCGGTCGAGAATGGCCTTCAAACCGGCGCCGCCGCCGCCTTCGCGATCGACGGGGACGACCTTCCAGCTGCGGAGCAATGCGCCGACCACCGGCGCATCGAAGAGAGTGTCGCGCGCGAGAAAGTTGACCATGCGCGGAAGGCCGGCGCCGATCAGGGGCGGGTCGATGAAGCTGGCGTGATTGGAGGCGAGGATGACCGGCCCCGCGGCCGGGACGTTGTCGGGCTGGATGACCCGCCACCGAAAATAGGTGGCGTAGACGCCGCGGAAGAACAGCCACCCCAGTCGATACGACCAGTGCATGGGCGCCGGTTTACCAACGGGGCTTGAGCCGCGCGACATCCCGCTCGTCCTGGCGCGCCTTGATGCGCGCGCGCACGTCCGTCAGGATCAAGTCGACGGTCCCCTCCAGGGTCAGGCCCGAATTGTTGATGACCCGGGCGCCGAGGGGGATCATCAGCGGTGCGGACGCGCGCTGGCTGTCCTGCTGATCCCGGGCGGCCAGATTCTCGGTCACGCCATCCGCCTCACGGCGCTTCGAGCGCTCGCTCAGGTTCGCGTCGAGATAAAACTTGTAGTCGGTTTCCGGGAATACGTTCGTGCCGATGTCGCGTCCCTCCATCACCAGATTGCCGAACTGAATGCACTGGCGTTGCACCTTCTTCATCCACTCGCGGACTTTGGGCACGACGGCGACGTGCGGGACTGCCGCGCTGGTTTCGGCGGTGCGGATTTCCTTTTCGGGGTAATAGCTGTCGATGACGAGACGCACATGCCGCAGATCGCCTTCGACACACGTGAGCTCGGCCTTCCACCGGCGGCAGGCGCTGGCGACAGCTTTGTGGTCCTGGACATCGACCTTCTTCGCCCGGCAGTACCAGGCGAGCGTGCGATACATCGCACCGGTGTCCACGTAGACATAGCCCAGCGCGGAGGCAACCCGCCGCGCCGTGCTGCTCTTGCCGCTGGCCGCGGTCCCATCGATGGCGATGACAATGGACGAACTCACAGCGTCAGATTTTGGGGATGTGGAACGACGACCAACGGAGCCCAGATTCACTTTCACGGGTGACAGTGTGCCGGGCCGGTGCCGGCGCGCAAGATCGTTGATGACCTCGCCGGCAGATTTCGGCGCCCCCCGCCGCCGGAATTTTTTTGCCGACGCCCGCGAATGATCCCGTCCAGGCGAAAGTTCCGGCCGATGGCGATTCGCTCCCCTCGGCCCCAACCGGGCCAGGAACGAGCCGGCCTATCCGGCAAACAACTCGGCCAGGGTCAGCGGCCGGCGCGAGGAGCCGTCCAGAATCGCAACCCCCAGCCCGTGCGGCGGCGGGGCAGCCAGCTTTTGAAAAAAATTGGGGAACGTCTTCTTCACGCACCCCGGATTCTTGATTTTGATCCCCGGCACTTTCAACCCCAGAATCGCAAAGCACATGGCCATGCGATGGTCGTTGTAGGTCGCGATCTCCGCGCCGTGCAAACGGCCGGCCGACGGGAAGACCGTGAGCGTGTCGCCCACTTCCAGTACCTCGGCCCCGCACCGGGTCAACTCGGTCCGCAAGGCCATCACGCGTTCGCACTCCTGCACCCGCAGGCGACCCAGCTCCGTAAATCGCACCGGATGCCCCGCCAACGGCGCCATCACGATCGCCGTCATGATGCTGTCGCCCAGCTGGCCCTCGCGCGAAATCTCCTTCGGCAGCGGCAGAAACCTGGGAAACTCCGCGTCCACCTGCCACCCCGACGTCGGCCAATGTCTCACCGGAAAATTCGCCTGCAGGTTGCTCCCGGAAAGGGCGGCCGCGCCCCAAAAATAGCTGCCGCTCGACGCGTCCGGCTCCACCTGGAACACCGCCGGACGCTCGCGAAATCTCATCCGCATCGAGGCCGTCATGACGACATATGGCAACTCCTCACGCAGCGAACTGTCGGCCTCCACCGGGTCCGACCCGATCCGGCCGGAGGAAAAATCCGTGAAGCACGTGCGGCGCCCCTGTTTGGTGGCGGTCATCTCGACGCGCCACCCGCCCCGATCGCCCGAGAGCAGCAGAGCCGAGGCAAACTGCGAGCTTTGCCCGAGGTCCACCTCGCATTTGGCCCCGGGCTTGGCGCCGGCCCCGACGATCAGCGCCGGCAGTCGGTCATTGGGCGAGTCGATCCGATAGCCGAGCTGGCGCAGGGCCACGAACAACGCCGCCTGGGGCCGTTCGTGCATGCGCGGCACACCGTGCAACCGGTAAACCCCCTCCCCGAGGCAGACCACCGCCGCCAGAAAGCGGGCCGCCGTGCCGGCGTTGCCCACGAACAGCTCCAGCGGCTGGGCCGCAGTGCCGCCGCGCGGAACCCGGCCGCCCTGGCCGTAAACCGTGATCGTCCGGTTGCAGTCTTCCCCCGGGTCCGGCGCCACGTTCACCATGAAGCCCAGCTCCTGCAGGCAGTCGACCATGACCTGCGTGTCCTCGCTCCACAGCGCGCCGCGCAACGTCGTCTCCCCGTCCGCCAGCGCCGCCAGCACCAGCGCACGATTGGTGATGCTTTTCGATCCCGGCACCGTCAACGGGCCCGACGCCGGGCCGCTGCACGGAACGATTTCTATCAAATCAGGAAGCACAAGGAAGGCGGGTTGATGACGGGGACCGTCACTCGGGCGACGGCGACGCCGCCTGCGACTGCCACGCATCCCGGCGGGCCTTGCCCTGCTCGAAGAATTCGGCGATGGCCCGGCTGTCGGCGTTTTCCAGCGCCAACTGGAACTCCTGCAGATCCTCAATGAAAACGCCGAGCACCCGCGCAAGGTTGCGGCGGTTGGCCAGACAAATGTCCCGCCACATCTCCGGCGACCCGCTGGCGACGCGCGTGGTATCGCGAAAGCCGGTCGCGCAAAGGATCGATTGCTCACGCGGGTGCACCGGACTCAGGACGTAGTTGGCCAGCTCCGCGGCCACCACGTGCGGCAGGTGGCTCGAGCGGCTGACGAGGTCGTCGTGCAGCTCCGGCGACAGCCGCATCGGCCGCCCTCCCACCGACCGCCAAAATTCCTCCAGCTTTTGCACCAGCGGCGGCGGCGATTGCGGGGTTGGGGTCACGACACAGATCGCGTTTTCAAACAGGTCCGGCCGCGCGGCTTTCACGCCCATTCGTTCCGCTCCGGCCATGGGGTGGCTGCCGACAAAGCTCGCGCCCGTACCGTGGACGAGCGGCTCCAAGGCCGCCACCACTGACGCTTTCACGCTGCCCACATCGGTGATGAGCGCGCCCGGCTTGAGACCCGCCTGAAGCCGGGACACCAGCCCGGCCATTTGCGCGATCGGCGTGCTGAGCACAATCAAGTCTGCCCCGGCCGCGGCCGGCTCCAGCTCCGTGAAGCCCTCATCCACCGCCCCGGCGTCCAGACACTCGCGGATGCTTTCTGCCCGCCGCACGTATCCCGCCACGCGCCCGGCCAACCCCCGCCGGCGAACCGCCTGCCCAAGCGATCCGCCGAGCAAGCCCACGCCCACCAGGGTGATTTTTTGCCAGTGCACGCGCGGAGTCTCTGGATTCGCCATGGAGGTGGCAAGTGACAAGTTCACCGACCGCCCCGTCCCCGTGCATCTCGAAACCTTTTTCCGGGAAGCATCGATTGGGTACCTCCAAAGAGTGAATCCCGCTCCCGAGCCCCCCGCGGCGATACAAGTCGGCGGCCCGCGTGCCCCCCATGTCCGATGCGCGTCGGCCCGCCCGCACCGTCACGGCTGCCGATCGCGATTCGCGTCCAAGGCCAAGCCCGACCCCGGACCAGGCTCCGTGCCGGTCTCCTTCACGATCGACTCAGGCGCCCGTCCGCGGTCCGGTCCGGACCACGGCGCCGGGTCAGCGCCCGTCGGCAGCACGAACCAGAAAACCGATCCCTGCCCCGGGTTGCTCTCAAATCCGATCTCGCCCCCCATCCTCTCGATCAGCTCCCGGGAGATGGCCAGGCCCAGGCCGGCCCCCCCATGGCGGCGGGCGAACGAGCTGTCGACCTGCGAAAATTTCTGGAAGAGCAACGGCTGTTTCGCCGCCGGAATCCCCATTCCGGTGTCCGTCACGCGGACCCGGACACCCGCCGCGCCTGACCGGTTCGTCACGCCATCCACCTCGACGCGAACGCCGCCCTCGGACGTGAACTTCAGCGCGTTGCTCACCAGGTTGACCACCACCTGGCGGAACCGGCCCGGGTCGGCCATCACCTGCTCCGGCGTGCCCGGGTCGACCGACAACGTCAGCTGAAGTTTCTTGTCCCGGGCTCGCGGGCTGAGCAGTTCAATCACGCCCGCGAGCGGGCCCGCCACGGAAAACGCCTCCCGCGTCAATTTCATCTGGCCCGCCTCGATCTTGGACAGGTCGAGGATGTCATTGATGATGACGAGCAAGGCATCGGCACACTGGCGGATGGTCTGGGTAAACTCCCGCTGGTCCCGCGTTTGGGGCGTGTCTGCGAGGAGATTGGCAAATCCGATGATGCCATTCATCGGCGTCCGAATCTCATGGCTCATGGTGGCGAGAAACTCGCTCTTGGCGCGATTGGCGGCCTGCGCATGACGCGCGAGTTCCTCGGCCGCCGACGCCGCCTTTTGCAGGCGGCCATTGGCTTCCTCAATTTCCAGAACCCCGCGCTGCCGCTCCCGCTGAATCCAGAACACGACCAATCCCATGCCGGCGCTGGCCAGCACTGCGAGGGACAGGCCCGTGGTCACGGCGCGATCCATCAAGGCCAGGCGCCCCCGGTAAACGGCCGCGTCCACTTCCACCGCCACCACACATTCCACCCCGCCGTCCGGCTTTGTCAGCGGGACGAAGCCCCCCATGAAACTGCCCCATTTGTCCGTGTACGGCTCAGAAGCGACCTGCGGACGCCCGGTGCGCAACGCCACCCGCATCGCCGCAGGCGCGTCGTCGTAGATCTCCCCCAAAACGGCCTGATCGATCCGCCCGTCGTGATCCAAATCCAGGGGCTCGGCAGCATCGACCCCGAACCGGACCACCTCGCCGTCGCCCCGGACGGTGTAGATGAATCTCAGCCCTGTGGTGCTTGCGAGCATCAGGCGAAATGGAGCCACCACTTCCCGATAAAGGGGAGAGTTGAGCTGATTGCTGGAAGCAAGGGTGGCGTGCGCCGACCGATTCAAATTCGCTGCCGCCAGCCGGGCCAGGTTCAGCAAATCCTCCTGAACGGTTTGTTTCAGCACCTCCCGGGTCGTGCGCCGCAACGACTGCATGCTGATGGTGGCGCCGACGAGAAAAACTCCTGCCGCCAGCAGTCCGGCCAGGGCCGGGCGGCGAAACATCTGACCCCATCCTTTCCCCCAGGCTGTCGGACGTGTCTCGGTTGACATGGATGAATCGCGCAAACCCACGCGATGAATGCGAGCCCCTCCCTTTCAGCCCTGCTCGGGCACCCGCATCGTCCCAATGGTCTATCGGCCAGTCACGCCAACCCTGAACCGGGAAATGCAACACCCTCGTTCGGAATAACCCTCCCGCAGCCCCAGTTGCTGGCCATGACGAAGCTCACCGGTTTCAAACCCGGCCCCCCCGTGAATCTCACGCCCTGCGATGGAGGCCTTCAATGCGTGGAACCATTTTCCACCGGCGGGATGGGAAATTGTGGCCGCGGACGACGCAACCAAGCCCGCCCGCCACCCAGCCCAAAATCCGCTCGCCCTAAACGCGAGGGGCCAGCTTCTTTTCCACCGGACTTTTCTCCAGCGTGGTGTATTTCGGCAGGCCGCCATCCACGGGCACCTGCACTTCGCCCAGGATCAGGGGGCGGGCGTACTCCACAAACTTCTCGTTCGGCAGAAAACCGTCCTCGGAGATCCAGTCGCGCGGCATCTTGTGCTCAACATTCGCGATATCGCCCAGCGGCTGCAGGTCCGTGGTCCACTTGTAGGGATGGCTCTGCATGCGGACAATCTTCACCATGTAACCGCTTTTCCCTTCGATCGCGGCCCGCACCGCCGCTTCCCCGCACGCCGCCGCTTCCATGGCGTCCGTGGCGCTGGCGAAATGGCTGGCCGCCCGCTGGGCGTAACCCAGCTTGACGCTGCGCGCCTTCAGCTTCAGGCGATCGCTGACCAGCGCCTCGATCACCTCCGCCACCCCGGCGAGGACCGGATGACCGAACGCGTCGAGCCGCGTCTTGTCCGCAGCCACCTCTTCGCCCTGCAAATTCTTCAAGCCTTCGCCGACAACCACGATGCACGACCGGTGCGCGGCAATGACCTCCTGCACACGCTTGAGAAAGGCGGCTTCGTCGAACAGGAGCTCGGGCAGCAGGATGATGTGGGGCGCGTCGGAGGGCGAACGTTTTGCCAGAACCGTGCCGGCCGCGATCCAACCCGCATGCCGGCCCATGACCTCGACCACGCAGCAGGAGCCTTCCTCGGTCGCCATGCTCGCCACGTCGGCCGCAATTTCCATCACTGTGGTGGCGGCATATTTGATGACCGAGCCATAGCCCGGGCAGTGATCGGTGTGCGGCAGATCGTTGTCGATCGTTTTGGGCACGCCCATCACGCGCATCTCGTAGCCGCGCTTGATGGCCTCCTCGTGAATCTTGTGCGCCGTGTCCTGCGAGTCGTTGCCGCCCGCATAAAAGAAATAGCGGATGTTGTGCGCCTGAAACACCTCGAACAGCCGGGCCATGTCCTGCTCGGCCCGTTCCGGCTTCTTTTTGAAATCCAGCTTGTAGCGGCAGGTGCCCAGCGCCGCCGCCGGCGTGGACTTCAGGCCTTCGATCGCCTTCGCCTTTTCCTCGTTCAGATCGATCAGCTCCTCGCGCAGAATGCCCCAGATGCCATTCTGGCCCCCGTAGATCTCCTCAATGCACTCGTGACGCCCCGCCTCCTGGATGACCCCGGCGACGCTTGCGTTAATGACAGCGGTCGGCCCGCCTGACTGGGCGACCAATAGATTGCCAACTAGTTCTGACATAAATTCACTGGCGAGGAATTCCGGTCGGAAGGAGCAGGATGCGCTCGCTTCCGTGCAGGTTCACCTCGTGTTCCGAAAAGTGAGGCGACACCTTGCCAACCGACCAAGCCACTGTCAAAGGTGAATTCTGCCAAATCGGTTTGCTCCGAAACCGGCCTGGAATCAACATCCGCCCATGCTTCAGTATCACGACCTGCTGCGCCTCGTGCTCGACCACGGCAGATTCAAGGCCGACCGAACCGGCACCGGCACCTACTCGGTTTTCGGCGCGCAAAGCCGCTACCCCCTCCAGAACGGCTTCCCGCTCGTCACCACTAAGAAACTGCACCTGAAGTCCATCATCCATGAGCTGCTTTGGTTCCTCCGCGGCGACACCAACATCCGCTACCTCAACGAACGCGGCGTAACCATCTGGGACGAATGGGCGGACGCCGACGGCAATCTCGGCCGCGTCTACGGCGCCCAATGGTGCGACTGGCGCACCGCGGACGGACGCTCCATCCATCAAATCGACCAGGTCATTCAACAGATCAAAACCAACCCCGACAGCCGCCGTCTGATCGTCAGCGCCTGGAATGTCGGCGAGATCGACACGATGGCCCTCCCGCCCTGCCACACCCTCTTCCAATTCTTCGTCCAGGACGGAGAACTGAGCTGCCAGCTTTACCAGCGCAGCGCCGACCTCTTTCTCGGCGTGCCCTTCAACATCGCCAGCTACGCCCTGCTCACGCTCATGGTCGCCCAGGTCGCCGGCTTGAAACCCGGCACGTTCGTCCACACATTCGGCGACCTCCACCTCTACGCCAATCATCTGGAACAGGCCCGGCTCCAACTCACCCGCGAGCCGCGCCCCCTGCCCACCATGAAACTCAATCCCGCCATCCGGGACATCCACGCGTTTCACTACGAAGACTTCGAACTCACCGGCTACGATCCCCACCCGTCAATTAAGGCGCCGATCGCAGTGTAGCAGGGGAAAAATGAGTTATGAGTTACGAGTGATGAGTGTCGCGTCGGACCAGTTTGTCGGACGTTCGACGTTCGACGTTCAACGTTCAACGTTCGACGTTCGACGTTCAACGTTCGACGTTCGACGTTCGACGTTCAACGTTCGACGTTCAACGTTCGACGTTCAACGTTCAACGTTCAACGTTCAACGTTCGACGTTCGGCGTTCAACGTTCGGCGTTCGGTGTTCGACCTTTGACTGACGTTCCAACCCATGCCTGGAGCATTTAAAGCCATCGCGGCGATGAGTGAAAACCGGGTGATCGGCCACGGGTCAAAGATCCCATGGCATCTCCCGGAGGACTTCAAGTGGTTCAAGCAGATGACCACGGGCCACGTCGTGGTGATGGGACGGAAAACGTTCCTTTCCATCGGCCGTCCACTGCCCAATCGCGAAACGATCGTCGTCAGCCGAAGTGGCTTCGTCGCACCCGGCATTCGCACGATTCGCTCACTCGACGAACTCGACCCGTCAACCGAGCCACGGGAGATCTTCATCTGCGGCGGGGCGGAGATCTACGCCCTGGCCCTGCCGCGCTGCTCCGATCTCTACCTGACGCACGTCAAGCGCACCGTGGACGGCGATGTCGTGTTTCCGCCGTTCGAGGATCAGTTCGAGGCCGCCGAAACGATTGCCAACAACGCCGACTTCCGCATCGTTCACTACCGAAGGAAGGCGCCCGGCGCCTCGTTATAATTTGGATTGGGACGGGGCTGTGGATTGACCGCGAGACGCGCGTGGGGAGCGTGGACACCTCGCGCGGACCGGGGGGCGGCGCGCGCAACAATTCAAGAGGCTGGCCTTGGCCAGGAATTCTAAAGGCTGGCCTTGGCCAGATCCACGGCCCGAGCCTTTTGCGCCGGGGTCAGCTTGCGTTCCAGCACCGGCAGAAATCGGACGGCGGGCGGATGGCCGCGGGCCGCGGACACGGCCAGCCAGCGATACGCCTCCACCAAATCACGCGGCACACCGTCACCATCGGCACAGCAAAGCGCCAGCGCATAGGCGGCCTTGGCGTTCCCCTGCTCCGCGGATTTTCGATACCAGCGCACGGCCAGGCCGGCGTCGCGCGTCACGCCCTGTCCCTCTTCGTAGAACGTCGCCAGATTCAGCTGCGCCGTGGCGTGTCCGGCCTCGGCGGCCCGGGTGTACCATTGGGCGGCCTCGGACAGGTTTTGCGGCACGCCACGACCGGTATCGAGCAGCACGCCCAGGTTGTACTGGGCGTCGACGTTGCCGGCGGTCGCGGCCTGTCGGAGCCACGGGGCGGCCACCGCCGGCTCGGGCGGATTTGCTTGCAGCAGCGCGAGGCCGAGCCGGGATTGCGATTCGACGTGGCCTTTGAGGGCGGCGCGGTTGAACCACTGGCGCGCGGCGCTCAACGAGCGCGGCACGCCCCGGCCCTCTTCCGACAGCACCCCCAGATTGAACTGGGCCACCGGATCGCCCTGCTCGGCCGCCAAACGAAACCAGCGCGCGCCTTCCGCGAAATCCTGGGGAACGCTTTTGCCCTCGACATAGAGCGCGCCGAGCTTGAGCTGGCTGTCCGGCATGCCCTGCTCGGCCGATCGTCGGTACCAAAGAACGGCCTGGTTCATATCCGCCTTCACGCCGAGACCGGATTCATAAAGGACGGCGAGATTGTGCTGCGCCTGGGCGCTGCCTTTTTCCGCGGCCGGCTGAAACCATTTGAACGCCTCCGGGTAATTCCTGGCGGCGCCGGGCTGGGTGCCTATGTAAAGAAAGCCCAGGTTGACCATGGCGAGCACGCTGCCTTGGGCCGCCGCCTTCCGATACCACTGCACAGCCTGCACCAAATCGTTCGTCACCCCAAGCCCGCGGGCGTAGGCGTGGCCCAGACGGAACTGCGCTTCCGCATCGTTGCGCTCGGCGGCAGATCGATACCAACGAATTGCCTCCGGCAGGTTCTGTTTCACTCCCTGTCCTTGTTCCAGCACCGCCCCAAGGTTGACCTGCGCCCGGGCGTCGTCCTGCAGCGCCGCCCGTCGCAACCACTCCACCCCGGTGGCCACATTGGTCTGCGTGCCCACCCCCTGGGTCAACATGACGCCAACCTGGGTCTGCGCCGCGACCAGTCCCGACGCGGCCGCCCGCGAATACCACGCAAAGGCCTTCGCCCGATCGCGCGCCACGCCCCGCCCTTCGTAGAACAGAGTGCCGAGATGCCACTGGGCGGTGCGATGCGACTGCCGCGCCGCCTGCTCCAGCCAGCCGGCCGCCTCCGTGTCATTGCGAGCCACACCGCGCCCTTCCAAAAGGGCCAGCCCCAATTTCAACTGGGCTTCCGGATGATGATTGGTCGCTGCCGACCGAAACCAGCGAACCGCCTCCAGGGGATCGGCTTTGACCCCTTTGCCCTCCGCGTACGCCGCGCCGAGCGCATATTGATCGTCGACATCCCCCCGCGCGGCATTTCGCCTCCGCGCTTCCGCCAACTGCTCCGGCGACAGGGTCGCGACGAGATCGTCCCGGGGATTTTCCGCGTCGCGCCGCCCGAGTCCCAAGGCCACGCTGTACCAGACGTAGGCTTCAGCCGGGTCCGCGGGTATCTGCTGACCAGCCGCCAGCAGCCGGGCCAGGGCGATCGCCGCCTGCGCGTCTCCCTGGGTCGCGGCAGCCTTCCACCACTTGACGGCTTCCGGGGCCTCGACCGAACCGCCTGCGCCGTTCAGCAGGAGCACCCCGAGATTGTATTGCGACTGTCGATCGCGCTGCTCAGCAGCTTTGCGGAACCATTGGATGGACTCCGCGTAATCGCGGGCGGTGCCCACGCCTTGCGAACAAAAAACCGCCAGGTTGAACTGCGCCGCCACATGTCCCTGGTGCGCAGCGCGGCGAAGCCATTGCACCGCGTTCGTCACGTCCTGCCGGGTTTCCTTCCCTTCGGCGAACATCATCCCGACGCGAAACTGCGACGCCGCCACACCCTTTTCGGCTTCCGCGAGCGCGGCCAAAAAATCCGGAGTGCCCCCCGGCCGGGTGGGCATCGGTGCCGGAGCGCCGCTGAGAGCCCGGGCGAGTTCACCGGTGGTTCCCGCAGCCGGCGCAGGCGCCGTCCTCGCAGCGGGCGGATTCGTCCCGGCAACCGCAGCCACTGCCGGCCGCGAGGCGGTCCCAGGACCCGTGGACGGTGGCGTCGCCCCGGGGGCGCCGGTGGGCGCCGCCGGCGAAGGCGTCACGCGGGGAGATGGAATACCGGGCACCGCGGGTGTGGCGGGCGCGGCCGGAGCCACGGCGGCCGGCTTGGTTGCGGGCAGAGACGGCGGAGGCGCGGCGGGTTTGGCGACGTTCGTGTCGGCGCCCACCGCCCCGTCAACCCAGCCAGCCCACCGCAGGCACACCGCGACCATCAGCAATCCCCGCACGGCCCGTCCGGTCCGCCGCCGCAGATCGGATTGCCCCGATCTGTTCCACCTTCCATTCATCAACTCGTCCACTCCGTTCTTGACGCCCATTCCCACCAATCTCACTCAATGACTCGGCAAATATTTAAAATCCCCAAGCATCCGGGCCTGGATATTTTCACCCCCCGCGCGGAGCCGAAAACGGGAAGAGCGGAGCGAGGTTTTGAAGGATCTGGCCACCCCCCGACGACGCCGCCGCTTGTTCGAATTCCATGGAAACAGTGAAGATGCAGGTTCAGTCCACCTCCGCACCGGCCTTCGGCTCGGGCAACCAATGGGTCAGGATCGCTCCCACCAACGCATAGGCACCCGCGACCGCTGCACCCATCAGAGCCATGCGCGCCGGATCCGGCTTGTCGGACGCCGAGAGCGAGATCGTAATCCACGCGGCCGCCGTGCCCAGCACACGCCCGCCGATGTTGGCCGCAAAACTCTCACCCGTGCCGCGCAGGTGCACCGGGAACACCAGAGGGATGTAGTTTCCCCAAAAACTGAATTGGGCCACGGTCAGCAGTCCGGCCACAAAAATCCCCGCTTTGATCGTCGTCAGCGTGTCCGCCTGCCCCAGGGCGCCGCTCACCCACCAGAAAAACAGCGGCACGTAAAACAGCGACGGGATTTGAAACACGCGAAACAACGCGCGCCGGCTCGCGATCCGCACCGCCAGCACCGCGAGCAAAAACCGCCCGACCAGCCCGCCCATCTCCTGCTGAAAATTCACCTGCGCCACCATCATGTCGCTCGCATTGCCTCCCGCCTGACGCCGTTGCGCGGGAGTCGGGTCGGGCTTGCCGTCTGCCTTCGCCTTCTGCACCGCCGTCCCCACCGCCGCTTTCGCCGCAGCGATCATGGCGGCATGTCCCGCCTCCCGCGGCGTGCCCACCGCCTGCGCGCCCAGGATCTGGGGAAGTTGCTGGATCGCTCCGAAGGCAATCCCGTAGCTCGCCGCAAACACCAGCGTCGTCAGGACCGTGGCCCGCCGCAACTGCGGGCTGAACAGCTCCGCCAGGCTGGGCCGACGCAACCGCCCCGCAGCCTTCTTCTGCGCCCAGACGGGCGATTCCGGCAGGAACGGACGGATCAAGATGAGGGGAATGGCCGGAATCACGCCCGAAATCAACGTGTAGCGCCACGCTTCGTGCCCGCCATGGATCGCCGGCAGGCCGGTCGCATAGTTCGCGGCCAGCCAGTTGGCCCCCGCCACCAGCACGCCACCGAGCGACGAAAAGGCCTGGGTGTAGCCGAGCACGCGTTCGCGCTGGGGCGGATGCGTGAAGATCTCCGCCAGCCACGCCACCGCCGCCACAAACTCCACACACACGCCGATGAAAACCAGACAGCGGAAGATCAATAGCTGCCCCAGCGTGCTCGCAAATCCCGCGGCCATCGCCGCAAATGCATAGAGCAGGATGCTGAACGTCAACACCCTCCGGCGTCCCAACCGATCTGTCAGATATCCTCCCAGCAGCCCGAACACGCCTCCCGCCAGCGCCGGCACGAAAAACAGGAGACGCGCCCAGTGCACATACTCCTTCCCGCCCGGTGCCCACGCCGCCGCCGCGTCCGCCGGCGTCATGCCCCCGGCAACCAACTGCTGCACCAGCGGCGCGCTCAAGGCGGCCATGGCCGGCTTGATGATCAGCGGCAGCATCAGCAGCTCGTAAATGTCAAAAGCGAAGCCGATCGCCGCAATGACACAGATGAGCCACTCCACGGTGCCAAGGCTTTTCGGGCCGGGCGTCTGAGAATTCATGGCGCTGTTCTATGACACCAAGCGCGCCGCGGCCACAAGGAATTTGTACGTACTCGTATCAACGCCTCCTGTCGTGCCATGGATCTGGCCTGCAGAGGTCCGCTCGCCAACGAACAACACCCGGCCGCCAATTCCCGCCACCGCACCCGGCGGCCCCCCGCTGGCTGCCGCCACCGCTTCAGTCAGAGAGCCACCGCCTGGAACCGATCCCGCCACATGTCCGTTTGGTGAATGGGCAGCACCAACCGCATCGGAAAACACTGGTCGGGCGCCAGTGGGCTCGGCTCCATCCTGCCCCCGTTGCGCTCCGCCAGCCGGCAGACCACATCCCAATACGCCCGGGTCGCTTCCGAGAGAAGCGGCACCCGCGTCGGCTCGACCGGTTCCACGCTGAACGTCGCACACCCCGTCTCGCCCCGACAACGGATCCGCAACGGTCGGCGCCCGCTGCATTTGATCGCGAGATCCAGCGCGTCATTGAGCAGCCACCGCGTCAGCCCCGATTCCACGCGCACCATCTCGTCATCGAAACGCAGCTCCCATTCAATCGGGGGACACGTGCCGAGATGCCACGCGTCCGCCTGCCAACGCTCCGCGATCTGGAACGCCGGCAAAACACATGGCGACTCGACGCCATATTTCGAAGACAGCGCCTGCAGATGCCGGCCGATTTCGGCCGCGGCGCCGCGAAGACGCTTCACGGCCGATTTCAACGCCGGGTCCGGGGAGTTCTCATCCAGCACCGCCAGCTCCAGCTCCATCCCATTGAGCGCGTTCCTCACGTCATGCGCATGGCGATGGATGACGACTGCCAGATCCTCAATCGAGTAACACGTCGCATTCATTAAAATCTGATTTGGTTCCATCGGCCTCAATCCGATGCGAGTTTCCGTTTGCGTCCAGCCTCCGGGCCCCGTCATTTCAGGCCGACCTCGGCCGATTGCCACTGCGGGAACGCCGGCTGACGGACCCGCCATTGAGTTTGCGTTGGCGGGAACGACCTGACGGCGGTGTCGTTCGACTGGCAGAGCGAGAGCGGGAGGACGCGGAACGCCCGGTCGTGGGTTTCCGGGTGCGGTCTCCGCGGCTTTCAGAACCGTTCGAGGATCGACCTCGGCGAACGGACGTCTCGTCCCGCGCCCCGACAGCGGAGCCGGCGCGGTGGGACGTCGCCGGCGATCGCCCGATCGCAGAGACCGCCACTCCCACGGTTCCTCCAACCAGCGCGCCGACCGGGCCGCCGACCATGGCACCGACCACTGCGCCCGCAGTTCCTCCTGCCACGCGTGCTCCCAACGCCGCATGACTTGCGGCACGTTTTGCGATTTTCATATTTGATCTCTGTGTTTGCATCTCCACCGTCCGGGGCTTTGTCGCCCTCTGGCCGCGGAAATAGCACAGGCTGTTCCCCGACGGTGAGTCGACGATGGATGGGGCTCGGCGCCCCTCTTCCCTCGAAATAAAACGCTGCAAAACAATTCGTTCCCCGCCGTCGAGGCGCCTGTCCACGACCCATCCTTCCCGCGGGGTGGGCATCGCCTGCGGCATGCAAATCGCGATCCAACGCCGCTCGTCGTCGTGCGACCTGCACGAGAACCGGGATCAGGGAGAGAGTTGAACCGACCAGCAGCGGCAAATCGTCAGGCTCAGCCGCAGATCGTGCAGGAACTTCCGGCATGCTCAGCGAATTTTGCTCCGTGCAAAACGCCCGGTTTTCAGCGTCGCGCCGTGCAGAATGCAGGAAGAGTTCCCCAGCGACATCCGCATCGGCCGGCACTCGAGGTCGGGCCCAACCCAGTCCGCCCGGGCGGTTTCGGAAAGATCAGACCGGGTCCGTTCACCAGCCGGGGCGTCCTTCAGCGGCCCGCTGTAGTCGTGGAAGTGCGGAACGAAATTAGCTGGTCGACTGGGACTCAATCTATGTCTGCCGAACGTAGCGCGCGCGATCCTCGATCGGGCCTGAACGCAACCTTCAGCTTTCGGTCTACGAATCGGCGACCGCACCGCCCGTTCCTCCCATCTCGTTCCACCACCAGTCCCTCCAAGCCATGAAGCGATCCAGCAGTTCTCAAGGTAAGGCTCCCTACGTCATTTTGCCCGAGTCCCGACGAGGCCAGTCCATGGAAGCTCATGCCGATTTGCCGGCGCAGCTCCTGATGGCGCTTCTGGCCTACCGCGACGGCGACTTTTCCGTGCGACTGCCCGCCGAATGGACCGGCGTGGCCGGAAAGGTCGCCGACGCCTTCAACCAGATCGTGGCGTTCAACCAGCGGTTGACAGCGGAAGTGGCGCGGGTCAGCCGGGCGGTGGGCAAAGGCGGCAAACTCCGGCAACGGCTGAACGTCGCAGGAGCCAGCGGCGAGTGGGCCAACAAGGTCGAATCGATCAATACGCTCATCGACGATCTGGTCTGGCCCACCACCGAAGTCACGCGCACCATCACCGCGGTCGCGAAGGGAGATTTGACCCAGCCGATCACGCTGGAGGTCGAGGGCCGCCCGCTGGAGGGGGAATTTTTGCGAAGCGCAAAGATCGTCAACAAGATGATCGACCAGCTCGGCGTGTTCACTTCGGAGGTGACCCGCGTGGCGCGCGAGGTCGGCACCGAAGGCAAGCTCGGCGGCCAGGCCCAGGTCAAAGGCGTGAGCGGCGTGTGGCGGGACCTGACCGAAAGCGTCAACCAAATGGCCGGCAACCTGACCGCGCAGGTTCGAAACATCTCCGAGGTCACCATCGCCGTGGCCAATGGCGACCTGTCCCGCAAAATCACGGTCGACGTCCGCGGCGAAATCCTGCAGCTCAAGGAGGCCATCAACACGATGGTCGAACAGTTGCGCTCGTTCGCCTCGGAGGTCACCCGCGTGGCGCGCGAGGTCGGCACCGAAGGCAAGCTCGGTGGCCAGGCCATCGTGCCGGGCGTGGCCGGCACCTGGAAGGATCTCACCGACAACGTCAACTCCATGGCCAGCAACCTGACCAACCAGGTCCGCAACATCGCCGAGGTCACCACCGCCGTCGCCCGGGGAGACCTT
The DNA here is from genome assembly GCA_044229355.1 of Limisphaerales bacterium. Lineage (GTDB taxonomy): Bacteria > Verrucomicrobiota > Verrucomicrobiia > Limisphaerales > JADJPG01 > JBGARF01. The sequence continues at coordinate 60,421 of JBGATF010000041.1, forward strand.
TCCCGCAAGATTACGGTGGACGTCCGCGGCGAGATCCTCGAGCTCAAGGACACGATCAACACCATGGTCGATCAGCTCAACGCCTTCGCGTCCGAGGTCACGCGCGTCGCCCGCGAGGTCGGCACCGAAGGCAAGCTCGGCGGCCAGGCGGAGGTGCCGGGCGTGGCCGGCACCTGGAAGGATCTCACCGACAACGTCAACTCCATGGCCAGCAACCTCACGAGCCAGGTCCGTAACATCGCCACCGTCGCCACCGCCATCGCCAGCGGTGACCTCTCCCGCAAAATCACGGTCGACGTCCGCGGCGAAATCCTGCAGCTCAAGGAAACGATCAACACCATGGTCGACCAGTTGAACGCCTTCGCCTCCGAGGTCAGCCGCGTCGCCCGCGAGGTCGGCTCCGAAGGCAAGCTCGGCGGCCAGGCCAAGGTCAGTGGCGTGGCCGGCACCTGGAAGGATCTCACCGACAACGTCAACTCCATGGCCAACAACCTGACGTCGCAGGTCCGCAACATCGCCGAGGTCGCCACGGCCATCGCCAACGGCGATCTCTCCCGCAAGATCACCGTCGACGTCCGGGGCGAGATTCTCGAGCTCAAGGACACGATCAACACCATGGTCGACCAGCTCAACGCCTTCGCCTCCGAAGTCAGCCGCGTCGCCCGCGAGGTCGGCACCGAAGGCAAGCTCGGCGGCCAGGCGAAGGTCAGCGGCGTGGCCGGCACCTGGAAGGATCTCACCGACAACGTCAACTCCATGGCCAGCAACCTCACGGCCCAGGTCCGCAACATCGCTGAGGTCGCCACCGCCGTGGCCCGCGGCGATCTCTCCCGCAAGATCACGGTCGATGTCCGCGGCGAAATTCTCGAGCTCAAGGACACCATCAACACCATGGTCGACCAGCTCAACGACTTCGCCTCGGAGGTGACCCGCGTCGCGCGCGAAGTCGGCACCGAAGGCAAACTCGGCGGCCAGGCCGAGGCCAAGGGCGTGGCCGGCACGTGGAAGGACCTGACGGACTCCGTCAATTCCATGGCCAGCAATCTCACCGGCCAGGTCCGCAACATCGCCGACGTGGCCACCGCCATCGCGCGCGGCGACCTCTCCCGCAAAATCACCGTCGATGTCCGCGGCGAAATCCTCCAGCTCAAGGAAACGATCAACACCATGGTCGACCAGCTCAACGCCTTCGCCTCCGAGGTGACCCGCGTGGCCCGCGAGGTCGGCACCGAAGGCAAGCTCGGCGGCCAGGCCCAGGTCCCCGGCGTGGCCGGCACCTGGAAGGGACTGACCGACAACGTCAACTCCATGGCCAGCAACCTGACCAATCAGGTCCGCAACATCGCCGACGTCACCATCGCCGTGGCCAACGGCGATCTCTCCCGCAAGATCACCGTCGACGTCCGCGGGGAAATCCTCCAGCTCAAGGAAACGATCAACACCATGGTCGAGCAGCTGCGCTCGTTCGCCTCGGAGGTCACGCGCGTCGCGCGCGAGGTCGGCACCGAAGGCCGCCTCGGCGGCCAGGCCATCGTCCCCGGCGTGGCCGGCACCTGGAAGGATCTCACCGACTCCGTCAACGCCATGGGCACCAACCTGACGGCCCAGGTCCGCAACATCGCCGAGGTCACCACCGCCGTCGCGCGCGGCGATCTTTCGCGCAAGATCACGGTCGACGTCAAAGGCGAGATCCTCGAGCTCAAGAATACCATCAACACGATGGTTGACCAGCTCAACGCCTTCGCCGCCGAGGTCACGCGCGTGGCCCGCGAGGTCGGCACCGAGGGCAAGCTCGGCGGCCAGGCCCAGGTCTCCGGCGTGGCCGGCACCTGGAAGGATCTCACCGACAATGTCAACGTCATGGCCGCCAACCTCACCAACCAGGTCCGTGGCATCGTGAAAGTCGTCACCGCCGTGGCCAACGGCAACCTCCGCCAGAAGCTCACGGTGGAGGCCAAGGGCGAGGTCGCCGCGCTGGCCGACACGATCAATAACATGACCGACACGCTGGCCACCTTCGCCGAGCAGGTGACCAACGTCGCGCGCGAGGTCGGCGTCGACGGCCGGCTCGGCGGCCAGGCCAACGTGCCGGGCGCCTCGGGCACCTGGAAGGATCTCACGGGCAACGTCAACCTCCTCGCGGCCAACCTCACAACGCAGGTGCGCGCGATCGCCGAGGTGGCCACCGCCGTGACGGAAGGGGACCTCACCCGCTCCATCACCGTCGAAGCCCGCGGGGAGGTCTCCGAGTTGAAGGACAACATCAACACGATGATCGGCAACCTCCGCGAGACCACAGAGCGCAACCAGGAACAGGACTGGCTCAAGACCAACCTGGCCAAGTTCACCGGCATGCTCCAGGGGCAGCGGGATCTCGTGACCGTCGGCCAGACCCTCCTCTCCCAGCTCGCCTCCCTGATCGACGCCCAGCACGGAACCGTCTACCAAAAGATGGCGGCCGATGGCGAACCGGTCCTGAAACGCCTGGCCGGCTACGCCAGCAGCGGCGAAGGCCATGAGCCCGACACGTTCGAGATCGGCGAGGGCCTCCTCGGCCAGTGCGCCCTCGAAAAGCGCCGCATTCACCTGGCCAATGTGCCGGTCGATTACATCCGCGTGCACTCCGGCCTCGGCGAGGCCCGCCCCCACCACGTCATCGTCCTGCCGGTCCTGTTCGAGGACGAGACCAAGGCGGTGATTGAGCTGGCCTCGATGCACCCGTTCACCGCCACCCACGTCACGTTCCTCGAGCAGTTGACCCAGAACATCGGCGTGGTGCTCAACACCATCGAGGCGAACATGCGCACCGAGAGCCTGCTCCGCCAATCGCAGGAGCTCACCGCCGAACTGCAGACACGCCAGACGGAGCTGCAGAACACCAACCAGGAGCTGGCCGAGAAGGCCCGCCAGCTCGCGGAGCAGAACGAGGAGGTCGAACGAAAGAACAAGGAGGTCGAACACGCCCGCCACGCCCTCGAGGAAAAGGCCGCCGAGCTGGCCCTGACTTCCAAATATAAGTCCGAGTTCCTCGCCAACATGTCCCATGAGCTGCGCACGCCGCTCAACAGCATCCTCATCCTCGGCCAGCAGCTGGCCAACAACCCCAACGGCAACCTCACCGAAAAGCAGGTCGAATGGGCCCGCAACGTCCACTCCGCCGGCTCCGAGCTGCTCAACCTGATCAACGACATTCTCGACCTCTCCAAGATCGAGTCCGGCACCGTGACGGTGGAGGCGGAAGAAACCTCCTTCGCCAGCCTGCGCGACACCATCGAGCGCAATTTCCGCCACGTGGCGGAGGCAAAAAGCCTGCCCTTTCAGGTGGAGTTCGGCGGCGGGCTGCCGCGCACCCTGACCACGGATCCCAAGCGCCTGCACCAGATCCTGAAGAACCTTTTGTCGAACGCATTCAAGTTCACGCATCAGGGCAGCGTGACCATGCGCGTGTCGCTCTCCGACTCCGGCTGGAGCACGATGCACCCCGTGCTCGGCCGAACCCCCCAGGTGCTGGCCTTCGCGGTTGAGGATACCGGCATCGGCATCGCCCCCGACAAACAGAGGCTGGTGTTCGAGGCGTTTCAGCAGGCGGACGCCAGCACCAGCCGCAAATACGGCGGCACCGGTCTGGGCCTCGCCATCAGCCGCGAGCTGGCCACGCTGCTCGGCGGCGAGATCCGCCTGGTCAGCACCCTGGGCGATGGCAGCACGTTCACGCTCTACCTCCCGCTCCACTACACCGGGCCGTCCGCGAACCCCATCCTCACCTCCGCTCAGTCCACATCCGCTGCCCACAACACCCGCCCAGGCCTCCCGGTGCTTCCCAAGGTGCGGGACGAGGAAATTGCCGATGACCGCCACAACATCAGGCCGGGCGACACATCCCTGCTCATCGTCGAGGACGATCCCCACTACGCGCGGGTCCTGCTCGGGCTGGCCCGCGACGAAGGGTTCAAAGGCATCGTCGCCCAGCGCGGCGCCGTCGCGCTCGCCCTCGCCCGCGACTTCAAGCCCACCGCCATCTCGCTCGACGTTTTTCTGCCGGACATGCTCGGCTGGACCGTGCTCAACAACCTCAAGCTCGATCCCGCCACCCGGCACATTCCGGTGCAGATCATCAGCTGCGAAGAGGAGCAGCAGCACGGGCTGTCCCATGGCGCGTTCGCCTACCTGGTCAAGCCCACCACGACGGAGGGCATCGAATCGTCGCTGGTCCGCCTCAAGAAGTTTGCCCAGCCTCACACCAAGCGCCTGCTCGTCGTCGAGGACGACGACCTGGAGCGGGAGTGCATCGTCGCACTGCTGGGTCATACCGACATCGAAATCACCGGCGTCGCGACCGGCGGCGAGGCCTTCGCCGTGCTGCTCGACCGCGCCTTCGATTGCGCCGTGCTCGATCTGCGCCTGCCCGACGTGTCCGGCTTCGAGCTGCTCGCCAAAATTCAGGCCGAGCCCGCCCTCCGCAACCTCCCGATCATCGTCTTCACCGGCAAGGACCTCTCCGATCAGGAGGAAGCGCAGCTCCGGCAGGCGGCCAAAACCATCGTTTTGAAGGACGTCCATTCCCAGGAGCGGCTGCTCGACGAGACCGCCCTGTTCCTCCACCGGGTGGTCACGGACTTGCCGCCGGAAAAGCAGCGCATGCTGGAAAAGCTGCACGATTCCCGGGAGACGTTGCGCGGCCGAAGGGTGCTCGTGGTCGACGACGACGCCCGCAACATCTACGCCCTCGCCACCGTGCTGGAGGGCGCGGACATGGAGGTGTTGAGCGCCACCAACGGGCGCCAGGCGATCGAGATGATGCGCTCCACGCCGGACATCTCGGTTGTCCTGATGGACATCATGATGCCGGAGATGGATGGCTACCAGACCATGCGGGAAATCCGGCGGGACGGCCGGTTCCGCGCGCTGCCGATTCTCGCCCTCACGGCCAAGGCGATGAAGGGCGACCGGGAAAAATGCCTCGAAGCAGGCGCCTCCGATTACATCGCGAAGCCGGTGAACACGGACCAGTTACTCTCCTTGCTGCGGGTCTGGCTCTACCGTTAACCGCGCGTCCCCCGCAATCCACCCGCCACGGTTTGCGGCCCGGGCCGCACGGGGTTCACCGAGCGGCCGGACCATGCCCCACGGCGCCGGCATGCAACGCCCGTTCGAGCGCACGAATGTCCACCGGTTTGGTCAGGTGCAGATCAAAGCCGGCGTCGAGGCTGCGCTGGGTGTCGCTTTCCATGCCGTATCCGCTCAGCGCGATACCCCGGCAGCGCGGGTGGGACTTGCGCAACGCGGAAATCAAGTCGTGGCCGCTGCCATCCGGCAGCCCGAGATCGGAAAGCACGAAATCGAAGGCAAAGGTCTGGGCCAGCACCAAGGCCTCCTCGACGGAGCCGGCGGTGGCCACTTCATGCCCCCGCTGCGTCAACAGTCGCGCCAGGGTGGCCCGGGTCTGGCCATGATCCTCGACCAGGAGGATCCGGTGGGAGGCGGCGGGCGATGAGGGAGGCAACACTTCCGGACGACGGATCGCCTCGACCGCCGGAGCCGCCGACGCGGGCAACTCAATGGCAAAGGCGGACCCGCGTTGCGCGCCATCGCTCCGCGCCGAGATCCGTCCGCTATGGAGCTCGACGAGCCGCCGGCTGATGGCCAGGCCCAGGCCAAGACCGCCGGACCGGTGCCCATCGTGTCCTTGAACGAAGGGCGAAAAAATCCTATCGAGGTTGTCCGGCTCGATGCCCACGCCATTGTCGGCGATCTCCATCCACCACTCGCCCGCCGGGGTGGCTCGGGAACGGACGGTGATTTGGCCGCCGGCCGGCGTGAAGCGCACGGCGTTCTTCAGCAGGTTGAGGAATACCTGCTGCAGCCGCACCGCGTCGCCATGAACCCAGGCGGCCCCCGGCGCCAGCTCGAAGCTCACCTGAATGTCCTTGCCGGCCGCCTCGGGCTTGAGGCGTTCCCAGCTCATTTGCAGCAACCCATGCAGATCGACGGGGCGCAGTTCGAGGTGGAGTTTGCCGTGGGAAATCCGGGTAAGATCCAGGAGGTCATCAATGAGGCGCGCCTCCAGTTCGATATCGCGTCGAATGGCCGCGAAATCGTCCCGCACCGACGCCGGCAGCGACCGGTCTTCCTCCCGTTCGCTGGCCAACAGCAGAGCCGGATTCAGCGGCGTCCGCAATTCGTGGGATAAGGCGGCCAGAAAATCGTCCTTCGCCTTCAGGGCCGCGCCCAATTCCGCCGTCCGCTCCTGCACGCGGGCCTCCAGTTCGTCATTGGCCCGCCGCAACGCTTCCTGCGCCTCCTGGCGCCGCGCGATCTCCCCCTCCAGGGCCGCGTTCGCCTGAATCAGGGCCCGGTTCGTCCGGAACAGCTCGACAAACACCGCGACCTTCGACTTCAAAATCTGCGGGTTGATCGGCTTCGTCAGATAATCCACCGCCCCCACCCCATAACCTTCCAGAACATCCATCTCGGTCAGGAAGTGAGCCGTGATGAACAGGATGGGGATCTGCTCGTTCCGCTTGCGCCGCTTAATCAGGCGGGCCAGTTCGAGCCCGCTCATGCCCGGCATCTGGACGTCGAGCACGATCGCCGCGAACTCCTCCCGCATCAGCGCCAGCAGGGCTTCATCGCCGGATGTCGCGCGCAACAGCCGGTGGTCCGGCGACGCGAGAATGGCCTCCAGCACTTCCAAATTGCGTGGCTGGTCATCCACCAGCAGCAGGTTGACCGAATCTGCAGGGGAAGAACTGGCTGGCATCGTCATATCAAAGATTTTTCAGTTCTACCGGACACGGTTTCCCAAAATTTTCCAGGACCGACGGATCCCTCGCCCCTCGGGCATCGATTAATTTTCCTTTATCCGGTGCGCCGGAGCGCGAGCCGCAGGGACCGGGCGGGTGCACGCTGAGAACGTGGCCAACCGATCCATTTAACAACGAATCTGGTAGCACGCGCGCTTCCGTCTGCAAAGTGCAAAGTACTTCCCTCTGCAGCGTGCAAGTTGCATCGCCCCACCCCATCCTCCGGCCCCCCAGTCGACCACCGGCCGGGCCAGCCCGGCCGTCGTCGCAGCTGCGCCCTCGGCGCTCCCTCGCCAAAAAAGGGAATTGATGACGCACTCCGAATCGGCGGGCGATTCCGGCGCCGATCCCCGGCGAGTCCGCCAACGGCGATGACCGCTCCCGACCGCGCGAATCGTTCAGGCTGAGCGCCTTTGCTTACCCGCCTCGGCAGCTGCGTTTCCGCGCGCTGCCAGCCGTCGTGAACCGAGATCCCAATTCGATCTGAGGCGCCGGCGAAGTCCGCCGTCATCCTTCCCTGAGTTCCAGCGGGCGGGCCAGCGACACCCTCCGGCACGCTTAACGCTGAAAGAAAAAAAACACGGCCTCGCAGGAAGCCGGGGCCAACAGCAGCCGAAAATCTGAACCAATCATCGGGTCATCGAACGAAAGGCAACTCGCATATGAAACATTTCTTAAGTTTTCTCACGGGAGCGACCCTCACCGTCCTCCCCTCCTTCGCCGCGGATCGCGATCTGCAGCGCGGCGAGCACCGATCCGACGTCGAAGACAAGGTCCATCGCGGAAGGATGGCGCAAAGCGAACGCCTCGGCCTGCCCTACAAGGCCAGCGAGCTGATGGGCAAGGAAATCACCAGCCCGCAAAATGAAAACCTCGGCAAGGTGGACGAGTTGGGCATCGACCTCCCCGCCGGGCGCGTCGCCTGGGTCGTCGTTCGCACGGGGGGCGTGCTCGGCGTGGGCGGCCGGACCATTGCCGTGCCGCCCCGGAGATTCTCGTTTGATGCAAACACCAAGACGCTGCGCCTGGATGTGGACAAGGAGAAGCTGCAGGGCGCACCGGTCTTTGAATCCTCCCGTTGGGACGACACGTCCCCAACCAATTACCTGTGGGAGACCTACCGATACTACGGACATGCCAACGTCCCCGCCGACGCCCGGCCGAAGACCGCGGTCCCGGAATATGGGCATCACCGCGATGACCTCGCGTGGGCGTCGCCTGGCAGCCGGATCGAGAAGGCGAGCAAAATTATCGGCCTCAAGGTCGTGGGCCGCGACGACGAAAAATACGGCGACGTGGACAACCTGATGGTCGACCTCCCGGCCGGCCGCGTGGTCCACGTCATCCTTTCCTCCGGTGGTTTTCTGGGCATCGGCGACGCGTTGAATGCGGTGCCCCCGGCTGCCTTGCGGTTTAACGACAAACACGATGCGCTCGTCCTCAACGCCAACAAGGACCAGCTCACCCGGGCGCCGCGATTCAAGCACAACGAGTGGCCGGAGTTCGGCGACTCGGTCTACTCCCGCGAGATTTACCGGTCATACGGGGTGGAACCCTATTTCGGAGCCGACGCCGACAACACCCGGCGAAATGTTCGCGACCGCCGCGACTCCACCTTGACGCCCATTGATCAGGGCTCCACGGAAGGCGACGTGACCATCACGCGTCGCATCCGGCAAGACCTCGTGGCGCGCGATGGGCTTTCGGTCAACGCGCGGAACGTCAAAATCATCACCGCCGATGGCCGCGTCACGTTGCGCGGGCCGGTCAATTCCGCCGCGGAAAAAGATCTCGTCGGCGAGATCGCCGGGCGAATCGCGCAGCCGGCAAATGTCGACAACCAAATCGAAGTGAAGCGAGCTCCCGACCGGGAGTAAACACGTCGGTCAAACCAACCAACCCAGAAAGACAACATTATGTCCAAGAAATCCGTACTCTGCATTGCCACGTCCCAAACCCAGGCCGGACTCATCGTCGACCGCCTGCGTGACGAGGGCTTCTCCAACAACGACATCTCCGCCCTGTTCCCGGATCAATCCGGCACTCGCGACTTCGCGCTCGAGAAAGGAACCAAAGCTCCGGAAGGCGCGACCACCGGAGCTGGCACGGGCGCGGTCCTCGGCGGGGCCCTCGGCTGGTTGGCGGGCATCGGCGCCCTGGCCATCCCTGGCGTCGGGCCGTTTGTGGCGGCCGGCCCCATCGCCGCCGCCTTGAGCGGCGCGGCCGTCGGTGGCGCGGCCGGGGGCATCACCGGAGCGCTCATTGGACTGAGCATTCCGGAATACGAAGCCAAACGCTACGAAGGCAAGATCAAGGGAGGCGGCATTCTCATCTCGGTTCACACCGAGGATTCGGATGAGATCCAACGCGCGAAAAAGGTGTTTGAAGATGCCAATGCCCAGGACATCGCGACCACCGGCGAGTCGTCCCCCGGCTCCAACCGCGGCGCCACGCCCAAGGCCACCCAGCGCCCGGTCGGCCCCTAATCCAACGCCCGAGCGGATTCACCCCGAAAGGGCCTGCCCTTATGAAACAGACGTTGGAAACATTGTTCCTCGAACAACTGGCCGACATCTATGACGCTGAGAATCGGCTGACCCGCGCTTTGCCGAAAATGGTGCGGGCCGCCACCAGCGAGGAACTCCGGGAAGGCTTCAAGCACCACTTGAACGAAACCGAGAACCACGTCACCCGGCTGCAGCAGGTGTTCGCCTCCTGCGGCAAAGTGGCGAAAGGAAAGAAGTGCGAGGCCATCGTCGGCATTCTGAAGGAGGCCGACGATATCTCGGCCGAAAACAAGGGCGAACCGACCCTCGATGCCGCGCTCATCTGCGCCGCGCAAAAAGTGGAGCATTATGAGATCGCCACCTACGGCTGCCTCGCCGAGTGGGCCAACCAGCTCGGCCACGCCGATGCGGTCGAGCTGTTGGTGCAGACGCTGGAAGAGGAAAAAAACGCCGACTCGGCGCTCACCCGGATTGCTCGGGGGCAGTCCAATCGGACAGCGACTTCACTGACGCCAGGCGACATCGCAGGCACCCCGCCCAATGGCGGGCGTCCGACCTCGTCGTACTGAGCAAACCGGAACGATTCCGTTGAGGCTGCGGACGGTTGCGTCGCAGTTTCTGGCGAAGGCCGAGGCGTAAGGAGCGAGTCCCGCCATGCGGGATAAGCGACGAACAACGAAGGCCTTCGCCAGAAGATCAAGCAAGCAGCCGTCGGCCAACGGAATCGTTCCGGAGGGATGATTGACAGCGGCCGGCGTTTTCTCCGCCAAGAGGAGCGCCGGCCGCTTCACGCCCCGGACGAACGGTCTGCCTCCGGCCGGGTCACCGCCGGTTCCTCCGGCATGGCGTCCACGTCGACCGTCAACGCCTAGGCCCGCCCCCCCGCTCTCGGGGCTGGAGATGACCAGCCGCTAAAGCCCGCGCAAGCGGAAGAATACAGTGCTGCCTGCTGGCGCGTTCGTGACCGTGAAGTTTCCGCCCACGATGCCGCGAACTGCGGTCTCGGGCACCCAATCGTTGGACGGGACAGCCGGTGCGCGCTCCAGCACGAAGGCATTCGCATTGGTGGGCCAGGAAACGACCGGCCGGCCCCCCACCACGGTAATTTGCAGGGTCGGGGAGGCGACGTCGCTGTCGAGCACGCCGTCCAAATCGCGATCGATGCCCACGCGCCGGCCGGAACCAGGCGGCACGCCGAGCAGGGTGATCGCATCGCCAGCGCCCAGCGCGGCGGCCAACGCAGCGCGGCTCAGGGCCGGCTGCGAAGTCGTGTCCGGTTGGTACGTCCGACCGGCGGGCTGGTACAAAAATCCGCGTTGGCGACCGCCCACGGTGCCCCTCACCACGAGGTCAATATTGGTCAGCGACTGGCCGGTTGTTCCGAGGTGAGGGTTGTTGAGGAGATCCGCCTGGCTTTCGAGCAGGTCCCAGTCTGCGACGACGTCGGCCGCGCCACGGTTGGCGACGGTAATTGTCCGGCCATAGCCGACGGCCGGGGCGACGCCGGTATCGAAACACTGCACGAACGCGGCGACGTTCTGCTTGATGGCCGCGTTGTTGGCGAACGAACCGAAAACGGGTCGCGACAGGAACTGGAACAGGCTGGGGTCCTGGCCATCGTGGATGAGTCCAAAGCCCAGCAATGACTCGGCGCCGGGCGCGTTGGTGAACCGCAGCTTTTGATACACGCTGCGCAACTGCGGGACTTTGAACGACTGCGACTCCTGCAAGGCCACGGCTGGCGTCAGGCTGCGATCGGTTCCGTTGGGAACGGCGTGGCAGGTGTTGCACCGGAGCGTCGCCGTGTAATTGGAATTGAGGTAAAGGTTGCGCCCCAGAATCGGGTTGGCTCCGGCGAAGGCCGCCGGCAGCGTCCGATCCCGGTTTTGGTTGGGATTCGGCGAAAACCGGACGGTGTTGATGAAATCGCGATACAGGCGCATGTCGTCGTCGGACAGCGTCGAGCCGCCCAGCAACGAGTCAAAGGCGCCATTGAAGTGCAGGAAATTTGTCCGATCGCCCCGCCAATGGAGGGGGTCCAGTCCGTTCAGCCCTTTCAACGTCTGGGTCGTCATCGGGCCTTTCATGGGGTGCATCGGAAAGTCGGTGGAAACCGGCAGGCCCGAAATGCGCGCGGTCACGGTTTCGATGTCGCCCTGCGGGTTGCCCAGATCCCACGCCAGCAGATCCATTTCGGCGTCGATGTGGCAGGAAGCGCACGACACCGTGCCGTTGCCGGACAGTTTCGCGTCGTAGAGAAAGCCGCGGCCCTGGCGAATGACGGGGGGCGTTGGATCGTAGCTGCCGACCGGGATCTCGCGGACCACGGTGCGGGACTGGAGGTCGATGATACTGATGGTTCCGGAGATTCGGTTGGCGACATAGAGTGCCTGGCCGGGCTTGATGGCCAGACCGCGCGGCCCGCGCTTGCGGCGGGGATCGGCTCCGGAACCGGCGGCGGACGGAGCCAGCTCAATCCGGGTCATGACGGCGCCGGAATCCGCATTGATCTGCGCCACCCGATCGGAGCCGAAGGCGGCGACGTAAAAATTTCCGCCGCCGGGCCCGAATACGACCGCCGTCGGCTGGGCCAACGCATTCGATTTTTCCAGCAGGTTGGGCAGGTTCGTATAGGTGAACCCTGGATTTAAATCGAACGCCGTGACCTGCCCGTCGGTCAGGCGAATTCGGCTGACCCGGTTGCTGACAAAATTGCTGCGCAGATTGGGCTCGAAGTGAACGAGATTGCGCGCGTCGGTGTTCGCCACCCACAGCTCGTCCGTGTTCGGCCGCAAGGCCAGCCCAAAGTTGATCGTGCCCACGCCCGGGAAATAGCGCGTCACGGCCAGCGCCGCAGGATCGATCTCCACCACGTCATGGTCCGGCATCGAATACCGGATGGGCGCGTTGGGACTGGTGGTCCAGGCGGGATCGGCCGCGTCGACAATGAGACTGACCTGCGGCGGCGCGTCGAGCCCCGGGCGCATCGTAGCGGTCGGCTGCGGGGGCGCCTGCGCCGGTGGAATCAAGGTGGTGCGGTTGCCGGAAAGCGCGAACGCCGCGTAGACGCGCGTGCCGTTGGAATTCACGGTCAGCGCGCGGGGGTTTTCGCCAAACACCGCCAGGTTCGTCATCAGGGCGTGCGTGGATACATCGACCACCACAATCCGGTTGTTCCGCGCGGCCGAGATGAAGGCGCGTTCCCCCGCGAAGACCACGTCCGCCGGCTCATCCTTGACCGGGATGGTATCGATCACCACCCGGCGGGCGACGGAGACCACGCTGACGCTGTCCGAGACCTCATTCACCACCCACGCCTCGTCGTTGTTCAAGGGCTGGACCGAGACCGGCTCCAGGCCGACCGGGATCTCGGCGATGAGCACCGGGCTGCGGGAGTTCGTCACGGCGAAGACGGACAACCGGTTGTCGGGCGTATTGACCACGAACAGGCGGGAGCCGTCCGGCGAGAGGCGGATCGGGCTGGTTTGTTTTCCTTCGAAATTGACGTAGGCCTGACCTTGGGCGACCTCGCCCAAGCAAAAGCCCAGGGCGAGGAGGGAGATCGCAGAGAGAAGAAGCCGACCCGCCCGCCGCCAGAAAGAGGACGGGGGCCTCGACTTGACGGAATGGAGTCGGGGTGGAACAGCGGGGACCAAACCGCGATGACAGACTGCCGTTATGGAATTTGGGCGCATGACACGTCATCCCCGGGACATGGACGGATCGATGAACCGAGCCGAGCCAAGCCAAGCCGGGAAAGCGGCCGGAACTTATCGAAGAGATCGACCTCTGTCCAATTCCGGTTCGGGGCCCGGGGGGCCGAAAACGGGATGGGAGCTATCCGTAGATCAGCAGCCGGATGTTTTCGGGCAGGTTGTGGGCGACCTCGGTGACGACATTTCCTTTGAGCAACCTCACGACGGCGCTCCGGTGCGGTGTTCCCAAAATGAGGATGTCGACCCCAAAGGTCGCGGCCAGATCGAGGATGGTTCCCGCGGGATTCTCGCTGACCATGTAGACGGGCACGACGGGGACCTCGTGCTCTTTGCCCCAGGCAAGCATTCGATACATGATGCTGCGGGCGATCTTGTCGTCCTGCCAGCGGGCCTGCTCGGTGCCGGCGACGACCCCGGGCATGGTCACCGCGAGTTCCTTGATGTAGAGGACGTAAAGAGAGGCATGACGCAAGCGGGCCTCTTCGAGAGCAAAGCGAAGGACCGGGCTCAGCCCGCGGGCGGCCACGAGGATGCTTTGGCCCGATTCGAGATTCAGACGGAAGTCTTCGCCGGTCTCCGGCGCGACCGCCGCCGCGACCTCTTCATCCACGGTCACCGTCCGAAGCCCGGCTCGGCGTTGGGCGTAGCCGCGAACCCCCAAGCCGATGCCCGTGATGCAGCAAATGAAGAACAAGGCGTTGGGTTTGGTCTTGGCGAGGGTCACTTCAACGGCGGCCAAAACCAAAAACGTGATGGCCATGAAGATCGACTCAAACCATCTCAGTTTGAGACTTTTGTTCACCAGGCAGGAGCCAAGATTGACGGCAATGGCGCCCACCACGCCGATGGCATAGAGCTCCATCAACGAAAGCTGATTCGGTGAAAACATCACCACGATCAAGGGCAAACCCGAGGCGATGAGCAGGGGCAGACGCGGGACTCCGTACCGGTTGAGCCGGATGAAACTTCTCGGCATTTCCCCATCCCGTCCCAGAATGTAAAGCAGCCCAATCAGCGCCCCGACCGCCGTGTTGACCGCGCTCAGGAGCAACAAACCGACAATCAGGCCCACGACGATGCCAAAGGTTTCCCCCCCGCCGGCCCCCAGGATCTTCCCTCCATATTGTTCCGCCAGCAGACTCAGCATGTCCTCCCATCGCTGATGCATGACAGGGGCGAGGCTCTTGTCCAGAGAGAGCATGGCCCAGCCCAGCAATGCCGTGCCCAGGACCACTTCTGCCGCCACCACCCAAATGGCCCGCGACGCGGTTTTCCCCACCGACGGCCGCTCTGCACTGGATCCCGGATCCAGCTTCAACACACCCGTCAGGTTGGCAATGGCCTCGACACCGCTGAGGGCCAGGATCAGGCCAACAAACGCCTTCCAATTCGCGGCAAATGAATCGTGGCTCGGCTCCAGATTCGCCGTCGTCAAGACCGGCGCAGCGGTGCCGATGGGCAGGCTCAAGCCAATGATGACCACGACCACCGCCACCGTTGGGAGAGCCAGCATCACGGCGAGGCTCCCGCTGTGCTTCGGGCCAAGGGCATTGATGACTCCGATCACAATGATCGTTCCCATGGTGGCCCAGAGCACGTAATCCTTGGGGACCTTCAGGTAGGCCATCGCAGACCATCCGCTCAACGCGGCGGTGACGGTCAGATCGGCGACCAACAGCAGGGCACCCACGACGGCCAGCAAGCGGCTTTGCACCCGGGCTGCTGAGTAGACTCCGCCGCCGTCCGGGAAATATTTGCAGATGATTGAGTAGTTATACCCGACGATGGCCGTCAGGACACACACAGCGATGATCGCCGGCATGGCGGCCCAGTCCATGACCAGGAACGCCGCGCCGATGACGTACGCTTTGCTCGTGCCCCAATCGCCGTACAGCAGGGCTGCCGCCCGCTTCCAGTCAACATTGCGGGGGCGATGAACTCCTAAGCTCTCCATCAGGTGATGTGTGGTTTACATCACGCGACTTATCCCATTTTTGGCAAGTTCAGGCGTCAACGGCTTGGAGGACGCCGAAATACAGAAGACCGCAGAGGATCACTACGAAACCGAGAAGAGCGGCCCACGGCGCGAGCGTTACGATTCCCGCCAAGCCGGTGAGCAATCCCAAGATGCACATCACCAGAAAAACGATGTCGCCCGCCGTCACGCCATTGGAGTTGTTATTCATAATCAGGTCGGCCACGCCAAGCGTCGGCCAAGGACGCGCAGACTACTCACCCGGCCGGCGGTGGCAAACCCATTTCCTGACTCTTTCCAGCAGGCGATCAATAATCACCACGCAAACCACTCGAATCGAACGATTTACCAAACACGGATCCACTCAGCCCAAGGTCCGGCTGACCAACTGTTTGGCCTCATCCACGATGGCCGCCAGATGCGTCGGGCTCTTAAAACTCTCCGCATACAGCTTGTAGATGTTCTCCGTCCCCGATGGCCGGGCCGCGAACCATCCATTCCCCGTGACCACTTTGAGCCCGCCGATCGCCGCCCCGTTTCCGGGAGCCTTCGTCAATTTCGCGACAATCGGATCTCCCGCCAGCGACGTGGCCGTCACGGCTTCCGGCGACAATTTTTTCAGCAGATTTTTCTGCGCCGGGGTGGCTGGCGCGTCGATCCGCGTGTAATACGGCGCGCCAAACCGGGCCGCCAGCCCTCGATAGTGTTCCCCCGGGTCCTTGCCCGTCCGGGCCGTGATTTCCACCGCCAGCAATCCGAGCAGCAATCCGTCCTTGTCCGTGCTCCACGCCGTCCCGTCCCGCCGCAAGAAACTCGCGCCGGCGCTCTCCTCCCCGCCGAAGCAGCAGCTTCCATCATACAGCCCCGGCGTGAACCATTTGAATCCCACCGGCACTTCACACAGTTTGCGCCCCAAATCCGCCACCACCCGATCGATCAGCCCGCTGCTCACCAGCGTCTTGCCCACGACCGCCCCCACCGACCAACCCGGCCGGTGCTGCAATAAATACCCGATGGCCACCGCCAGATAATGGTTCGGGTTGAGCAACCCCAAGGACCGGGTCACGACCCCGTGCCGGTCGGCATCCGGATCATTGCCAAAGGCGATGTCAAACTGATCCTTGAGCCGGACCAGACCGGCCATCGCATCCGGGCTCGAGCAGTCCATGCGGATCTTTCCGTCGTGATCGACGCTCATAAACCGAAACGTCGGGTCCACCGCCGGGTTCACCACCGTGATGTTCAGCTCGTAGCGCCGGGCGATCGGCTCCCAATACGCCACCGAAGCCCCCCCGAGCGGATCGATTCCAATGCGCAGACCCGCCGCACGGATCACCTCCAGATCCAACACCTGCGCCAAATCCTCCACATACCCGGCGACAAAATCCTTCGCATGCGTGGTCGCCGCCTTCAGCGCTTTCTCGTACGGCATCCGTTTCACGTCCCCATTGCCGGATTTCAGCAACGCGTTGGCCCGATCCTGAATCCACCCCGTGGCTTCCGTGTCCGCCGGCCCGCCGTTCGGCGCGTTATACTTGAACCCGCCGTCCGCCGGCGGGTTGTGCGAAGGCGTGATGATGATTCCATCCGCCAGGCCCGGTCCAATCCCGCGGCCGCGGTTGTGGGTCAGGATCGCACGGGAAACAGCCGGGGTCGGGGTGAAGCCATCGCCCGGTTGCACGACCGTTTCCACACCGTTGCCGGCCAGCACCTCCAGCGCCGTGCGCTGCGCCGGGCCCGAGGCGGCATGGGTGTCGCGCCCCATGTAGACCGGGCCGGTTGTCCCCTGCCCTTTTCGATATTCGCAGATGGCCTGGGTGGTGGCCAGGATGTGCGCCTCGGTGAAGGTGCCGTCGAACGGCGACCCGCGATGCCCGCTCGTGCCGAAGCTGACCAATTGATTCGGGTCGCCGGGATCCGGCGTCCGCCCGTAGTAATCCCGCTCCAGCTTGGAAACGTCGATCAGCAACGACTCTGGTGCGGGCAGGCCGGCGAGGGAATGTTTCGACATACGGGTTCCTTTTAAGGAGTCCTTTCCAAAATGCCAGACCTAGGTTGCCAAAGTTATCCCACGCGCTGCGGCCCAACCGTGGAGTTGCGCTTGTCCGGGACCGTCAGTAACCTGCGCCCATGATTATTGCACCCTCGCTGCTGGCCTGTGATTTTGGTCGCTTTGGCCAAGAGGCACAGCGAGCCGGACGCGCCGGTGCCGACTGGCTGCATCTCGACATCATGGACGGTCACTTCGTCTCGAACATCTCGTTCGGCCCGCAGGTGGTCGGAGTGGTCCGCAAGCAGACCAAAATCCCCTTCGACGTCCATCTCATGTGCTCGCGTCCCGAGATCCTGTTGGAGGCGTTCCGCGACGCCGGCGCGAACCTCGTGACCGTGCACGTCGAGCTCGGCGACCGCGTCCCCTCCTTGCTGTGGAAGATCCGCTCCCTCGGCCTGAAGGTCGGCCTGGCCATCAACCCTCCCACCAACGTCGCCCTGCTGCAGCCCCATCTCGACCAGATCGATCTGGCGCTGGTCATGACGGTGAATCCGGGCTTCGGCGGGCAGCCGTTCATTGTCGAAATGCTGCCCAAAATCCAGCAGGTGGCGGCGTGGCGGCAGGAGAAGGGCCTGAAATTTCACATCGAAGTGGACGGCGGCATCAATGTCGACACCGCGGTGGACTGCGCCCGCGCCGGGGCCGATGTCTTCGTCAGCGGGTCGGCCCTTTTTGGCCGGCCCAACCTCAAGGCGGCCATCTCCCGGATGCGCACCGCCCTGCACCGCGCCGTCTCTCATTCACACCCAACCCCAAACCGGGAACTGGCCGCCGTTTGATTAGTCGCGCGCGGCCCGGCCCGGCAACCTGAAAGGACCCATGAACGAAGGCGAACTGACGGAACAGGAAGTGAACATGGAAAAATTGGTGACGGACTTCAAAGTGGTGATCGCGGACGCCGAGGCCATGCTCAAAGCCACCGCCGGGGAACTCGGCGAGAAGGCCCGCGACGCGCGCGCCCGCCTCGCCGCCAGCCTGCAAAGCGCCCGCGGCGGCCTGCATCGGGTGGAGGAAAAGGCCCGGGCTGGAGCGCGGGCCACGGATGAGCTCATCCGCGCCCATCCTTATGAATCGCTAGGCGTGGCCTTCGCCGCCGGCCTGTTGGTCGGGGTGCTCGTCACCCGACGCTAGCCCGCCGACACGACCGCTCATCTCATGGACCCGCACATCGACGAGGCCAAGCCGGACGGCTTGATGGCGTCAGCCCGCCGGACGCTGGAAGTGATTCTGCGGACGCTGCAGAACCGGGCGGAGCTCTTTGGGCTCGAGCTCGAAGAGGAAGGCCACTGGGTCGTGGCGGCGCTCATCTGGGCCGCGGCCGCGGTGTTTTTCACGGTGCTCGCCATCGTGATGATCACCATCACCGTGGTCCTCGTCGTCCCGTCCGAAGCCCGGCCTTGGGTCCTCCTGGCCTTCAGCCTCGTTTACCTCCTGCTCGGGACAATCGCCATTTTCGGGCTGCGGAAACACGTCAGCACCCGCCGGCCGCCCCTCGTCGACACCATCAACGAATTGAAGAAGGACCTCGATTGCATACGACCCCGGGAATGACCGCGCTACGCCAGCGCCGCGCCGCGCTGCTGCTTGAAAGCGAACTCAACCGCCAGGCCCTGCGCGTCGAATTCCTGCGCGCCCGCGTCTCCGTCGATCGCGCCCGGGACGGCTTCTTCTCCGGCCACCAACTGTGGCGCTGGATCGCGCCCATCGGCGGCTTCCTCATCGCCCGGAAACTCGGAGGAAAAAGCGGCACCGTGGCCAAGGGCTCCGCGCTGCTGGCCGTCGGTCGCGCCCTCTGGACCGCGTGGAAGGACCGGCGACGGCCCTCCCCCAATGCCGAATCCCGCGACTCACACGCCTGACCCGCCGCCTCCCCAAGCTTCAGTCAGCGGCGTGAAACATTCCCCACCCCCCCGGACCGCATCCGCCCGCCCCCGGCTCCGGCCCCGCCGCGCACCGCCCGCCCCACCCCCCATTCATTTCGGCACCGACGGATGGCGCGCCGTCATCGCGGACACCTTCACCTTCGCCAACGTCGCGCGGGTCGCCCAGGCGACGGCCGATTTCTGGCGGTCCGCCGGCCGCAAGCGCGTCGTGGTCGGGTACGACCGGCGGTTTCTCTCGGAGCAATTTGCCCGCGTGACCGGCAATGTGCTCCTCGCGAATGGCTACGCGGTCACGCTATCGCAAAACCCAATCCCGACTCCCGCGGTCTCGTTTGCCGTGAAGGCGCTGGGCGCGGCCGGCGGGGTCATGATCACCGCCAGCCACAACCCGCCAATTTTTAACGGATACAAAGTGAAGGCCGCCTATGGCGGCCCCGCCTCGCCAGCTGACTGCGCCCGGATTGAACAGTTGCTCGACCACACGCCCGTTCCGGCCCCGTCCCAGCTCCATGCCGGCGACGCTCGCACCGACCTTCAGGATCTTCTGCCCCCGTGGCTCGCCGCCGTGCGTCGGCAGGTGGAGTTCCAGGCCATCGCCCGCTCCGGCCTCCGCTTCGCACACGATGCCATGTTCGGCGTCGGGGCCGGCGCCTTCGATCGGCTGCTCGCCGACACGGCCTGCCGCGTGACCACCCTGCGCGCGCAACGCGACGCGTATTTCGGCGGAATCAATCCCGAACCCATCCCGCAAAACTACGCCGAGACCTCCGCGTATCTGCGCCGGCATCCCCATGATCTCTGCCTGGTGACCGATGGCGACGCCGACCGCATCGGCGCCTTGGATGGAAGAGGGCATCCCCTCTCCACCCATCAGGTCATCTGCCTCCTGCTCGAACATCTGCTGACCCACCGGCAGGCCCGCGGCCGCATGGTCAAGGCGCTGACCACCACGTCAATGGTTGACAGGATATGTGCGGACCACGGCATCGACCTGGTGGAAACCGGCGTCGGGTTCAAGCACATCACGGCGGAAATGATCCGCGGCGGCGTGCTGCTGGGCGCGGAGGAAAGCGGCGGCATCGGCTTTCCGGAACACCTGCCCGAACGGGACGGCGTGCTGGCCGGAATGTTTCTTCTGGAAATGCTGGCCGTGCGCCGGCGTTCGGTGAACCGGCTGATTTCCGATCTCGAACGACGATACGGGCGCCACCGCTACTGCCGCGAGGATCTGCGCTGTGGACCCGACGAGTCGTCCCGCGTGATGGAGTTTTGTCGCGCCCAGCCGCCGGCGCGCCTGGGGCGATCGGCGGTGACGACGATCCAAACGTCCGACGGCGTCAAGTGCATCGCGCGCGACGGGTCGTGGCTGATGTTTCGCTCATCCGGCACGGAGCCCGTGGTGCGGGTCTACGCCGAATCAGCCTCCGACGAGGCCGCGCGGGCGCTCGTCCGCCAAGGCCGGCACCTGCTCCGCGCCGCCGGCTTTCAAATCCACGCCGGAGCGGCCGGGCGCTAGCCCTAATGCCTTTCGGAAATTCCAGTTTGCTAGGCAAAATTTGCCTTGTACTTATTCACAAGCTGAGTAGTTACGCTGGGGATGCGAAACGCATCTTCTGGCCGACCGCGCAGGAAACGGTCTCCGCGACAAACA
>JBGATF010000009.1:0-297097 GCA_044229355.1 Limisphaerales bacterium
TTCCATGTTTTCCACGGCCCAGTGTTTTCACCCACCTCATCACCGTGCACGGTCTCACCCCATACTTTTGGCTCACTCGATACGGAACATTTCCTTCCTCTTCGGCCTCTCTCACAAGCTGAATCTTGAACCCTCGACTAGAGCGAACCACCTTCATTGGTTTCCTCGATGTTTTCATTTCGAGGTACCAACCTATTTCAGGACGGGACCATTTTTGATTTACGATTGCGGATTGTCGGACTCGGCAATCCCTAATCAACAATCACAAATCAGCAATGGCGTTCATGGCCCCAACGCCCGTCCATTTTGGAGGCCTCGCCTTTCCATGAACCTCCATTGCCGACGAGTATTCGCCTCCCAGGCGCAAGCCCGGCCGTCGCAATTCAACGACCGTGGACGAGGCGACGATTCTTTGAGGTTCGAGCGGACAATCTTTTTGCTCCCTATCTTTTTGCCAAACCTCGGCCGCCGTCATGTGAATCTTCGTGCGGGAATGGGTTGCCCGCACCCAGGCCAAATAAGCCGAGGCAGAAAAATGTTTGGCAGAAAGATCGCCGTGGAAGATCCGGCGTCCTTGAACGCGCCATGGCCCGGCAGCGGCTGCGCATGGAACAAGCGCTCTTCCTGAGCTGGCCAGCGCCAGCCCAGGCGCATATGGTTGCCTGGCGCGGAGGCAAAGGGTTGTTCATCGGCGGGCATTCTGGCAGGATCAACCAATGTCGGCGTGGTGGCTTAGAACCTGTCTGAAAAGTGAGTGGGTGTTGGTCGTCTCGGTGTGGTTTGCACCAGGTCTGGCGACGGGGCGGGCGGCGCCACACGAGCTGGACGATGAAGTGAAGGTCTGGTCCGCGAAGGACGGGCTGCCGCACAACTCCGTGCAATGGCTGGCGCAGACTTCGGATCGATTTTTGTGGGCCGGCACGGCGCAGGGGCTGGCGCGCTTTGACGGGGCGCAGTTTAAGACGTTCGAACCGAGCGGCACGCCGGCGCTGGGCGACGCCAAAGTCAAATCGCTCTGCATGGATCCATCGGGTGCGCTGTGGGTGCTCGGGGAGAACGGCTCGATCACGCGCCGGGATCGCAGCGGGTGGTTCGCGATGGCCGAGGCCGACGGGAGGCCGGCGGCGGGCGCGCACGGGATTTATTCGGATGGAGCCAGGCTGCTGGTCGTGAGCGATGCGGAGGGACGGGTGTTCCGCCTTGAGGGTGGCCGGCTCGCGCCGTGGCTGGATACGCGACAGGCATCACCTGGCCGGTTCATTGGGATCAATGTGGATTTTGACGGCACGGTTTGGGTTCGCCATGACAACACACTGGACTGGTGGGATGGCCAGCGCTGGCGGCGGGTGGTGGCACCGGATGGCTCGACCAATTTCGTCGCATTGAAGACGGGCCCGAGCCATGCGGGCGGCATGTGGGTGTCGAGCCCGTCAGGCCTGCGGCGCCTGCGCCGGGGCGTTTGGGATGAGCGTATCCTCGCTTACGTCACGCCGAAGGCATCCCTGCAGGCCATTCTTGAAGATCGATCCGGCAATGTCTGGGTGGCTCCTGGAGGTGGCCATCTGCTGCGGTTTGACGGAGAAGGGCGGTTGACGGAACTGCCGGTGGAACCTGCGCTGGCGGAGGCGGCGATTAAGAATATTTTTGAGGATGGAGAAGGTCATCTCTGGCTCGCGACCGATCGTGGTCTGATGCGGATGCGCGTGGCGCAGCGACAGGATTCGGGTCGGTTGCCGGACGCGCCTCCGCCTCCGAACGCTGTTCTCGAGGAGGTATTGGTTGATGACCGGGTGCTGGCCACCAGCGGGTCCGCAACCGGTCCCGGTTCCTATGACATCCCGGTGGGCGCGCGGACGGTGGAATTTCGTTTCACTGGGGTGAGCTTTGACGCGCCGGAGCGGCTTCGCTTTCGGTCTCGATTGGAGGGGGTCGACGCGGAGTGGAAGGAAGGAACCCGGCGGGTGGCGGTTTACACGAACCTGCCGTCTGGCCGGCATTTTTTCCGGCTCATGGCCGGGCTCGACGGCGCAGCCTGGGATGGACGCGAGACCACGGCAGGCGTGATGGTCCCGCCGCGGATGTGGCAGACATGGTGGTTTCGTGCGACAGCCGCGGGCCTGGTCATCATGGTCGCGGCATGGATCGGGCGACGTCGCGTGGAGGGCCGGCGGCGGTTGCAGGCGCAGCAGGATCAATTTTACCGGCAACTCATCGAGTCCCAGGAAGCCGAGCGCCAGCGCATCGCCCGCGAGCTGCACGACAGCCTCGGGCAAAACCTGCTGCTGATCCGCAACCGCGCCGTCATGGGTCTGAAGGACAATGCCAGCCCGGAACGGATGCGCGAGCAGCTGCGGGAAATTTCCGACGCCAGTGCCGGTTCCATTGAGGAAATTCGCACCATCGCCCGTGCATTGCGCCCCTATCAGCTCGATCGATTGGGCCTGACCAAGACGCTGCAGGACGTGGCCTCGTCCGTGACTTCGGGCGGCGGCCTGCGGATCGAGGCGGAAGTTGAGGCCATCGACGGCTTGTTTCCGGCCGATGCCGAAATCGGCCTCTTCCGCCTGGTGCAGGAAGCCTTGAACAATGTGCTCAAACACGCCGACGCGGAGTGCGCCCGGCTTTCGGTCCAGCACGCAGACGGCGCCGTGGCCATCGAGGTGGTGGACGACGGCCGTGGATTTGACGCCACGCAGCAGGATGGGTTCGGCTTGAACGGCATGCGCGAGCGCGTGCGATTGTTGGGCGGGACCCTGGAGATGCAATCGGTCCCGGGCGAGGGGACCCGTCTGCGCATCATGATCCCGGTGCCGGCCCCGCCAGGCCGGAACCCGGCCGTCTGACCTTTCTTATGTCCCAGCCCACGACCATTGTCATCGCGGACGATCACCCCATCTTCAGGCGTGGCTTGCGCGACGTGGTGAGTGAGGAGGCGTCGGTGCGGCTGTTGGGCGAAGCGGCCGATGGCGCCGAGGCGCTGCGGCTGATCGGGGCGCTCCGGCCGGAGGTCGCCGTGCTGGATCACGACATGCCAAAGCTCAACGGCCTGCAAATCGCCCAGGCGGTGCGGCGGGAGGGTGGCACGGTCGGCCTGGTCATGCTGACCATGTTCAAGGAGGAACGCCTGTTCAACGAGGCGATGGACGCGGGCTTTCTCGGGTATGTCCTGAAGGAAAATGCGGCCAGCGATCTGATTCAATGCATACACGCCGTGGCCGCCGGCCGCGCCTTCATCAGCCCGATTCTTTCGCCCTTTCTTCTGCAGCGGGGCCGGCGATCGGCAACGCTGGCCGCAGCGAAGCCGGGGCTGGATCTGCTCACGCCGGCCGAACGACGCATTCTCAAACTCATTGCTGCCAATTTCACGAGCAAGGAAATTGCCGGGCGCCTTGGGATCAGCTTCCACACGGTGGAGAATCATCGTTCCAACATCTGCGCGAAGCTGGGCCTGAGCGGCAGCCATAGCCTGCTCAAGTTCGCCTTTGATCACAAATCGAGCCTGTGAGGCGGACTCGCAGTTTGGAGTGTGCCGGCTTGGCGGCACTTTCGGTTGGGAACACTTGTCCCCCGAACTGCTGGGAGGTGCGTCGCGCAGGCGTTGGTGAAAGGGCCCAGGCTCCAGACGGGCGACGAGTCGCCCGGGGAGAAAGCGGTGACGAGTCACCGCACTCCAGAGGCGCTGCACTAGTGGTTTCCCCCCAGGGCCGCCGGGAGGGTCCGGCCATTTGCCGGGACGTCCCGGTGGTTTAGAGTTTTCGCATCAACCGTGTCATCGCGCTCCGACGCGGAGCGAGCTGCTCCGCGCCGTCAGGTTGCCTTCGCTTTTTTCTCATGAGGAGAGAGACGCATGAGTTGATCCCAGCACGGAAGCCCGGTCTGTAATCCTCGCCCGGCGATTCTTGAGTAGTGGGCGACGCACATGGGCCCGGGTCCGAAGCAGCCGACCTGCGAATGGGCGAATGCCTAACGAATGAACGGATCGGGCGCTCGCGTCGCGAACCGCCAAACAACACGATCATGCAACCAGTCCATCCTAACTGCACAACAGAACCTGTCGCGGCGCTTACGCGCACTGGGCCGCTCCAGCCTCGATGCGCCCGCCGTATTCGTCTGCGCCGCCTCAAATGCAGCGCGAGCGCCGCCTGCGCACGGATGTTGGTGTCGTGCCTCGCTTGGCTGCTAGCACAGGCTGGCGCTGTTTCCGCGGCCACGCGCACCTGGACCGGAGCCGCGCCGGACGCGTTCTGGACCAACGCAGCCAATTGGTCGCCCGCCGGCGCGCCGGTCAACGGCGACACCCTCGTCTTTGCCGGCGGAGTGCCGCAGACGATCAGCACCAACCGCGGCGGGGCGCTCACGTCCCTGGCGGCGCTCAATTTCACCGGGACGAACTTCAGCCTCCTCAGCCAGAACCCGCTGACCTTGACCGGCGGGCTCACCCACAACCCGCCAGGAAATGTGACGAACTTCTGTCGCCTCGGCCTGGCGCTGGGCGCGGACCAGACGTGGTCGATCGGCAACGGCGTGTTTCTTGTGCAAAGCAATGTCGCCATCGGGTCGCGGACGTTGTCGATCGAGGACAGCTCCGCGGCCATGGAGTTCCGCGTGGGTCCGAGCGGATCGGGAAGCATCACCAAGATCGGGGCGGGCACGCTGGCGTTCCTGGCGCCGACTCCGTTCACGGGAACGTTGACCACGCACGGCGGGCTGGTCCTGGTGAACGACGATTTTGCCGGAACCATTGTCGCCGATACTGCCGCGATGGTCGGCACGACCAACAGCACGAGCAGCGCGGACGGCCTGATTCTGAATTTCGGCGGGACGCTCAGCCCGGGGCTGACCGGTCGAAATATTTTCACCTCGAGCAACAGCGTCTTTTTCCAGCAGGGTGCGACGTTGCGGGTGGACCTGTCCGCCGGCACCACGCCGGGCTTTGGCCACGATCAGCTGGTGGTTTTCGGCGGCGTCACCCTCAACGGAGCGACGCTCGATTTGCAGACCACCGGCACGGCATCCGGCGGCGCGGCCTATCGCATCATCGACAACGACGGCGTCGATCCCGTGAGCAGCATTTTTCGATCGCTTCCCGAGGGTCGCTTCCTGACCAACAACGCGCAGGCCTTCCAGATCACCTACCGCGGTGGGGATGGGAATGACGTGGTTTTGCGCAAGGTGCCGATCGTTCCGGCCGCGGTGCGCCACTGGACTGGCGGCGGCGTGGGCGGGGCGTGGAGCACGCCTGGGAACTGGTCGAACAACGTCGCGCCCGGCTTTGGCGACATTCTCATCTTCCCGGCCGGGGCGTCCAAAGTGATCGTGACCAATGACTTTGCCGACGAGCGCGCGTTTGGCGGGCTGCGCTTCTTTGGGACGAACTACCAGATTCACGGCAATCGCTTCGCGCTCGGCGGCACAGGATTGCTGTTCACCAATGCCTCGGGCACGAACACGATCTTTGCCGATGTCACCTTGGTTGGCGCCCAGACCTGGGACATCCCGGGCTCGTCGCGGACGCTGCAGGTGTTCGGTGAGATTCTGGGCAGCGTGGACGCGGATCTTTTTAAAGGCGGGGCGGGCACGCTCGTCTTGACCAACAATCCGGTCTGGCTGGGCTCGCTCACCTCCAGCAACGGACCAGTGGTGTTCAACGGCGACAACGGCCGCGTGTCGGTGAACGCCGGGGGCACTATCCGCGGATTGGGCCCGGTCGGCCCGCTGACGGCGACCAATGCGAGCGCGATACTTGAACCGGGCACCGGCCGCCTGCGGGTTAACGGAGATCTCGCGCTCGGAGGCGGGGCCAATTTCGCCGTGACGCTTTCCGGAGCCATCGAAGGCTTCAACTACGGCACGATCAGCGTCACCGGCGCGGTGGAGATTGCCGGTGCCGACTTGTTCGTCACCACCACGTTCAACCCGTCCCTCGGGACGGAGTTCATCTTGATTCGGAATGATGGAACCGACCCGGTCAGCGGCGCGGGTTTCGTGGGAAGACCGGAAGGGGCCATCTTTACCGCTGGTGCCCGATCGTTTGCGATCAGCTATCACGGTGGCGATGGCAATGATGTGACGATCACCGCGGTGACAGCGCCGACCGGAGTGACGCGGGTTTGGGATGGCGGGGGCGGCGCCAACGATTCATGGACGAACCGGCTCAATTGGGATTCTGACATCGCGGTGCTGCCCGGGGACTCGCTGGTGTTCACTCGCTCGACTCCGGATGGCGCGCGGAACGATTTTCCGGCGGGGACCGCCTTCGGCGCGATTTCGTTCACCGCCCAGAACGGGTTCTCCTCGTTTTCGCTGACCGGGAACCCCTTTGGGTTGCTGTCCGGGTTGACCTCATCGGTGCCTGGCACCGCGCAGATCTTCAACGACCTGGAGTTCTTGGCCGCGCAGACCATCGGAGGTGAGGGGACCGGGCCGTTGAATCTGTTTGGTGCGCTCAGCGGCGATGTGGGAGCGGTGTTGACGTTGGATCGGCGGGGCGGGGCGTCGTTCGGAGGAGGCACAGCCAACACCTATCGGGGCCAAATCCAGGTCCGGCGCGGATCACTTTCCCTGGTCAAGGCGGACGCCGTGACGGCCATCCGTGGTCCGTTGGTGATCGGCGGGAGCGGGGTCAGCGCCAGCGTGCGCGTGGCGTCCAGCAGCCAGTTTGCGGACTCGCCTCCGGTTAGATTGCTCGATTCGGGCGCCACTCTGTCAGTCCAGGATCCAGGAACGAATTCGATCGGCGTGCTGACGGTTTCGGGTGGGACGGTTGACCTCGGGGAGTCGCGTTTCAACACTATGGGCTTTCTGGCCACCAACGATGCCCGGTTGAGATTGGATGCCGGCCTTGGATTTTCGGGACTAATGAACGTCACTGGGAGCGTCGTTTTGGCCGGATGCACCCTGACCATCGACACCGGTGCCAGCGTGCTGGATCCCGGACGAGTGCTGAGGCTGATCGAGAACGACGGCGTGGATCCGGTGATCGGTGAGTTCCTGAACGCGCCGTCGGGCCTCCGGTTCACCAACGGAATTCATGTGCTCTCGATTAGCTACGCGGCTGGCCCGGGCAACAACGACGTCGTGGTTCAGGTGGTCGGCTTTGCTCCACCCCATATTCGCGTCTGGAGCGGCGCGGGGACGGACGCCCTTTGGAGCAATCGCACGAACTGGCAGGGAGACGTCGCGCCCGTCCGCGGAGACGCCCTGGTTTTTCCGGCGGACGCGGCGCGGACGGTCAGCACCAACGATTATCTGCCGGGCACGGCTTTCTTCTCGCTGGAGTTTGGCAACACCAATCACAGCGTTCACGGATCAGGCATTCAACTGTTGGGCGGGATCCAGGCCCCCGACGCCGCCCCGGGCAGCACTATCGCGGGTGTGTTTTGTCCTCTTGATCTGTGGAACGCCCAGACATTCTTCGGCGGGTTCCCCACGCTGCGCTTCCTCAACGGCGTGAACCTGAGCGGCCGGCTCCTGACGTTGGACGGCTCCACGCCGAAACAGTTTTTTGGGCCGATCTCCGGAACTGGCCGCATGGAGATCAGGGGCAACACGGTTCTGTTTGGGGACAACACCTTTGAAGGACGTGTTCAGGTGGTCAGCGGCGGCGTTCTCGAAATTGACAGTGACCTTGCCCTCGGCAGCCCGCTGGCCAACACGACCATCGACCTCGGGGCGCGCCTCAATTTTGGGCCGCACCCCATCACCTGCGCAGAGCCGCTGTTCCTGGCCGGATCGCTCGCTGCGCTGGGACGAAGCAATGTTCTCACGGGCGTAATCCAGTTGCCGGCCGGGGTGGTCGAGGTTCAACAGGGGGCCGCCGTGGAGGGATCGATCGATGTCAACGGCCCGGTGTCTGGTCCGGGTGGCTGGAAAGTGTTCGATCGGATGACGCTCACCCTGCGCGGGCCCAATACCTACACCGGCGCAACCATCGTGTTCGGCGGCGTCGTCGAGGTCAACGGATCGCAGCCGGCCAGCACCGTCCAGGTGCAGCGCGGCTTGCTTCGCGGAGACGGCCGAATCGGACCGCTCAGCGTGATCTCTGGCGGGGTTCATCCCGGGGAAGCCAGCCGCCCGGGCAGGTTGACGGTCGACGGAAATGCCAGCTTGTCTTCGGCCGTCAGGATGACTTTCAACCTGAACGGCCCTGCGCCGGGCACGGAGTATGATCAGCTGGCGGTCAACGGCGCCGTCGAACTCGATGGCGCGCTTCTCGACGTGAACTTAAGCGCGGGCTTTGGCCCGCAACTGGGGGCGAGCTTCACGCTCGTCGACAATGACGGCACCGACCCGGTCGTGGGCACGTTCAACGGGCTGGACGAAGGAGCCATCCTCTCCGTCGGGCTCGCCCTATTTCGGATCACCTACCACGGCGGCACGGGGAATGACGTCGTGCTGACGAACCTGACGATTTTTCCAACCGGAGACACGGCGACTTGGACCGGCAACGGGGTCAACGACAACTGGACTCTGCCGGCGAACTGGCTGAACCAGGTCAAGCCCGTCAACGGCGACGACATCGCGTTCCTGTCCAACGTGCCGGCGGCCCAACGTCCCAACTCGAACAATTTTGCGGGCCTCTTCGTGAATCGACTTTACCTCGACGGTCCGGGATGGAACCTGACCGGAAACCCTCTCCGCCTGATGCGAGGTCTGTTCGTCACGAACCGCTCAGCCGGACCTGTTCCCGTCTTGAACCTTCCCATCGAGCTGGTCGAAAACCAGCCATGGACGGTCATCTCCAATTCCTTGGTCGTTCGATCCTCGATTCAACTGGGCACCAGCACGCTCGTTCTCGTGCCATCCTTCGGCGATATCGAAATCCCTGCGAACATTCACGGCGCCGGGCTGGTGGTTAAGCGTGGCGGCGGCGGATTGGTGTTTTCCGGGACGAACGATTTTACGGGCGGCATGCAGATCGAGGGGGGCACGGTCACGTTGCGGCGCGATCACGTCGCCGGCCCTCCGTGGCGGCTGTTCGGTGGCAGACTTGAGCTGGCCGCCGGCCTTCCCGGTCTGGATGCTGTGGGCGGCACCGTGGCCCCGGATGGCGATGTTGGCGATCTGACTATCGCCGGCGATCTGCATCTGGGATCCGGCGTTGTGCTCGATCTCGGCAATTCGCTTTCCCGGCTTCGCGTCCATGGAACGGTGAGTTTGAACGGTGCCTTGCTGGCCAACGTGCCACTGACGTTTGGTTTGGAGAGCGTCGGCGCCAGGGAGATCGTCCTGATCGAAAATGACGGCACAGATCCCGTTGACGGCACTTTTACCGGGCTGCCGGAAGGCGCCCTGCTTCCGACCGGAGTGCCGGGCTTTACCAACCGAGTCAGCTACATGGGCGGGGACGGAAACGATGTGACGGTGAGCTGGGCGCCAGTGCCGGCCACTCACCTCACCCGGATCTGGGATGGAGGGGGCACCAACGCATCCTGGCAGACCGGGTCGAATTGGGTGGCGGATTTTCTCCCGGAGCCCGGCGATGATCTTCTGTTTCCGGCGGCCGCCGCGCGCAAAACCAATCACCTCAACACTGCTGGCGCCATCAATCTGGTTCTGGCGAACTCGCTCCAGTTCGATGGGGCTGGATATGTGATCACAAATCAATCGTCGGGCCTGCCCTTCGACTTCAATATCGGCGTCCTGCAGTTGACCGAGGGCATTCGGTCTCTCCAGGCGAGTGGAACCAACATGCTGCGGTTGCCGCTGGCGCTCGCGGGCGACCAGGACTGGAACGTGGCCTCCAGCAACGCGACGTTGCGCCTGAGCGGCTTCCTCCTCGGGCAGGCCGCCGCGCGCAAAACCGGCCTTGGTCTATTGGAGATCACGAATGTGACCGCGACCAACGGCACGCGTTTCGTCAATGCGTCCGGTCCCGCGGTGCTGCGGGACGCCACCTTCGAATCCGTCGTCGTCAGCGGCGGGCGCCTGGACATCGCCGGCGGTGGCGCGTTGCATTTGCAGGCCACCGGCGGTGTGACCCGGCTGGCCAACGCGTTCATCGGCGACCTCCGGGTCGACTCCGCGGAAGTGCAGGTGGTGGCCACGCCCTTGAACCTTGGGCAGGGCTACGCGGCCACCAACATCACGCTGAGCCCGGCCAGCCGGTTGGTGCTGGACTTTCCCACCTCAAACGCCACGGCTTTCCTGGTTCACGGTCCGGTCACGATCGCAGACGCCACTCTCGACGTTCGAGTCACTTGCCCGATCCGGCCCGGTGAACGGCTGGCCATCTTCGGCCCATTCCCCGGCCAGATTATTCCGTTCCCGCCCATCTTCGGATCTCCGACGAACGCGTTTCCCACCAGCGTGACGGGCACGTTCGAAGGGTTGCCGGACGGCGCGGTGACGAATTACTCCGGGCGCCCCTATCGGATTAATTACACCGTGGATCTCGGCCCGCTGGGGACTTTCCCGGGCGTGTTGCTGACGGCGCTCGTGGTCGAACCGCAGTTCACCAACATCACGCGTTTGGTGAATGGCCAGGTCCGGTTGCAGGGTCTCGCAGAGACGGCGGCCAACGTCATCTTCGAGGCCACCGAGGACTTCATTCAATACACGGTCGTGGGCAACGTGCTTTCCACCGCCGCCGGCCAGTTCCAATTCACCGACACATCCGCCTCCGCAATCACCCGCCGGTATTACCGGGCGCGGTATCCCTGAGCCGCTTTGCTCGTTGAAACCCCACCTTGCTTGTTCTCATGAACTCAACTCTTCGGCTGCTCATCTGGGCCCTGATCCTCGGGCTGCTTCCTGCTTCAGTCTCAGCCGCGGTCCGCCACTGGGATGGTGGGGGAACCTCGGGACTCTGGGACACAGCCGCAAACTGGTCGAACAACATCGCGCCCGTGAATGGCGACGCGATTTTCTTTCCGACCAACGCTTCCCGGCTGGCCAACACCAATCGACCTGGGGCAAGCCTGACGAACCTTTCCACCATTCGCTTTTCCGGCGATGGCTACAATGTGTTCAGCGGGCCGTTCCTGAATCTGACGAACGGGTTGACCAACGCCGCGCTGTTTGGCAGCGCCAACACGTTGAACGCCGGCCTCCAATTGCGCCAGGCCCAGACCTGGGCGGTCGGCGGCCGAAATCAGCTGACAGTCAACAGCAACGTTTTGCTGAATGGGTTCGTGCTGACCAACGATCTCGCCGGGACACTCGTGGCCAATGGAAGCTGGACCGGCACCGCGCAGTTGATCAAAACGGGCGCGGGCCGGCTCGAGCTCAACGGACCGGCGAATGCGATCGCAATGGTCCGCGTGGTGGATGGCACATTGCAGGTCGATGGCGGGCTGACGGCCGCGACCAGCTTCGTTGTTTCCAACGGAGCCACCTTGACCGGCACGGGCAGCGTGTCTGTGTTCAGCTGCGCCGGGGATTTTTCACCGGGCAGCATCTCCACGCCCGGTTTGATGATCGTGACTGGCGCCGGGAATGTGAGCTTTGGCGCGGGCGCCCGGTTCTTCGCCAACCTCAACGGCCCCCTCCCCGGGGACGGCTACGACCAATTGAAAGTCGCCAACCCGCCAAACCTCGCGGGCGCAACTCTCACGGTCCTGCGGAGCCTTTCCTATTCGTTTGTCGTAGGTCAGAAGTTTGTGATCGTTACGAACACCGGGGGGGCGCCCCAGAACAGCACGTTTGCGAATCTGGCGCAGAACGCCCGCATCACGAATAGCGGGGTGGTGTTCCAAATCTCCTACGCCGGGGGCAGTGGCAATGACGTGGAACTTTCGGTGGTGGAGGCGCCGTTTGTGGCGTCGGGAGTGACGCGGATCTGGGATGGAGGCGGCAACAACGGCTTGTTCAGCAACCCGGCAAACTGGGTCGGCGATGTCGCGCCCGCGGAAGGGGACTCGATTCAGTTCCCCACGGATTTGCCGGCGCCGGACAGCGTCGCGGTCAACGACCTGAACGTCCGCTTTGATCGGCTCATCTGCACGGGAGGCGGCGCCGGGATGACGTTGAACGGTCTGGGGTTTGCCTTGGCGGGCGGACTTGTGGCCACCCAGGCGGGAGGCGGTTTGACGATCAGCAGCAATCTCACTTTCAGCGGCGGCGCAGGCATTCAAGTGGGTGGCACGAATGTGTCGGTCCTCGGCGGCGTGGACAACGGCGGTGCGGACCTCACGATCTCGGGTGGCGCGGGCAAGGTGATCCTGCACGGGGTTGTGAGTGGGGCCGGAGGCCTGATCGTGGACAGCGCCGGCGGCCTGGAGATGCGCAACAGCAACACTTACCAGGGAACGACCCGCCTGTTGCGCGGGCCGGTGACGATCGCGAGCCCGGGCGGTTTGGGAGATTCGTCCAGTGCAGGCAGTTTTGTCGCCCGGGGCGTAAGTCTAATCCTGGCAGCTTCACGCCTGTTGGAGAGCTCCATCTCGCTCACGGGTCAGGTGATCTTCACCACCACAACCACCAACGTTTTGACCCAGTTCAACTTCGCCGACACGAACGCCTCCATGCTGGCCGGGCCGGCGGATACAGTGCAGTTCTTCGGAGCCTGGAGCGGTGTGGGCGCAGTGCAGTTGGGCCAGGGCGAGTTCATTCTCAACGCTCCGCACTCCGTCAGTGGTGGCATCACCCTCGCCAACCGGGGTCGATTGCGGGTCAACGGCCTTGGCGATAGCGACATTCTTCTCGGCTCGTTGGATGGCACTCTCGGCGGCACGGGGACGGTCGGGCACGTGTCTGCGCCCGGTGGTGGTCGCGGCCGGATTGAACCGGGCAACAGCCCGGGCGTGTTGACCGCCGGTGGCGTGCTGCTGTCCGGCCTGGTGACTAATGTCTTCGAGTTGAACGGCGACGTGCCGGGCAGCGGCTACGATCAACTCCGGGTCAATGGTTCAGTCGAACTGGGCGGCGCCAGATTGGTTGTGGCGCCTGGGTTTGTTCCGGCCGTCGGGACCACGTTTGTCATCGTGGACAACGACGGCGCGGATCCGGTCGTCGGCACTCTTGCCGGGTTACCGGAAGGCGCGCTGCTGAGCGGAGGCGCCGGCGGCTTTCGGGTCAGCTATGTGGGCGGCACCGGCAATGACGTGACCCTGACGGCAGTGGAATTTGTGCCGTCCGGAGTGACACGAATCTGGGACGGCGGCGGCGGCCCGTCCAGCGGCGCTTGGAGCAGCGCGGCGAATTGGGCTGGCGACGTGCCGCCTGGTCGGGGGGATCAACTTGTGTTCCCCGCGTCCGCCCCGGTCAACACCCGGATCATGTCGCAAAACCTCCCGGCGACCAACGCGGTCTATCACCGTATTGCCTTCGGTGGCTTGGGAAATACCTGGATCGTCCAGGGCAACGCGCTGAAAATATTCGGCGGCGTGCTGGCCACGAACGATTCGCCTGGCGGCAACGCCTCCTTTGGCAACGCCAAAGTGGAGCTGATTGGGGACCAATCGTGGAACTGCACCAACTCCATGCTGGCTGTGAACGCTCCGCTGCTTCTCGGCGGGCATCGCTTGACGCTGGCCTCGGCTGCGGGACAGGACGCAGGCGTGTTCCTGCAGAACCCGGTATTCGGGCCCGGCTCGCTGGCGCTGACCAGTGGGAGCGTCTACCTCTTCGCCGAGACCGGCATTTCCAGCGTCTCAGTTTCGATTGACGGCGCAGACGTGTTCGCGGGGTCCGGCACGCATGTGGGCCCGGCGTGGCAGATGTCCGGCGGCAGCCTGCGGCTTGGTTTCACGGAATTCCCGGGGCTCGTAATGACGGCGGGCACGCTCGACCTGTCGATGGAAGTCGGGGCGACCGATGCCGGAAGCTTAATCCTGTCCTCTGCTTGCACGGTCCTGTCCCGCTTTGAGTTCAACGGGCCCTCGGCTCCGCCCAGCGTGATTGTGGCCGGCCAGGTGAACCTCGCCGGCGCCCGACTCATCGTCGGGCCGGTGGACGTCGCGCTCGTCAATTCGCCCATTCTCCTCATCGAGAAGGGGAGTGCCGGCCCAATCACGGGAACTTTTTCGGGTCTGCCGGAAGGTGCCACCATTAACGCCACGAACGAATTCAACCAGCTGGTCACACGGTTTCGGGTCAGCTATGTCGGTGGCGATGGCAATGACCTGACGCTCACTCCCGTCCCGCCAGCGCCGACCGGCCTCACGCGCGTGTGGACCGGGGCCGGGGCCGATTTCTTGTGGACGACGGCTCCGAATTGGGCGGCCAACACGCCGGTCCAGAACGGTGATAGCGCTTTGTTTCCCGTCGCCGCGGCCCAACGGATAAACACAAACCCCGTGCCCGGATTGGTCCTGAATCGAATCGAATGGGATGGGAGCAACTATCTTCACAGCGGCATCCTCACCCTGCTCGATGGCTTGCGTCATCGTGCCGCGGGAGGCACGAACACGCTTTCAGTCGCACCGGTGCTGGCCACGCTGAGCCCTCAGGTATGGTCCGTGACCAACGCCGCCGCCACCCTGCGGGTCGTTGAGCAAACCGACGAAGGGACCGGCGAGATGCTGGGCGTCGGCCCATTGACCAAGACCGGTGCTGGCACGCTGGAGTTGGAAAACCTGGCGTTCCGCCTGACGGACGGCCTGGTGGTCGACGGAGGGACCACCCGGCTCACACGACTGTCTCTCGACAATCATTCGCCGCTGATTCTCAAACAGGGACGGGTCGAAGCTTGCGATGTTGGGATCACCACTCCACTGGTCGTCACGAACGGTGAGCTGGCAGTCTCGTATCGGTTCTTTCCTGGCGACGAAAGTATGTCGGGTGGCCTGTTTTCGTCGGAGCCGGTCGTGCTGTCGTCGAACCTGTTGCTCACGGTGCACTGGACCAACGGCGCCTTCCAGGCTGTGTCCGCCACCAGCCTCGACCTGGCTTCGGCGCGGCTGAACGTGACCATTCCGCCTACTCTCGGTATTGGCGAGGTCATTCGCCTGGCGCGATATCCCCAGGGGGAGCGCTCCGGAATTTTCGCGAACCTGCCCGATGGTGCGGTCACGAATTTTGGCGGGCGCGCCTGGCAGATTCGTTACGACGTGGAGTTGCCCGAAGATTTTTCCGATGACCGTTACATCACGCTGGCCACGCCGGCAGTCGCGCCGACGCTGTCCAGCATCGAGCGCCTATCGTTGGGCGACGTAATCCTCCGTGGCACAGCGCCGGCCGGAACCACGGTCACGATCGAAGCATCCAAGGTGCTGGATTCCTTCGTTTCCATCGGGTCCACAGTGGCCAGCCCATCCGGGACGTTTAGCTTCCTCGATGCGAGTCCCGCCTTTGAGAGCCGATTCTATCGGGCAGTGATTGCGCCGTAAGGGAGCAGAACCCGGGAGGCAGAGGCTCGCCGGGGGGCGACCGATTTCATGTCCCACGTGGGACACGAAATCGGTCGTGGCGACGAACTCGGAGATCGCCTTCGGCGTTC
The DNA here is from genome assembly GCA_044229355.1 of Limisphaerales bacterium. Classification (GTDB taxonomy): domain Bacteria; phylum Verrucomicrobiota; class Verrucomicrobiia; order Limisphaerales; family JADJPG01; genus JBGARF01. The sequence continues at coordinate 15,380 of JBGATF010000009.1, forward strand.
GCTGCGGCCATTGGGAGGATCGGCAATGCCCGCTTGCCTCCGTTCGGGCAGGGGCTATAAACGGGCTGTGACCGGACACGACTGCATCACTGCATTGAAGGCGCTGGGCGAAGAAACCCGCCTGCGCATGTTGCGCCTGCTGATCAGAAGTCCGCTCAGTGTGAACGACATTTCGGAAAGGCTGGGAGTGTCACAGTATAACGTTTCCAAGCACCTTCGCATCATGCGCGAAGCCGGGTTGTTGGAAACAGAGCGGGAGGGCAAACAGCGGATTTACTCCGTTTCCGAAAAATATCGGGCCCAGCTCGCCGCAGACAAGAACGTGCTCGACCTGGGATGCTGCACCTTTCGTTGCGATCGGCTTCCGCGGTAGGTTGGGGTGCGCGGGCGTAGAGTGGTTGGCGGAGATTTCGCGCGGGGTGCTCGGCGCGCTCGGCATTGAACGCGGCCCGCTCGCTCGGTTTTATTCCTCCTGAATTTCTCCTTGCCGGCACGCGTCCTCGTATGCGCAAGTTTGCATATATGACTTTCCTCGCCCGTTCCTGCCCAGGTTTTTCAGGTGCGCTTTTAGCCCTAATGCTCGGCACGATTCCGGCGCTGCCGGCGTCGGCGCTGAAAATCAACGGTTCGACCACCGTCAATCTGCCGGTGGCGGAGGCGGCCGAGGTTCTTCGTGCGGAGAGACGGATGGACATCCAGGTCGACACGCAGGGTGGATCGTCGGGTGGCATATCCATGCTGGGTGATGGCCAGGTGCAGATCGGCATGAGTTCCAAGCCGGTCAGCGAGGGCGACCGCGCGAAGTTTCCTCAAGTCAAATTCAAAGAGATCCATGTCGGCGAGGATGCGGTTGCGATGATTGTTTCGAAGGATGTCTGGGATGGCGGCGTGAGAGCGATGACCAAAGCCAATCTCCGGGACATTTACGAGGGGCGAATTAAGAACTGGAAGGATCTCGGGGGCCCCGATCATCGAATCGCATTTTTCAACAAGGAGCCAGGCCGCGGCACATGGGAGGTATTTGTCCATTGGCTGTATGGCGATCCCAGGAAGGCGCCGCCTGTGAGCTTTCCAGAAGTGGGCGGGAACGAAGAAACCCGAAACAAGGTGGCGTCCACCCGGGGCGCGCTGTCGCAGTTGTCGTCCTCCTGGGCGGACGGTCGGAAGGTCTTCGCGTTGGGAATTCGGGGGGACGACGGGAAGGTGATCGACCCGACCAACGAAAACATCGCCACGAAGAAATATCCGCTGACGCGACCGTTGTTCCTCCTGACGAATGGCGATCCAACGGGCGAGGCCAAAGTCCTGGTGGACTTCCTGCTCAGCCCGCGCGGTCAGGATTTGGTTAGGAAGCACGGCTATTTGCGTCTGGCCGACCTGAGAAACTAGCGGTCAGGAATCCCAAAGGCGCAGATGAGATTGGCCACACTGGCTCCAACCCAATCCCGGCCTGGGCTGCGGTGTTCCCGGAACGGGACTCGCGGCGTGAGTTATGCATTGGCCGCGGTTGCAGTCGTCTTTGTGGTGGCCATGCTCGTTTTATTCGTGGCGCAGAGCATCCCGCTCTGGCGGCACGAAGGTGTTGGATTTTTGTTTGGGACGAAGTGGTTTTGTCGCCAATCGCAGTTCGGGGCGCTCCCGATGATTTACGGCACGATTGTGGTGTCTGTGCTGGCGCTGTTGCTGGCGGCCCCGGTGGCCATTGGGGCTGCGGTGTTCACGGCGGAGTTCGTTCCGGCGCGCGCGCGATTGCTGGTGAAGGTCGTGGTTGAATTGCTCGCGGGCATTCCGTCAGTCGTCTACGGCCTGCTGGGAATCCTGTTTTTGCGCGATTGGATCTATCGCCTGCTGGCTCCGCTGGATCCCCTGAGCGGAGACACTCTGCTGACGGCGGGCGTGCTGCTGGCGGTGATGATTTTGCCGACGGTGATGACGTTGTGCGACGACGCGCTGCGGGGCGTGCCGGCGGCGCAGCGGGCAGCAGCGCGGGGCCTGGGCCTGACGGCGACGGAGACGATTGTCGCGGTGAGCCTGCCGCAAGCCTGGCGCGGCATCGTGGCGGCTCTGCTGCTGGCGTTGGGGCGGGCCATGGGCGAGGCCATCGCCGTTTTTCTTGTGGTCGGCCGCCAGGATAACCAATGGACGGGCAAGCTGTTTTCGCCTCAGCCGCTGGTTGAAGCGGGGCAAACCCTGACCAGTAAACTGGCCAGTTCGGAGACCAACATTGCCTATGGCGATCCCCTGCACTGGGGCGCCATGATCAGCCTTGGCCTGGTGCTGCTCACCCTGGCCGGGACGGTCACCTGGCTCGGGGCAAAATGGATCCAGTTGGGCTCGCGTCATGCGTAGGCTCAAGAATCAAGTCTTCATGATGGCAGCCGGCGCCTGTGCTGCGCTGGCCTGCGGCGTGTTGGTTTCGATTGCGCTGGCCCTTCTCGTGCGCGGCCTGCCCGCGGTGAACTGGAGGTTCTTCACGGAACAGATTCGGCTCGTGGGCGCGGACGGCGGCATTTTTTACAACCTGGTTGGGACATTTATCCTTGTTGGAACCGCGCTTGTCGTTAGCGCACCGATCGCCCTCGGTTTGGCGCTGGTGCACGAAGTTTACCTGCGGGGCCGGCGAATCCAGGAAACCCTGACGCTCCTGTTCTATCTGCTCAACGGGGTACCCTCAATTTTGTTCGGCCTGTTTGGCTTCATCGTCTTTGTAAAATTCCTTGGGCTTGGCAAGAGCTGGCTCGTCGGCGGGCTCCTGCTTGGGATGCTGATCCTTCCCACGGTCACCGTGGCACTCATCGAGCGGATGGCCAGTCTGCCGGCGCGCTACACCGAGGCGGCCGCCGGACTCGGGCTCACTCAATCCCAGATCATCTGGTCGGTCATTCTTCCGCAGAGCCTCAGCGGCCTGATCACCGGCTCGCTGCTTGGCGTGGCGCGGGCGGCTGGCGAAACCGCGCCCATCATGTTTACCGCAACCATCTTTGCCGGCGCGACCGTGCCTCATGGAGTGAAGGAAAGCCCGGTGCTGTCTCTCCCGTATCACATCTTTATTCTCGCGCAGGATTCCTTCGATCCCGCGGTGGGCACCAAGCTCTGGGGCACGGCGCTCACCTTGCTGGCGCTGACAACGGCGCTTGGGTTGATGGCGCTGCCGCTCCGATTGAAAATCCACGAGGAGGCGAGACATGACTGACGCCGTGGCAGCTCCAGGCGCCGTGCGGGTGTCACCCGCCACGCCGCTGGCCCCTGCCGCCGTCATCGAGACGTGCGGTCTCTCGGTCTCGGCCGGCGCCCGTGTGTTGCTGCGCAACATCAGCGTTTCCGTCGCGCCACGGCAGGTTTTTGGAGTCATCGGACCATCCGGGGCGGGCAAGAGCACCCTGCTGAAATGTCTGAATCGCCTCGTCGAATTGACGCCAGGTCTGCGCGTCACGGGCGAGGTGCGGTTTCACCAGGAGTCGATTCATCGGTCCGGCCTGGACGTGGACGCTCTGCGTGCCCGCATCGGGATTCTTTTCCAGCAGCCGGTGGTTTTTCCAAAAAGCATTTTCCAAAACGTGATCTTTGGCACCCGCCATCTGGGCGCGGTGCCGCGTCGCGCCTGGCCGGAGGTTGCCGAGAGGGCCCTGCGCGAGGCCGCGCTTTGGCCTGAGGTCAAGGATCGGCTCCACGACCCGGCCTTGCGGCTGTCCGTGGGACAGCAACAGCGCCTTTGCCTGGCGCGCACCCTCGCGGTGAACCCGGAGGTGATCTTGATGGACGAGCCTACGAGCGCGCTTGACCCGAAATCTGCCGAGGCGATCGAGGAACTCATCCTCCAGCTCAAACAGAAGCGCACCATCGTGCTGGTCACTCATAATCTCGCCCAGGCGCGTCGCGTCGCCGACGGCCTCGCCTGCCTCGAAGTGCGGGACGGCGCGGGCGAGGTGACTGACTGCGCATCCTGCGCGGATGTGTTGCGGCGGCGCGGCGGGGGTTCCGAGGAAGGGGCGGGCTCTGGCTAACCGAAGAAAATGTGAGGCGAATTATCTAACTCAACCCTGACCAACTGCATGTTTTCTCGACGAAGTTTTCAACTCCTGCCTGCGCTTGGTGCGGCCGGGCTGTTCATCGCCGCCGGCACCGCGATTGACGCCCAAAATCTGTTTGTGCCGAATGGGTCGTTTGAGTCGCCGGAAACGGACTTTGCCGGTCCCTCCATGGGGTCGTGGCAAAAGGCGCCGGAGCCGTTCTGGTATATTGATCCCACGGGAATGTTTCCGTGGGCGGCGGTGATGGGCCAATTCCTGAACCCGACCAATGGCGCCGCGGATCACATCGACAATATGGAGGGCCGGCAGGGGGCTTACCTGTTCGCCCTGCCGGAGGTCGCGATTTCTCAGGACGCCCCGCCGACGACGGATGGAGCGGCCCCGGCGCAACTGCTCCACGCGCAATTTGCGGTGGGGAGAACGTATACGCTGACGGTCGGGGTGTTGGGGGGCGGGGGCGGCATGTCGAACGGCGTGCCACTCGTCCTCAGCCTTTACTACCGCGATCACTCCGGCCACATGGTCACGGTTGCGTCTACGTCCATCACGAACACCCCGCAGCTGTTTCCGACCAACACGCATCTCACCGATTTTCAGGTCCACGTTCCGGCGGTGAAGCCATCTGACGATTGGGCGGGCAAACGAATTGGGATCAAGCTCGCTTCCGGCCTGACGCTCGCCGACTCGGCATTGGCCGGCGGCTATTGGGATGTCGACAATGTTCGACTGACGGAAAGCGTAGTGCCCAACGCCTCGTTCGAATCGCCATCGAACGATTTTGCCAGCCCTTCGATGGATTCGTGGCAAAAGGCTCCGGAGCCATTTTGGTATGTCGACAGCACAGGGATGTTCCCATGGCCTGCGTTGATGGGGCAGTTCTTGAACACGACCAACGGGAGCGCGGATCACCTGACGAATATCGACGGCCGGCAGGCCGCGTATCTTTTCGCATTGCCGGACGTGGCAATATTCCAGGACGAGAATTTGACCGATGGCGAAAATGGCGTGGGGACGAACGAGTTTGGCGCCAGGTTTGAGGTGGGGAAATCCTACGCGCTGACGGTGGCGCTATTGGGAGGTGGCGGCGGCATGTCGAATGGAGTGCCTTTTTCCATCAGCCTCTACTACCGCGATGTCGCCGGAACACCCGTGACCGTCGCCACGACCTTCGTCACGAATACGTCCGCGTTGTTTCCGACCAACACTGCTTTCGCCGATTTCCAGGTCCGCGTGCCGCAAGTGCAGGCGGCGGACGCGTGGGCGGGCCGGTTCATTGGGGTACGTCTGGCGTCCGCGTTGGGCCTCGCCGACTCGCCCATATTTGGAGGGTATTGGATCGTGGACAATGTGCGCCTGACTGAATCGGTGCTGCCCAATAGTTCATTCGAGACGCCGGAGACCGAGCTCGCCAGCCCATCTTCAGGGTCCTGGCAAAAGGCTCCCGAGCCAGCTTGGTATGTCGACGACACTGGGATGTTCCCTTGGCCAGCGCTGGCCGGCCAGTTCGCCAACACCACGAACGGCAGCGCGGACCACATAGAAAACATGGATGGAGAACAGGCGGCTTATCTTTTCGCGCTGCCCGATGTGGCCATCTTCCAGGACGGAATCTCCACGGCCGGTCAGCTCGCTCTTCGCTTTGAGCGGGGCAAAGCCTACGACCTGACCGTGGGCGTGCTCGGTGGCGGGGGCGGCATGTCCAACGGCGTGCCGTTGATCCTCAGCTTCTACTACCGCGACGCAGCCAGCAATCAGGTGACGATTGCCGCAACCAGCGTCACCAATCGCCCGGGGCTGTTCCCGACGAATAACCACTTCACCGATTTTCAGGTTCGAGTCCCGACCATTCGCGGCGACGAACCGTGGGCGGGCAAACTGGTCGGCGTGAGAATTGCCTCCGGTCTCACTTTGGCGGATTCGGCGATGTTCGGTGGGTATTGGGACCTCGACCATGTGCGGGTAAACGTTGTTCGCGATCCGGTCCTGACCAAGATGTCCCACGGCGATGGAGGGGTGTTTCAATTCAGCCTGACCGGCGCGCCCGGACGCTACGAGGTGTTGGCGAGCCCCGACGTGACCTCCCCGTCGTCGGCTTGGACCAGCCTGGGCGTGTTCACAAATGTGACGGGGGAAGTGTTGATTTCAGACCCCGGTGCAGCGCTTCGGTTTTACCAGGGTCGTTCCTCACCGTAGTCTGTGGCCGGCATGCGATGCGGCATTCCACGTGTTTTCGTTCGCGGCGCGGCGGGGCCCGGTTGGAGGCGGCCGGTCCGGGCGTTCACTTTGATTGAACTTCTCGTGGTGGTGGCGATTATCGCCCTTCTCGCGGCGCTGCTGCTGCCGGCGCTCGGACGGGCCAAAGGCTCCGGCCAGCGCGCCGTCTGCCTGTCGAATCTGAAGGAGATCGGTCTGGCCATTCATCTTTACGCCGACGAGAACGGGGGTCGTATTCCCTATGGCCCCGTGGCCCCGCCGTTTTCCCATCCGGCCGAGTTTTATCCGTCCACCGGATCCCCAACCAGCTTGCTCTCGCTGCGCCAGGGCGGAGCCCCGGTGGGTCTGGGCTTGCTGTTGAAATACGAGCTGGCCCGGACGCCAAAAGTTCTCTTTTGTCCAGGCACCGATCAACCGGTCAACGCGGAAGCGGAGTTGGACAACGTGGGCAAGACTCAAGCCCAGGGAAGCTTTTATTACCGACACGGTGGCGTGACCAAACTGTTCTACACGCCGCCGGCCGCGCCCGATGGAACGCGTCTGGATAACCCGGGCCAAAATCGTAATGGCGTCCCCATTCGCGCGCTGGCTCTGGACTCGCAATTCCTGACGTCGCTGGACGGAGCCTACAACGTGCGACCGCGGACGCACCATCGCCGGCAGACGGTCAACATTCTTTATCGTGACGGAAGCGCCCGTTCGGCCAACAATCGCGATGGCCGTTACACGCTCGACTTGCGCGACAACGCGGCGCTTTATGACGCCTTCAACCGCATCCTCGGCGCCCTCGAAACAGCCGATGCCGAATATTGAAGAACAACTTTGATGAGCTTTTTTCAGTTGGACGCCGAAAGTATCGCGGCTCGCGCCCGCGCGGCCGGGAGCGAAGTCGATGTGCCGTCGCTGGGCGCGTCGCTGCGGGTTGGCATTATTGGTTTCACCATCGTCAGCATTGCAGGCTTTGTGCCCTGGGCGATCTTCGGCCGCACTCTCCAGCGGGCCGTCGGAGAGCTCGGAATGTATCTGGTTTGCATGGCAGTTTTTCTTGGTCTCAGCGGCCTGGTCATGCACCGGCTCATCATTGGCCCCGGCTCCCTGATTCGTTTCCAAAAGATTTTCGGCGTGGCCTTCGCCGGTTACTCCGCCGGATGGATTGCGGGATGGATGCTCCTGGGCGGCCATGCGGGCAGTCTCGTTGGACTGCTGGCGGGCACAACGTTGATGGGGTGGATTCTCACGCGGGCGTTTAGCGCGGCTCAGTCGACATTCCAGGTCGTCGCCGTTCTATTCGTTCTGAATTCACTGGGCTACTTCGTCGGGGGTTGGGTGGAAGCCGGCGTCGCAAGTCTCAAGAATTCTGCGGTCTTTGGCGTGCCCGTCAGCCGAAATGTCCAGGTGCGGGCCGCGATGCTGCTCTGGGGCGTTTTCTACGGCGTCGGATTCGGGGCCGGTCTTGGCTGGGCTTTTCACCTTTGCCAGGCAGACGCGCGCGCCATGCTTGCCTCATCAAAACAGTGAACTGCGCCCCGCTCTGCCGATCGGGCTCCGCGACCGACCGCGAGCACTGAGAGCGACAATAGGCTGACTGTCGCCCGGACCGGAGCAGCCCGACCGCTTCGCTGGAAATTGGGTTGGCATCAGCGACGTTCGATGGCTCCGCCGGTGGAAAGGCTCAATTGCGTCTGGAGCCTTGTGCGCATGCGATCAACGTGACGGCAAATCCCCTGCGGCAGGCGGTGTTGGCGCGTCGTTGTCCCGCGTGGAGCCGACGTGACATCCGAAGCTTGTCTGGCCTATCATCGCTTCCATGAATCGGACGACCTTTGCGGCGTTACTCGGGGTTGTTTGTTTTCTGGGTTATCCGCGGGCCGACGTTTTCGGCGCGGATCCGGACCCGGCCCGGGCAGCCCCCGGCGGGCGGGAGCCGTTATATCACGAGAGGCTCCGGCCGCAGTTTCACTTCACCGCCCGTTACTGGGAGGATTATCGGCTGCATCCACCCAACCATTACGAGGGCTGGATGAACGATCTCAACGGGTTGGTCTACAACCAAGGCGAGTATCATCTGTTTGCCCAACGCTGGTGGTCGGCCTGGCTGCACGCCGTCAGCACCGATTTGATCCACTGGGAAGAGTTGCGCCCGGCGTTCGGCAAGGGCGGCCGGTTCGGTGGAACCCAGTCGGGCGGCGGGGTCGTGGATCTCAACAACTGTTCCGGCCTGGGCAATGGAAAGGAGCCGCCCATGATCGTCTTCTGGAGCAGCACCGACAACCTGAACCAGTGCATCTCCTACAGCCAGGATCGTGGACGCACCTGGACCAAATACGAAAAGAACCCGGTGCTGGTTCATGCGCATCGTGATCCAAACGTGTTCTGGTACGAGCCCGATCAGAAATGGATTTTGATCCTCTACGGTCCTTGCGAGGACGTTCCCAAGCGGAAATGGCGATACGGTTTCAATGGCGAAAGCAATGACGCCCATGATTTACGACCGTTTCAGCCCAACGAATGGACCTGCTCCGTCCTGCGCCTTTTCGACAATGGCCGCGTGGTCGTGACCGATGCGAATGGTCAGAGCGACGGCAAGGTGGACGTCGTGCGGGAGAATGTCGGGGCGAGTGTCTTTCGGGTCGGGGCCAAGTCAGACGATACAGAATTTCTCCAGGGTGACGTTGCCGCGGTCCTGGTCTACGACCGGCCGTTGTCGGATGACGAAACGCGGAGCGCGATCCACGTGTTGAGGAGCGATGCGAAGCTGGAGCCAGGCGATAATAGGTCAAACCTGCCGACCGACGGCCTCGTTCTCCGTCTTGCACCGGATGCCGTGGAGGTGGATGGAGCTGGGGCCGTCGCGGCGTGGAAAGACCAGTCCGGCCGAAGCCACCATCTGAAACAGGTCGAGGCGTCCCGTCGACCGCAATTTCTTGCCGGAGGGCCGGGCGGCGGCACGGCGATTCATTTCGGCGGCCGGCAGTTTATGGACGGCCCCGCTGTGTTGGCTGAGGGCGACGACAGTTTTACTTTCGTTGCGCTGTGGCGACGCAGCGAGGCCAACGAGTCGCAGGTGATCTGCGAACAAAACGCCGCCGCGAAGGCCACGGGTCGCCGGGCCTCGTTGCTCACGGTAAGCCAGGACAAGTCGGAGAATTGCTATCTCCTGTTCTCCTCCACGAATCTGCTGGAGTGGAAGCAGCTGGAGGGTCGTATCCCGGACTCTTTCGAATGCCCGGATATGTTCGAGGTGGCGGTGGACGGGGAAGTGGGCACGAAGAAGTGGGTGGTGGTGGATGGCAATGGGGATTATGTGACCGGCAGCTTTGACGGGCAGGTTTTCCGCGGTGAAACGAGCAAGCGGAAAGGCGACTACGGGCGCAATTTCTATGCGACCATGACCTTCGATCAGTTGCCAAAATCGGATCCGCGTCGCATTCAAGTCGCATGGATGCGCGGCTGGGATGACTACCCCAAAGACATGCCCTTCAACCAGCAAGCGACCTTCCCGTGCGAACTGAGCCTGCGGCGGTTGCCTCAGGGCCTCGTCCTGTGCCGCTATCCCGTCCGGGAAATCAAAGGCATCCAGCACCAACTCGTGGCCCGTTCAGACTTCCGGTGCCGGCGGGGAGAGAATCCGCTCGCGACGATTCAAGGCGAGCTCCTGGATCTGGACCTGACCATCGATACGGCTCTCTCGACCTGCAGCGCCATCGAATTGGAGTTTGGTGGCAATACCGTTCGCTATGATCTGAAGCGGCAACGGCTGACGTCCCAAGGTGCGGAGGCAGCGATGGAGCCAAGGTTGGGGAAGGTGCAACTTCGGGTTTTGGTGGACCGCTTGTCGATCGAGACATTCGGCAACCGAGGCGAAGTTTCCATCACCAACATTGCGCGGAAGCCACCCGGCGCTCCGAGCGCTCTGCTCAGGGTGTCCGACGGGGAGGCAGTTGTTCAATCGCTCACGGTTCACGAGCTCGAGTCGATCTGGAAGGCGAAGTAACCGAGACGGGTCGGCTCGTGCTGGCGGCGTGGACAGACCATTCGCCTCCGGTGCCCGCATTTTCGTTGAGTTCGGAGGCGCTTGCTTCCGCGCCGGCTTCGGCAATCCAAATCGATTTCGCACGATTTGATTCCCGGCATGTTGCGGAAAATCCATCGAAGTTCGAAGTGTTGCTCTCCAAGCGTTATCAAATATAAACTTCGTAAGTTACTGTTGATAAATAACTTTAAAAAATAAATGCCTGAGGAGAAAAACAAATGTTATGAAATCATGTAAAAACATATGGACTTACTAGAGATTTAGTCTAGATTTTCTCTGAGTTGAACATGAGCGACCCGAAAAAGATTGAGGTGAGTCGGTCTGGCGTTGGGGAATCGCACCCCGCCTGGCTCGACCTCGTGCGCGAGCAGGTCGCCTCGCTAAAGTTTGGAACGGTGCTGATCACGGTCCATGACGCTCGGGTTGTTCAGGTCGAAAAGAGCGAGCGGCATCGTTTGGATCGCCCCACCTCCTAATCCGCCAGCACCGCACTCTCAATCGACCCAGATGTGAAAACTGTATCGCTCCCTGCAATTTTCGGTTTGTTGACTGGCCGCTTCGGCGTCCGCGCCGCGGAAATCACCAACGAACTTATCGGGACGGAAAATAGCCGTTACCTTCGTCGCTTCACCTTATGAGCAGCATCTTTTCCGTGAACTCAACTGCCGCCCCGGCCGTGCGGTCAGCCCGCCGACGTTCCATCGCGGAATTGCTCGAGCCGCTCGAGATTGTCGCCGGCAGTTCGGTTGGCCTGATTGCCAATCATGGCGCCCGGTTTGAGGTCAACGGCGAAAGCTATGAGCTGCCGCGCTACCTGTTTGTCGGGCCCCGCGGCGGCGACAACCCGATCCGGATTGGAGTTTTTGCGGCGATTCATGGGGACGAGCCCGAGGGAGCGCGCTCGGTCGTGCAGTTTGTCAGGCTCCTGGAGCAATCCCCGGAGATTGCCCGGGGCTATTGCCTGTTCCTCTATCCGGTGTGTAATCCGACCGGCTACGAAGATGGCACGCGCTGCTCGCGTCGCGGCCGCGATTTGAACCGGGAATTCTGGAATCACAGCTCCGAGCCCGAAGTCCAGCTGCTCCAGTCGGAGCTGTACAGCCATGCGTTCGACGGAATCATTTCGTTACACTCGGACGACACGAGTCACGGCGCCTATGGATTTGTCGGCGGGGCGACCTTGACCCGGAGCCTGCTCGAGCCGGCGCTGGCGGCGGCCAACGAGATTCTGCCCCGCAATGATCTGGGCATCATCGATGGCTTTCGCGCGAAAAACGGCGTGATTCGCGAGGGCTACCGGGGCGTGCTCGGCGCGCCGCCGAAGATTCGCCCGCGTCCGTTTGAAATCGTTTTCGAAACGCCACAGGCCGCCCCGCAGTTTGCCCAAGTGCAGGCTGGGGTGGTGGCTCTGACCACGATTCTCGCCGAATACCGCAAGTTCATCGCCTACGCCGCGAATCTTTAGAGCCTTTCGATCGCCGAAACGCGTTGCGAGTCGGGCAAACTTGTTATTTGGAACCTCTCCACGCGAAGGACCTCGCTAAATTCGAGCCAGGCCCACATTTTTGACGTTGCCCACAAACGGCCTGGACCACCCGCCATGAAGCAACTGAAATCGTCCCTCGGGGATTTGCGTCGCTTGTTCGTGCGCACAATCACGTTGCGCGACATTGCCGAGCCGTTGGTCTCGTTCGACAGTGCCCAAGCCGGCCCGGCCGTGCGGACCTTGATGGAGGCCCGCGAGTTCGATGTCGTCGGCGTGCGGGAGGCGGGGGTGGTCACGGGTTTCGTCACGCGGGAGGAGCTGACAAACGGGTCGCTGGGAGAGCGTCAGCGCCCGTTTGCGGCGCACATGGTCTTGCCGGATGGCGAACCCCTCCTGAGCGCGTTTGCCGCCCTGCGGGAAAGGCGCCATGTCTTCATTACGGTCTTGGGCCATGTGGGTGGCATTGTGACGCGGGGCGATCTGCAGAAGTCTCCCGTGCGGCTCTGGCTGTTCGGCCTGGTCTCGCTGCTGGAGATGCAGATGTTGAGAATCGTCCGCGAGCGTTACCCGGGCGAGAGGTGGTCCTCTCTTCTGACGCCCGATCGACTGGAGACCGCACGCCGCCTCCATGATGAACGCCGGCGGCGAAACGAGGGAAGCGACTTCTCCGACTGCCTGCAGCTGGGAGACAAAGCCACCATCGTGATGAAGGACATGGAGCTGTTCCGCTTGAGCGGCTTTGCATCGAAGCGGGCTTTGGGGAAGTTCTTCAATGATGTCGGCACGCTGCGCAACGCGCTCGCGCATGCCAACGATATTGTGGCCGGGCGCTGGCCGGCGTTGGCCGTGCTTGTGACGGATCTTGAGACCGTCCTGGAACGCCTGGAACGCGCAGCTCCGCTTCCGGCGACGGCGCCAACCCACCGGAGCTGATCGGGCAACCGGCGCGGCGGGGTCATTCAGATGTTGAAGTCGAGAATGAACGCCTTGTCCTTCAGCTCTGCCTTTTTTTCCAGCATTCCCTCCAGGGTGGTTTGCTCGAGGATGCGGGCGTTGGCGTCGCGGACTTCCTTCATGACCATGCGCAGCAGGCAGGTCTTTTCGTCCTGACAATCCTGACACGGCGCGTAGGCCGTCTGGCTGACGCAGGAGATCGGGGCGATGGGTCCGTCGATCAGCCGGATGACCTGGCCAAGGTTCACATCCTTGGGATCGCGGAGCATTTCGTAGCCGCCGGTTCGCCCGGCCCGGCTGCGGACCATGCCGCTCGATTTCAGTTCCACGAGAATGGCCTCCAGAAACTTCTGCGGAATTCTTTCGGAGGAGGCGATGTCTTTGATCTGGATCGGACCACTCCCATCGCGCTCGGCCAAGTAGAGCAGCGCGCGAATCGCATATTTGGCCTTTTTCGACAGCATCTGGCGCCGGAGTTTACGGGCGTGCGACGAAAATGCACCAAAAAGGAGGTGTGGGGACCCGGCGGCCGTGCGCCGCGCGGTGAAACGGCTTTCCAGGTTCGCGCCGTGGACTTATTCTTTCGCGCGATGTGCGCAGAACTGACAGCCGCCGCGCCGCCACGCGAAACGGGAGGACAGACCGTGTCGTCTCATTCGTCGCATTTGTCCGATCCCAAGACTTGGGTTGAGGAGCACGGCAATTACCTCTTTCGCTACGCGATCATCCGTGTCCGCAACGAAACCGTCGCCGAAGACTTGGTGCAGGATACCTTGCTGGCGGCCTTTCAGGGCCAGGAACGTTTCTCCGGCCAATCCACCGAGCGCAGTTGGCTGACTGGAATTCTCAAACACAAAATTATGGATTACTTCCGCCGGCTGGCCCGCGAGCGAACGGTTAGCGCGGACGACACACTTCCACCCGAGCTTGAAGGACGCTTCGACGAACTTGGGCTTTGGCGTCATGACCCTGAAACCGGCCCGGCGGAATGGGGCGCGGACGCCGGGGCGCAGATGGAGCGGAAGGAGTTCATGGCCGCGTTGAAACAGTGCCTCGACAAGCTGCCGCCACGTCACGCAGATGCGTTTATGCTTCGCGAAATGGAGGCCACGGACTCGGAGCAGATCCAAAAGATCCTCGGCGTCAGTCCGTCCAACTTTTGGGTGTTGCTCCATCGTGCCCGGATGCAATTGCGCCTTTGCCTCGAAAAAAACTGGCTGAAACTCTGACCAGACCCACCGATCCATGAAAGTGTTCCGCCGAGCCAATTACGCCATGATGCGCCTGATGGTGCGCGTGCTGCCCTCGTGCAAAGACATCGCGGAGCTGATTTCCCAGTCGATGGACCACCGACTACCGTTGCGAAAACGGCTATCCATCCGGCTGCACCTGAGCCTGTGCGGTCTGTGCCGACGCTACGAAAAGCAATTGCATCTGTTGCGGCATGGCTTTTGTCGTTACGCCGATCCTGATCTGAACCTGACCGAGAAATTCCTTTCGCCGGAAGCCAAGGCGAGGCTGGAAAAGGTGCTCACCGACTGCGCGACGCAGTAGGGCAATAAACCGAATCGGGCGACTCAACGTTTGCGCTTAAAGGATTTCTTCGCCGTTGGGTTGTAGGCCAGGGCCATTTCCAACCAGAAAGCCAGGTCCTCCTCTGATTTCAGCCCCTCCAGCTCCACGAAAACGAATCCCCGCATCGGACGACCGGTGAAGTCCATCGGGCGACAGCCTTTGCGGGTGAGCGCGTCGTCGTAGGCTTCCGGGCCAATGCGTGCCATCAGTCGGTTTTTCTCGACGCCCACGCACATCTTGCCTTTCACCATGAAGCACAGCCCGCCCATCATGCGCTTCGCTTCGTAATTGATTCGTTTCGCGTCGAAGAATTGGCGGACAAGCTGTTCGAGTGATTGGTCGTGTGGCATGCTGCAAATCTATTCCACAACCCAAGCCCGGCCGTCGCCATCAATCTTTCTATCTTCACGGAGGAGAGCTATGACCGTGAGTCGAGCCCGGGCCCGGATGCTTGACAGATCGTTGGGGCAGCGGACAGAGTCGCCTCCAGGCGGCGGCCTCCACCGCAGCCTGAAAAAGGGTCCGAGGTTGCGCAACCTCGGAGGTCTGTTCGGATGGTCGGGCCGCCATCCGCTAAACGATCGGCCTGGTACCGCGATGACGCCGCCGCTCGCGAGGCCAGAACTGTGTTCATCCGTTCGCCGTTTGAATGCAGGGAAGCTAGCCTCGCTGCGCGCTGCCTATCCCGGGCCGGGAGCCTGTCCAAGCCTGGATGATGATGGAACAGCCCAAAACGGAAACCCGCGCTTCCGAAACGACCCGCGTCGTGGAGCCCGGTCACACCCGCAACGTTCTCCGCCCCGACAGCCCGCTGCCTCGCATCGCGATGGTGTCGACTCATGGGTATGTCGCCGCGCAACCGCCGCTGGGCGCGGCGGACACCGGCGGCCAGGTCGTCTACGTCCTCGAGCTCTCGAGGAAGCTCGCGCAGCTCGGCTACGAAGTCGACATCTGGACCCGCCGCTTTGAGGAGCAACCGGAGCTGGAGCCCGTGTCGGATCAAGTGCGGGTCATCCGCGTGCCCTGTGGCGGGAGACACTTCATCCCGAAGGAATATCTCAGCCAGAAGCTGCCGCAGTGGGGGGAAAACGCGCTGCGCTTCATCAAAAAGCACGGGCTGAAATACGAGTTTCTCGACAGCCACTACTGGGATGCGGGCGTCGCCGGACAGCATTTGACGGAAGCGCTGGACGTCCCGCACGTGCATACGCCGCACTCGCTCGGCCTGTGGAAAAGGCGCCAGATGGAAAGTGACTACCCGGGGGACGCGGCGAAATTTGAGAAGCAGTACAATTTCTGCGAGCGCATCCGTCGTGAACGTGAACTCTACACGGATGCCGATTTGGTTGTGGCCACGACTCCCCAGCAATTGGATCTTTTGAAAGAGGATTACGAGGCGCCGGCCGACAACTGCCGCATGATCCCGCCAGGCTATGACGACAATCGGTTCTTTCCCGTCGGCGACGGCTCGCGCAACGCCATCCGCCAGCGGCTGGGTTTTTCCGGCAAGGTCGTGATGGCCATCGGCCGCATCGCGCGAAACAAGGGCTACGATCTGTTGATTCACGGATTCTCCGTGCTGGCTTCGCGGGAGCCCCAGGCGGTCCTCCATCTGGCCATCGGCGGCACCAGCCTGAACAAGCTCGAGGAGACAATCTTGGCCGAGCTGAAGTCCCTCGTCGCGGACCTGAGGCTTGAGGAAAAGGTTCAGTTCGGCCACTTCATTCCCGACGACCAACTCGCGGATTACTACCGCGCGGCGGATTTGTTCGTGCTTTCCAGCCGCTACGAACCCTTTGGCATGACGGCCATCGAGGCCATGGCCTGCGGCACGCCGACCGTGGTGACGATTCATGGCGGGCTTTACCGGGCGCTGACCTTCGGGAGGCACGCCCTCTTCGCCGAGCCTTTCGACCGGGAGGATCTCGGCATCACCATGCTCAAGGCGTTTCGGCACCCCCGCTTGCGCAATCGCATGGCCCGGATGGGGGCGCACAAGGCGCGCAGCCTGTTCACCTGGACGGGCATCGCCCAGCAGCTGATCGCCACGGTGGAGCAGCGCCCGGGCGCCGCCCTCGTGCTCGCCGACACCGAATGGGACGAACCCTGGAATGACGCCGATTAAACTCTTCAGCTCGGACCTCGACGGCACGTTGCTGGGCAACCCCGAGTCCACGCGCCGGTTCAAGGACGCTTGGGAGTCGCTGCCAAAACCCACCCGGCCGATGCTCTGCTACGCCTCCGGCCGATTGGTCCAGGACGTCATCGATCTGCTCGCGACGCGCGTGTTGCCCTGGCCGGACTTCATCATCGGCGGTGTCGGCACGCAGATTTATGATGGACGCCGCAAGCGACCGTTGAACGACTATAACCAGCGATTTCATCAAGGCTGGGACCTGGCTAAAATCGAATCCATCGTCGCCAACTTCGCGGGCGTCACCCGGCAGCCGCCCCAGTTTCTCCATCCCTACAAATCCAGCTGGCATCTCCCCCAGGCCACTCCGGAAACCGTTGCGGCGCTGGAGAGGCAACTGGCGGCTGCCGGACTGCACGTCAGCGTCATTTACTCCAGCGCGCGCGACCTCGACGTGCTGCCGTTGGACACGAACAAGGGCGCAGCGCTGACCTGGCTTTGTCAGCGCATCGGCATCGAGACCGATGCAGTGCTCGTGGCCGGCGACACGGGCAATGACAGCAGCATGTTCCTCCTCCCCGGCGCCAGGGGCATCGTAGTGGAGAATGCGCAGCCGGAGCTTATCGAAGCGGTCGTGAAACTGCCGACCTTCAACGCCACGCGGGTCATGGCGGAAGGCGTGCTCGAAGGATTGCAGCACTTCAACGTGGTCCCGCCCGCGCCTCAGCCGGCCGCCGCCGCGCTCGGCGCCGGGCAGATGGACCCGACGCTGCGCATGCTGTTCACCGAGGCGGCGCTCGGCTCGCTGACCTCGGACGAGCGCGCGCTCATCACCACCGGCTACAACCACGCCGTCGCCGCCCTTCGCAAGAACATCACCACGCTCGGCTTCTCCGCCTGCTCGCTCGCCGACAACGAGGTCACCGGTACCGACGTGAATTATCGCAGCGTGTGGGCGCGGGACGGCGCCATCACCATCGTGGGAACCGTTGAGCTGGGCGATCCGGACATCCGGGCTGCACAGAAACAAACGCTGCGGACCCTATTCGGAAATCTCGGTCCGAACGGACAAGTGCCCGCGAACGTGCGCATCGAGGACGGGACACCGGATTACAGCGGCGTCGGCGGCATCTGTGCCATCGACAGCGGCCTGTGGGCCATCGTCGCCTTCCATGCCTTCGTCCGGAAGACGGGCGACCTCGAGCTTCTGGCGGAGCACAGCGAACCGTTGGGGCGCGTGATGAACTGGCTGGGAGCTCTCGACAGCAACAACGACGGACTGCTGGAGATTCCTGAAGCCGGCGATTGGACAGATCTGTTCGGCCGCAGCTACCACGTCCTCTACGACGAGGTCCTCTGGTACCGGGCAATGGTCGCGTACGGCCGTCTCCTCGAGTTGCAAAAGCGATTCGACGAGGCGGCCGATTACCTGCGGCGCTCCCAGGCGTTGCGCTCGAAGATCCTCGAAGTTTTCTGGCCGTCAACCAAGCCGGTGACAGATCGGTCGGCTTTCAGCTTCGCCCGGTCGCAGTCGGCCGTCGGCGACACCAGCTACCTCCTGGCCGAAATCACCCCGTTTGGTTTCAGCTGGCGCTGCGACGTGCTCGGCAATATCCAGGGATTCATCTCCAATGTGCTCGACGTCGACCGTGCCCGCACCGCGTTCAAGTTCATGTGGGGCGTCGGCGTGAACGAGCCCTACCCGGTGGTCAATCTGTATCCTCCCGTTCAGTCGGGCGATCCCGACTGGCGATCCTACTACACCGTGAACCTGCTCAACCTCCCGGGCCATTATCACAACGGCGGGATCTGGCCGTTCATTGGCGGGATGTGGGTGCGATTCATTCACCGGCTCGGCCTCTACGAGGTCGCCTGCCGCGAACTCCTCAAGCTCGCCCAGCTCAACCGCCTGGGAAAAAATCAGGAATGGGAGTTTAACGAGTGGATCCACAGCCGCACCGGACGCCCGATGGGCAAATGCTTTCAGGCCTGGTCCGCCAGCTCCTACATTCACGCCTGCCAGGAATTACAGATCAATCCGGAGATCCTGGCCCAAGACTGATCCGCGCAGATGCTCCTCGCCGCCAACTCCCATGCCAGCTCCCACTCCAATTGAACTTCTCGCGTCCATCTTCTTTGGGCTCGCCGTGCTGCACACCTTCGCCGTCAAACGCTTTGCCCATTGGGCGCACCAATACCCGCCAGGCTCGATTCGGGAAAATATCCTGCACTTTCTCGCGGAAACCGAAGTGGTGTTCGGCCTCTGGGCGGCGGCGCTCTTTCTCGGGATTGCCTCCCTCAAGCGGTCCTTTCCTGACGCCGTTGACTACATCGAAGGACTGAATTTCACGGAAGCCAAGTTCGTGCTGGTGGTGATGGTGGTGGCCGCGACCCGGCCGATTGTGCGCCTGGCGGAGACACTGATCCTGTTTGCGGCGCGCGCGCTTCCCCTGCGCGAATCGGTTTCATTTTATGTCGCAGCCCTGGCTCTCGGACCCCTTCTGGGATCTTTCATTACCGAGCCCGCGGCCATGACCTTGCTGGCCCTCGTCCTCAAGCGACGCTATTTCGAGCGAAGCATCTCGACGAAGTTCGCCTATGCCACGCTCGGCCTTTTGTTTGTCAACGTGTCGATCGGGGGAACCTTGACCCACTTCGCGGCGCCGCCTGTCCTCATGGTCGCTGCGAAATGGAACTGGGACACGGCCTTCATGGTAGGCCATTTTGGCTGGCGCGCCGCGGCCAGCTGCCTGATTTCCACCATTCTTGTCGCGCTCCATTTCCGCAAGGAACTCCTCGGCGTCGCCATTGAACGCGACCCCAGTCCTTCCGTCCCTTTTTGGCTGACGCTGGTGCATGTGGCGTTTCTCGGGCTCGTCGTCGCGTTCGCCCACCATCCTGATGTGTTCTTCGGAATCTTCGTGCTTTTCCTCGGGATCGTCACCGCGACCGGGGAATATCAGGAATCCCTCAAGCTGAAGGAGGGCTTGCTGGTTGGTTTCTTTCTCGCCGGGCTCGTGACGCTGGGTTCCTTGCAGGCTTACTGGCTCAAGCCGCTCATCCAAAGTCTCAGTGGCGGCGCTCTGTTTTTCGGCGCGACCGGCTTGACTGCTCTGACCGACAACGCAGCGCTCACCTACCTGGGATCGCTCGTGGAAGGAATTCCAGACGACCTAAAGTACGCCTTGGTCGCCGGAGCCGTCACCGGCGGCGGCCTGACGGTCATCGCCAACGCGCCAAACCCGGCCGGAGTCGGCATCCTTCAGGATGCGAAGGTGTTCAATGGCGAAGGCATCAGTCCATTGGGCCTTTTCCTGGGAGCGCTCATGCCCACAGGGATTGCCATCGCGTTTTTCTGGGTCGTGCCCTAATGCGGCGTCTGCCAAATGGCGAGGTCATGCCGCAAGGGATTTTGGTCTGGCGCAAGGCGCGAGCGATGAGCATCCCCTTCAGGGGGCTGTGAGGAGCGATCCATCAGTCGGACAGAATTGGCGGTCGGAACAAGCGAAAGAACAGAACGCCGGGCCCTGGAGGGATGAACACGCGGTGCTCACTTCCGCCAACCGTGGGCGCAGTCGGCACCGCCGACCATGTGGTGTCGAGCGGCGTAGCCCCGAGCCCATCAGTTTTTCTGCAACCGCGCGGAGTTTTCTCCTTACCCCTCCCTGACGGTCGGGGTATCGACCGGTCGGGGCCATGGGCCGCGGCATCAATTTCAAACTTTGAAGGGAATCACACTATGAACGCAATATCTGCAGTCCTCGCCGCCGGCGCGCTGGCCATCGGCTGTTTGCTCCCCATACGAGCTGAGGCCCAGACGCAGACTTACCCCTGCGAGACGGTGATGCAGTTTGGCACTGGCATGACGACCAACGGCGCCAAGCTGCGCCCCGGGAGCCTGAGTTCGCCGTTCGTCGGCGTCGGCGCCATTTTTCCGGATCCAGGCAATACCTATGTGCTGACCAACCCGCTGGCCGCCTGGATCGACAACGCGGCCAGCCCGGATTCGCAGTGGATTGGGCCGTCACCCAGCACGGGCGACGATGCTTCGGGCGTTTACATCTACTATCTGCCGGTGCTCTCGCCCTGCGCCGGCGCCCGGATCACGGGTCGCTATGCGGCCAGCGACAACGGCGCCGTGCGCCTTAACGGAGCCCCCGCAGTTTTTCCCACGCCGGTAAACGGCGACGCCACTTGGACGACGTTTACGTTCAACAACCTGCTTTCCGGACTCAATCGCCTGGAGTTTCTCGTGACCAACAACGTGGGCGGCCGACCCAACGCCACCGGGTTGCGCGCGGAATTGACCGTCACCGCCACCTGTTGTCCGTGCATCGAGTTGACCTGTCCCGCCGACATCTTCCTCACCACCTGCGCCACCGGCGCCGCCGCGAACTTCTCCATCACGGGCACCAACCGCTGCTATACAAACCTCACCATCAACTGCGTGCTGGCCGCAGCGGAAACCGTCATGGTCACACCGAGCACGATTTTTCCCCTGGGCACGAATGCGGTCCGATGTACCGGCACCGACACGGTCGGGCATCGCGCCAGTTGTTCCTTCCGCGTCGTCGTGAACCGGGATACGCAACCGCCGGAGATCCGCTGTCCCCAGGACATTGTCTACCTGTGTCAGGGCGGGGGCACCAATGTGTTCTATGCACCAACCGCCACGGACGCCACGGGCGCCGATCCGGTCGTCACGTGTGTCCCGCCGAGCGGGAGTTTCTTCCCGCCGGGGACAAATCAGGTGACGTGCGAGGCGCGCGATGCCTGCGGACAGATCGGCCGGTGCTCGTTCCGGGTGCTGATCCTGCCGAACGGGTTTACCAAGACGCTACAGGCAGGCGTGGCCGACAATTTTTCGCCGGCCGGGCTGGAGCCGACAACGCCGGGGCCGTGCGTGTTAGGCGGGGGCTTTTTCACCGGCATGCCCTTTGACACGGCGGTGCCGAGCCGGCATTTGTCGCACAGCTTTGGAGGACTGCCGTCCAGCATCACGGCGGCGAAACTCATCCTGCACATGAGACCGCTGGGCACGGCGTCGCAAGACGACGTGTTGCGCATTGGTTTGCAGACCTGCAGCCCGCCCGGCGTGTGGGCCTTTGCGCAGGCGGTGGCGACGTTGCCGGCGGCGGGCGGGACCTGGGGTGCCAACGCGCCGACGACGTTCGCGCTGGATCTCGCGGCGCTGCCTGGTGGGGTGAACCTGCTGGCGTTGATCCACGCGTCGCAGCGCCTCGAGTTCGCGGTGGGCACGGACACGTTGGTGGACTATGCGCGGCTCGAATTCACCTACTGCGGGCCGCAAAGCGCCTTCTCCGGCGTGCCGTATTCGTTGAGCAATGTGCAGGCCGTCCATCAAGGCGATGGCATCTCGTGGCGCACGCTCGATTCCAATGGACCGCCTCCGACCATTGCCCTGGATATCGGCGGCGCGAAGGGATTCCGTCTCGACCTGGCCGGGCCAGCGGGGACCTCCAACTGCGACGCCCTCGATAATCATGCGGGTCAGACCGTGGTGTGGCCAACCGGCGCGGGCACGCATGCGACGGTAACGTTCGCCAATATGCTTCTTGGGACCGGCGATGTGGTGGGCGTTTTCGTGTCGCTTGATCAACCATCCAATCTAATCGGCAAGGCCATCGAGGTTTGGGACTACGGCCAGTTTGACCTCAGCTTCGATGATCAACTGGTGAGCCGCTATTTTCAGGCGGGCAACGACCCGACTTTCGTGAGAATGCCGAGATCGGCTTGTGTTACCTCGATGGGATTTACCAAGGACTATTTCTTTGTGAACCTTGCCCACGACGAGGCGATCGAGATTGATGAACTTGCCACTCACGTGAGCGGACAAATCGGACCTGAGGTGATCGGGACCTCGGTGCGCCTTTACTTTTTGAAGACGTTTGAGCTGGGGCTGGGCCTGCAACAAGCGGAGCTGACTTTGCATACCAATCATCTGAAGGCCAGTGCCATCGCGCTCCTCCAAGACGACAACTGGATTCAACCTTACGGACCGCAACAGGTCAGCATCTCGGATGCGGTCTCCTGGAACAGGCTGCCGCATTTGCCATCCGGTCCTGCTGGCGGATGCATCTCGGTGGTGGGTGAATGGACGGTCGAGATGAACGGCGTAGCCGACTTTTGCAACTTCAGTCCCTTGATGACCCCTCCGGTGTGCCAGTTCGGGTATGTGGATGTGAACCTGCTTTATGATAAGACCAATGTCGTGGTTCCCGCTGGCACCCTGCGCCTTTCGCCCATCGCTCTTCCGTTGGAATCATGCACGATTCAATACCTGCCCTTTTTCTCGCAGGAGGCCACCAGCATCACCGTGAATCGCGTTTCGGGCGGGCCAATCACGATCATGGCTGCCGACTCGATCGGCTCAGAGGCTTGGCCCACGAGCATTAGCGGCAATTCGGCCTCCCCGTCGCCCACCGCTCATTTTCAGCCGAGTACCACCCTAACCGTGAATGGCCAGTCCTACGTCGCCACCAGCGTGACGTTCCACACGGCGCCCCCGTCGGGCACCCACCTCAAAGTTTGCGTTGAAACCACGACGCTCCCGCAGTTTTCGTTCAAAGGTTTTCAGACGTTTAGCGGGGCCATTTCCTCGCCCTGCCTCACGCTCACCTGCCCGACGAACGTGATCGTCAACGCCACGAACGAAGCCGGCACTGTCGTCACGTTCAACCCATCGGGGGCGACGCGTTGCGGCAGCAACGTCGTCGTCACCTGCGAACCACCCAGCGGCACCTTCTTCCCGCCGGGTTCAACCGTCGTCCATTGCTCGGCGGTGGACAGTCAAGGCAGCCAGGACGATTGCCGCTTTGTCGTCACCGTGAATCCCCCTCTGCGACTGCGGGCCACCGCCTTGCGCCCGGACCTGATCGAGCTGCGTTGGACCGGCGACTCGATCTTGGAGTTCAAGGAAGGCCTGATCCCCACGGCGCCATGGCGGGAGGTGAGTGGGCGAACGGAGTTCGACGGCGTGGAGCACGTGTGGCGCACCGGCCCGGCGGGCAGCCAGGGTTTCTTCCGTTTGCGCCATCCCTAGTCGCGGGATCGCGGCCGCAACCCAAACCTGAAAGGAAATCGCATTATGAACGCAATCTCAGCGGCCCTTGCCGCCGTCGCGCTGGCCATCGGCTGTTTGCTCCCCATACGAGCTAAGGCCCAGACGCAGACTTACCCCTGCGAGACGGTGATGCAGTTTGGCACCGGCATGACCACCAACGGCGCCAAGCTGCGCCCCGGGAGCCTGAGTTCGCCGTTCGTCGGCGTCGGCGCCATTTTTCCGGATCCGGGCAATACCTATGTGCTGACCAACCCGCTGGCGGCTTGGCTCGACAACGCTGCCAGCCCGGATTCGCAATGGATCGGGCCCTCGCCCAGCACGGGCGATGATTCCTCGGGCGTTTATATCTACTATCTGCCGGTGATCTCGCCCTGCGCCGGCGCCCGGATCACGGGTCGCTATGCGGCCAGCGACAACGGCGCCGTGCGCCTCAACGGAGCCCCCGCAGTTTTTCCCACGCCGGTTAACGGCGACGCCACTTGGACGACGTTTACGTTCAACAACCTGCTTTCCGGACTCAATCGCCTGGAGTTTCTCGTGACCAACAACGTGGGCGGCCGACCCAACGCCACCGGGTTGCGCGCGGAATTGACCGTCACCGCGACGTGTTGTCCGTGCATCGAGCTGAACTGTCCCGCTGACATCTTCCTCACCACCTGCGCCACCGGGGCCGCCGCGAACTTCTCCATCACCGGCACCAACCGTTGCTATACGAACCTCACCGTCAACTGCGTGCTGGCCGCTGCGGAAACCTTCCCCGTGACGCCAAGCACGATTCTTCCCCTGGGCACGAATAGCGTCCGCTGTACCGGCACCGACACGGTCGGGCATCGCGCCAGTTGTTCCTTCCGCGTCGTCGTGAACCGGGATACCCAACCGCCGGGGATCCGCTGTCCCCAGGACATTGTCTACCTGTGTCAGGGCGGAGGCACCAATGTGTTCTATGCACCAACCGCCACGGACGCCTCGGGCGCAGCCCCCATCGTCACGTGTGTCCCGCCGAGCGGGAGTTTCTTCCCGCCGGGGACAAATCAGGTCACCTGCGAGGCGCGCGATGCCTGCGGACAAATCGGCCGGTGCTCGTTCCGGGTGCTCATCCTGCCAAACGGGTTTACCAAGACGCTGCAGGCCGGCGTGGCGGACAATTTTTCGCCGGCCGGGTTGGAGCCGACAACGCCGGGGCCGTGCGTGTTAGGCGGGGGCTTTTTCACGGGCATGCCGTTTGACACCGCGGTGCCGAGCCGGCATTTGTCGCACAGCTTTGGAGGACTGCCGTCCAGCATTACGGCGGCGAAGCTGATCCTGCACATGAAGCCGCTGGGCACGGCGTCGCAGGACGACGTGTTGCGCATTGGTTTGCAGACCTGCAGCCCGCCCGGCGTGTGGGCCTTTGCGCAGGCGGTGGCGACGTTGCCGGCGGCGGGCGGGACCTGGGGCGCCAACGCGCCGACGACGTTCGCGCTGGATCTCGCGGCATTGCCCGGCGGGTTGAACCTGCTGGCGTTGATCAACGCGTCGCAGCGCCTCGAGTTTGCGGTGGGCACGGACACGTTGGTGGACTTTGCGCGGCTCGAAGTCACCTACTGCGGGCCGCAAAGCGCCTTCTCCGGCGTGCCGTATTCGTTGAGCAATGTGCAGGCCGTCCATCAAGGCGATGGCATCTCGTGGCGCACGCTCGATTCCAATGGACCGCCTCCGACCATTGCGCTCGATGTCGGCCGGGCAGATGGATTTTGCTTCAATTACCCAAGCGTGGTGGACGGGCTTCGCATCTGCAAAACACTTCATCCACTGACGGTCGTCCACCCCAAGCCGGGCGGTCTGACCGTCACCGCGAGGATTCTCGATATCCCGGTGCCGGGGCAACCGTTCGAGTCGGTTCTACTCGAACAGCCCGGCAATCCGATCGGGAAGAAAATTGAAGTCTGGAACGGCGACCAGTTGGTCACCCGCCATTTCTTCGCGGGGTCGGGTTCGACTGAAGCGGACGTCCCAGGTGATGCGTGCGTCGTCTCGCAGGGTTTTGCCAAGGACCACTACTTCGTGAACTTCGCCAGCCCGCAATTGATCGTCCTTCCATTCGCCAGCGCGGCCACGCGGGTCAGCGGAGGCGTCGGGCCGGATTTCACGGGCACTTCAGTGCGTCTCTATTTTCGTCCGCCCGTCACGCTCCACGGGCTCGATTCGGCGGCACAGCCGGTGATTACGCTTGGATCGAACTCGAGCCCCCTGGGTCTCGGCAGCATTTCGCTGCTGCAGAACGACACCTGGATCGATGGGTTTGGTCTGCAACAACTCACGGTTTCGGACACCATCTACTCCCAAGCCGTCATTGGTGCGCAGCGCAATCCTTACGGCGATTGTATTCAGCTCAGTATTCCTGGCCCAATTGACTGGTCGCTCGAACTCAACGGCGTGGCCGATTTTTGCGAGTACCCGGATTTCGGCGCGCCCCAGTGTAACGATGGCTACGTGGATGTGGCTCTCCACCCCCAGTTTCCGCCGTTCCCCGACAACATGACGGGCAAGATGGCTAACCTGCGCATCACGCCCACGGCCCTGCCCTTCGATGACTGTCATATCCAATACACCGCGGAGTCATCGATGATCGGTGGCGAAACCTCCTATAGCCTGACCATCAATCGCGAGGTGGGCGGCCCCATCGGCCTGAGGAATATCTCGGAGGCGAACTTCTCAAAATGGCCTCTGGCTGTCGAAGGCATCCTGGGGCCGGAGTTTTTTTACGTCGCCCTTCCCGCCCATACGGTGGTCACCGTGGGCGAGCAAAATTACACTGCCGACGGCGTGAGTTTTAACGCCTCGGGTAGCTTCATTGGTCTCGACTTTGCCAAGGTCTGCATCGAGACAACGCTCCAGCAGAAAATGTCGTTCAAGGGCTTTTCCTTGACCGGATCGAATCTGCCGCCCGATTGCGTCACGCTCACGTGTCCGACGAATGTGCTGGTCAACGCCACAAACGAAGCTGGAGCCATCGTGACCTTCAACCCGTCCGGCGCCACGCGTTGCGGCAGCAACGTCGTCGTCACCTGCGAACCACCGAGCGGCGCCTTCTTCCCGCCGGGTTTGACCGTCGTGCATTGCTCTGCGGTCGACAGTCAGGGCAGCCAGGATGAGTGCCGGTTTCTGGTGACCGTGAATCCGGCGCTCCAGCTGCGCGCCACTGCGGTTCGCCCCGATTTGCTTGAACTGAGGTGGACGGGAGACGGGATCGTTGAGTTCACCGAGAGCTTGATTGGTCCGGCAGCGTGGCGCGAAATCACCAGCCCGACGGAATCGAACGGCGTGGAACGATTGATCCGCGTAGCCCCTTCCGGCGAGCACCGGTTCTTTCGCCTGCGGGGGCCGTGAAAACGTGGATCGCCTCGGCTGCGTGTGTCTTGATCTGGAGACTCGCAGACTTTTGTCGGATGGGCAGGAACTTTATGAAACATATCCGAATCCTCCAACGATTGCTCCTGGCGCTGATGCTTGTGCTCATGCTCATGCCGCATACTTCCGCGCGCGCTGCGGGGAGCATGTGGTATCCCAGCTTCGCAACGCCGAGGTTGTACTCGGAAGCTCAGGCTCAGTATGAACGGGAAGCGGTGCTTCCTGACCGAGACGATATTGCCATCGACATCGACGATCTCAGTGTTCGGACGAATCGTGAGGCGGCCCAAGTGCTGGTGGTTCCGCCGGGGTCGCTGGTCGTTGGAACGAATCCCCACACGGCGCGCGCGTATACCGATTTCGGCCAGAACCACGCCGAGGCATACTCTCTCTTCGACTACGAAGGATATTCCGAAGTGGGGCCGCGGTATTTCGATCGGAGTTTCAATCGCAGCTTCGCACATTCGTATTGGGTCGATCATTGGACCTTCAGTGGTGTCGGGGGCGGGGTTGCGACCGTTGCTTTGTCGGTCAGGTTTGAGGTGAACATCACCAACCCGTGCCTGGATGCGGTCTGTCTTGGCGTTGGGAACCCAGTGTTGACCCAGTCGGGGTTCCGAGATTTGTCGTATACCGTGGAAGGCTACGTTGCTGTTTTCGATCTCGATCAACTCGTTCAGAACGTGCCGCGCAAAATAGCCGCGTTTGATATCTATCAGAATCGTGGCACCCAACTTCCCAATCCGGGGCTGACCCCCATTCATACCAACGGAACCTTGTCATTTGTTCCGGCGACAGGTCATCGCTATGCGGCCGTTGGCTTTATTGGTCTAGAGGCCGAAAGTGGAGCCAATCTGGATGCGTCGCACACGCTGTCGCTGGATCAAGTCACGTTGGGTCAGGGTCTGCGGCTCCACTCCGTGGCTGCGACCAATAACGGGGCGAAATTTAACCTGATAGCCGCGACCCGCCTGACGATCAGCCGGACTGGGGGCGCTGTCGCACTGTCGTTCCCCACCGCCACGGGATTTACGTATCACGTGGAGTACAAAACCTTGCTCAATGATTCTCCGTGGACGCCGCTGACCACCCAGGCGGGCAACGGCGGCACGCAGACCGTGACCGACTCCAGCGCCGGCGGATTAGCGCGCTTCTATCGTCTGCGTATCGAGTAGGTGGCTGAACGGGAGTCGAAGGCGCTGCCCCGTCCGTGCAGGTCGAAGTCTTTGGTTAAAATCGTAGGAGAATTTCGAAGCGATGGCGAAATGCCGGTTGTGTGGCGGGATCGGATCACGGAAAATCTCGGGGGGGCGCAGACGATTCGTTGCGCCTGTGCCTTCCGATGCTCGTTGGCGAGGTGGGCATAGCTCTTTCCGAGCAGAATTCCGCTGTCTTTGTGTCCGAGCCAACGGCTGGCGGTGAGGACGTCGAGGCCGCTCATGACGGCGCGGCTGGCGAAGAATCGGCGGAGGTCGTGAAAACCGAAATCGGGCAAATTCGCAGCGGTGCGGGCGAGCAGGAGGGACTCACGAAACGTGCGCGCCCGATCATCGCGCTCCCTGCGCTGTGGTGACGGGGACACCCATTGAGAATCCGGCGCGCGCTGACTCGCCATTGCTTCCAGCAACTCGCGCAATTGCGGGTTGAGATCGACGGCACGGGCCTCGCGGTTCCTGCTGTTGCCGTCGGCGCCGATGGTGACGTGAACCGGCTCTAAATCAAAGGCCGACCGACGCGAACCAGTGGATCCCGAATCCCGCCGGAGCCGGAGGACAACTTTTCTCTAAACCCGTGGCGTGAATGGGCGGCGGAAAACGCCTTGGACTGGTGACGCGACAACATCAGGCGCTCGTCGCCGGAAAATCAATGATCCATGAGACACGGTGAAAACTGAAACATCAACTCCCCTGCCTGGCGCTTCGAACGCCGCAGGCATGGGTAAACTCGAATCAACAATGGGAGCCCAGCCCGGGGTTTCTCGGCCCTTTCCCAAGCCACCCGGTTACGGCGAGGCCGCTTCTCACTAACAACGACCATGCCAGTCAAACCTAAAACCAAAGTGACACTCCTCCGCATCGGGGCCATGATCTACGCGCTCGCGGGTGGGTGTGCGCTTGTTGCCGCGTTGGAAGACCACCGACGAGGCCACATTGCGCAGTCCGTAATATTTCTGTCTCTCTGCATCGTTTTCCTCTTGGCCGCCCGGGGCAAACGCAATGCGAACCAATCCCAACACGGAGACTCATCCAACAAATCCCAGTGAACGAATCGCCTGCCTCAGCGCCTGCAGCTAACCGTCGCTCGCGTTTTCCGCTCTGAGGTGCAGCGGAGTTGGAATACTCTCCCTCGAACCAGTCCATCGGTCCCGCAGGATGGCCGTCGTTTTCCAGTCCGGGCTGAAGGCCGCGGCTGGAATGTCGGCCGTGCGCGGGCCCGTTGGAAGGTAATTGAGGCAAAATTCGCGTGCTTCGACGTTATCCAATACCCGGACCGCATGCATTTCACTATTTGTCAGGCATTTGGATGTGATCGCCTTGAAGCTCGATCTCGGTCGGGGATTTCATATAATCCCACCATGTCCGAAGTTACGCAGTTGCTCAGCACAATTGCAGCAGGTGAGCCGAAGGCAGCCGATCAATTACTGCCACTGGTCTATGAGGAGTTACGCAAGCTGGCCACGGTCCGCATGGCCAATGAGCAGGCCGGCCAAACACTACAGCCCACCGCCTTGGTCCATGAGGCATGGCTGAAGATCGCCGGTGATGCCAACGAGCCCTTTGCCAATCGCCGGCATTTTTTCAAGGCGGCCGCCACGGCGATGCAGCAGATCCTCATCGACAACGCCCGGCGCAAACAGCGGCTCAAGCACGGCGCCAACCAGTCCGGTGAGGAACTGCATGAGTCGCGTATTGCCATAACAGCGCCGTCCGAGGAGTTGTTGGCCGTCAATGATGCCCTGACGGCCTTGGCGCGCGAGGAACCCCAGGCGGCGGAAGTGGTCCGAATGCGCTATTTCGTCGGCATGACCGTTCCCGAAATTGCGGACGCGCTTGGCTTGTCGTCCCGCACAGTGGACCGGCATTGGGCGTTCGCTCGGGCGTGGTTAAAGCGAACCATCCGCGCCTCCCTCGCGAGTTCGGCGGGGAAGTCCTGAAAATATTGCAGATCCACGGCGTGTTTTGTCTGCGAATCTCGCCTGTAAAGAAAACAGGGCGGTTTGAAGCCCAATCAAAGCAATGAATTGTGACAGAACGTGAAATTTTTCTGGAAGCCCTGGAGATAAGTGCACCTGAGGCCCGGGCGGCGTTCCTGAAGGGCGCCTGCGCCGGGGATGGCGCTCTGCACAGCAAGGTGGAGGAGTTGCTCAAGGAGCACTTTGCCAACGACAGCCTCATGGCGGGACCGGCCGTGGGGGGAGGCAGAAGCCAAGTCCAATCCCCGCAAGCCCCGGCGCCCATGCTCGACCGCTACAAATTGCTCGAGAAGATCGGCGAGGGTGGCTTCGGGGAAGTCTGGATGGCAGAACAACACGAGCCGGTCAAACGGCGCGTCGCTCTCAAGATTATCAAGCCGGGCATGGATAGCCGGCAGATCGTCGCCCGGTTCAAGGCCGAACGCCAGGCGCTCGCGATGATGGACCATCCGAATATCGCGAAGATTTTTGACGCGGGCGTGACCGACAACGGACGGCCCTATTTCGTCATGGAATTAGTGCGCGGGATCAAGATCACCGAGCACTGTGATCAGAACCAGCTGCCCACGCACGAACGGCTGAGATTGTTCATCCTCGTTTGTCAGGCGATCCAGCATGCGCATCAGAAAGGCATCATTCATCGCGACATCAAGCCCTCGAATATCCTTGTGACCCTGCACGACGGTGTGCCCATGCCGAAAGTGATCGACTTCGGCATCGCCAAAGCCACCCAGCAGGAGTTGACGGACAAGACAGTGTTCACGCAGTTTCAACAATTCATGGGCACGCCGGCCTATATCAGCCCGGAGCAGGCGGAGATGAGCGGGCTGGACATCGACACGCGTGCGGACATCTATAGCCTGGGCGTGTTGCTCTATGAATTGCTGGTGGGTGAGACGCCATTTGATGCGAAGGAAATGATGGCGAGCGGCCTTGATGCGCTGCGACAGATCATCCGGGAGAAGGAACCGCCGCGGCCTTCCACCAAGCTGAACAGTTTGTCAGGGGAAGCCCGTACCACGGCGGGCAAACAGCGCCAGACCGCTGTGGGGACGCTGGTGCACCAACTTCAAGGCGATCTGGACTGGATCATGTTGAAGTGCCTGGAGAAGGATCGCACGCGGAGGTATGAAACCGCCAACAGCCTGGCCGCCGACATCCAGCACTATCTGAGCGAAGAGCCAGTCGTGGCCTGCCCGCCGTCGGCGGGCTACCGTTTGCGGAAGTTTATCCGGCGGAACAAAGTGCTGGTCGTAGCAGGAGGTTTTGTTTTCCTGACGCTGTTGGTTGGAATCAGCGGAACGACGCTGGGCCTGATCGAAGCTGGCCGGCAGCGCGATTTGGTTGAGGGGCAACGCAAAGAGTTGGCCGAGCGCAACCGGGCGCTGCAAGCAGTTCACGAACATGAACGCCTTCTCAACGAGCGAGCTCGCCAGGCCATCGAGACAGTCGCGTCAGACACGGCCATCGAACAACTCACGCGCGAGAAGGAGTTGCGCCCGGACCAAAAGGAGTTTCTGGACAAAATGATCCAGTACTACGCCGAGTTCACCCTTGAAGCGCCCGCCACCGAACAGGAACGATCGCGGCAGGCGCAGGCTTACCAGCGGATTGGCCGCATGAACCAGATTCTGGGACGCTCCCGGGACAGTGAAAAAGCGTTCGGGCGGGCGGTGGAACTCGGCCGTCAACTTGCCGCTGACTTTCCCAACCAGCCGCAATTCCGCCTGGAACTTGCCATGAGCCACAACCTTCTGGGCGTGTTGTTCCTCCGCGCCAACCGTCAGCCGAAGGAAGCGGAGGCGTCCTACCTCGAGGCGTTGACGATCCTGAAACAACTTGCCGCCGACTTCCCCCAGCGCGAGTTCCAGCAGGCCTTGGCCGGGATTCAGAACAACCTAGGTAATCTACTCTTCGAGACTGGGCGGTTGACGGAAGCGCAGTCGGTTCACGCGGAAGCCCTGGCGATTCGAAGGCAACTAGCCGTTGAGTTTCCCACGGAGCCCACCATTCGCCGGGCCTTGGCCGCGAGCCAGAACAGCCAGGGTTGGATGTTCTATAAGACCGGACGCCTGAAGGAGGCGGAACCGGCCTTCCGCGACGCCTTGGCGCTTCAGAAGCAGCTTGTCGGGGACTTCCCGAACCAGCCCGAATTCCGCCTGTTGTTGGCTCAGATCCAAAACAATCTGGGGAACCTCTTCCGGAAAACCGGGCGGCCAAAGGAAGCGGAGTTGGTGCAGGTCGAGGCCTCGACCACCTTCAAACAACTTGCCGCCGAGTTCCCCAACCGTTCCGATTTCCGCCGGGAGTGGGACGATGCCGAAGCGCAACAAGCTCGACACGCCAAGAGAGCGCAGAGACTGCAAGAAGGTGCTCGCGGAACCGGTGAGCACACCGAAAAGGAAATGACTGACAGGGACCTTCGTGTCTTGGATTTGCCAAAGCAGTAGGTGCAACTCGACCTGCCTGCCTCGGGTGAGGCCATACACAGAGCAGAGAGAACCAGAGCGGAGAAAACCGAGTTCGCCAGCTCACGAAAGCTGGCGGCACGAGCTGAAGGAAGGCGATGCTTCATAGTCTGAGATAAGTCACTTCAGCGCGGGCCAATGGCGATGAAGTCAAAGAAGTTATCGATGCGGGTTCCCCCTTGGGTTATAAACACTCTCACACTGTGTCCATCGTTGTCGGAGGTGCCAGCTACAGCTCCCCCTAGATTTAGCGGGGTCACGGTAATAGTTGCCTTGCCAAAAAACGGCGTCGCAAACGTAACGCGGTACTCGCCGAGGGAAAGACGCGTCGCCGTGAAGCCGTTGCCATCGTTGACAATGCCGCTCGTCGCGACGGTACCGCGAACGATCCGCAGGTTCTCCTCGCCGCTGGTCGCGAGATACTGGCCATTGCGACCCAACCTCACGTCGCCGCGGACATCGAGTCTGGCTTGCGGCGTCGTCGTGCCGATGCCAACAAAGCCGTTAGCTGATCCGAGAGTCATGAAGGAGAAACCGTTATTTGGATTCATCAGGAATTGGGCATAATTGGTGAAATCACCGGATTTTGAAGACTGTAATCTTATGCCGCTCCTCGCAGATGAAGCACCTACTTGTTCGAGGAACAGACCACCATCGTCTTCTCCGGAATAGACAAAATTTGTGGTCGTGCCGCCCCACGTCAGGGTGCCGTTCACATTCAACAAGCTCTGCGGATTTGTCGTGCCGATGCCAACGGGGCTGAGAAATGCCGCCGCGGGGCCGGAGCCGGAATTGCGGAGCGTGAAGATCGAGTTGCTGCTGGAGGCTGAGCCGGTGGACGGCAGATTCAACCCGCCGGCCGGCGCGGAAATCTGGAGGCTGTTGCCCAGCGTGTTAATCGTGACGTTCGCACCCTGAGTGAGCGATACCGCGTCCGTCAGGCCGTTGAGACTCTTGACCACTTGCCCGGACGCAATCTTACCAGCGGTAATGGTGCTGTTCTGAACATTTCCCGCCGCCACGGCATTGGCCGCAAGTTGGGGGTTGGCAATCGCCCCATTCGTCACCGTGCCGGCCGTGTTGGCGTAAATCGCGTACGGTGAAGGCGTCAGCGGCTGGCGCGGAGTGAGGAGGGTAAAACTGCCCGCCCCGTTGGTGCTGACGCGAATTTGCAACCAACGCGCCGGGCCAGTGAAAGGCGCGCTCCCCAAATCCACGACAGCGGTGAACAGGCCATCGGACACGCCGACGCCATTGACATTCACCGTGCCGCCAAAGCTGGCTCCCCCGGTCACCGCATCGAAAGCCTGGAAGGTGAAATCATAGACACCGTTGGCGGGGCTTCCGCTGACATTGAGCCGGCCTTGATAGGTAAAGCCTGTGTTTTGGCCAGCGGCTGTTTGAGCGGTGGCGATCCATGCCAGAGTGAATAACGTCAGAATACCGAAAGCGACGGGCTGCAGAGAAATCATAGGATGTTTCATAGGAACTGGTTTTCCGTGTCACCGGTTCAAGGCGTTTTCCGCCGCCCAATCACGCCATGGCACTTTCATTTCGCCGCTCCGCTGAGTTTGCGGTCCATCGTTTGCATCAGCTCCTTGAGCCCGTTCACCGTCGGTCTCAACTCCGCATGCTGCGCGTCTCGGCGTTTCAGTTCCTCCGTGAGCTTCCGGTTGGGATGATTCTCGGTGCAGATGTTCCAATAATTGCCCCGCCCGTGTCGTCCAGCCCCAGGTGCGAATTGCTGCCCGATACGTGCAGGATTGCCGCCGGGGCGCTGAGTCGGCCTTAGAGACTGTTCTCATCCACGCGCAATCGGAAGAAGGAGGAGGTGGCGCCCGTCGGGCGAGTGAATTGCATGAGGGCGCCGGTGCCGTTCGTGGACTGGACTACGGTCCATTGCGGATCCTGCAGCCGAAACTTCTGTTCGATGATATAGCGACGACCCACGACCGTTGGGAATTGGAACCCCACTTGGCCCGGCCCGGCCGGAAGCAGGGAAAGCGCAGGGGCGGTCACGGTCAGGAGCGCGGCCGGACTGGTGCGCGTGCCCAGCGCGTTGCTGATCCCGACGGAATAACTCGCAGCATCGGACAGGTCGACGTTGCTGACCGTCAGCGTGGCCGTCGCGGCTCCGCTGATGCGTGCGCCATTGGTGAGAAGCGCGCCGTTCTTTCGCCACTGGAAGGTCAAGGGTGCCGTGCCGATGGCGGTGACGGTGAAAGTGGCGGTCCCGCCTACGGTGACCTCGAGGTCTTCGGGCGGTAGCACGATGGTCGGTGGAGACGGCAAGTCGACGTAACGGGCTTCGACCAGTGTCGGCGCTGTCATCGTGAGCGTGAGGGAAACAGCGCCGGCAGCGCGAGGCTGATGGTTTACTAGCCAGCGGTCGAAAGCGCGTCCGCCGTAGCGGGCGGGGGCTTGCAGCGTCACTGGAGCGCCCGACGCATAGACACGGCGGAAATCACCCTGGCCGTCACGCCGTCCGTTGAGGTCGGTCTGGCTGACGATGATGACGGGCTGAAGGTCATCCAGGACGTTGACGGTCAGCTCAGGACGCGTGGAAGTGGTGTTGAAGAATTCGTACTGCACTTGAACCGACAACGCATCGATGACGAGGTTGATGCCATTGTCAGTACTGACGGTTTTCGTGATGAGGATGTCCGCGTCCGCCGAGGGTCGCGAGTAGAGCAGCAGTTTGTCATCATTGGGCTGGTTGATGAGGGTGCGAATCAGGGACTCCCCCGCCGGACTGGGCACGCTGTGAGTGACGGCCTGCGCGATCCCGTCGAACTGTGCGTTCCAGGTGATGGGGTTCACCGCCTCGGTCTGATAATGGCGGAAGAGGAAACTTTGGCCGCCGCGGGTGAGGCGGGAAATGCCCTGGTGCTCGAAATCGACGAAGCACAGCGCGACGCCGCCGATCGAACCGCCCACCGGACGCACGTCCAGCCGGCTGGTGCGCAGATCGACGATACGAATGTTCTCGGTGGCGCTGGCGAAGAATCCCTTATCGCGAAGGTTGATGACAAGACGGCCATCCCGATTGAGCTGTTCCAGCTCCTCAGGCACGAGACTGAAGCTGGCGGGTTGCGAACGTTCGGGCGCGTTGACGTTCAGTGGCGCGAAGGTCTGACTCACGATCTCCCGCAGTTCGTCCACGTAGAGGCCCTTGAGGCGGTCGAACTCCTCCGCGCTCAAGACATGCGAGTTGGTGCTTTCCACGAGGATCTGGAAGCGATCCAGGATGCGCGTGAGCTGGAGGTTGCCACTGTAAGGCTGGAGCACCCGGTACTGAAACGCCTTGGCGACGAAATATTGGAACTTAAGCAGCCGATCCTTGGCGCGACGTTCCATTTCCTTAACGTGGAGGAGTGCGTTGTGATCCAGCGCGGTAATCGTATGGGCGATCCGCTGTTCGAGTTCATGGGTCGAGAGGGAGTTTTTGTTGATCGCACCGCGCAAGGTGGAAACGGCCTGCAAGGCGACGGCCAGTCGCTGGGCGACCCGCTCCTTGTCCTTATTCAACGGCTTCAGTTCGGCGGTGACCGCCTGGAAGACCGGGTCGGCGGCTTTGAGCTTTTCCAACTCGGCCGCGAGCGCCTTGCTGTCCACCTGAACCTCCTTGAAGAGTTTGCCCAGTTCTTCCAGCTCGTCCCCGAGGAACTTGGTGCAGTTTGAATTGAAGCTGAGATCCGCTTTCTTGCCGGCTTCGATGGCTTCAGGAGTGCAGCCATTGGTGCAGGGTGGTGAATTGGTAATGCAGAGGCTGAAGTCCTTGTTCTGCGCGATGGCGAAGATGTTCGTCTTGTTGGCCTGAAGGCTCGCCAGCGGTTTGTCCGGGTCGACGTTGGCCAGCACGCCCAGGCCAGCACCGATTCTTCCGATGGTGGGCTGGCCAATCGGCACCAGGTCGGCCGCGATGGAGAGCGTGCCCAGAGCCTTTTTCCAGAAGGGCAGTTTGTTGCGATCTTCAATGTTGTTCTGCGCGCGGGCCAGCAGCTCCTGCTCGAGCAAGCGCAGCCGCCCTTTCAGCCCGACAATGCGCTGGCTGAGGATCGCCGAATCGCTTTGGATCGACGGAATGAGCAGTTGTGCCTGATTGAACTCCACGACCAATTGGCGGAGTTCCTCCCGAAGCTTGACGACGGCCTCACCGGAGGCAGCGAGGGAGTCCTGCAAATTCGTGGCGGCGTGACTCAGCCAGGACGCCAGATAGAGAACCTTGATCGACTGATCGACCTCCTGCTGGAACACCGTCAGGTTCGCCTCGAAGGAGAGCATCGGCACAAACCCGGCCGGGTTGCCGAAAAAGTCGAGATTCGAGTCAATGCGATGTACGAGCGTGTCGATGTCCTGCGCCAACTGGTCGAGGCCGGTGGTTTCGGCGAACTCGGCGTCACTCAAGTTCGTGACTGAATTAGGATCGCGCGGCGGTTGCAGCGCGCGGATGGCGTCGCGGTAGTCGGCAAGCAGCGCGCGGGCCTCCGTCGTGCGCTCGTTGAGATAGGCGTCCCGGACGAATTGCAGCACGGCGCGCACGCCGAAGGAGTGCAACCACGAGGCGGGATCAGAAGCCACAACCACGCCGCCGGATGCGCCGCTAGCGTTGGTGGGAGCGGTGGCGTTGGCCCCAGGCACCCGCGGGGCCGAA
Source organism: Limisphaerales bacterium (assembly GCA_044229355.1). GTDB lineage: Bacteria > Verrucomicrobiota > Verrucomicrobiia > Limisphaerales > JADJPG01 > JBGARF01. The sequence continues at coordinate 52,596 of JBGATF010000009.1, forward strand.
GTGAAGCTGATGTCTGTGCCCGGGTTTGGTCCCAGCGTGCGACGATTGATAAAGCGATAGCGGTATTGGTAGACCAGCGCGCCGCCGACGTAGTTGCCGCCATTGGTCCCGGCCGCGCCGCCAGCCAGGTCCGCGTGGGCCGCCAAATTCAAGGTCGACCGCAACGTGCCGCCGCGACCGCCGGCCCCGGGAATACCGGATGGCACGGCGGGTTCACCTCGCGCCACTGCTGTCTGGCTGCCACAGAGGAGGGCCGGATCAAGGACGCCGTCGCGGCGTGTCTCTGAGTAAAGGAGCAGGGTGTTGTTCGCCACGCCGCAATTGGTGGGATTGCCCGCGCGGGCCATGAGGCGGTTCCAATTGGTGACCGCGAAGCCCGAGTTAGTCTCAACCGCAATGCCGTCCTGATTCGTGAACACGAAGGTGGGATAGTTCAAACCAAGGAGTCCGGGGAAGAAGCCAGGATGTTCCGTCCGGCCTTCAAACATTCCGTCGCGCCCTTCGCCCGGTGGCCCGCCGTCGCCCCCGCGCAACACGAACCGAATGGCCGGCGTCGGGTCGGCGTGAAAGCGTTCGACGAAAATGTCGGCGTCGCCGCCATTGTGGCCGGCGCTGCCGGGGAAGCCGATGACGTTATCATCCTCCCACACCACCGGGCGCGGCGCCTCCCACTGCGATCTGGGCGTCGTGTCGAGCACGCCGTTCCCCTCGAAGCGCAGCTCGCGCGCGTGGACCGTCACGTGCGTCTGTGGCAACAGGAGCGGGCTGCGGATAATCACGCGGTCGGCGTAGAGGCGAAACTCTTTGATGGTCTCACGCCCGCTGTATTGCTGGAGCAGCCGCGCCGGATGGTTCGCCTCGAACACGAGCGTCCTGCCCGAGATATCCACTGAGAGAGTTTGATTGGTGAAGTTATTGAACAGCTCGACGGGGTTGAGGTTCTCGCTGATGGTGATGTAATCGCGGCTCTCGCCATCCGGCAGCGGGCGATCATAGCCGATGACGACATCCTCGAGCGGACCCTCCGGGAGGGGCGTAATGACCGTCGTCGCGACCAAAACGCCGCCCGTGGAAAACATCAGCGAAAAGGGCAGCCGATCCCCAGCCCCCGGCGTGTAACTGATGCGTCCGGTCCCTGCATCGAACGTCAACGTGCCTGCAGGCGGTGGAGTAGCCGTCACCTGGAGCGTCGCGTTGGATGGCCCCGTCACGAAGAATTCGACCGTTTCGCCAGGCCGGGCGTGCTGTTCGGGAACAGCCTGGAAATCGAACGTAGCAATTGGCGTGAACACGGCTGCGACTTCCGAAGTTCTGCCGCCGATCACGAACACGTCGATGGCTTGCGGCTCGCGCCAGTTTGCCAGATTCCCAAACCGCACTGTGTGCGCGCCGGGCGCGACCGCCGGCAAGGGAAAACCGGATGGCCGTGGAACGCCGCCATCGAGGATCCAACGCGCACCGTCAGCGACCGCTTCGGGCGGCTGAATGGTCACAGACACGCCGCCCGGAATCGCCAGAGCCGTGAACTCGGGGGCGGGTGTCGGCAAGCTTTGGTCCGCGCCGGTCGCAACGCCGATCTCGTTTGATGCGACTGCACGAAAGTGAAAGGTTCCCGCGGGGAACAGACTGGAGAGGAGATTGCTGAAGGTGACCTCGTTCTGGCCAGTACCTAGCACTTGCGGCGGCGTGATACTGCCGTAGTTCGTCGTCAAGCCCCACTCGAACCACGTGGTGGTGTTCAGGCCGCTCGTATCGACTGTGCCGTTCAATGTGGCCGAGGTTTGAGTCAAGCTACTCGCGGGCAATGTTGCCACGGCCAGGCCAAGTGTCTTGAAACTTTGATTCGTGCCGACTGCGAGACCAAAGGCGTTCGAGACCACGACGCGGAAGTGATAGAAGCCCGCCACCAGGCCGGTCAGCGCCTGGCTGAAGTTTGTCTGCGCATTGCCGCTGCCCAACGCCTGCGGCGTCGTGACGTTGCCGTAATTCGTCGTGAAGCCAAACTCGAACCACGCGCTGGCGGCCAGCCCGTCGGGATTGGCCGTGCCGTTCAACGTGGCCGAGGTCTCGGTCACGCCATGGGCCGGGAGTGTCGCCACCGCCACCCCGCGCGTGAGGAAGCTCTGATCTGGGCCGAACACAATGTTTGCGCTGTTCGAGGCGAAGGCGCGGAAATGATACGTGGTCTCGAATGTCAGGCCGGTGATAATAAGGCTGAAGAGCTGATCGCTGTTTGCACTGGGACTGCCAACCGTGGAGACATTCGCCGCGCCGCCGTAGTTCGTCGTCGTGCCCCATTCAAAGCCCATGGTGATCGTCGAGCGATTTGGGTTGGCGATGCCACCCAGCGTCGCCTGGGTAAAGCCAACGGCGCTCGCCGCCGAAGTCTGGACAGATGGTGTAACCGGCGCCGACAACGCCAGGCCCACCCATGTGCCGCTGTTGCTCCCGCCCAGCGGCGCGCTGTCTGCCACCGTGGAATCGCCGCCTTCGTCGCACCGATAAAGCGCCAACTGTCTTGTGGCTTCGAGTCCGGTGACGCCGCCGTTCATGATATTCTGAATCCGGCTGAAGCTCAGATTCGTCGTCCACATCCTGACGTCGTCGATGAAAATTGAGCCGGCGAAGCCATTGTTCCCGCCGGGATAACTGCCGATGCGCACTTCCTGCGAAGTCGTGGTCGGGCCGAACGCTCCGGTCCAGAGGCGCGAGGCCGTCTCGATTCCGTCCACGTATATGCTGGCGCCGGAGGAATCGACGACCAGGGCGATGTGATGCCACTTTCCGTCCGCGATGAATCCGCCATCCAGCCCGTCCCCGCCACCCCAGACGTTGCGGGTGCCGCTGACGAAGTACCACGCGTGCACGCGGCCATTGAGGAGAAAGAGATTCCAGCCATTGCGCGAGTTCGCGACATATTTGTTGACCAAGCCCTGCTGTCCCAAGGTCACGGTGGTATTGACCCAGGCCATGATTGTGATCGGCAGGGAATTGAACGAAGCCGCATGCGGCACGGCGACGTAGCTGAAATCGCCCGCGATCAGAAGCGCATGGCCCGGCCCCGACTGGGCGTGAGCGCTGTTGGTGAGGAACAAGGACGTGACCAGCGCGAGCACGGTAAAACAGCTGGCCCAACACGGAGGACGGAGGTGGTTCATAACAGCTCTGGTCCAAGTTCGTACTTCGTTGAGAGAACTTTCACACCGCTCCAAGGCGTCTTCCGCCGCCCAATCACGCCACGGGTTCTGAAATATTTTGTGAGAGGCCGTGCCGAATCGCTCCCGGGAAACCACCGTCGCCACCGGACGGGTCATCTCTGGCCAGCCAAGGTGCCGTCCGAAGTCCATGCGTCCGGGCATTCCAAGGCGCAAGAACCCGTCGCGGGGTTCACGGCACCAGGCGCAGCTTGTAGAATCGTGATGCGCCCGCAGACGGGGTGTCGTCGAAGAATTCCTCCGTCGAAGTCGCGGTCCGGGGGAAGCCGGCCCCAGGGATTGGACGGAAGACATGCCAGAGCTCGTCGGCGGAGAGCACCTCGTAGCGGCGGCCCGGGACGGCGGGCCACGAGAGACGGACACGATTGCCGGGCAGCCGGCTGGCCATGACCCGCAAGGCGGAAGAAGCGTCGCGTGGGTGAGTGCCCGAGAGATACTCACCGAGATTCGTCACGCCGTCGCGGTCGGGATCAGCGTCCGCTCCGTCGTCGCGGTCCACGGCCTCGGGATTGAGTTGGTGCATCGTCTCCCAGGTGTCGGGCATGCCGTCACCGTCGGTGTCAATCTCGGTGCCGGTGACGAGGGTCACTTGCTCGGGTGTGCCGTCAGCGTTGAGATCCAGTTCTGAGCGCACGGTCTGGGCGCGGGGCCATTCGTGCAGGACGACGCAGTGCACGGCGCCGGTGGGCACGGTAAAGGGGCCGAAGACGGCGCTGGCGTTGTTGGCCGTAGCCCCGTCCACGGCGTCAATCCGCAGGTAATGTGTGGTGGGCCGGGTGGTTTCATTGCAATACTCGACGGCGCGGCGATCCTTCAACGCGCGGAATTCCTGCGTCCGGCCGTCCTCGGCGTCCAGCCCGATCCATTGGAACGTCGCGCCGGCATTGGCGTGAAGAGCGAAGCCGGCGCGTGGAGTGAAGTTTCCCTGGTTCCCCTGCGGCGTGAACCGGAACGACGCGATCTGGTTGGTGCGCAGGCCGAGCGTGATGCGACTGCTCTGGCCCGGCTGTCCGGCGTGGGCTTCCAGTTGCAGCATCGTGCCGCCCTGGGCCACATGGAAGATGTGCGCGTTGGTGTCGCGTGTGTGCATGGTGATGTCGGGAAGGCCGTTGGTGAGCGGCAGCACCAGCGGGATGCCGCGCGTGCGGTTGGTGCTCGATCCTAAGATCGGCACGGCCCGCAAGCCGGGCAGGTTGTTGACGAACGTCCCGTCTTCGCGCCAGCCCCACTCGCGTCCGCCCGGCGCGGTGAGGCGCGCGTCGGCCCCGCCCGCGATCACTAACACGAGGGAGCCGAGCAACTGAGGGATCTCGGTCAGGCCGGGCGCCGTACGTTTGCCGGTGTAAAGGTGGCTTGGCACCGTGAACAGCAACCGGCCTGCACTCCCGCCGAAACAACAATAGGTGTTGGAGACGTGGTCGATGTCGATGAACTGGTTCGTGACGCAGGGATCATTGGCAGACCTGCCGATGGCGCAGGGAGCCTCGTTGTCATAAATCCAGATCCGCGTCTTGTCCGGGTTGCCGCCGAAGTTGTCCTCCACCAAATACGGGTTGACGCAATGGCCGCGCTCGAAGTTATCGGACATGCAGAGAGCCTGGGCCGTGGTGCCCGCGCGCAGTTCGGGCAGCCGCGCCACCGGATCCCCGAGGAAGAGGCCATCCGAATCAAGCTGGGACACGGCGTGGAGGAGGTATTCGGCGCTGGTCTGGGCGCCGTGGTTCTGGCGAATCTGTCCCCAGATGTCCATCGGGATCGGCGGGCGCGTGAAGGCTCCGCCATTGTTGCTGGTGTCGTAATGACCAGGAAAACCAGCGTCGCTGATGCCATTGGCGAGCAGGGCGTTTGGGTCAAAGCGCGTCGCTGGGATGAGGCGATTGAAAAGTTCCAGCGCGGTCCCCGAAAAGCCCACGCAACTGCCCCCGCTGCTGTCGATGATCAGCCGACACACCTGATACCAGCCCAGGTAGAGCGGGTTTAAGACGTGGGCATCGCAGTCGCCGACGGGGTCCACGCAGAAGTAGGCTTCGAAGCCGTATCCGGCGAGGAACTCCTCCAACGTGGCGTCGCTGTCCTGGTTCTTGAAGTTAAAGCCGTGAATGTTCGGATACGGCGGCGGGCGAATGGAGAAGTCCCCGACGATGCTGTACTCGATGCGGCCCGGACGGAACAACGTGTCGTGCGCCACCCAGCGCCATCGGGTCTGCGGGTGGAAGGACGGGATGAAGACACCCGTCGGCTGGAATTCCCGCACGAACTCCGGCACCAATGGCGCTTCCACCACCACGGAGGTTCCGTCATTGGTCACCTTCATACTGCCCACGGGCAGCAGCGTCCATCGGAGCGGGTCGTTCGGGAACGTCGCGCTGACTGGCGCAAGGTAGAAGTTCATGTTCTCATGCAAATTCGTCCCGAAGAGGGTCACCTTCTGCCCGAATCCGCCCACGCCGCCCAGCGCGACGGCCATGCCGCACTGCGGATTGGTCGGCGACGCGCCGGTGATGGCGGCGGTACCCGGCGGCGGTTGCAGGAAGAAATCCGCGCTGGCCAGTTGGACGACGCCGGTCGTGCCCGGCGGCAGGGCCGGGTAGAGCACGCCGTTGGTAAAGACGTCCGCCGGATCCACATCGGTGGTCAGGCAGTTGGTGCAAACTAAGGGATAGCCAAGGCGCGCGAAGCTCACGATGCCCGGTTGCCCCCGGATGGACTGCCCCGTCGGCATCGGCACGTCGAAACTGAACCGTCCGTTGCGGTCGGTGCGGGTATTGTGGGCGATGTCGTTGGCGAACAGCGCCACCAGGTGGTTCACCAGCGGCGGGGGCTTGAGGGGCGGGGGCAGGTTGGTTGGACTGGCGAAGACGTGACCGTTCCACTTCACGCGCGGCAAGACGGCGCTGCCGTCGCCGTAGGTCATGGTCACCCAGTTGGCGGGCGAGTTGGGCAGGCTGTCTTCCGGCGTGAACGATTGATCCCCCGAACCCGTGACGTTGAACAAGCCCAGCGCCACGCCATCGAACTCGTTGAAGGAACCGAGCAACGCGCGGGACACCCGGAACTCCACGCAGGCATTGGGATTGATTTCGCCGCCGCAGACCTGTTGCTTGGCCTGCCAGAGGCTGTGCGGGGTGCAGGGCGAGCTGGGTGGCGTGACGCAGGCAAAATACCCGCCGAGGCCGTCGCCGTTGAGCAGCACGGTGTGGTTCGTGTCCGCATCCAACTGCGCGAGAATTTCGATCTGCGGAAACTCGGCCAACGCGGGCCGGCCATTGGTCGTGTCGACAAACAGCCCGACCGAGGCGATGGGCAGGCTCCGCCCACGACCATCGACGGAGAGGGCGACGAACAGGTCGTTGTCCGTGCGGACGAACCTGGCCATGCCGTCGTCCGCGTCCGGGAAGTCGGGATACCGCAGCACTAGCAGGTCCGCTCCAAGGTACTCGGTCCCCTCGTTGATGACTCCGTCGGCTATGGGCGACACCGGCGAGCGGGGCACGACCAGATCGCGCGGCATCATGCCCAAGACCTGCTCCGTCATCGGTCCACCGGAGCCAATCAGGCCGGAGATCTCTTCGATGCGCCCGCCGCGCGGAAACACGGCCGCCAGCCCCGGCTCGCCGCGAACTTCGCGATACAACCCGTCGCGAATCTCCGTCTCGCTGCGCGCCACCGACCAGAGGCGGATTTCGTCGAGGTTGCCGGCGAACGTCAGGCTAATCGAGGCGTCATTCGTCGGTCCGGTGAGGATGTGGCCGACGCGTAGCGGGCGCAGCTTGCCTGCGCCCGTGTGCGTCAACGAACGCGCGCCCGCGAACTCGCCGTTGACGTAAAACCGCGCCACCGCGCCGTCGTAGCTCACCGCGACGTGCGCCCACTTGCGCGCCGGCACGATGCGCGGCACCTCGGCGAAGTTCGTCCCCCGGTAAAAGCGCAGCTGCGGCGAAAATCCAAGCCAGTAGGAGCCGGGGAAGTCGTTTGCGTCGTGCGCCAGCACGGTCTCAAAGCGGTTCGTGTCCTGCCGGTACACCCACGTCTCGATGGTCATCGGCACGGCGGCGTCCCACTCGGCGCGCGGCTCGAACTCGACATACCCCCCCGATCCGTAGGCGGTGCTCCGCAGCGGCGGCACGCCCACGGGGCCGGGATGCGCGGGAATGGTGAAGCTGAAGTTCGCCCCGACTGCGCGAGTACCCGCGTTCGTGGCGACGAGACGGAAATGGATCGTCTGCCCTTGAAACGGTCCTGTGATGTCCACGCTCACGGGCAGGTTGGTGGAATTGGCGGGCACGTTGACCGGCGGGGTCACGTTGCCGTAGTTCGTCGTCAGGCCCCATTCGAACCGCGCCGTCAATGCGCTGCCGAGCGACGTGACCGCGCCGTTCAGCCGCGCTGCCGTCAGCCGCAGGGAACTGGCCGGTCGCGTCTCCACGAGACTGCGCGTGCGGAAAGTTTGATTTGTCCCGAACTGCACGCCCACGCTGTTCGAAGCGAAGGCGCGGAAATGATACGTGGTGTCGAACGTCAGGCCCGTGATGCTGAGACTGTAGAAGAGATTGGAGGTGGCGGCGGGGCTGCCCAGCGTGGCGGCCACCGCCGAGCTGCCGTAGCTCGTCGTCGGCCCCCATTGAAAACCCGCGGCGATGACGGAGCGGTTCGGATTGGCGATGCCGTTCAGCGTCGCCTGCGTGATGCCCACGGGGCTGGCGGACACCGGGTGCGCGAACGGGATGATCCCCGTGAACAACGCCACGCCGAACCAAGTGCCATGGTTACTCCCGCCAAGCGGCGCACTGTCGGCCACCGTGTTGCCGCTGCTTTCGTCGCACTGATAGAAGGCCAGCCGGCTTCCCTCAAGTCCGGTGACGCCGCCGTTTCGGCTGGTCTGAATCTGACGAAAGCTCAGGCTCGTGTTCCACACGCTGATCTCGTCGAGGAAAATGGAGCCGACAAAGCCACTGTTCCCGCCCGGATAACTGCCGATCCGCACTTCCTGCGTGCTCGTGGGCGATCCGAACGCCCCGGTCCACAGCCGCGATTGCTGCTCGATTCCGTCGACGTAAATGCTGCCGCCGGAGGAATCCACCACCAGTGCGACGTGATGCCATGTCCCATCCGCGATGAGCCCCCCATCCAGCCCATCTCCGCCGCCCCAGACATTGCGGGTGCCGCTGACGAAATACCACGCGCGCACATGACCATCGAGGAGGAACAGATTCCAGCCATTGCGCGAGTTCGCGACGTATTTGTTGACCAACCCCTGCTGTCCCGAGGTCACGGTGGTGTTGACCCAGGCCATGACTGTGATGGGCAGGGAATTGAACGAAGCCGCATGCGGCACGGCCACGTAGTTGACATCGCCCGCGATCAGAAGCGAATTGCCCGGACCCGACTGGGCGTGGGCGCTGTTGATGAGGAACAAAGACGCGACCAGCGCCACCGTCGGGATGCAACTGAACCAACCAGGAGAACAGAAGTGGTTCATAACAGCGCAAGTCCAGGGACGTAAATCGTTGGGAGATCTTTTCACGCCTCTCCAAGGCGTTTTTCGCCGCCCAATCACGCCAGAAAATTTGAGATGCGTCAGAGCTCAAACCGAATCTGAGTCTTCTGGCTTGGATTGGCTCGCTTTGCGTTTGAAGCGCGCGGCAACTGAGAGGAAAACGATACAGAGCGAGAACCAGAGCACTGCCTGAGCAATGCGGGCACGTGAACGGTCTTCAAACGCGGCAGCCAGCGCGAGCCCACGCGTGAGCGCATAGAGAACGGCCGCGATCCGGAGCAGAGTGACTTTGGTGTTGGGTTTAACTGGCATGGGAGTTGGTGTTGGGATGCGGCCTCAGCGTCAACGGCGGCTTGGGAGACGTCCTGGAACCGCACGGTTTTCAGGGTGGTGAGCGACTAGAGACCGGCTCTTTCCGTCGCTAACTAGGCCCTTTTTGGCGGCTAGCTTTTGAGCAAAGAGGGCTCCCATGACGTTTCCAATGAAGCTGCCGCAAACCATCATTGTCGTATCACTGCCCAAGGCGATTTCCGCCCCCCAATCGCGCCACGGTTGTTGAATATTTTTTTGTGGGTGAGCGCTGCAGCATTTGCAATGCGCTTTAAGAGCTCGCAGCAAAGCCTACAGACAAGCCAGCTGGAACGTCGGATTTCCCACGATCGCGACACACCGGGCCAGACAGCCCAAATCAATGGCGTGGCAGCAGAAACTCCCCCCCGGTCAACGCGTGCCGAGACTACGAGCGGCGCTTGAGGTTAATTGACCCGAATTGCTTTCCTCAATTCTTGCAACTAACGATGGAACTGATCGACGCATGCGGCCAAGCGCTTCAGCCATGGCGACTGACGGTGCCCGCCCACGTTTGCTCAAGTGATTTTGTTGGACAGAGTGGTCATTGACTTTCGCAAACCCGCGACTTTTCCATGACGATTAGTTTAGGGTGTCGGCCGTGCGCGGAACGACTGATTCCGATTCGTACCTCGTGGCACTAGCACCCTCAGTCCGGTTGCCGACTGAGCATTTGTGTAGAAAGGAGTCCAACTTTGGATACTAGCCGATGTTGTCAAGACGAAGTTACTGCCCCAAGGTCCAGTCACCCGCATCGGTCGGTTCGGGCGCTGTGGTAACAGGCATCAACGCCCGTTTGGTTGCAAACGGAGTCAAAACACGCGAATCATCTGACAACAAAATCTCGCGGAGCTGTGCGACTCCCCTGGCGATGCGCGATTTGACCGTGCCGACCGGCACATCCAGAATCACCGCGATCTCTTGGTAGGCGTAGTCTTCCAGGTAGAAGAGCGCCACGGCGGCCTGATAGACTTCATCCACCCGGGCAAGCGCAGGCAGCACCTGCAATGAATCCACCCGATCGAAAAGATCCGGCGAGACGGCGGGTATTTGCTCGATCGCGTCCACCAGGTCCTGTTCGGGAAACCGGCTTTGTCTTTGCCGGCCTTTTAGAAAGGAGCGATGCAGCGTCGTAAATAACCACGCCTTGACCTTGGCGGAATCGCGCAGTTGATGCCCTTTGGTGGCCCAGATGTAGAATGTCTGCTGGGCTAAATCCTGGGCATCGGATTCCAATCGCGCGAGGCTGAGCGCAAACCGGTAGAGCGGTTCGTAGTGCTCGGTTACGATCGCTTCAAATTGTTCGGTTGAATTCATGGTTCGTTTGGAACGCTGACAGCTCAAAACTTGAGGCTGCAATTCTCCATACGAAACAGGGCGGCACAATGGGACTTCGGAGCAAGTGGCTGACCGGGTGATGGGACGAAAGAGCAGTTCACTCCAGGAACCAAACCTGCCCACTCCGCTCTGACCTGAGACTCGAATGAAACTGCTTCGCTGGCAACGGCGGGAATCAGCCGCCCAAAGGAGATGAACCAAGCAAACACTCGCGTCACCACCGTCCGGGCAAACCTGGGTTGGAATTGAATATCTTAATACCATGAAAACTTCATGGCCATACTTGACCGAAATTTACAACCTCCGCGCCCTGGGCGAAAATCCAGGTACGGGGGGCCAGCCCACGGAAGATCAGCTTCGCGCGGTTCGTAAGGCCGGGTTTGAAGCGGTCATCAATCTCGCGCTGCCAACCTCCGCCAACGCGCTGGCAAACGAGGGAAGCATCGTGACCGCCTCCGCCTGGCTTATGTGCATATTCCGGTGAATTGCATGACACCTTCGTCCCAGGATTTGCAAACGTTCTGACGGATGATGGCAGTCTTCGAAAGGCGGCAGGTGTTTGTTTATTGCGCGGCGCAACATGCGCGTTTCCGCGTTCGTGTTTATACATCGAGTGCTGCATCAGGGCGTTGCTATCGCCGCGGCCGAGCAGGATTTGCACGCAATCCGGCAGCCAGATGAGGCGTGGAGTCGCTTCATTCAGGAACAACATTGGAGATCATTGCTTCCCTCCTCGCCTTGAACGAAGAGGGAAGAATTATCTGTCGGATGATTTGCCGAACGGAGGCGTGCGAAACCATTGCGCTCGCCTCTCGAATGATTGCCACCACTCTGAGATTCCGCCGAACGCTTCCTATTCAGTGACGAGCACGACGCGGAAGCCGATGATGAAGTCGTTGATGAACGGGCTGGCCCCTTCAAACCAACGGCTGGCGGAGCGACAATCGAACTCGGAAGATTCCCATGCGCCGCCACGAATCACTTTAAAGCCAATCGGGTTGGTAATCGGCCCTTGCGGGTCGGTGACCGTCCCGCCCGGGTAGCTGCCATACCAATCCTGACACCATTCCCACACGTTGCCTTCCATGTCGTACAGTCCCCAGGCGTTCGGCGATTTCTGCCCGACCGGATGTGTCGTAATCACATTGTGCGCGCCGAACCACGCGTAGTTACTCAAGTTGGTGAGGCCCGGGTCATCGCCATAGTAGAACCGGTTGGTCGAACCAGCGCGTGCGGCGCATTCCCACTCAGCCTCAGTCGGCAGACGATAATGCGTGCCTGACGGGATCCGCCCCGCCGCCAAGTCCTGTTGCGTGATGAGAAAGCAGTAGTTGGAGGCCGCGAAGAAGGAAACACTCTCGATCGGGCGATTCAGGTCGCCGAAAAAGCTGGCCGGGTTTTCCCCCACGACCGCAAGGTACTCGCGCTGCGTCACTTCATATTTGCCGATCCAATAGCCGTGACTGAGATTCACCATGGTCTGCGGACTTTCATCGGCCTGATGCCCGACTTCATTGGTCGGACTGCCCAACCGGAAAGTATTGGCCGGGACGAACATCATGTTCTCAGGCGGGTTTGGCAGCTGTTGCGCCCGATAGAATTTCTGCGGGGGGAGATTGGTTGCCGCGTCCAGGAACAATATGCTGCCCAACGGATTGTTCACGATATCCAACGCGCTCCAGGTCGCGAGATTGGTGGAACTGAGAACCCTGTAAAAGCCTGGCGGCCCGGTTATTCCAAATCGAAACGCTCCGTCAGCCTTTATCAACTTGGTAAGCTTTATGTCCAACGGGTAGGTGAACACCGGGATGCCTTCATTTTGTAGATCGGTAACCATCGCCGCCAGATTCCTGGTCGCCAGCGGTTCAGGGAGCACAAGCATTGTCAGTGGATTATTGTCGAGAAAGCATAGGAACAGATTCGTCATGTCCGAAGGCAGAGTCAGGCTGGTGAGGCGATCGTTGCCGAGATCAAGTGCATCCAGCCGGGTCAGACCCGCGGGCAGCGTGAGTTGAACCAGCGGATTGTCCCGAAGCACCAGCCCGGTCAGATTGGTCAAACCGCCGGGAAGCGACACGTTGGTAAGAGCATTGCCGAAGAGGTTGAGGTCGGCCAGTTTCGTAAGCTCGCTTGGTAGCGAGAAATTGGCGAGATGACAGGAGATCAGAAGCAGCGCGTTCAAGTTGAGAGCCGTTTCCAGTCCCTCGAGGCTGCCGATGTTTCGGTCGTGAGCGTTCAAGATTGTCAACGTGAGCATGTCCTGCCGAGTCAACGGCCCGTTAGGTTTATTCAGCGTCTCGCGAACGAGGGCGTTCAGGCCGGGATCGGGAAGGATTACTTCCTGGGCCGGAGCTGAGGAGATGCAACAGGTCAACGCCATCACCGCGATGACGTAAAAGGGGGCTCGTAGTATTTTCACGTTCGTTGGAGGTGAGACTGAGGCAAGTGTTCCCCAATCACACTGGGACTTAAGACCCAGGAAGGAATGCAAGTTTGCGACTTCAGGTTTGCTGTAATTCACGCAGGTTCATGGCGAGTGGACGCGGTAAAAGCGTTGCGGGCTTGTTCCCGTTGTCTCGGTGAATTCGTAATCCCCGGGCAGAATTTCGGTCGCCTTGCCAATTTGTGTCCAATTGGCGGCCGGCGCCGCTGGGCCCAGGGCACTCTCCACGGTGAAGTCAAGGCCCGGCGTGTTATTAAACGCGAATCGAAGCCCTCCGGTTGGCAGTTTCCTGGGTTCGGTCACGGCGAACGCCCTCGCTCCTGCCCGGTTGGGATCATAAAGTTGAGAAGTGGCGGTGCCATCCTCGTCGTGGAAGTTGAATCCACCGACGAGGACGACCTTTCCGTCGGAAAGGGAAAACGCGGACTGGCCCTGACGGCCGGTGATGAGCGGAATCGTCGGCGTCCACCTCCCGGTAGCGGGATCGTACAGTTCCACGTTGGTGGGCAGGTCTTCAGGACCGACGCCGCCAGCCACCAGCACCCTGCCATTCGACAACAGCACTGCGCTGTGATCCGAACGTGGGTTGCGCATCGCTCCAGTCGCCGTCCACATTCCGGTGGAGGGATCGTACAGTTCGGCGCTGGCAAGAATGCGGTCGTTGATCTGATCGCCTCCGCTAAGGAGCACCTTGCCGTTAAGTAGCAGCGTGGCAGTGGCGCTTTCGCGCGGCGTGAGTAGTGATCCAGTGGCAGTCCAAAATCCTGTGGCGGGGTCATATAGTTCGGCGGTGCCGAGGAGGCCGTCGTCCAAGCCGCTTCTGCCTCCGGCCGCCAGCGCTTTCCCGTTCGGCAAAAGAATCAGCGCAAAATCAATACGGGGACTGGTCATCGTTCCGGCCTTGGCCCAACCGCCGGAAACTGGTTCGTACCGCTCAGCGGTGTCGAGGACGATGAAGCTGTTGCGGCCCCCGGCGACAAGAACTTCACCATTCTGCAAGCGCACTGCCGCAGCCCCCCATCGGGCATCGATCAACGGGCCGGTCGGTTTCCAAGTCCCGTTGACGGCGTCATAAAGCTCCGCTTCCGCAAGTTCGAAACCATCGACGCCACCAGCTACCAATACGTTGTTATTGGCCAATAATGTTTGCGTGTGCGACGTGCGGGCAACGAGCAGTGAACCGGTCGGCCTCCAATCACCACTAACCGGGTTGTATCTTTCTGCGTCAGCCAAAGCCGCCCCGTTGAAACCGCCCGCAACGAGCACGTCTCCGCTCGCGAGCAACCCGGCTTCTCGGGCTGTCCGCGGCGAGTTCATTTTTCCACTCGCGGCCCAGGTGGTTGCGTCACTTTGGTAGAGTTCGCCCGTCCGTACTGGCGAGAGAAACTCGTTTACACCGCCCGCAATCAGCACCGTCCCGTTGGCTAACAACGTCGCCGTGTGAGCATCCCGGGCAACATTGAACGAAGCCGCGACGGTCCAAGTCCCGCTTATCGGATCATAAATCTCTGAGTTGCAGATGAACGAATCAAACGATCCGGTAACCAAAACCTTTCCATTGGGAAGCAGAGTTGCTTCGGAGCCCGCGCGGGGGACGTTAAGCGGTCCAGTTGTTGACCATTTCCCGCTGGCGGGGTCATAAAGTTCCGCGACCGCGTGCGGTTCAAAGGAATTCTGGGGCCCGCCCGCCGCCAATACCTTACCATTTGCCAGTAACGTCGCATTGTCATGCGGGACACTCGACGGAGTGGTAGGTGTCCACACGCCTGTGTTTGGATCGTAAATTTCAGCAGAGGGAAAGGGGTCATGGCCCGTAGCGCCCAAAACGAGCACTTTACCATCGGGCAACATGACTGAGGCAAACGCGGATCCCTGCATGGCACCAGTGTCGGACCACGTGCCGTTGCCCGGGTCGTAAAGTTCCGCGGAGTGGATCAGCTCGACGGCGTCGTCAAACCCGCCTGCGGCCAGCACTTTGCCACTACCCAATAATATCATCTGGTGATTGAAGCGCGGCACGCGCAGAGAGCCGGTGCTGGTCCAGGTTTTGGTCGCTGGATCAAACAACTCCGTGCTGGCGGTATTGATATCATTGTGCGAACCACCGGCGACCAGCACTTTGCCATTCGGCAACCGCGCGGCGCGATGAGCCAATCGTGGAGTGTGCATGGAACCGGCGGGGCTCCATGCGTGAGTGGTGGGATCATAAATCTCCGCACTGGCGACATCCTCGAAAATCAGTGCCCCGCCGCCGCCCGCCAGCAACACCTGCCCGTTGGCCAGCAGCGTTGCCGTGGGAAGGAATCTCGGGAAATTCGGGCTCGCGAGTTCGACAAACGTATCGGCTGGGGCAGGGACGACGAAGAGCGAGCCAAGCGTAATGCCGAGCAGTCCCAATTGGAGTAAAGTTGCTTTGAGGTTTTTGATTCTCACGGCGTGTTCTCTCGTTCTCGATTGATGCCTCATCAGGATAGGAACTCAGTTCGAACGGGTACGGTAAAAGCGTTGAGAGTTGTTTGCCTCTGCATCGGTGAATTGATAACGCCCGGGCGAGATTTCCGCAGCGGCCCCTGCGCTCATCCATTCATTTATTGGCGCGGCGACGTTCGTCGCAGCTAAAACGGTGAAGCCGAGACCTGGTGTATTCCGAAACGTGATCTGGAAAGCTCCGGAGGGCTGCTGCGACCCGGCCAGCAGAGTGGGTGTAGCGACGGCGGTCGCGGGATCGAAGAGCTCGGTGGTGGGGCCCGTATCGCTGGTATTGAACCCGCCTGCGAGTAAGACTTTGCCGTCCGGCAGCAGCGCGACAATGTGGTCGGTACGGCCACTGGCCAGGGGCAGCGTGGGTGACCATTTACTCGTTGCCGGATCGAAGATTTCAGCGCTGGTCGGGAAAACGCTCCCAAAGAAACTCGCGCCTCCTGCGACGAGCACTTTGCCGCTCGGCAACAGGATCGCCTTGTGATCCTGGCGTGGCTGGCCGAGTGAACCAGTGAAAGTCCATTCTCCGGTCGTGGGATCAAAAAGCTCAGCGCTCGCGAGGACGGGGTCAGGCGGGGTGCTCGCCGATTGGACGGGTGTTACGCCAAGTCCCCCAGCAACGAGCACCTTGCCGTTCGGCAACAAAATCGCCGCGTGCGAACTGCGAGGTAATTGGAGTGAACCAGTCGGGGTCCATACGCCCGTCGCAGGATCGTAACGATCGACGGATGCGACGGGGCCGTTCGCGCCGAAGCCACCCACGGCGATTACCTTGCCGTTCGTCAAAAGGGTTAGCGTGAACGAGTGCCGCTCACCGCTCATTGGCCCGGTGAAAGTCCAGTCGCCCGTGGCCGGATCATAGAGTTCGGCCGTGCGAGTCGGTGTGAATGAAATGTTGATGGCGCCTCCGGCCACCAGGACCTTCCCATTCGGAAGCAGGACCGCGCCGGCTCGCCAACGAGGTTCATGCATCGAACCGGTGAGTGTCCATTGGCCGGCGGCCGGATCATACAACTCGGCGCTGGAAAGGAAGGCGCGGTTGCCAAAGCCGCCCGCAGCGAGAACTTTCCCATTCGGAAATCGAATCGCGGTGGCTAAGTCGCGCGGAATCCGCATCTCCCCGCTCGGTTGCCAGTTTCCGTTCGCTGGATTGTAGATTTCCGAGCTGCCGACAGCATCCATGAACCGGTCAAAACCGCCCGCGACGAGCACTTTGCCGTCGAGGAGCGAAATTCCCAGGTGACTCTCGCGAGCGAAGCCAAGCGCACCAGTCTTGCTCCAACTTCTCGCGGCGCTGTCGAAAACTTCCGCCCGGTCCGTAAAGCCAGTTCTGTCGGTGTTGCCTCCCGCAACCAGAACATCACCGTTTGCGAGCGAGGTAGCCGTGTGACGCATACGCCCGCTGTTCAACGCGCCCGCCCGCGACCACACGCCCGTGGCCGGTTCATAAAGCTCCGAATCGCAGGTGACTGCCTGGTGCGTGTGTTCCAGCCCGCCCGTGACGAGGACCTGGCCGTCGGGTAATACATTTGCGGTGTGAGAGCTTCGTGAAACGATGGGATCGCCCGTGGGCGTCCATAAACCGGTCGCTGGATCATATAATTCGGAGGGCGCGCCGAAACCATCTCCGCCGGTGACCAGCACCTTTCCATTGGGGAGCAACGAGGCCGTGTGGGCCACGCGCGCCGCGTGCATGGCGCCAGTGGGTCTCCAGAGGCGAGTCTTTGGATCATACAGCTCCGCGCTGGCGAGGAGATCCGTGGCGCTGAACCCCCCGGTGACCAGCACTTTGTCGCCAGGCAGCAACGTCGCCGTATGCTGATAGCGCGCTTCGTTCATGGAGCCGGTCGGGTTCCATTCGCCGCTAATCGGATCAAGCTCCTCGGCGCTAGAGATAGGCGGGAAGCCGCCCGCCACCAGGACGAGCCCATTGGTCAAAGGCGTGGCGGTGTGCAATTCACGCGCTTCGTTCAGTTCACCAGCGCTGGTCCACCGGCCGCTGGTCGGGTCATAAACCTCAGTGCTGGCCAGAAGTTGGCTGGCCGTTTGGCCACCGGTGACGACCACGCGGCCATCTGGCAACAATGTTGCCGTGTGAAATCCCCGCCCGGTATTCAACGCACCCGAGCTGGTCCAGGTTGCGGTGAATGGATCGTAAATTTCCGACCGTGCTGCCGAAAGAAACGGTGCGCCACCTGCAACCAGCACCTTTCCGTCCAACAAGAGGGTAGCGGTCTGCAGCCTGCGAAATTGTGTCATGGGTTGGACCAGAGTGAACGACCCAGTCGTGGCCGAGTAGGCTGGCGCTGGGGCGAAGGCGAGCGTGCCGAGAATAATTGATCTCAAAAGAGTGCGCTCAAGCTTCCTGGCGAGCTGAACAGAGCGCTGCTTGAACGCAGACGATTTCAAAATGGCGTGATCCATGTTGCGAGCCCTGTGAACCTCACATCTTGAGGCAAGGGGAAGTTCACTACGCTCCCGTGACGAGCACCACACGGAAGCCGACGTCCGAATCCGGAAAATGGGGAAAACGGAAAAGCCGTGTGCCCGAACGACAAGATGAGTTGGGATAGTCGTAAGCTCCACCGCGCGCGACTTTGTCCCGGGCTAACGTGGAGGCAGGGCCGGTCGGATCAATCTGCACTCCGCCGGGCAACGGGCCATAGTTGTCCAGGCACCACTCCCACACATTCCCGTGTACGTCGTACAATCCACGCGGATTGGGAAGCCTCTGCCCGACTGGATGAACGATCAGGTCGGGATGTCCCAGGTCGAGAAACCAGGCAAAATTTGTTGTGCGCGCATAGTTCGGATCGTCTCCGTAGCTGAACTGCGTCGTTGTGCCGGCACGCGCAGCGCATTCCCACTCGGCCTCCGTTGGAAGACGGTAACGACTTCCGGAAGGAATTCTGCCCGCGGCGAGTTCGCGCTCCGTAAGCTTGGCGCAGTAGTTGGTCGCGTCGAACCAGCTCACGCTGGAAACCGGGCGTTTCAGGTCGCCGGGAAAATTGCTTGGGTTTGTGCCCGCGACCGACAAGTACTCTGCCTGAGTCACTTCATATTTCCCGATCCAATAGCCGCGGGTCAAAGTGACAGTCGTTTGCGGACGTTCATCAATGCTGCTGTCAAAATCGTTGGTGGGGCTGCCCATGGTGAATGTGCCGGGCGGGATGAACACCATGTTTGGAGGCGGTGTTTGCAATTGCACCCGATAAAACTTCTGCGGCGAAAACTGCGTGAAGGTATCCGTGATGAAGATGCTCCCGAGCGGGTCAATCGAAGCACCCAGCTCGGTCCAATCCACAAGATTCGTCGAGCCAAGGACCGTGTAATTGCCCGGTGGCCCGGTGATCTCGAACCGGAATGCGCCGCCCGGCAGCCTCATCTGCTTTTTGAGTTGGACTGTCAGCGGGTATTTGAACACCGGGATACCCCGATTCTCCAATGTCACAATTACCCCGGGCACGTGTGTCGCCTCCTCCTCCGACAAAACCAGTTGCGTCAGCGGGTTGCCGTCCAGAATGAGCGAGAACAAACGCGTCATGTCCGGCGGCAAAGTGAGATTCGTCAGTTGATTGCCGCTGAGAATCAGAGTGACCAGATTGGTCAGCCCCTGAGGCAGAGTAAGACTGGTGAGTTGATTGCCCAGGAGATCAATCTGGAACAGCTGCTTCAGGTCTGGCGGCAAGACGAGATTGGTCAGGCTATTTAATCGGAGAAAAATGCCGCTCAAGTTGGTCATGCCGACCGGTAGCGTGAGGCTGGTTAGATTCGTGTTGCCCGAAAGTCGGAGAAAATTCAGACGACCCATCCCCACTGGCAAGCTGACGTTCCGCAGTTGATTCTCGCCAATGTCGAGAAAAGTTAACGCTCTCATATCCACCGGCAGGTTGAAATTCGTGATTTCGTTATCGCGGGCGTGGAGGAAGCTCAACCCGGTCAGGTTCGCGGGCAAATTGAGACTCCTGAGCCGGTTGTTATCGAGGTCCAGGCTGATCAGATTTCTCTGGTCCGAGGGCAGGTTCAGGTTGGTGAGATGATTGAAGAAGAGATCGAGCGCGTGCAGGTTCGTCAGGCCTGCGGGCAGCGTGAAGCTGGCCAGTCGATTCTGATCGAGGTAAAGCTGCGTCAATCGGGTTAACCCTGTGGGGACGGCGAAATCGGAGAGGGAATTACCGCTCAATCGAAGCATGTCCAAATTAGTCAGCCCGCTGGGCAAAGAGAAATTGGTGAGGGCATTGAACCCAAGGTCGAGCATGCCCAGGCGATTCAGGTTGGCGGGAAGACTGAAACCGGCGAGCTGATTGCCATCGAGAACAAGTTCCTCCAATCCGGTCAGGTCTGCCGGCAGCGTGAGCTGGGTAAGCGGATTGCCCTCGATGACAAGTGAAAACAGGCTGGTCGTGCCGCCGGGCAGAGAGACGTTGGTGAGCGAATTCCCGCTGAGATCGAGAGACACCAGATTCGTCAACGTGGGTGGGGAGAAATTGGTAAGATGATTGGCGAAAAGTAACAGTGTGTGCAGATTGCGAGCCGTCTCCAACCCAACTAGGCTGCTGATGTTTCGGTCGTGCGCATCCAGGACGGTCAACTGGAGCATGTCCTGTTGGGTCAATGGCCCAGCGGGCTTCTCCAGCGCCGCGCGAATAGCGGCGTTCAGTCCCGGATCGGGGATGGAGACTTCCTGCGCCATCGCCGCCCTCATGAAGTTGGTCAAGGCCAGCGTGCAGAGGAAGGATTTGACTTTTATCACGCTTGTTGGAGATGAGACTGAAGCAAGTGTTCCCCAAGCGCACTGGGACTTAAGACCCATACCCCTGGACAGATAGAGGATTGCGGGGGCGGCGTTGGGCCTTATGGTATTAGTCAGTCGCGCTAACAACCATTGCAGGTCCAGGTAATGAACTCGTCGGCGATAGAACTTGAGCGGGGCGGAAGTCCCAGTGCAATAGATTTGATAATCGGTAAGAGTGGTTCTGTGTTTGGGAGCTTTTTCGAGCGTAGCATGGATGCGGTCTGGCTGCTTGATGCGGAAGCTGGCGTATTTGTGGATTGCAACCAGGCGGCGGTCAAACTGAGTGGCGCCGAAAATAAGCAGCAATTGCTGCGCATGCGACCCGATGAACTTTCGCCTCCATTGCAATTGGACGGCACTCCGTCCGCGGAGAAGTCGGCGGAAATTATTGCCATCATCCAGCGAGACCGAGCGCATCTTTTCGAATGGTTGATGCGGCGGCGGGACGGGTGCGACATTCCCATCGAGGTCTCGGCCACCGCTTTGCTCATGGGCGGGAGAAACATTCACGTGATCATTTCCCGAGACATCAGCGAACGGAAGAAAGCCGAACGCGAACTCCGTGAACTGAACCAATCTCTCGAACGCCGCGTGGCTGAGCGCACGGCGGAACTCAGTACGAGCGAGGCCCGCCTCCGCGCACTGGTCGAACACGCGCCCGAAGCCATCGTGGTTTTTAATGGAGACACCGGCCGCTTTCTTTTCGGGAACGAACACGCCTGCCGACTCTACGGAGTGCCAATGGAAAAACTGGCAGAACTGACTCCCGCCGATGTGAGCCCGGAATTTCAGCCAGATGGACGACGCTCCAGCGAGCTGGCCCACGAACTCATGGCCGAAGCTTTGGCCGGAGGGATGCCGATCTTTGAATGGACTCATCGGCAACCCAATGGCGGGTTGATTCCCACGGAAGTCCGGTTGCTGCGCTTGCCGGCGGAGAATCAGAATTTGCTTCGCGCCAGCATCATCGACAACACCGAACGCAAACAGTCCGAGCGCGCCTTGCGCGAATCAGAAGCGAAGTTCCGCGCCTTGTTTGAAGGCTCCTGCCATGGAGTGGTGCTCCACGATAAAAACCAACTCCTGCAAGTTAATTCCGCTGCGGTGCAGTTGTTCGGCTGTCAAAGCCCGCAGGAGTTGATTGGGCATCATCCTGGCGATCTCGCGCCGGATTTGCAGCCCAATGGCGAGAAATCCTCCGTGTTGGCCGCCAGGCATATTCAAGAATGCCTGGCCACGGGCGGCAATCGCTTCGAATGGCTGGCCCGTGCGCCGAACGGCAAGTTGATCCCGATGGAAGTGGCGCTCACGCGAATTGAGTGGAGCGGCCGCCACGTCATCCAGGCATACATCACCGACATCACGGAACGTCAGCGTGCCCAGGCTGCCTTGGCCGAGAGTGAAGCGCGTTTCAGCGCGGCATTCCAGGCCAGCCCGATACTTACGATCATCGCGCAGATGAGCGATGGGGCTTTCGTTCTGGCAAACGACGCCTTCGTAAACTGGACCGGATTTACGCGTGAAGAAATCCTTGGACGAAATACCGCCGAACTCGGCTTGTGGGACCAGCCCCAGGACCGCGAAGCGTTCTGGGCCTCCTTGCGAAGTGACGGCTCGGTTAGCGAACGCGAGTGCAATTTCCGCAATCGGAATGGCAAATTGTTCACCATCCTTTTGTCCGCGGAAGTAATTCAACTCAACGGCGCGCCCCATATTCTTGCCATGGGTCATGACATCACGGAGCGGAAACGATCCGAAGCCGAGTTGCGCGCGAGCGAAGCCCGGTTGCGCGAAAGCGAAGCGCGCTTCAGTTCGGCCTTCCAAGCCAGCCCGGCCTTCATCGGCATACTCCGCATGAGCGATGAAAAATATGTCCTCGCCAACGATGCCTACTTGAACTGGCTGGGCTATCCACTGGAGGAAGTCGTGGGCCGTAGCTGCGACGAGCTTGGACTATGGGAGAACCCGTCGGCACGCGATTCGATTTTGAATGACATGTATACCTCTGGCTCAATTCGCCACCGGGAATGTCGCTGGCGCAATCGCAGCGGGAAAGAATTCACGATCCTGCTTTCCGCCGAAACTATCCAATTGAACGACACGCCACACATGCTTTCCATGGCCATCGACATTACCCAGCGAAAGCGAGCGGAAGAGGAATTGCTCCGAACCCTCGAACGCGAAAAGGAACTCAGCCAGCTCAAAAGCAATTTCGTCTCTATGGTCTCACACGAATTTCGGACGCCTTTGGGGATCATCCAATCTTCGGCGGAGTTGCTCCGGGAGTTCCACCAAAGGATGCCGCCCACTGAACGCGACGACCAACTGGAGTCCATCTCCCGCAACACCCGGCGCATGGCCGGCATGATGGAAGGCGTTCTCGTCCTCAGCCGACTGGAGGCGGGCAAACTGAGTTTCAAGCCGGCCCCAATTGACGTGAACCTGTTTTGCCGGCGGGTTGTGGACGAGATCCTTTCGGCGACGAATCGCAAATGTCTCATTGAGCTATCGTTGAACTCGGTGCCGCCCAATGCACAAGCCGACGAGCAATTGCTTGGTCACATTTTCACAAATCTGTTGAGCAACGCGGTGAAATATTCCGAGCCGGGCGCAACAGTGTCCTTTGTTGTTGAGCGACAACAGCAGGATGCCGTGTGTGTCGTTCGTGACCGAGGAATTGGCATCGCGGAAGCCGAGCAGCCGCAGTTGTTCAAAGCCTTTCACCGCGGTGGCAACGTCGGAAGCCGTCCCGGCACCGGGCTCGGTTTGTTGTTGGTGAAACGTTGCGCCGAACTGCACGGCGGGAAGGTGGAAGTGAATAGCAAGATTGGCGACGGCACCACGGTGACGGTGAGACTGCCCATTTTTGGAACGAGCCATGAAAAAGATACTGGTCATTGAAGATGAGCCGGAGATGCGTCGGAACATCACGACCCTCCTCCGCTATTACGACTATGAGCCAATCGCGGCCGAGAACGGCCGACAAGGTGTCGCCACGGCAAAGCGCGAAAAGCCCGATCTAATCTTGTGCGACGTGATGATGCCGGAATTGGATGGGCACGGCGTGCTGCAAGCCTTGCAAGCGGATGCCACCCTGGCACGAACGCCATTTATCTTTCTAACGGCCAAAGGCGAAAAAGATGATCTTCGTAGCGGCATGAATCTCGGCGCCGATGATTATCTTACCAAGCCCGTCGCCAATGCGGACCTTGTCTTGGCGATTGAAGCGCGCTTGCGCCGTTCCGAGCTGCAGGCGAATCCTGAATTCAAACCGGACTTTTCATCGGCCGAGCCCTTGCGAAAACTCGGCCTCACCCCTCGAGCAACGGAAGCCCTGCTCTGGCTCGCTCAAGGCAAGACCAACTCTGACATCGCCGCAATTCTTGGGATCACTGAATCCACCGTGAAAAAGCATGTGCAGGAGATGTTTGAAAAACTCGGAGTCGAAACGCGCGGAGCTGCCACGCTTCGCGCCTTGGAAGCGCTCCATTCCACCACCACATTGGAAGATTCCAGAAAAGCTCAGAGTATGGACGCGTGCAAAATACCGGGAAACGCTCCTCGCGCTTGAGGGCACCATGGCTGGCTCGACTTTTCGATCGTGAGGCCGTGGCGAACGGCGTCCTCCAACGTGACCCGAAACGGAGCATCGGCGGGCTGTCCCTTCGCCGCCTGGACCACCTTCCGTAGGGCACGTTTGTCGAAGAAGCCCAGTTCGCCCAGCTGCTGTTCTCGCACTTGTTCAACTGCGGGTTGAGATTGACCGCGCGGGCTTCGCGGTTCCTGCTGTTGCCGTCGGCGCCGATGGTGACGTGAACTGGCTCGAACTTTACTAAGGGGCCGCCGATTCTGGCCGTCGCTGGGCAGAAAGCCCGCGTTCCGGACATCGGACGAAGTTTCACCGACAATCGGCGGATGCACTGGACGCGAACTGGATGCTTGCGATGCTCGAGAACCTTGGTGTATTGGTTGTGCCGTCATTCAGGTAGCCGACGTGGCGGAATTGGCAGACGCGCTAGACTCAAAATCTGGTACTCTTACGAGTGTGTGGGTTCGACCCCCTCCGTCGGCACCATGATAACAAGGAAGACAGCCTTTAATTTTGCAGGGTTCGCTCGCGGTGGTGCGGGTAGTCGCTCAAGAACTCAGGATTTCCAGGGCGCGCAGCGTGGCCGCATTGCGACCCTCGACGTTCAATTTCTCGAAAATGTGGGTGACGTGCTTCTTGACGGTTTTTTCTGCCGCACCGCAAATGATGGAAATGTCGCCGTTGCTTTTGCCCTGGGCGACCCAAAGGAGGACTTCGGCCTCACGCGGGGTCAGGCCGAGCTTCTCTTCCAGGGGCTGAGCGGAGTCGAAGTTCGGGTGGAAACGGCGGGCAGCGGTCACCTGCGCCTCCAACTCGCGCTCGCGCGCCGCGGCGCGCTCGAATCGGGATCGAATTGCACCCAACAGATCCGCCTTCGCCACCGGCTTCGTCAGGTAATCGTCGGCGCCGAGGTTCATTCCGGTGCGGACGTCCAGCTTTTCGCCCTTGGCGGTGAGGAAAATGAACGGAGTGTTGGCCGTCGATCGATTGGCGCGCAGGGCTTGCAACACGCCATGGCCATCCAGCTGCGGCATCATCACATCGCAGATGATGAGGTCCGGCACATCTGCCAGGGCGGACTCAATCCCGGCCCGTCCGTTCTCGGCGCTGGTCACTTCGTAGCCTTCCATCTGGAGAAAGGTGGCGAGGTTACGGCGCATGGGCGGATGATCCTCGATGAGCAAGATGTGTTGCATGGGACTGTGCTAGCAAATTCACCGACGGATGGAGAATGCGACCTTGGTCGCATGGCTCCAGGCGATCTCCACCGGTAGACTCGGTGGCATGAAACTGACGCCGCGCCAGATTGAGGTGATTCGAAGCAATTTCGTGTCGCTCGAAACAAAATCGCGCGTGGCCGCCCTCGCGTTTTACCAGCGATTGTTCACACTCGATCCAGCGCTGCGCCCGCTCTTCAAGGCGGACATCGAAGCGCAGGCCGAGAAGCTGATGACGCTTCTCCGCACCGCCGTGGAACTGGCCGACCAGGCTGCCGCGCTGCAGCCGATTCTGGAGGCGCTGGGCCGGCGTCATGTCGGCTACGGTGTCCGTCCCGAGCACTATCGGACGGTTGGCCAGGCTTTGCTCTGGGCGCTGGGAACGACGTTGGGTGCAGAGTTCAACGCCGACGCCCAGGCAAGCTGGACGGCGCTATATCAGCAAATCGCGGACTCGATGCTCGGCGCTGGCCGCCCGGTCCAGTCCGTGGCCCGCCTGGCGAGACGCCTTTAGCGGCCCCCGGTTTCAGCCTAGTTTCATAAAAAGCGGCAAGCCGACCGTAAACGTGGTCCCTTCGCCTGGGTGGCTCGTGAAGTCGATCTCCCCTCCATGCAGCTCAACGCAGCGCTTGACGATGACCATGCCCAGTCCGGTTCCAGGTGTGTCGCCCACGTTGCGTCCGCGATGGAACGCCTCGAAGAGATGCGGCGCGTCCTCGTCGGGAATCCCGATGCCACGATCGCGGATGGTGAAAACCGCAAAGGATTCGCGGGGCTCGACGCGAAACTCCACGAGGTTTCCGGGCGGGGAATATTTGACGGCGTTGCCGAGGAGATTGACGAGGATGTGTCGCAAGAGGCCTTCATCCCCGCGAGCAGAGCGAGGGGCGGGAGCGAGGGAGAGCTGGATGGGACAGCGTGCGTCGGTGGCCGAGCGGACTTCGTCGATGAAACGTTCACAGAGCGACTGCAGATCGAGAGGCTGCGGAGTGAAGGCAACTTTGCCGGCTTCGACCCGTCCCAGCAGCAGCACTTCTTCCATCAGACCCGCCATCGTTCGTGCGGCGTCGAAGATATCGTGCAGATGCTCGACGCGCTGGCCGGCGCTAAAGCGGTCGTAGTAGTCGCGCAAGTTTTCCGTCGATGCCATGATGACTCCGAGCGGCGTGCGGAATTCATGCGACACGGTCGTCACAAACTGGCTTTTGAGCCGGCCCAATTCGCGCTCGATCTTCAGCTCGCGCTCGCGCTCGCCAGCGCGATCTTCGCTGGCCGCAAATTCCTGAATCAAACGTCGATGTCGCCGCAGCGCCAGAAAGGCCACGGCAGTCACGGCGCCTCCTGCCAGCAGCCCGAGGAGGAGGGCGACGGTAATTTCCGGTCGACCGGAAATTACCGGGTCGACGCTTGCGGGAACGCCACGATTAGGTTGGGTGGAAACGGAATCGAGAGGGGGGAGGCCCAAGCCAGCCAACTCGTGCCCCAGCGCTGCCAGATCCCAGACCTGAATAAAATTTTCCATCGTGCCCGCCACCAGCCTTCGCCCGTCCGGGGACCAGCGCAGTGCCTTGATGGTCGCCGGCCGAGGGGCCTCGAGCCGGACGATCTCCTTGCCGGTGGCCGCATTCAAGATTGCGGTTAATTGCGGCGAAATTGCCACGGCGATCTGCGCGCCGTTGGGCGAGAACGCGCAGGGGCCCGGACCGAGCAGAGCTCCCTCGCGCGGCGCGGACCAGAGTTCCCTCCATCCGTTGGTGGTAATCATGCGGTAGGACGAGCGGCTGCCCGCGGCGAGGCGCTCCTCACCCGGACTGAATTGGATGACGGCGTTGTCTGATCCGAGCTCGGCGACAACTTCGCCGGTACGCGTGTCCCACACCTTGACGCCGTGGGGGTAACCGAAACCACAAGCGGCCAGTCGGCCGTCCTTGTTCAAGGCCAGCGTCCCCCCGCCGGCGAGCCCGGCCCCCGGGCTCTGAGCCTCGAGTCGCGTCAGATGCCCGAGTCCCTTGAGCCATGTTCTTTGCTCCGGCTCCGAACGATTAGCCACGAAAACTCTTCCCTCGAAGAACGAGCCGAGCGCCATGGTCTGGCCGTCGCCCGAAAAGGCGATCCACTGCGGGTTAAACTCGGGCGGAGTTGAAACCGGAGTGGGGCTGATCCAAGTGAGTTTCCCCGCGCCCGCGGCCCCGGCGTTGGTCAACGCGTGAGTAACGACTGTTCGGCTGGTGGTCAACGAGAGCTCAGGCCGCTGCGGATCAAAAGCCGGGAGGCGGGCGCCCGGCAGGTCCATGGATACGGGCTTGGTCTTCTCCGCCAAGTCCCAGAGCACCACGGCATCATCGTAGTGCGCCGTCGCCAACCAGCGACCATCAGCGCTCAGGTCCATGGCCCACGTTGCCGCCTCAGCCGGTCCGGGACCGGCCGGCGCACGATAAATCGGGCTGGCCCGGATTGCGCCGATTTCAATCGCGCCCTTGAATCGGCTCACTGCCAGGCGACCGTCATTGCCGAACTGCTCAGCGAAGCCGTCCATCGATCCAATCATCCGGCCGGTCCTCGCGTCCCAGATGCGCGACGTGCCGTCCCACGCCGCTGAAGCCAGCCACTCGCCGTCGGGACTGAAGGTGAGATGGCGAACTTCGGTGGTGTGGGCGGTCAGAATCCGCTTCTGGCCCGACCGCAAGTCCCAGAGGTGGACATCTACGGTATTTCCGGCAATGGCGAGGCGCGTGCCGTCCAGGCTCCAGGCCATTCGTTGGATGCCCGCTGGAAACGGGAAGCTGGCCACGGTCGCTCCGGTCTGCCAGTCCACCATGACGGCGTTCGTCTCGGTGTTGATGGTCAGCAAGGTCGTCCCGGGTCGCGGTGCGGCGTGAGCGTAGGCTTTGAATGGTTTGAGATGAGCCACGCGTGCCCCGCTCTCGAGGTCAAACACGGCGACGCCGTCGGACGGCAGGGATGTCATGCAGACGAGATAGCGCCCGTCGGAAGTAAAACGTGGGCGGCTCAATGGTTGGCGCGGCCGATCGAGTGCGTGCCGGAAGACGATTCGGTTGCTGACCCAATCCCAAGCCACCACTCCGCCTCTTTGAAAACGGACCGCCAGCCGCTTTCCGTCGGGTGAAAACTCAAGACCAAGAACGGCGCCTTGGGCGTCTGGAATGGCAGCCTCTTGCCGACGGAAATGCCCCACTTCGGTATTGTCAGACGTTCGGTGGAGAACCACGTCGCCGTTCTGCAGGCCGGACGCGTAGAGCTCAAGCGCCGGATCGAAGGCCTGAGTGACGTGGTCGCTCGGCAAGGCCCACGAGTGTTCGATGACAAAGTCAGGGAGTGCCAGGGCAGCGATGGCCTCGTTCCGCGGTTCGACGGAAGACTGGATGGAAGCGGCGTT
This sequence comes from Limisphaerales bacterium, assembly GCA_044229355.1. GTDB lineage: Bacteria > Verrucomicrobiota > Verrucomicrobiia > Limisphaerales > JADJPG01 > JBGARF01. The sequence goes on from JBGATF010000009.1 coordinate 80,916, forward strand.
GGTGATGGCGCTGAGGCTTTCCTGGCGTCGGCCGAGTGATGTCCCGAGGCGCGCCGCTCGACCTTGGGACAGGTAGGTGCGCTGCAGTTCCATTCGGGCAGCGCTCTGGGCCTGTTCCGCCCGCCATCGTTGGCGCGCCGCCCGGAGACTGGCGACCACCGCCGCCCACGCCAACGTCAGCACCGCAACCAGCACGACGGCCACCGCAGTGTTCGCGCGAAGAAAGCTGCGTCGGATGTGTTCTCGTCGAGCATCCAGCCCGAGGCCGGGACGGTGGTTCTCGGCGGGCCCAGGGCTCGGTTGTGACATAAGGCGGTTGATCGTTCACGCGCGGCCGCCTACTCCCTCGCCCCTCGCTCAACTGCTGCGGTCCGCTGCGGTGCATTGTCTTCGCCCGACCCGCACTGTCAATGCGACCAACGTCGCATTTGGCCGGCGCCTTGCCGCGCTTCGGAGGCCAGTCGTGTCACGCGAGCACAGCCGGTAGGGCTGGCGCTCCGGCGCCAGCCGGCCGTCCGCACGGTAGACCGCACCGCCGCGCGCTGCGGAGAGCGCGCCCTACCTTGCATGTGAGTTGGAGCCGTTGGCGTCCTCCCTCCCAGGATCGTCAATGCGACCGTGGTGGTAGCTCTGCGACCGTGGTCGCATTTCAGTGCCGGGCCTCTGGTGTTACGACTGCGCCCATGACGAAACAACACGTCTACGCAGCGAAAAACATCTGGCGCGGGCTGACCCGCTCGGGCTCGGTCCAGTCGGACGGAACCCGTCGCTCTCTGTGTGTCGACGCTCTTTCCCGGCCGGCTCGATGGAGTCGGCGGAGCTGCAGCGAGTCAACCCGCGCCAGTGCGCTGCGTGTCACCACCTCTCTTCACTCTTCAAGAACCACCATGAAACCATCGAAGATATTTTCTGTTCTCGCCGCTCTCGTCCTGATCTCCGCCACGCCGTCAACTCGCGCCGGCTTGCACATCTGGACCGGGGCTGGTGCGACCACCCTTTGGAGCAACCCGCAAAACTGGGTCAGTCTGAATCCTCCGTCCGCGGTCGAGGCCGCACCCGTTCAGATTCTTTTCCCAACGCCCGCTCATCCCGCCAGTTTGAGCACAAACGACATCTCGGGCTTGCAGGTCGATCTTATCAGCATCACTGGCAGTCACTACTCGATTGGCAGCGCCGGCTTCAGGCCGATCGCGCTCAAAGGCGGCCTGTCCTTCGTCAACGCGGGAAGTTTCAATGTCTTCGACATTCGGCTTCAATTGACCGGAGCAAACACCATCAGCTCGGAGGCCGGAGCGGACGTCACGATCACGTCGACCGTCGCGGGTTCGGGCGGTTTCACGACGGCCGGAGCTGGCCAGGTCATTTTTGCCGGCGGCGGGCTGGGCAACGCCTTCATCGGGCCGCTCTGGGCCAGGGCCTCGGGAACGTATCTCAACAAAGCCGCCGGAGGGGCCGTGACTTCGGCGTTGATTGTCGGCAGCTCCGGCGCCGCCGCGCCGAACTGGCTGACGTGTCTCAGCGATGGGCAGATCGGTCGCGGCGCGACGGTCACCGTCTTTCCCAATGGCCTTCTCGATTTGCAGGGACACACCAACACGATTCATGGGCTGGTGTTGAATGGCGGCGCCGTCTTCAGCGGGTTTCACTTGTCGACCGGGTTGCTCGAGCTCAATGGCGACGTGATGCAGCCGAGCACCAACGTCTCAGGCGCCGCGGTCCACGGGAACGTGTCCTTGGGCTCTGCCACGCGTGTTTTTGACGTCGAGACCAATCACCTCGGCGTCTATGCCAACCTGAGTGGGGGTGTGGGCGCAGGCCTGACCAAGACCGGGTCCGGCGGCCTGAGTCTCTATGGCACGAACACGTATTCCGGCCCGACGACTGTGCTGGCCGGAAGCGTCTACCTGTATGGGCCGACCAAGAGTAGCGCATTCACCGTGAATGCGGCCGGCACGCTGCGACTGCTGGCGGACGCGGGACCGTTGATCGCGAACGGGGGCCAGATCGAGATTGGATTTTATTACGCGAGTGTCCAATGCGCGGGGTTGGAGATGGACGGCGCAGGCCGTTTGGAGATGAATGAGGACGGACTGATTCCGGGTATCGACGCTGACCGTCTGGTCGTCAATGGCCCGATCATTTTGAACAACGGCGCGTTGAAGCTGGCCTTGGGTTTTGCTCCGGCGATGGGCCAGTCCCTCACGCTGATCGATCACGTCAGTCACGACGCGGTCGTTGGCCACTTCAATGATCTCCCAGAAGGTGGCAGGCTGACTAATTCCGTCGATCACAGTGTCTACGTCATCACTTATCGCGGTGGGGACGGCAACGACGTGACTTTGACCCGGGTTCCGCTTGTCGTGCCGCCGCCCACGATCATCGGCCTGACGACCCAGGCCAACGGCAGCAAAACATTATCTGCGATCGGTACGATCGGGGTCCCCTATAACGTCTTGGCTACCGACAGCCTCACGCCGCCGTCACCGTGGTCGGTCATCGGCAGCGTGGTGGCCGGTGTCCAAGCCAAGATTCAGTTCATCGATCCAGACGCGCCGAAGCATCCGGTTCGATTCTATCGTCTCGTCGCTCCGTAGGAGGAACGCCCAATTTCCTTGGCCCGGTGCGGCGATCAATCCCGGACCGGATTGAGGATCCACGCACACAAACACATCCTGCCGACGCTCGGCCCTGAGCTGTCCGTCGCAACAACTAAAGAAACGAACACATCCATGAAACTCCGAATCGTCGTCTCCCTTGCTCTCGCCCTCGCGGCGAGCGCCGTCCCTGGCCGCGCCGGCACCCACACGTGGAATGGCAAACTCAATGCCCTCTGGAACAATCCGGGCAATTGGGACGAAGGCCTCGCCCCGACTGCTGGCGAGTCGCCTGTGGCCATCGTCATTCCCGTGAACCCGGCCCGCCCGGCTTCGTATAACAACGTCGCCGGACTCGTGGTCGATTCGATTGCCTTCAAAGGCAGTCACGCTTCCATCAATGGCAACAATGCGATCACGCTTCGCGGCCCGGCCTTGATCAGCATTTTGGTTTCCGGCCAGAGCAACGTCATCAGCACGCCGCTGACCCTGACCGCTCAACACACCTTCAGCGTCGGGAGCAGCGCCTCCCTTGAACTCTCCGGCGAAATCAAAGGCAATGGCGGAATCACCAAGATGGCCCGCGGCAGCCTGACGCTCGCCGGCACTAGTGCGAACACCTATACCGGCCGGACGGAATTCCGTGGAGATGGCGGCACGCTGCACTTGAACAAGGGTGGAGACCTATTTGATGCGGTCGCCATCCCCGGAGACTTTACCCTCGGCGACGCAGACCAGAATGATTTTCCAGTCAGCGTCATCTTTCACAGAAGCCATCAGATTGCCGATCCCGCCCGGGTCTTCGTGGGGCCAAACTGCACGCTGGCCCTCAACGGCAACGACGACGCATTCACGGAGCTGACGATCGTTCGTGGCGCCGTGACCACGCCGAGTTTGACCGGGCCCGCGGCACCGGGGAACCTGACGTTGCTCGGTGACCTGACCGTGTCGAACTCCACGCAAAATCTGCCGGCGAGCATCAGCGGGACAATGACAATGACCGCGGCAGATCGCACGATTGCGGTCCAGGGCGACAGCGTTCTGGAAGTGAACGCTGCGATCCAGGATGGAGTGGGTGCGGGTAACCTGAGCAAGGTTGGTTCCGGCACGTTGCGCCTGGCTGGGTTCAACACCTTTCATGGGCGCGTCTATGTCAACGACGGGGTTCTCGATGTCACCCATGGCAAGGCGTTGGGAGCGACGAGCCTGGGCACCTACGTGAAGAGCGGCGCGACGCTGCGACTCTCCGGAGTCAACGTCGCCAACGAGCACCTTTATTTGAACGGATCGGGTCCCGGCGGACTGATTGGCGCTGAGTTCGGCGCGCTCGAAGTCAAATCGGCCAATGCGATCTGGTCCGGGCCAATCACGTTGGAGTCCACCTCAACGATCGCCGTCGCCGATGGCCGCACGCTCAATCTGAGCGGCGTCATCGACGGGGCAGGAGACGTCGCGTTTGTCGGTTTGGGCACCGTGGGCATCGACGGTCCCAGCGCGAACACCTACACCGGCGCCACCTACGCACATGGTGGCTTGCTCACGCTGGGCAAAACCATGTGGCAACCGGCTGTGCCCGGTTCGTTTTTCGTGGGCCAGCCTCACCCGCTTGCCAACTCGCAAGTCATTCCCCACACCAATGTCGTCCGCTTGTTGGCCTCCGAACAATTGCCGCTCGCGCTCCCGGTGCAGCTGGACGTGACCGGCGTCTTCGATCTCAACGGCTACCAGCAAACCGTTGGCTCCCTCACAATGTTCGGGTCCGTCATCACCAATTCTGGCGCCGGAATTCTCATCCTCGCCGGTGACGTGACGGGGACGTCGCTCTGGAACAATTACCCGACGATTTACGGCGAGGTTTCGCTGGGCGGGAGAGACCGGGCATTTACATCGCTGACTCCGGGTGCCATCGAACTGGAAGGCAACCTGCGCGACGGTGGCAACCCGGCCGGCATCCTTAAGCAGGGTCCGTTTGGCCTCCGCCTCGATGGCACGAACAGCACTTACCGTGGCGTCACTGACGTTCAGGAGGGTTGGCTCTCGGCTGAGCAACCTGGCAGCCTGGGCTCGCCGCTCGGTGGCACGACGGTCGCCAGCAACGCCTGGTTCTACGTCGGCCTGAATTATCACGGCCCATCGGATATTCTCACTTTGAAAGACAAGAGCTGGTTTGCCTCCGTTGGCAACAATTCCTGGGACGGTGACATCGTCCTGCTCGGGGACGCCCGGATCGTCGTCGACAATGCCGCCAACAATGAAAGCTTGGATCTGAATGGAAGCATTTCCGGTCCCGGCGGCCTTACGGTGGAACAGGGGGGCGCGCTCCGGTTGGGCGGCGCCGTGGCCAATACCTATGCAGGCCCCACCGTGGTTCTCGGCACCGATCAATGGCTCGCCGTTCGGCCGACGGTTCTTGAGCTTCGCAAACCCAACGGTGTGGTGGCCGTGCCCGGCCCGCTGATCATCGGCAGCGCCACGAACGCTCCGGCGCATGAAACGGTCCGCCTGTTTGCCCGTGGTCAAATCGGCGATGCGTCGTCGGTCGTCGTCAACGCTTCCGGACTTCTCGACTTGAATGACAAGGACGAGACCATCGGTTCGCTTGCCGGATCCGGCTTGGTCGATCTCCGGCTCGGGGCTCTCACCAACGGCGGCAACAATGCCAGCACGGTTTTCAGCGGGACCATCGCGGGCACCAGCTTCGCTGCCCAATTCTGCAAGGAAGGTAACGGCTCCCTGGCCCTCACGGGGACCAACACACTTTCGGGATCGATGATGATCAACAACGGCCATCTCTACGCCAACGGCCAGCAGAACAGCAGCATCTTTGTCAGCCCCCATGGCCACTTGCACGGCCAGGGCGCCGTTGGGTTCCTCACCGGTTTGGGCGGACGCACCGTTCCCGGTGACAATATCTCGGCCCCGTTCCATGGCCGTCTCAAGAGCAAGTCCGTCACGCTGGATGCGGCCAGTTCCTTTAACATCGATCTGGGCGGGAAGATCGAGGGAGTGGATTACGACCAACTCGAGGTCAGTGGGACGGTGAAGCTCGGAGGCGCCACGTTTTATCTCACTCAATCCTTCGCCGGCTCCGTCAGCAATCAGTTCGTCATCATCCGCAATGACGGCGTCGATGCGGTGCAAGGGACGTTTGCCTTTTTGCCGGAGGGCGCAACGGCCACGATCAACGGCGCCCAATTCAAGATCAGCTATCAGGGTGGCGACGGCAACGATGTGGTCTTGACGCAGCTGACCGCCACTCCCGGCGCGAAGTTGGGCCGCATTAGCCGCCTGCCGGGTGGAGGAATCGAGATTAGCGGGACGGGCATTCCCAGTCTGACGTATGACGTGGAAGCCATCGGAGATCTGACCACCACGAATTGGATTTCGATCGGCCACGCCGTCGGCGAATCAGGCGGCGCTTTGTCCTTTGTCGATCCGGACGCGCCCAAGCACGCGCAACGATTCTACCGCTTCGTCCTGCCATAGCAGGCGGGATCGACCAGGCCGGCGGCGTGTGTCGTCAGGACACGCGCCGCCGGTCTTTGTCTCCGACGCCACGCACGATCGTGCGACGTGGCGGTTGGGACATCGCTTTTTGTCGGAGCGCGGACGGTGGCCACGTTAGCCATAATATGGGCGCAGCGCCGGGGCGAGAGAGCCGACTCGAAGTTGGTGCTCGAGGGCGGGGCCGAGTTGAACCGTCGGATCCAATGAACTGACCTCGTCGCCGATCTGGGCCGCGATAGGCAGGCCGTCTTGGAACAAGATGCGGTTCGCGGCGATAGCCGGCACACGGCGTCCGGGCGTGAGAATGCCTACGAGGTTCAAAGGATCCGCCCCGCACAACACGGTCAGTTCGCCCGGCAGTGTCGTTTTGCGCATCGAGCGCATCATCCCGACAGCCTCCGGCAGGGCAAATTGTTCTCCGCTGATTCCTGAAATGAAGTGCCCTCCGCGAATCTCGCCGCGCGCTTCGAGCCGCCGGTAGACGCGGCCCAGATCGTGCCAGGTCACGGGCCACGCTTCGCGTTCCATCAGCCGTCGGAACATCACGCCATAACGCCGCAACAGCGCGCGGGCGTAAAACTCCACGGCGATGGCGTGATGGTCGTCGTGATCCGAGTCCGGCTCCCTTCCGGCTTCGGTCGTTCGATCGTCAGGGATCGCGGACGGCGCCGGTTCGCGCAGGAGCGTCCAGCGGCCGGCGAACTCGACGCTGGTCACCGCCTTGTGCCGCCGCGCGCGCCCGGAGTCGACGAAGGGCATCCGTTTCTCGGACGGGAGCAGGAGGGCGCGCAATCCTTCGAAGCTGTCGCTCGTCACCCAGCCGAGCGACACGAGTTCCGCGAGGGCGTCTTCAACCTTCGAAGGCAGCAAGCGAACCTGGCGGACGAGTTCGCCGAAGAACAGCGCGCCTGACCGGGTCAGGGCGTCGAGGACCGACTGAGTTTCGTGAGATCGCTCGGGGATTTCTTCGCTTGGTGAGTCGGGTGCTTCCCGGCTGGCGCGAGGGTCTGGGAGGGTTGGCCGCTCGTCGATGAGGGCGAGCCAATGCGGCAGGTTTTCCCGAGAGAACACGCAGATCGACGTGGAACGAACGGGGCCGGCGGCGCGGGGGTTTGGCCGGACCGGCGGCCGCAAGCGTCCCCAGCCGATTCGTCCGCTGGCGCAGAGTTGATCGAGCCAATGGGGCGAGTAGTCGACCACGCGCGCGCTGAGGACTTCGGGCTCCCAGGCGGCGGCTGGCAGTTCACAGCCGTCGAGCAGATCAAGCACGGCTTGGAGTCCGTCGGGCCCCTCGGCCCGATGGGTCGGGTCGACGCGCTGCCACGCGAAGAGGAAACGTTGGAAGTCAGCGCTCGAGACGGGCTCGATCTCGGCCCGCAGGCGGTTGAGCGTGAGGCGATGGATGCGGGCGAGCAGCCGGCGATCGCTCCATTCCAACTCGGCCACATTTGGGCGAAACTTTCCCCGCAGGAGAAAGCCCTCGGCCTCCAGCGCCAGCAGGGCGGCGTCGATCTCAGGTCGGGGCCGGGCGAAGTAAACGACGAGTTCCGTGGCGGTGACGGGGCCGATCGCTTCCATGCGTCCGCGCACCAGTTCCCGCAGAGCCTCGGGGTGCTCCCAGAGGCGGGGTCTCGCGGGCTCGGGCGGAGTCAACGGTGGGTCGACGGTGGCGTCGGAATAAACCGCGCGCACCATGGCCCAGCGTTCGGCGGCGATCCAGCGGGGGCCGTCGATGTCGATGCGGCCGGCGCGACGGGACTCTGCGAGGGAGGCCAGCCACGCGCCGGCTTCGGGAGTTGTGCGTTGGGCCTCTGCTGCGGTCATGAGGCCAAGGAGCAGGAGCGCATCGTGCAACTCATCGAGATTTGCGGCCTGTGGCCAGGCTTCGCGGCCGACGCGTTCGATGGCAGCGGGATCGAGGATGCCCGATTCATTGGCGCCGGCGGCGTCGGTAGAGCGTCGGGTGTAGGCGGCCCGGGTGCGTCGTTCTTCGAGCGGCGCGTCGTCGAGGAACGCGTAGGGCTTGGCATTGAGAATTTCATGAGCCATGGGCGATGGCTCAGGGACGTCGCGGGCCACGCACTGCACCTCGCCGCTTTCAATGCGTCGCAGCAGCGCTTCGAGAGCGTCGATGTCCATGGCCTCGGTCAGGCAGTCATCGATGGTTTGCCGGACGAGAGGGTGATCGGGGAGCTCGCGATCGCCGACGATATTTTCGAGGCAGGCGAGTTGGTCGGGGAACACGGCGGTAAGAAGATTTTCCGACTCCATTCGTTGCAGGGGCGCGGCGATCTTGCGACCGCCACGAAAGCGGGGCAGGGCGAGGGCGCGGGTGGCGTTCCAACGCCAGCGGATGGCGAACATTGGAGCGTCCAGCAGGGCCTGCACGAGGATGTCGCGGACGCCTCCGGCTTTGAGGTAATGGAAGACTTCCTCCAGTGGAAACGAATGCTGCGTGCCGAGGGACAGGACGATGGCATCATCCGTGGCGGCAGCTTGCAGCTCGAAATTGAAGGTTCGGCAAAATCGTTTGCGCAGGGCGAGGCCCCAGGCGCGGTTCAGGCGTGCGCCGAAGGGCGCATGAAGGACAAGCTGCATACCGCCCGATTCGTCGAAGAATCGCTCCAGCACGAGGCATTGCTGGGAAGGAATGACGCCGAGCGCGCGGCGGGTGGCGGCGAAGTAATCGATCAATTGGCGCGCGCCTTCGGGCGGCAAGCTCAGGCGGCCATTGTCGCGCGGCTGGGCCTCAAGCGGAGCGGCGCCACCCCGGCCGGTGGAATCGTGAGGCCGGCCAGCGAGTTCGTCGTCGAGCCATTGCTCAATCGAAGCCGGGCCTGAGTCGGCCGCGGCCTCCAATTGAGTTGCGAGGTCATCGCGCAGCGCGCCCACAGCGCGGGAGAGCTCGGTGGTGCGGGCGGGTCCTTCGCCCAGCCAGAACGGGATGCCGGGCGGCTGTCCGTGGGCGTTCTCGACGCGAACGACACCGGAAACAATGCGGACGATCTTCCACGAGTTGTGGCCGAGCTGGAAGACGTCACCGGCCATGCTTTCGACGGCAAAGTCCTCGTTGACGGTGCCGATGAAGGTATCGGACGGCTCGAGCACCACGCGGTAGTCGGCGTTGTCGGGAATGGCGCCCCCGGAGGTGAGGGCGGTGAGTCGGGCGCCCCGGCGTCCGCGCAGGCGGTGGTGGATCGCGTCATGATGCACAAGCGCGCCGCGCCGCCCGCGCTTCGTGCTGTAGCCTTCGGCCAGCATCTGCACGACCGCGTCGAAATCGGCCCGGGTGAGGTGGCGGTACGGGTAGGCGCCTCGGAACCGCTCAAACAGCGCGGCCTCGTCCCAGTCATCGGTGGCGACAGCGGCGACGATTTGTTGGGCGAGCACGTCGAGAGGCCGGGCGGGGATGACCAGGCGGTCGAGCTCGCCCTGTCGAATGCAGCGAAGCGTGGCCACGCATTCGACCAATTCATCGCGCGTCAGCGGAAAACAGCGTCCTTTAGGCAGGCCGCCCCGCCAGTGGCCGGCGCGGCCGATGCGTTGCAGGAGGGTGGCGATGGAGCGGGTGGTGCCGACCTGGCAGACGAGATCGACGGAGCCGATGTCGATTCCGAGCTCAAGGGAGGCGGTGGCCACGAGTGCGCTGAGTTCGCCGCGTTTGAGGCGGTGCTCAGCCGCGAGACGCGTGGGCGCGGAAAGGCTGCCGTGATGCGACATGACCTTGTCTTCACCCAGCAGTTCGCCGAGCCGATGCGTGACGCGCTCGGCCAGGCGGCGGGTGTTGACGAAGATCAGGGTGGTGCGGTGTTCCCTCACCAGATGGGCCAGACGCCGATAGATCTCCTCCCAGACTTCATTGGACATCACGGCCTCGAGGTTGGAGCCGGGGAGTTCGACGGCGAGATCCAGCGCGCGAAGGTGGCCGGTGTCGACAATCCTACAGGTGGGTGGCGGCTTGGCTTGGGCGTGGCCGACGAGAAAGCGCGCGACTTCCTTGACGGGTCTTTGGGTGGCGGAGAGGCCGATGCGTTGGACGGGATGTTCAGCCAGCGCGTCGAGTCGTTCCAAGCTCAACGCCAGATGCGACCCGCGGCGGCCAGCCACGACCGCGTGGATTTCGTCGACAATCACGGTGCGCACCGGCCGGAGCAGCCGCCGGCCCGAAGCGGAGGTCAGGAGCAGGTAGAAGGACTCGGGGGTCGTGACGAGGATATGTGGCGGCGAGCGACTGATGGCTTGGCGTCGGGCCGCCGGAGTGTCACCGGTGCGAACATCGGCGCGGACAACGATGTCGCGTCCGCTGTCCGCGCGCAGGACCTCGCGAATGCCGGCCAGGGGCAGCTCGAGATTTTTGTGGATGTCATTGCTCAGCGCCTTGAGGGGCGAAATGTAGAGCACGCGGGTCTCATCAGGGAGATCATGGACCAAGCCGTCGCGAAAGAGCGCATCGAGGGCGCAGAGAAATGCCGCGAGGGTCTTGCCGGAGCCCGTTGGAGCGGCGATCAGGGTGTGAGCGCCGGACTGAATCGCCGGCCAACCCTGGAGCTGAGGCTCGGTGGGAGAACCAAATTTCTCCTCGAACCATCGCGCGATCGCTGGGTGGAACGGCAGGGCCGACATGGCGGGACAGCCTACGGCCCAGCGATGGAGAATTCAGGGAAAAAGTGCAACGAGTGACCATGGATCAGGGATGGGTGGCGAGTGACTCCTGACCCATTGCCGGTGCGGAGGGCGAGGTGCGAAGGGCGCAATAGCCTCTAGAATCGCAGCACGAGGCTGGTGACAAAGGTGCGTTCGCGGGGGAGGTCGGCGGTGAGGTTGAGGGGGTTCAGGCGATAATCCTGGTCGGCAAGGTTGAGCAGGCTGAAGCGGAGCTCGGCCCGTCGGGCAGGCAATCGATAGCCCGCGTGCAGATTGAACTGCCAGAAGTCATCGCCGGGCCGGGCGGGATTGTAGCCCTGGTTGGCCTGGGACGACCAGAGGGCGTCGGCTTGGGCGAAGAGCCCGGACGGATGATTGCATGCGGCGTAAAACTGGATCTGGTGGAGGGTGCTCTCGAGGTGTTGTCGGGGCTTCAATTCGTAGGGTGGGATCGAGTGGGGGACGCCGACCGGGATCTGCGGGTAGACGTCCTCGAGCCGCGCGTTGCTGAGACGGTATTGGGCGCCGACGGTGCCGATGCGGCCGATGAGCTGGTTGAGGGTCACCGTGAGGGTGGCCTCCTGGAAGTCGAGATGCTCGGGCGTGGTCGAAGGAGCGGCGAAGAAGTGGAGGTCGAGCACGCCGACTTTTCGTTGCAGGTCGGAGCGATTGAGATCGCCGCGAATGCTGAAGTAGGTGGCGGTCGGCAGGCGATAGTCCCACTCGAGCGCGGCGTTCTCCAGGCGCGCGCCGGCGTTGGCGCCGGCGACGGATTCGGGGATGAGCCCGCGCCAGGATTGGTTGAACCCGGCCACCTGGGAGGGCTCGAGGCGATAGCTTTGATCCAGGCTGGCCCCGCTCAGGGCGCGAGTGTAGGCGCCACGAAGGGTGGAGGCGGGCGTGAGCTTCAGGTTGAAGCCGGCCTTCGGTGACCACTGCGCGCGGGTATCCTCATCGGCGCGAACCGGCGCGAACCGATGATTGGCGGGATATTCGAGCGCGTCGTAGGTGACGCCGGCGAACAGGCTCAGCGGGTCGATCACCTGCCACTGTCCGTACCCGTAGGCAGTGAGGCGGCGCAGGTCGGGCCGTGCACGTTGGACGATGGGATCCGGCAGGGCGGGGCCGTTATCGAGCAAGTCCCACTGGCGGCTGGCGGTGTCGAACTCGCCCAGCTGACCGCGGGCTCCGGCGATCAAGGTGAGCGGATCGAGCTGGGCGATGTGCTGCAGCTCGAGGCTGTAAATGGCCAGGTCGCTCCGGTAGCGCTGGTGAATGCCCGTCAGGAGCGTGGCAGTGACATTGTTAGTGGGATCTTTGGATACCATCAGAATGGGCTGGGCCGAATCCGCCACCCAGAGTCGGTCCTGCAGGCGGCCGGCGAGGATCAGCGTGTGCTGGCCGGGCGACCATTCATGATGATGTCCGAGCAGGAGCAGCGGCTCCTGCGTCTCCTCGAATCGATAGAACGGCCGGGAGGCGGCGGCGTCGCGGGGGTCGTAGACCCGGCCGAGATCGCCGCCCTCGGCTCCGTAGCCAAGCGCCTGAAAGTAGAGCGAGTCCCTTGGTCCGAGATCCTGCTTGAGCTTGAGCGAGAGCGTGAGCTCTTCGAGGTCGTTGTTCAGGCGTTGGCCGTTGAGGTTGCGATAATCGGCCTCGACGGCGAACGCAAAGCCATTCTGAAATCCCTGAAGGGCGGCGCTTTCCCGCCAGTCGCCGCCGGTGCGGTATTCGGAGAAGGACACGCCGCTGAACCGGTTGCGTTCGAACAGGCGGGAGTATTCGTGGGACGAGATGGTTTGCGAAAGAGTGCCGGCATTGGCGGGCGCGAGCAGGTTGGCGAGCAGCAGCTCGTTGAACCACGGCGTTTCGTAGCGCAGCTCGAGTTGTCCGGGGTCGCGGAGGTCGTTGTAACTGTTCGCGAGGAAAAGGTGCGCTGAGTAATTGGCGTAGTCGGTGTTGACGGCGTCGATCGCCTCGCGCCGGCTGACATCGGGCATCAGCGCGTCGCGGTAGAGCGCGCTGAGGTTGGCGCCGCGCACAGCCTGATCCTGATCGAGGAGGTGGCGGGAGCGATAGACCTGGCGGTTTTGATTCAGCGCCTTGGATTTTTCGACGTCGCGGATGGCCTCGTTGATTTCCTGTTGATCCTGGTGAAGGAGTGCGGAGTAGAGCCAGGCGGTTGGATCGTTAGGATCCATCGACCGGGCGAGAGCCAGTTCTTTGCGGGCGCGGGCCGGGTTGCCGGCGGCGGCGAACGCCTTGCCGAGGTAACTGCGGAGGAGGGCGCGTTGGGGTTCGACGGCGGCGGCCACTTCCAGATCGGCAAGGCCGCCGGAAGTATTGCCGTGGCGGATGCGAATGAGTCCGCGCCCCAGCCAGCCGTTGGCGAGGGCGGGGTCCAGGGCGATGGCGTGTTCGAAGCTCTCCTCGGCGGCGCCCGTTTGGTGACGTGCAGCTTGTTCGAATCCACGCAGGGCAACCGCCGCGGCGTGCCGGGGGGATAGCTCGAGGGCTCGTTGGGTTGCCGCCCCGGCGTCGTCGATGCGGCCGAAGCTGAACTCGAGTTCGGCCAGGCGGGCCCAGGCGAAACCGAACTGCGGAGATTTCTCGGTGGCGTGGCGGGCCGCCGCGCGGGCGGCTTCCAGCCGGCCCGCGGCTTGGAGCGCGTAGGATTCCGCGAGCCACTCGGTGGCCAGCGCGGGACGCTGGGCGCCGGGCCGGGCCACCACATCGTCGCGCACAGCTCCGATGACGCGGCGGACGGCGCCGGCGAGTGCGATCGCCGGGGATGAACCCGTCGCGCCGGTTTCGACGGCCTGCAATGCGGGTTCGCATTTCTCGACCTCGCCCACCGCGAGCAACAATGCGGCGTGGAAGACCTGCTCGTCGGGTGATTGCGAAGTGCGTTGATCCGGATAGTTCGCGAGCGCGCCCACCAGATCGCCGGCGCGATAGGCGTCGAGAACCGCGCGCAGATCCGCCTTTTGAGCGGGCGAGAAGCTGAGCTCGTCCGGATCGAGCACGCCGGGATAGTAGAGGCACCACTGAACCGTGCGGTCGGCCCGGATGGCAGCGGTGCGCGCCGGGGCGCGTCCCGCGGCGGCAACCCCCTCGCTGCCTCCCTCCAGCAACGTCGTGCCCTGGGCGTTGCTCAGCTCAACCGCTCCGTCGATGACGCGGATGATCAGGCCGCCGTCGTCGCGCGCCTCGGCGACGAACTCCGTGCCGCGAATGGCAGCCGAAGCACCCCGCGTGTGCACTTCCACGTCACTGGGCGAGCCGCGGTGGAAGAGGTAAAGCAGGCCATCGGCAAGGCGAAACCAAACCGAGCGGGTGGCGTCGGGCGGTGCCGTGATCTCGATCGTGCTCAGGGGCGGGATCTGGACCACGCCCAGCTCCGTGGTTTGAAGGAACAGCCGGGTGTGGCGTCCGGTGCGAATCCGATCTCCGACGCGGACCGGTTGCGGCATGCGCGTGGAAGCCATGACCCAAGCCGTGGCGCCGTTGGGCGCGATCCACCAGTTCGTTCCCTGGATGCCGACCACCTGCACGACCGTTTGGGCTGCCGCTTGCACTGAAGCTGCGGACAATAACTGGAGGGCGAGCAGGAGCAGGACAAGGACGCCCGTGCCCCGAAGCTGATCGCGGACGGAGAATCGCACGCAGCTCCACCTCATCCGGCGGTCGGCACTGGCGGCGTCCCGCAATGCGGGCCGCCCTTCCGGTTCATGGGAAGGGCGTTCGGCCTCTGGAGTGCGGTGACTTGTCACCGCTTTTCTGCGGGCGACTCGTCGCCCGTTCGGAGCGTGGACATTTAGGCCATCGCTGGCAGATCGGGGGACAAGTCCCCCGATGGAAAGCGCCGACAAGTCGGCGCACTCCAAAGATTCATCGAGAGACGAACTCTCGAAAGCGGACTTGAGTTGGAGCCGGGAACACGGGCACAGCAGGTAGGTCTGGCGCTCCGCCGCCAGCCGGGTGTCCGCTGGGCGGACCGGACCGGCGGCGCGCTGCGGAGAGCGCGCGCTGCCCGGCGCCGGGATGGCAGCGCACTTCGTCCATGAAGGTTCGCGAATCATCAGAGGAAAACGGTTACTGGGCCGGGCGGCGGACGCGATAGAAGCGACCGTTCCCTTCGCCGGCATTCCAGGGAACCGGCTCGGTGGAGCGCGGAATCGGCCCAATCGTTTGCCAGGAAGACGTCGTGGCCAGAGAAGATCTGGACTCAAGGGTCACCGTTTCGGGCGACGAACCCACGAAGCGCACGGGTGGATTCGCAGGACCGTTGTCGCGACAGGGATCGAGGACGAGGACCAATGTTTCCGGAAGCCGGGTCAGCGCGGTGCCGGCGCGGACGGTGACGGAGTAACGCCCGGCATCGGAGTAGTTGAGGTTCGGCAGGAACAGGCGATCGCGAACTGCGCCGGCGATGTCTCGTCCATTAAATGCCCATTGATACGTGTTGCCAGGCTGGGCCCAAGTGTCGCCGACCCGCAGGGTGACGTCGCTGCCCCGCAGTTGAAGCAGACTATTGGTCGCCGGGCCGACGGTCACCGCGTTGGTTGGGATCGTCGCGCTGGTTTCGAACCGAACGTTGAACTGAATGTTTGTCCCGCGCGTGCCGCCGGCCGTGTCCACGACGGCGCGGTAGAGGGAGCCGGCCGGGGCGAAGAAGCTGACCCGACTTCCTCGCTCGCGCGGGGCATTGGTCGCGATCAGGACGTTGCAGGTGCCGAGGACGTCGTTGTTGCAGTCGACCAACGGCTCGTAAAGGTTGGTGCAGATGGAGAAGTTTTGCAGATAGACGGCGAGGACGGTGTCCACGTCGCTGTTGAGGGTGTCGATGGTGCAAATGCCGTCGGTGACGGCGGCGAGCTGGAACCAGCGCGAGGCGCCTCCGGCCACGCCACAATGGGCCGGCTCGCAGCGGTCCTTGGTGCCGGCGTTAAAGAATCGCTGGTTGATGACAGTGCCGGCGGCGAGGGAGAAAGTTCCTCCGGAGGCCCCGCTGGCGGCGAACGCCGGTTGTGCGTCACCCCCACCCCCTCCACCGCCGCCGCCGGCGGATGGGAGTTCTGCGATTTTGTCGTGCGATACGATGTTTGGTATGGGCCCGATCTCGAGTTCGGCGGTTTCGGTGGTCAGGGGGAGGCCGGCGGCGTTGGTGATGGCGAGGTAATAGCGGCCGAGATCGGCCGCCTGGACATTATCGATGGTGAGAGTGGCCTTGGTGGCTCCGGGGATCGGCTGATCGTTATGGAACCATTGGAGCTGCAGCGGCAGGCGAAAGTCGTTGATGGAAACCTCGAATTGCGTTTTCCCACCCAGCGGCGCCGCGTGGCTCCGGGGTTGAAACTCGATCACGCTTTGCCGGCGGTCGGTGGGTTCCAGCAGCCAGTTGCAGATGTAGTTGCCGGTCTCGCCGGTGACGCCATCGATGGCGATGTGGTAATCGACGCCGGCCTCGGCGTTCCAGCGGACGCGGCTGGTGTGAAAGCCCCCGCTGTCATCGTCGGCGGTGAGCTCGGTGAGGCCGGCCAGGTCGGTGCCGGTATAGACCGCGAGGACCGTGTCGTAGGTGCTGCCCCGGGTGTCAAACGTGACGATGCCGCTGGACGGGGCGCGCCAAGTGTACCAGACCGAGTTGCTCGTGAGCAGCCCGGCATGGATGGGCTCGGTGATTTCCCGCGTGGCGGTGAAGCTGACTCCTCGCACGCTGTTGCTAACGGCGGCGATGCCGGTGCCGCCCTTAAACGAGTCGTTGGCGGACAGGATGGTGATGAGAATCTGCAAGATGGCCTCCTCACTCTCCGTGGCGCCAGTGGCATCGGAAACGGCGGCCCGATAGCTGCCCCCGTCGGCGATGGCGACGTTGGTCAGGGAAAGGCATCGATTGGTCTCGCCGGGCAGGGAAACGCCATTTTTGCGCCATTGATAGGTGACGGACGTGCCGTAATCGGGCTGGATGCAGAAGACGATGGTGGAACCGAGGGTCGCGCGGGCGGCAGACGGTTCGACATGAACGTTGGTGGGCTGGGCCAGGGCGGGCCAGGCGCCGGCCAGCAAAAGGCAAAGAGCCGCCCTCACGCCTGGCCAGCGTGTCGAAACCGTCGCATGGAATCCATCGTTCATCAGAGCTGTCCGACCCATCTTTAACCGCGCGTGTTGTTTCTTCCTGCCCGGTCCGTGACCCTCGGCCCTTCCATCGATTCCGTTCGCACGACCTCCGGCCGGGCTTCCGGCCGGTCCTCTCCATGGCAACCCCATGTTGCATAGTTTAGTCCGCGGTTCAAGTCGCCGGCATTTTCAGCCCGTCCATCTCCCAGTCCGGAAATGGCGGGTTGGACCTTACATCCGGCGGGGCGGAGGCGGGGGGTTGGTGGGGGTTCTGACGGTGCGACGGCGGCCTTTGGCGGCCGGAATCGGGGCGATTTTCGGTGCGGAGACTTTTTTGAAAGATTTTTGGTTAGATCCGTTTGTTTTGCGGCAATTGGATAGTGTGGCGCTGTCGCCTCCCCACGCGTTCCCGGCCAGCCCAATGTCGGGAACGTCCCAAAGCGGCGGCGTAACGCCGGGGAGAACGCCGGGCCGGAGTTCGAGTCTTCGGCCCGGCTTTGGGTGCGGCGGCCTGGGGGCGGGTCCCGCAGAGGTTCAGACGTGGGTTGGGGCCATGAACGCGAGCCCAGCAGGCAGGGCTGGCACTTCCGCCTTCGCTCAAAGCTATGGCGCGCGAAGCCGTCGCCAGCCGGGGTGTCCGCCCGGCGGACCGTACTGGCGGCGCGCTGCGGAGAGCGCGCCCCACCTTTCCAGAGCATCGGCATTGCAATCTGCGACGCAGCCCGTGAGTTGGAGCCATTGGCCGCGGGCTGCTCCACCTCATTCGTCCCGTCCCGCTCTGTGGGTCGGGACACCTTCTCCCCAGCCGAGCGGCGGAGAAGGGTTCGTCGGAGGGAAGGTGGGTGCGGAACGAAACTCATAACTCGTCACTAAGAACTCACAACTCTTTGAGAATGGTTGGGGCTTGGTGTTTTCGTCGGGCTTGCGTAGCGTGCGGCGCATGGACACGGCCCCATGGGTCAACCTGAGCGACGACGAGTTGCTGGAAAAAAAGATCGCTCATCTCGGTCTCAAGATTGAAGGCACCGAGGTGCAGCCGCTGGTGCAGCAGCTTTACGATGAGCTGGCGGCCAAGGGACTGGCGTTTCACCCGCCGTGCCACGTGGGGGATGAATGGTTCGTGCCGGTCGGCATCCCGGCAATTTTCATCCCGTTCTTTCTCGTCCACGAGCGACTGCGAAAACTGGAGCGGAAGATCATCCTGGAGGTGGAAGGCGAGACGCCGGAGTGGTTCATGAAGCTGATGCGGCACGAGGCGGCCCACGCCTACTCCTACGCGTATCAGCTCTACAAAAAGAAAAAGTGGCAGCAGACCTTTGGGCTGGCCTCCACCGAGGAGACCGAGTTTTACCGTCCGCGCCCCTATTCACGGTCCTATGTGGTTCACCTCGACGATTGGTACGGGCAGAGCCATCCCGACGAGGATTTCGCCGAGACGTTTGCCATCTGGCTCACGCCGGGTCTGGATTGGCGCGAGCGATATCGGGGTTGGAAGGCGTTGGAGAAGCTGGAGTATGTCGACCAGCTGATGAAGTCGATCGCGGGGAAGCCGCCGGTGCTCCAGCCGGAATACAAGGTGGCGGACTACAACTTTCTCAACGTCAAACTCAAGGTTTATTACGCGCGCAAGCGGAAGCTCTACGAGGATTCTTATCCCGACTTTTATGACAATGACCTGCGGGCGTTGTTCGTCGCCGGGCCGGTGGCGGACGGGCGGGCGAAGGCGTCCGCCTATCTGCGTCACCGGCGCAAGGCGGTGATGGATGCGGTGTGCGCGTGGACCAATGAGCGGAAATACCGGGTGAACAAGCTGCTGTCGCGCCTGATTGATCGCTGCGACCAGCTGGAATTGCACGTGAAAGCGGACGAGGCCCAGCAGACCCTCCAGGTGTCGGCCTATCTGACCACCCTGGTCATGAATTATCTCTACACGGGAAAGTTCAAGCGCACGAAGAAGTAATTGTGAAGAAAACCTCGCAGCTCAAAGTTCTGGCCCTGTTCGATGCGATCGCCCCGACGATGATCGATCAGGATCTCAGTGCCGAACTGAAGACGGACGATTGGAAAACGGAGGCGCACGTTCTGGCTGCGCTGGGCGAGCTGGGCTGCACCGTCCAGCACCTGGCGCTGTTCGACGACCTCGACCTGCTCCGGCAAAAGCTGCAGGCCTTTCAGCCGGACGTCATTTTCAACCTGGCCGATCAGTTCAAGAACAACCGGTCCTTCGATCAGAACATCGTCTCGGTACTGGCGATGGAAGGCGTGGCTTTCACCGGGTGCGGCTCCACCGGCCTGACCTTGTGCAAACACAAGGGCATCTCCAAAAAGATTCTCAGCTATCATCGCATCCATGTGCCGGGCTTCGTGGTCATCGCGCGCGGCAAACGCATCAGCCGGCCCAAGCACTTGCGCTTTCCCATCCTGATCAAACCGCTCAAGGAGGAGGCCTCCCTCGGCATCTCGCAGGCCTCGTTTGTGGAGAACGACGACCAGTTTCGCGAACGCGTCCAGTTCATCCACGAGAAGTACGACAACGATGTGATCGCGGAGGAGTACATCGCGGGCCGCGAGCTCTATGTCAGCCTGATCGGGAACCATCGCCTGGACGTCTTTCCGATCCGGGAACTGGTCTTTCGCGAGGTGCCACCCGACGAGCCGAAGATCGCCACCTACAAGGCCAAGTGGGACGAGGAATACCGCCGGCGTTGGGGTCTGCAAAACCAGTTTGCCGAAGGGCTCGACCCGGCGGTGGTGAAGCAAATCGAACAGACCTGCCGGCGGATTTACCACCTGCTGACCATCGATGGCTACGCGCGTCTGGACCTTCGCCTCACGCCGAACAACGAGATGTATTTCATCGAGGCCAATCCGAACCCGATGCTGGCGGCGGACGAGGACTTCGCCCAGAGCGCCGCGAAGGCCGGGCTGACCTATCCGCAGTTGATTGAACGAATTATTCGGTTGGGACTGGCCGCGGTGCGAGACTGACGGCTGGGCCTGGAGTGCGCCGACTTGTCGGCGCTTTTCGGCCGGGGGACTTGTCCCCCGAGCGCCAGGGAAGGCGAAAATGTTTGAGTTCTGAGCGGGCGACGAGTCACCCGCGGCGAAAGCGGTGACAAGTCACCGCAGTCCAGAGAACGAGGCGGCTTTTATTTCATCACCAGATCGTCCGAGGTCCACATCCGACGGTCGGGTCCAGCGGAGCGGATCTCGGTTTCCGTGCGGGAGAGCTGATGGAAGAAGTAGGGCGTGCCCCAGGTGTCGATCGTCTGGCCATCCGCGTTGACGCGCAGGCCGTCGGCGGACGAGAGGAAGACGGCTCCGCGCGCATTTTGGCCCCGCAACGCGGCGGTGATCTCTTCGTTGTTGCCGACGGGATTTCCGCCGAAGCGCGCCGCGTAATGCCGGAACGCCGTTCGTTGATTTTCAATCTGAGTGACTGCTGGCAGGTTGGGAACGGCTGGGTCGTCGTCGTCGGAGCCGCCTGAACGGTCCTGGCCGGCGGGCGACGAAATGGAGCTGGGTGATTCGGTTTTGGGGCCGGGCGGTTCGACGCCAGCGCCGAGCTTGACGGTGGTGGGGGGCGGCGAGACGGCTGGGTTGAGTGGCGTGCCGGTTGCGTCGCGGGTGGGCGCGACGAGTCCGGGCTCCGCGTCGGACTGTGCGTTGGTGGATCCGGGTGTGTGGATGGTGGCGGCCGGCGCGGGCGGTGGCTGGGTGGCGGGAGCGGGCCGGGCGGAGACGGGCACCGGTGAAGGCGCAGCTGAGTCGCTGGCGGTGGGGCGGTCCTCGCTGAGCCACCAGCCGACCGCGACGGCCGCGGCCGTGGCGGTGGCTAACAACAGTCGGTTCATCGAGGAGTGCGTGCTCATGGGGAGATCAGACGAACCCGAGGTTGGGGGAGGAAAAGCGGCCGAGGTTGGGGAACACGGCGGCGAGGTGATTGTTGTCGACGCCGAACCAACTGGCGAGGGTCGCGAAATATTGGTCGATGGCGGTGGTGGGGATCCAGCGACCGGTGCCGGAGTCATCCGGCCCGTTGACCGCGAGCGTGGGGAATCGGCCGTAGGTGCGTTTGCCGCGGACGGCTCCGCCCATGATCATGTGGTGCCCGCCCCAGCCGTGATCGGTGCCGTTGCCGTTGGCGGGGAAGGTCCGGCCAAAATCGCTGCCGGTGAACGTGGTGACGTTGTTGGACAAGCCGAGTTGTTCCATGGCGCGTTGGAAGGCGTGGAGCCCCTGGCTGAGCTCAGCCAGGAGGTTGGCGTGGGACCCGACGACCGTCTGGCCGGTGCCGGCGGTCTGGCCGGAGTGGGTGTCGTAGCCGCCGACCTGGCAGAAGAAGATTTGCCGTTTCAATCCGAAGCCACCGGCGAGGGCGCTGCGCGAGCCGGCCTCGATCAGGCGTGCGATCATGCGCAGCTGCGAGGCAAGGCCGGACGTGAACGGCGTTCCGCCGGTGGGGGACGTGACGGTGGTGGCGAAGGGCACGGTCCAATACGTCGGGCTGGAGGTGGCGGCGATGGCGGCGTTGAGCAGGCCGCCGCTCTGAATCGCGTGCTCCGCGAGATCAGAGTAGGCCTGGACCTGGAGGTTGGGCGCCGGGAGGGCGAGGATGTTGGTCAAGGCCTGCAGGCGCGCTCCGGACACGCTGGACAGGTTGATCGCGCCGGAAGTGGTGACCGAGTATTGGGAGACGATGTTGCCGATCTCGAACGTGTTTGCGCCGGCGACCGTGATGGAGAGGGAAATTGGCGCGTTCGGCTGCAACGCCGCGAGCAGGTCAGCGCAGCGTCCGCCCCAGCCGGTGAGCGGCGGGCGATCGGGGATCGATGTCTGCCATTGTGTCACTTGATCGGAGTGGGAGAAGAGCTGCGGCGGCCGTTCGAGAATGCCCGATCGATATTCGGCGCGGGTCATGGGGTGGAGCAGCGTCCCGGTGTTGAAGAGAAACGCGAGCTTGCTCTCATGGAAGAGGGTGGCGAGCTCGGGGCAGGCCGGGTGAACGCCGTATTCGTGTCCGTCGCTGCTGTCGGCGGAGAGGGGCAGGACGATGTTGGGCGCGCCGGAGAGCGGGAGGGCGAGGAGATCGGTGCGAATCGCGGCGTAATCGTCGTATTCCGACGTGATGGTGGGCACGATCAAGTTGTTGGAGTCGTTGCCGCCGCTCAGGAACACGCAGACGAGGGCCTTGTAGTCGGAGGGCGCGGACTGGGCGACCGCGGCGTTGATGAACCGCAGGTCGCCGATGGCGGCGCTGAGCGCGCCGGTGCCGAGCGCGGCGCAGGCGGCCTGGCGGATGAACTTACGACGGGAGACGATGTGGCTCATGGTGAGGGGCGATCAGCGTTGGATGATGAACTCCGGGGAGCTGGCGATGAGGTGCACGACGGCGCGGACGCGATCGCGCATTTGCGACATGGTTGGGTTTCCGGTGGTGTAGGGGAAGCGGGCGGTGCTGGCGACATAGCCGACGACGATGGACTTGGCCGAGGCGGAAAGCTGGCCGGCACAGAGCACGGTGTTGACGGTGTCGACCAGACCCGGGATGCCGGCGTCGGCAGTCAACGCGGGCGTCATCCACGCGCCCAGGTCGAGGACGATGGAGCCGTTGCCGCCGATGAAGCTGCTCAGCCCGTTCGTGTTGTTGCCATTGTTGAACAGGCCGCTCGTGATGAAGTTCATCTGGAAGATGGCGGACGTGTCGGAGGTCAGCTGGAACTCCGGCGTGGTCAATCCGGCGGCCGCGAGGATCCCGGGGTATTTGAAGTCCGGGAAGTAGAAGTTGAACACGGTCGGCGATTTCAGCGGCGTCTGGCCGAGCGACGACGAAAAGCCGTCCGATGTGGCGTTCATGTTCCAGGAGCTGTAGCGGATGGTGACGCTGCCGGAGCGGGTGACGGGGGCAGCGGCCAACGGCAGGACGAGCGGGTCGCTTTCGGAGCGGTCGGCGGTGGCCGCGCTGCCGACGACGAAGCGATGGGGGGCGGGGACGGAGAGAATGCGGTAGACGCCATCGGTGGCCTCGATGCCGTCCGGGAAGTCGATGTAGACCGATTTGCCGGCGGTCAGCGCGTGCGGGCCGGTGAGCGTGAACGTGATGTTCGTGCCCGAGTGCGTGAAGCCGCCGCCGGTCCAGCGCGGGTAGACGCAGGCGCCGGTGCGGCTGGCGCTGTCGGGCGCGGTGATGGTGAAGAGCGAGCTGCCGGACACGGACACGACCGGGTAGAGGCCGCTGCGGGCACCGCCCGAGACGAACGTCAGGTAGACCTGGCAGCCGGCGGTAAGGCGATGGTTGGAATTGGAGACGGTGAGGGTGGTGCCGGATTGGGTGTAGGTGCCAGCAGCAGCGCCGGGAGCGGTGACGGTAAACGAGTTGGCGTTGCTGACGGCGACGTTGTTGTAGATGCGGGAGGCGGGCGCGCCGTTGCCGGTGAAGGCGAGGAACACGTCGTCGCTGGGGCCGAGGCGGTGCGGCTTGGCGGTGGTGATGGTGACGGCTTGGCTGCCGTTCTGTTTGTAGGAGGCCTTGACCGGCGCGGGGCTGGGCAGGGCGCGGGCCAGGACCGCGGCGCGGAGCAGGGGTTCGCGTTGTTTGCCGAACGTCGGCTGGGCGATGAGGCTGGCGGAGCGGGCCTCGTAATCGAGGAGGATGGCTTTGATCACGGCCTGCATGTCGCCGCGGACGCCGGCGCCGTTGTCGTTGAACTTTTGCACCACGCGGTAGAGGTAATCGCGGCTGGGGTGGCTGGTGACCAGGCGTTGGATCAATTGGCGGCAGATAAAGGGCCCGACGTTTTGATTTTGGAAAATGGAGTCGAGGGCGAGCTTGAGCTCCTGCTTGCCGTAAGTGTCGTAGTTGGTGGACGCCGGATCGATCTGGGCGCCGAGGGCGGCGGGCAGGATGACATTGTCGAGCAGGCGTTTGGTGTCGAGCTCGTGATGAGTGGGGACAAGCACCATGGGATTGGTGTAATTGGCGCTGGGATTCCAGTTGGAGGGGAGGCGGGTTCCAACATTGGTCTGCCAATAGTTCCAGCCGGTGAACACATGGGCGAAGCCGATGATGACGTCCTGATCGTAGGTGGGGACGAGATCGCCGCGGGAGTTGAGGACGAGGGAGCCATCGGGCCACATGCGATTGAGGCCGATGGAGAAGAGCTGAAGAATTTCGCGCGCATAATTTTCGTTGGGATGCGTGCCGAGAGCGGGGTTGGCCTTGTCGTTGCGGCGCATGTCGAGGTAGATGCCCATGGCCGGGGAGAGAGTGACGCCCTCGAGCAGGTCACGGAAGTTACCGAACGAATGCTTGAGGAGAAGATCGTAGTAGCCGGACAAGGCGAACGAATTGTCCTGCAGGGGGCCTTCGTCGGAGACGACGAGGATTTGGCTGAGGGCGAAGGCGACGCGTTGGCGGAGCTGATCGGGGGCGGTCACGGAGTGCTGCCACCACGTGTTGAACGTGAGCGTGCTGGGGTAGGGCTGGCCGGGATCCGTGGTGGGATTGCGGAGCACGTTCGTGAGGTGCCCGGTGATTTTCAATTTGAACTGTTGGTCGATCCATTTGCTGTAGCCGAGGCTGCGGACGGTTTTCAGGTCGGCCGGGCTGGCTCCGAAGGTGGCCTGGGAGAGGAACCGCACGGCGGCGTTGGTGCTGGTGTGATCGTCGGTCCAGGGCAACGGCGGCGGGGGTGGCGTGAACCTGGCGGTGCCGGCGGCGAGGCCAAAGTGGCCGTTAATTTCGCCGTCGGGATAATTTGCCGTGTGGATGTTGATGTAGGCTTTGCCTTCCTTGAGCAATTCCCGGATGTCGGCGGCGGAGAGCGTGCCGGACGGCTCGATGTTCCAGATGTAGCTGCCGTCGACTTCGGGGATGGCGTCGTCGAGGTCGAAGATGATTTGGCCCTGGCTGTTCCGGCCCTTGTAGGTGTCGGCGTGGATGTGCTGGCCGGTGACCTCGGCGGACAAGCCGCTGTAGTTGAACCGGAGCACGGCCCGGGTTTCGTCGGAGCTGAGGCGGAGCGTGGCGGATCCGACGCCGGAGCTGAGGGCGCCGGACTGGGCGAGCATGTTGGCGGAGAAAAGGGTGCCATCGACGTTGGTGGAGGCGGTGTCGACGAACGGGGCGAGAAGGTAGCCGGGCACGATGCCGCCGGGGGCGGTGTTGGTTCCGGCGGGATCAAGGAGCCAGCCAACGGCCCAGTGATCGGCGCCGGTGGCGGCTTTGTGAAGAACCTCGACGTAGTAGCGCTGGCCGGCGCGCAGGGAGAGCCAGCCGGACCGCTGGCTGGGCGTGCTGTTCCATTGCCGGGGGAGGGTGGGCTTGGCCACGGAGACGCGCCGGACCTTGTTCGCGGGCTCGCCGTCGTTGGAGATCCAGAGCTCCGCCGCGCTGCTCGCGGAGAGCCAGAAGTAATAGTTGCCGGACGCGGGAGCGACGAGATAGCCGCGCACGCGTTCCGCGTAGTTGTCGGCGAAATTGGTGAGACCTTCGAGGTTGCCGAGCTGGTTGGTCAGAGTCGCTGGAAGGTGCAGGGGGATGTTGGTGATGCTGGTGCCGGGCACGTTGAGCCAGAGCTCGCGGGTCACTGAGCTGCCGGTGTCGATGATCTCCAGGTCGAGCGTGGTGGATCCCAGGCCCACGACGTTGCTCGAGATGAGGCCGACTGCGAAGCGGCCGGCGACGGAGGGCACGCCGTTGATGACGCCAGTGACGGTGTCGACGGCGAGCCCGGCAGGCAGGTTGGTGGCGTCATAAGACAGGGGAGAATTGGCGCCGGTGATCGTATAACTGAACGGCTGGCCGACGAAGCCGATGGCGTAGGTCGGGCTGGTGACGCCGCCCGGGGCGTAGCCATCCGAGGACGGGTAGAGCCGGCTGGAGGGGATGACTTGTTTGGGCTGGCTGGGCGAGTACCACGAAAGACGCGCGCGTGCACTGCCGCCGCGATTGAAGTATTCCATCACCACGTTGTAGCGGACGCCGGCTTGCAGGCTGATGGCGTTGGTCAGGGTCGTGGCACTTTGCGTCTGCCAGCGATCGATCAGCAGCTGGTCGTTGACCCAGAGCTTGACGCCGTCATCGGTGCGCGTTTCGAAAACGTAGGTCTCGGAATACTGAGGCTCCACCTGGCCGGTCCAGCGCACGGTGTAGTTGCCATTGCTCAGATTGGGGGAGAGGGCTGGGCCCCAACTGAAGTCGATGAACGCGTCGTTGGTGGTGAAAAAGAGATTGGTGGCGTTAAAATTGACCGGGTTCGTGTAGGTGGAGCTGGCGTTGGTGTAGTAAAGGCCGGTCAAACCGGTGCCCGAGGGAGTGGGTGCGGCGATAAGCGGGCCGTCGCTGGCGGCCACGGCGCAAACCGCTCCGTTCGTGCCGGCGCGCGCCGCGGCGAGTCGCGGCGCCAGCAGGCTGGCGAGGGACTGCGACGCGAGTTGGTTGGTCACGTAGGCGTAGTCGGTGAACGGCCGCCCGTATCCATCCGAGCGCCCATTGCTGTTCGCGCCCAGCGGATTCAACCCGATTTGGTATTCCTCCCAATCCGTCAGCCCGTCGTCATCGGTGTCGACGTCGTCGAGGCTCATGCGAAAAACGCGGGCCGGGCCGGTGGCGGGTGCGATCAGGGTGACGACAGTGTTGGTGCGCGCGACGAGGTTGCCGACCTTGACCCAGTTGGTGGGGGCGCCGCCGCCGGAGATGTCGCAGGACTCGAGCTCGAACCGCTTGCCGAGCGCGCCCTGCATGGTGACAGCGAAGCCGGCCTCCGTTGGGCGGAAGGCGGAGATGCGCGGGACGGATTGGGCGGAGCGCGGGTCCGTCCCGGCCAGGGCCTCCAGTCGGTTAGGCACGCCGTCGCCGTCGGAATCGAAATCGGGGGCAAAACCGGTGGCTTCGAAAATGGATTCCCAGACGTCGCTGATGCCATTGCCGTTGAGGTCGAGCATGGGGGCGGGCGCGGCGGAGACAGTCGAACCTGCGGCGAGCAGGGCGGCCCCGGCGGCGGCCAGCAGCGTGGACCGAAAGTGACGCCCGGGGTGGAGCCGAATCCTATTCCTGGACACGGCTTGCCCCGAAAGGGGGCTGGGCGAGGACAATGGACGGGCGATCTTCGGGGGATTTTTCCGCCCGGCACCCGTTGAACCGCGTTGGAGACATTTAATCAACATAGGCTCGTCTCGTTGACCGGCCGTCGTATGCAGGATTGCTGCCAAGCAAAAGAGGGTCGGCAATTGCGTTGAAACCTATGGCTGGCCTGCGTTGTCACCAGGAACATGCTCTCTCGATCCATTTCCCCTGCCTCGCCGGGGCTGTCCGGGGCCGGCTCGCATTTGTCCAGCCGGGTCTGGACCCGGCGTCAATTGTTGAAGCTGGGCCTTGGTCTCAGCCCGGTCGCATATCTGCTCACGCAGCGTTCGACGTTGTTCGCTGCGACTGCGGAAACCCTGGGCACAGCCCCCAAGCCGAACTCAAAGTTCAACGGTGTCCAGATTGGGGTCATCGCGCCCTATTCGTTTCGTAATCTGGCCAACACCGCGGAGGGTCTGCTCAGCCGCATCGTGGAGGTTGGCATCAGCGCGGTGGAGCTGCAGAACGATCCGGTGGAACGATTCGCAGGCGCGCCGGGATCCAACCGTGGCCCGGGCGGGCCGGGAGGTCCGGGCGGAATTCCCGGAGCGACCGTGGCTCAGCAGGGCGCGCTGATCGAGATGAACCTGGCGGTCGAACCGGAAGTTCAGGCGGCCGGGCGTGCACGCGCGGCGCTGGCCGAGGCGGTTTATGCGGATGCTTCCGCCCTGGCGTCCCCACTGGCCGGTGTCGAGGCCGCTGAACTTGCGTTGGCGCGGGCACGCGCTGCGGCGTTTGCCAAGCTGCAGGCTTCGAACGATCGGCTGAACCCGGCCCAGATCGAGGCGCTGATCGCGCAGACGGCCCCGCCGCCTCCGCGCGGCC
Organism: Limisphaerales bacterium; assembly: GCA_044229355.1. Lineage (GTDB taxonomy): Bacteria > Verrucomicrobiota > Verrucomicrobiia > Limisphaerales > JADJPG01 > JBGARF01. The sequence continues at coordinate 108,732 of JBGATF010000009.1, forward strand.
GCGGCGGGCCGGGCGGTGCGCCCAATCCGGAGCTGACCCAGTGGCGGGCAAAGGTGTCGATGGAACGTTTCAAGGAACTGCGCCGGCTCTACAACGAGGCCGGCGTGAACATCTATGCCTTCAAGCTCGAGCTGCGCTTGAACAGTCCGGAGTCGGACTTCGAGTATGCGTTCAATGTTTGTGAGGCGCTCGGGGCGAACCAGCTCACGATGGAGCTGCCGGGCGACGCGGCGACCACGCGCCGGATCGGGGAGTTCGCCGCGCGCCGAAAAATTTGGGCCGGATACCACGCGCATACGCAGGCGCATCTGCACGCCTGGGACGAAGCGTTCAGCCAATCCCCGTTCAATGGCGCCAACATTGACATTGGCCATTACGTCGCCGGCACGAGCGAGAGCCCGATTCCCTTCATCGAGAAACATCACGCCCGGATCACCAGCATGCATTTGAAGGATCGAAAAAAGAACAACGGCCCGAACATGCCGTGGGGAGAAGGGGACACGCCGATTCGGGAGGTGCTGCAATTGATGAAGAAAGAGCATCACACTTATCCAGCCACCATCGAGCTGGAGTACAATCCGCTGGCCGGTTCGACGACGCTCAAGGAGATCGCCCGGTGCCTGCAGTTCGCCAAGGACGCCCTGGCTTGAGCAGAGATAACTCAACCCCATTTCGGCCCGACCCCGTTCACCCGGAAACCGTCATGAAAAGACCCAGCTTGCCGCCCCGCTCTGCGTTAAAGCCACTGTTCGCCGCCGTCGTTTTCGGCCTCGTCACCACGCTCGTCTCCGTCGCGCAGCCCGCTCCCGGCGGGGCGCCGGGGGGGCGCGGGGTCCGCGGGCCAGGTGGAGCCGCGTTATCGCCCGAACAGTTCGCCTTGGTCGAGAAGCTGAACACGGCCCTGGCGGCTGAGGCGGCCGCCGTTCATCTCGCCAGCTCCAATCTGGTGGCGGCGAGCTTGAGCGCACCAGTTGATGACGCCCGAGTTACCAGCGCAAACGCGGCGCTGTCGAAAGCGCGTGAGGCCTGGGCGAGAAAGGCGGCAGCCGAATTCGCCCGCCTGCCGGCTTCCGATCCGAAGCTCAACGAGGCGGCCATCCGCATGTTGATCAATTCCGCTCCGGGCGGCGGCCGCCCGGGGCGCGGGCCCGGCGGACCCGGCGGGCCCGGCGGACCTGAACGCCGTCCGCCCGGCGCGCCTCCGCAATAGGCGTTAGAGGCGTTTGGCCTGCCCTTGTCGTGTATTGAAGAATCTGCATTCAACCATGAAACCTCATCGCAGCCGTTATACCCGCCGCTTATTCCTGCAACGCTCAACTGCGGCGGCCGCCGTGGCGACTACCTTTCCGTCGCTGCGAGCGCTCGGCTACAAATCGCCAAACGAGAAGTTGAACCTCGCTGTGATTGGGGCCGGAGGGCAACCGTTCAGCGATTTGCGCCAGGCTCAGGCCGGGGTGGAAAATGTCGTCGCGATGTGTGACGTGGATTGGGTCCGCGGCGCCGCCGGATTTGCCGCCTTTCCCCAGGCCGCGAAGTACAGGGACTATCGAGTCATGCTGGACAAGTCGGGCAAGGACATCGACGCGATCATTATTGGCACCCCCGATCACATGCATGCCACCTGCACGCTGGCGGCCATGCAGCTGGGCAAGCATGTCTACTGTGAAAAGCCGCTCACGCGGACGCCTTGGGAGGCGCGCCTCATGGCGCAGGCTGCCGCAAAATATCCCAAAGTGGCCACGCAGATGGGCAATCAAGGGTATTCGCATGACGCTACCCGAGTCGCGGCCGAGATCATTTGGTCGGGCGAGATCGGCGATGTGCGTGAGGTTCATGCATGGTCCGGGCGTCCGAGCTGGCCGCAGGGCATGAATAGAGTTCCTCCGCCGACGCCGGTGCCCGACACGCTCGACTGGGATTTGTGGCTGGGCTGCGCCGCCTGGCGCGAGTTCACCGCGGGTGACGACGAATATCAGGAGTTCGTCCGGGCGCGCAATGCACGGGGCTCGCGTGGAGGTCCGGGCGGCCCCGGTGGCCCGGGTGGTCCGGGTGGTCCGGGTGGTCCGGGAGGACCCGGGGGGCCGGGTGGGCGAGGTCCGGGTGGCGGCGGTTTTGGATCGGGGAACGGCTTTTATCTGCCCTTCAATTGGCGTGGTTTTTATGATTTCGGCAGCAGCCTGATCGGCGACTGGGGCGTGCATATTCTTGGTCCGGCCAACTGGGCGCTGCAGCTCGGCCCGGAATCCCTGATCAGCGTGGAGTGCATTAAGAAAGATTCACTGCCGCCGTTCACCTTTCCCGATGAGCTGGCGATCAAGTATGAGTTTGCCGCCCGGCCGGGCATGCCGCCGGTCACCGTCTACTGGTATCATCACGCCGGCGGCGATGCTTACACTCCGCCAGGCATGTCCGCCGACGACGCGCGCAAGATTCCTGAGACTGGTCCGCAGGTGGGGCCGAGCAATCGACGAGGCCCGGCGCCTGACGAGCCCGGCCCGGGGGGGCGGCGGGGCACCAACGCTCCGAGCGGCGGGCCGGGACCGGGTCCGCGTGGCCCGGGAGGCGCCCGCAGCGGCTACAATTGCATCTTCGTGGGATCGAAGGGTTATCTCGGAACGAGCGGGCGCGGGGAAGGCGTCGGGTTGTTGCCGGGCTCACGGTGGGCGGAGTACAAGCTGCCCGCCCCGTACCTGGCCCGATCGCCCGGCGCCAGCACTGGAGATAATCACGCCGCGCATTGTCGTGACTGGGTTCGCGCGTGCAAGGGCGGTGCGCCCGGGTGCTCCCACTTCGGCATTGCGGCCAAGTATACCGAGTGGCTGGTGCTCGGAGCGGTCGCGGTCCATTTCGAAGGCAAGCTGCTCTGGGACGCCGCCAAAGGCGAAATCACGAACATCAAGGAAGCCAATCAGTGGGTGAAGCCCACCTACCGTAAGGGGTGGGAGCTGACGCTGTAGTGGCACCAACCACTCGCTCGATTTGCAATTCTACACAATAAAGGGACAGGTCATTAGTTAATAAAAAGGCTTGCTGGCGTGATTGGGGATTGTTCTGATGGCGCGCATGCGTAGGGCACGGTTGAAGGCACCTCGGCACCATGACGTGGCGTATTACCACTGCATCTCCCGGGTCGTGGACCGGCAGTTCTTCTTCGGGGAGGTGGAGAAGGAGCAGTTCGTCGCGCTGATGCGCGAATACGAAGCCTTTTGCGGTGTGCGCATCGTCACGTTCTGCGTGATGTCCAACCATTTTCACGTGCTCGTGGAGGTGCCCAAGCGGCCGGAAGGCCCGATGTCGGATAACGAGCTGCTTGGGAAGGTGGAGCGGTTGTCCGGTGTGGCGGGGCGCGGGACAACCCGCCAGATGCTGGAACAGTTGCGCCGGCAGGGGCACGATAAAGCCGCGGAGGAATACAAGGAGCCATTCCTGGCCCGGATGTGGGATGTGAGCTGGTTCATGAAGTTGCTCAAGCAACGGTTCACTCAGTGGTTTAATCACGAGCGGGGCCGCAAAGGCACCCTGTGGGAGGAACGGTTCAAGAGCGTGCTGGTGGAAGGGGCGGGGCACTCCCTGGCCACGATGGCCGCGTATATTGACCTCAATCCAGTGCGGGCGGATTTGGTCGAGGATCCGAAGGATTATCGGTGGTGCGGTTATGCCGAGGCGATGGCGGGCAAGCGGCGGGCGAAGGAGGGCCTGCGAGTTGTGGTGGCGGGCGCGCAACGGCTGGCGCCGGAGCAGGTGTCGCTGAGCGAGGTGTTGCCGACGTATCGGGTGTGGATGCACGGGCAGGGGGAAGAGAATGAGCGCACCGACGAGGCGGGAAACCCGGTGCGGTCCGGAATTTCGCGCGAAACGGTGGCGGCAGTGATTGCAGCGAAGGGGCGGGTGAGCCTGGCGGAATATGTGCGGATGCGCGTGAGGTATTACGCGGATGGGGCGGTGTTGGGCACGCGTTCGTTTGTGGACTCGGTGTTCAAGGCTAATCGGAGCCGGTATGGGCCGAAGCGGAAGGACGGGGCCCGCCGAATGCGCGGCGTGGATTCGGATCAGCTCTACGCGCTGCGGGATTTACGCGTCCGCGTAATAGGCTGACGCGGGGAATTCCCTTCGTATGCAGTCGAGAGTCCCGAGAGTCCCGAGAGTCCCGGACTCGCGCAAAGACCTGCGATTGATCCCGGTGTCATCCAACGCGTGCGACGGTCGGCCTGGAGAACCAGCTGGTCCTAGACGCCCTGGCATCCCGAGGTGAGTCGGCTAACTCCACGTACCTCCCTGCCTTGCCCTATCTATCTTTTTGGCGTTTCGAGCGACGCGATCCACTGGGTGAAGAGTTTCGTGGCTTCGACGTCGGGGCGGATGGTGCCGAGCGGCGGCATCTGTCCAGGAATTCTCAGCGCGGTCCGCGTGACCAGGACGGAGCGGGCGGGCGCGCCCGGGGCGACGATGCGTCCGTTTTTGAGGTTGAGCGTGCCGTGTTGAGGGATTTGATCGATCAGGCGGGTGCCGGCGAGGGAGGTCCCGGCCGCGAGATCCATGGCGGAGTTGCCCCCGCCTTCGTGCACGTGGCAGTGCGAGCAATTCACCGCCAGATACGCACGCACGCGGGCTTCCAGCGGGGCGCGGGCATCGCCCAGTTCCGGGAAGCGTGGCTTGGTGGAGAAGTCGACCGGCGGCCGGTCGCTTTTCGGTGCGTCGGTTAGGCCGACCTCTGCCAGCCAGGTGAGTTGGTTGGTGGCTGGGTCGGAGGCGAGCGGGCGATTCAACTGCCGCATGCTGAGGGAAAGGGAGAAATTGGCGGCGCGAGAATGGCAGACGAGGCAATCCGATCGGCTCGGGACCAGCCATGAGCGGGATCCGTCGGGGAGCGAAAGCGACGTGCGCAGGCCATTGGCTGGGGCGAGTTCCGCATCGGTCTGGGCGGCATTCCACACATACGTGTAGCCAGCCCAGTCGTTCTCGCGCTTGAGCAGCACGCGAGTCTCGACCCGACGCGGGCCGTTAGCTGTGTCGAGCGCGAGGGTTTGCACGAGCACGGCACCGTCGTCCACGGCCCACCAACCGTTGTCGCCGCCGTGCATGCGGCCGTCGGCCGGGAGGGCGATCCAATGTTCGCTGCGCGCGCCGTCGTGCCAGCCGGGATGGTTGATGGTGTAGGGGTAAAGTTCGGGCGCCGGGCGGTTGGCAGCGAGATCCGTGAACAAACCGGTTTCGCTTAACCGGCGTGGAAACGGGCCGTTGTTGGTTGGCGCCACGTACGGCGTCAGTCGATAAAAGCCGCCGTTGTAGTCGGCGACGAGCACTTCGTCATCGACGTCGTAGCCGAACCCGACAATGGCGAGCGCGGTGTCCGCGAGCTCGCGCTGCCAGAGAACGTTGGTGCCGTCGTGGCGCATGGCCCCGATTCGACCGGTGGAATAGTCGCCATAAATGTAGGCGCCCGTCAGCTCGGGGTGAGCGCGCCCGCGGTAAACCAGGCCGCCGGTGAGGGAGCGATATTCGCCGTGATCATGTTCGATGGTGGGTTTGGTGAACGGCGCCGGGCCTTTGAGGCGTTCCTTGAACATCGGGCGGCTGCCTTCGTAGGCGCTCCAGCCATAATTTTCTCCGCGACCGAGCAAATGGGCGTACTCGCGCAGGTCCTGGCCGTTTTCGCCGACCCAGATCTGGCCGCTCGTCCGGTCGCTGGTGATGCGCCAGGGATTGCGGAGGCCATAGGCCCAGATTTCAGGTCGCGCGTTGGTCAGCGAGTGGAAGGGATTGTCGGGAGGCACGACGTAGGGCTGGCCGGCAGGCGCGCCGTCCACGTCGATGCGCAAGACCTTGCCGCGAAGGGAGGACAGATCCTGGCCCACGTTGTCGCCGTCCATGGCGGAAGTGCCGTCGCCGGACGTGACGTAGAGCAGACCGTCGGCGCCGAACGCGCAGTCGCCGCCGTTATGGCCGTTGCTGGGCCACTCGATGACGACGAGGCGGCTGTCGGGGAGGATTTTTGCGGCGGTGGCATCGAACGTATAACGGACGATGCGCGTGTAGATTTTGCGTCCTTCGCCGGGGCCGTTGACACCGAAGTAGACGTAGCGGTTGGAGGCAAAGCCGGGGTGAAAGGTGAGGCTGTAGACGTGTTCCTTCAGTTCGATCAACACCTCGGCTTCGGTGGTTTCGGGTTTGGCGTCGAACCGTCGAAGCACGCCTTTGAGGAGGTCGTAGCCGTAATTTTCGAGGTAGCAGACTCGTTGGGCACCCGGCTCGCGCATGACGGCGACCGGCTTGATCGGTTTGAGCAGCGGATATGCCGGCACGGCGACGAATGGGGGCGGGGCCTCAGGCGTGCCGATGAAGTGGTTGTTGGTCCAGACCGCGTGCAGGGCGGCGCTCTGGGCGAGGGCCGGAAGCAGGAGCCATCCGGCGACAAGAACCCGGATTGGAAAGAAGCGGTTCATAGTCTGGCGCGCACCGAGTTGGGCTGAGGTGGAACGCCGGCGCATCGTGCCTGTGCGCCGTGGAATCTGTCACGGTCTTTTGTCGGGCGCAGGTGGCGTGCACGCCGAAAGCGACCATCCTTCCGAGTCCATTCCTATTTCTGCCATACATCGTTCATTTTTGGTTTGGGATTGCCGCGTGGGGCAATCTGCAATCGTAAATCAAAAATCGTAAATCAAGAATGCCCCGGTTCATGGGAAGGCACGGTCTCCAACTAGGGACGTGCGCTGAAGTCATGAACCCGAGATTTTGGAGGCTACTGGGCCACGCGCGCGACGAAAGTTTCCGTGGGGAACCATCGCTTTCGGTCGGCTTCCCGCCCGATGGCGGTATTGCGGCACCGCCGGACCAGCGCTTTGTAAAAGCGGTCGGCGGCATTCGGATCGGCCGTTTTCAACCACGTGCCGGCCTGCCAAAGCACCTTGGCGGTGGCGTTGCTTTGGTCCGGCATCAGCGTCGCTGCCTGCCAGGCCAGATCGGCGGCGATGTAGCGATAATACCAGGTCGAATTCGTCGCACCCGTTGCGGACACGCGCCGGATTTCGTCGGTGGACGCGGGCAGCACGGTTGACGCGGTTGGAGGTGCGAGACGTTCCGTGGGCGTGTTGGAGTAGCTGAAGCCCCCGGAGACGTGCCAGTCGGTTTCGACCGGAGGTGTAAACAGGTTCAGCTCGCTTTTCCAGACCGATTGCGCGGCTTGCCAGAGGATCGCGGCGCGCTCGCCGGCGGGCCGCGTTAAGTCGGCTCCGATGGACCTGGCCCGAACGTAATCGTCCAACGCCGGGCGATCGGGCCGTCGGAGGTACGCGCGCGCTTCGGTCGGCCGCTGCGCGCGAATGAAGCGCAGGGCCAGCCAATTTCGGACGACTTGCCGGTCCGGATCCGAAACGGTCGCCGCGCTGTCTGTGGCGTCCGCTTCTTGATCAATCTCGGGCCCGGGAGTTGCGTCATGAGCATTGGCGGACCTTTCCGGCTTCTCTGGAGATGAGGCTGGGGTGGCGAATGGCGGCCAGGCGCGGTCGACGTACGTGCGCAGTTCGTCAATGGTCAGGACCCGGTCGGCCACGTAGGCGGCGTCCGTCCAGCAGCCGCCCCGGATGAGCGCATCCAGCGCCTCGGTGTAGTCCCGCCGGGCCAGGTGAAGTGCGCCGAGCTCGCCGAGCATTTGGTGCGACGCCTCGGGAACGCCTTCGCGTTCACGGACGGCGATGCGTCCGAGCAAAAAGATCGACCGCGCCGCTCTGGAGTCGGCGGCGACACCGAGGTTGGTGTCGGGCCCGGGGTGCGTGTCCGGATTGCCGGAGGTGGAGCTGGGGCCCGGTGCGAGGGCCGGAAACTGGCGGACGAGGCTAGAGAGGAGAGTGGTGGCCTGGTCGATCCGGCCGTCGCGCAGGGCCAGCTTGGCGTTGAGCCAGCGGGCGACCGGCTGGTCGCGGGCGAGGTCCAGCCAGCGCCGGGCGCGGTTGTATTCGCCGGCCTGATAGGCGGCGAGGGCGAGTTTCTCGGCGGAATCGACGTCCTGCACGCGGGCTTTCTCGACCGCTTGCAGCCAGAGCAGGGTGGGAGATTCGAAGCGGTGCCAGCCATTGGTGGGTGCGGCGACGATCGATTGCTGATCGAGCAGCTGGACGACGGCTTCCTTGATGGGATTGTCGACATCGACGGGCGGATCGCCGCTTCCGCCGGAGATGACATAGGCGGTGATCACGCGCTGGGCTTTCGGGTGACGGGCCAGCGCGACGAGCGAGCCGGGATTTTCGAGGGCCGCGCGGGCTGCAAACCGCAGGGATAACATCGCACTGGGATCGCCGGTGGCGCTCTGCTCGAGATACAGGCCGATGGCGCGGGCGAACTCATCGCGGTGCAACTCGGCACGGGCCTCCCAGCCCAGGCTGCAGGCAGCGAGGCCGAGCCGATCGGCAAATCCGTTGGTCGCGAGATTTCGCGTTTCGCGGAACGAGGCGATGGCCTTGCGCGGCTCGGTTTCCCAACGCGCCTTGCCGAGCATGAAGGCCGCCCAGGTCGAGCGCCACCGTCGCTGGGCGGGCGGCCGTTGCAACAGCCGTTCCCAGGCTGTGATGGCGCGGTTCGTTTCGCCGTTGTGCCACGCCAGCGCCCCCTCGAAATAATCCGCAAATTCCCCCGGCAAACCGGCCACGACCCGGATCGAGCCCGGGGCAAAGACGGGAGGAGGATTGGTGGGAGGCGTCGCCGGCCAGGACCAGCGCTTCGCGGCGGCGTCGACGGCGGCTTCGAGCGCGGCGCGTTCCCGGGCGTGCTCCGCCACCACCCGTTCGATGTCCTCCCGGGAGCGTCCCATTGACTTGAGCGCCAAGCGCAATTCATCGAGGTCTCCGGCGGTGGACTCCTGCAAGAATCTGTTGGTGGTCGTGACGGTTTGGTGGGTGGATGTGGACAGCGTCATGCGCTCAACTTCGTCCGCGAAACAAGATTCGGGCGCGTCGAGCAGCCGGCTGCCCCCATCGCTGAGCAGGCGATTCGGCAACCATATCCCGCAGGCCCACGCCGCCATTGGCAGCACTAGCAGAGCGGACAAAACTCGTGTCTTCCACTGATCGGCGGCTTTCGGTGCCGATGCCGACGCTGACGGTGACTTCATCGTCCTTCCTCAAGTTGAGAGTTCAGGTTGGCCGCGCCCTCGAGGCGCAGCCAGCCGACAGGATGGGTGTCGCCGGCCGGCAGGCGCAGCCCGCCGTCCCCGACGAATCGGATCGAATCGCCAGCCGGGCCCGGGTCCACCATGCGAAATCCCCGCACGGCATCTCCGGCCACGAAACGGCCCCGAACCCAATTTGCCCGGACGACGGGCGTGCCGAGGTAATCGCCCGGACCGGCGTTGGTCAGGCCGAACTCGATCAGACCGGAGACGTTTGCTTTTCGTAAAATGGTCAAATGGCTGGCCGGCGTTCGACCGGCGATCACCTCTGACATCGCGGGCCACGACCAGTTCAAACTATCTCCCGGGACGGGCAGTCGGTACCAGATGACCCCGAGCAGCGCGGTGGGGTGTTCGGCGCCCCACTGGCGCACCAATTTGGCCATGGCAGCCGGGTCGGCGCTGACTTCGCGGCGGATGGTCGGTTGTGAAAATATTTTTTCGTTGCCCTCGGCAGAGAGGCTGAGGAAGTGGCCGGCGAGATCGAACGTGAGCCCATAACCGTAGGTGGGCAAGGCGACGCTAAAGTCGACGCCGGCGCGGGCGGCCTCGCGCACCCAGCGGCGGGCGGATGCGGGGTCGCAGAGCGTGAACGGCATCGCAGCGTCGCGCGGCCGTTCCAGCGAGTGCACCTGGAGCACGTAGCCGTCGGTGGCGCCAACCAGCTCGCCAAATTCCCGATGCCGGATCCACGAGGGCAGGGCGGTGATGGTCAACGCGGGCCGGGAGGCCGACGACGAGCGTTCCGGCTCCGGGCCCTCGCCGGGGTCAAGCGATTGGCGCAGCGCGGCCAGCCATTGGCGGTAGCCGCTCAGGCGCGCCTCGGCGCAGTCGAAGTCGACGTGCAGTTCCGACACCGGCACGCCGTTGGTTTGGGCGGTGTGGACCAGGGAGCGAGCCAATCCGGCGAGGCCGGCGGCGGTGGCGTCGTTACTGGAGAAAGGGCCGGAGTACGGGCCAACGCGCAAGGCGAGGCCGACGGGATGGCCCCATTGGCGGAGGGCTGGGTAATCCAGATCCACGCGAACGATCCGGGGTTGCTGCCCGGCCCAGGCCACTTCCGCGGCGAGGAATATCAGTCTTTGAAAATTGGTTCCGTGTTGGCGGAGGGCCGTCTGGACCTGGCCGTCCCACGCGCGTTGCCAGACGTAGGCGTCATGGCGGAGTGGACTGGCCGAACCGGTGGGCGGATTCGGAGGTCTGAAGCGCAGGTAGAGTGCGGCCCCGGCGGCGAGAAACAGCGCGAGGGTGGCGACCGCGGCGACGGTTTGGGCGGACCGACCCGGCCGGTGGTGTCGATGCTGACGCTGGTTTTGACGCGGGGCTGGTGGGGCCGTTGGCACGTTGCAGGAAAGAGTGCGGGGAGGCGGGGGGAATTCGAGCGGAAACTGCGAAGCTGAAGCGAGGGCTTTATCCCGGCGTCAGAATGATGAACGCGTTTCGATTGAAGATGAGCACACGATGGCAGTGGGCGGGTGGGTTGTTGCTGGTGGTCACGCTGACTTTTGGCTGGGGGGAGCCGTTGCGAGCCGGGACGAACAACCCGGCGGCCACGCGGTTTAAAATACCGCGCGCCGTGGTGCCGGGGTTTCGTCCACCCCGTCCGGATCCGGCCGACATTGCGGTCGGCGAGCGGCTCACGTTGGAGACGCGGTTTTCCCAATATTTTTTTGCGCGATGCAACGGGGATGTGAACGCCGTGCTGCCGGCGGGGGATCCGGTGATGGACACCTCCCTGACCACGGGTGCGCCGTTGCCGGGGCCTTTTGCCGGGCACGCGATGAACTGTCGGGCGTGTCATCTGGTGGCGGAGTTTCGGGAATCCGGGCGGGGCAATCGCACCTATTCGGATTACGCGCGGCGATCGCCGGTGCCGGCGCGGGAGGACGGCCAGGTGCTGACGCCGCGCAACGCGCCGCCGATGGTGAACGCGACGGTACGTCGTGCCGGCGCCTTTTTCCTGCACTTCGACGGCGAGTTTACGAGCAATGAAGACCTGGCAAGAGGCACGTTGTCTGGCCGAAACTATGGCTGGCTCGCCGACGAGGCGGCGACGGCGTTGCGGCATGTGGCGCGGGTAATTCGCGACGATGACGGACGCGGTCCCTTGGCGCGGGACTTTGGCGGGTTTGCCTACCGGATGGTGTTGGCGGGAACCGACCCGGCGTTGGGCGAAGAGACGGAGGGATCCCGCATCACGGCGCCCTACCGGGTCGACGTGATGAAAGCGACGGACGGGGAGGTGGTCGACGCGGTGGCGCGGTTGATTTCGGTTTACCTGAACTCGCTCTTCTTCTCGCGCGACGAGGGCAACGAGTATGACAGCTCGCCGTATGACTGTTTCATGGAGACGAACCGGATGCCGCGACGGCCGTCGCCCGGGATGACGGAGGCGTATTACAACCGGGAGATTGTGGATCACCTGGGCGCGATGCGGGACTCGATTTGGGTCACGCCGACGAACGGCTTCAACTTTCCGCTGGTGGGGCGGTTCAAAACTTTGAAGCAGGAGTTCCGCTTTGGCCCGCAGGAACTGGCGGGCATGAGGATCTTTTTCAGCTCGCCGAGAGTATCCGCGTCAGTGGTTCCCAAAGGCGGGCGACCTGGGCGGGACGCAGCGGCGGCGGCGGCCGGACCGGAGAGCGGTCAGCGCGGCGGAATTGGCAACTGTTTGCAATGTCATCCGGCGCCCAACTTCACCGACTTCAAGTTTCACAACACGGGGGCGTCGCAGGAGGAGTATGACTCGGTGCACGGCGCGGGCGCGTTTGCGCGGCTGGCCATTCCGGGATTGGCGGAACGTCAGGCTGACCCGGCGCGCTGGCTGCCGGCTTCGGGCGCCCATCCGCGTGCCCTGGGGTTGTTCATGGCCATGCCGATGGTCGATCGACCGGAGCGGGCCGATCTTGGCCTGTGGAACGTTTTTGCCAACCCGGCCAAACCGACGCCGCAGGATTCATTGCGCGAAGTGCTGGCCGGCGAGGGAAAGTCCGTGCCGGACGAGGTGTTGTTGCCCCGGACAATCGGCTTGTTCAAGACTCCCAGCTTGCGTGGGCTGAGCTTCTCGGAGCCCTATCTGCACACCGGGCGGAAGGATTCGATCGAAGACATGATTGAGTTTTATCGTTCGATGTCCCGCCTGGCCCGGGCTGGGCTGATTCGCAATGGGGCGCCGGAGCTGGCCGGAATCTTCCTCCAGCCGGAGGACGTTGCTCCGCTGGCCGCGTTTCTCCGCGCGTTGAATGAGGACTACGAGTAGGGCAAAGTTCGAACTTCGAACGTCGAACTTCAAACGTCGAACTTCGAACGTCGAACGTCGAACGTTCGGAGTTTGCACTTTGCAATTTGGCCTTTGGCCTTCTTTCCGGCCTATTTCTTTTTAAACAAGTCGGTGACGCTTTTGGTGGCTTTACCGACGGCGTCGTTGGCGCCGCCCTTCAAGATGTCGGTGGCGCCTTTGGTCAGATCGCCCAGGGACTTGGTTGCGGCGGCCGTGACGGCGGGGACCAGTTCGTCCATGACCTTCTTGGTGAGCTCGGAGGCGGTGATGCCTTCGGGGCCGGTGCCCAAGTTGGTGAAGTGAATGTCGGGAATGGTGACGTCGAACGTTTTTCCGCCGAGGGCGGTGGACGTGACCTTGACCTTGGCGTTGCTGAGGAGGAAGTCATCGACCTGGAGCTTTTTCGACGCGCCGGTGTTGGCAGGGGCGGGCTTGGTCCCGCCGCTGGAGCCGGAGCCGCCAGCCACGGACTGAACGTTCTCGAGGATTTTGCTGAGGTTGTTGGCGCTCACGTTGAGGCCGGTGGCTTCAAAGGTGATCTGGGGTTCGACGACGTGGATCTGTTTGACGTGGACCTTGTCGCCAAAGACGGACATGGGTTCCACACCGATCTTCACCTGGCCGACGGCCATGGCGGAGGGAGCCTTGAAGCCCTCGGGGTTGCCGAGGGTGAAGCCCTTGATCTCGCCCGAGCCGGAGAGCAGCGACAGACCCACTCCGTCGAGGGTGACGGAGGTCTTGGTGATTTGGGGGGCCGCGGTTTCCACTCCCTTCTTGATGATGGAGTCAATGAACACGGCTCCAACCACGATGGCGGCGATGACGAGAACGACAAGGACAGCGATGGCGATGACGAGTTTTTTCATGATGATGGCGTGGCTGCAGGCGAGGGGAGGCCGCGGACCGGCAGACACCGACCGCCCCCAGCCGAATGGACATCCCCGGACCACCCGGGCCTGGACGAGCCGAAAATGGGCAGTGGGCGCGAATTTGTAAAGGCTGACGGCGCCGCACACTCGACCAACGGCGCAAGGCACGGCATCGGGGACTTCACTTGGGAACACGGTTGGGCGGATGGCGTGACGCGCGCATCTTGCGGGCAGGTTTGGACGGCGTCTCCGCCGCTGGGAGCGCGAATTCGGAGGCTGGTCTCCGGACCGCAACCCCCGAGTTGCCCCACTCCGGGCAAGGAGTCCGCCGGCGACGCGCGGTCACGCCCGCACGGAGGGCCGTCCTTGCTTCCTGGGGTTCGGCTGACATAGTTGCCGGCCGTTATGGTGAAAGACACGCGCCAGCTCAGGCTGGGCATTTTGGGTTGTGGTCCCATCTCACAGATTGCCCACTTTGACGCGGCCCGAAAGGCACGGAACGTCGAGCTGGCTGCGATTTGTGATCTGGCGGACGATCTGCGGGAACGCATGACGACGCTGCACTCGCCGCGAATGGTGTTTAAGGATTACGCCGAGATGCTGGCGTCACCGGAGGTCGACGCCGTTTTGATTGGAGTGGCGGATCAATTTCACGTGCCGCTGGCGTTGCAAGCCATTCGGGCGGGCAAGCCGGTCCTGGTGGAGAAGCCCCTGGGTGTGACGGTCGAGGAATGCGAGGCGTTGCGGCAGGCGGTCAGGGATTCCGGGCTGGTCTTTCAGATTGGAAACAATCGCCGGTTCGACCCGGGGATCGCCTTCGGCCGACGTTTCGTGCGGGAGGAGATCGGGCAACTCCTGTCGGTGAAGGCCTGGTATTGGGACAGCGTTTATCGATACACGATGACCGACAACTTGCAGCCGATCCCGCAGGTCAGCGCGCAGGCGCGTCGGCCGGGAGGCAACCCGAAGGCCGACAAGCGTCGCTATTTCATTCTGACCCACGCCAGTCACCTGGTGGACACCGCGCGCTGGCTGGGTGGCGATCTGGTCAGCGTGCGGGCTCGGTTGCTCGAACGATTCGGAGCCTTCTGTTGGTATGTGGACGTCGAGTTTGCCAATGGCGCGCTGGGCCACATCGATCTGACCATCCCGGTCCGGGGCGATTTTGAGGAAGGCTTCCAGATTCAGGGCGAGAATGGCAGTGTCAAGGGACAGGTCTTTCTCCCGTGGTATCACAAGACGAGCGTCGTGGAATGTTTCTCGACTCGCGATCGGCAGTATCGGCGGCCGATCGGCGAAGATGCCCACACCTACAAGGTGCAGCTTGAATCTTTTGCGGACGCGATCCTGAACGGCGCGCCGCAACACGGAGCGAACGTGGACGATGGAACGGCGGCCATGCGGGCGCTGGTGGCGATGGCGCGATCGGCTGAGTCCGGAGAGCAGGTGCGTCTCGCCGACGTCTCGGGCTCAGTCTGAACTGGTCCCGGCTGGGCGGCGGGGCGGCGGGGGCGGCAGGCTGCGTTTCGTCTCAGGGCTTTTCCCGGCGCCGAATCGTTTCCGCGAGCCGCTGCTTGATGGTCTCGATTTCGGCGCCCTCGTAAAACCGGACAAAGCCGCGGACGGACACCTGCTGGCCGGGGGCGGCTTCGGGCAGCACCGGGTCGGAGTGGATGCACGGGCAAGGAGGGTTGCCCCAGGAACGTCCGCATCGTTCGAACGCGACGAGCACGTAGCGGTTGGAGTTGGCGGCTTGGGCCACGGCGATCGGCTTGACGTATTCCTTGCCGATCTGCGTTTGGTTCTGAAATCCGGTTGCGCCCTTGAGGAGTAGGCAGATTTGAGTTCGCAATTCCCTGAGCGGTGCCGCCGTGCCGTTGCGCAGCCACAGCTCACAGTCCGCGCCGTCCATTGTCGGCGTCACGGTCGCGCCAAAGGCGATGCCGTTCGGCAGAGACCACGCCGACTTCAGACCGCCGCCGGAGGTGCGGGTCCAGTCGATGTTCGTGATGATGACGCCGCGCTGGCTCCAGATTGTCGGGATGTGCGTGTGGGCCAGATACGTGAGGCCGAGGTTGCTGAAAATCGCCTCGGGGAGATCGAGCACAAAGTATCCGCCATCGTTCCACGGCGGGAAGAGCGACACTTTGGTCCCGCGTTGCGGGTTGATGGCGCCTTCGAGAAATCCAATTCGCGGATGGCGTCCGCCCGGGTACGGCAGGACCCGCGCCGGTCCGGACGAAGCCGCGGCCATGGCTGGCGGGGCCGGCACTCCGAATGCCACGGCCTTGGCTTGGGTTTGCTCCACGGTCCAGCCCATGACCGCGGCGGCTTCGGTCCAATTGTAGCGATGGCTGACGAGCATGTTTTCGAGCCAGAAACGTGGCTCGGCGCGGGAGGCTTCGATTTCGACAGAGGACGGGCGTTCAGCGGAGGTGGACGGCGACGGCGAGGGAGCACTCTCGGCTGCGAGGCTGAAACTTATCGAGAACAGCAGCGTGATTCCGGCCAGGCACGAGGTTGCGAGCGAGACATTCATGCGGGGGACGGCGCCGGGTTGCCAGCCGCAGTTGGCAGCCAGCGGGGATGGTCAGCGCCCTGGTCGTTCAGGCCGCGAGTTAGAAGCCGGGCGTGGGTGCCGTCTGCCGCCACGACCCAAATGCCGGGCGAACCGCCGGTCACGGCGCGGCAGAAGACGACGGATTGGCCGTCTGATGATTCGCTGGCGCGAAAATCCCAGGTGTGATCGGCCGGGCGGGTCAGGTCGGTCGATTTTCCATCGCGCGGATCGAGCCGGCAGATTCCCACGCTGCCCTGGGCCTGGTCTGGCTTGAAGTCGCGATTGAAGTGGTCAGTGTCGGGACGTTGCGCCTGATACTGCCACGGCACTTTTGAACCCGGGAGGCGCCGCGGAAACACGACCTGACGATCGTGGGTCCAGGCTGCAATGTTGGATCCGCCTCCGCGATTGGTGGCTGGGCCGTAGGTGGCGCCGAACCACATCGCCTGTCCGGTGGTCAGCGCGCGGAACTCCCTGCCGTCGGGGCGGGCGATACAGACGTCACTCCAATCGTGACCGGGATCGGTCCTGGATCGGCAATCCTGGAACAAGAGCCACTCACCGTCGGGGGACCACGTCGGGCCGAAGTAGAGGCTGTCCGGGTGGGCGGCCACGCGCAGGCGCGCCGAGCCGTCGACGTTGCTGGTCCAGATTTGATAACCCTGAGGGCTCGCGAGGTGATAGGCCACGCGGCGGCCGTCCGGGCTGAGGCTCAAGCCATAGGGCAATCCTTCGCCCAGGCGGGTGAACTCGCGCGGGTCCGAGCCGTCGAGGTTCATGCTGTAGATCTGGCCGCCTGCATCGCGCACGACCTGAACGAGCAGCCGTTTGTCAGAAACGAGCAACGCCGGCGTTTGGAAGACTGCGAGGCGATCGCGCGTGGCGATTTCCGCCAGCGTGTCGCGGTCGAGATCGTAGATCCAAAGGTGCGTTGGCGTTTGGTGGTAAAACTTGTCGAACGGACGCCCGGGTCCGTCGCGGCGGGCCTCCATGCTGAGAAAGATCACCCGGTGCCCGTCCGGCAGGAAGGGACCGGGTTGCCATGTGACCTGGGCGGGCACCTGGAAGTCGAAATAGCGCAGGCCCGTGCCGTCTTCGTTGACGACGGCGGTGCGGCCCTGGGACGTGAAGAAGAGGCGGCGCGGCCGGGGGGGCGCCGGGGGAGTGGAGTCGGCGGCCGGGCGGGCGCTGCGGCAACCGGTCAGCCAGGCGGATCCGGCCGCCAGCGTGGCGCATTTGGGCAGGAATTCGCGCCGGGTCAGGTTCATGTTCAACGCAGCAGGTGGTGCAGCTCCGTGCGACTCACGTCTGCGAGCGTGGGCACGGTTAGATCGGGACGATCCTGGCGCAGCTGATTGACGGAATATTTTCCGGTGGCGACGGCCAGCACGCGGGCCCCGATGGCGCGACCGCACTCGGTGTCGCGCGGCGTGTCGCCGATGACAAGGATTTCATCGCCGCGAAGGTCCTGGCGGACAAGCTGGGAGCCGCGCTGGCGGGCGATGGCGGCGATTTGATTGCGGTCCTCGTGATCGTCGCCGAAGCCGCCGAGGCGGAAGTGATCCCAGAGGGCGTAGTGGTTCAGCTTGATTTGGGCGCCGAGGCGGATGTTGCCGGTGAGCAAGCCGACGAGCGGCGGTTGCGGGCGGGCTTTCAGCTCGGCGAGCATCTCCGGCACGCCGGGCAGGACCCGGCCGTCGAGCTCGCGGAGGAGATGATCGAGGACGAAGACGTAGGTATCGAAAAATCGCTGGAAGTTTCGCGGCGTGGTCGGGAGGGCGTGTTGGGTGAAGAAATCGCGGACGATGGAGGGATCGGTGCGGCCGGCGAAATGCAGCCGGGCAGTGCCGTTGACCACGCCGAATTCCAGCTCGGCGGCGCGGTTGAAAGCCTTTTCGCCTGCCCCGCCGCTTTGGATCAGTGTGCCGTCGATGTCGAATAGAACCAGCTTGACCATGTGCGCCGCGAAGATTGCCAGCGGCCGTAAAGGATTGCCAACACGGAAGGGGGGAGCGCGTGGGCGATTTACGAAGCACGATTGACGATTGGCAGGTCAGACCTGTGGCTCCCAGCCCGGGCGATACTCGCGTCCCCAGAGCTTGAGGGCGTCGGGATCGTTGACGATCGTGCGGCTCTGCGGGTCGAACTGGACTGTGCGGCCGGTGCGGTAGGCGATGTTGGCGAGGTGACAGAGCAGCGTGCTGGTCTGGCCAACGGCGATCTCCGAATTGGGGCGGGCCTGGCCGCGGATCGATTGGAGGAAATTCTCGATGTGACTTTTGTCACCGCCCGGCCCGGAACCTTCGTCGAGCAACCGGCCTTTCGGGTCGAAGATTTTGTAGCCGGGGTCGTTGATGGTCAGGGTGCCCTTGTCTCCGTACCACGCGACGAAGGGCAGTTGGTCGTGGTTGCGGGGGTGGCAGCTGGAGCCGTCCCAGTGGAGGACCTTGGTGCCGAAATCGACGGTGGCGAATGACGTGTCGGGTGTTTCCTGGTCGTCCTCGAAGTGGTAGCGCCCGCCGTTGCAGGTGACCCGCCGGGGTAGTTCGACGCCGAGGCCCCAGCGGGCGAGATCGAAGGCGTGCGGCCCGTTGTTGGCGATTTCGCCGCCGCCCCAATGCCAGCGCCAGTGCCAGTTGTAATGCACGAGATTGTCGACGTAGGGCCGCTCCGGAGCCGGGCCCTGCCACAATTCGTAGTCGATGGCGGCGGGAACGGGGACTCGCCGGCCGTGGCCGATCGTTCCGCGCGCGTTGTTGTAGAATGTGCGCGCGCAGCGGAGATCACCGATCACGCCGGCCCGCAGCTTTTCAACCGCCTCGATGATGCCCGGCCAGCTGCGGCGCTGGTTGCCCATCTGCACGACCCGGTTGTGTTTTCGGGCGGCGGCCACCATGAGCTCCCCCTCGCGGGCGTTATGCGAAGCCGGCTTTTCGACGTAGACATGCTTGCCGGCGGCGCAGGCGAGAATGGTGGCGGGCGCGTGCCAGTGGTTCGGCGTTGCGATGAAGAGTGCATCGACGTCCTTGCTTTCGAGAATGCTTCGGAAATCCTTGGTGTTTTTCGGAGCCCGCGTGGCATTGGCGAACGCCGATTTCTGGGCGCGGGCCAGCCGGGCGTCATCGATGTCGCAGAGCCAGGCGATTTCCACGTTGGGGATTTGTTGCAGGGCTTTGACGTGATCGAATCCGCGTCCGAGCCCCATGACTCCGACCACGAGTTTCTCGCCCGGACTTCGGCTGGTCTGGGCGCGCGCGGGCGTGAGCAATGGCAGGGCAGCGAGGCCGAAGCTGTAAACGGTGGTGCGTTTCACGAACTGGCGGCGGTTCGGAAGCGCGGCTTTCCCCGGGACAGAGTTGGAGTTCATGCGAGTTCCGACGTCAGGCGGGGCGGCGGCCATCAATGGAAACGATCGCGTCCGGCGCACGGCCCCGGGGCGCGCCCGTCCTCGGGCGCCGAACGGTGGGATAGTTCCGACGATTGGATTGGGAAGCTTCCGGGTTCACGGTCCCGACTCACGTCCGCGTTCCCGTGAACCCATGGAGTGCGGCGCAAGGCGCCGCTGTGGATCGAAAGCGCCGCGTTGCGGCGCACTCCACAAGAGCCTCTCCCGGCCCGGGGGAGTTTTGTCGAAGCGAATGCGGTGCGGATGGGCTGCGGGCTGGCTCAGCCCCCGACTTCGGCGCGGGCTTCCGCGGCGAGCGGGGTGGAGAGATATCGCTCGCCGGTGGAGCAGGCGATGGTGACGATTTGCTTGCCCTTGTTTGCGGGGCGTTTGGCGACCTCGATGGCGGCGCAGACATTGGCGCCGGTGGAGATGCCGACGAGGATGCCTTCTTCCTTGGCGAGGCGGCGGGCCATGGCGAAGGCGTCGTCATTGGAGACCTGGATGCACTCGACGATCTGAGGGTTGCCCTGGGCATCCTTGAGATGAAGATTCTTCGGCACGAAGCCGGCGCCAGTGCCCTGGATTTTGTGCGGGCCGGGTTTGATGGGCTGGCCGGCGAGCGTTTGGGAAATGACGGGAGAATCCTTCGGCTCGACGGCGATGGCCTGGAAGGACGGCTTTTTGGCACGGATGACTTCGCAGCAGCCGGTGATGGTGCCGCCCGTGCCGACGGCGGAAATGAGGATGTCGACCTTGCCGTCGGTGTCCTCCCAGATTTCCAGCGCGGTGGTCTTGCGATGGATTTCGGGATTGGCGGGATTTTCGAACTGCTGGGGGATCCAGGAGTTGGGTGTTTCCTTGGCGAGCTGTTCGGCGCGGGCGATGGCGCCTTTCATGCCTTCGGTGCCGGGCGTGAGCACGAGCTTGGCGCCGAGCATGGCGAGGAGCGTGCGGCGCTCGAGGGACATGGTCTCCGGCATGGTCAGGATGAGCTTGTAACCCTTGGCGGCCGCGACGAAGGCGAGGGCGATGCCGGTGTTGCCGCTGGTGGGCTCGATGATGGTGGTCTCCTTCTTGAGCACGCCGCGCATCTCGGCCTCCTCGATCATCGCCATGCCGATGCGATCCTTCACGCTGCCCAGGGGGTTGAAAAACTCGCACTTGAGGAGAATTGAAGCCTCCAGTCCGGCAGTGACCCGATTCAAACGCACCAACGGCGTGCGGCCCACGGTCTCGACGATGTTATTGTAGATGCGACCCATAGATCCTTATGTATTCGGCGTTGATCAAATGACAGGGCGGATCTTGCGGATGCGCCGGCTCACGGCAAGATCAATTCCCCGGAGCATTGGCCCCACCCTGACTTGCGAAGTTCCTGATAAATTGTCGGACGTTATCCTCGGGATTTGGGCTTGCTACCCGCAACTGCTCGAATCGGCGGCAGGCGTTCGCTCTTCCCGCCGCGTGTTTGCCCCAGCCGCTGCGGGTTGAAAACCCGCGGTCCGAGCCAGGCTCGTCGGGCCGCACACTTGGTCGGAGTGGCGCGACGGTTGTGGATAGTTGGGGCTGGGCTGCGCCCGGTCCGCGCGGAAAATCAACCTCAACCTCGATAAACGACGAGCATTCCGTAGTCCGTCACCCAATCGCGCGTTTCCAAGTCCCGGTGGGAATAGTTGAACGTCTCGACCTTGACGAGGTTGGCTTCACCGACGCGGTTGAGGAATTCGGTGACCACTTCGTCGAAATGATCCTTGCCGACCTCGACGCAGTCGAAGTGCCGGATGCATTTGATCCGGAGCGTGATCCCTTCGCGGGCGGCGGCCTCCAGCGGCTTGTTCGGCTTTTCGATCAGGGAGCCGGTCTTGTCGTGCTGCGGCACCACGAAGTGTTTGAACTCCTTGGCGGCGGCCGAGGTGGCGATGGGATTGACGATGTGGGGCGCGGCGTGCAGGGGATCGGGCGCGGGAATGACAATCGTCTGGCCACACGCCGGGCATTGGATTTCGGAGCCGGAACCTTCCGCGTCGGCGGTCAATTCCTGGTCGCAATGCTTGCACTTGAAGTTGATATCCATAGCTCAGAGTCGTTGAGGTCAGGAGACTGGCGTCAGGCTAGGCGCCGGTCGGTGGTCAGGCGAGGAAAAAGTAGGTTGGCGCGAGCTGGCGGGTGCATCCCGAAATTGTCGGCCCGGGGTGCGGATCCTGTCATCGCGGGATCCGCCGCGGCCGAAAGCAGCCACGCGGCTCGAACTTTACTCAGGGGCCGCCGATTCCAGCGCTGCGGGCAGAATGCCGCGGTCCGGACCTCGGACGAAGGGTTGCCGAAAACGTGCGGGTGCACCGCGCGCTGGCGCATCGGCGTCGCGCCTGGAGCTGGCCGATTCATTCGCAGGCTTGCGCGGTTAGAGCGCGGGGAGCGATGTTGGGCGCTAATGGACGACGATGGAACACGGCCACGCCGCGCGATTTGGTGGTATGCCGCCGGCCTGGTTTTGGCCGGGGTGGCGGCCGCCGTGTGGATGGCCCGGACGGCGACGCTTCGCTCCATTGGCCTGGCGGATGGATCCACGTTGATCTTCCAGGGCGTCACGGTGGGGACCAATTGTGAGCATGCGTACGGCTCTTATCTCAGCCGGATTGGGGCCTTGCTGCCGGTTGAGTTTGCGCGCTTTTTTCCCCCGGCGGAAATGGTGGATCGGCGGTTCTTTGAAACGAACATCGTATTTTGGATTGAGTGGACCGACATCTCAAAACCGCGTCCTTCCGTTCGATTCACGCTGTCCGATGAACGCGGCTCGGGGATGGTGCTGCCGGCTCCGGCGGCGGAGCAGCCGTTGCTGGGCGGCTCCGGTGGTTTTTCCGTGGCGACGCCGGTCTGGCCGCGGGACGCCGGCACGCTGGTGCTGCGGGTTTTTGATGAGACTCCGGGCGGGGCGAAGCGCCCGCTGGGAGAATGGACCATTCGCAATCCGCAACGATCGGCCCGGGTTTCCTGGAAGCCGGACGCCCTGCCGGTGGGCCGCGAGACGGGAAGGACCACAGTTACACTGGAACGATTCGAGATCCGGCCGATGCCGGTCCTGGCCCGCACCGTGGCCGGCACGAACCTGATCGAGCCGATGGCGTTCCTGCGGTTCTCGTGGACGAATGCGAGTGGCTCGGGCCCGACCAATCTTCGTCCGCGTCTCGTGGGAATTTGTGTGAGCGACAGTTTCGGTAATTCAACGCCCTGGGCGCGGGCGCACGCCACCGAGTCCGGCAACCAGGTGCACGCGTCGTTGGTCAAATTGCCGTGGGCGGGAGCTCCGACCTATCGCGTGTCCACCCGGTGGGCGTCGCTGGATGCGCAGGGGTCGTCAGAGCGGGTTTCCGTGCAGGTCTTGCTTCTGACCCGGCCCGGCCCGGGCCAGGCTGGTCGGACGGCAGGCATTGCTCCCTACCGCGATGGGGAGGTCCGCATCACGGGCCGGATTGCGCAGCGTTCATCCTCAAGCGCGGCTGGCACAGTATTGTCGGCCGATATTCGTCGGCTGGCGCTGCCGAGCTTTTCGGAATACCAAGTCAACCTCGTCGCGGCGGTCGATCGGGACGGCCGTCGTTGGGTGCCGGACGATCAGGGTGAGATCGAGGTGCCCGCGGAAGTGAAGTCCGTTTCAGTGGAGGCGGAGGTGCGTCTTCTGAAGACATTGGAGTTCACCGCAGAGCCGGTGCGTAGCCATCGCAGCGCGCCGGAACGGGCTGCGGAATTGCGTTGAGCTTGGGGCGGAAGGTGACGGTTGATGGAAAGTCATGACCGCCAAGGCGGACGTGTGCTTGAGCCATGAACGCGGGCACGCAGCTACGGGTGGCGCTCCCCGCCTTGACTTAGAGCTGCGGCTCACGGAAGCCGTCGCCAGCCGGCAGTCCGCACAGGCGGCGTCCCGGGGTGCGGGCGTCTTCGTCCGCAGAAACGTAAGGACGACTGAAGGGCCGGGAGCATCCCAACCGCTTGGAAGATTCACGCTGCTGCGCCCGAGGATGGGCGCACCCCGCGGGCTCACGGAAAAAGGCCGCGCAGGCTTTTGGCTTCGTAGACACGACGCACGCCGAGGCTGAGGGCCGCGGTGCGCATGCTCACCCGGTTTTTGCGGCTGAATTGCAGCGTCTGGGTGAAGGCACCTTCCAAAATGCGGAACAGGCGGTCGGCCACCTCTGTTTCCGACCAGAAGAAGCTCTGCAGATCCTGGACCCACTCGAAATAGGAGACGATGACGCCTCCGCTGTTGGCGAGAATGTCGGGGATGACAAAAATTTCGTCCCGCTGATCGAGAATCCGATCGGCCTCGGGGGTGGTGGGGCCGTTGGCGCCTTCGGCCAGGATGCGGCAGCGAATGCGGCTGGCATTGTCGCCGGTGATTTGGCGTTCCAGCGCGCAGGGGGCGAGGATGTCGCAGGGCAGTTCGAGCAGGTTGTGGTTGGAGATGGTGTCGGCGCCGGGGAAGCCGGTGACGGTGCGGTTTTGGCTCACGTGTTTTTCGAGGGCCCACAGGTCGAGTCCGGCGGGGTTGTGCACGCCGCCGGTGGCGTCGCTGACGGCGATGACTTTGATGCCATATTTGGCGAGAGAGAACGCGGCGACGGACCCGACGTTGCCGAATCCCTGAACGACGGCGGTGGCTCTGGCGGGGTCC
This sequence comes from Limisphaerales bacterium, assembly GCA_044229355.1. Taxonomy (GTDB): domain Bacteria; phylum Verrucomicrobiota; class Verrucomicrobiia; order Limisphaerales; family JADJPG01; genus JBGARF01. The sequence continues at coordinate 132,658 of JBGATF010000009.1, forward strand.
AGCTTCAGCGTGTCCATGGCCCGATTAATGAGGTAAGTGAGGCCGCGCCCGGTGGCTTCGCGGCGGCCGACGGAGCCGCCCAGGAGCACGGGCTTGCCGGTGACGACGCCGGGGACGGAATGGCCGACGTGATTGGAGTAGGTGTCCATGAGCCACGCCATGATTTGTTCGTTGGTGCCGAGATCCGGCGCGGGAATGTCGGTTTGAGGCCCGATGAACGGGATGATCTCCTGCGTGAAGCCGCGCGTGACGCGTTCGAGCTCGGCTGGGGAGAGCCTGGACGGATCGCAATTGACGCCGCCTTTGGCGCCTCCGTAGGGCAGGCCGGCCAGCGCGCATTTCCAGCTCATCCACATGGCGAGCGCGGCCACCTCGCCGAGGGCGACGTCCGGATGAAAGCGCAGGCCGCCTTTGGTCGGGCCCAGCTTCAAGTGATGCTGAACCCGGTAGCCGGTGAAGACTTCGATGCGGCCGTCATCGCGATGGATCGGGATCGCAACGGTGACCGATCTTTTTGGGTATTTGAGGCGGTCGCGCTGGTCGGCGGGGATCTGCAGGTAATCGGCCACGCGATCCAGTTGCTCGCAGGCCATGTGAAATGTGGGATGATCGTAAACGTTCATGCGGGGAGACGTTGGAGATATTGATGGAGCGCCTGGCGGATGGACGGGAAGGCAATGTCGTCAGGGCTGACGGCGGCGGGTGGGAGCCACAGCACCGCGTCGACGCCATCCAAGGGCCGGGCGCGTTCGGGTGTGACCGCGTGGGCGACAAAAAACAGATCGAGCACCGGGTAGGTGACTTCCTGGTAGAGATACGAGTTGATCTGGCTGCAGACGTAGGTCAACGAGCCGAGTTGGAGGCCCGTCTCCTCAAGTGTTTCGCGGCGGAGAGCGGTCTCGGCGGTTTCGTCGATGTCAATGAAGCCGCCGGGGACGGCGAGTTTTCCGCGGGCCGGGTCACGTGCGCGGCGCAGGAGGAGAAGGTCGCCGGCGGAGTTGAGGATGAAGCCGCCGACGGCGCAGCACGGGTTGAAGTAATAGAGAAAATCGCACGAAGGGCAGCGAAAGGGGTTGTCGTTGCCGGCGCGGCGGGCGCCGCAGCGCGGGCAGTGCTGAAAAATATCTCGGGGCCGCATGGCGAGCGGGCTGAACGTAGCAGGGCGTCTGCGGTCGGGGAAGAGGGAAGGAATTGCGGAAGGAATTGCGATCAACCCCGGCCGCGAGCGGTGCGATTCCGCGCCTCACCTTTTACTGGGAGTAGCGCCAGACCCAGTCGCCCTGGGTCGCATCGACGTTGGTGCTTCGCCGCGGGTGGGCGACTTCGCCCTGATCGTCCGCGCCGTTCCAGCCGACTGAGAAGATTTGGTAACGGCCATCGGAGGTCCTGGCGTATCGCAACGGCTCACCCGAGATCAGGTCCGGGTGTAGCTCCTGGGTCAATGGGGCGGGCAGATCAGCGAGCTTCTCCGGATAGGAGCCGGTCGTGAGATGAAATCGTTCGAGCGCACAAGCGGTGGCGGCGAGATCGAGGCTGGCCTGGGCTTTCGCGAATTTGAGTGCGGTCTTGGCGACGGCGGGCACCAGCATGGCGACGAAAAAATTGTAGGGCGTCCGGCTGGAGAGCGCGGGGTCGGATTCCGCGGCCGCGGCGAGTTCCGGGTAAGCACGGCGGGCGCGGGGATCGATGACGGGCGTCAAGCGCTCCCGATGGAACCGGGTGAGACTGAGCTGATTTTGGTAGAGCCAGCCGGCGGGGATGAAGGTGAGTTGTTTGCCAAAGCTCTCGTGGAGGGATTGGGACGAGACTCGGCCCGTGCGCATTTTGTCGAGAGTGGCGTTGACGATGGCGTTTTCGCCACGCAAGCAGCGCGGGTAGCCGTCGAGCACAAACGCCTGGTCGAGCGACCCCTGGAGGGCTTTCAACTGCGCCTCGTTCCAGCGGTTTTGTCGCAGCCCGTCCCAGACGGGTTGGAGCCCGACGTTGAGAATCGCGATGCGCACGAGCTGGGAAATGATGAGGGGCTCGTCCTTGAGGGCGTCTGCGAAGCGCAGGATGAGCCGGACATCGTCGAGCGCTTCGTTGATTTGGCCGGCCTGGAGGCGCGCGAGAGCGCGCAGCCGGGTGAGGCTGGCCGCTCCTTTGAGCACCGCGAGGTGCGGCAGGAGCATGTTGAAGTCGTCCTCGTAGCGCAGGGGAAAGACGGATGCCGGGCGGCGGGCGGCGTTCGCGAGTTCGGTGAGCTGGGGGTCAAATTGGTGCAAGGCCTCAAGGACGGCCTCGCTGGCGTTGGTGTGGGCCGTGGGGGACGAACTGAAGCGCGGATGTTGCTCCAAAAAGCTGCGCCAGTTTTCCAGGTCGATCGCAGTCGCGGTTTCCCAATTACCCATTGCCGGCTCTTCCGCACCCCGCCCCGGGCTGGCGAAAGGACTGGTCAACGCCCGGGTCTCGTCGGAGCCGGTTTTTCGCCGCGGCCGGGCGCCTGCGGCGTCGTCGCCCTTTCCATTCGGGAAGAGCGAAAGGAGCAACGGCGTTGACGCAAAATTGTTCGAGTCCGCGACGGGCTGCGGGATCAGGCTGGCGACGTCGAGCTTTTCCCCGCGGGCCTCGACCTGCTCGAGATAGCGATGCCAGGCGGCCCGGCCGCGGGCGTTCTCAACGAGCCAGGCGCCGGCCGTGAGAACGATCAGGATGGCCACCGTCGCGGCCAGGATGAACGCGAGCCGAACGAGGAGACTCCTCTTCGGCTTGACTGGCGGGAGGGTCGGCGGGCTGTCGTAATTCTGGTCCATGGGCGTTCCGTTCACGATGGTTGATCGCGTCGAACAAGGGACAGACCGGGAACACGCGGGATCGTCACGTGTCATCACCCGATTGCATGGCTTTAATCCGCGTCCGCATGGGGGGCGGGTCCACAGACGATGCGGGCCACGAGCCGTCCCCCTGACGGTTTGGTCTAATCCTGGAGCAAATGCTCGATCACCATCTGGTCAAGGTCTTGATAATTGCGTTCAGCGACGAGCCGGCGGGCGGCGGTTTCGTTGAACGACCGGACCTTGTCGAGGAGAAGCTGGAAGGTGCGCCGGCTATTGATGAGATGATTCATCCAGTGGTCGGGTCGGGTGGTCCGGAACGGGTGGACGTCGAAGCAGACGTATTCGCCGTTTCGGCCGTAGCCGGTGCGTTCGAGGACGCGGATCTGGTCGAAGGCGCTCCGGAGGCTGACGTTGCCGAACGGGCGATCCTGATCGTATTTGAGGCCGTTCTGGTCGTTGAGGTGCAGCGACCAGAGCTTGCCGAAGCGCATGGCGAAGTCGATTTCGTCGGCCGGGTCGAGGCCGGCGAGGATGGCGTGGGCGGATTCGATCAGACAGCCGACGCGTTTGGGGTCGCTGGTCAACGACGAAAGGGCGATGGCGTGTCCGATGGTGGGGATATAGGCGTGGTCCATCGGCTCATTGGGCTTGGGCTCGATGGCGAGGCGCGCCCGGCGGTTGTGGGCGAGCATTCGGTTGAGCGCCTCGACCAGGTGATCCACGGCGCGGCCGGCGTCTTTGGACTCGCGGAGATAGGAGCCTTCACGGGCCAGCCAGAGGACGATGAGATCGGTGCCGAGGATGCTGGCGATGTCGAGGCTGCGGAGCGAGCGTTCGATGGCGTATTGGCGGCACTTCGGATCGTTGCTGGTGTAGGCGCCGTCGATGGTCAGCGGGCTGAACCAGAGGCGGGGCGCGACCATTTCGGCGGCGATGCCTTCGCCGTCGAGCCGCTTCTTGAGCTCTTTGGCCTCCTTGCGAATCTGGGCGTCCGATTTGCCGTCGATGTCGGGCACGGCATCGTCGTCGTGGAACATCATGGCTTCAAATCCGTGGCGTTTGAGCTGGGCGAGCTTCCAATCAAACGGCTGGGGTGGACGGGTGGGAGGTCCGTAGGGGTCCTGCCCTTCGCTGAGGTTCCAGGGGCCGAAGCAGAAACGATATTTGGTCTTAGCCATAGCGCTGAAGTTCGATGCGTTGCGACAATTTGGTGGCGCAGAGGCTACGGACGCACGCAGAGTGGGGCGAGGAAAAAGGCGTGAATTTAATCCCGGTGATTGAGCGAGAACTGCGGTCGGCGGCCCGCCAGCCGGCGACGCAATGGCTGCGTCCGTTGAGCGCGGGCGTGGGGGTGATCATCGCGGCGGTTCTGTTGCTGGGCCCCCAGACGGGCCGTCCTCCCGGGCCCGAGCTATTCGCGCGTTTGCATCATGCGGCCATGGTCATGCTGTGGATCCTGGTGCCGCTGATGACGGCGGATTGCATCAGCCGGGAACGGCGGGATGAAACGTTAGGCTTGTTGTTCCTCACGCCGTTGCGGTCGGGGGAGGTGGTTTTGGCAAAGGTGCTGGTGCAGGGGTTGAGAGCGGCGACGGTTGGCGCGTCGGTGTGGCCGGTGGTCCTGGTGCCATTGCTGATGGGCGGAGTGACGGCGGCGACCATCTGGACTGCGTTCTGCGCGCAGTTGGGTGCCTTTTGCTGGGCTTTGGCGGCGGGGATTCTGGCCAGCGTGCTGAGTCGAACGGTGCTGCAGGGTTTGGCGTGGGCGACTTTGTTCGCGTTGCTGTTCCTGGTGGCGCACGCGGTGTTGAACGGATTGGCGGTCGAGAATGTATTGCAGGGGCTCAACGCGCGACGGCAAATGCCCTCGGCGGAATGGCTGACCGGCATTGGCCTGGTTTCATTGTGGAGTCCGGAGTATGCCGTGGGAGGGTATTTTCGGATAATACCGCCGGCGTCCGTCAGCTATTGGCTGAAGGTCAGTTCGATGGTGCCGCTGGCCTCGGCTCTGGGTGTGGCGATGGTGTGGGGGATTGCGGCGTGGCGTTTGCGCCGGGCGTGGCGGGAGCAGCCGCCGTCACCCGGCCGGGAGCGGGTGGCGCGGGAGTTTGTGCGGTTGCGCTACGCCCGGGAGCGTTTTCGGGTGAGACGGAGGGCGCAACTGGAGCGAAATCCGGTGGGCTGGTTGGAGCGGCGTCGCTGGACGTCGCGGGCGGCGGGTTGGCTGTGGGTGGGCTTGCTGGCGCTGAGCCAATGGGTCGCGTTGACGGTTGGGCAGCGCGTGTCGGAGATCGAGGAGATGCTGGCGTGGTTGCTCCTGGCGTTGCTGGGAGCGGTCGCGATGGTTTCCGTGGCGAGTTTGCGGCGCGAGCGGGAGACGGGGGTTTTGGAGCTGCTGCTGACGACGCCGCTGTCGCCGCAATCCATCATGTCCGGCCGTTTGCGCGGGCTTTACGGGCAGTTTGCCATGGCGATCCTTTTGGCGGTTGGCGTGACGGCTTCCCTGGAGTTTCAGCTGAACACCCGCGAGGCGCCGGAGTTTTGGGAGGTGCTGGAGATTTTGTCGCTGTGGGCGATCTGCCTGCTGATGTTGCCGGTGGGAGGGTTGTGGCTGTCCTTGCGCGCGCGAGGGTACGTGGCGGGATTGCTGGCGACGGTGGTGGTGATGGTTTTGTTTCCCTGGTCGCTGGGCACGATTCCGGGGTATTGGTGGCCCACCTGGCGGGCCGGCGGCTGGTGGATGATCTCTGGCGCGGCGGGGCTGATGGGTTGGAGCGTGTGGATATTGCGGACCGCGTTGGGTCCGGTGGCGCCGCTGGCGGGAGCGGCCGGGTTGTTTTTGCTGGCGCGGGCGTTTGTCCTTGAGTCGGGTTCGGGGAGCGTGCTGAGGCCGGCCGACGTCTGGCGACTGCTGGTGCCTGCCTGCGTGATGATGATGACAGCCGCGTGGTCGAGTCGGCGGCTGCAACGCGAGCTGGAAGCGAGAGGCGCGGGGCCGGCGTCGGGCACGGTGTTGTCTTGATCCCGACGCTCACGAATCGTTTGCCGAAGGGGAGAGTCGCGATTCGCCTGGGAGAGAGGCGCCGGATCCGGATTTGCGCGTCGGGGCCGGCCCACGATGCGGGGGGAGATTTGCGGATGAGGTTTGCCTTTTCACGTGAGGCGGCCGCTTTTACGTTTTCGGGCGCTGGTGAAATGAAATTCTTACCGATAGTAGAACGCGAGCTGATCGAGGCGTCCCGGCGTCGGAACACGTATTGGATGCGGGTGGGCGTGGCGGCAACGGGGCTGGCGATCGGGACGTGGATGATGGCATTTCCGGAGTTCCGCACGCCCTCCAGGATGGGCGCGGCTCTTTTTATGCCGCTGGCGATCATCGCGCTGCTTTATTGCGGGTTCATTGGCGTTTTCCGGACGGCCGATTGCCTGAGCGAAGAGAAGCGGGAAGGGACCCTCGGGCTTTTGTTTCTGACGGATCTGCGCGGATACGACATCGTGCTGGGTAAGCTCGCGGCGACGTCGTTGAACGCGTTGTATGGGCTGATGGCGATCGTGCCGGTGCTGGCCATACCTTTGCTGGCCGGCGGCGTGAGCTTCGCCGAATTTGGCCGGGTCGTGGCGGTCTGCGTCAACACGCTGTTCTTCTCCTTGGCGGTGGGCCTGTTGAGTTCAGCGGTCAGCCGGGACGAGCGTCGGGCGATGGTCCTGGCCTGGGGGCTGATTGTTATATTTGTGATTGGCCTGCCCATGCTGGGCTCGCTGGCGGAGCGCCTCGCCCGGCAGACGAATCCGTGGTGGGAGGCGGCGTTTTGGGTGCCGTGCCCGCTGTTTGCAGCGGTGCATGCGTTTGAAGGCGTCCAGCGCGGGACCCGGTTTGCCGCCTATTTCTGGCCGTCTGTGGGTGCGGTATTTCTGCTCAGCGTTTTCTTTCTAGGCCTGGCGTCGTGGATTGTGCCGCGGACGTGGCAGGATCGGCCGTTGAGCGAGGCGGCGCAACAACGCCGGCGGCGCGTCAACGAATTCGGCGCGCCGCCGGTGGCGGTGCGCGTCGCGCAGCGACGGCGTCTGCTCGCCATCAACCCGATGCTCTGGCTCGTCACTCGCGGCCGGTTCAAATTGGCGTCGGTTTGGATTTTTCTGGCTCTCGGCGTGGTCATCTGGTCCATCGGGTTGATGGTCAGCCCGCGCGATTGGCAGGACGACGGGGTCTACATCTTTTCGGCGATCGTGGTGCATACCGTCCTGAAGTTTTGGGTGGTGACGGAGGCGTGCCGCCGGTTTTCCTTGGATCGGCAGAGCGGGGCGTTGGAGCTGCTGTTGTCGACGCCGATGCCGGCGGCGGATCTCGTGCGGGGGCAGGCGATGGGCATCACCCGGCAATTCGCCGGGCCGATCGTGGTTGTGCTAGTGTCAGATTTGATCTTTTGCGCGGCGGGCAAATCCAACCGCGGCTGGCCGGAAGTGTGGGTGGCCGGGATGGCGGTGCTGGTGGCCGATGTGATCGCATTGACGTGGCTGGGCATGTGGCGCGGATTGAACAGCCGACGGCCGGTGCGCGCGGCGGCGGCGACGCTGTCGAGGATTCTGGTCCTGCCCTGGCTGCTGTGGGGGCTGGGCCTGACCGTGTTCGGTTTGATGGGTGGCTTCCGCCTCTCCCCCCGGTTTATTGAAGAATTCGGATTTCAACTGCTTTACCTGGGGTTGAGCCTTGGTGTGGATCTGGCGTTTGCCTGGCCGGCCCGGCACTGGTTGCTGACCCGGTTTCGCCAGGTGGCGACGGAGCGTTTTGAAACGCGGAGCGGGCGGGGATGAGACAGGAATTGACGAGGGATTTTACGGCGCGGAGTGAGGGCCGGGCCGTCATGACGCCATGACATTGCTGCCGGTGGTTGAACGCGAGTTGCGGGTGCGGGCCCGATCCCGGGGCACATTTGTTGTGCGGCAGATGGCGGCGACGGCCGGGTTCCTGATTGTGGCGATCCTGCTCCTGACCCATCTGGTCTTCAGTTCCGCCGCGGCGCTGAGCGGGCTGGGCAAAAGCGTTTTTTCGACGCTGGCCGGGATCACCTTTCTGTTTTGTCTGTGGGAAGGTGCGCGGGGGACCGCGGATTCACTCAGCAGCGAAATGCGGGAGGGCACGCTGGGCCTTCTTTTCCTGACGGATTTGCGCGGGCACGATGTGGTGTTGGGCAAGCTGGTGGCGTCGTCGGTGAACAGCATCTATGGGCTGATGGCGGTGTTTCCGGCGATGGCGATCCCGCTGGTGCTTGGGGGTGTGACCGGTGACGAATTCTGGCGGCAGATGCTGGCGTTGTTCAACGCGCTTTTCTTTTCGCTGACGGCGGGCCTGGCCATGTCCAGCATCAGCCGGGATGAACAGCGGGCGCGGAGCCGGACGGTGTTTTGGGTGGTGCTGTGGACGGCGGGCCCGCCGTTCGTGGAGTTGGTCCCCGGGGCCTGGTCTTCGGCCGTGGCGATGTGCAGTCCCTTGACGGCGTTCCGGGCGGCGTTTGACTCCGCGTATTCGGCCGATGCGGCGCGGTATTGGGATTCGATCAAGGCCGTGCAGGGGATGAGCTGGCTGGCCTTGCTGGGAGCGGCGGCGTTGCTTCCGCGGATGTGGCAGGATCGAGCGTGGCCGCGCAAGGCGGCATCCCTCTGGCCGGCGTGGCTGCGCTCCAGGGTTCCGGGTGGGCGCCGCCGCAAGTGGCTCGACGAGAATCCGGCCATGTGGCTGGCGATGCGGGGACGCTCCCTGCCCGTCATGTTTTGGGGCGTTATCGGCACGGCGTCGGTCGTGGCGGTCGGCAGTTGGCTGCTGGCGGGAGGATCCGGGGCGATCCTGCTGCCGCTGGTTTTTGCCGCGCTGATGATTCACGGCGCTCTCTCGGTGTGGGTGGCCATCGAGGCGTGTCATTTGGGGGCAGCCGGGCGCGATTCGGGCACATTTGACCTGCTCCTGACCACGTCGCTTCCGGTCCAGCGGATTATCGATGGGCATCTGCTGGCCATGCGACGCACGTTCCTGAGGCCGGTCCTGGTTTTGGTCATCGTGGAGGTGGTTCTGGTTTTGGCGCACCATTTCAGCCTGGCGGCAGGCGAGCGGATCGATCTGCAACGCGTGGTCGTGACGGTCAGCTTTCTCCTGGCAGTGGCAGCTTTCGTATTGGAGTTGCAGGCGGTGGCAACGTTTGGGTTCTGGCAGGGGCTCTGCACCAAGCGAGCCGGGCAAGCGGTGACCAAGACGGCCCTGCTCGTCGTGATCCTGCCGATGCTATTGATGGTCTGTTTGCCGCTTTACCCGGTGCTGGCCATCGTCAAAAATCTCGCGTTTACGAATTACGGCTACGACCAGCTTCGCCGGCACTTTCGGGTGATCCTCGTGGAGCGCTACGGCGGGGCCGAATTGGAACTGCCACGGCCGGCGGCGGCTCGGCCGGAGACGGGTCAGCTTCCGTCGGTATTGAGGTGAGGAGCCTGGAGAAAAAGAGAAAGGCCGGACAACAGGTCCGGCCTTTTCACACACACGCACTTGAGAACTTAGTGCGCGAACACGTGATGAAGATATCCGTTGCGACGATCCCTGCCAGTCACCAGTTCTGGGGACAGAGTTGGTGATCGATGTTTGGAATGAATAAACAATTGAAAATAAGATACTTCGGAACTAATAACGAAGGGCTGGTCACGCGGGCTGGGGAGTGATTAGCATCCGCGCATGTTCAAGCCGAACGACCTGTTCGATCTTCGCCAGACCGCGCATGCGGCGTTATTTGAAGGGTGCGAGCACGCTTGGGAAGCGTTGAAACGCATCTCCGGGTATTTAAAAGAGAACGCCCGTTCCCGGCTGCTGAATCGGTGCGAGGGGAAAGCCTGGATAGGGGAGAACGTTTCCATCGGCGAGGGCACCGTGGTGGAAGATGGAGCGATGATCAAAGGCCCGGCGATCATCGGGCGGAACTGCCAGATCCGGCATAATGCGTATTTGCGGGAGGACGTGATAATCGGCGACGAGTGCGTGGTGGGGAACTCCTGCGAGCTGAAGAACGTTCTTTTGTTCAACAACTGTCAGGTGCCCCACTTCAATTATGTGGGGGATTCGATCCTCGGCCACAAGGCGCACCTGGGAGCCGGGGTGATTTTGTCGAACGTGAAAGTCATCAAGGGAAACGTGATGGTGGAGGTGGAGGGGTCGCGGGTGGACACGGGCCTGCGGAAGTTCGGCGCGCTGCTGGGGGATCACACGGACATCGGCTGCAACTCGGTGCTCAACCCGGGCAGCATCATTGGGCGCGGGTCGCTCATCTACCCGTGCACCAACTGGCGCGGGGTCCTGCCGGCCCATCGCATTGCCAAGAACCGGGCGACCGTGGAAGTGCATGAGCGGCATCCGCACCCGCGGGCGTGAGGGGACGCGCCGGCCCGGGATGGCCCGGAGCGACCCGCCAGATTCGGCGTGCGTTTGCGACGCGTTGTGGTAGAAGCTCTCGTCGCAGGAGCGGCCGAACCAAGGGCGAAGCAAGCTCCCCTCGCGTCAGTCGCGACAGCCAATGATTTCCAACATTGAACCGAATGCGGCGAGCTCCGACCTGGTGGCCCAGGTCGAGGAGATCTTTTCCTCCACCGGCCCGTTCTCGAAATCGCGGAACTTCGAATATCGGCCCCAGCAGCAGGCGATGGCGCGGGCCGTGGCCCAGGCCCTGGTGGACGACGCGCCGCTTCTCGCCGAGGCGGGCACGGGCGTCGGGAAAAGCTTTGCCTACCTGGTGCCGGCGATTCTTTACGCCGTGGCCCGGAAGAAAAAGGCCGTCATCTCCACCCACACGATCAATTTGCAGGAGCAGCTGACGGAAAAGGATCTGCCCGTCCTCGAAAAGGTCCTGCCGGTGACGTTCAGCTACACCATGCTGAAAGGCCGCCAGAATTACCTCTGCACCCGCCGGCTGCACAAGGCCATGCAACAAGCGGACAGCCTGTTCACGTCGCCCGAGGCGTCCGAGCTCCAGCGCATTTATGAGTGGTCGCGCAAAACCACCGACGGCAGCCTGTCCGATTTTGACACCGAGCCGGATCCAAAGGTCTGGTCGCACGTCTGCTCCGAGCGCGGCCTGTGCACGCCGAAGATCTGCGGGTTTCAGTCTGATTTTGCCAAGACGAACGAGGCCTGCTTTTTCCAGCGTGCGCGCAAGCGCATCCTGTCGGCGGATGTGGTTGTTTTGAATCACACCCTGTTTTTCACGCTCCTGGGCGGCGTCCCCGAGGAGCCGGAAGGCGGCGTCCTGTTCAAGAACGATTTCGTCATCTTCGACGAGGCGCATACGGTCGAGCAGGTGGCGGCACGGCACATCGGGCTGGGCGTGGGCAGCGGCCAGGTCCGGTACGCGCTCCAGCGCCTGTGGAATCCGCGCACGCAGAAAGGTCTGCTGGCCACCCTGCGGCAGGGGCCGGCCGTTGCGCTGGTCGACGACGTCCTCCGCGTGGCGGATTCGTTTTTTCAGCAGGTCGAGGAGCAGTGCGACCAAATCCAGGTCGAGGCGTCCCGGGGCAAAAAGGAAGGCGCCCGGCCCTGGACCGAGCTGCGGGTGCGCCGGCCGGATCTGGTGGAGGACACGGTGACGTTGCCGATCCAGCGGCTGCGGGACGCGGTCAGCGATCTGATCGCGGCGACGGATGACAAGGAGACCGGGCAGGAGCTGCAGGAGTGCAACCGGCGTCTGCTGGAGCTGCGGGAGGCGGTGGCGGTGTTCCTCAAGCAGGACGCGGAGGGTCATGTTTACTGGGTGGAGCGGAGCGGCAAGGCGCAGCGCAGCCTGTCCTTGAACGCAGCGCCGATTGACGTGGCGGAGTACCTGCGGCACCGCCTGTTTGGCGCCAGCACGAGCGTGGTCATGACGAGCGCGACCTTGAGCACGTCAACTGGCCAGGCTGGCCTGGATTATTTCGCGCGCCGGGTCGGGGGCGAGCGTGCGGCCAAGCTGCAGGTGGGATCGCCGTTCGACTACGAGCGCCAGATGAAGCTCTATGTCACGGGCAAGATGCCGGATCCGCGGGAGGAGGGGTATCGCGACGCGTTGATTCATTGGGTGGAACATTTCGTCCGGCAGACCCACGGGAAGGCCTTCGTTCTCTTCACCAACTTCAAGTTGATGACCGAGGTGGCGGAGCGCATGCGTCCGTTCTTCGACCGGCTGGGCCTGGAATGTTTTGTGCAAGGGACGGGCATGCCGCGCTCGACGATGCTGGAGCGGTTCAAGGATGACGTCGACTCGGTCTTGTTCGGGACCGACAGTTTTTGGCAGGGAGTGGACGTTCCGGGGGAGGCGTTGAGCAACGTCATCATCACCCGCCTGCCGTTTGCGGTGCCGGATCACCCGTTGATCGAGGCGCGGGTGGAGGCGATCGAGGCGCGGGGCGGCAATTCCTTTGGCGAATTTTCCCTGCCGGAGGCGATCTTGAAATTTCGCCAGGGCGTGGGGCGGCTGGTGCGCACGGCCACTGACACGGGGATCGTGGTGATCCTCGACAATCGCGTGTTAACCAAGCGCTATGGGCAGGCCTTTCTCGACGCGGTCCCGAAGTGTCCGGTCGAAGTGATGTAGTCGAGGCTTTTCAGCGGGCGCGCCGTTGAGTAGATGTGTTGGCATGCGTTTTCTTCTGGAATGTCGCTTTGCGCTGATCTTTGCGGCGGTGCTGACGTTTTGCAGCGTGATGCTGCTGCGGCGGGCGGCCCAGAACCAGTCGGCGCACGCCGAACTGCGGGAGGCCTTCATCATCCTGCACAGCCGGGGCTACACCAATCAGGCTGTGCGGCTTTACAACCGCCTGTTGCGCAGCCTGCCCGACCAGAACAACGAAGAGCTGCGGGAAGACTTCCAGCGCACCCTCACTCTCGTCGATCCTTCCGTGCAGCAGCCGCAGAACCCCGTCTGGAAATACCACTGGACGGTCAGTAATGAGCTGGAGAAACGCTCCGAACAATCGCTGTCGCGCGCGTTGAAACTGGCTGAAGCCCCCGAATAGCCCCAGCGTCTGCCTCCCCATGTCTGTGCGCCCCCAGGCCGTCACGCACCGGGTGACCGTGGACGGAAAGTTTTTCCGGGCCGGCCCGGCGAAATTTCACGTCAAGGGCGTGTCGTACGGCCCATTTGCGCCGGACGACGACGGTTTCACGGTGGGGCGCCCGGAGCAGGCACGGAGGGACCTGGAACAGATCGTCGGTCTCGGGGCCAACACGCTGCGGGTGTATCATGTGCCGCCGCGTTGGTTCCTGGATCTGTCGGCCGAGCTCGGACTGCGGGTGCTAATCGACATTCCCTGGGCGAAGCACCTGTGTTTTCTCGATCGCGACGAGCTGCAGGCGGACGCCCGGCGGAAGGTGCGGGAGGCGGCCACCGCCTGCGCCGGTCATCCTGCGGTGTTGGCGTTCAGCCTTGTGAACGAGATCTCCCCGGAGATCGCCCGATGGAGCGGCCCGGGTCGCATCGAGCGATTCATCGAGAGCCTGGCCGAGGTGGTGCGGGCGATCGATCCAGGGGCGCTCTGCACATTCGCGTCCTATCCGCCGACCGAGTTTCTTCAGCCGCGCAACCTGGATTTCGTGTGTTTCAATGTTTATCTGCACCAACGCACCACGTTTGACGCCTATCTGGCCCGGCTGCAGTCACTGGCCGAGGAACGCCCGCTGTTGCTGGGCGAGTTCGGCCTCGACTCGGGGCGCGAGGGCGACGCGGCGCAGGGCCGGTATTTGCAGGAACAGATCGAGACGGCGTTCCGCGGGGGCGTGGCGGGCACGATTGTATTCAGTTACACCGATGACTGGTTTCGCGGCGGGGTGCAGATCGAGGACTGGTCGTTTGGGCTGACCCGGCGGGATCGTTCGCCCAAGCCGGCCTTTGCCGCCGTCGGGCGCGTCTTTCAGGCCGCCCCGTATTTCCCGCTAACCGGCGCCCCCAAGGTTTCCGTGGTGGTGGCCAGCTACAACGGCGCGCCGACACTCAAAACCTGTCTTGAGTCCCTCGCCCGCCTGAACTATCCGGACTTTGAGGTCATCCTGGTGGATGATGGTTCGACGGACAACACGCCGGAGATCGCGGCGCGGTTTCCGCAGGTGCGCACGATCCGGCAGCCGAACCTCGGTTTGTCCGCGGCGCGCAACGTGGGCATTCGCGCGGCGCAGGGAGAGATCGTGGCGTTCACCGACTCGGATTGTCGCGTGGATGAGGACTGGTTGTATTACGCGGTGGGTGACCTGCGGCGGGGCGGGTACGCGGGAGTCGGCGGGCACAATTTGCTGCCCCCGGAAGATTCGCCGACGGCGGCCGTCGTCATGGCGTCGCCGGGCGGGCCGGCTCACGTGATGTTGACCGACCGGGAGGCCGAGCACATACCGGGCTGCAACATGGTTTTTGAAAAGGGCGCGCTCGAGTCGATCGGGGGGTTTGATCCTCTGTATCGGCAGGCGGGGGATGACGTCGACATTTGCTGGCGGTTGCAGAGCGAGGGCTTTCGGCTGGGGTTCAGTGCGGGCGGCTTTGTCTGGCATTACCGGCGTTCGACGGTCGGAGCCTATTTGCGGCAGCAGGCTGGCTATGGGGAGGCCGAGGCGCTGCTGGCACGCCGGCACCCGGAATTTTTCAATGCGATGGGCGGGAGCATCTGGCGCGGCCGAATCTATTCACCGTCGGCCTTCGGGGTGATCACGCGCCGCCCGGTCATCTATCATGGCATCTTCGGAAGCGCGGCGTTTCAGCGCCTTTACTCGGCCCAGCCGATGACCGCGTTGATGTTGCTGACATCGCTGCCGTGGCATCTGGTGGCGACGCTGCCGTGGCTGATTTTGTCGCTGCATTTTCCGGCCTTGGCGCCGCTGGCCATGGCCACGTTGGGAACCAGTGTCGCCGTGTGTATCGCGGCCGGGTGGCAGGCCCGGCTGCCGGCCCGCCAGAGCCGCTGGTGGTCCCGCCCGCTCGTGGCGATTCTCTATTTCATGCAGCCAATCGTGCGTGGCTGGGCGCGATATCGATCCCCCATAAGCGCATCGTCGTCGTCCCTCGAGGTTGACCATGGCGAGGCGGCCGAACCACCGGGTCGCGGTGCGGGCGACGACGTGGTGCTCTGGACGACGGATTCGGGATTTCAACGGCCGACGTTTCTGCGCGAACTCCTGGAGTCGCTGAAGGTGGGCGGCCTGGAGGCGCGCATGGCCACCGAGTGGAGCCGGCACGACTTGGAGATCGCCCGCGGGCCCTGGTCCCGCCTCTGGCTCTCCACGGTGACGGAGGAACTTCCGCACGGCCGGATCCTGCTGCGGTGCCGCCCGCGCACGGCGTGGACCCGGCGCGCCTATCTGGCTGGCGGGCTTTCGCTGGCGGGCGTCCTATTGGCCACCGGTGTGTTGGCCAGCCAGACCGCGTGGATCTGGATGGCGCCGCTCGTGCTCCCGCTGCTCTACCTCGCGATCGAGAACGATGCGCGGCAGCTGGAGCGTCGGGTCGTGGGGGTGCTGTGGGACACGGCCTCGCGAGCCGGGTTTACCCTGGCGGAAGACGGTTCACGAGACGGCCGTCGGTTGGCCCGACGTCCGGCCGGGCGGGCGCCGGTCCCGGCGGCATCCCGAGGCGGCCCTCTGGTATGAGCGAACCCACGATTCCGAAGCTGCCCCCGCTGGCCGGCATCGCCTCCCTGGAAGAGGCTTGTCGTCCGGGCCTGTCGGTCGACCAATGCGTGGCGCGGTTGAAGCGCCTGCATTATGCGCTGAAGCGCCTGCACGAGATCTTCACTCACCGCCTCACCGCGGAGCCGATCTACGAGTTGAAGATGGCCTTCAGCCTCCACGCGCACTACTGCGCGGAGCACGTGACGGCGTTGCGCCGCCGGATCGGGGAGATGCGCGAGCCGCCGCTGGGGCTGGAGGCGATCCCGCATCCCGGTTTGGAGGTGTTCTTCGACGAAATTCTGGCGGCGCCCACGACCGGGGAGCTGGTCCTGGGACTTTACGAGAAGGCTGTGCCGGCCGTGCTGGATGCGATTGAGCAGCATCTGGCCGACACGAATCCGCTCGCCGATCATCCCACCGTTCGGCTGTGTCGATTTGCCCGGCTGGAGGTAATGGAGATGAAGTCCTACGGAGACGGGGTTTTGGCCAGCCTGGCGCCGGCGTCGGTGCGGGCGCAGCACGCGGCGTGGCGAACGCATCTCGATACGTGGCTGGCGGGGGCGGGGGGCCTCGATGCGACGCGGCCCATCTCCCCGGAACGTTGTTCCGAATCCGGCGGGCCCGCCCGGATGCATTCGGCGCGACCCTATCGATTCGACCCGGTGCCGCGTCGCGACGAGCGTTTTCCAGATCCGTATAACATGGGGGTCAACGCCGAGGTGTTTCTCTACGAGCCGTCGTTCCCGCCGGAGGCGAAGACGCTCATGATGTATTACAAGCGTCTCCGCGAGATCGACGTGCCGGAGATGATGGCGAGCATCCTGGCCGGGACGCCGGGCCGGCCGTGGGAGTATTATCGCGACCTGACCCGTCAGCTATGGGACGAGGCCCGGCACGCGCTGATGGGCGAAGTGGGGTTTGTGCGGCTGGGCATCGACTGGCCACGGGTCGTGATGGTCAACTTCACCTGGTCGCTGGCGTTGAACACCCAGCTCACCCCGATGGAACGGCACGCGGTGCTCTATTTTATCGAACAGGGGCTGATGCCGAGAACTGGCAAGCGTTATGAGTGGGAGGTGGCGTTGGCGTCCGCCGATCCCCTCGCGGCCTTGTTCCAGGATTACGATTGGGCCGACGAGGTGCTGCATGCGCGCATTGGCCGCGATTGGTACCTCAAGGAGTTCGCCGATCCGCGGCAGGCGGTGCAGTATGGTGACGAGTGCTGGAGCAAGGTGCTGATGAACTGGGAGACGTGGCGGCGGGAGGGCCGGACGGCGCATCGGAACTGGTGGCCCGACCTTTATCGGGCGGCGTGCCGGGCGTGGGGCGTCGAGCCGGAGCCGAGGGTCCTGAGCTACCAAACCAGCTATGAGCACGTCCGCGCGGATCTGAAAAACATGAGCGGGTCGGGCTAGGGTCCCGGGCCGGGACGGCTCGGATCGGCGGGCCTCGTCGAGCGGGGCGGGCCATCAACGCACCGGCCAGATGCGGGGGACCATGACAATGGCGATCAGGAAGATGAGGATCGTCAACCCGCCGCCGACCTTGAGAAAATCCGTGAAGCGATAGCGCCCGGGCCCGTAGACCATCAGGCAGGAGGGCTCGAGCGGGGTGAGGTAGGAGCAGCTGGCGGCGACCGCGATCATCATCACAAACGAGCGCGGGTTCAAGCCGAGCTGGGTGGCGGTCTTTACGGCGATGGGGAGAATGACGGCGGCGGCGGCCTGGTTCGACATGGGCTGGGTGAGGCCGACGGTGAGGAGGAAAAAGCCGGCCAGCAGCCAGTGTGGGCCGAGGTTGCCGACGAGATTGACCACGAGACCGGCGAGGTATTGGTCGGCGCCGGTTTCGTTCATCGCAGTGCCGAGGCTGAGCATGCAGGCGATGAGGATGACGACCCGCCAGTCCAACTCGCGATACGCCTCGCCGGGCTGGATGCATTTGGTCACGAACATGAGAAAGGCGCCGACGAGGACGGCGACGGGAAGGCTGGTCGCGCCGGAGATGCCGAGGATCAAGCTTCCGCCGAACAGCGCGACGGCGAGGAACGCCTTGCGCCGGTCGAGGCGCGACTCGGTGACGGCACCAAGGATGCGGAAGGCGGGGTCTTCGTGGAGGGCGGCCACGCTGGATTTGCGGCCCTGGAGGAGCAGGACATCGCCCATGCGCAGCGGAATCTGGCTGATCTTTCGGAGGACGTTTCGACCAAGGCGATTCATGGCGAGCACCTGCAAGCCGTAGCGCTCGCGGAAGCGGGTCTTTTTGAGGGTCCGGCCGATGAGGGGCGAAGCGGGCAGGAGGAGAGCCTCGACCAGCGTGGTGTCGGCCGAGAGCAGGTTGGGATCGGAGAGCCGGACGTCGGCCTTGATCTCGATGCCGGGGATATCCTTGATTTTAAGCACCTCCTCCTTGGCGCCTTCGACCAGGAGCAGGTCATCGGCTTGCAGCCGGGCGGAGCCGTTGTTCGGAAAAATCTCCTCGGTTTTGTTGCGGACGATCTTCAGGACCGTGAGCTCGAGCGCGGTGCCGAGGCCGGACTCCGCGAGGGTTTTGCCGGCCAGCGGCGAGCCGTCGAGCACGACGAGTTCGGTGAGGTAGGGGCGCATGCCGAAACTTTCCACCAGCTCGGCTGACTCAGGGTCGCCGTGCAGCATGCGGCGGCCGATGAAGAAGACGTAGGCGAGGCCGACCACGGCGATGGGCACGCCGACGGGGGTGAGCTCGAACAGGCCCATGGGGGCGAGGCCGGACGTGGCCATGAGCCCGCTGACGACGATGTTGGTGGACGTGCTGATGAGAGTGACGGAGCTGGCGAGAATGGAGGAGAAGGCGACCGGGAGGAGGAATTGGCGGGCGGGGGTTTTTGTGCGTTTGGCCACGCCGATGGCGATGGGAACGAAGAGGGCGGTGGCGGCCGTGTTGCTGACGAACGAGCTGAGGCTGGCCACGGCGAGCATGATGACGAGGAGCAGCCACCGGGGTTTGGTGCCGGTGTAATGCAGGACCGTTCGACCGACGAGGTCGACCACTCCGAGGCGGGCCAGAGCGGTGGTCATGATCAGCAGGCTGAGGATGATGATGACGGTGTCACTGCCGAAGCCGGCAAACGCCCGCGCCGCCGGCAGCAGGCCGGTGAGGATGAGGGCCAGCATCAATCCGAGGGCGACGACATCGGCGGAGATGCGATCGGACGAAAAGCAGATCGCCGCCAGGGCGATGCCGGCCAGAAGAAGCGCGATTTCGAACGTCATGCCGGGCCGGCGTTATTCGAGGCCGATCCGCTTTCGTTTGCGGTAGAGCGTGGCGGCATCGATGCCGAGCACTGACGCGGCCTCGGACAGGTTCGAGGTCTTGGCCAGGATCTGGCGGATGTGCAGCTCCTCGAGCTTGTCGAGCGAGATGGGCGATCCGACCTGGGCGGTGGTCTCGGGGGCGCCGGGGCCTGCGGGCGTGGCGCCGCGGGCGATCTCCGGCGGAAAATCCGCCGGGGTCAGCGCGTCGTTGCGCCCGACAATGGCGGCGCGTTCGATGGCATTGCGGAGTTCGCGCAGGTTGCCGGGCCAGGCGTACGCGCGCAGGCAGGCGACGGTCTCGGGGGAAAATTCCCGCACCGGCCGCCCGGCCTGGCGGGAAAAATGCGCGAGGTAATGCTCCGAAAAGCGCAGCAGGTCGGCCGGGCGCGCACGCAACGGCGGCATTTCGACGGCGATCACGTTCAACCGGAAGTAGAGGTCCTCGCGGAATGCTCCCTCGGCGACGCGTTTCTTCAGGTCGCGATTGGTGGCGGCGATGACCCGCACGTCGGCGGTGCGGGTGACATTTTCTCCGAGCCGCTCGTATTCGCGCTCCTGGAGGAGGCGGAGGAGCTTGGGTTGGATCTCGAGGGGCAGATCGCCGATTTCATCGAGGAAGAGGGTCCCGTTTTCAGCGGCCTTGACCTTGCCCCAGTGGTCCTTGACCGCGCCGGTGAAGGCGCCTTTGACGTGTCCGAAGAGCTCGCTCTCGAGCAGCTCCTTCGAAAGGCTGGGGCAGCTCACGGTGACGAACGGCTTTTTGGAGAGGTGACTGTTCTGGTGAACGGCCCGGGCGGCGACGCTCTTGCCCGTGCCGCTCTCGCCGAGAATCAACACGGACGCCGGGGTGGCTGCCGCCCGGAGGAGCACGTCCATGACCTCGCGCATGGCGGGGGTGGTGAAATCGAAGATGGGTTCGCCGCCGCTCTGGGCCTTGGTTTCCGTGACCTCGCGCTCGAGCGACTCGATGCGCTGGCCAAGCTGCCGAAGCCGCTGCAGGCGGGCGAGCACGGAGTGAAACTGCTCCCGGCGAAAGGGCTTTTCCAGATAATCCACCGCCCCGCGCCGCATGGCTTCCACCGCCGATTGCACGCTGCCCTCGGCGGTGAACATGACCACCGGCAAATCCGGGTGGCGCTTTTGAATCTCGACCAGCACGTCGAGACCGTTCTCGGCGCCGAGATTCAGGTCGAGGAGAACGGCGTCGAAGTTGCCCTCGGCGAGCTGCGTCAGGCCGATCTGGCCGGACACGGCCGCCTCCGCGTAGTGCCCTTCGTCCTCGATGACGAGGCAGGTGGCGTCGCGGAAGGTTTTGTTGTCGTCGATCACAAGGAAGTCCATAGGTTTCAGGGGGTGGCGCCCCGGGGGAGGCGCAGGATGAAGGTGGCGCCCTCGCCCGGCTGGCTGTCGCAGATCAGTTCGCCGTTCATGGCGCGGACCAATTTGTAAACGATGCTCAAGCCGAGGCCGGTGGACGGCTCGCCGCCGGTCGGCCGGGCCGAGAGCCGCACATAGCGGCGAAACAGCTTGGCCTTGTCCTCGGTGGTGAAGCCCGGCCCCTGGTCCCGGATGCGGCACTCGACGCCATCGGGCAGTACCTGGACGCTCACGGAGATCGGGCGCGCGGGCGGTGAGAATTTCAAGGCGTTGGAGAGGAGATTATCGAGGACCTGGTCCAGGGCCGCCCCGTCGGCGTGGACGATGCAACCCTCGGCCGGGAGATCGGATTGAATCGCGATCTGTTTGCAGCGGGCCGCCTCCTCATATTGCTGGATGGCGGCGCGGGCCACGTCGGCCAGATCGACGTCGCCGGCTTTCAGCGCGATGCGGTTGTCCGCCGCGGAGTTGGCGAGGAACTCTTTGACGAAGCTGAGGAGCTGGCCGCTGGTGTGGGCGATGTTCTCTGCCAGCTGGGAGGTCCGTGCATCCGCCTCCGCCGTGCGGGCGACCCGATCGCGCAGCAGCTGCGCGCTCATCAACATGCCGCCGAGGTGGTTCTTCATGTCGTGCGCCAGGATGCCCAGAAGCTCGTCCTTGTCCTCGGCCAGCTGCCGCAGCCGGTCGCGGGCGGTCTTCAGGGCGAGATGTGTTCGCACGCGCGACAACAGCTCCGCCTGGTTGAACGGCTTGGTGATGTAATCGACCCCGCCGGAATCCAGCGCCCGGACGATGAAGTCCTTGTCGTCAGCGGCGGACAAGAAAATGACCGGAATGTCGTTCCACTCGGGATTGGCGCGGACGCGCCGGCAAACTTCGCAGCCGTCCATCTCCGGCATGAGCAGGTCGAGCAGAATCAGGTCGGGCAGGCGCAAGGCCAGCCGGCGCAGGGCGGTGGGGCCGTCGGAGGCGGGGATGATCTCGTGCCCGAGCCGCCCGAGCACTCCGCCGACGACCTGAATGTTGGCCGGCTGATCATCGACCACGAGGATGCGGGCGGCTCCGTTCATTTCGGACGATTTGGGCTCGTCGTTGGTCGGGTTCGAGTTCATGCAGATATGCCTCGCTCCAGCATCCCGACCAAAGTGGGAAATTCAAACAGATGTTTTTCGAGCTCGACCACCGCGTAGTTGTCGGCGTGTCGACCCAGGACCCGCGCGTAGCTGAGCAGGGGAACGCACGACCACCGTTGGGCGAGTGCGTCGAGCTGCGCGGCGAACGACCGGATTTCATTGATGGCAAGGCTGTCGCGGAGGCTGGGCCATTCCTCGGCCAGCGCGCGCCGCAGCTCCTCCAACAATTCGGGCGCGACGGTCTCGGCGGGCGCCACATCCGCGCCCGGACTGGCGGGCAGACCGGAAGCACGCCGCGGCAGAAACTGCGCGAGCTCGTCGAAGAGTTCCCGGCGGGTGAATGGCTTGCGCACGTAACCGCTGAAGCGGCCTTTCAAGTCCGTTTCCTCGTTGAGCAGGCTGGACGCTGTCACCGCCAGCACCGGGGTCAACTCCAGACCCGGCAAGCGCCGGATCTCCTTGAGGGCGTCGCGTCCGTCCATGACCGGCATGCGGATGTCGAGGAGAATGGCGTCCGGGTGCAGCGCCCGCGCCTTTTCCACCGCCTCGCGACCGTCGGAGCCGAAGACCAGCTGGTGATGGGACCCGGCAAACATGCCGCCGACCAATTGGCAGTTGGTCTCGTTGTCGTCCACCACCAGAATGGTGCTCGGGTGCAGTTCGTTGAAATCCACCTCGCCGCCCGGATCGCTTCGTTCGCTGGAGGCCAGACGCGCGGAGACGGCCACGTTGGGGAAGCGGAGGCTGAAGGCGGAGCCCTCGCCAAGAATGCTGGCGGCGGTCACGGTCCCGCCCATCATTTCGGTCAGCCTCCGCACGATGGAGAGGCCGAGGCCGGTGCCGGTTTTTTCCTTTTCGCGATGGGCGCCGGACTGGATGAACGGCTCGAAGATGGCCTCGAGCTTGTCCTTGGGGATGCCGACGCCGGTGTCCTGGATTTCAATCAGGAGGGTGATGTGGCTGCTGGTCTCCTGTTTTTCCCACTGAATGCGGACGTAGACGTTGCCGCGGTCGGTGAACTTGACGGCGTTGCCGACGAGGTTGACGAGGATCTGACGAAAGCGCACGCGGTCGAGGAGGAGCGCATGGGGCAGGTCATCCGCGACCTTGCAGACGAGCGTCACGCCCTTTTTGGCGGCCGGCTCTGAAAAGACGGTGTGAAGGAAGTCGCAAATCTCGCGGGGATCGGTGGGCTCCAGGCGCAGGTCCAGGACGCCGGCTTCAATCTTGGACATGTCGAGGATGTCATTGATGATTTGGAGCAGGGAGCTGGCGCTGGCGCGGATGGACTGGAGGTAGCGCCGGTGTTTGGGCTGGCGCAGGTCGCTTTCGAGCAGTTCGCTGAAGCCGAGGATCGCGTTCATCGGGGTGCGGATCTCGTGGCTCATATTGGCGAGGAAGACGGTTTTTTCCTGGCTGTTGCGTTCGGCCTGGAGCTTGGCCTCGACGAGTTGCTTCTCGCGGGCCTGGTGCTCCATGGCCACGCGCGCCAGAAAGAACGCGAACACCCCCGCGCCGAGCCCGAGGGCGCCCGTGAACAGATCGGTCAGCAGGGCGCGCGTCAGCTGGTCTTGTTCCGCGGAGGCGGCGGTGGCGATGGTGTCCACCCGCATGCCGCGGATGACGGCGGCGCGCCGACGGACCTGGTCCATGAGCTGTTTGCCTTCGCCCGAACCGACCAGCTCCGCCGCCGCAGCCAAGCCACGGGTTTGGCGGGCTTCGATGACCCGCTGGTTGAACCTGAGTTTCAGTTCCGTCAGTGCGCGGAGCTCCATGACCTCCTTGAGCATGCGCGGGTCGCTGTTGGCAATGCTGAGCAGTTTGCTGAACTGCTCGGGCATGTTCGTCGCACCGGTCGTCATCGGCTCCAGAAACCGCTCGTCGCCGGTCAGGCAATACCCGCGCTGGCCCGTCTCCGTATCGAGCATCAGCTTGACCACCTGGTCGACCTCCTGGTGAACGGTGATCGCCTCGCGCGTTTCCGAAAGCCGCCGGGACAGCCGGCCCCAGGTCCACGCCGCAAAGACGCATGACGAGACTGACAGGGTCAGCCAGATGACGACCACCGTGCGGTAAATTTGGTTGTTAGCCTGACGATACATGAGCGCCGGGGGACACGTGAGTAGAGGACGCGGGACGGTTCATGGTGTCGGGCGCTGGCTGCGCTGGTGCCGTCGGGTTTTGAGCTGCTCGAAGTCGTATTGGAAGAGCAGCCCGACGCTGTGCGCGCCGCGATCGCCGTCGCGCATGGCCTCGATGCCATAGCCGTAGCGGAGGACCACGCGGTACAACTTGCTGGCGGGGGCGAAGGTCAGCTCGCAGCCGACCCCGGTTTGCCACGGGTTCGGCTGCTCGAATCCGCGGACGTAATCCAGCAGGGCGCTGGCGGCCTCCAGGCGGAGTTGCAACCGATCCCCGAACGCAAGCGGCATCACGTAGCTCGCGGAGAGATGGACAAACCGTCGGGCGGTGAGCTCCTGATAATAATAGCCCGGAAGGATGAGCGGGAACTCCGCGACAAGCGGGAGCACGCCGCCGAGCCGCCACGCGCTGAAGCGATCGACGTCGGCGGCGCCCCCGGCGGTGGCGGCAAAGGAGACCCGGTGGCCGATGTTGGTCCAGGAATAGTCGAGGCCGGCGTAGGCCCAGAACAGATCCGAACGCTCGTTCATCTGCCGATCGCGAGCGAAGCCATAACGGCCGTCGTTCAATCGCCACTGGCGTTCGGCCCAGACCGAGAGCTCCAGCCCCAGATCCGGGTACAGGACGGGCTCTTTGCCGGCCAGACGGACTCCCCCCCGCACGAAGGGCATCGGCCGGCCGTCGGGCAGTTCGAAGCTGTCCGCCGTGTCGCTGGTCCGGGAGAAGGTCGAATAGCGAACGCCCCCACGGGCCACGAGATTGAGGGGGATTAACATCCCCGGGTTGACCAGTTGATAGATGCTCAGCGCCGTGCCGCCGCCGTGCCCGTCGAAGCTTTCGCGCCGGCGGTAGTTGCCCTGGCGCACCTCGTAGTAATTGTCGCCAAACGCCCCGCCGTAGAGTCCGATCCCGACATCCGTGGAGCGCGAGAGCAACTGTCGGAAGCCCAGTTCGCCGTCCACGTAGAGCGGGGCCAGGGCCAGGCGCAACGCGGTGTTCGTCCCGGCGATTTCGGGGTTGTTGTAATAGTAATACGCATAGATCGCCTGCGGACCCTGGTCTTCCACAGGCTGGTCGTAGCCGAGTTGGAGCAGATTGCGATGGATCGGATCGATCTGGGCCAGGGCCGGGCAGGCGAGCAGGCTCATCAAGCCCACGAATCCCACGACAATCGCGATGGGTCGCCGGGCAGACCGCCCCGGGCACGGGCGGGCTGGGGAATGTGAGGCAAAGGGGGTAATCATCACTGAAGTTGCGTGTCCCACGGCGGACGGCCGGTTGGAGGTCAGACCCGACGTCCCTGAATGATGCGGACCAGCACGACCACAATGGCGACGACCAGCAGGATGTGGATGAAGCCGCCCATCGTGTAGGACGACACCAGGCCGAGCAGCCAGGCCACGATTAAGATGACAGCGAGTGTGTAGAGCATAGGGAGTGAGGTCTCTGGTGTGGGATCAATTCAGGTGGGTCGGGCCGGGTCACTGGGGTGAAAGATGTGCCTCCAGCATCCAAAGTTGTTTGTCGATGGCGCGCAGGGCGTCGGTGCAGAGGTCGGCTGTCCCGAAGTCATCCGCGGAGCTCGTCTTCTTGATGGCGCTCCGCAACTGTGACGAACAGGTGGCGTGCACATCCGCCAGTTCCCGGAGCCAATCGCGCTGGCTGGATCGGGAAGCGGGCTGTTCCTGGCGCTTGAGCCTTGAATTGGACACGGTCTGACGCAGCGTGCCCTCCACGGTCCCGCCCAGCGCGGTGGCTCGTTCCGCCGCCGCGTCGAGGTGTTTCAAAATCTCCTCGGCAAATTCGTCGAGCATCTCGTGCAGCGCGATGAAGGCGGGCCCGCGCAGGTTCCAGTGGGCCTGTTTGGTTCGAGCATAGAGATCGAACAAATCAGCGACGGCGCTGTTGAGCAACTTCACGGCAGTGCGGCGGGTTGAGGCTTCGAGCGGGTTGCGCGTCACGTTCATAGTTGGCGTTGGCGGTAGGCGTTCATCATTTGGGAAAACCTGAGCGGTTGTCCGGAGCGGCTTCTTTTAGCTGGCGGTGTGCCGGAGGAGAGCGGGCGACGATCCCCGCTTTATCGGGCAATTCCCCGGAAGGAGACTCCAGCGGCGCGAGAGGCAGAATGCATTTTGCAATCCGCGAGGATCTCGGACTCGTGCAATTTGCATTGAGTGGGTTGGCTGCAGTTTCCGCAATGCAACGTGCAATGGTCGACCACGGGCGGGAATGCAGAACGCAGAGCTTTTCGGATGGTGACCTGCCCTCCGTTATCGCAACCGGTTGGTTTGCAGGCGCCGGGCATTTTCCGATCCTTGGGCACGGGGTTTGCAACGGAGCTAAACGTCGCTGTCGCGGGAACACCGCGGCAGAAAAGCAAACCTCAACCCCAGGATCGTGAGATGAACACGCTCGAAATGAAAGGGAACTGGAACATCATCAAAGGAAAGCTGAAGCAGAAGTATGCGCAGCTCACGGAGAATGATCTTCAGTATGTCAGCGGCAAGGAGGATGAGTTGATCGGCCGGATTCAGAAGCGAACCGGCCAGTCGAAGGAAGAGGTCGAACGCGAACTGGAGGAGTGCCGTGGCTGTGACAAGCGCTGACCTCATCCCGGCGACGTCGTCGGCCCCGCCCCGCCGGCTTGGGCTCGGCCGGGCCGCGACGTCGCAGGGGATTTCCAGGAACCCACCACCACCGCCTCACTCCCGAAATCCGGTGAAGCCCCACACTCTAGTCGCGGATCAGCTGGCGCCGATTTTGAGCCTCGCGCTCATCGCGGGGGGCGGTTGCGCGACGGCGCCTCCGCCCATCGCCTCGGCCCCGGGCATTCGCAGCAATGCTTACAGCCTGCTGTATGACCTGCTCGATCAGCAGCGGAACGTGGACAAGTTGCTGCTGGTGAAATTGGAAAAGCCGGAGCTGGGGGTGCTGATCAAAGCCATTGCCGCCGCTTCGCAACAGGCGGAGGACCGGATTCGGCGCATCGCCCGGGAGGATCGGTCCATCCGGCTGGATGCGACCGCCCTGCCGGAAGGTGAGAGAGAGACGCGGCGGGCCATCGCCCATACCAAAACGAAGGAGTTGCTGATCCCTTTCAACCCCGATTTCGAGCTGACCCTGCTCCTCACCCAGTTCGAGGCCTTGTCCTACGCCACGCATCTGGCGCGGATAGCGGCCGAACATGAACTCGATGCGCCTCGACGCGAGGCCATGGAGGAGATCGGGAAAAGGATGGAGGACCTGTATCGACGAACGTTCGCCCTGATCCAGGTCAAGCACGCGGATGCACCGGGTGCTGCACCGCCGCGTGGCCGGTAAACCCGCGCCGCAACTCCAGGATCTCGCTTACTGAATCAAGAAAACTTCCCGCCCGGAAATGGGCGGGACGCAAACGAAAGGAACAACATGAACAGAGGCATCGGAATTGCCCTGCTGGCCATCGGCATCGCGTTGCTCGTCTTTGGCATCAACGCTTCAGAGTCGTTTGGATCGGAGGCAAAGCGGTTCTTCACGGGCACGCCCACCGACAAGTCGATGTGGCTGCTCATCGGCGGCATCGCCGCCACCACGGTCGGCGCAGTGACCACCCTGCGCAAAGCCGGCTGACCCGGCGCTCAAGGCAGACACCAAATCCAAATCCAACCCAAACGCAAACGCTCATCATGAACATCAACATTAAATCTCTTGCTGTTGCACTGCTGGCCGGAATCCTGGCCATGAGCCTGACGTCGGGCTGCAAGAACACCGCCCACGGCGCGGGCCGGGACATCGAGAAAATGGGCGAAAAGATTCAGGAGAAAACCAACTAAACAACACGCGGGGCGGCCGGTCCCAGCCGCCCCGCGTTCCTGGTTCGATTGCCTGACAAACTGCAACTTTTTTTGCTTCCATGAAATTCCCGATCCGCAACCCACGTCATGAATCCGGCGAAGTCAAATGGGGAGTTCTGCTTTGGGCGCTCGGCGTGCCGCTGCCCATCGTCCTGATCGTCTTCCTGCTCCGCGGCTGTTCCTGACCATCCAATCACTTGCCGGCCGCCGGCGCAGATGCCGGGGGGCCGGACTTCGCTCCCGTCGGAGGACGCGACTCGCGCGCGACTCCGACGTTTTGTTTTCTGAGGGGATGTGTTCGCGCCCGTGGCCGATGAGGGACGGTGCATTGGCTTGGTTTGCTCGCTGGAGATCCCACCGTCTGGGCAGGCGTGCGGGCATCCCCGATAATCAAGGATGCCCGTGATGTCCAGCGGTCCAGCGAAACCTTCGCTGGCGAAGAGGTGGCGGTTACACTGCGCGCCGGCCTTGAATGATGGAAACGAGGAAGAGAATGAGGAAAATCACGAAACAGATTTTGGCGATGGCGGCCGCCGTGCCGGCCACGACGCCGAACCCGAGAATCCCGGCAATCAGCGCGACGATCAGAAAGGTGACAGCCCAGTTTAACATAATGTTTTTGGAGTTGAGGTTGTGGTTTTAAGCATCACCGCTGCATTGGAGCACGGCGCAGGCCACGCCGAATCTCATCCACCAAGGCGTGGCGTGGTTGCCTCAAGGCGCTGAGGCGTGGCGAAATGCCATTGACCCGGATCGCTCGTCGTGCGGATTGCCCGAGGGATGAGCGGGAGGGCGCCTGGTTTTCACTTGCGCAGCGTGGATCGCTCGGAAAAGGTCTGGTCCATGCAAACGAGCTTGGGCCGGCTCCTTGAACGCCCGTCCGCACATGCGTCAATCCAGTGATGCGTTGACGGTGTCGCGTCGGGTGGCGCACGACCTCCGATCGCCGGCCGGGGTCATCAGTTCCCTGGCGCAGCTTTTGTCCGAAGAATTGCCGGACCGGAAGCCGATGCTGGATTCCATCGAGCAGGCTTCCCGGGAGATCCTGTCCATCCTGGACCAGACGGCTCTGGTCCTGAGGGCCACTTACTCGACGCGGCCGGCGCTGGAGCCGGTGTCCCTGGCGGCGGTGATCGCCACGGTGTGCGAGCGGGTGCGGTCCGGGGAGCCATCCCGGCGGGTTGAGTTGATTGTGCCTTCCGCATGGCCGGAGGTCCTGGGGGTTGCGGAATGGCTTTATCGAATCTGGCTGGTGTTGGTGGCCAACGCGTGGCGACACGGTGGCGGTCGGGTGGAGCTGGGCTGGGACCAGCGCGCGACGGACTGGGAGTTTTGGGTGCGCGACAATGGTCCGGGCCTGCCGTCGGTGCGTCTGGCGAACCCGGTGCCATCATTTGAAACGTTGCATGCCGCCAACGAAATTCGCGGTCTGGGTCTGCCCCTTGCGCGGCGCCTTGCCGAGTTGATGGGGGGGCGGCTGAGCTACCATCGGTTGCCTGGCGGGATGACGGAGTTTGCGTTCACGCTTCCGGCGGAAGCGCAAAGCGGCCGGGCGGACGCGGGCCCGTCGACCGTTCTGGCGAATCCAGGGCGTCTCGCGGCGCTGCGGCGGACCGGGTTCCTG
Source organism: Limisphaerales bacterium (assembly GCA_044229355.1). Classification (GTDB taxonomy): domain Bacteria; phylum Verrucomicrobiota; class Verrucomicrobiia; order Limisphaerales; family JADJPG01; genus JBGARF01. The sequence goes on from JBGATF010000009.1 coordinate 161,528, forward strand.
AATGACGAGCCGGTCGAGGCGCTCGACGAGATCACGACGCTTCTCCATCGGATATTGCGGGTTCCCGTGGTTCTGGTCTCCCTGGTGGATGATCGCTGCGACTATTTCAAAAGCGTGGCGGCCGCGCCCGGGATGTGGCCGGGGTTGCGCGAAGTGGCGCTCCCTCACTCGTTCTCGCGACTGGTGGTGGAGAGCGGCAGTCCTCTGCGGGTGGACGATATCGCGGAGCATCCGTTGACGCGCGGCAACTCGGCCATCGAACAACTTTCTGCGCGGGCCTACCTGGGCGTGCCTCTGCTTTCGCCCGACGGCCATGTGTTAGGCGCGCTCTGTGCGATCGCGCCGGCTCGCCGGGCTTGGGGGGATGAGGACCAGTCGGTGCTGGCCGCGTTCTCTGGCATCATCACGCGGGAATTGGTCCTACGGGAGGAACAGGTGCGCCTGCAGGCCGCGTTTCGCGTGCAGCGCGAGGAGCGGACGCTGAACGATCGCCTCATGCAGCACAGCGCCGACTGCATCCTGGTGCTCGACGACCGGGCCCGGCTGCTGGAGATGAACGGACCGGGCCTCTGCCTGATGGAAATTGAGGACTTCTCCGCGGTGGTGGGCCGGGAATGGGTGGAATTCTGGCCGGAGGAAAGCCGGGCCCGGATGACCGCGGAAGTGGAACGGGCGCGGTCGGGCGAGACCGGTCGTTTTCAAGGCGCGTGCCCGACGCTGAGGGGAACCCTCAAGTGGTGGGACGTGAGCGTGACGGCCTTTAGCGATGGCGCCGGGCTCTCCCGCTTTTTATTGATCTCCCGCGACGTCACGCGGGAGAAGGAGTCTCAGCGATTGGTGGCGGAAAGCGAGGCCCGCTTCCGCGCGATGGCCAATCACATGTCGCAATTCGCCTGGATGGCGGATCGGCAGGGCTGGATTTTTTGGTACAATCAGCGCTGGCTCGATTATACCGGTCTTTCGCTTGAGGAGATGCAGGGGTGGGGCTGGAAGAAGGTCCATCATCCCGACCATGTCGATCGGGTGGTGGAAAAGATCAGCGGCTGCTTCGAACGCGGCGAGCCGTGGGAGGACACCTTTCCATTGCGTGGGGTGGACGGCGGATACCGGTGGTTTCTTTCCCGGGCGGTTCCGATCCGCGACTCGGCGGGAGCCGTGTTGCAGTGGTTTGGCACCAACACGGACATCACCGAACAACTCGCCGTCGAGGAGCAGCTGCGCAAGGCGTCGCGGGCCAAGGATCAATTCATCGCCATCCTCTCCCACGAACTGCGCACGCCGCTCAATCCCGCCCTGTTGATCGCCAGCGAAGCTGCCAGCCGGCCCGATCTACCCGAATCGGTCCGCGCGGATTTCGAGACCATCCGGTCCAGCGTGGAGATGGAAGCGCGCTTGATTGACGATCTGCTCGACCTGACGCGGATGCGACACGCGAAGCTGGCTCTGGTCCGGGTGCCGATCCGGGTGGACCTGGTGGTGGCCGGCTGCCTCACCGATCTGGAACGATCCGTTCACGCGAAGGGTCTGCGGCTGGCCCCCGCCCTGGAGTCGGGGCCGGTGGAGATCGAGGCGGACGAGCTGCGCCTTCGGCAGATTTTTTCCAACGTGCTGCGCAACGCGGTCAAATTCACCGCGGCTCCGGGCGAGATTCACGTGCGGACGGAGCTCGTGGGCGGCTGCTTTCACGTGGAGGTTCGGGACACGGGCATCGGGATGTCGGCCGAGGAGGTGGATCGGGCGTTCGAGCCATTCGCGCAGGGCGAGCACGCGACGGGGACCGGTCCGGGTCCGTTCGGCGGCCTGGGGCTGGGCCTGGCCATCGCACAGACGCTCGTTCAATTGCACGGCGGAAAAATTGGCGTTTCCAGCCGTGGTCGGGGCCAGGGCACCCGTGTCACCATCTCCCTGCCCCTGCCTGCGCGGCGGTGGAACCCAACCGAAAAAGTCCCCCCGTCGTCCGCCGGACGGCGCGACCTCTCAGACCAGCAGGAGCCGCTGCGCGTGCTGGTGGTCGATGATCATGCCGCGACCCGCGAGACGGTTGCCTTGTTGCTGAAGCGACGAGGACATTCCGTGCGGGTCGCTGCCTCGGTGCGGGAAGCGCTGGCCCTGCTCGCCCAGGACCCGGTCGATCTTGTCCTCTCGGATCTCGGCCTGCCGGACGGACGTGGCGATGACCTCATGCGAAGCCTGCGTAAATTGCATCCCGACGTCCTGGGCGTCGCGCTGAGCGGCTATGGGTTGGAATCAGACGTTCAGGCCAGCTTGGAGGCGGGCTTTTGTCTTCACCTGACGAAGCCCGTCGCGCTCGAAGATCTCATGCGTGCCCTGCAGCGGGTTCATGGACTGCGGGGCGAGAGAGCTACCACCAGGCCGCAGCCCTGATTTTGATGGCGGGCGCGCAGGCGCCAGTGGATTGCAGGAGCGCTTCGCCGCGCCCGGGGTGTCGTCTTTCACCAGGCGGTCACGCGGCACACGTTGCTGGTCACGCCGGTGATGGAATGCAGGATGGGCGCCTCGGGATCGACTCGGTGCTCTCCGTCGACCAGGTAGGCGTAGCGATGGCTGCCCGGCGGGAGGTGGGTGGCGGCAAACCAGAAGCCGGTGCCGTTGCGGCTCATGTCGATGGGGGCCCGGCTCCATCCGGTGAACTCGGCGATGAGTTGGACGTGGCGGGCGTGGCGAAACGGGGCGGTAAAGATCACGCAGGTCCGTTGATGCCCAGCGGGGGACAGGCCATTCCGAAAACGCCGGTTGCTGCTTTGAATGCGCACCGGGACGGAGGTTGGAGTGGCGAAGAGCGTCGAGTTCGCGCCCGGGCACGCGTGGCTTTGAGGGGATCGGGATGTGTCATTCATCGGTTGGGAGGGTTGAGGGCTTTTTGATCAGTCCGGGCCGGGCGTTCGTCGATGCATCGTTCCGATTTTCGCCGTGGGTGGTGATTCGCCCTCGGCAGCCTGTGGTCGCGACCCGCCGCGCGGCCGGGCCGGCTGCGGATCGTTGAGTTTCGGATTAGTGACGCCGCGCCAGCAACGCGCCGAGCAAGGCGCCCAAGCCGCAGGCCAGGGCGATCGTTTCGTAGGGATGACGCCGGATGACCACATCGACCCGCTGGGCTTTTTCGATGGCGCGATCGCGCAAGTCTCCGTAGGACTCGCGAGCCTGTTCCAGCGCTGATTCCAGGCGCTGCCGCGCCTCGGTGATCTTTTCGTCCGCAATATCGGTGGTGGCCTCCAAAAGGGCCCGGGCTTCGTCCACAATCAGTTCCGAATCATGGCGCAGGGCGCCGGGCGTCTCGTAGTGGCTGGTGTTTCCTTTCTTCATAATTCCTTTCGCAGCTTGAGTTGAATGCGTATTTCGAATTTGGCGACGGTCTCGCAGCCTTCCGGCAGCTTGGAGCCGTGTGTGCCTGCTGTTAGCAACGGGCATGCCGGCTCAAGCCGGCGTGGAAATTCGGCGGGAAACACCCGGCCAACGCGACGCGACGAAGCGAAGCTCGGGGAGTGAATGCATTATGCACGGCGCCCCGGGGCAGGCGTCATGCGAACTGCACGGATGGCTGATGTGGGAGGCGAACGAGCCGCGGGATTCAGTGAGCCATCGGACTACCGACTCGTCCCCAGGCAATACAACGATTCAGTGCGAGCATCGCCGCGGTGGGCGTGCCGAAGGAATATTTGGTTTCCGCAGATCACCGGGGAAGCATATGCCTCGTCACCCAATTGATTTTTTGCCAGCAGCCGGAAGTGGTCAGGTGTCGCCTCGAAGACAAACGTTTGCCCGCCGACATTGGAGGCGTAGATGCGTCCGTCGGCCATGACCGGCGACGCAAAAAAGTCTCCGCCAAGGCGTTCCTTCCATTGTTCCTCCCCGGTATCCGCCTTCCAGCAAACGGCCAAACCGGCATCCATGACGGCAAAGAGACAGCCCTGCTGGACGATCATGGAAGGCACATAAACCCGCGCGTTGTTCTGCCACGCAATGGTCTTCGAGCCGTCGGCGACGACGGCAACCGTGTGATTGCGCGGATAGCCGCCGCTGGCGAAAACCCGCGTTCCGTCCGTCACCATCGTCACAACGCATTCCTCGGTGGAGCCGGGCAGCTCCCACAGTTTGCGACCGGTGAGCGGATCGAGGCTGGTGATCCAATTGCATCCTGCCAGGACCATTTGCGTCTGGCCGGCGGCCCGAATGACGGCGGGGGTGGTGTAATTGGGAATCTTGGGTCGGGGCTGGCTCCAGACCATTCCGCCGGTGGTCCGGTCGAGCCCGGCGACCACTCCGCCGCCGCGATTGTCCGCGGAGACGAGCACGAGGGATTCATGAAGGACGGGCGAAGCCGCGAACCCCTGATGGACGACGAAGTCGCAAACGCGGGTCTGCCAGAGAAGTTTGCCGTGGTTATTGAGGGCGCTGGTGTAGACCGACCCCTGATTGAGGAAGCTGATGTAGAGGTGTTCCCCATCGCTGGCCACGGTGCCTGACGCCGCCGAGGAATTCGCGTGTTTACCGGATTCCGCGCCGTCGCGGTGGACGATCGACGTCCAGACGAGCCGACCGGTTGCCCGGGCGAGGCAAAGGACCGATTGGCTGCGGTGCTCAGGGACGGCCGTAGCCAGGTAGATATGCTCGCCGACAATGGTCGGGGAGCTGTGACCGCGGCCTGGGATGGATGCTTTCCACACGAGGTTCGACGTTTCGCTCCAGGTGGTGGGCAAGGATTGTCCGGGCGCGGCGATGCCGTCCCGGGTTGGGCCACGCCAATTCGGCCAGTCGCGCTTCAGGTCGATGCTGCCGGCGACCGCGCGAGGGGAGACTCCCATTCCAATCAGGAGGCCGCAGACCCACCAGAAGGCGGGGCTGGTTTTTTGAGTCGGGCACCATTTGGTTGGGCGGTTGACGCGACAGGTCCGGAGGTTCATCGCGATAATGTGAAGTGGCGCCAAGAGCCTGTCGAGCAGGGGGTTCACCCATCTGACCTTCACGGCCTGGGTGGCATCGGGACCGGGTCAGAGGACGAGCGCCCCAAAAAATATTTACGAATTTTGGTTAGATCGATCCCAATTTCGGTAATAGCAGGATGGTACCCGTGTGAAAGACGTTCGCACCCGATGGAGACAGGAGCCATGGGCAGGGAACGCCGACAGACGCCAAGGCCTCGCCGGGCCGGGGGGATTCCTCTCGGCCCGGCTATGGTCGGGTGAGCTTCGTCACCCGCGCACGATTTCCCCGCAGCGCCCTTCAGGGGCGTCCGAGGAGGTGGGCGAGAAGAGGATTGGCGTCCCGGTAATCGGGGATGACGACGTCGGCGCCCACGCCGAGGAGTCGTTGGCGTTTCCACGGATCGACGCGTCCGGAGCCATTGTGGGCTTCATCGCTGGCGACGGCGACGGCGAGGCCGCCGACCTCTTTGGTGTTTTGAATTTCCACGTAGCCATCGCCAAACGACAGCAACTGGGCGCCCGGGATGGCGTTTTCGCGGAGGATGCGCTCGATGACCATCTTCTTGGAAAAGTTCTTGTAGTCATCGAGCGCGCCATGGATATGCGGGCCGAAAAAGTGGTTGATCTGGAGGAGTTCGGCCTCTTGCTTGACGAACTGTTCGTCCGTGCCGCTGGCAAGATAGAGGCGGAGGCCGTGGGATTTCAGGGTTTCCAGCAGAGTCCGAGTGCCATGGACGAGCAGCTCGTCGGGGCGCACCCGGCCGGCGAGGATGCCGTCTTTGCGCGCGGCGATGCGCAGCTCCAACCGGCGGAGGTATTCGTGTTTGTACCAGAGGGGCTCCTGCGGCGTGCCGCCGCGCTCCCGGACGCGCTCGGCCAGTTGGATCATCTGATAGATGGTCTGTTTGCCGTTCAGGCGCATGATGTCGTCGAGGCAAAGCTGGCGCCGATCGGCTTCGGACTCGCCTGGGCGTGCGGGCAGCATCTCGACGAACATGGGGACCATCACCTCGGGCCAGCCCTCGCGAATCAGGGAGAGGGTGCCATCAAAATCAAACAACACGTGGGAGATGCCGGGCCGGGGGCGGAAGCCCTCGGCAAACTCGACGATGCCGGCGAATGGGGGCGCAGCTTGCATGTCCGTTGAGCTAATCGCGTTCGGCGTCCGAATGCAATGCCGCGGGCGCGGCGCGGGCCGCGAAAATGTCTTGGCAGCGGGGGCCGGGTCGCCACCATTCTCGGCCATGCAAACTCCTTTCGTCGCCGCTTCGCGCCGGCAATTCCTTCAGGTCGTGACCACCGGAGCCGTCGCTCTGACCGCGGGCGCCGCTTTGGCCCAAGGCAGCCGCCCGCGCCGGCGGGGGATCAAGCTGGGCCTGGATAATTTTGCCGTTCGCGCCATGGGTTGGAAGGCCCCCCAGCTCATCGATTATGCGGGCAAGCTGAAGACCGACTCTCTGTTCATCACCGACCTGGATGCGTTTGAGAGCGTGGAGGACGGTCCGCTGAAGGAATTGCGCCAGCGGGCGGCGGATCAGGGCCTGCTCATCCAGCTGGGCACGTGGAGCATTTGCCCGACATCCAAGGCATTTCGGAAGAACCGCGGCACGGCCGAAGAGCACTTGGCCTTGGGCATTCGCATGGCCCGGGCCCTCGGTTCGCCGGTGCTGCGCGTCGTACTCGGCACCGGCGAAGATCGCAAGACGGACGGCGGCATCGCGGCCCGCATTGAGGACACGGTCAAGGTGTGCCGGGCGCTTCGCAGCCAGGCGGTGGATGCCGGCGTGCGCATCGCCGTCGAAAATCACGCCGGCGACATGCAGGCGCGCGAGCTCGTCACCTTGATCGAAGCGGCGGGCAAAGACTACGTGGGGGCCAACATGGACTCCGGCAACGCCGCGTGGACCATGGAAGATCCGCTGGCCAGCCTTGAGATCCTCGGCCCGTATGTCGCCACCACCAGCTTGCGCGACTCGGCCATCTGGGAATCGCCCAACGGCGCCACCGTTCAATGGACGGCCATGGGGGACGGCAACATTGATTGGCAAACCTACTTCGACCGTTTTGAAAAGCTGTGCCCGGGCGTGCCGGTGCACATCGAGACGATCTCCGGTTTTAACCGCGAGATTCCGTATCTCAAGCCGGGTTTCTGGGCGGATTGGCCGCAGATGAAGGCAGCGGATTTCGCGGCCTTCCTTGCCCTGGCCAAACGCGGGCGGGCGCGGGACACGTGGCGCGCGCCGGCCGGCGTGGACCGGCGCCAGGCGGAGCAGGAATATCAACGAGGCGACATTGAGAAGAGCCTGACCTATTGCAAACAGGTCCTCGGGCTCGGGCTCAACGCGTGAGGCCAAGTGCTGGTTTGACGCGTCCCGGCGGGTTCATTACGGTCGGTCCCATGCATTCGAGTCTCCGTTTGGCCCGGCACAGATATGTGCTGTTGAGCTTGTTGCTGCTGGCCTTTGCCGGGCGCTGTCCGGCGCCCCTGATCTTCACTCCGGGCGAAGGCTGGCGTTACGAGCGGCCGGGCGGAGGCGGGTCCTGGGTGCGCACCCGTGCGAAGGATCAGCTGGAGGTGGCGCAGCAGGCATTCGACGAAAAAAAATATGGGCTCGCGCTGAAGTCTGCCCGCCGGACGGTGAATGTCTGGCCATTTTCCGATTACGCTCCCCAGGCCCAGTATCTCGTGGGGCGTTGCCATGAGGCCAAAGAACAGGACGAAGCCGCGTTCAAGGCTTACCAGAGGCTGATCGAACGGTATCCGAAGAACACGCAATTCAACGAGATTATCCTGCGTCAGATGGCCATCGCCAACCGGTTCCTGGCTGGGCAATGGTTCAAAGCCTTCAACGTGATCCCGTTCTTCCCGTCGATGGACAAGACGATCAAGCTCTACGAGCAGATCATCAACAACGGGCCGTATAGCGAGGTGGCGCCGACCGCGCAGATCAACATCGGGCGGGCGCAGGAGAGGAAGTTTGTCGCGGATTTTCCTGAAGCCGCCCGCGCCTATGAGAAGGCGGCGGATAAATACGCCGATCGGAAGGAGGGAGTCGACGCGCTCTATAATGTCGGCGAGTCGTACTACAAGCAGGCGGCGCGGGCGGAGTATGACCAGAGCATCGCCGCGCAGTCGATCGCCACGTTCACGGACTTTGTGACTCTGCATCCGGCAGACAAGCGGGTGACGGTCGCGCAGAACCGGATCGATGCCTTGAAGGCCGAGCAGGCCCGCGGCAGCTTCGAGATCGCGCGGTTCTACGAAAAGCGACGCAAGTGGGATGGCGCGCTCGTTTATTACAACGAGGTGTTGCTGAAGGATCCGCACTCGCCCTTCGCCGAGGACGCCCGCCGGAAAATCGATGAGATCCGAAAAGCTCACAAGAAGTAGCCTCGCTTTTCGGGCCGCTCGCGCCGTTGTCCTCCTGTTCACGGCTGTGGCGTGGGCCGGTTGCGCCGGCTATCGCCTCGGACCGACCAATGGCGCCACGGCCGGCGCCCGATCAATTCAGATCAATCTTTTTCAAAACCGCACGATTGAACCCCGCCTGATCGAGAGCCTCGCCTTCGCCCTCCGCCGGCAGGTGCAGCAGGATGGCACCTACACGCTCGACACGAGCCAATCCGGCGACATTGTCGTCAGCGGCACCGTCCTGGCCTATGAACGCCAGCTGCTGTCGCTGCAGCCGCGGGATGCCCTCACCCCGCGCGACTATCGGATCACCATCACGGTCCATTTGGTGGCCGAGGACCGCCGAACCGGCCGTTCCGTTTTCGACCGGAAGATTAAGGGCTACTCGGACATCCGGATTGGCCCGGATCTGGCCAGCGCGGAACGTGAGGCCCTGCCGCTGGTTTCCGAGGACTTTGCCCGCAGCGCCGTGGCGCTGCTGGTCGATGGAACCTGGTAACCTTGAGCGGTGCGCCGCGCGCCCCGGCCGTCGGTCACCTCTCCCCTTGATGCCCCATCCCAACCGGGGTGGGCCCCCGGGAAAGGCCCCCTCCCGAATTGTCAGAAGGGTTCTAAAGTGACCCCGAAAACGACCGATTGACCAGATGCATGATCGATCGGATCGAAGAAATGGTGAAATCATCGGTGGCCGACGTTTTCCAGACCATGCTGAAAATGGAGACGCAGGCCATACCATTGTCCCCGGATACGATGACAGATGAGCCGCATGTCGCCGGCTCGGTGGGATTCATCGGGGATTTGACCGGGGTGGTTTACATCTACTGCAGCGCGGTGTTTGCGCGGAAAGTCACGGCCATTCTGTTGGAGATGCCGATGGAAGAAGTCGATGGCGAGGAGATGATTAACGATTCGATGGGAGAGCTGGCCAACATCGTCGTGGGCGGGATGAAGGCGAGGCTGGTTGAGCAGGGGTATTCGTGTGTGCTGACGATTCCGTCGATCGTGCGCGGCAGCCATTTCTCGATTGAGGCCACCAGCACCACAACCCGGAGGGTGTTGTGCTTTCGCTGCCAGGACAGCGTCAGTCTGGTGGTGGAAATCCTGATCAAACCTCCTGAAGAAACTGACTGATGGGACTCAAGATTCTTACCGTGGATGACAGCCGGACCATCCGGCTGATCGTTTCCAAGGCGTTCAAACCGTTCGACTGCGAGGTCCTCGAGGCTTGCAATGGCGTCGAGGGATTGGCCGTGGCGTCCAAGGAAAAGCCCGATATCATCATCCTGGACATCACCATGCCGATCATGGACGGCTATGAGACGTTGACCAAGCTCAAGTCGGATCCCGAGCTGAAGGGGATCCCGGTGATCATGCTCACCGCGGAAGCGGGCAAGGACAACGTGCTGCGCATCGCCAAGCTGGGGGTGCGGGACTACCTGATCAAGCCGTTCAAGGAGGAACTGGTGGTCGAGCGCGTCGGCCGCGTCATCGATTTGAAGCCCAAGGGCCAGGTTAAGGAAAAGGCCAAGCGCTTTGACGATCCGCTGACCCTGCTGGTGGTGGACGACAAGCCAGCCATCGCCGACCAGATCCGGAACGGTCTCAAGGACACGCTCTGGAAGGTCGAGAGCCGCACCCAGGCGGGACAGACCATCGACTTCTGCAACCAAACCCTGCCGGACGTCATCCTCGTCAGCCTTTCCCTGGCGGAAAGCGGCGGCTTCAATCTTTATCAACTGCTCCGCGGCAACCCGAAGACGAAAAGCATCCCGGTTTTCGGCCTGGCCGTGAAGACCGCCACGGAGGAGCAGACCAAGGCCCAGCAAATGGGATTTTCGGGGATCGTCACCAAGCCGATCGACCTCGAGGATTTGAAGTCAAAAGTGTCGCGCGCGCTGAACCTCGACACCTCCTACAAATATTTCCAGCACCGCAGTGGTGTTCTGCTGGTCAATCTGCCGGCCAACTTCGGCCCGGCCGTGGCCAATGAAGTTTCCGTGCACCTCCGTCCCCAGTTCTCGGAGGCCGTCGACGCCGGCCTGGACAAAGTCATCATGGACTTCAGCCAGGTGCGCACGGCTGACATCAGCCTGGTCAAGCTCGGGCTCGAAGTGCTCGGGCTATGCAGCGAGCTCTCCCTCAAGAACCGCATGATCGGCTCGGAGGTCGTGACGCAGGAGTGCAAGAATTACGAGGAGACGAAGGACTGGCGCTTCCTCGCGACGTTCGAAGAGGCGGTTTCCGCGCTCAACTGAGGATATGCACCCATGCGCCTCGACTTGCATGCAGCGCGTTGGCTGAGCCTGTGCCTCGCGGCGCTCGCCGGGCTTTGCCTCCCTCCCGCCGGAGCCGCCGATCGAGGTTATTTGTCCACGGTCGGCCCGCCGCCATTGCGCTTCACGGTGACTCTCCCGCCGCCACCCGAAGCGGTGGCGTCCAACCCTCCACCCTCGATTTCGCCGGCGGCTGTTTTAAACCGGTCCGCCGCGCCGGCCCCGCTGTTGCCGCCGACCGCGCCTCCAACGGTGGAGACGACAAGGCTCCCCGCGGTGACCGCGCCAGAGGTCTCCTCCCCCGAGTTCTACGGGCCACCGCCGCCTCCTGCGTTGTCGCCGGCGATTGCGGCTCAACCGCCCGGGACCCCCCTGGATTTTTCCCCGGGGACCGCGCCCTCCACGAGCCAAACGATGCTCCCGCAGGCACAGTTATTCCTGCAATACTTCACGCCGGACTACTTGCCGGGCTCCAACGGCTACGGAATTTCGGTCCCGGTGGGCTTCGTTCCACCACAACCCCGTCCGGTCAGCTCGTCCTCGGCCACGTATCAGGTGGTCCCGGGTGGAACCGGCACGGCGCCGCCGGCCGCCAGATGAAGGCCGGGCTTCCATGGATCGCGTGGACGCTCTCCGGAAGATTGAGCGCCGCGCTCATCGTTCTGATGGGGACGGCCTCGTTCGGGCTTCGTGCGGCGCAGCCGCATGGGGAAGCGGCGCCCGCGGCTCCTGGAGCGAAGCTCTTGCCCGCGCCGGCCGCGGGCGCGTCGGCACACGGCGGCCCGGAGGCGGGCGAGCCTCCGGAAGGGTCTGAGGCGACCACGTCCCGCGTTCCGGCGAACTCGCTGGACGCCTTGCACAGTCCCAATCTGGTCGCGCCGCAATCGCACGGAAAGGTCGAGGGCCAAAAGCGGGATTTCCAACAGGAGATTGAGACGGCGCGGGTGCTTCGCCGGGAGCACGAGCATGCGGCGGCCGACCGGCTGCTGTTAAACCTGCTGGAGGAGAAGCTGCCGTCTGAATTTCGGCGGGCGGCCATGTTCGAGCTGGCCATGGTGGCCCAGGATCGAAATCAACTGGGACGCGCCCAGCAGATTTTGGCGCAGTATTTGACCTTGTTTCCGGGAGATCCGTCCGTGCCCGAGGTGTTGTTGCGGCAGGGTTTGCTTTACCGGCAGATGGGCGCGAACAGCATGGCGGTGACGAAGTTTTACGCCGTGATGAACAGCGCGCTGGGCATGCAGGTGGATCAGTTTGACTACTACAAGCGGCTGGTGTTGCAGGCGCAAACCGAAATCGCGGACACCTATTATCAGCAGGGCAAGCTGACCGAGTCCGTTGATTTTTATAAGCGGATCCTCAAGCAGAACGCGGTCGAACTGAACCGCCCGCAGGTGCATTTCAAGCTCATCCGCTGCCTGACCGGGCTCGGCCGCCACATGGAAGCCGTGGTGGAGTCGGAGATATTTTTTGAGAAGTATCCGTCGGTTCCGGAAACACCCGAGCTGAGGTTCCTTTGCGCGGAATCGCTGCGCCAGCTGGGCCGGCGGCGCGACGCCATGATGCAGGTGCTCTCGTTGCTTGCCGCGGAAAGTCAGTCGGCGCGGACCAGTCCGGAAAACTGGACGTATTGGCAGCAGAAGGCCGGCAATCAAGTGGCCAATGAGCTCTACAAGGAGGGCGACTACCTGAGCGCCCTGGAAATCTACAACCGCATGGCCGCGCTCAACACCAACGTGACCTGGCAGGTCCCGGTGCTTTACCAGGCTGGACTCATTTACGAACACCTCCAGCAACCGGCGGAGGCCCTGCAGCGCTTTGACCGGATCCTCAGCCGTCAGGCGGAGGCGCCCCCGGATGACACCAGCCTCGCCACCGTCTTTCAGATGGCGCGCTGGCGAAAGGACAATATGGGCTGGCAAAACCGCGCGGAGGTGGCCATCCAGGCCCTCAAGCTGCCGTCGCTCAAACCCTCGACCAACCCGCCGGCCATTCCTCCCACGACCCCGCCCCCCAACCGGGCCACCCGCGCCCGCCTGCCGGCGACCAAAGCTGCCAAATGAACACCGTGCACCAAATGCTGGCCGACCTGCGCGCGCATCAGGCCTTAAGCCGCGAACTGCTGAGCCTCGCCGAGCAGGAGTCACACGCCCTCCATCATCACGAAAAGGACCGCCTCCGTGATCTCGGCGAGACGCGACGACGGCTCCTCCCCGCCCTCCATGAGTCGGTGACCGCCCTGCGCGCTCATCGGCAGGAGTGGCAGCAGTGGACTCCGGCCGAGCGGGCCGCGCAGCCGGAGGTGAATTACCTCATTCGCCAGACCCAGGATTTGATCATGCGAATCATCCTGCTCGAACGCGAGAACGAGCAAGGGCTGTTGCGCCAGGGCTTGATCCCGCCGAAGGACCTGCCGGCGGCGACCCCGGCGCCACGGTCCCATTGGGCCGCCAACCTTTATCGGCGCCAGTAAGGCCGCCTTCCGCCAGCGTTCGGCCGCCACGTCACCGCCGCACCCGCGGCGTCCGGCGCATCCACAAGAGGCCGACCAAGCCCAGGGCCAGGAGCACACCGACGGCCTTCGCCGTGCCGTTGGCCAGTTGGGGCGCGAGATAGAAGGTGGCGGCTCCGATGGCCGGGCCCGCGGCGCTGCCGAGTCCGATGGCCGCCTCGTGAATCCCGCCGTGCGCGCCCTTTTCCTCTCCCGCATCCATCGAGTAGTAAAGCGACGAATAGTAGATGAGGCCGATGCACAAGCCGAACCCGAGCTGAGCCATCACCAGGGTGAAGACGTTGGCGCAGAGCAGCACGAGGACGAAGGTGGCCATCATTCCGACGTAGGCCGCCAGCAGCCAACGAAAACGGTAATGCCATCCTGGCCATTGCCACAGCCAGACGAACGCGGCTGTTCGCATGAACATCCAGACCGAACAACAGTATCCCGCGAGGCGGGGCGAAAGCGCCAGCGACTGGGCAAGGGTCGGGCCGAGTGCCACCACGGTGTTGATCGTGAGGTAGGCGATTGGATTGGCAAACCACGCCATGCGCAGGAAGCGCGCGTTGGCCTCCGGGCCTCTCCCGGGCGCCGGCGGGCAGGCGACCTCCAGTTCGCGTCCATGCGGAAGGACGGCCGGGCTCCCCGCCCGGCGTCCGTGGCCCTGGCCCACCACCAGCGCGACCTGGACGGCGTTGATTGCTGCGGGCAGCCAGAGAATCGCGCGGACGCCCCACGCCTCGATCAACGCGCCACCGGTCAGGTAGGCAACGGCGCCGCCGAGCGACCACACGAGATTGTACACGCCGACGCGGGTTTGCAGCCGGCGGCCGGACTCGCCCTCTGTGGCCAGGGCTTCAAGCGCCGGCCAGGTCAGGCCCATGCCGCCGACGCAAAGGAGAGTGATGATCAGATGAAGCGGCAGGGAGGACGTGACCGCGGCCAGGATCTGGCCGCAGCCCATCACCGCGCAGCCCGCGCCCAGCGCCGTCCAGTAGCCGCGCCGCTGGGCAAAGTGTCCACCCCAAACCGAGGCCGCGGCGTAGGCGAGGCCCACGCCGGCTGCGAGCAGCAGATTGCGGCCTTTGTCGAAGCCGAACTCCGCCTCGGTGAAAAAATAGAGATAGTAAAAGTGGTAGGTGGTGCCGATCGAGTTCAGGCCTTCGGCGACAAAGCAGGCCAGCTTGCGCGTCGATGGTGGAGGCGTCGAGTTGGCCATGGCGGCGGGGCGATGAGGAAGAACCCCGGTGATTAGCGCGCGCCCGACTCGGGCGGGGCCGGCATCTCCTCCATCGCTTTGCGGCAATACCACTTCACCGCGTTGGACATGGCCGGCACCAGGCGGTCGAGATCGGCGGCCGAACACCAGCGGATGTCGTGATGTTCCTCGGTCGCCAGCGTCATCTGACCGTGGCGTGGTCGCGCCCAGTAGATCATGCCGATGTGCTCGTGCGTGGCGCTGATGCGGTGGATGTCGAGAAAGCGCGGAGCGATCAAGGCGCGGGTTCCCGGCTCCGTGGTGGGCGGCCGTTCGCCGATTAACTCCACCTCCAGGCCGCTTTCCTCGCGCGCTTCGCGCAACGCTGCCTGCTCCGGGTCCTCGTCCAGTTCGATGTGCCCGCCGAGGGGCAGCCACTTGTCGAGCTTGCGATGATGGATCAGCAGCACCCGTCCCTCGTGGACCACGAAGATGGCCACGGTAAAATCGATCTTTTCGTGAAGATGGGGCACAGGCGTAAAACGGTGACTGGGCGGAAGGTTTGGACGGGGCAGACGATCAGAGGCGCACCGGCAGGCCGCGGGATTCGAGAAACCGTTTGACGTCGCCCACGGTGAACTCCCCGTAGTGAAAAATGCTCGCCGCCAGCACCGCGTCGGCCCGGCCCGTGAGGAGAACCTCGGCCATGTGCTCGAGGGATCCTGCGCCCCCGCTGGCCACCACCGGCACGCCCACGGATTCGCTGATCCGCCGCGTGATTTCAAGGTCGAAGCCCGCTTTCGTGCCGTCGGCGTCGATGCTGTTCAGCACAATTTCGCCGGCGCCCAAGCCTACGGCCCGGATAGCCCAGTCCACGGTTTCCAGGCCGGTGGCCTGGCGTCCGCCGTGGGAAAATACCTCCCACCGGCCCGGGCCCGTCCGCTTGCAATCGATCGACACCACGATGCATTGGCTGCCGAACTTCTCCGCCCCCGCCCGAATCAGGTCCGGCGTGGCCAGAGCCGACGAGTTGATGCTCACCTTGTCCGCCCCGGCCCGCAGCATCGTCTGCATGTCGTCGACCGTGCGGATGCCTCCGCCCACTGTCAGGGGCATGAAACACTGGTCGGCTGTGCGCTGAATCACGTCCACAATGGTCGCGCGGCCGTGGGCGCTGGCTGTGATGTCGAAGAACACCATCTCGTCGGCACCCTGCTCGTTGTAGCGCACTGCCAACTCGACCGGATCACCCACGTTGCGCAACTCGCCCTTCTCCGCCTGGCCGAATTGAACCCCCCGCGTCACAAATCCGGCATGAACGTCGAGACAAGGGATGACGCGTCGGGCCAGCATGAGAATTGGTTCGTGGTTCTTGGTGCCGGTCCCGCTCGGAACCAACCGCCCGGCCGGCACGGGCGTTACTGTCAGCGAATCCCGCGGGGCAAGAAAAGCAAAAAGGGCAGCCGAAGCTGCCCTTTTGCGAAAGTTACCGGCGGCGAGGAGTTATCGTCGGCTCGCGCGGCGCAGGCGGACCAGGGACAGGCTTCCCAATCCGAGGCTCAGCAGGCTGAGCGTGGCGCCGCTGTCCGGAACCGACGTCAGGCCGAGGCTGGGCACCGAAGCCAGGCCCAGGATCGTGTCGTTGCCGCACTCAATCGTGTATTTGAAGAGCGCCTCGTTGGCCGCCTTGATGGCATTCAGGAGCGGCGCGAAGTTCGCCAGGTCGACCTCCAGGGCGTAGTGGTTGCCTTCCGCGTCCGGGCTCAAAACCGAGAACTGCGCGTTGAAGGCGCCCGACATGCCATCGATGTACGAGCCATTCAGATAATTGTCGTTCAGGCGCCAGGGGTTGGATTTGTCGATGTCGGTGACCTGCTCGTACTTCGAGTTCGCGTTCAGGTCCACGATCGAATAGGTCAGGTTGTTGGCAACGGTGGTGAAGTGAACCGCAAAGTCGTAGTTGAAATAGCCGTTCGACGTCCTGTCGGCCAACGTGCCGTTCCACGTGGTCTTCGCATCGCCGTTCAAATCGATGAGAATGTCACCCCGTCGATACCACTGATTGTTCGCGTAGGCGCCAGTCCGGAAGTCGTAGCCTGCCTCAATGGTGAGCTTGGTGCCGTTGATCAGCATCCGCTCCAAATCCCAGGCCTGGGTGGTGATCGTCCCGGGCTCGGTCTCGTTGTTCTCGCGAGAGCTGTACCACCCGGTCGCGGCGCTGGACTGCCCGTCGAAGATCGTGATGTCCAATGCCGACGACGTCATCGCCCCGCCGAGGCCTGAGATTAAGGCCGCTGCTCCCGCCACCCATTTTCCGTGCTGTCGCTTCATCATGCCCTTCCCTTAGCGACTCCCGGGCCAAGTGCCGCGCGGGCCCCGCGCCTTGCCGCAAGGCCCTGATCCACACAGCCTAACAAATAGCACCCGGCCGGACGGCGCCAGGCTTTCGCCGCGGGAAGTGTAAAGGATCCCGTCAGGCCGATGCTCCGCCGTTAAGTTCTCCGACGGCGGCCGCTCGCGACAGATCGCGCCTCGGCCTGGTTGTCCGATCCCGTCCTGCAAACGGATCGCGCGCGCGTCATCCTCCGGTCGAATCGAAGCCGGTCCGTCGAAAGATCAGGCGTTTTCTCCGTGACTCGTGAGGCCAGCCGGCAACCTCCACCCGGCCGCGGTCCGGGATCGGGCCCCGCCCGCTGTAAAGGTTGCCGACATTCTATCGGGGCGGGGTGACGGGCGCCCGCAGATCGATGCAGACGAGGGCGTCCTCGCTCCGGAGATAGAGACGTTGCCGGGACAGGACCGGGCCGGCCCAGCAGGCGAAGTGCAGCTGGGGCACCTGGAACGAGCTGATTTCTGCGGGCTTGGTTGGGTTCGGTTCGAACAGTCCGAGGCGTCCGCCTTCGCCGAGAACAATCAGCATTCCGTCGGCGTGGATGGCGGAGCCGCGCCCATAGACATCCGGTTGTGCACGGCTGCCCGGCGGGGGATGGCCACGCCAGCTTTCATTCCGGCTCCACGCCAGGCGCCCGGTCGCGAACTCCACGCAATTGAACTGGGCGTCCGGCTCGTTGCGCCCGCTGAGTGCATAAAGGAAACCCTCGTGCAGCACAGGTGTGGTCCAGTGAAGCTCGAGCGGTTGGGGGGGCGTCTCTCGCAGCTCAAGGCTGCTCGTCGGAATCCGAGCGGGTTGACGCCATACGGTCTCGAGCGTCCGGCCGTCGGGTTTCACTCGCAGCAGGACCGCGCCAATGCGGTAGTACGCCGCCGAGATCAAAATCAGGTCTCGGTCGACCACGGGGCACGAGGCGTTGACCGAATCGTTGACCATGGACTGGAACCAGTAGCTGAAGTTGACGGCGCCGTTGGTGGGATTGACCGACACCAGGCCCTGTCGCATCAGGCAGAGGATCTGGCGACGCCCGTGGATGGTTGCGGCGACGGGCGTGGCGTAGCTGGCGGATTTTTCGAACCCCGTCCACTCGTAGGATCGTTCCGCGCGCCAGCCGGCGGTGATGATACCGTTCCAGTTGGATTGTCCGACATTTTCCCACAGGGTTTTTCCGGACGCGGCGTCCAGCGCGACCATGCCGGCGTTCGGCTGACCGCCGATCATGACAATGAGGCGGTCCCCTTCAAGGATGGGGGTGCTGCCGACGCCAAAGAAGGCCTCGGGGACCTGCCATTCGCGCGCTGCGTCGCGCTCCCAGATCCGCTGTCCCGTTGCGAGGTCCGCACAGAGCAGGCGGCCTTGGGCGCCGAACGTATAACATCGGTTGGTCGTCAGGACGGGCGAGCAACGCGGCCCGTTGTTGTAGCCGTACGGGTCCACAAAGCTGCTCGGAGCCGCCTTGCGCCAGAGTGTTTTCCCGGTCACCGCGTCCATCGCTTCGACCACCTCGTTGGTCTCCACGCGATGGTGAAGCACCAGGGTTCGTCCGAGGACCGCCGGGGCGCTGTATCCGGTCCCCATCGGGCGAACCCACGCGATGGGGGGCCCGTTCGTGGGCCAGCGTCGCAGAAGGCCGGTTTCCCGGGAGGTGTTGTTCGCCGCGGGGCCGAGAAATCGCGGCCAGTCTTCGCCATCCCGATCCGGCATCAGCGTCGACGCCGGCACGGGCGTCGCGGCCGGGAGGTGCGTCCCGGGAAGGAGGACGAACAGCCCGATCAGGATGCGAGCCGCCGCTGGCGGGAGGGTTCCGAATAAATTCACGCGAGGAGCATGCCCGGCTGCGTCGGGCCGGGCAAGCCGGGTCCCTTCAAGGCGTCGGCGGGAGCCAGGCAACATTTTCCGCCTAAAGTGTTCGCAGGTAGAGCCGATGAGCCTCCGTCGCGGGTGAGTGATCTTCTGAGACCCGGACGTGACTGCAGCAGAGGGGCTGGCAATGAGCCGGCGGAAGGGGCTCCGGAAGGCGCGACACAAAAATTGTCATGGCGGCCAGAACCGACCCAAAAGAACTCGAATTGACCGGGCAGGCGGATCGCGGGTGGCGCGCGCGCTGGCGCCGGGCGTCTGATGGCTGCCAACGCTGGTGGAACCGGAACCGGAACCGGAAACAAGTCCCCGTCCTGGACGAGCAGTCGGATCTTCCCGATGCTCTGGCCGAACTCCGGCCGCTGTGCGAACAGCTGGAGCACGCAAAGAAAGGTCTCTCTCCGCTGGCTGCGACCATGGAGCAAGCGTTCCTGGCCATCGCGGACTCGCTCGTGGAGCTTCCTGAAGCCAGTGGACGACTGGTCAAGCATTCACACCAGCTGGTGGCGATGTCCACGGGCCGCGACGGCGGCGACTCCATCTACCAGACGACCTACACCAGCCTGGCGGTGCCCTTGGAATTTGTGGATGGGCACTGGGAGAAGACGCGCCAGCTTCGCGGCCAGCTCCAGGTCTCGCTGGATGCGATTGACGAAATGCTACGGCGCGAAACCGATTTAGCCCGCACCGTTTCCCCGCTCAAATACATCCAGACTCTCTTTAAAGTCGAGTCAGCTGGGCTCGACGCGAGCGTGCAGGGAATGTTTTTGGCGCTGACGGAGGAGATCAGCGGGCTGCAGCGAAAGGTGAGCGACACCTTCGGCGAAAAATTTCAGATCCTCCGGGACCTGCGGCGCATCCTTGAGTCGGTCGTGGGCGATCTGGCCCGGCGCGATCAGGAGCTGGATCGCTTTTTGTCCCAACGGCGGGAACTGCTTCAGCAAGCCCTGCAGGAACTGCGCGCCGATCTGGAGCGAAATCAGCGTCGTGAAATCAAGCTGACCCAGATCACCAATCATGTCTCGGAGCAGGTCGGCCGCCTGGTCCTCGGCTTGCAGGCGCAGGACATCGTCGCTCAAAAGATCGCCCACGTGATCGAAGGTCTTGGGCGCATGCTCGAACGCACGACCGCCCCGGAGGCGAAGTCCACGCCGGAACAAGACGCCGCGCTGCTCCGATTTCTCGCGCAATCGGCCACGGTGGAGCACGCGCAGCTGCAATCCATCCGCCAGGATCTTCAGCAGACCGAAGACCAGCTCTCCTCGGCCATCGGCACCATTGAGAATCAAGTCGGTCAGTTGGATGAGGAGTGCATGTCGATGCGGGAGTTCGATCGAATCACGGTGGCGTTCAACGGTTTGATCGAAACTCTCCTGGAAGCGATTGAGGGCGTTTCCGAGCTCGTGGACACCACGGTCACCAGCACCGATCGCGCCTTCACGGAGATCCAGCCTCTCGGCGGACGCACCAGCAATGTGACCCAGACCATGCGCGAGTTGTCCGCGCACATTCGCGTCATCGCGCTGAATGCCCAGGTTCAGGCGGCCCGCCTCGACAGTGGCACCGGCCTGGAAGTTCTGGCCGCCGCCACCAACCGCGTGGCCGTGGAGACGGCCGGCATCAGCGAGGAAATTGCCGCGCATCTCGACCAGTTCGCCTCGGCCATGGACGATCTGGTCAAGACGTTCACCACCATGCACGATCGCGGTCTCCGCGAGCAGCAGGCCTGGCATGAGCGCAGCCAGGCGGAACGGTCGGCTCTCCACGCTGTCCGGGATGGCGTCCTTTCCGAACTTCACAGCACCGTCGAGTGCGCCAATCACATCCGTGAGCTCGTGCGGCGCATGCGGGACAAGGTGAACATCAGCACCCAGCTTGATCCGATCGTGTGCGTGCCCGGGGAGGCTCTGGCCAAATTGAGCGGCGCCGCGGGCCAGGTCTTGCTCCGGCCGCCCTTCGCCGGCCTGGCCGCCCCCAGTTCCGCGGCCGACGCGGAATACAGCCGCACCTTCACCATGGAGTCCGAGCGCAAGGTGCACGAGGCAGCGCTGGCCGCGGCGTCCGCTTCAGCGGCCGCCGCCTCCGGCGGCGGCCCGGGCTCCGTCGGGTCGGCACCGGCGATCTCCGAGATCGCGCCTGCGGAATCGGCGGGCGCGGCGGACCCCGCCACCGGCCCTGGCCAGGTCGCGCTCACCCAGCTCAGCGGCCTCGCGGAAACGGCGACGGCCGACAACGCCGCCTCTGACAAGAAGGAATTCGGCGACAATGTGGACCTTTTCTGACAACTGCGCCTTCTGGCTTCAACCTCGATAGCCCTATGGGAAAAACCATTCTGACCGTTGATGACGCCGCCACGATGCGGAAGATGATCGCCTTCACTCTCAAGGGCGCCGGCCATGACGTCCTCGAGGCCGGCGACGGCCAGGAGGCCCTGGCCATCCTCAAAACCCGCTCGGCGGATCTCGTCATCACGGATGTCAACATGCCGAACATGGACGGCATCACCCTGACGCGCGAGCTCCGCGCGTTGCCGGCGTTCAAGGCCACGCCGATCATTCTGCTCACCACCGAGTCCGCGCCGGAGAAAAAGGCGGCGGGCAAGGCGGCGGGCGCGACGGGTTGGATCGTGAAGCCATTCCAGCAGGATCAGCTCCTCGCCGTGGTGGGCAAGGTCCTGGCCGCCTGAACCTCGTGGGATGAACATCCTGATCGCAGACGACAGCCGACCGATACGCGCGATGCTTCGCGCGCTGCTCGAGACGGCCGATCATGCGGTCGTGGAAGCGGAGGATGGCGCGGCGGCGTTGCGGATTCTCGAGGGGGAACGCGCGCCGACGCTGGCGTTGCTCGATTGGAACATGCCGGGCCTGACCGGCCCGGAGGTCTGCCGGCGCGTCCGGGCGCGCGAGGGATTTCCCTTCGTCTATTTGGTTCTGGTTTCGAGTCGCCGCGATCGCACCGCTGTCCTCGACGGACTTCGTTCCGGGGCCAATGACTATATCGTCAAGCCCTTCGACGAAGAGGCGCTCCTGGCCCGCATCCAGATAGGCGAGCAAATGGTGACGCTGCATCGATCGGTCAACGAGCGGGTGCTCGAACTCGAACGCGTCAACCGAGAGCTCGAGGCCTTCAGCCGCATGGTCGCGCATGACCTGCGAAACCCCCTCAACGGCATCGCCGGCTTCGTCTCCATGCTCGAGCTCGAGCAGGCGGCGCGTCTCGATGACGAAGGGCGCGGCTGCCTTGCGCAAATCCGTCAATCGACGGACCAGATGGGTGAGACCATTGACGCCCTGCTGAGCCTGGCGCGGGTCACCCGGGCGGAGCTGGTCCGGGATACGGTCGATCTGGCGGCCGTCGGCCGGGAGATCATCGAGGGGCTCCGCCGTCAGTCTCCGGAGCGGCGGGTGGAATTTCGCGTGCCGACGACATTGCCGGTCCGTGGCGATCGCATGCTTCTGCACCTCGCGTTACAGAACCTCCTGGCCAACGCGTGGAAATTTACCGCGCGCGTGCCCGCGCCGGTCATCGAGCTCGGAGCTCGCTCCACCCCGGAAGGCCGTGTCTTTGCCGTGCGCGACAACGGGGCCGGCTTTGACATGCGCAAGGCGGCGCGGCTGTTTCAACCTTTCCAGCGGATGCATCCCGAGTCCGAGTTCCAGGGGACCGGCATCGGCCTGACCATCGTGCAGCGAATCATCGAGCGACACCGGGGCTGCATTCAGGCTGAGGCCAGCCCGGGGCGCGGAGCCTGCTTTCAATTCACTCTCGGCGCGGAGGACGACGCGCCCTCCAATTCGGCGGCGGCCTGACCTTTTCACCTCCCACGACCATGCCTATCAACGACGACCTCCAGCAACAACTCATCCGCGATCTGCTCATCGAAAGTGCCGAAGGGCTCGACCGGTTCGATCGGGAAATGCTCGTGCTTGAACAAGGCCAGGGCACGCCTGACACGCTCAACATCATCTTTCGGGTCATCCACACGATCAAAGGCACCGCGGGCTGCCTGGGCCTGACCAAGATCGAATCCGTGGCCCACGTGGGTGAAAATCTTCTCGATGCCCTGCGGGCCGGGAAGCTCACGCCCCACCCGGAGATGATCACGACACTTCTATCTTATGCCGACGCGCTCCGGGCCATGCTGCGGTGCCTGGAGGTCGACGGCAACGAGGGCACGGCGGATTACTCCAGCTTGCTGGCGCAGCTCCAGGAATTGCAGGCGGGACGCTCAGCCGGCGCTGCTGCGCCCGCGGGGCCGGCTGCCCCAACCGGACCTGCTGCCTGGGGCTTGTTCGCCGAGGACGCTCCGGAGCCCGCTGCTGCGCCCGCGCCCGCATCCGCGGCTCCAGTCGCGGCCGAAGATCCGGCGCCTGTTGCCGCAAGCGTTCCGGCGGTCGCTTCTGTTTCCGCGGCGCCCGATGCGGGATTCGCGGCGGAGTCTTCCGCCGAACCCGTCCCGGCGGCGGCGCCGGTCGCGGCCGCCTCCGCACCGCGCTCGGCGCCCGCCAAGCCGAACGGCCCCGCAGAGCCTTCGGCCGAACGCGAATCGTCCCGCGCCCCTTCCGTCTCCGATGGCGCCATCCGGGTGGATGTGGGCCAGCTCGACAAATTGATGAACCTGGTGGGCGAGCTTGTGCTGGCCCGCAACCAGATCGTTCAATTCACCAACCAGGCCCAGGATTCCACCTTCACCAACGCGTCCCAGCGGCTGAATATTATCACCACCGAGCTGCAGGAAAGCGTGATGAAGACCCGCATGCAGCCGATCGGAAACATTTGGGCGAAGTTTCCGCGGGTCGTCCGCGATGTGGCCCACGAGCTCGGCAAGCGGGTCCAGCTCATCATGGAGGGCAACGAAACCGAGCTGGACCGGACCATCATTGAAGCCATCAAGGATCCGCTCACTCACATCGTGCGCAACGCCATCGATCACGGGATCGAGACGCCCGAGGCCCGCCGGAGTGCGGCCAAGCCGGACGAAGGCATGCTCATCCTGCGCGCCTTCCACGAAGGCGGCCAGGTCAACATCGAGATCATGGATGACGGCCGCGGCATCAATGTGGCCCGGGTCAAACAGAAGGCCGTGGAGAAGGGCCTGATCCAGCCCGATCACGCTGCGCGCATGAGCGATCGCGAGGCGTTTAATCTCATTTTCCTGCCGGGATTCTCGACCGCCGAAAAGGTGACCAACGTGTCCGGCCGCGGGGTCGGCATGGACGTGGTTAAAACCAACATCGAAAAGATTGGCGGGTCGGTGGATTTGCTCAGCGACGCCGGCCGGGGCACCACCATCAAGATCAAGATCCCGCTGACGCTGGCCATCATTCCTGCGCTCATTGTCAGCAGCGGTGGCGAGCGCTTCGCCATCCCGCAGGTCAGCCTCGTCGAGTTGGTCCGCCTGGAAGGGGACCAGGCCCGGCGCGGCATTGAGATGCTCTACGGCGCCCCAGTGCATCGCCTGCGCGGACAGCTCCTGCCTCTTTGCTATCTGAACCGCGAACTGGATCTCGCCAACCTGGCGCGGCCGCTCGCGGGCGCGGCGAGCGTGGGATTGACCGCGGCGGGAGACGTTTCGCCGCCCGCCACGGACGGGGCGTCGGCCGACGACGGCGCGGTCAACATCGTCGTCCTGCAAGCCGACGGCCGCCAATTCGGCCTGATCGTTGATGACATCAACGATACGGAGGAAATCGTGGTGAAGCCGCTGGCCAAGCAGCTCAAAAGCATCACCTGTTTCGCGGGCGCCACCATCATGGGAGACGGCCAGGTCGCGCTGATTCTCGATGTGCTTGGCCTGGCGCAACACGCCAACATTGTCAGCGAGATTCGGGATCGCGGCCGGGTGGAGGCAAGCCGGGGCGACGGGCCGGCGAGCCACCGCCAGACGCTGCTTCTATTTGAAGTGGGTGTGGATGGGCGCATGGCCGTGCCGCTGTCCACGGTGGCGCGCCTGGAGGAGTTCCCGCGCACTCAGGTCGAACGATCCGGCCGGCAGGAGGTCGTCCAGTATCGCGGACAAATTCTTCCTCTCATTCGCGTGTCCGACTTTCTCGGCGGCCCGGCCTCCGCCGCGGCCGAGAACGATCCCATGCAGGTCGTGGTTTATTCCGAGCAGAATCGGAGCGTCGGCCTCGTGGTTGGCCGGATTAATGACATCGTCGAAGAGGCCGTCACCGTCCGTCGGGACGCGTCCAGCCAGGGCATCCTTGGCTCCGCGGTGGTCCAGGACCGGGTCACCGACCTGCTGGATGTCCCGGCCATCATCCGCCAGGCGGATCCCTCATTTTACCAAACGGAGCCCGCGTTGCGGGCCTGATCTGAATCCAACCCGGCAAACCCCAACCCAGCACCCAAGATGCCCATGACCGCCACCCGCCAGTTCTGCACGTTCTTTCTGAACGGACTCTTCTTCGGAGTCGAGGTTCTCAAGGTCCAGGAAGTCATCCGCTACCAGCAGATGACCCGCGTCCCGCTGGCCACGCGCACGGTCGAGGGCCTGATCAACCTTCGCGGCCAGATCGTCACGGCGATTGATTTGCGCCGCCGGCTGGATCTGCCGTCGCGCACCGGCGACACGCTTCCGACCAACATCGTCGTCCGCACCGAAGACGGCGCGGTCAGCCTCCTCGTCGACGAAATTGGCGACGTGGTTGAGATCGAGGAGGACATCTACGAACGGCCGCCCGAGACCTTGCGGGGCGTGGCTCGCGATTTGGTCACCGGTGTTTACAAATTGAAGGATCGGCTGTTGCTGATTCTCGACACGGAAAAGGCCGTGCACCTGAGCGCGGCGTCGTCCCGCCCGGGCGAAGCCGCGGCGTGACCCCCGAATCTGCATCCAACGACCAATCCACCATGCTTCATCTCGTTTCCACTCTGGTGCTGCTCCTGATTGCGGGCGGCGTTTATTACCGGCGCAACCCCCGGGCGCACCTGCGCCTGATGCTGGCCGCCTTTCTCGTCGATCTGGGCCTGGTGGTTTACATCGAGGCGACCCGGCACGCGGTGGAAAAGGTCTCCCATCACACCGGGTGGCTGCTCTGGATGCATGTTTTGATCTCGGTGGCCGTGCTCGTCGCCTACGTGGCGCAGATTCAGCTCGGTCGGCGCATTCTGCGTGGGTTTGTCGCCAGCCGTGGACTTCACATCCGCCTCGGGCTGGCCTTCTGCACGCTTCGCCTCCTGAACTACATCACCAGCTTCATGATTGTTTGACCATTCCCCTCAACTTTAAGCGTTCATACCATGATTGGACCCTCTCCTTTCTCCACCGGACAAGAAGTCTCGATCTACGACCAGATCGGCGGCGCGCCGGCCGTTGAAGCCGCCGTCGAGGAGTTTTACCGCCGGGTTCTGGTCGACCCGTTGCTTTCTCCCTTCTTCAAAAACACCAAGATCCCCTGGCTGAAGAAAAGCCAGGTGCGCTTCTTCACCGCTGCGCTGGGTGGCCCGCCCATCTATCGCGGGCGGGACATGAAGACCGCCCACGCCAAATTGGCCATTGAAGAACGGCATTTCGGGCGCGTTGCGCAACATCTCTCCGAGACTCTCCAGGCCCTGAAGGTCCCCGCGGGTCTAATCACCCGCATCATGGAGACGGCCGGAAGCCTCGCGCCCGACATCATCAATACACCAACCACCAAATCCAAAACCACCCACACCATGCCAGCCTCTGAACTCCACCCCAAACGTGTCACCCAACGCACCCGCGGCCGCGGCCCGACTGCTCCCGACAACGGGTCGGGAACGTCTCTTCAGGAGACTCGCGCCCAAATCGAAGCCATCCACCGCACCCAGGCGGTGATTGAATTCGAGCTCGATGGAACGGTCATCACCGCGAACGACAATTTCCTCAGAACCCTGGGCTACACCCTCGATGAAATCCAGGGCCGCCACCACAGCCAGTTCGTCGATCCGGCCTTTCGTGAGAGCGGCGAGTACAAACAGTTTTGGCGGGACCTGCAAGCGGGCCGCCACTTCACCGCGGAATTCAAACGCATCGGCAAAGGGGGACGGGAGGTATGGATCCAGGGTAGTTACACCCCGCTTCTTGATGCCGGCGGCCGGCCGTACAAAGTGATTAAGATCGCCAGCGACATCACCGACATGGTCCGACAGCGGACGGCCAACCTGCGTTTCGCCAGCATGATTGAAAACTCCCCGGTGAACACGATGTTTGCCGACCGGGATCTCAAGATCCAATACATCAACGCGGCCTCGGCCCGGACGTTGCGCACCATCGAAAAGCTTCTGCCGGTCTCCGTCGATAAGATCATCGGCCAAAGTGTCGACATCTTTCACAAGAACCCCAGCCACCAGCGGAACATCCTGGCCGATCCAAAAAACCTGCCGCGCTCGGCCCACATCCAGGTCGGGCCGGAAACGCTGGATCTCCTCGTCAGCGCCATCTACGACAGTGACAAGAATTACCTCGGCTCGATGGTGACGTGGTCGGTCATCACGGAAAAGCTGGCGCAGGACAAGCGCGAGAAAGAGCTGTCCGAAGGCCTCAAGGTGACCCTGAGCACCGTCAACGACAATGCCCAGTCGCTCTCCAGCGCCGCGGAGGAACTGACCGCCGTCAGCCAGCAGATGAGCTCCAACTCCGAGGAGACCGCCACGCAGTCGAATGTCGTGGCCTCCGCTGCCGAGCAGGTGAGTAAGAACGTCGCCACCGTCGCCACCAGCGCGGAGGAGATGAGCGCCAGCGTCAAGGAAATCGCCAAGAACGCGAATGAAGCCGCCCGCGTCGCCAACGAGGCCGTGTCGGTGGCCGAGACGACCAACAAGACCGTGGCCAAACTGGGCGAGAGCTCGGTCGAGATCGGCAAGGTCATCAAGGTGATCACTTCGATTGCCCAGCAGACGAATCTGCTCGCGCTCAACGCCACCATCGAGGCCGCTCGGGCGGGCGAAGCAGGCAAGGGATTCGCCGTGGTCGCCAACGAGGTCAAGGAGCTGGCCAAACAAACGGCCACCGCCACCGAAGACATCAGCCAGAAAATTGAGGCGATTCAGAACGACACGAAGGGCGCCGTCACGGCCATCGGGCAGATCGGCCGGATCATCAGCCAAATCAACGACATCTCCAACACCATTGCGAGCGCGGTCGAGGAGCAGTCTGCCACCACGAATGAGATCGCCCGCAATGCCACGGAAGCAGCCAAGGGCAGCACGGAGATCTCACGGAACATTGCCAACGTCAGCCAGGCCGCCCGGAACACCACCGAGGGCGCCAGCAACACGCTCAGCGCTGCGACCGAGCTGTCGAAGCTGGCCGCCGACCTGCGCCGTGTCGTGACCGAGGCGAAACTCTGATCCAGCGACGTGACCACGGGACGCCCGCCGATGGATCGGCGGGCGTTCCTGCCCAAACTCCCATGAATCCGCCTCATGAACCATCAGGGGCCACGCGCGAAGCCCGTTTGACGACGGCCGGTGCCGGCGCTGTCGCGGGTCCGGCGCCTTGGACGCGAACGGCCCGCGCGGACGATCGGGACTCGACGACCGCGCCGGCCGCCCCGGAACGATCGAAAACAAACGCGGGCCTGGGGCTTACGCAAGGGGCGCCCGCGCGGGCCGGCTTTCGCGCCGGGGAAGGGCCCGACCTCGGCGCGGTCTTGAACGGCGCTCTTGCCGAAGCCATTCCGCCCATCGGGGTCGAACTGTCGGGACTTTTGCAACGGACCGTATCGCTCGATGTGGCCAACGCGCCGCGCCCGGCGCGCAGCCGGGGCGGACTTGGCGCGGGCGTGGCCATTCCGTTCCACGGGGGCCTGGAGGGCTGTGCGGTGCTCGCGTTCGACGAAGCGGAACTCAGGGTGCTGGCCTCGTGGCTGCCAGGATGGTCGGCCTCACCTCACGAAATTCTGGATGCGCCTGTGCGCAGCGCGCTTTTGGAAATCGGCTCCGTCGCGCTGGGGGGCATCGTCAGCGCCTGTGTGGCCCTGCTGGACCGCCAGGCGGTCTTTGGTATTCCGCGCTGGCAGACGGATGAGGATTCGACCCGCGCGGCCACGGCTGCGGTTCAAGATCGACTCGAAGTTGCGCTGCGGTTC
Organism: Limisphaerales bacterium; assembly: GCA_044229355.1. Taxonomy (GTDB): domain Bacteria; phylum Verrucomicrobiota; class Verrucomicrobiia; order Limisphaerales; family JADJPG01; genus JBGARF01. Next base: position 190,161 of record JBGATF010000009.1, read on the forward strand.
ACGGGCCAGGGGCAGACGGCGGTGGGCTGGCTGCAAATCAGTTTTCAGGATCTGGTCGCGGGATGGATGCGTGCCGAACCCGGGAGGCTGGCGGCGTGACGTCGGTCCCGCCCAACGTGGAAGCCAATGCGCTTCCGTTTGGATTCCTCGGCCTGGATGCCGAGGATCGGGTGGTCACCTGGAACCGCACGCTGGAGGTATGGTCCGGCTTGCCGGAAGAGGTGGCGATCGGGCAGCCAATCGCGGATCTGGTTTTGGGCGGCGAAGATCTTCCGGGCGTCCTCGCGGCCATCCGACGCTCCGGGCGTCCGCGGCTTCTGTCCGAAGTGTTGCACGGCCAACTCCTGTCGTTTCCGCCACCCCCGGGTGCGGCGGCGGCGGGCGTCGAGCGGATGCTGCAGGAATGTCATGTCGTCCCGACGGAACGACCGGCGGGCCACTTGGCCATCACCCTGGTTGACGTAACCTGGACGGTGCTGGAGCACCGCCGGGCGCGCGTTTTGCAGGACGATCTCCGCCTGGCATGCGATCGCGCGGAGCGGGCGATGGCGGACCGGGAGCGGGTCTACGAAGTCGGCGTCCGGCGTGAGGAACGCTTCCGCGCGATGGTCGATCGTCTGCGCGAGGTGGTGTTTCAGACAGACCTGCGCGGGCGTTGGGCGTTTCTGAACCCGGTCTGGCAGGACGTTACTGGTTTTGCGGTGGAGGAGACGCTGGGGACGGAGGCGTTGAGCTACGTGTTTCCCTCGGACCGGCCGCTGGCCCGTGCGGCCCTGCATCGCATGGATGCCACGGGCACGGATCACTGTCGGTTCGAAGTTCGGTATCGGACGTCCACGGGCGGATTTCGCTGGATCGAGCAGCTGGTCCAGCGTTCGTCGGACCAGGAAGGTCAGCCGCTGGGTCTCTCCGGGACGCTCAACGACGTCACCGAACGGAAGGCGACGGAGGAACGGCTGCGGAGCTCGACCCGTCTGCTCGATGCCATCCGGCAGGCCCAGTCCCGGTTCATCACGGCCGTGGACACGCGCGACACTTTTGGCGCGCTCCTTTCCGCGCTGCTCGAGATCACCGGCAGCCAATGCGGCTACATCGCCGAGGTGATGTCGGGGACCGATGACGCTCCGTTCCTGCGCACGCATGCGGTGTCGTGCCGCCCGGCTGGAACTCTTTTTCGAAATTTTCCAAGAAACGCGGCGACGGGTCAGATTGAGATTCGGGACGGGTCGACGCTGCTGGGCGCCGTGTTGGCCCGGCGCGAGCCAGTGCTGGCCAATGGCCTTGCGCCCGGGTCGGGTGAGGCCGGCCCGCCCCAGCTCACCTCGTTTCTCGGGCTGCCCTTTTTTCACGACGGCGAAATGCTGGGCGCGATCGGTGTGGCCAATCGGGAAGGGGGTTACGATGCCGATCTGGTCGAGTTTCTCAGCCCGTTTTTGTCGACCTGCGCGCAGGTGACCTTTGCCCACCGGCTCGAATGCACGCGTCAACGCGCGGAGACCGCCCTGGTCGAGGCGCGGGATGCCGCGGAGTCGGCCAGCCGCGCCAAGAGCGATTTTCTGGCCCGGATGAGCCATGAGATTCGCACGCCGTTGAACGGGGTGCTGGGCTTCGCTGATCTGCTGCTGGATTCCGCGTTGGAGGAACGCCAGCGCGACGCGGCCAACATCATTCGTGAGTCGGGCAGCACGCTTCTGGCGATCATCAACGACATCCTCGACTTCTCAAAGATCGAGGCCGGCCGGCTCGACACGGAGCAGGTTCCTTTTGAGCCGGCGCCCATCCTGCGCGGGGTGCTCAAGCTCTTTGAGACGGTGGCGGGAAAGAACGAGGTCCGCCTCGCGCTCGCGCTGCCCGATGATGGCGCCGATCGTCAGCTCCTGGGCGATCCGGCGAGGTTCCGCCAGGTGGTGACCAATCTGGTCAGCAATGCCGTCAAGTTCACGCACGAGGGAACGGTGACGGTTCGCCTGGAAGCCGTGGACGCGTCGCACCTGCGGGTCGCGGTGGTGGACACCGGGATCGGCATTCCTCCGGACAAACAGGGTTTGCTGTTTCAGGAGTTCAGCCAGGTCGACGGATCGGCCACGCGCCGGGTCGGCGGGACCGGCTTGGGGCTGGCCATCTGCAAGCGACTGATCGAGTTGATGGGAGGCGCGATCGGGTGTGACAGCCACGTTGAGCGCGGATCGACGTTCTGGTTCACCATGCCGATGGCGACGTCGCCCGTCCGTCCTGCGCCCCCCCGGAGCCCGGCGGACGACGGTGGTCCGATCGCGCGGGTGCGACGGCAGGGGCGGATTCTGGTGGTGGAGGATAACCGGACGAATCAGCTGCTGGCGACCCACATGCTCAGCCGCCTCGGCTTCGAGGTGGAGATCGCCGACGATGGCAACGAGGGCGTCCGCCGCGTTCGCGAGACACCGTATGATCTGATTTTCATGGATTGCCACATGCCGGAGCTCGACGGCTATGGGGCGACCCGGGCGATCCGGCGCCTGGCCAGCCCGGCGGGTCAAACGCCGATCGTGGCGTTGACGGCCAGCGTGTTCGTCGAGGATCGGCAGCGATGCTTCGACGCGGGGATGAACGATTTTCTTACCAAGCCGATAGACAGAGAGGAATTGCGGAGAACCCTGGACCGGTGGTGCCCGGGGCCCGACCGCAAAGCAACAACGGAACAGAGCGCATGAAAATGTTGATCATCGACGATTCCAAGGCGATGCGGGGATTTCTTTCGCATCTCGCCGGTGAGTTGTCCTTCACGGTGACCGAGGCGGAGGACGGCCGGGCGGCCCTGGATACCCTGATCCAGACGGAGCAGAAGGATCTGTTCGACATCGCCCTGGTCGACTGGGACATGCCGCGCATGACGGGCATTGAATTTGTCCAGTTTGTGCGGCGCAATCGCGACTACGACGGCGTCAAGCTGATGATGGTCACGACCAACAACTCGGTGGAGAAGATCACCATGGCGCTGGAGGCTGGGGCCAACGATTACCTGATGAAGCCGGTGACGCGCGAGTCGCTGGAGGAGAAGCTGCAGATTCTTGGTCTGATGCCCTGACGCCATGCCGAAAATACGAGTTTTGGTGGTCGATGATGCCGTGGTCATTCGGAAAATGATCGCGGATGTCCTGGCGCGGGACCCGGAGATCGAGGTGGCGGGCACCGCGGCCAACGGACGAATCGCCCTGCAGAGAATTCCCCAGGTCAACCCGGACTTGATCACACTGGATGTGGAGATGCCGGAGATGGACGGGCTGGCGACGCTGAAGGAAATCCGGAAGGTCTATCCCAAGTTGCCGGTGATCATGTTCAGCACGCTCACCGCCCGCGGAGGAGTGACGACGCTCGAGGCGTTGGCGCTGGGCGCAACGGACTACGTGACCAAGCCGGCCAACGTGGGCGGGATCAACGAAGGGCTCGCCCGCCTGGAGGCGGAGCTGGTGCCGAAAATCAAGACCCACTGCCGGCATTGCCGCGCGGGTCTGCCTCCCGGGGAGCACACCGAGTTTGTGCGTCGCCTCAAGCCGGTGCCATTGCCCCCGCGGGTGGTGAACAGCCCGATCGAGATCGTGACGATCGGGACGTCGACCGGTGGACCAAACGCGCTGGCCGAAGTATTCCGCCAATTTCCCGCGGATTTTCCCGTGCCGATTGTCGTGGTGCAACACATGCCGCCCACCTTCACCGCGCTGCTGGCGGAACGCCTTTCCGCCCAATCGGCCGTGAAGTTCACCGAAGGGCGCGAGGGCGAGGTCTTGCAGGCCGGACACGGCTATATCGCGCCGGGCGGCAAACATATGGAGGTCCAGCGTGCGGGCACCAAGGTCATCCTGCACCTGCAAGAGGGGCCGCCGGAGAACTCCTGCCGGCCGGCGGTCGATGTGCTCTTTCGCAGCGTGGCCGCGACGTATGGAGCCGCCACCCTCGGCATTGTGCTGACGGGCATGGGCCAGGACGGCCTGCGCGGAGCGGAACTAATTCGGGAACGCCGGGGTCAGGTCCTGGCCCAGGACGAGGCATCCAGTGTCGTGTGGGGCATGCCGGGCTGCATCACCCAGGCCGGCCTGGCGGACAAGGTCCTGCCCCTGGATCAGGTCTGTGCTGAAATCGTCCGGCGAGTCCGGGAAAGCCGGCTGCAACGTGCCGCGTAAATTTGTCGATTCGGTCTACCGCCATCATTTATGCCAGTCTCCGGCGAAAATTTTAAGTTCATCCAGGACTTCGCTCGCGATGCCGCCGCCATCGTGATCGAACCTGGCAAGGAATACCTCGTGGAATCCCGGCTCACGCCGATCGCGCGCCAGGCGGGGTTCGAGTCGCTCGACGCGTTCCTCCAGCAGCTCCGCACGAATCCCAAGGCGACGCTCTTTCACGAGCAGGTCATCGACGCGATGACCACGAACGAGACGTCGTTCTTCCGGGACTTTCACCCGTTCGAAGCGCTTCGCCAGCACATCCTGCCCAAGTTGATCGAACAGCGGGCCGGCGTGCGCAAGCTGGCCATCTGGTCGGCCGCCAGTTCCACCGGCCAGGAGCCGTACACCATCAGCATGCTGCTCCGGGAACATTTCCCCCAGCTCCGCGACTGGAACGTCTCCATCCTCGGAACGGATCTCTCGCCCACGGTCCTCAACCAGGCCCGCCAGGGCGTCTACTCCCAGCTCGAGGTCAACCGCGGCCTGCCCGCGGCCTTCCTCCTCAAGTATTTTTCAAAGGCTGACACCAAATGGGCCCTCAAGGATGAGGTCAAAAAGCAGGTCGAGTTTCGCCAGATGAACCTGGTCAAGCCCTGGCCCATCCTGCCCATGTTCGACGTCGTCTTCATCCGCAACGTCATGATCTACTTCGACACCGACACCAAGAAGGCGATCCTGAAACGCATTCGCCAATGTCTCCAGCCCCAGGGCGTCCTGTTCCTCGGCACGGCGGAGACCACCATGAACATTGATCCTGACTGGGTGCCCGCGACTCACGGGAAGGCCACTGTCTACAACCAGCGCACCGCCGTGGCGGCGGCCGCTTAACCTTGGGAGAAATCCATGGTCCACCTCGACGAACTGATCCTCAAGGCCCAGGAGCTTAGCCCGCTCCCCGCCAGCGTCGTGCGCCTCGCCTCTCTCGCCGGATCGGCGTCGGCCGATCTCGATGAGATCGCGGACGTCATCGCCTACGATCAAGGCCTGACCGTGAAGCTGCTGCGCGCGGCCAATTCCGCCGCCGTCGCCGGGTCAACCCGCGCCACGCAGGCCCGCGAAGCGATGTTCCGCCTCGGCACCGCCCGGGTGCTGGCCCTCGCCATGGCCTCCAGTGTGAACCGCGTCATGCAGCGCGACCTCTCCGCCTACGGCCTGGCTGAAGGCCAGCTCTGGCGTCACTCGGTCGCCGCCGCCACCGCCGCGGAAACCCTCCCCGAATTTGCCGGCCAGGACATTCCCGCCGAGACGTTTGCCGCCGCCCTGCTGCACGACGTCGGCAAGCTCGTCATGGGCCGGTTCCTCAACCGTGAAGACTTGGACTTCATCCGGCGTGCCCAGTCGGATGGCGGGCTCGACCGCCTGGCCGCCGAAAGCCAGGTTCTGTTCGTTCACCACGGCGAGCTCGGAGGGATTATCGCCCAGCACTGGAACCTGCCCGAGCGCATGGTCAAGGGCATCATCTACCACCACCAGCCCGCCGCCGGTCTCGACGTCATCTGCGACGCTGTCTACATCGCGAACCTCGTGGCCAAGGCCATTGAGGCGGCGCCCTCCGCCCGGGTTCCGGAATTGAACGCCGACGCGCTGGATCGGATCGGCCTGGCGCCCACCGATGTCGATCCACTCGTCTCCGCAGCCCGCAGCCGATTCGAAGCGGTCAGTGGCCGCTATAACGCGGTGTAGTGCCGATAGCCGTCCTCGAAAAATGACGATGGAGCGCAGCCAGTCCCTAGTCTCGCTGGTTTGATTCCTTGCGGGGACAAAGATCCCAACTAAAATCGGGTTTCGGAAAAGCTACCTCCAATTTCAATCGGACATCATCATGCGCTCAAAAATGTCCCGGGCTCGGCTTGTAGTTGCTCTGGGGTTTCCTATGGCTGGGTGAGGCAGGTTCCGTCTCTGCACAACCGGTTCAATTGCAGATCCTGATATCCCCGAGCCTTCTCATCACGGGAATTGTCGGGTCGGTTCATGCCATCCAGTACTCCACCAACCTCGCCGATTCGGAATGGAAGCCCCTGTCGACAGGAGAAAATTGATGCGAAAGGGGATTGGAAAGAATAGAGTCCCGGCATGAGCGAGTTGTCGCCCATGATCAATCAGTTGTATCGTGAGGAAGTGCGTCGGGCGTTACAGATGACGCCGGATGAAAAATTTGCCGCGGGCCAGGAATTGTTCGAGCTTGCTTGCACGTTCACTCTGGCTGGAATCCGCGCGGATCATCCGGACGCGACCCCGGAGCGGTGCAGGGAACTGCTGCGGGAGCGAATCAAATTGGGCGAAAAACTCCAATGGGCCAATGCCCTGCCCAAGGTGTGACCGGTGAACAGGTCGCCCTCCGGGTCGTGGACGTGCTCAACGGCGCCAACGTCTCCTACGCGTTGGTTGGCTCGTTCGCGAGCAATCGTTGGGGCATCCCACGTGCGACAAAGGACGCTGATTTTGAGCTGCAACTGGCGGCGGCTGACACGGGCAGACTGTGGCAGTTGTTCGGATCCGAGTTCGAACTTGATTCTCAAGTGTCGTTCGAGACGCTGACGGGCTCGCGAAAACTCGAGATGCGCTGTCGTCAGAGCGCATTTGTCATCGAGCTGTTCCTGCTATCCGATGACTCTCACCATCAAGAACGATTCCGGAGGCGCGTGGCCGTCAGCGTTGCCGGGCGCATGGTATGGATGCCGACCGCCGAGGACGTCATTATCCAAAAGCTGCGCTGGGCCAGGCCCAAGGATCTGGATGATGCTCGAGGTATTTCAGCGGTGCAGGCCGGAAAAATGGACCAGGCCTACATCGAAACTTGGTGCGATCGGCTTGGTATCCGCGACCGACTGGAGACCTTGCGGCAAACTATACCGGAGTAAATCCTGCCTGGGGCGGCGGCCCCAACACCGTTCAACGACGGTCCCAGCCTACGGCTTTTTCTGCGCGGTTACTTGCAGTTTCGAGATGACGCGCGTGACCCCATCGACGGACAATGCGGCGTTCACCGCGTGGCTCAACTGCTCGGCGTTGGAGACGTCCCCGGTCAGGGTGACGACGCCGGCGCTGGTCTCCACGCCGATGCTCAGTCCGCCCAGGCCAGACTCACTGACCAGCTTGGTTTTGACGGCGGCGGTGATGCGCGCGTCGCCGGCGGCGTTGGCCACCGCGGCGCCCGCGCTTCGGGCCGTGTCCTTCACCGCCGTGCCCGTGCGCGCAAGCTCATCCTTCACGTCCTCGTACCCTTCGGCCGCCTTCGTCCGGACAATTTCCTTGATGCGCACCGCGTTCGTGCGCACTTCGGCGAGCTGCGCCTGACCTTCCTTCTGGGTGAAATACCAATGCCCGAACCCGCCGGCCGCGACGCCCAGCGCGAAGGTGAAGAGGTAACGAAACATGGGGATTAGCTTTGAACGTCAGAGACCAAACCGCCGAGGTCGAATGGCAAACGTGTGGCTATCAACTTTGAACTTTGAACGTTGAACGTTGAACGTTGAACGTTGAACGTTGAACGTTGAACGTTGAACGTTGAACGTTGAACTCTAGCCTTTTCCTTCGGTGAAAGCCTCTGCCAGGGCAATGGCCTTCAGCATGGCTTTGGATTTATTGACGGTTTCCTGGAATTCATCCTCGGGCTTGGAGTCATTGACCCAGCCGCCGCCAGCCTGCACATAGGCGAGGCCGGCCTTGAGCAACGCGGTGCGAATGGTGATGCAACAGTCCAGATTGCCGTTGAAGGAGAAATAGCCGACGCAGCCGCCGTAGGGGCCGCGCGTGGTCTGCTCCAGCTCGGAGATGATCTGCATCGCCCGGATCTTGGGCGCGCCCGAGAGCGTTCCGGCCGGGAACGTGGCGCGCATCAGATCGTAGGGCGTGCGCCCGGCGCTCAGGCGCCCCTCGACCTGGCTCACGATGTGCATCACGTGGCTGTACCTCTCGATGATCATCAGGTCCTTCACTTCGACCGACCCGTAATCACAGACCCGGCCGATGTCGTTGCGGGCCAGATCCACGAGCATCACGTGTTCGGCCCGCTCCTTCGGATCGGCGAGCAGCTCCTGTTCGAGGGCGAGATCCTCCTCGACGGTGCGGCCCCGCCGGCGGGTGCCGGCGATGGGGCGGATTTCGACCCGGCCGGACTCGCACCGCACGTGGATCTCCGGCGAGGCGCCGACGAGGGAAAACCCGTCCAGCTCGAGCAGAAACATGTAGGGGGACGGGTTGATCGTGCGGGCGGCGCGGTAGATGTCGAGCGGGCTGGACCGCGTCGGCGTCGAGAACCGCTGGGAGCCGACAATCTGGATGATGTCCCCGGCCGTGATGTATTCCTTCGCCTTGAGCACATTGGCGCGGAATTTCTCCGGCGTGACGTTGGATTGGAATGGAACATCCGGCGTGTCGCGGGGCAGGCTGACGGGCGGCTGGGTGACGGGCTGTTCGAGCAGCGAGACGATGCGTTCGATTTCGCTGACGGCGTCCTCGTAGGCATCCGCGGGGCTGGCGCCAGGTTCGACGACGGCATTGACCAGCACCGTCAGGGTTTGGGCGACGCGATCGAAGATGAGGAGTTCGTCGGCGATCAGGAAGTAAAGCGTGGGCGTGTGCAGTTCATCGTGCGGCGGGCGCGGCACGACGGGTTCGACGTCGTGGATGTATTCGTAGCCGATGAAGCCGACGGCGCCGCCGGTGAAGCGGGGCAGGCCGGGCACGGTCACGGGCCGGTAGCGCTTGAGCACCTGCTCGACCACTTCGAGTCCGTCGCGAACGCACTTGTCGCAATCGGGATGCGGCTCGCGGGGGATGGCGAACTTGTCGACGACCTTGCCGTTCTCCATCACCTCGATGCGGCTGCCCGTCTGGCGGATGATCGCGCGGGGGTTGCACCCGACGAACGAGTAACGGCCGAGGTGCTCGCCGCCTTCGACGGACTCAAAAAGGAACGATTCCCCCTGGCCGCGGATTTTGTTGTAGGCGGAGAGGGGTGTTTCGAAATCGGCCAGCAGCCGGCGCGTGACCGGGATCAGGTTGCCCTGGGCGGCCAGTTGCTGGAATTCCTCGAGCTTCGGAGAATACATGACGGGACGCGAGCCGGCGGAAGTTCAGCCGCCGGACTTCTTTTTGTAGATGTCTTCCGGCTTCAACAGGCGCGCTTCGGTTTCGTTGAAGCTCGAGCCGTCCTTGGCCACGGAGCGGAAGAAGCAGGACTTGAATCCTTCGTGGCAGGCCGCACCGGATTGTTCGACCTGGATCAGCAGCGTGTCGCCATCGCAGTCGAACGCGATGTCCTTCACCGTCTGCGTGTGACCGCTTTCCTCGCCCTTCATCCAGTACTTCTGGCGGGACCGGCTCCAGAAATGCGTTTTGCCGGTGGAAATCGTCGACTCGAGCGACGCCTGGTTCATCCAGGCCATCATCAACACGCGGCCCGTTCCTGCCTCCTGGATAATGGCGGGGATCAGGCCGTCGCTGGTCCACTTCAACTTGTCGTAAAAGCTCATACCAAAGTGGCCCGATACTGCACGGCAGGGCGCCCCGGGGGAAGGGAAAGTTCAGCCAGGAAGCCAGCCAGCCAGGCCGGGCTGGCGCTCCCGCCTTCGGGCGGGGCTGCGGCGTGCCGAAGCGAGTGCGGGCCAGGGACGCCATTGGTGATTGGTGATTGGGGATTGGGGATTGCCGAGTCCGACAATCCGCAATCGTAAATCAAAAATCGTAAATCAAAGATCCTCGGGGTTCATGGTGGGGCGAGACCCCGCAAGCGAACGTGAGTGGGGGCCATGAACGCGAGCACAGTCGGTAGGGCTGGCGCTGCCGCCTTCGCTCAGAGCTACGGCAGGCCGAAGCCGCCGCCAGCCGGCAGTCCGCGTTGGAAGTTCCCATCGGTGGCGTCCCGCAGTGCGGGGCGCCCTACCTTGCGCGGCCGCCGCGCGGGCAAACCAATGAATGGCCAACTCGCAAATCGTAACTCGCAAATCGCCGATGAAGATCGGCATTGCCTCATCCCGTGGTGCCCCCTAAAACAACCGGCCATGGCGAAAAGCTACTGGCTGGTTAAGCAGGAGCCGGAATCGTATGCGTGGGCGGCCTTGGTCAAAGATAGCCGCTCCGCGTGGACGGGCATTCGAAATTTTCAGGCCCGAAACAATCTGCGCGCGATGCGCAAAGGCGATGCCGTGTTGTATTACCACAGCGTGACCGGCAAACAGGTGGTGGGGGTCGCGCGCGTGGAGCGTGAGGCGTATCCGGATCCCACGGCCAAGGAGGGCGATTGGTCGGCGATCGATCTCGTCCCGGATTGCCCCCTGCGCACGCCCGTGGCGCTTGATACCATCAAAGCCGACCGAATTCTGAAGGAGATGTTGCTGGTGCGGAACACCCGTTTGTCCGTGGTGCCGGTGACGCGGGAGCAATTCGATCGCGTGCTGGAACTGGGGGCCGCGAAGACGTGAACCAGCCCGGTTCAACGCGGCGCCCTCGTCGACGCCAGAGCCCAACGGGCCGTCGTGTCGAGGTCTCGGTTGACGTCTGCTGCACGTCGCTCGGTTCTTCCTTCCCGGTGCTGAAATGAAATCGTTGAAAGGCATCCGCGCCGTCCTGTTCGACATGGACGGCGTGATCGTGGACAGCGAGCCGCATCACGAGCGCGCGTTTCTGCAGGTGTTCGACGAGCTGGGCTACGGCCAGTCGCACGGCATTCGCTTCGCGGATTTCATCGGGCGGTCTGATCTGGCCGTCTGGCTGGATTTCGTGAACCGGCACAAGCCGCCGTATGACCTGGAGCACCTGGTCGCGCTGAAACAAAACCGCGTGCTCGACTTCATGCGCGCGACCGAGCCGATTTTCGAAGGTCTGCCGGATCTGGTGCGGTTTTTGGGCGGGCGCTTTCCGCTGGCCGTCGCTTCGGGCTCGGTTCATCCGGTCATCGAGGCGGTGCTGGCCATGAAAGGTTTGCGGCCGTTTTTTTCGGCGGTGGTCAGCTCGACGGATGTGCCGCACGGCAAGCCGGCGCCGGACATTTTCCTGCGCGCGGCCGAGCTGCTGGAAGTGCCGCCGGCCCATTGCTGCGTAATCGAAGATTCCAAGCCGGGCGTGGCCGCGGGGCTCGCCGCCGGCATGACGGTCATCGCGATCACCAACACGCATCCCGCCGAGGAGTTGCGCCCCGCCCATCATGTCGTTCGCACCTACAGGGAGATCGAAACGCTGTTCGGGGCCTGACGCCGGTGTCCATGCCGCAGGGGACGGGCAACCTCACGGGTTCCCGGGCGTGAATACGGACTTCAGATACCCGATGCTCCGCGTGGCGATGGCTTCCGGGCCTTCTTCGAACTTGAACACCTCAACCGAGACGACGCCGTCGTAGCCCACCTCGCGCAGCGCCGCCGCGATGGGTCGGAAATCGACATCGCCAAAGCCGGGCCCTTTGAGGTTTCGATCGTTGGCGTGGAAATAGCCGAAGTGCGGCGACGAGTCGCGGATGATCTGCGGGATGGGCTTTTCCTCGGAGCACATCGCTTTCACGTCGAGAATGATTTTGAACGAGGGGGAGTTGAGCTGGCGGACGAAGCGGATGGCGTCGGCGGCGGTGTTGACGAAATTGGTTTCGCTGGGCGCCAGCGGCTCGAAGCAAATGGTCACGGACCGATCCTCGGCCTGGCGGACGGCGTCGCGGAACGTATCGGTGGCCCAGGTCCACGCCTGGTCGGGCGTGACGCCGTCGAGGATGTTCCGTTGCTTGGGTGAGCCCACGACGACGACCCGTCCGCCGAGGTCGGCGCAGCAATCGACGAGGTCGACGAAATAGCGGGCGGTGCGGGCGCGAACGGCGGGATCGGGGTGGTTGAGGTACATGCCCTCGGCCTGGACGAGGACCCAGTGCAGTCCGGAGATGGCGATGCCGGCGCGGGCCGCGTCGTCGCGAATCTGCTGGCGCTGGGTGGCGGAGATGTCGGTCACGTAATTCGTGATGGTGAAGGGCGCGATCTCGACCGCGTCGTAGCCGGCCTGGCGGGCGAAGCGGAAGGTGTCGGGGAGGGACCAGCCTTTGAAGATCTCGTTGCAGATGCCGAATTGCATGGGTGTGACGTTGGCGGAAGGGCGGGGAAGGGGGCAAGCCTGGGAATAAAAAAGCGGCCGGGGCGAGAGGCCCCGGCCGCGTGAGTGCTGGAATGGAATCGGCGTTACGGTTTGACCAGCCGGAAGAACCGGAAGTTGCCGGTCGCCGGGATCTGGGCCGAGTTGCCGGTGACGCCAGCCACAGGCTGCCAATCCGGAGTCGATAGGCTCGGGCTGGCTTGCAGGATGTAGCCGGTCGCGCTGGCCGGCCAGGCCAGGCGCAGGTTGCCGCCGCTCAGACTGGGGCGGATGACAACAGGCGACGGCGCGGCGGGCAGGGTGACCACTACCGGGATGCCGGCGCCGCTGGGTCCACCGAGCGCGGCCATTTCTTCCTTCGACAGGGCGCCTTCGCGGATCTGGATGCTGTTCACATACCATTCGCGACGCTCGTCCTGATCGCCGTCCGCGAAGAGCAACGCGGTGGGCAGAAGGGCCCGGCGGTTATTGTCCAGACCCTGGTTGGCCGTCCAGTCGTCCTGGAACACACCGTCGACGAACTTGGTCACGACGGGCGGGATGGCCGCTTCGTTGTAGGCGGCGATGACCCGGTGCCAGGCGCCGGGGGTGAAGATGCCGGTGCCGTTGTAGCCATTGTTGCCCTGGCCGAAGTTGTTCCCCTGCCAGAACAGGTCGCCATCGGTCTGGTTCACATCCGGGTCGGTGACCTGGAGGATGGAGGCGGCGCCGGCGCCGGTGGAGCCGATGAGCACATCGAGGACGAGCGTGTATTGGTTGACCCGGGTGCCGCCGCCGTTGGGTTTAATCCCGTGGTCCATGACGTAGCCGATGTTGCGGCTGCCAGGGCCGGTGTCGCCGGGCACATACATGACGTGAGCATCCTGGCCGTTGATGAGCGGGATGCCGTACGAGCTGCAGGTGCCGAACGTGGTCTTGCTGGCGGTCGTGCCCGCGGGGCCGTCGAAGTAGGCGAGCGCCTTGCCGGCCGTCGCGCGGAGGTCGCCATTCTCGAAGTCCCACTGGCCGGTGACTGTGGTGTGCGGGATGGCCACGGGAATGCCGGCACCGCTGGGGCCGCCGAGAGCGATCATTTCCGCATCGGACAATTTGCCTTCGCGAATCTGGACGCTGTTGACGTACCACTCGCGGCGCTCGTCCTGGTCGCCATCCGCGAACAGAAGCGCGGTCGACAGCAACGCGCGACGGTTGTTGTCGAGGCCCTGATTTGCGGTCCAGTCGTCCTGTTTGACGCCATCGACGAACTTGGTGACGACGGGTGGGGTGGCGGCTTCGTCGACAGCGGCGATGACGCGGTGCCAGGCGCCGGGAGTGAAGATGCCGGTGCCCTTATAACCGTCGGTGCCCTGGCCGAAGTTGTTGCCCTGCCAGAACAGATCGCCGTCGGTCTGGTTCACGTCCGGGTCGGTGACCTGGAGCATGGAGGCTGCGCCAGCGCCGGTGGAGCCGATGAGGACGTCGAAGACAATCGTGTATTGGTTGACCCGGGTGCCGCCACCGTTCGGCTTGATCCCGTGGTTCATGATGTAACCGATGTTACGGCTGCCGGGACCGGTGTCGCCGGGCACGTACATCACATGAGCGTCGACGCCGTTGATCAGGGGAAGGCCGTAGGAACTGCAGGTGCCGAAGGTGGTCTTGCTGGCGGTGGTACCGGCCGTGCCGTCGAAGTAGGCCAGTGGCTTGCCCACGGTCGCTCGCAGGTTGCCCAGCTCGAAGTCCCACTGGCCGGTCACTTTCGTCGCCGGCAGGGTCGCAGGAATCTTGCCCGAGGACGGGCCGCCGAGCGCAGCCATCTGGGCGTCGGTCAGCTTGCCATTTCGAATCTGGATGCTGCTGACATACCATTCGCGGCGCTCGTCCTGGTCGCCGTCGGCGAAGAGCAGGGCGGTGGGCAGGAGCGCGCGACGGTTGTTGTCGAGGCCCTGGTTCGCCGTCCAGTCATCCTGCTTGATGCCGTCGACATACTTGGTCACGACGGGCGGGGTGGCGGCTTCGTCGTAGGCGACGATGACGCGGTGCCAGGCTCCCGGGGTGAAGGCGCCGGTGCCGATGTAGCCGTCGGTGCCCTGGCCGAAGTTATTCCCCTGCCAGAAGAGGTCGCCGTCGGTCTGGTTTACATCCGGGTCGGTGACCTGGAGCATGGAGGCCGCGCCGGCGCCGGTGGAGCCGATGAGCACGTCGAAAATGAGCGTGTATTGATTGACCCGGGTGCCGCCGCCGTTGGGGGCGATGCCGTGTTCCATCACATAGCCGATGTTGCGGCTGCCCACGCCCGTATCGCCGGGGACGTACATCACCGTGGTGTCCTCGCCATTGAGCAGCGGCAGGCTGAACGAGCTCGCGGTGCCGAAGCGCGTCTTCGACGCGGTCGTGCCCGCCGGGCCGTCGAAATAGCGGAGCGGACGTCCCACGGTTGCGGACAGGTCGCCATACGAGAAGTCCCACTGGCCGGTCACGGCGGTTTCGCCGCCGGCGCTGACGGTGGTGCTGAACGACCAGTCATTGGTGTAGGAGATGGGAGTGGGCGACGAGTTGTCGCTGAAGACGAGGCGCAGGTTGTTGGTGGGGTTGGTGCGCGTGGCGTTCGGTTGGTAGAGGATGGTGGTGCGGCCGCCGGCTTTGGACTTGGTGATCGCGCCGGAGACATCCTGATTGTTGAGGAACAGCTTCACCGAAGCCAGGTCGAGCTGGGTCTGGTCGTCGACCACGAGCGCCTGAATCGGCAGGGCCGGGGACAACCCGGAACCGCCGGCGACCGGGCGAACTTCAACGAGGTGCGGCTTGTTGGAGGTCGGAGCCGTGCTGAACGCGTAGGAGCGGATGGCGCGGGCGTCGACCGGGTCGTTGACCAGGATGCGGTCGCCGGTGGTTTCGTCGACGGAGTAGAACTCCAAGCTGGAATCGCGCTCGTTTTGGAAATAGACGATGCGGATGGGGTAGATGCCGGCGACGGGGGCGGCCACGGTGAACTGGTTGGTGGTGAAAGAATCGCTGAAGGCCGCCACGATCCCGCGGTCAAATGTGGCCACCGGCGAGGACAGCGTGTTGCGCGGATCCCGCGCGACATAAAACGCGTAGCCGTCGTCATCGTTCACGTCCGTGCGGGCGGTGCTGACGCTGATGCCGAGCTTGTGAACGCCAGCGGTCAGTTCGAGGTAGCCAATGACCTCGGTGGCGAAGTAGGTGGTGGCCGCTTCCGAGCCGGGGATTCCCGGGAACGCCTCGTCATTCGCGAAAACACCGAAGGCCGTGCCGTCGCCGTGGAAGTTGATCGTGTTGACGCTGTAGGTCCCGCCTGGGTTCGGCCCGTTCAGGGCGAAGTTCGGCACAACGATGCCGCTCAGGTCGAGGAGGGTCCCATTCAGCTGCTGGAGCGCTCGGGAAAGGTTTTTGGCGTTCGGGATCACGTTCGTGGTTGACGCCTGGGCGGAGCGGACGATGAAGCCGGAGGACAACCCTGAGCCGAGGGGCGTGGCGGCGCCGGCGGCCAGCGATTGGTAGCGGCCGACGACAAACTGCCACTGGGTGGAATAGGGCGTGCCATCCGCGCCCGTGTAAGTCACGCGCGCCGTATTGGTGGATCCGGAGGCCAACAAGGTGGTGGGCCGGAAGCTGATGGTGGTGGTCCCGCTGTCCTGGCTGACGCTGGCGGCCACGGGAGTGCCGTTCACCTGCATCGCCGCCGAGGCGCCGACGACAGTGTTGGTGCCGTCGCCGATGACGGCCTGGATGAGCGGCTGCGGGCTGACCGTGGAGCGGTCCGGCACGCGCAGAGTGTCCGGGGACGGGTCGACCGAGATGACGTAGGGACTGGGCAGGGGCCCGGTCAGGATGCCGTCGGCCGTGGGCGCGCCGAGCGCGGCGATGACGCCATCGGGCTCGCGGGTGTTGCGCACCTGGATGCTGTTGACGTAGCCGGCTTCGGTTTCGCCGTCGTCATCAGAATCGAAAAGGAGGAAGGAGTAAGTGACTTGCGGCACGATGAGCGCGAACCGGCCGTCCACGGTGTCGGTGGTCTGGCCTTCGAAGACCTTGGTGCCATCGATGAAGTAGGCGATGGTCGGCGTGGTGGCGGCCAGGTCGACGGCGAAGGCGACGCGATGCCAGACGTTGGGCGTCAGGTTGCCGGCGAACGTATGGCCATCGGCGCCGATTTGGTTGGCGGCATTGACAAAGAACTCGGCGTTGCCGGCGCCGTCCGTCTGGAACAAGGCGCGTTTCTTGCCGGCGGAGGCGGTGGGGTAAAGGACGTCGAAGATGAGGGTGTATTGGTTCACCTTGATGCCGCCGCCGTTGGCCTCGGCGCCGTGCGGGACGAAATAGCCTTCGCCGTTGCCGGTTTTCGGAAAGCCCATGACGGCGGCGGGTTGCCCGGCGATGTTGGGCACGGCCGCGTAGTCGCCCACGCCGGTGGTGCCGAACGTGGTGTCGATGGCGGTTTGGGGCACGATTTCCTGGATCGGAAATCCGATTTTGGCGCTGGCAAAAAGGTCGGCGGCTTCAAAACTCCAATGGCCGGTGATTTCGGCCCGGGCTGAAGACGCGAACAGACCTGTCGCTGCCAGCAAGGCAGCCGCTCTGAGTGCAGTTTTCATACGTGGTTTGGGTTGGTTGGTGACGAGTCGCGTCCGCGCTTTACTTCATGCTGCCGGCAAGCCAGTTGGCGGAAAGGCCGGGAAGCATCATGCTGTCGGAAACTCGCCCTCGTTCCTGCCAGATCTTGGGCTGACGGTCAACGTCGGATTGCGAAGTCAACGAGAAGAGACAGGAGTGCATCAACCTCTGCAAACCCGTTGCTGGCTTGGTCGACGGGCGGATTTCCAAGCCATGACCATCCTGCGGAAATCCCTTCCCCGCGTCTCTCCCAATTGTTCTGCCCGCCATTTTTCTGCAATTTCCCCGCAAGGACGGTTCGAGAATATGACCGCGATCGAGTCCGACACGGTTTGTCGGCAAAAAGATGAAGGGCACAAAAATGTGAGCACGAGGCGTTCTGCATAGCAGTTCTTGGTGGGCTTGATGCCGCCCTGCGGGAAGAACGGTCAACGAGTCAATGGGGTTGGCCCTGATCGACCAGCGCGGGATCGCGGGTGCTTCGGAGATTGGTGCAACCCTGGCCTGGGGAAGTCGCACGTCGCGTTCTTTCCGGCGGAAAATGGTTGGAAAACCGCAAAGAAGGTCATGATAGCCCAGCCGTGGCTGATCAGTTTGCCCATAGATCAGGAACGGTCTGCCCAGCCGATTTATGAAACCTGTTAGGGATATGAGGATCATGGAAACCATGAGAACCATCAAGACTCGCCAACTTCCCATCGGTCTCGGCCTGGTCATGTTGACCCTTTCCTCGGCGTTGGTCGACGCTCAGTTTGGTGAACTGCAAATCGTTGAACATGGCCCGCATCACAGGACGTGGGAACGGGTCACCGTGCAAAAGACCGGTCGGGGACAAATGCTTTACGTCACGAACGGCTACGTTGAATTGAGCGGTGGCATGCACTACCAGCCCTCAGGACCCGATGGACCTTGGGTTGAAGCCCGCGAGGTCATTGAGTTGTTCCCGGGCGGGGCCGTCGCCCGGCAGGCGCAAAATCAGGTAATTTGGGCGCCTAATATCCACAGCGCCGGATCCGTGGATATGCTGGCGCCGGATCAACAGCGGTTCCAAAGTCATTTGCTCGGACTTTCCTATCTAAATGCCGAAACCGGAGAAAGCGTGCTCATTGGAGAAATTCAGGATTCGATCGGAGAACTGGTGCCTCCCAACCAGATCATCTATCGCAACTGCTTCACGGATATTCGGGCGGACGTGCGTTACACATTTACCCGAGCTGGCATAGCCCAGGACATTATCCTGCGACAGAAGCCGCCGCCGCCCGCTGCCCTTGGCCTGAATGCAAGGGCCGAAGATGTGCGCCTGGAAATCTTCACCGAGTTCCTCCAAGCGCCCAACCCCATTCGCGAGCCGGCCGTTCTTGCGCGCGAGCTTGACCCGGCGCGCCGCAAGACAATGGTCCTGCCGGATTTCATCGACGAAACGCTCTGGTTCGGCGCCACGCTTATCGGTTCCGGTCGGGCCTTCTCGTTTGATGATCATCCGGATGGCGGTTTGCCCGCAGAAGAGAACTCGGCGCCCGTGGCGAAAACCTGGGAACGAATCGAGAATCGGAATTTTTTGATCGAGAGCGTGCGATATTCGGCCATCCTGCCCCAGCTTCAAGGTCTGCCGGTCACAGCCGCCGTCAAAGCGGGCCGAAAAGGACAATGGGCGAAAGGCGCACCCAGCCGGCGAAAGGACGTCCTCATGGCTCGCTTTGTTCCGGCCGCACCCGCCACCAACGCGGTCGCCCACGAGTCGATGCGTTTGGCGTCCATGCCCGTCGCGCCAGAGCCCGGCGTGGTGCTGGATTACTCCACGACCGTGAACAGTAGTAACTACGTATTCCGTGGCGGCAGCACCACGTTTGTCAGCAGCAACATCGCCTTGAGCGGGACCACCGTCATCGAGGGTAATTCCACCATCAAGATGGCTCGGGCCGGCAATTGTCGGCTGTGGATTAACGGGCCGATCGACTGCCGAACGGACCGATTCCATCCGGCCACGTTCACGGTCGTGGACGACCAGACCATCGGCGAGCCGATTGTCGGCTCCGCACCGACGCCCACCAATTACTATGGCGGGCACTGCCTCGATCTCGAATCCAGCGGCACCGCGTTTAAACTGCACGATCTGCGGGTGCGCTATCAGGCGAATGCCATCTATTTGAGGGCCGGCTCGCTGGATTTGCGTCACAGTCAGATCGGATTTGGCACTGAAGGGATCTACAGCGGCACGCGGACGGCCACCGTGCGCAATGTGCTCTTCCACGACTTGAACAAAGCGCTCACGGGCACAATGAATTCCACCAACTTCACCGGGGAGCACGCCACATTCCATCGGATCGGCACGTTGCTGAACAGCGGGTCGGTCGCGCTAACCAATTGCCTGCTCATCTCCGTCACGAACGGGCTCAGTTGGCTTGGAACGAACGTCGTGTCCAGTCTCAATGACGCGGCTTCTTCCAGACGGTCGGCAGCGCCACGCACTATCTGGCCGCCAATAGCACCAACCGAAACTCAGGCACGGCCAATATTGATCCCACCCTGCTGGCTGAGCTGGCTCAGCGCACAACTTTCCCACCGCTGGTCATCACCAATCGCATCGCCGACGTCACCACCAATCTCGCGCCGCAGGCCCAGCGCGATACCAGTTCCCCCGATCTGGGGTACCATTTTGACCCACTCGACTTTGTCGTCAGCCAAGTCAGTGTTTCCAACGCCACTCTGACCCTCCAGCCGGGAACAGTCATCGGCGTCTACGGCAGCAACGGCACCTATGGACTGCGCTTGGAGGACGGCGCCACCCTTCAGTGCGAGGGAAGGCCTTCGGAGCTTTGCCGGTTCGTTCGCTACAACCTCGTCCAGGAACAGGCCAACACGAATTGGTCGGCCACGAACGTGGGCCGGTTTGTCGTGACGCCCACCTGGAACACTTCGCCCGAACCACGAGCCCGCTTCCGCTTCACGGACTGGAGCATGCCCGCCGACGGCCAGGAACATTTCTTTGGCGATTACTCGAATCCCGCCTACCCAATCGAAGCCAGTTTCGTGGATTGCCAGTTCCACGGCGGACGCGTGTTCTGCGACTACCCGGTCGCGGTCGCGTTTACCAATTGCCTGTTCAATCGGACGGCCGTGGCCGTCTTATCCGTCCAAAGCGATTACCGCAATAACACGTTTTTCGGCGGGTCGTGGGCGGTGCCAGACAGGCAGGTGGTCATCCGTGACATTTAGGTGCCGGGCATCAACGAGATGGCACGAGGCGCTGTTTGGCCCACGACTTCCCGAGGCGATGCAGGGTCTGCTCGTGGAGAAGTTCCTCGGCCATGCGAAAGATAACGCGGTCTTCGAGATCGAACTCCTTGCGCGTGAGGTGGACGACGGCGAGGAGCCGTCGCTGGGCGTCCTTGCGGGTGCGCGCCTGCTGCACCAGTTCGAGGCCGTGGCAGATGGCGTCGTGCTCGTGCTGGACCTTCTCCAGCTTGCCCATCTGGTCGAGGCCGGGCTCGAGGCCGTTGAAGAGCAGTTCGTCCTCGGCCTCGGCGTGGGGTTTGAGTGCCGCCTCCAACAAGCCGGCCATGACTTTGACTTCGCCGAGAGTTTTGGCGGCGGGGATGGCGTGATCGAGGTGATCGAGCTGCGCGTAAATGACGGCGTGTTCCGCGATAAAGGCGTCCGTGATTTTCATGGGTGGCGGAGCATGGACGGTGGAGCGGGCTGGGGCCTTCGACCGGACCAAAAAAAATTGGCAGGGCCTCAGAGTGGCGAGGCCCTGCCGCGGAACCCAGTTTCGAACGAACCCAAAAAGGCCCCGCCACTCTGGGGCCCGAAACCGTTAGAAGTGGATGGCGAAGTCGACCGTGAAGCGGTAGTCGAACAGGCCCTTCGGATTGATGAAGGCCTTGTCGTAGGCGAAGCCCAGCTCGACGCTCTTGGTGAGCTTGGAGCGGAAGCCGCCGCCGATGGTGGCGAAGGTGTCACCCTTGGCCTTGGACGATCCGAAATTGATCAGGTCATACCCTTCGGAGTCGAGCGGCAACGCCTTGCCTTCGCTCAGCACGGTGAATCCGTTCGCGACCACGAACGGAATGAAATACTGGCAGGTGTAATAATCGACCTGGCCGCTGTAGTGGGCCTGGGCGGTTTCCTTATCCCAGTCGTTCGGAATGCGCGCGCCGATGTTCCCCGTCAGGTGCAGGTTATCGAAACCTTTGGCGGCCGACACAAACAGGTTCCATTCGCCCTTGCCGTTGCCCTGGAACACGCGCTCGTTGCCGGTGGGCAGCTCGATGGTGAAGCCGGGGGTCAGAATGAACTCGGCGGCGCGGTTGTCGATCAAGGCATACTTGAAACCGGCGGCGATGTCGGCCCAGCCATCCTGGTCATTGCCAACGGCATTGTTCTTCGGGTTGAACTGGATGAAGCCGTCCTTCGTGGCGATGAGGGCCAGGCGTTCCGTGATGGCCCAGCGGAGCTGGACGGCGTAGAGCTTGACGTCGCCGCCGCCGGTGATGAAGCCCTCGTCGATGTAATGTTGCGCAAACAACGGACGCAGCTCGGAGCGGATATGCGGGTCTTCAAAAAAGACCGGATTAGATACGGGCGGAATCGTTTTGTCCTTCCAGTCGTCGGCCACCACATTGCCGCTCAACCCCGCTTGTGCCACGGCTGCCAGCAGCAGCCCCGTCGATAGATGTTTGTTGTTCATGAATCTTTTGGTTCCACCGGGCTCAGTTCCCGAATCCGATCCGGATTCACTCGAACCTGGCTGTTGTGCGGCTCGAAGCTGCAGAAATCCGGGCGGGGACGATTCACCGTTATTGCCGAACCATTTGCGTATATTGTCTCCGCAAAGCCGAAATCCGTTTTGCATCCATGGTCCTGCCCGGCTAAGGTCGGCCATGATTAAAGAACCCACGGAAGTCACGGATGTGAACCGCGGCCAGCACGACAAAAAACGCGCTCCGTTGCACGATAAGCAGAGCGAGCGCGACCATCGGCAGCTGCGCATCGACAAGGTGGGCGTGCGGGGGTTGAAATTTCCCATCCAGATCCGGGACAAGGCCCATGCGCTGCAGAACACCGTGGCGACGATTGGCCTCTTTGTCGACCTGCCCAAGGAATTCAAGGGCACGCACATGAGCCGGTTCATCGAGGTGCTCAACGCCCATGGCAGCGTGGTCCACGTCGAAAACATCCCGGACATCCTCTTCGCCATGCAGCGAAAGCTCAACGCGGCAACGTCCCACCTGGAGATGGAGTTCCCGTTCTTCCTCGAAAAGCTGGCGCCGGTCTCGGGCATGAAGAGCGTGATGAATTACATCGCCCGCTTCGACGCGTCCGCCACCGGCGAGGAAATTGATTTCGTCCTGACGTTGAAGGCCAACGTGACGACGCTTTGCCCGTGTTCCAAGGCGATCAGCGCCTACGGCGCCCACAACCAACGCGGCGAAGTCACCGTCCAGATCCGCTCGGAAAAGGCCATCTGGATCGAGGATCTTATCGCCCTGGTGGAGAGCTCGGCCAGCTCGGAGCTGTACTCATTGCTCAAGCGCGTCGACGAGAAGGCGGTCACCGAGCGGGCGTATGAAAACCCGGTGTTCGTTGAGGATCTGGTGCGCAACGTGGCGGTTCGCCTGAACGCGCACGCGGACGTGACGTGGTACAAGGTCGAGGCCGAAAACTACGAAAGCATTCACAATCACAATGCCTACGCCTGCATCGAAAAGGGCTGACCCGGTTTTTTGCGCCGCCTGAAGTGCAGAGAGCGTGAGCGGAGCACGGCCGGTGGGTAGATGACATGAAGAAGCTGGCAGGCGCCCTCACTCGAGGAACACGCTGCCAGCCGTATGAACTACAACCTAAAGAAATCCACGCAATCCACCGCCGGTCAACCCAAACGTTATGGTCTGGTCAAGCTGGCCCAGGACGTGCACGCGCACACCGTGGTCAGCTGCATCCAAGAGGAAAGCCAACGGCCCAAGCCGCCCCGGCGAGCCGATCCCGCGACGCATTTGGAGCGGGCGCGGGAGTTGGTCCTGCACTCCGAGCAGGTGCACAGCTGCTACGAGGCGGGCCCCACCGGGTTTGCCCTCCACCGGCAATTAACGGACCTGGGAGTCCAAAACATCGTTGTGGCCCCCTTCTGCCTGGATGAACGAGGGCGCCGGGTGAACAACGACAACACCGACACCTTGGGCTTGGCGGGGCGGCTGGACCGTTATGTGGCGGGCAATACGAGGGTCTTCTCGGTGGTGCGCGTGCCCACGGTGACCGAAGAGCAGCGACGGGTCTGGACGCGGCAACGCAAACAGCTGCAAAGCCAGCGCCTGAGCGTGGCCTCGCAAGGCCGGGGGTTGGTCCTGACCCAGGGGCAGGCCATCAGCAATGAATGGTGGCGGCCCAAGGCCTGGAAAATGCATCAGACCCAGCTGGCGCCCTGGCTGGTGGAGCATTTGCAGATTTACCGCAAGATCATCGAAGTCATCAATGAGGAGCTCAAGCGCATCGACGAGCAGATCGTCGCCCACCGCCGCAGCCAAGGCTTGGAGCAACCCAAATGGGCTGGGGATTTGACGCTGGAGACGATTGAGGCCGAAGTCTGCGATTGGCAGCGCTTCCCCTCTTGGCGTAAGGCCGGTTGTTACTCGGGCTTAACCGGGGGAGTCAGTTCCTCCGGCACGTCGCACAGCGACCTGAGCATCACCAAGGTTGGCAATCGTCGGCTCCGAGCTGCCTTGGTGGAGTTGGCCTGGCGCATGGCGCGCCACCAACCTAATTACTGGCTGACCAAGAAGTGGCAGCACATCCTCGGTGCGCAGGCCAAGGCGCACCGACGCTTGCGCAAAAAAGCCATCGTGGCCTATGCCCGGGCCTTGTTTGTGGATTTATGGAAATGGAAGACCGGTCGGGTGACCGCCCAAAAGCTGGGGTGGGAGATGGTCTAATCCAAAACTTCCCCGCACCAGGAAAAGGCCTCGACCATTGAGGGGATGAGAACAATTAAGGAAAACGGCGCGCGACCCGCCCCCGCCCTTGGTCCGCTCTCGCAAAGAGCGGTCCGTTCGGTAGATTGGGCGCGCTCGTTTTCCAGCCTGACGCAACGGACAAGTCAAAGTGGGCTGAGCCCAAGAGCTCTGACCCGGATAGCAGGTTGTGCCAGGAGCCAGCAGCTCCTTGAGACACGTGGCTGGAAAAACGTCTTCCCTCTCAACCCCAAAAGCTGTGATGAGGCCCCATCGGCCACGCAACCTCGTGGCCCCCGGCAAAGGCGAGCCCTTCGGGCTCGCCTCTATTTTGCTCTCGATTCCAACTCCCCAACTCAATGAACAAATAAACCCTTCTCGAGCACTGGACGCTTGACGCTTCCCATAGCAGGGCGGGCGCTCCGCCGCCCGCCGACGGTGCGCGGCGGAGAACGCGTTCTCCCTACTGATTCCGGAGACTTGTGAGTCCCCTGGCCGCGCGCCTACGAGCGCCGCCACCAGGACTTGCCCGTGGTGCTTTTCTGCGTGGTTTGCTGGTGGCGCAGGTCTTCGACGAGCAGCTGGCTGCGCGCCGCGGTCAGCGCCATGATGAAATCGGCGTAGCTGGGATAGCGGGCGGCGGGGTCCTTGGCCATGGCGGTGGCGATCGCGTCGCTGGTTGCCTGGCTCAAGCTGGGTCGCACGACGATGGGCGGCGTGAGCGGCGTGTGCACGTGGCCGGCCACGACCTGCTCGACCGTCTCGGCTTCAAATGGCACATGCCCGGTCAGCGCGTGGTAGAGCGTTCCGCCGAGGGAATACATGTCCGAGCGAAAGTCCTCGCCTTCGCGCTGGATCTTCTCGGGGGCGACGTAGTAGGGGGTGCCCCAGATGGCGGATTCGTATTCGCTTTCGGCTTCCGCGGCGCGGGCGAGGCCGAAGTCGACCAGCTTGGGCTCCCCGTATTCGTTGAAGAGAATGTTGGCCGGCTTGATGTCGCGATGCAGCAGGTTGTGCTGGAGCGCGCTGTCGAGCGCGGACGCGACCTTGGTGCCGAGATCGAGGACGTTCAGCTCCGGCACCACGCCATCGGCCGTGATCCAGCTGTCGAGGCTGCCGTGATCGGCCAGCTCCATGACAAGATACGGCGCGCGCTCGTATTCGTCGAAGCTGTAGATGTGGATGATGTTCGTGTGGTTGAGCGCGGCGGTGGCGCGGGCCTCGCGGTAGAAGCTCTCCAGGACCTGCTGGTCCTGGGCCATCTCCTTCTTGAGCATCTTGATCGCGACCATGCGTTCGAGCTTGGTGTCGAACGCGCGATAGACGGTGCCCATGCCGCCGGAGGCGACCACCTCGCGGACCTCGAAGATCCGCAGCATGGTGGGGGCGATGACCGGGTGACCGCACTTGTTGCAGGGAGTGGGGTGCAGGGGCGGCAGATCGGTGGAGAGCCAGTGCTTCGCCCGACACCCGCCACAGACCGACATTCTCAGAGGATTGCTCGCGGCCACAGCGTTAGGATACCAAACGACCCCGGGTCGACAAGGGTCGAAGTCGAGTGAGACTTGCCAAACGGCGGGCCGGGGAATTCCGGACCGAAGTTCCGGGGGTTCCCGGGTCCTCGGTTGGGCTCAACAAATCCTCGGCAGCTGCTCGCCCGTGCCCATTTCCAGAATGCGCTCCGGACCGAATGCGGTGCGCAGCGCAACCGGCACCCGTCCGCGGGCCCGGATGCGACCGACCACGGCCGCCTGGCTGCAAATTTCGCAGCGCCGCAGCACGGCGAGGGCCGCCTCCGCCTCGGCCGCGGGCACGATGACGAGGAACCGGCCTTCGCACGCGACCTGCATCGGCTCCAGCCCGAGGATCTCGCAGGCCGCCCGGATTTCAGTTCGGATGGGAATGGCCTCCTCGTCGAGCTCGATGGAAAGTCGGCTGGCGGCCGCAATCTCGTGCAGGGCTGCTGCCGCGCCGCCGCGGGTGAGATCGCGCAGGCAGTGCACGGAAAGCCCGGCATCCAGCAAAGCCAGCGCCGGGTCGACGAGCGACGCGCAGTCGCTCTCGATCGCCGATTCAAATTGCAGGCCCTCGCGAGTGGCCAGGATCGCCAGGCCATGCCGGCCCAGGTCGCCGCTGAATAGAACGGCGTCGCCGGCCTGGACGGATCCGGGCCCGATGGAACGTTCGTGATGAACCCACCCCACGGCGGCAGTGGTAACGAACACCCCGTCCCCGCGTCCGCGCTCGACCACTTTGGTGTCGCCGGTGACGATGGGCACGCCTGCAGCCGCCGCGGCATCTCGCATCGAGGCGACGATTCGCTCCAGCGTTTCCAGGGGCAGCCCTTCCTCGAGAATGAACGCGGCGCTGAGAGCGGCGGGCCGCGCGCCGCTCATGGCCAGGTCGTTCAAGGTGCCGTTGACCGCGAGCGTTCCCAGATCGCCGCCGGGGAAAAAGAGCGGACGAACGACGTGCGCGTCGGTGGTGAAGGCCAGACGCGGGGCGCGGGCGGGCAGCACGGCGGAATCATGACGTTGATCGAGGGCGTCGTTGGCGAACGCCGGCAGCATCAAGCGCTCGACGAGCTCGTGAGTCAGGCGGCCTCCGCCGCCATGGGCGAGGAGCACGCGCCTGGCCTCCGTGGCCGGCACCGGGCAGGCGAAACCAGCGGTGGGCGCTCCGGCCGCGACGGGCTCTGCGGAAACTTCAGGCGTGACGCCGGCGGCGCCTGCTCCGGGATGGGATGGGAGGTTCATGGCGAACGTGCCGTGCGGCCTTAGCCTGAATATTTCATGGTGAAGGTAGGGCGCGCACTCCGTGCGCGCCGCGACCCGTGGATGCGGACCGGTTTTGCGGCGTGCGCGGAGCGCCCGCCCTACCTTCCGTCCTCCCATCAACGTGTTCGCGATTCAAGCTCTGCATGAAATACGCGGGTTAGGCCGGCTGTTCCCGATAGCGAAAGTAGGCGGCGCAGGCGCCTTCGGAGGAAACCATGGTCGCGCCAAGCGGTTGCTCGGGAGTGCAGCGGGTTCCGAAATGCGGACAATCCGTGGGCCGGATTCGCCCTTGGAGAACGTCGCCGCTGCGGCAGTCGATCGCTTCCACGGGCACAGTGTCCGGCAGCGGGAATCGCTTTTCGGCGTCGAACTGCGCATACGCCTCGCGCAGCCCGAGCCCGCTGGACGGAATGGTGCCGACGCCGCGCCACTGCCGGGGAATAACCTGGAACACCTCGTTCACGAGCTCGATGGCTGAGCGATTGCCGTCCGGCCGGACCACTCGACGGTAGGCATTTTCCACTTCGGCCCGGCCCTCTTCGAGCTGCCGGACCAGGAGCCGGACGCCCTCAAGAATGTCGAGCGGCTCGAATCCCGTCACGACGATGGGCACGCGATGCCGCGCGGCGATCGGTTCATACTCCCGCTGGCCCATCACCGAGCAAACGTGGCCGGCGGCAAGAAATCCCTGCACCCGGCAATCCGGCGCGGCGAGAATGCTCTCGAGAGCGGGCGGCACGAGCACGTGGGCGGTCAGCAGGGAAAAATTTTCCAAACCCAACGCCGCGGCATGGCGCACTGCCAGAGCCGTCGCCGGAGCGGTCGTCTCGAATCCGACTGCGAAGAAAACCACCTGTCGTTGGGGATGGGCCGCGGCCAGCTTCACGGCGTCGAGCGGCGAGTAGACCACGCGGACGTCGGCGCCGGCGGCGCGGCTGGCAAGGAGGTTGGTCCGCGAGCCCGGCACGCGCAGCATGTCGCCGAAGGAACAAAAGGTCACCTCCGGCTGTATCGCCAGCCGCTGTGCGCGATCGATGATCTCGATGGGCGTCACGCAGACCGGACAGCCCGGACCGTGCAACAGGGTGACCGCGGACGGCAGCAGTCGATCAAGCCCGAAGCGGAGAATGGCGTGGGTCTGGCCGCCACACACCTCCATCACCGTCCATGGACGGGTGGTGGTCCGGGCGATGTCGTCGGCCAGTCGCCGGGCGATTCCCGAATCGCGGAATTCATCGAGATATTTCATAGGCTGGCCGGTTTGCTAATCGCTGGTTGCGCGCCATCCCCGGCCCGCGCCGATTCTTTGGCGGCGGCTTCCTCTTCCGAGCCGGGCACGAGGGCCTCCCCGATCTGTCGAAAATGTTCCAACACCGCGTTGGCCTCGTCTTCGTCGACCATGCTGATGGCCATGCCGGCGTGGACGAGCACGAAACTTCCCACGTCTGCTTCCGGCACGCAGGCAAGGTTGACGGCTTTGATCACGCCGGAGAAGTCGACGCGGCCTTCACGCCACAACGGATCGGTTCCCTGCACGGTCAGGATTTTTCCAGGAATTGCGAGGCACATGATGGTGGTGGTTCGTTGCTGTGGCGTGCGCCGTGGGTGACGGCAGCGACCTGGCCAAGCGCTAGCCCGCCGTCGTTTGGAGGGACTCTTCGATGTCGGATCGCCTGAAAGCCGGCGTGCGTGAGCTGGTGGCTGACCAGATCGGTTAAGAGGCCGTTTTGAAAACAGCCGCCGCTCAATGCGACGATTGGCAGTGCGACCTGTTTGGCGAGTGGCGTCACGCAGGCCGCCAGCGCTTGGTGAAACGCGAGCGACCAGCGTCGGTTTGACGCAGCTGGGGTATCGACCGATCGCATGTCGACGAGGTATCGCACCCACGGGCCCCAGTCAATGAGTTGCCGCGGAGCCAGGAGCAAGGTCTCGCGGCGCGGGCCGGGGCGGCCCGCTTCGTTCTCGGGCGCTGGCCGCACGTCGCTGATGCTAAAGGGCGGAGCGGCCGCGACGGACGCGCACGTTGGGGCGAAGCGGGGCTCGGCAGAGGCGGCCGCGGCCGCGGCAAACTCCAGTTCCATCGCCGCCTGGCCTTCGAAGCGCGAGATCTGGCGCACGTCGAGCAACGAGGCGAGAGCATCGAACAAGCGCCCGACGCTGGACGTTCGCGGGCTGTTGAGGCCGCGCTCCAGCATGCGACGGAGCGTGCCCAATTCCTGCGGCGTGAACGCCCGGAGCGTTGGCAGGTGGGCCAGCGACCAGACCTCATCGCCGTAGAGCTCGAAGAGCAGGCCAAGCGCAGCCCGGCGCGGCTCGCGGATTGCAGCCTCGCCCCCCGGCAGGGAGAACGTTCGAAAGGATCCGGCCCGCTGAAATTCCACGCCAAACTCATGCGCGACGAGGAATTCCCCGCCCCAGATCGTCCCGTCGCCGCCGTCGCCGGTGCCGTCCCAAATGATTCCGAGCGCCGGCGGATCGAGCGCGTTGTCGACCAGACAGGACAGAAGGTGCGCGAGGTGATGCTGGACGGCGACGATGGGAGAGCCGAGACGCGCGGCCGCCTGGGTGGACGCGTAGCCGGGATGTTGATCCGTCACGACGACATCGGGCCTCGCCTGGTGAAAGGCCTGCAAGTCGTCTTGCGCGTGCGTGTGGGCCTCGAGCGCGGAAGCGGACTCGAGGTCGCCCACGTGCTGGCTCAAATGAATCTGGCCGGCGACGGACAAGGCCACGGTGTTCTTAAGATGGCCCCCGACGGCGAGCACGATCGAGACGGCTGGGTCACGTCTGGCAGGAAAGGCGATGGGCAGGGGGGCATGGCCGCGCGCGCGGCGCAGAACCACCGGCTGCCCGGCGATCACCTTCACGACGGAATCGTCGACGGCCCGGACGATGGGCCGGTTGTGAACCAGCAATTGGTCGGCAATTCGGCCCAAGCGATCCGCCGCCTCGTGTTCGTCGATGCAGATGGGTTCATCCCGCAGGTTGCCACTGGTGGCGACCACCGGCCGGCCCACCTCGCGCAGCAGGAGGTGATGCAGGCCGGTGTACGGCAACATCAACCCAAGGCATGGGTTTCCCGGGGCGACGCCGTCCAGGGCGGGGCTGGCGGGATTTCGACGCAGTAGGACGATGGGAGCTTCCGGTGAGATTAAGACACGCTCTTCCACCGGAGAAATCACGCAGAGCGCGCGGGCGCTTGCCAGGTCCGGCACCATGATGGCGAACGGCTTTTCGTCCCGCAATTTGCCGCGGCGAAGGCGGGCGACAGCTTCCGGCCGGTCGGCGTCAGCCAGCAGGTGAAAGCCGCCGAGGCCTTTGACGGCGACGACGAGTCCATCCCGGATGGCCTGCGCGGCGGCGCGGAGGGCGGCGTCGTGCGTGGCGCGAACCGAGGCGTCCGGGTTCCACAGGGCCAGTTGCGGGCCGCAGACGGGACAGGCGTTGGGCTGGGCGTGGTAGCGGCGATCGGCGGGGTCCTGATATTCGGCAAGGCAGGCCGGGCACTGCTGGAAGCGGGCCATGGTCGTGCGTGGTCGATCGTAAGGCAACGATTCGATGATCGTGAAGCGCGGCCCGCAGTGTGTGCAGTTGGTGAAGGGATATCGAAAACGGCGGTCAGCCGGGTTCAGCAGCTCCGCGAGGCATTCGTCGCAGATGGCGATGTCGGGGGGCACTGTGGCGGTCGGCCGCGAGCCGGCCGCGCTGGCGCGAATCTCGAAGCCGCTGATTCCAACCGGGGCCAGCCAGCGTGCTTCCAATGGATCGAGAGAGGCGTGCGGCGGCGCTTCGGATTTCAGGCGCTTCAAAAACTCTTCCAACGCGGCGGCGGCACCCTCGAGTTCGATCGCGACGCCCTGCGGAGTGTTTTGCACCCAGCCGGAAAGTTTCAACTTCCGGGCGAGGCGGTGAACAAACGGACGAAACCCCACGCCTTGCACCACGCCGGAAACAGTCACGGCGACGCGGCGGTTGTGGCCCGTTGCTCCGGCGTCCACCGATCGGGTGGAAGAGGGGGACGTCTCAACCATGGGGGCAAGGCTGGAGTTTCTAGGCGGGACTGGATCGGCCCACCGAGCGGGTCACCGCCCGACAGCACGCCACCAGGTGATCGCACCACGGATCCAGGCCGTCGCCGGTTCGCGCGGATACTTCAAATACAGCGGCGTGATGGCTGATCCGGGCCAGGTTGGCCAGGGCCCGCCCGCGCTCGAAGCCGGCGGGGCCGGCCAAATCGGACTTGGTAATGAGCGCGACGTCGGCGGAGTGAAACATGGGCGGATATTTCAACGGCTTGTCTTCGCCCTCGGTGACTGACAACAGCACCACGCGCAAGTTTTCCCCAAGATCATACGAGGCCGGGCACACGAGATTGCCCACGTTTTCGATCACGAGCACGTCCAGTGTGTCGAGGTCGAGATCGGAGGCGGCGCGGGCGATCATGTCGGCCTCGAGGTGACAGAGGGTGCCCGTGGTGATCTGGACGACCGGAATGCCGGCTTCGCGCAGACGGCTGGCGTCGTTGTCGGTGGCCAGATCGCCGACGATCACGCCGACGCGGAGGCGCCCCTGCAGGCGCCGGGCCGTTTCCCGAATCAGGGTCGTTTTGCCCGAGCCGGGCGACGACAGGACGTTGATGACGAAAAGGTTTTTGGCCTGGAAGAATCCGCGGTTGCGTTCGGCCAGGCGATCGTTGCGCTCGAGCAGCGAGCGCTGCACGGAGACGGTTCGGACGTTGGCCCCATCCGCGGCGTCGGCGTGGTTGCCGTCATGGTCATGATCGGGGTGATGGTGACCGGACCCGTGGCTGTGGCTATGGCTGTGGTCGTGGTCGTGGTTGTGATCATGGCCGTGGTCCTGATCCGACTTGGCTGGTTTGGGAGTGTGATACTGCACCGGGCCGCCGAGACCGCATCCACATTCCTGGCACATGAGAGCCTTTCTTTGGTTGGCCGGAGATTTGGGGGCCGGCCGTTTCGCGATTATTCCACTTCCAGGGACGCCAATTCAATCTCTTGTCCGCGGCGCAACTCAGCCGGCAAGGCGCCGCAGACCGGGCAGGGGTTGAAGCCATCCCCGGCGGCAAACTCATTTTGGCAGATGGCGCACCAGGCCACGGCGTCGACGCTTTCGATCTCGAGAAGGCCATTCGCGGCGGGCGTGTCGGGCGTGAGCGAGTCAAACGCAAAGCGGAGAGCCTCCGGCACCACGCCGCTAAGAATTCCGATCCGGAGGCGCAAGCGTCGCACGCGGTGGGCGCCGGCTTTGGCGGCTTCGCGGGCGGCGAGTTCCAACGCGTCAGCCATGATGGAGGCCTCGTGCATATTTTCTCCCGGCTTTGCCGCCGCGTGACGGCTTCGGCTCCTGCTCCTAATCCCGAATTTCGCGACGCGCGCTCGCGGGTTCGTCGTCGCTTTGGGCGGCGCAGAGTGTCCGGGTGAGTTCGATGGCCCGGCTGATTCCGCGGGCGCAGGGGAGCGTCGGCGCGGCGCCCAGCTCGAACGAGTGTGCGGCGATGTGCAAAAGCCAGGCGCGGGGAACCCGGCCGTAGAGGCGTTCGGCCAGGGCGAGCAACGCAGCCGGATCCTGGTGATGGCCGAAGACGGAGTGCGCCGGACGACCCTCAGCGGGCTGGAGTAGAAGGAGCGTGGCGGTGTCGGTCAAGGCCTGGTTGCTGTCGGCGACCTCGGCGGCATCGATGAAAATGACGCGGTCGGTCGCGGCCAGCATCTCGGCGATCTCCGGCGTCAGCTGATGCCGGATTTCCACGCGGACGCCGGGGAGATTAAGCGAACCGATGGCCTCGGCCGTTCGCGGCCCGGCGGCGTCATCGCCGCGCAGCGTGTTGCCATAGCCGAGAACCAGCCATTGGCTCGGGCGCGGCGTATCTCCTGCGGGCGATGCGGCGGGCCCGCGGCGGGAGGGCTCAGGATGATCGCTTGATTTCATCGAGCAACTGCCCTCCGGGGCCGATCAGGCGGACGACGAGGGGCATGCGGCCCACGGCGTGAGTGGAGCAGCTGAGGCAGGGATCGAAGCAACGGATGCCGTGCTCGACGCGGTTGAGAGCGCCCTCGGAGATTTTCTTGCCGTTCACGTAATGGCGGGCGATCTGCGCCACGGTCCGATTCATGGCGAGGTTGTTCTGGCCGGTGGCGATGACCAGGTTGACCCGTCGGATGAGCCCGTCGCGATCGACCTCGTAGTCATGGAACAGCGTGCCGCGCGGGGCTTCGCTCACGCCGACGCCCTGGAGCTTGTTGATGCCGGCGTCAGCCCGGAGCAGATCGGATTGGAGGTCGGGGTCGTCCATCAGCAGCTCGATGCGTTCGAGGCAGGCGAGGATTTCGATGAGCCGGGCGTAGTGGTAATGGAAGCAGGACGTGACGGCGCCGGTCCCGAGTTTGCGGAACTGTTTCCGTTCCTCCTCGGCCTTGGGAGTGCCCATGGAGCGGCAGATGTTGAGCCGGGCGAGCGGCCCGACGCGGTAGATGCCCTCGGGAAAGCCGAGCGGCTTGTAGAAGGGCGACTTGAGATAGGACGAGGACTGGACGGCCTCGCTGATGTATTGGCGGTAATTCTGCGGATCGATCTGATCGGCGATCACGCTGCCCGAGCTGTCGGAAAAGCGCAGGCGGCCGCCGTGATGTTCCCACTCGCCATCGGGCCCGACGAGCCCGAGGAAGAGGGACGGAAAATTCCCGAACACCTGGATCTCGCGCTGCAGGCGGTCGAACAGGCTTTTGAAGAGCGAGGTGATCTGCGCCGTGGTGGCGAATGCTTCCGGCAGCTTGCGACGAATCGCGTCGCGGGCTTCGGCCGGGAGGCCGGAGCGAACGCCGCCGGGAACGGCCCAGGCCGGGTGGATCTTTTTGCCGCCGAGGTGCTCGATGATCTCCTGGCCGAATTGACGAAGGCGGATGCCGGCCCGCGCGAGGTCGGCATGGCCGTCCAGCAGGCCAAACACGTTTCGCTTTTCGACCGGGGAGTCCCAGCCCAGAAGGAAGTCGGGCGAGCTCAGGTGAAAAAAGCTCAGCGCGTGCGACTGCACCAACTGGCCCAGATTCATCAGGCGGCGCAGCTTGTCGGCCGCGGGCGGCACGCGGATGGCGAGGATCTCATCGCCGGCCTTGGCGGACGCGAGCAGGTGGCTGACGGGGCAGATGCCGCAGGTGCGGGCGGTCAGGGCGGGCATTTCGCCGAGGCTGCGTCCCTCGCAGAATCGTTCGAACCCGCGGAATTCCACGACGTGAAACTGGGCGTCGGTCACCTGGCCGTCGTCGTCCACATAAATGCTGATCTTGGCGTGGCCTTCGATGCGGGTGACCGGGTCGATGACGATGCGTTGGCTCATGGCGTGGCTCCTGGGGTTCGGGTCCGTCCAGCGGGGCGGGAGGGCTTCATGCGCTCAGCCGAATTTGAGCTGGCGGCCGGTCAACGCCGGGCCGCCGTTGAGCAGGTTTTCGATCAGGGCGCGGATCTGCGCGCTGGAGGGCGGACAGCCCGGCAGAAAGTGATCCACCGGGATGACGTGATGGATGGGCAGGGCGCGGGGCGTCAAGGGGGGGAGAATGCCGGGGGCGCTGGGCACGCCGGGGTTGACCTCGGCGAGTTCGACGTAGGCCCGTCGGAGGACGACTTCTGGGCCGCCGAGCGGGTTGCGCATGCCGACGACGTTCGAGGTGACGGCGCAGTCGCCGAACGAGATGACGACCTTGGTGCGGCGGCGGATGCGATGGGCCATTTCGATGTGTTCCTCGTTGCAGACCGCACCCTCGATGAGGACCACGTCGACGTTTTCGGGATAGTCCTTGGTGTCGACGAGCGGGCTGTAAACGAGCTCGATCTTCCCGGCGAGATCGATGAGGAACTCGTCGAGATCGAGAAAGGACATGTGGCAGCCTGAGCAGCCGCCAAACCAGATCGAGGCCAGTCTTACACGTTCCATTGTTTCTTCTCCCTCGCGTTGACGATGAACTCCAGCCGGGAGCGGTCCCGCTCCATCTCGGCGGCGGTCGAGCCGCGTTCGAAGAGCGCTCCGGTGGGGCAGGATTGGACGCACTTGCCGCAGGAGGTGCAGGTGTCGGACTCGCCCCACGGCTGGTTCAGGTCGGTGATGATTTGGGCGGTGGCGCCCCGGCCGGAGACGTTTTTGGTTCCGGCGCCTTCGATGTGCCAGCAGGCCCGCACGCAGCGGGTGCAGAGGATGCAGCGGTTGTGATCCATCCCGAACCGCCCGTGGGTCAGATCGACATCCCACTTGGGGTATTGGTATTCGAACCGGACGTGATCCATTCCGTGCATCCAGGCGAGGGCCTGGAGCTCGCAATGCCCGTTGGACACGCAGGCGGCGCAGACGTGATTGCGCTCGGCAAAGAGCAGCTCGAGCGTCATGCGGCGATAGTGGACCAGCCGGTCGTTGGTGGTTTGGATCTGCATGCCCTCCGCGACCGAGGTGGTGCAGGCGGGGACAAGCTTGGGGGATCCCTGGATCTCGACGAGGCAGAGGCGGCACGCCCCGATGTCGTCCACGCCCTCCAGGTGGCAGAGCGTGGGGATGGCGATCCCGGCTTCGCGCGCCGCTTCGAGGATGCTGGAGCCTTCCTGGGCGCTGATGAGCCGGCCGTCGATGGTGAGTGTGCGGGCTGCCATACCTGGGCTTGGTTTGCGTTGCGGTGGTGAGGCGTTCAGGTGTTGGGCGGAGTCGAGGCGGCGGCCGTCGGGGCCGGGACCGGCTGGGGCACCGCCGGAGGGGGAAATGGATCCGCCTTCAGGCGTTCCTCATACTCGTTGCGGAAATAGCGCAGCGTGCTGACGACGGGGTTGGGGGCGGTCTGGCCGAGGCCGCACAGGCTGGTGTGTTTCACCATGTCGCAGAGCTCCTCGAGCTGGGCGAGGTCGCGCCGGGTGGCCTGGCCGTCCATGATTCGCGTGAGCAGCCGGTACATTTGGACCGTGCCGGCCCGGCAGGGAATGCATTTGCCGCAGGATTCGTCCCGGCAGAAATCCATGAAGTAGCGGGCGACGTCGACCATGTTGGTGGTCTCGTCCATGACGATCATGCCGCCGGAGCCCATGATGGATCCGAGCTTGGTGAGGGATTCGTAATCGACGGGCGTGTCGAGGTGCTGGGTCGGGATGCAGCCGCCGGAGGGACCGCCGGTTTGCACGGCCTTGATCGTGGCGCCGCCGGGCGCGCCGCCGCCCATCTCCTCGACGATCTGGCGCAGGGAAGTGCCCATGGGGACTTCAATCAGGCCGGTGTTGTTGATCCGGCCGGCGAGCGCGAAGACTTTTGTGCCCTTGCTTTTCTCCGTGCCGATGCCGGCGAACCAGGTGGCGCCACGGCGGACGATGGGTGCGATGTTGGCGAAGGTCTCGACGTTGTTAATCAGAGTCGGGCAATCCCAGAGGCCGCTTTCCGCGGGGAAGGGGGGGCGGGGGCGGGGCGTGCCGCGGCGGCCTTCGATCGAGGCCATCAGGGCGGTTTCCTCGCCGCAGACGAACGCGCCGGCGCCGATGCGGAGGTCGATGTTGAAATTGAACGGCGATTCAAAGATGCCGCTGCCGAGCAGGCCGAGGCTTTTGGCTTGTTTGATCGCGATTTGCAGCCGGCTGATGGCGAGCGGATACTCGGCCCGGACGTAGATGTAGCCTTGATCAGCGCCGACGGCGTGCGCGGCGATGGCCATGCCTTCAAGCACGGCGTGCGGGTCGCTTTCGAGGACGCTGCGATCCATGAACGCGCCGGGATCGCCCTCGTCGGCGTTGCAGACGATGAATTTCTTCTTGCCCGGGGAGCGCGCGACGGTCGACCACTTGAGCCCGGTGGGATAGCCGGCTCCTCCGCGGCCGCGCAGGCCGCTCTGCACGATCAGGTCCACCACAGCTTTGGGCGTGAGCTCGAACAGCGCCGTGTTGAGCCCCTCGTAGCCCTCCTCCGCGATATACGATTCGATGCGCTCGGGGTCGATCCGCCCGGAATTGGCGAGGACGATCGGCAACTGGTGCTTGAAGAACGGCTGGTGGGAGTCGCTGCGGTGGATGGTGCCGGTCGGGGCCCGGCCCGTGAGGCTGTCCACCACTTCGCCGGCGTTGCCGGCTTCCACCTTCTCGTAGAGCGCGCCGTCCGGGTCGGATTGGACCAGCGGCCCCTGGCAGCACAGGCGCAGGCAGCCGACGCCCCGGACCTCGATTTCGGATTCGAGGCCGGCCGATTTGACCGCGTGCTCGAGCGCGGTTTTGGTCGCCGCCGAGTTCAGCGACATGCATCCGGCGGCCATGCAGCACCGCAAGGTATATTTCTTGCGTGAACCGCGTTCCTTCTCCGCCAGCTCCTTCAGGTCAGCCAGGTCCATGCGCTTTCCATCCTTTCACTTTGGTGACCGCCGACTCCGCTGTCTGCCGGACGGCGACGCTGCCGTCATAAACCACCGCAGGCGCGACCCCGCACGCGCCGATGCACCGCGCGGTCAGCAGTGACACCTGATTGTCGGGGGTGGTTTGACCCGCCTGGATGCCGGCCTCGGCTTCGATGGCGTCGAGCACCTCCTTCGCCCCCTTCACATAGCAGGCCGTGCCCAGGCAGACGACGCAGGTGTGGGCTCCCTTGGGTTTGAGGGTGAAGTAGTGATAGAACGTTGCCACCCCATAGACCCGGCTGGGCGGGAGCTTCAGCGCGTGGGCGACGTAGAGGAGAAGATCGTCCTCGAGATAACCGAAGAGCTCCTGTGCCTTGTGCA
Organism: Limisphaerales bacterium; assembly: GCA_044229355.1. Taxonomy (GTDB): domain Bacteria; phylum Verrucomicrobiota; class Verrucomicrobiia; order Limisphaerales; family JADJPG01; genus JBGARF01. The sequence continues at coordinate 227,516 of JBGATF010000009.1, forward strand.
GAATTTCGATCAGGGCGTCCGATCGATGCTGGTGCCGCTTGAGGTGGGTCTCGAGGATCTTGAACCGCTTGTCGCCGCTGGCATGTTCGAGAACTGCCTTCAGGCGCCGTCCCTTGCCGCCCTGGGTCGATGCAATCATGGCATTTTCTGGTTTTCCGGCGGCGCTGTCGCCGGCTGGCTGGTCCGCCCATCGCCCGCCGTCGACTCAACCGCCCCGGTTCGCTTTGTGCGCAGCGACTCCGACATCACCATGTAAACACTGCGCGCCTGCGCTTCTGCGCATTCCGTGATCTTCGTATACAGCTCGATGAATTCTGAATCATTCATACTTTCATCGTCGGCCAGCCGTCGGCGGGCTTTAGCCGTCGGGCCACCCGGCCCCGATTCGTGCTCGCGAAAATGCCGTGATGCTGCCTGGCTGGCCATCCATCGTTTGCTTCACACTGGACAACGGTTGCGCGGTTGGCCCACGTTGGCCGTGTGCTCCGCCGAGTCTCGAGGATTGTTTTGCCACTCGTTGAGGCGTTCTCCTAAGGTTCGGTCCCATGAATTTATGGCCAACCCGCCAGGCCCGTTGCGCGTCCGGACGTTTCCCATGCCGGCGTTGAGCAGACCTATGGAACAGGGGGCCGGAGCGTGGCGCGTCCGGTTGGGCCCATGATCTCCGACGACCAACGCCGCACCCGCCGGACGTATGCCCACGAATTGATGCGGGCGGCGACGACGGGCGTGCTGGAAACGGCTGGCAGCACCTTTTTGCTGGCCATTGCGGTCAAGCACTTCGCGGCCGGGAATGAGGCCAAGGCGGTCGTGGCCGCGGCGGGCAGCCTCGGCTTGCTGGCGTCGCCGCTTCTGGTTTCGTGGGTGACCCGCCGGCGGTGGCCTACCGCGCTGGCTGCCTCCCGCATGCTGGCGGTGGGCGCCGCCAGCTTTGCGCTGGCGACGTTGCTGCCCGGGTTGGGGGCTTATGTGGTGTTCTCCGTGGTCGGCATGGCCGCCTCGGCTTCCATCGTTCCGCTGCTCACCCACATGTATCAGGAGAACTACCCGGCCCACCAGCGCGGTCGATTGTTTTCCCACACCGTGATGATTCGCATCGCCGCGGCGGCCGCCTTCAGCCAGCTGGCGGGCGATCTCCTGAACGGCCACGTGGATCGGTTCCGCTGGCTGCTGGCGATCTTCGCGGGCGCATTGGCGTTCGCCAGCTGGTGCTTGTCGCGCTGCCCGAGCACCTCCATCCCCGACGACGGCGGCGCCCATCCGTTGCGGGCGCTGCGCTTTGTCCGCGAGGACGCGCTTTTCCGGCGGACCTTGATCTGCTGGATGCTGATGGGCTTCGCCAATCTGATGATGCTGCCGCTGCGGGTGGAGTATCTAGCCAATCCAAAATACGGGCAGGCGGTTTCGATCGGAACCATTGCGTTGCTCACAGGCGTGATCCCGAATCTGGCCCGTCTCGTGTTAAGTCCGGTCTGGGGCCATTTGTTTGACCACATGAACTTCTTCGCCCTGAGGATCACGCTGAACATTGGCTTCGCGGTGGGCATCCTGACGTTCTTCACGAGCGACAGCCTGACCGGCCTGATCCTTGGGGCGGTGGTGTTCGGGATTTCCAATGCGGGCGGCGATGTGGCCTGGAGCCTGTGGGTGACCAAGTTCGCGCCAGCCGGACGGGTAGCCGAATACATGGCCGTCCATACGTTCCTGACCGGCGCCCGGGGCGTGGCGGCCCCGGCGGCGGCCTTCTATGCGGTGTCGCATTTCGCCCCGCTGACATTGGCCCTGTTCAGCGGCGCCCTGATCCTGCTGGCGAGCGTTCTCTTGATCCCGGAACTGCGCCAGGCCCGCGGCGGGCGGTCCGGCAGCGCGCTGGTGGAAGAGGTCTCAGATTAAGGCGCGCGGCCTGATAGACATTGAGCAACGGACGTGCCCGCTTATTTATTGGCGAAGAACACGACAGCGCCGATGGCGATCAGAGCGAGCAGGACGGCGATGAGAATCTTGACCCAGCTCTTCGGATATTCGCCCGCGATCGTTCCGGTGTAGCCGTTGACCAGCACTTGATACGTGTTTCGGCCGTATTGATAGGTAAGTAGCCAGAGGGGGACCAGGATGTGTTTGAACGTTTGGCCGGCGTAGTCCGCGGACACCTCCAGGTTGCGGTGGGTGTCGCCCGGGACCTGCGCCGCGCAGAGCTGCCGAAGCTTGGCGTCCATGGCCTCCCGCGCTCGCTGGGCCGCGGCCACGAGATCGATCTGGTAACGTTCCACCACCCAGCCCGACAAAAAGCCCGGCTGGTAGGCCACGAGCTCCCGGGTCGGGAACGGCTCCACCTGGCGCAGCATGCCGGCATGGACGCCGCGCGAGGCCGCCACCAGTTCGTCATCAAAAAAATGATCGAGCTGGCCGGCGCTGGGATACCAGCGAACCTTGCGCACCTGGCGCGTCTGCCGTTTGCCCTGCGCGTCGGTGTAGGACTCGGTCTCCCAATAATAGTCACCGCTCTCGGCGGTCCAATCCGCATGGACCTGCGCGTCAAACGTCCAGTAGGGAATGTAGAGGCCGCGGACCACGTCGGTCATGGCTTTGGCCTTCAGCCGATTGGGAGCCCAGAATCGCCCGCCGTACCAGGTGCGGATCGCCTCGCGAATCTGCTGCTCGGACAGTTGCATCGGGAGGAGGCTCTCCGGGGAGAACGCATCCTTGACTTCCTGATAGGGGACGAGGGCAGACGAGCCGCAGAAGTCACATCGCTGGCCGACGCGGGCTGGATCGAAGACCGAGATCGCCTGGCAACTCTGGCAGCGGACGGAGGTTTTCTCCGCGTGCCAGCCGCGCTTGTCATCGGGAATGCTGCGCAGGGCGGAGACCAGATCGTGTTCACGAACGATCTCCTCCCCCGTGGACGTCAGCTCGACTTGGGCCGGTGAGGTGGCGCCGCAATAGGGGCAGATCAACGCCTGCCGGGCGGGGTTCCATTGCGCTTCGGCCCCGCAGGCCGGGCACGAGAATTTTTGGCGGGCGACAGCTTCGCTCATGTCAACAAATCCGATGCAGGCGGGGCCGGCGCTGGGGAGTGCGGGCGCCGGCGCGGGCATGGCCCCTCGCGTCCGCCCCCGCGCCTGCCGGCGACTTCGGCCGATCCGCGGGCGACCTCAAGACTTTAAAAAGTCATCGAGGGCCTGCCGGGTGATTCGCCAGGCGCTGCCGATTTTTTTGCCTTTGAGCGAGCCTTCGCCCAGGGCCGTCATGACGTCGTTTTCTGAAACTCCCAGGGCCCGTGCGGCGTCAGCGGGGCTCAATAAATCCGGCAGTGCCCCGGCGCCGCCGCCGCCCGCCGCGGGCAGAGGTGGCGGCGCGCCGGCAGCGGGGGTTCCCTGGGCGCTGCCCAGCGCCGCCATCATTTGTTGACCCATGGCCAGACCGGCCCCGAGTTGGGCGGCCGAGCCCGCCAGGCCGCCGCCGCCCTCCCCCTTGGTCATCGCTTCCGCCATCTGGAACTTCACGTAATCGTTCAGGTTGCCGATCGCCGCCATGCTCGAACGTTTGTCGATGGCACCCTCCACCTCCGGTGGCACGGACACGTTTTCGACGATGAAACTTCCGATCTCGATTCCGTATTTGGCGGTCACCTGCGGGTTGACGATGGGCAGAAGCGCGTCGCCGAGTTCCGAGTAGCGGGACGCCACGTCCAGCACCGGCACGTTGGCCGAGGCGATCGCATCCGTGAACACGCTCACAATCCGCGACCGCATCGCGTCGGAAAATTCGTCGAGCCGGAACTGGTGATCGGTCCCGGCCACTTCCTTCAAAAAGGTCTTCACGTCGACCACCTTGAAATCGTAGGTGCCGAAGGCGCGCACGCGGACGATCCCAAAATCCTTGTCACGAAGCATAATGGGGTTGCTCGTGCCCCACTTGTTGCCGGTGAAGAGGCGGGTGTTGACGAAGTAGATGTCCGCCTTGAAGGGCGACTCGAATCCGTATTTCCAGCCCTTGAGCGTGGAGAGGATCGGAATGTTATCGGTCGTCAGCGTGTGTTTGCCCGGGCCGAACGTGTCCCCGAACTGACCCAGGTAGATGAACTGGCACGTCTGGGACTCGCGGACGATGAGCTGGGCGCCGCGCTTGATTTCCTTGTCCTCGTCGGGATATCGCCAGGAGATGGTGTCGCGCGAGTCGTCCTCCCATTGGATGATTTCCAGAAACTGGGTTTTAAGATAATCCATGAGTCCCATAGAGTGCCTTTCGTTTGGCGGCCATCATCCCCCGAACCACGCGGGAGAAAAGTAGAATTTCCCGGAGGAATTGGAAATTTGTCCGCGGCGCGATCAACCCGTCCCCGGCCGGCCAGCCGCCCCGGCCTGCCTCGAGGCCTCGACCTGCGTGCCGCCGTAACCCAGGGCCCATGGCACGCCCGCCATGGACGGCCTGCCGGGCCTCGGCTAGTCTCGTCCTCGCGAATGAAAGAAGCCTATATCGCCGCCAAGGAACGTTGGGCCCGTAAAATGGCCGGCCAGGAGAAGCGGACGGTCCGATCCGAAAACCGGCTCCCTCCCGGCCAGCGCCAGGTGCATAACTTTCCTGTGCTCGATCTCGGCGTCCGGCCCGATGTCGCCGAAGCCGATTGGGAGCTGAAGATCCACGGATTGGTTGAAAATCCCGTGACGCTCCGCTGGCCGGATTTCCGGGCCCTGCCACAGTTCAAGGACGTGGGCGACTTCCACTGCGTGACGACCTGGAGCCAGTTCGACATGGAATTCGAGGGGGTCGCGTTCTTCACCCTCGCCGACTTGGTGAAGCCGAAACCCGAAGCCACGCATGTGTTTTTCAAAAGCTACGATGGTTACTCAACCAACAACCCCCTCGAGGTGTGCCTGGATGACGACGTGCTTATCGCGCACTCGTGGAACGGACGTCCATTGAGCCAGGAGCATGGAGGGCCCGCGCGCGTCATCATTCCCAAACGCTACGCGTGGAAGGGGGCCAAGTGGGTGCGGGACATCGCGTTTCTTGACCGGGATATTCTCGGATTCTGGGAGCTCCGCGGTTATTCCAATACGGCCGATCCGTGGACGGAGGACCGCTTCTCGTAGCGGGTTGCCGCAGCCGGCTTGGGCCGTGAGAAAACCCGCGGAGTTACTGCGCGTCCGCACCGGTGCCCAGCTTCTCGTAGTACCGGCGGACCAGCTCGGAGAATTTCGTCGGCACGGGATCGCGATCGATTGGGACGATGGAATCCGGCTTTTCGCGCCGGGCCAGCTCCTCGGCCACTCGATCCCGAATCTCGACTAGCGGGCTGGAGATCTGGCTTTTCACCATCGGCCATTGCGGATTCTTGCCGTGGCGCTTGAGATCCAAACGCATGGCCCGCGCGCGATCGCGAATCCGGGCCACCTGGTTTCGAATCTCCGGGTCGTCGATCATCTCCTCGACGTCGCGCAAACGATCGGACCATTGCTGGAAATCCTCGCCGGCAATCGGGCCGTTCACCCGCTCGGCGTCGCTGCTGTTAAAACGATTGCGGCGCGGGGCGAAATTAGCCCGCTCACCCCCACGACCCCGGCCGCCCTGCTGAGCTCCCGATTGATCGGCGTCGTTGGCGGCATCCTGCTGGTTCTCTAAATCGGTCGGGCTCGACGTCGGCGGCGGAACTCCGCGGCCGCCTTGCTGGCCGGGCTGATTGGCACGGGCTTGTTGCTGGCCGCGGCCCCGACCTTGTCCTTGTCCTCGCGCCTGCGCTTGGGCCTGGGCGGACTGCTGCTGCTGCTGCGCTTGAGCGTTCTGTGGCTGTTGCTCGCCTTGCCCTTGGCCTTGTCCTTGGCCCTGCCCCTGTTGACCCTGCTGACCCTGTTGACCCTGTTGACCCTGTTGACCCTGTTGACCCTGTTGACCCTGTTGACCCTGTTGACCCTGCTGACCCTGTTGACCCTGCTGACCCTGTTGACCCTGTTGACCCTGCTGACCCTGCTGACCCTGTTGACCCTGCTGACCCTGCTGACCCTGTTGACCCTGCTGACCCTGCTGACCCTGTTGACCCTGCTGACCCTGCTGACCCTGCTGACCCTGCTGACCCTGCTGACCCTGCTGACCCTGCTGACCCTGCTGACCCTGCTGACCCTGTTGACCCTGCTGACCCTGCTGACCCTGCTGACCCTGTTGACCCTGTTGACCCTGCTGACCCTGTTGACCCTGCTGACCCTGTTGACCCTCCTGGCTCGGGTTCTCGTCGAGGCCGGCTTGGGCTCCTTGTCCTTGCTGAGCAAACTGATTTTGTTGGTCCAGAAGATCGTTAGGTTGTCCGGTTCGGGAACCCCGGGAGGCCGCGCTGGCGGTGGAGTTTGTGCTGCGCCCGGTCCGGCTATTGGCTTGCGCCGAGCGGTTGGTGGCTGATGAGGACGAGCTCTCGCGGCGGCTCTGCGCGGTGTTCCGGGCGATTTCCTTTTCGACCTGCTCGGCCAACGCATCGAGCTCGCGCTTGGCCTGGCGAAGTGCTTCGGTGTCATCGCCGAGCACACTTTCGGCGGCCCGCTCGACGCCTTCCTTCAGGTTATTGATTTCCTGGCGGGCCTTTTCTTCGAAGGGCCTGGCTTCGGCGTTGAAGCTGCGTTTGAGCAGCTCACTGGTCAGCATGAGGTTTGTGTCCGCGTTGCCCTGGCTGCTTTTCCGGAGTGTTTCATAAAGCTGCTTGGAGAGCAGCGGTTCGACGGGCTCGGCCTTTTCGGTGACCTGCCGCATGTTTTCGAGCAGGTTGGTCAGGCCGGTTCGTTGCCGGTCGAGCTGCTCGGTGATCTCCTTGGCGGGGCCGTTATCGGCCAGCGTGCGCAGCTTGCGATCGCCGAGTTCCTCCATTTGTTTGGAGATCTTTTCCTGAGTCTGCGCGAGCTGCCGGGCTTCAGAACGCATCTGCTTCATTTCCTCGGCGAACTGGTTGGCATTCTTCTTTCGGAAATCCTCCTTGAGCTGCTGGAGGTCGCGCTGGGCGCGGCTGCCGGACGCGAGGGCCTGGGACATCTCCTGTTTCTCGAGGGACTCGGCCGAGCGCTGGGCTTCGGCCCGGGCCTTTTCGAGCTGCTGTTTTGCGTCGGCCATTTTGGACTGGTTTTCGGGGCGCTCCATGCGCTGGCGCAGCTCGTCCATGTCCGCGAGCATTTCCTGTTGTTCTTCGCGCAGGCGTTTCAGCTGGCGCTGCAGGTCTTCGCGTTCCTGATCGTTCTTGGCCTCCTGCAGTGCGGTTTGCAGCTCATTGATCTTTTGGTTGAGATCCTGTTGGCGCTGGGCCAGCTCTTTCAACCGATTGAGGACCTGCAGTTCCTCGCGCTGGGCCTGTGGTTGCTGCTGGGCCTGGCGCTGGGTTTCGTAGCGATCCTCCTGCTCCTTCATGTCCAGTTGAGAGAGCTGTTCCTGGCTGGGGCTGTTGCCACTTTGGCCTTGCTGCCGCTGATTGCGGGAGATGAGGAATTCGTGGGACGAAAGTTTCAGCAGAGCGGCGTAGGCTGCCTGTTCGGCCGTGCCGGCGTCGGGCAGCGCCGCGGGGGAGTTGGTGGCCCTCGTCAAATGGCCGATGGCCTTTTCCATCTCTTTCGTGACGTTTTCCGCCAGCGCGGCGGAGCGTGGATCTTGAAGCCGTTCCTTGAGGGCCTCGGCTTGTTCGAGCGCACTCTGTTGCGACTCGAGCACGACCGCGGCGTCCTTGCGATACGCGGCGTCGGGTTGGGCGCCGAGCTGGCGGCGCTCCAGCTTCCAGGTGGCGTTGATGATTTGCTTTTGCAGTTCGGCCAGCTTGAGCGCCTGGTTGCCGGAGCCTCCCTGCTGGGCGGATTGCTCCTGACCCGCGCTTTGGGCTTCGCGGAAGATCTCTTCAAAGGGCCGGACCTCCGCGAAATACATATCGCTGGCGGAGCGGCGAGTCTGGCCGTCGGGCCCAACATCCTCCGCCCAGAGATACCAGGAGATCAGTTGGTTGGGGGCGACCTTTTCATTTTCGAGGGCCAGCAGATGCGCGAGCTTTCGACGCTCGTTGGGCGCGCTGTTGGTGCCGAGCCGGATCGAACGAGGCTCTCCGCCTTCCACCCGGTAGGTCAAACCGTAGCCGCGCAGGCCAAAATCATCCCACGCCTCGCCGCTGAACGCGATCTCCTCGAGCGGCGACACCCGCTGATCGCCGCGGGGACTGACGAGTTTGAGTTCGGGGAGGCGGTTTTTCTGGGCCTCGAACACGAACTGGGCGGACAACTTGTTCGTCCGGCCATCGACGTCCGTCAGGCGCAATTCATAGACGCGATTGGTCAGGAGAAGATATCCGCGCAGGATCGCGACCGGGGAGTTGGTGATCACCTCTAATGAAATCTGGTTGGTTTCATTTTTGGCCACGAAGGCAGCGGTCACCACGGGTTTGTTCAACTGCAGGTTCCACTCGAGCGTGGAGCCTTCGACTGCGGTCACCCGGCGGGTGTTTTCAATCCGGCGCTCAGCCAGGCCGGTATAGGTCGGGTAGGTGATCTTGACGTCGGCGCGAACGAGGGCCGGGTAGTCGAATACGCTGATCTTGAAGTCGCGGGATTGGCGGTCCGCGAATTCGACGTGGTAGACGAGGTTGGAGGCGATATCGGGAATGGTCCCACCGAACACCGGATCGGCAAGACTGCGGGACAGTGTGATGCGCCGACCGGAACCCGGGCTGGCTCCGACCACCAAGGTCGCTTCCGCCGGAACCTTCCCGCTGAATCGGGCGAGCACGACCACCGAGCTGCCGCGCTCGACCGTGGTGTCTCCCGGGGTGACCACCACGTCCGGGACTGCCGCAGGGCCGATGGGGCGAACCCCGGAAAGATTCTGTCCGTTTTGCCGACCCGGGAGTCGAAGGCTGATCAAGCCGGCGACCATGAGGATGAGGGCCAGGATTTGGGCGAACCGGGCGAGGACGAGCCGCCCGTCGGAGACGAGTTCGACCCAGCGATGCGTGGTGCCGGCGGCAATCGCCTCTTTGATGACCCGGTCCTGGAGGAAGTTGAGCCGTCCGGTCGCCGGGTCGGGGGTTTGTTCGACCGCGGTCAGGAGCAGGGCGTGCAGATCCGGGTGATGCTGCTCGATTTCCCGGGCAATTTGACGGAAATCGGGAACCCCCCGGGTGGCGCGATCCCAGGCGACGAACGAGCCGATGACCGCGATGCCGCCGAGGATGGAAAACGCGTGGGGCCAATGGGCGGCGCCGGATCGCTGGACCAGCCAGGCGATGAGCGCGCTAATGGCGATGAAGCCCCACCATAAGGCGAGGGCCCGGGTGGTCCGCCAACGCCGTTGCCGTTGGGCGACGGGTTCCAGTTGCGACTTGAGAAGAGGCTCGATCATGGCGGCAAACCGGTTGTGCTTCATTCCATTTACAGCCTTCATGGCGAAAAGCAATGCGGGGATTTGAGGGGGCCGCGGAGGCGGGCGGCGCCGGCTGCGGGCGGGATCGCAGTTGCAGCGACCGGCCAGGTTCGATAAGGATAGGAGACCATGACTTTGACGGAAAAAATTCTGGCCCGGGCGGCGGGCAAGGCGGAAGTGCAGGCGGGCGACAACGTTTGGGTGAAGGCCGATGTCCTGATGACCCACGATGTGTGCGGACCGGGGACCATTGGTGTGTTCAAACGCGAGTTCGGTGCCCACGCGAAGGTCTGGGACCGCAACCGCGTGGTCATCATTCCCGACCACTACATCTTCACCGCCGATTCAAAGTCGAACCGCAATGTCGATATTCTCCGGGAGTTCGTGAAGGAGCAGGGGATCACCTATTTTTACGATGTCATTGACGACCCGAACGGCAAGTGGGCTTTTGACCCGGCCAAGGGCGTGCTCAGCCGGCAGTACGGCTCGCGTTACGCCGGGGTCTGCCATACGGCCCTGCCGCAGAAGGGCCACACGCGGCCCGGTGAGATTCTTTTCGGCACTGACTCGCACACGTGCATGGCGGGCGCGTTCAACCAGTTCGCGACGGGCATTGGCAACACCGACGCCGGGTTCGTCATGGGCACGGGCAAGCTTTTGCTCAAGGTTCCCGAGACGATGCATTTCCGGCTCGAGGGCCGGCTGCAGCCGGGCGTGATGGCCAAGGACATCATCCTGCATGTGATTGGCGAGATCGGCTTCGATGGCGCGACCTACCGCGCGATGCAGTTCGACGGGCCCGGGGTGGCGTCGCTTTCGATGGATGATCGCATGACGATCGCCAACATGGCCATCGAAGCCGGGGGCAAGAACGGAATCTTTGAGTTCGATGCGAAGACCCAGGAGTTCGTCAACCACCGGACGCGTCTCAATGGAACCCAGACCTCCTACGATCCGGTCGAGCGGGATGCCCGCGAGAAATTCGCCTACGAGCTCGTCGTCAACCTCGATCAATTGGAGCCCACCGTGGCGTGCCATCCCGATCCGGGCCAGCGGAAGAAGGCGCGGGAGCTCCGCCACGTGAAGCTCGATCGGGCCTACATCGGGTCCTGCACGGGAGGCAAGACCAGCGACTTTCTCGAGTTCGCCCGCGTGTTGCGCGGGCACCGGGTGGCCATCGACACCTTCGGTGTGCCGGCCACGCCGGAGATCGTGCACGACTTGCAAACGTCCCGCTGGGGCGACAAGAGCGTTTGGCAGGTGCTGCTCGATGCAGGGGTGCAGATGACGGAAAATGCCGGGTGCGCGGCGTGCCTGGGTGGGCCGGTGGACACCTTCGGCCGCATGAACACACCGTTGAAGTGCATCAGCGCGACCAACCGGAACTTTCCGGGCCGGATGGGTCACAAGGAATCGCAGGTGTTTCTCGCCTCGCCGGCGACGGTGGCCGCCAGCGCGCTGAAAGGGGTCATCACCGACCCGCGCGAGGTTTGAGCGGATCGCCTTGAACCCCATTCGAGCCAGGCGGGCGAAGCAGGACGGGCCCCCCGGACGAAGCCCGGCCCCCGCCCGCGGTTGGCTCGACGACTGGTGCGAGAAAGGGATTCTTGGGCTCGTCCTTGTCCTCCTGATTTATACCCCGCTGGCCCTCGGCACTGTGCACGGCGCGGAGTTCGCGGTCGTGCAATGGTTGACCGTCGGCCTGCTCGCGCTCTGGTTGGTTCGATTCACCGTCAACCCAAAGCACCGGCTGCTCTGGATCCCCCTGAGCTGGCCCGTGCTTGTCTTTGCCCTTTACGCCGTGGGTCGTTACCTGGCCGCCGACGTCGAATATGTCGCCCGCCAGGAATTGCTCCGCGTGCTGGTTTACACCGCGGTCTTCTTCGCCGTGGTCAACAACCTTCACCGCCCGGAAACAACCCAGATTCTCGGCCTGACGCTGATCATCCTGGCGACCGCGCTTTCCATCTACGCCGTCATCCAATTCTTCACCTCTTCCGACGAGGTTTGGTCGCTCGCTGGCCAGTTCAGCAAGCCCGACAATTACCGAAAGCGCGGCTCGGGAACGTTTCTCTCGCCGAACAATCTGGCGGGCTACCTCGAAATGGTCCTCCCGATCGCGATTGCCTTCATGGTCACCGGGCGGTTCTCGCTCGTGCAGAAAATTTTCCTGGGTTACGCGTGCCTGGTCATCTTCGCGGGCTTGTCCGTGACGATCTCGCGCGGCGGGTGGCTGGGAGGCGGGCTTTCCCTGGTCGTCTTGTTTTATTATCTCGTGCGCCAGCGGGACTACTGGCGGCGGGCGCTGCTGGTCGTCGTGTTTCTTGGGGGAATTTTCGCCTTTTTCTGGCTCAAGGCGGAGCTGTCGCCCAACCGGTCCGACGGGTTCGAACGGGCGCACGAGATTGAGGATGTGCGGTTCAAGCTGTGGGGGCCGGCGCTGGACATGTGGCTGGACCATTTCTGGTTCGGGGTGGGGCCGAACCATTTCAACGAGCGCTATCGACAGTATCGAGCGGCCGATCCCGACACGCAGATTCAGCCCGACCGCGCGCACAATGATTATCTGAACACATTGTCCGATTGGGGGTTGGTTGGCGCGGTGCTCGTTGCGGCCTGCTGGGGGGTGTTTTATTTCCAGGTCTTTCGCTCGTGGCGACCGGTCCAGCGCCTGCCGAATGAGCCCAGCGCGCGGCGTAGCAACCGGTCAGCGTTTTTTCTGGGCGGCGCCGTCGGCTTGTTTGCCCTGCTGGTTCACGCCGTCGTCGATTTCAACTTCCACGTTCCCGCCAACGCGTTGCTGGCCGTGGTCCTGCTCGGCGTGATCGGAGCGCACTACCGATTCGCCACGGAACGTCCATGGCGGCCGGTTGGACTGGGCCTGCGAATTCCAATCAACGCTGTGCTGACGTTGCTGGTTCTCTATTTGATCGGCCAGGCGTGGATCCTCGGACGAGAGTCCGCCGTCGTGGCCCGCGCTCGAGACGCCACCACCTCCGCGGCCCGCGAGGCCCTCCTGCGCCGGGCGGCTGCCATCAGCCCGGCCAATCCGGAAACGGCGTTTGCCGTCGGCGAACTCCTCCGCCTTCGCAGCTTCGAAGGGGGCGATGGCTACCGCGACCTGGCCAATGAAGCCATCGTTTGGTTCCAGCGGGCCGCGGCGTTGCACCGTTATGACCCAAATCCGTTGGTCCGCCTTGGCATGTGCCTCGACTGGCTCGACCAACACGAGCAGGCCGCCCTGCGTTTCGAACAGGCGGTCGCCCTTGACCCGAACAGCTACCTCACCCTCGCCTATCTCGGCTGGCATCATTTCCAGCTCAAGGAATACTCCGCCGCCCGCAAGCTGTTCCATCAGTCGATCTCCCTGGCGAGCTTGCCGGAAAAAAATCCCATCGCCTACTCCTACCTCCGTCGTATTCCGGACGAGTCCCAGCGCTCAACGCCGTCTCGCTAGTCCGCCGCGTTCAGAACAGCTCGGGCACGCCCTCTTCGAGGATGCGCAGTCGGTCGGTCACCTTCTGCTTGGCGGCGAGTTCCTTTAGCCACCGCTCGGGTTCGTCCAGCGGCTCAAACGAGAGTTTAAAGGTTCCGTAGTGCATCGGCACCAGCCAGCGAGCGCCAATGTCGTGAAAAACCCGGAGCGCGTCGTCCGGGCCCATGTGCACGTGGCGGAACGTGTCCGGGTAGTAGGCGCCGATCGGCAGCAGCGCGATTTCGGGCTGCAGGCGTTCGCCGATTTCCCGGAAGCCGTCGTAATACGCGCTGTCGCCGGCGTGGTAGATGGAACGCCCCTGGTGACTCAACACGAAGCCGCCGTAACCCCGGTGTTCATCGCGGAGCGTGCGCGCGCCCCAATGCTTGCATGGCGTCAGCGTCACGGTCCAATCTTCGTGGGTAAAGCTCTCCCACCGTTGCAGCTCGATGATGCGGGTGAACCCAAGGTCCTTGGCCAAATCCCCCACGCCCCAGGGCATGACCCCAATCTTGGGCGCGGGCAGCCGGCGCAGGCTCGGCTTGTGAAAATGATCGAAATGGGCATGCGTGAGCAGCACAAGGTCGATCGGCGGCAGATCGCGCCAATGCAGCCCGGCGCGCTTCAGGCGCTTCAGCAAAAAGAGCCAGTTCGCGAAGTTGGGATCGATCAGCAGGTTCAGGTCGTTGAATTGAATCAAAAATGAGGCGTGGCCAATCCAGGTGATGGCAACCCGCCCGCGCGGAAGCTTCGGAAAGGTCGGCTTCCGGTGCCGGCCGGAGCGTGGCGTGAGCCACGCCTTCCACACCATCTCATAGAAGAAGGTCCTGGGATTGAAATGGTTGCTCGGAGTCAGCTCCTTGAACGAACGCGGCAGACGCCGACGCGGCCGAGCCGGGTCTCCCGCCATGTGCGGATCTTTCGACATGCCTAAACTATTGCTAATACTGCGCTTAAGCCCGCCTTGAATACAAATCCGAGGGTCCGGGTCGAATGCAGCGTTCGCCTAAGTGAAAGGCAACACCATGAAAAAGACTATCGCAATCTTGGGTATCTCCACTCTAACGCTCATCGGTTCAATCGTTCCTCGCGCCCATGCCGGCGTCTCCGTTCACATCGGTGCGGGTTTTGGTTTCGCGCCTCCCATCTGTGCGCCGGCACCCGTGGTGGCGGTCGCTCCGATGGCCCCGGTCGCGCCGGTTTATCTAGCGGTGCCCGCCCCGCCGCCTGTCGTCGTTTACGCGCCGCCACCTCCGGTTCGCGTGGTCGTGCCCGCACCGGTCCCGGTCGTCATCTGTCCTCCACGGGTTGTTCTCCCGCTCCCGGTCCCGTCGTTCCACGTCCGCGTTCCGTTTGTGGATATCGGCTTCAATGCCGGCCATCACCATCACGGCCGGCGCTGCCGCTAGACCACCGCACCGCGCCGGGACCACCCAACAAGTTCCGGTAACGCCGATTCAGGCCGCCGCTCAAACCGGTGGCCCTTCACCGGGGCAGCGAAGATATCGCTGCCCCATTTTCTTATTTTCTTAATTTGTGGTCCGACCGGATTAGAACGGACCGAATCCTTCGGCGTCCCCTCACGCGCCGCGGAACTTTCCCCCCGGACCACTTTCAATGGCCGTGCTGGTGTTCCTGAATGTACTCCTGCTTCAGCCCGAGCTTTTCCGGGGCGTGGAGCACGAGCATCTTCATGCGAATGTCCGCCGGCACTTCTGCGGCAGTCAGCTTGGAGATGACAAACATCAGGCTGATGGCCAGGGGCACGGCCCAGATGGCCGGTTGTTCGCACAAGATGCGAAGCAGGGGATGGGCAACCCAAAATCCTTCGAGCGGAACCATTTTCAGATCGCTGAAGCTGGTCAGGCTGATCCCGGCGAGGGCGAGCAGTCCGCCCGCGAGCATGCCGGTGGCGGCGCCCTTCATGGTAAGGCCGCGCCACCAGACGCTGACGAAGAGCAACGGGAAATAACTGGCCGCGGCGATGGCAAAGGCCTGCCCGACCATGAAGTTGATTTGCAGCAACTCGACCCGGGTGCCAAGGACGATGGAGACGGCGCCGATGGCGATGGCCGCGAGACGGAACGCGCGCAGGCGTTCGCTGGAGGTGGCCTGCGGCTTCAGCATCCGCCCGTAGACGTCGTGCGCCATCGCACCCGTCATCGAGACCAGCAGGCCGCTGAACGTGCTCATGAACGCAGCGAACGCACCGGCGCATGTAATGCCGCTCAGGATCGATCCGAGAACGCCATAGCGCTCGCGCAGGATGCTGGGCAGCTCGAGTACGATTTTGTCCGTGCCCTTGGCGCCGATCCCGTTGTAAAGCTCCGGCAACAGGTTTCGACCCATCGCCCCGAACACCGGCGGGAACACATAGAAAACCCCGATGAGAATCATCACCCACATCGTGGTTCGCTTGGCCGCCACGCCATCGGGATTGGTGTAGAACCGGACGAGAATATGCGGGAGGCCCGCGGTGCCACAGACGATGGCGATGATCAACGAATAGGTATACAGGAGGGAATACGGGCGTTGTTGATCCACGGAAAGATTGGCCGCCTTGGCGGCCTTGGTGGTCAGCGGACCGAACGGGGACAGCCACGTGGAATCGGCCGGCGCCTTCGCGGGCAGCGGCTTGCGGACGGCCGTCGCCTCCTGATTCGCTTCCGTGGGCGTGGCCGCCGTGGCGATAGCGGCATTCGCGGTCGCTCCCGATCGGTTCGCCTTCAGCTGCGCGCCGTAGGTTCCGTACACGGCCATGAGAACGAAGATCGGCACCGCGATGGCGAACATTTTCAGCCAGTACTGGAACGCCTGCACCAGGGTGATGCCCTTCATCCCGCCGAGCGCCACGTTCAGAGTGATCACCGCGCCGACCAGCACGACGCCGGCCCAGTACGGGAGACCCGGGAATATGTAGGCGAGGGTGGTGCCGGCCCCCTTCATCTGCGGCATGGTGTAAAAGAAGCCGATGAACAAGACGAAGACGACGGCGATCTTGCGAAAGAGCGGCGAGTCAAAGCGCCCCTCGGCGAAGTCCGGGATGGTGTAGGCTCCAAATCGCCGCAGGGGGCCGGCGATGAACAGCAGCAGGAACAAATACCCGCACGCATAACACACCGGATACCAAAGCGCGTCGTAGCCGCTCGACATCACCATCCCTGCCACCCCCATGAAGCTCGCCGCGCTCAGGTATTCGCCCGAGATCGCGCTCGCGTTCCAGCCCACACCCACGCTGCGCCCGGCCACAAAGAAATCCGACGCCGTCCGGGACTGGCGGGCTGATCGAAAGCCCATCCAGAGAGTGGCCAGAACCGTGGCTGCGCTGAAGATCAGAATGTAAGGGTCGACGGCGAGGATGGATTGGTCCGCGGTCATCGTCGTCCTTCCCGGGCCGGCCCCTTGGCGGGCGCGCCCTCCGTGTGGCCTCGCACCTCCTCGACTTCGGCTTCCTCAAGGGCGATCGAGTTCCGGATGAAATAATACGCTATGCCCCAAACCAGGGGGAAGAAGAGCACGCCAAGCAGCAGCCACGTCAGGGTAAAGCCGAAGACGGACCGGCCCATCGGCTCCGGGAAGTAATAGTTGAGCAGGGGCAGACCCAGGAGCGCAATCAGGAAGGTCGCGGCACACGCGATCGAAAGCCTGAGCTGCCGGCGCATCAGCGAGTGGAGGAAGGCCTCGCTGTGCATGTCGATGGAACCCGATCGGGATTCTTTCATGAATGGCCGCTGGTGTAGCAAACGCGGGCCGCGATGGCAACCCGCTCCATCATCCATAAACGGACGCCAGGGCGCGCTCTCCGCCGCGCGCCGCCCAGCGCGGACCTTCCTCAAGGCCGGCTCCACGGCCTCAACCTTCGCCGCCTCGGACAACCTTTTGTCGCGTACGCGACAAAAGGTTGTACGGGCGGTCTACCGAAGTTTCCGATCGGTGAACCCATCTGCGGGTCCGTGGGCCCGGGCCAGGGTTTTTCCGGCTTGAGGCCCGGCGCGCATCTGGCCAGTGTGCGACATGCTCCGTCCCACCCGAAAATATTCGGTCTACGACTTGCGCCGGCTGAAGGGCCAGCGTTGCCTCGTGCATGTGCATGTCAAATCGCCGGAGGAGGCGGCGGCGGCTGAAGCAGCAGGGATCGATTTGCTCAGCTGCAGCTTTGACACGCCCGCAGCGCAGGCCCGCCTGCCGCTCCTGGCTGCGGCTGCGCCGGGCAGCTTCATTTCCGGCGCGACACCCCACGGCCTGGCGTCGCCCGAGGAAGCCATCCGTATCGGCTTTCGCGCCCTGGAACTCGGCGCCAGCTCGGTTTACTGCTCGGCCAGCCCGCGGCTGATTGAAGCGATGGCGCGCGAAGGCATCCCGGTGGTGGGTCATGTCGGCATGGTGCCGCGCCACGCCACCTGGACCAACGTGCGGGCCATCGGCAAGACCCCCGCCGAGGCGGGCCGGCTCTACGATCAGTTGAAGCAGCTCGAAAGCGCCGGCGCCTATGCCGCAGAGATCGAGCTGGTCCCCCACCGGCTGGCGTCCTACCTCTGCCGGAAGACGTCACTCTTCCTCATGTCGCTCGGCTCCGGCACGGGCTGCGACTCGCAGTTCCTGTTCTCCGATGACATTCTCGGCGATTATGACGAGCGCATTCCACGCCATGCGAAGGCCTATCGAAATTTTCTCGCCGAATACCGGCGATTGCAGGAGGAACGCGTGGCGGCCTTTCGCGAGTATGCGGCCGACGTGCAAAACGGGCGCTTTCCCCAAGCCGGCCATCTCGTGTCAATGGATGACGCCGCCTTTGAGCAGGCCGTGGCGGCCATCGAGTCGCAAGCCTGACCTGACAAACCGCGCGGCGTCCGGCGGCGCGTCCGCAATTAACCCGTCCGGCGGCCATTGCGCGCAGACAACTTTGGATTCGACGCGCCGGTTCGGGTTGTTAATGTGCGCCCCGTCGGAGGCGTGACGCAGGTTCCCATCTCCGGCCGATATGCTTTCCAGGCTGCTCAGCAATCCGCTGGTCATCATTACGGTGGCCTTCCAGCTGTGGATGTTGGTCGATGCCATTCGCCAACGCGAATGGCTGTGGGCCCTCTTCGTGCTCGCCTTTCCCGGCCTCGGATCGCTTTGGTATTTCTTCAATGTCTACCGTCACTCCGGGTCCTTGAGCGACGGCTTCGAGCTTCCGGGCGCCCACGACCGGCGGCGCATCAAGGAACTGCAGGCGCAGATACATCACCTCGACAAGGCGCATCACCACGCGCAGCTCGGCGACATCTATTTTCAACAGGGCAAGTTCGAGCAGGCCCGGCAATGTTATGAGGCATCGCTCGAGCGGGATCGCGAAGACCGCGACACCCAGGCCCACTATGGCCAGTGCCTGCTCCGACTCAACCGTCCCACGGAGGCCCGCAGCATTCTCGAGGCTGTCACCAAAGAGGAGCCGAAGCACGACTACGGCTACACCCTGATGGCGCTCGCGGAGACCTTGTCCGCCTTGGGGGAAACCGAGGCGGCGATTCAAACCTGGCGCCGTGTGACGTCCGAACATTCCTACGCCCGCGCCCGGGTGCAGCTCGCCGAGCTCCTCTATCGCCAGAAACAAAATGACGAGGCCCGGGCCATTCTCACCGAAGTCCTCACGGACGATCGGCATAACCCGGTCTTTCAGCGCCGCAAGGATCGCCCTTGGATCAAGCGCGCCCAGGCCCTGATCGGACAGGTGTAGGTCCAAAGTCCCGAGTGAGCCGGGGGATGCGCCGGAGGCGGGCTGCAAGATCCGAGTTCTCAATCCGGCAGGAATTTGCTAACTCTTCTGCATGCACTGGAATTCGAGGTCGTCGGGCGGCCGCCGATCGAGCAGCGTTCATGCGGCCCTTGGCTTGGCGGTGTGGTTGGGTGGATTTGGAGGATGCGCCACCGGCCCCGGCCCCGGCCCGACCCAGGAATTTCCGGGCGGCCCGTCGACGGCGGCGAACTCCGGGCCTCCGGCCAGAGTTGAATCAGCCGTGGTGCTCCCGCCGGAAGGCGTGGCCCCGTCGCCATCACTGGCGCCGTCCCCCGGCGCCACCATTGTCACTCCAGCCAACACGCGCGTGGGAAGGGTGGCCCTGGTCAATGGCTCCGCGCGCTACGTGGTGGTCACGTATCCATTCGGGGAGCTGCCGATTCGTGACGCGACGCTGAATGTATTTCGCAACGGGCTGAAAGTGGCCGAGGTGAAGGTCACAGGCCTGAGTCGGGACATCAACGCCGCGGCGGACATTGTCGCCGGCGAATGCCAGGTCGGAGACGAAGTGCGGGAGCCGTAACTGGAAAACCAGGAAGCGCCCCGGCGCCGTCGTTCAGCTGGTCGACTTCGCCGTCTTGGACGCCGTCTTCTTCTGGTAGGGCGAGTGAAGGTTGAAGTAGATGCCGCAAAGCGGCCGCTCGCTCTCCGTCTGGCTGAGGATAATCGTGAGCTGCCGATCGAGGGCGATCCCGTGGCGCAGGTGCGGCCCGCGATTTTCGTAGGCCTTGATCGCTTTCTCCATCAACGAGCGCAAGGCCGCCTCCGCGTCTTCCGGCACCTTGTCGATGCAGACGACATACCGATCGTAAGCCTTGAGGGCTTCCGCGATTTCCTGCTTGAACGTGTCTGCGGTCACGCCGCGGAGAATAGGGTCAGCCGGTCAAAGATTCAAAGCGTTAAATCCGTCGGGCCTGCTTCGGACCCGACCACGAACAGCGCGAGCCCGGCCCGGGCTTCCGCGGGATCGTTGAGGATGACGGCGCCCGAGCGGATCCGCCGCACCGGGCGGCCCTCGAGCTGCAACGGGTGACGCGCGCGCAAGGCTTCCGCCCAGACGGCGAAGTCCCGATCCGATCCGCGTTCGAGGTGGCGACGATGAAGAATCTGGAAGAGCCCGTGGCTGCCGGGACAGGCCTGCCGCATGAGTTCGAGCGCGACCCGTCCCATCGTGTAACGCGGGTTGATCTCGACGACGGGCTTCACGCGGCACCCGGAGGCGTCGCGATAGACGAACGCGTCGACGCCGATCGGGCCGGACGCCCCACGCTCGGCCAGCGCGGCCTCCAGGCGACGACGGATTTGGTCAAACAAGGCCCGCAGCCGGACGGCGACGTCGGCGGGCGTGGCGAGCAGCGGCGCGATCTCCGCGGGCGGGTGGCGGGCGTGGTTGGGCGCCGCGCGATTTCCAAGATACTGCCCCCTGGCATCAATCAGGAGCGTGGTGTATCCCACGAGGCGAAGGCCGGTCGGCCCCATCTCGTACTGGGCCGAAAAATCCAGGACCCGCTCCAACCACGGCTCCACGATCAGCGTGGTGCCTTCCGCCAGGCGGTTCTCCATCCACTGGCGTTGATTTGGCAGGATGGCGGGTTCCCAGAGCCGAATGGCGTTGCTGCCCGCCAGGCCGAGCGCCTCCTTCACCACCACGCGATGGTGGCCGCGCGCACGAATCCGATCCACCGCCGCCAGCGTCGCGTCGAGTGTTTCCGTCGCCGCCCCGACGGCGCTCTCCCCACACAACCACGGCGCCGGCTCTGCATCCGCCAGCAACGCGCGCAGAAATTTCACACTCCAGGCCTTGGAGTAAAGCTCCGCCAGCCCGGCATGAAATCGCGGGGCTGTGGCGGCCGCGTGGCCAGGCAGGGCGGCTTCGAGCGGATGGAGCAGCGCGACACTGTCCGGGCTCCACGCCCACGGGCGCAAAAATCCAATGCGGCGACGGGCCAGATTCTGGACGGCCAGCGCCGGCTTTTCGCCGGTCTCAACGAACTCTGGCAGGGCGAACCCGGCTTCCTTCAAACCCGCCAGAAATTGCACAGGAGGGCGCTTCGGGACGAGGACAATGTCGTCCTGCCGGCAGAGAAATTGGGGCAGGCTCGCCAGGTCCAGGGCCAGCTCGGCCTGTCGTTTGACCGGCGAGAAGCCGGGTCCATTTGCGATGTACCCTTCAGCAAACGGATTGAAGACAAACACGCCCGGGGTCCGTCCCTTGGAGCGCGAATAAACGTCGAGTTCGGCGATGAATTCCGGGTCCAGGCCGGCAGCCCGGCGGCCTTCGACGTTCACTTGAAAGCCTTTGGCCCGCTGGGGTGACAGCGGATACTTCAGCTGACGGCAAAACGCCGTCCAGTCGCTTTCCTCGGGGTTTTTCCATCGGCGAAACCATTTCAAGCCGTAGGCGACGTGCCCGATTTCATCCCGATAAATTTTCTCGAGCAGCGCCGCGCTGGCGTCGTCGCCCACGCGGGAGAAGTCCGCGGCGAAATGACGCGCGAAGTCGAGGTTGGCCTGTTCGAACGTCAGGCTGAGGCCGGCCACATAGTCGATGGGATTTTCCATGCCCGCCAGCGCGCGCCAGAAGTAGCCGCTGACCGGCAGCTCTCCGAATTCGATCCCACACGCCCGCATGCGCTCCAGGTAGAGCCGCGTGTGTTCCTGCTCGTCGCGCAGGGTCTGGAGCACGCCCCGCCGAAACGCGGCCGGCGCCTCCGGAAATCTCAGCAGCACCAACGCCATCAGCTCCGTGGCCAGCAACTCGTGGTTGGCAAAGAAGTGCAACAGACGCCCGCGCTCCCGCTCATCTTCCAGGCGCGACGCGGGAAATCCAGCCCCGGCCTCCCCACCCGTTTTGAAGCGCAGTGACGCCGGCCGGCCCGGAACCGCCGGAGCCGGCATCGCCGCGCCGGGATGCGCGTCCGTGATCGCGTCCGGACACCGGAGCTTTTCCTCCAGCGTCGTCGCGAACAGCACCTGCTCCGCCAGGGCGCGCAATTCCATGCACCCAGTATGAGATCGGCGTGCCGGTCCTGGAAAGTGACTTGTTCCAGCGGAGCGCACGGGCGGCGCGCCTGCGCCTGTGGAGTGCGCCGCAACGCGGCGCTTTCGATCCACAGCGGCGCCTTGCGCCGCACTCTAAGACGCTTCGCGAGTCACCGGGCCGGTGGGGTCTCCGCCAGGTCTTGGACTGCGCCAGTCCTCTGGCGCTTTGGCTCCGCCCGCAGTGGCGACGATGCGCGAATTTTTCCGCTATTTCATCATCTCACCACGGAAAGCCGTAGAGGACTACCGCACTCCATAGCGCGCTCGCGCCCGCAGTTCCGGAGCGGCTCTCGTGGAGTGCGGCGGGTATCGCCGCTTTCGGTCACGGCGCATTTTATAGGTTCATGGGGAGAGAGCTGCTTGTGCCGGGCTGACCTGCTCACAGGCCATGAATTCGAAATTCCCAAGAGATGGAAATCAGCTAACGAAGGCAGCCTTCGATTGCGGGAAGGACGGACGTGAATTCAAGCCATGGCCGTATTCTGGTTCGATCGCCCCGAGGCAGGGCGGAGCAGTCGAAAACGTCGGAACTTCCACCGCAATCTTTTTGCCAGGCATCTTTCTGCCTTTGGTTTAGGGATTGGCCAGTCCGACAATCCGCCGTCGCAAATCAGAAATCGAAAATCGTGGCCGGATGTGGCATCGTCTGCCGATGCGTTCCTCAGTGCCGTTCCGGCTGTGGCTTTGGGCTTTCCTGCCGGCGTTGCTCGTTCTCGCCACTCCCGCTTCGGGTGCACCTTCGATTCGCCTCAACGAATTTCTGGCCGCCAATGGCGCGTCATCGGCGGACGACGACGGCGATGCATCCGATTGGATCGAGGTCCACAATTTCGGAGCCACCAACGTGAATCTGGCGGGCTGGTTCCTGACCGACAACGCGGCGGCGCCGACCGCGTGGCGCTTTCCGGCGATCGCGCTGGCGCCCGGCCAGTATCGAATCGTGTGGGCATCCGGCAAAAACCGCACGAACGCGGCGGCCCCGCTGCACACGAACTTCCAACTCGATCGGGGCGGAGGTTACCTGGGTCTGTCGGATGCCTTCACCAACCGGGTCAGCGAATTTGTCGATTATCCATCGCAGTTCACCGACGTCAGCTACGGCTGGTCGATCGCCGCCAACGCCGCCGGCTATTTTGCAGTGCCCACGCCGGGGGCGGCCAATGGAGCCCAGCTTTATGGCCGGGTCGCCGCCCCGCGCTTCAGCCATTCTCGCGGCTTCTACGACACAAACTTTGCGCTGGCTCTGACCAGCGACACGCCCGGCGCCTCGATTTACTACACGACGAACGGCCGGCCGCCGTCGCCGACCAATGGTGTCCTCTATGCGATTCCTCTGCTCGTGACCAACTCCCGTGTGTTGCGGGCGGCGGCGTTTGTCCCCGGGCAGCTGCCGAGCGAAGTCCGGACCCACACCTACCTGTTCACGCGGGATGTGGTTCGTCAGCGGGACGGCGTGCCGCCACCTGGCTGGCCATCGGGTTGGGGCGGCAACGTGGTGGACTACGGCATGGATCCCAACGTGGTCAACGATCCGCGCTATGCCGAAACCATTGAGCAGGATTTGCGCGCCATGCCGAGCCTGTGCCTGGTCATGGATTTGCGGGATCTCTTCGATCCGGCGAGTGGCATTTACGCGAATGCCTGGAACGATGGGCCGGCCTGGGAGCGCCCCACCTCGCTCGAGCTGATCCCGGGGGATGGCCGGGACGGATTCCAGGCGGGGGCGGGCCTGCGCATCCGCGGCGGGTTCAGCCGCGCGGCGAATGATCCCAAACATTCGTTTCGCTTTTTCTTCCGCGAAGAATACGGGGCGGGCCGGCTGCAGTATCCGTTGTTCGGGCCCACGGGGGCCGCGGGCTTCGACAAGTTCGACCTGCGCTGTGCCCAGGACGGCTCCTGGGCGTTCCTGGGGGATGCGAATGGGACGTTTCTGCCGGACACCTTTTCGCGTGACACTCTTGGCGCTCTTGGCCAGCCATATACGCGCGGGAATTTTTATCATCTCTATATCAATGGCGTTTACTGGGGGGTCTACAACACGGAGGAACGGCCGGAGGCGAGCTTCGCCGCCAGCTATTTTGGCGGCGTGCCCGAGGATTATGACGTCGTCCGCATCGAGTGGGGCGCATTTGACGTGACCACGGCGGACGGGGATCTGGCGGCGTGGCGGCGGCTGTGGCAGGCCGCGACGAACGGGTTTGCCGCGGACGCGAGCTACGAGCGGGTGCAGGGCAACAACCCGGACGGGACGCCCAATCCGGCTTACGAGGTGCTGGTCGACATGGACAACCTGATCGATTTCATGCTCCTGACGATCTACATCGGGAACTTCGACGGGCCCGTGTATCAGGACAGTTTTCCCAACAACTATTTTGCGACGCGCAGCCGCGTGACCCGCGACGGGTTTCGATTCTTTGTGCATGACGCAGAGCTGAGTTTGAGCGACGTGAATTTCGATCGGACCACGCCCATCACGGTGGGGGATCCCGCCGCGGGCAGCGCCTTTAGCGAAAGCAATCCGCAATATGTTTGGCAGCGGCTTTGGGCGAACGCCGAATTTCGCCTGCGCACGGCCGACCACGTCCAGCGCCATTTCTTCAATGGCGGCGCGCTCACGCCCGAGGCGTGCCTCGCCCGCTACATGGCGCGAACGAACGAGCTGTCCCGAGCCATGGTCGGAGAGTCCGCCCGCTGGGGCGATGCCCAGCGCGAGCCGCCCATCGTCCGCGAGAATTGGATCGACGCTGTCAGCTCGGTCATCACCGGCTACTTCCCCCGACGCAGCAGCGTCGTCCTCCAACAGTTGCGCAATCGCGGATTGTTCCCCGGCCTGGCCGCGCCGCAGTTCTCCCACCCGGGCGGCGCCGTTCCCGCGGCCTATCCCGTCGCGATGACCCACACGAACGCGGCGGGCACGATCTGGTACACGCTCGACGGCACGGATCCGCGCCGACGCGGCGGCGCGATCTCGCCCTCCGCCCTGGCCTACGCCGGGCCAGTCGTCGTGACGGGGCCCACCCTGCTGCGCGCCCGCGTGAAGGACGGAGCCACCTGGAGCGCGCTGACGTCGGCGAGCTATTATCCTCCGCAGGACTTCAGTGGGCTGCAGGTCACTGAGATCATGTACAACCCGGCGGGTGAAGGACCGATTGACGGCGACGAGTTCGAGTTTCTCGAGTTGAAGAACGCGGGGTCAACGGCCGTGGATTTGACCGGGCTGTCGTTCTCGAGCGGAATTAATTTTGCATTCTCCAACCACACCGTCGTGGAGCCGGGCGCGTTCTTCGTGCTGGCGCGCAACGCCGGACAATTTTCCGCGCGCTACCCTGGAGTCGTCGCCCACGGGACCTATAGCGGGCACCTCGACAATGGTGGGGAGAATCTGCGGCTGGTGACGGCGCTGTCGAACACCGTCTTGAGCGTGACCTATTCCGATCAATTGCCGTGGCCGCTGGCGCCGGATGGATTCGGGTTCTCCCTCGTCCCGTCCGGAGGATTTCGTCTCGAACCGGACGATCCTCGCCACTGGCGATCCAGCGCCCATTCTGGCGGGTCGCCTGGCGCGGACGATTCACGGTCGACGGTGCCGCCCATCGCCATCAATGAGGTATTGTCGCGCCCGGTGCCGCCCGGTCTCGACGCGGTGGAGTTGGCGAACCCAACCCAGTTCCCCGTGGATCTCGCCGGGTGGTTCCTGACTGACGATGCCGCGAATCCAAAGAAGTTTCGCTTCGGGCCAGACACCGTGATTGGTCCCGGCGGATACCTGGTCGTGGACGAATCCCAGTTTAATGCCGGGTTCGGGTTGAATCCGGGCTTCTCCTTCGGCCTGCGCGGCGATCAGGTTTATCTGTTCTCGGGCGATGCTGCCACCAACCTGACGGGCTACAGCCACGGCTTCAGCTTCGGCGGTGCTGCGGAAGGCGTCACCTTTGGGCGCTACTTCAACAGCGAAGGCGAGGAGCAGTTCGTGGCCCAGGAACGGCCGACCCTTGGGCTTGAAAATGCCGGCCCCGCCGTCGGCCCCGTGGTTATTAACGAGATTCACTACCACCCGGCACCGGGCCAGGACGAATTCGTCGAGCTCTTGAACATCTCCGGCGGTCCGGTCGCGTTGTTTGATCCGAGTCATCCCACCAACACGTGGCGCCTGAACGGAGCCGGATTCGCCTTTCCTCCCGGCCTCACGGTAGCGCGCGACGGCCTTGTCGTAATCACGTCGCTGGCCCCGGCATCGTTCCGCGCGAAGTATGGCGTGCCGGAGTCGGTTGTGATCGTTGGGCCGCTTGGAGGCCAGTTGCAGGACAGCGGCGAGCGCCTGGAGTTGCAGCGCCCGGAACTGCCCGACACCAACGGCATCGTGTGGATCAGCGTCGACGCCGTTCGGTATAACGATCGACGCCCATGGCCGGTGGAGGCCGATGGGGACGGCCCGTCGCTGCAGCGGCTGTTTTCGGCGCTTTACGCGGATGATCCGGCGAACTGGTTTGCCAGCGGGGCTACTCCAGGCGAAACCAATGCCTTCAATCACGCCCCGACCGTGGCAATTCTCTCGCCGGCGGACGGCCGGCAGTTTTTTGCGCCAACCAACCTGCTGCTGGTGGCGGGCGCCAGTGATTCCGATGGCTCCATTGTCCGGGTCGAGTTTTTTGACGGTGGCGCCTCGCTGGGTGCGGCCACCGGTCCATCGCCCTACGCCCTGGTTTGGAACGACGCGCCGTTGGGCACCCATACCATCGTGGCCCGGGCGATTGACAATCGATTGGGTGTGGCCGATTCGGCGCCGATCACACTGACGATTCGTGAGCCCGCGTTGACCAATGTCGCCCTGGTGCCGGTGGGATCGATCTGGCGCTATTACGACCGGGGACAACTCCCGGCCACGAACTGGGCGCTGCCTGCCTACAATGACAGCGCGTGGGCCTCCGGGCGAGCCGAGCTCGGCTACGGTGATGGCGATGAGGCCACCGTGGTGTCCTACGGCCCGAACACGTCGGGCAAATACGCGACGACCTATTTCCGCCGGACGTTCGCCAATCCCGCCGCCGGGCGGCCGTTCGGGCTGAAGATGCGGATTGTGCGGGATGACGGCGTGGTGGTCTGGCTGAACGGAGCCGAGATCTTCCGGGACAATCTGCCGGCCGGCCCGATTGGATACGGCACGCTGGCGTTGAGTACGATTGGGCCGCCGTTGGAAAGTGAGTTTGTGGAGGTGGAGCTGTCGCCCTCGCTTCTTTCGTCCGGGACGAATGTCCTGGCGGTGGAGATGCACCAGGGCACGCTGGACAGCAGCGACCTGAGCTTTGACCTGGAGCTGGCCGCCACGGTCGCGCGGCCCGAGCCGCGACTCGAAGCGGCCGTGGCCGGTTCCGGCCTGGCTCTGCGCTGGGCGACGCTGGCGGGTCCCTATCGGCTCGAGCAGTGCCTGGATTTGCGCCCGCCGTTGGCGTGGCGCCCGGTGACCAACGCGATCGATCTCGATGGGGCCTGGAGCCGTGTGGTTTTCACGAATGGCCCGACCGGCCAGCGGTTTTTCCGATTGGTCACGCCTTAGCCGGAACGATTCAGTTGGTCAGCAGCCGTTTGCTTGATCTTCTTGCGAATGCCTTCGTTGTTCGTCGCTTACGTATTTCATCTCAATACGCTCGCTCCTCACGCCTCGGCCTTCGCAAGAATCTGCGGCGCAACCGTCCGCCGCCCAACTGAATCGTTCCGGCTTAGGCCTTCACTTGCGCAGGCGGAACATCAGCGCGTCGGCGTTGGCGGGCGGGCGGACATAGAGCCAGGCACCGTCCAGCCACTGCGGGGCCGCCACGGGCTGCCAGGCGGCAGGGGAGAGCGCCGGCGAAGATTCGAGCGTCCAGCCGTTGAACGCCGCCGGCCAGCCGACCTCGACGCCGTCGGCGATGGGGCGGATGGAGAGCTGCGGGTTGCCGGCCACCACGCCAATCAGCTGGGCGTCGAAGGTTACATCTGGACCGGTGACGGAAGCCTGATGCAGCTCGACGGCGAGAAGGTTTCCGCCGGGGAGAAGTTTCTTCGGATCCAAA
This sequence comes from Limisphaerales bacterium, assembly GCA_044229355.1. Classification (GTDB taxonomy): domain Bacteria; phylum Verrucomicrobiota; class Verrucomicrobiia; order Limisphaerales; family JADJPG01; genus JBGARF01. The sequence continues at coordinate 255,234 of JBGATF010000009.1, forward strand.
ACGAAATGGCGCCAGGTGAGTTGGTCTCCAGCGCCAGCTTCATTGTAGGCGAGCTCGGCCAGCGTGGCCGCGCTCGAAACGTTGTCGGTCAGCACGCGGGTGCCGTTGAGAAACACGGCCACGCCGTCATCCCGCTGAAGGAAGAGATGCAGGGAGGAGTAGAGGGCCGGGTCGGAAACGGGGAAGACCTTTCGGAAAAGCACGCTGGGGTTGCGGGCGTTGGTCGGGCCGCCATTGATGACGGTGCTTTCACCGCCGATGCCGTAGCCCAGGCGGGCCAGGCCTTCGGCCCAGCCGGAGTCGTCGAACTGCGCCTGGCGCCACGTCTCGTCCGGATAGGCCGACTGATCGAGATAGCGCCAGACGGATCCCGGAGCGATGAGGGCATCGGAGGCGAGAGGCGGCACCACCACCGCCTCGAGTTCGAGGTCGAAGGCGACGTCGCCGCGCAGGAACGTGGAGGGAGCCACGGCTTGGTGGACTTCGACGGCGAGGACGTTTCGTCCGGTCTGCAGGCTCGAGAGATCCGTCAGGCTGAACGTGTCCCAGGTTTCCTCGTTGGCGCCATCGACCGCGCTCGAGGCCAGGGTGGTTGGGGTGACGGTGCGCGGCATGTTGCTCAGGTGAATTTGCTGGCCGTTCAGGTGGACCACGGCGCCGTCATCGCGCAGCAACCGGAAATTGAGCCGGCTGAAGAGCGCCCGGTCGGTGATGGTGAACGAGCGGCGGAAGTAGGTGGTGACCTGGCCGGGAGCGGGCAGGACGGTGACCAGATTCGAGTTGCCGTAGCCCAGGCGGCTGCGGCCTGAAGGCCACGCGCGGTCGTCCAATCCCGGGTCGGTCCAGTCGACCGGATTGCCGCGCGGATCCAGCGGGAGCGCCTGGGTCCAGTATCGCCAGACGTCGCCGCTCTGCACCAGGCGCGCGGGCACATTGGTTACAGACAGCGGCAGCGTGACCCGGAAGATGAAATGGTTCGTCGCGGTCAACTGTCCGTCGCTGACCACGACGCGGACCGTGCTTTGCGCCGCAATCCCGGGGGTCGGGGTCAGCGTGATCCAGCGTCGGTTGGGCTGGTCGCCGGCAAAGACGGCGATGCCGCTGTTCGGCAGGAACGCGGGGTTCGAGCTGGTCGCGGAGACGACCAGGCTCTCGACGGGGGAATCGATATCGCCGACGAGCACGGGGACGGCCGGTGGCACTTCGCCGAGCGCGGCCGTGGTGTCGGGGATCGCCCCGAGGCTGGGGGCGTCGTTGACGGGGGTGACCGTGAGCAGGAAAGTGCGCCAGGTTTCGCTGCTGCCGTCGCTGGCGATGACCGTGATCTCCGTCTGGCCGGTGGCGTTCGGCCTCGGCGTGATCGTGATGGTCCGACGAAAAGGAATGGTGAGGACGTTGAATCCAAACGTGATGTCCGAGTCGAGGACCAGCGCGGGGTTGGAGGAGCGCGCGCTCAGGTCCACCCCGCCGGACGGCGACTCATCTTCGGTGGGGTTGGTGAAACTGAAGCTCAGCGGCGTGTCTTCGGGCGTGGTTCGGTCGGTGAACGTGACGAGACTGGGCGCGCGCATGAGGGCGAACTCGGCGTCGAAGGAGACATCGCCGCCGCCGCGCAGAGAGGAGCCGCGATCATGCACCTCGACCGCCAGGACATTGGCGCCAACTTGCACGATGGCGTCATCCAGCGGGATCAGGTGGAAGGTGCCCTCGTCGCGTCCTTCGATGCTCGTGAGCGCCCGCGTGGTGCCCGTGATTGGGCCGGAGGGCAGGTTTTGGCGCCAGATTTCCCGCCCGTTCAAATAAACCACCGCGGCGTCGTCGCAGAGCAGCTTCAGCGTCGGTGTTCCTGCCGGGCGCGTCAGCAGGTTGAACGCTTTGCGGAAGTAACACGTGATGCGGCCCGGCACGTTGGACAGGACGGTCGAGCCAACGGGGACGAGAAACTCTCCGAACACAAAGCGGGCATTGTCCTGTTTCCAGCTTGAATCGTCGTAGGCGGACATTTTCCACGCGCCGGCGGTTCCGGCGGGATCGCGGCCGGCGTCCCAATAACGCCACGTGGAACCCCGGGGCACGAGCACGATGCCGGGAGTCACCGGGCGGATGGTCACATCGAATTTCTCGACATGAGTGAGGAGTCCGTCGCTGGCCGTGACGCTGATGGTGACTGTGCCGTGCTGGTTGGGCCGTGGGGTGATGACCAGGCGGCGATTGCCGCCGCCGAGCGGGGAGACGCTGATGCCGCTGTTCTGCACCAGCGATTGATCCTCCGAGACGGCGGTCACCGCGATCGAGGCCGCCGGGGTCGTCGGATCGCTCACAGAAAAGTCCACGGTCAACTCCGTATCTTCATCGGTGAATTTGTTGGCGAGGCCCGAGATGGATGGAGGGTGGTTGATGACGACGCTGAGGTTGCGGCTGATGGTGCGGGTGCCTCCGTGCATGTCGGTGAGCAGGCATTTGATGGCTTTGGTGCCGGAGCTGCTGAAGGTGACTGGGACCAGAAACCCGTTGGGCAGAGCCCCGGCGCCGGGCACCTGCCAGTTGTAGGCGATGGTGTCGCCATCGACGTCGCTGGCCAGGGCCACGAGGTAAACTTTCTGGCCGACGGCTGCGGTGGGAACGGAGAATTCGATCGTGCCGTCCGGGGCGGAATTCCCGGACGGCGTCCCGTGCACGATCATGACCTTGGTCTTGCCGGTGTCGGAGTCGGCCTCGAGGTTGGTGATGTGGACCGTTCTGCCGTATTTGCTGTAGCTGAATGTGCGCCCGGGTGGCAGCGGGGAGTCAAGGTTGCCGCTCAGATCGTCGTTCGGTTCGTGATTGGGGGTTTCGGGCGTGGCGTCCAGCAGGTAGGCCTTTGGCGATAGGGGCGAGGCCAGGCGGATGGTGGGGCCGGCCCGCAGGAATTCGTTCGTGTTATAGACGCGATACTCGACGAAGAGCGAGTCCTGGAACGGGAATTCGATTCCGATGGGAATGGTGAAGGGAACCTGCAGGCCGCGCACGCCGCCGTTCTCCGCCATGTCGTGTTCGTTCAGATAGTAAACTCCATCGGTGAGGCCCAGCGGGACTTCGTCGTCGGTCAGCCAGCGCAGCCATTGCTTGTAACGCACGTTGAAATCGTCCGGACCCGACCCCATGCGATCGAAACGGTCGCCGTATTCCGCGCCGGTTTTGTAAATGGTGACGCCCAGGATCTCGCCGTCGGGCTGGGGCGTGGTCCATTTGTTGGATGTGTGGCGGAGGCCGAGGTTGTGCCCGACTTCGTGGAGGCCCACCCGCGCGGCCCGGGCGATTCGGTCGTCCGTGGTGTCGCCGCCCGTGCGCAAGAACGTGAACTTGTCCCCAATCTGCCCCAACCCACCCCACCAGACCGTTTTGGTGTAGTCATCGGGATCAACGATGGGCGCGGGGCCGGCAAGGCACATCACATAGTCGTAGTTCCAGGGATTCCATCCTTGAGCCACGAGCCACAGCTTGACGACGGACCAGATGTTATCGATCTCGTCGCCGTCGTAGTAGCTTGCGCTGTGAGGCAGGTCCAGGATGGGGCTGACCCAGGAGCCCTGGCCCACGGGCTTGAGCGAATGCTGGCCATACGACCAGCGCTGATAGGTCTCGCTCATTTGGTCGACGATGTCCGAGCAATTCGCCGCCGAAAGATTGTGGTAGTTCTGGCCGTTGAAGTTCAGCCGCACCATGACGATGCGCTTGTCGCCTTTGGTCCAGCTGGCGTCGCCCTGGGCGCTCGGGTTGGGGACCGTGACACCGTTGCCTCCGGAGGCGGCGATGATCGCCTTGGACCCGTCGACGCCGAATCCGGGCGGCAGGAGCACTTCCCGGGTGGTGGCGCCGCCCAGCTGTTGGGCGGCGTGCGAGGGCCGGCAGTAGAGTTCGTAGTCGCTGCCCACCTGCAGGGCGACCGGCGTGCCGGCGCTTGTCACGGTCGCTCCGGAGGCGGAGCAGAGCGGCTCTTGCGTCCTGGATTTGGCGGCGACGATGGGCTGAGTCTCGATCGGCTCCAAGACCCGGGCGGGCCATTCGCTGACGGCCATCCGGCCATTGAGGGCGATTCCGTGCAGGGGCACTCGCCAGCGGGTCGGCTGCAGGTCGCGGCGGCCGTACACCGACGCTTTGTAAGTCTGCCCATTGACCACCGCTCGCGTGGTGGTCGCGCGCGCCTCGGAGACTTGCGCCGCGCCATTTTCGCCGGGCGTCGCGCCGGTCACCAGCAGATCGCCCCGTCCGTCGACTCGTTCTTCGAGCTGGGCCACGACCGCGGCGGGCAATTGCCGCCGGAGCGTTTCGGGAACCGCGCGCTCCAGCGCCCGGGCGGGGTCCTTTTCGATCAAGGTGGCCAGATCGCTCCGGCGGGCCAATGCCAGTTGCCGGCCTTCGGCCTCCGCGGCCGGCCGTTCTGCGGCTGGCAGGGCAACATAGGCGTCGGCCCACCGCTGAAAGGCGGCCAGCGACGGCTCAGTTGCCGGTCGACGCCAGAGCACATCCTGGCTGAGGGGAAGATTCTCCAATCCGAGGTGGCTGAGAGCTGCGGCTGAGACGACGGTGGCCGCCGGTTGATTGGGGAATTCCTCTCGATCCACCGGAACCGGCGGCTGGGTCGGATCCGGAACACCACGGTTTGGCGAGGGGATCTGGTTGACGGTGGAATTGGCGGGGGCGGCTGTGGAGGGAATTGGTGGGGTCTCCGCTTCGGGCGCGGGCGCCGGATTGGGTCGCGGCTGGAGCGGAGCTGCCACCCAATGCACGGTGATCAAGGCCAACGCCAATGCACCAACTTCCCCCGCGCGCCTGATGGAACGTTTTGTTTGCATACGAGTTGTGACAGCCCGACTGATTTAATTCCCGCCTGAGGCCCGGCGACGCACCGCGCGACGCCAGCCCGGTATCCGCATACCCCCATTCATGGGAAAATCGGTCCCGATTATTTCAACCTCCGTGTCCTTATTTGAACGCACGCCAGCTCCCGGCCCTGGGGCATTCCCCGGGATTTTGGCGTGAACGGCGGAACTCATAACAGAAAAGCGAACGCCTTTCCAATGCAAAGACAGGTAAGAGCGGGAAAGAACGGAGGCCGGGGCCGCGACGTCTCGGCACCTCGAATCGCCCCGGCTTATTTGCTCGTGAGCCAGCGCCGCTTCCGGCAGGCTACGCGGCCGGATGACGACCCGAACCGGAGTCATGCTCTTGATGGTGGGCCTGTTTTCCGCCCGATTGCGCGGGGCGGAGCCGGCCGCGACGGCCGCGACGGCGGGGACGGGCCCCCGAGCTGGCGACTCCCTCCCGCTCGTCCGTCTGGAGGCGAAGGAAACCATTGTCTCCGAGCGCAAGGTTCCATGCGCTGTGCGGCTCGTGCTCCCGGGGGCCGGCGAATCCGGGGATGCGCCGGCCCGATCGGGCGTGGTGCGGATTCATGGAGCGTCGTCGCAGATGTATCCGAAGAGATCGTTTGGGCTGACGCTGGACACGCCGGTGACCTGGCTGGGGATGCGGGAGAGCGCTCACTGGGTCTTGAACGCGGCGTTCGTCGATCGGTCGCTGATGCGACACAAACTTTCCTACGATCTGTTTCGCGCGCTGTCCTTGCCGGAGGCGAAGCGCTTCGCCGCCGCGAGTCGATTCGTGGAGGTGAGCCTCAATGGGCGGTATCATGGGGTGTTTCTGTTGATGGAGCGGGTCGATCGGGCGTTGCTTCAACTCAGGCCCTTCAACAGCAATGAGACGGCGCACGCCTGCATCTACAAGGCGGTGGATCACGGGGCGGATTTTGGCCGGCCGGGACACGGGGCCTTCGAGCAGCGCGAGCCCGATCCGTTGACGCGACCCTATTGGGGGCCGCTCGACCAGCTTTGCCGCTTCACCAGCCGATCGCAGGATGCGGAGTTTTTCGATGGCCGCTCCGGGATTGCCACCCGCCTGGACCTGGACAACACCATCGATTTTCACCTGCTCCTGCTGCTGACCAGCAACATGGACGGCAATGACAAAAATCTGATCGTCGCCCGCGACGGCCCGGTGGGGGGAGCGCCCGGCCCCCGCTTTTTCTTCGCGCCGTGGGACTACGACGCGACGTTTGGACGCAACTGGAATGCGACTCCGGTTGGGCCGGACGAGTGGGTGTCCAATTTCCTGTTCGATCGGCTGCTCGGCGATCGCTCGTATCGTGCGAAGTTTGGCGCGCGCTGGCAGGCGCTGCGCCGCACGACGTTTTCCGCGGCGGCGCTGGCGCTCATGGTCGATGAAAATGTCCATGCGCTTGGAGCCGGCGCGAAGCGTAACATGGCTCGTTGGCGAACCCTGGACGGGCCGTATCCGGACCGCTTGTCGTTCGACGAAGATGTGGCCCAGATCCGCGAATGGATCCCGGCGCGGTTGTCGTGGCTGGATCGGCGCATCGGCCAGCTGACAGCCGCATCCCCCTGACTCTATGCCGAGGACGAATCTCACTCCGCCGATTGGCGTTTGCGCCCGCCTGATGGCCGGGCTTCGCGCCGCAAGCCTGTTCGGCCCTTGGCTGGGCGCTGCCGCGGCGGGTGCGGCCGACGTGCTTCCGCCCGTCCTGCCATGGCATGGCTCCAGCGAGCAGCTCATCGCGAGGCCCGACAACCCCTGGATCACGCCGTCGGAGAAGAACGACCTGGTCGACACGCCCGATTACGACGAAACGATTGCGTGGTTGAAACGTCTCGCGGCCGCGTCCCCGCGTCTTTCCTTGCAGGAGTTTGGCCGGACCAGCCAGGGCCGGGCCCTGTATGTGGTCGTGGCGGCGAAGGGCAAAGAGTTCACACCGGAAGCATTGAAGGCGTCCCGGCGTCCGGTGCTGCTCGCCCAAGCCGGGATTCACTCCGGGGAAATTGATGGCAAGGACGCCGGCTTGATGCTGCTGCGCGACATCGCGGTCGGTGGAAAGGAGTCGCTGCTGGACCACGCGAGCTTCCTCTTCGTGCCGATTTTCAACGCGGACGGGCACGAGCGCGCATCCGAGTTTAATCGCCCGAACCAGCGCGGGCCCGTGCGCCAGGGCTGGCGCACGACAGCGCAGAACCTGAATCTCAACCGGGATTACATGAAGGCGGACACGCCTGAGATGCGGGGCATGCTCGCGCTGGTCGAACGCTGGGCCCCCGCGCTCTATCTCGACCTGCATGTGACCGACGGGCTGGATTACCAGTATGACATCACGTTCGGCTACAACGGCGATTTCGGCGCGCCCGCGTGGTCGCCGCGCATCGGCGCCTGGCTGAATCAAATTTACCGGCCGGCCGTGGAGTCCGCGTTGAAGGCCGCGGGTCACACGCCGGGACCGTTGGTTGAGACGGTGGAAGATCGGGATGTCGCGAAGGGGTTGTCCGCCTGCCCGGCGGCGCCACGGTATTCGCACGGCTACGGGGACCTGCGGCACCTGGCCTCCGTGCTGGTGGAGAACCATTCGCTCAAGCCGTATCGCCAGCGCGTGCTCGGCACCTACATTCTGCTCGAGGCGTCCCTGCGGGTGTTGGGCGCGCACGCCGACAAAATGCAGCACGCCGTCGAGGCCGATCGCAAGGCGGCGCCCGCCGCGCTGCCGCTTGGCTGGGACGAAGGCGGTGCGGTTTGCGCGAAGATCGATTTCCTGGGCGTAGCCTCGGAGACCTACCTGTCGCCCGCCACCGGCGGAGCGGTCACCCGCTGGCTGGGCCGCCCCAAGCTTTATCCGGAGGTGCCGGTTTATCCGGGCCGGGTGCGCGTCGACGCCCCGCGGCCGAAGGCCTACTGGGTGCCGGCCACCAAACCGGACGTCATCGATCGCTTGCGCTGGCACGGTGTGAGCATGGAAACCCAGGCGGTCGCGACCACGTTGTCGGTCGAGATGTACCGCCTGGTGAATCCCGAGCCGCGGCGGGAGGAGCGGTCGCATCCGTACGAAGGCCGCCACGCGTTGAAGACGGGCGTGAAGGCGGAGCGGCGCACGGAACTCTTTCCCACGGGCTCGGTCCGCGTGACGACCGATCAGCCGTTGGGCGATCTCGTGATGGGGCTGCTCGAACCGGCCTGCGACGATTCGCTGTTTGGTTGGGGGTTCTTCCTGGAGGTCCTGCAGCGAACCGAATACATCGAGCCCTACGTGCTGGGGCCGATGGCGGAGCAGATGCTGGCTGAAAATCCGAAGCTGAAATCGGAATTCGAAGCGAAGCTCGCTGCGGATCCCAAATTCGCTGCCGATCGCACCGCGCGCCTGCAATGGTTCTACGCGCGCAGCCCGTACTATGACGAGCGATACCTCCTGTATCCGGTCGGCGTGGAGCGCTGAGGATGCTCTCTCTGGAGTGCGGTGACTTGTCACCGCTTTTTCCGCGGGCGACTCGTCGCCCGCGTCCGTGGTCGGGCTTCTTTGCCGTGTGTGATCTTTACGCGAGCGAATAGGTTCACCTGTTGGCGCGGGGGACAAGTCCCCCGAAGAGAAAGCTGCGACAAGTCGCAGCACTCCAAAAAATCGCAGAACGAGAATGCGGCCTATCGCTCCAGCGTCACTCGCACCCGCATGAAGTGGTTGGAGTGCGTCGTGACTGTGTAGAGCGCGCGCGTCTGGACCGACTCCAGACCGTCACCGCCACCCGAGTTCGTGATCGCGGAATCCACGGTCGATCCTTCCGCCCATGTGGTGAGGTTCGTCGAGACCTCCACGGTGTAACGAAGGTCCGTGTTGCCAGCCCGACGACGATATTCCACCGCATGGTAATCCGCCTGGGCCGTGGGACCGGTTTTCACGAACACCGATTTCACCTCAGCCCGGTCCGGATGCATTGGCGCCAGGTCGAGGGCGTACTCGACGGCGTTGGGGATGCCATCTCCGTCCGGGTCGGCGTCAGGCGCGATCTGGTTCGACGGGGCATCGCGGCGGAAACAGCGTTGAACCCACTCCGTGTAATTCGCGCAACGCAGGTCGAGATCCACGTCCCACGGCTCGGCGCCGCTGGCGAGGATTTCCAGCGGGGTGCTGCCGTCGAAATCGCCGCGACAGATGGACTGGCCGCCCGTGCCGTTGCCGGGATTGGTTCCCGTGTCGGCCCAATAAATTTTACGGGCCGGGATGTCGAGCGTGATTCCGTGTGGCGTGTCGAGGTTCGTATACAGCGTCTGCACTGCGGGGTGGGTCAGCGGAATGGTGCCGCCCGCGAAAGCCGAGAGCGGGCAGCGGTGGACTTTTTTGTCATCCCGATTGATCCAGTAGAGCACGCGCTCGCGAGGATCGAGACGGACCCCCCGCGTGCTGTTGTTGCCGGTCAGCAACGTCTCCCGGCCGGAACCGTCGAGGTTCGCGCGATAGATCGAGCCGCCGCTGAAATCGCCCCAGTAGATTTTTCCCGACGGCACGTCGAGATCCATGAAATAGGGGCCGGAGGGCGCGGCGTTGGTGATGACTGTAGTCACGTTGGCTCCGTCGAGAGTCGAGCGTTGGATGCGATTGCTGGTCCTCTCGCACCAATAAAGGAATCCATTCGGCAGGTCCAGCCGGACGTCCGCCGGGAATGGCGAACTTCCCGGGATCGTATAAAGAACGCCGCTGTTCGAGCCATCGACGTTTGCTCGCAACAGGCGGCTGAATCCATTGTCGGCCCAGAAAACCCGATTGCTGATCGCGTCCACGGCGATTCCACGAAAGTTGCTGCCAGACGGAGTCACGGCTCCGGGCAACGGAATCGCCACCAGATTCGAGCCGTTGAAATTCATTCGCTTCAACTGGCTGGCCCCTCGATCCGACCAGTACACGCCGCCAGCACGCGCGGCGGACTGGGCAAACAAGATGCCCGCAGCGCCGACGATGAGAGTGAGATGCCGGGAAAACACGACAGAGTCTATAACGCATCTCGTTGGCGCCGTCCAGCGATGCGCATTGCGGAGACCACAGCGCCGGGGCCGGAGGTGCATGGACCAAGCGCTACAGGTGTCTCATCTTGGCTGGCTCAAGCCCGAACGGCTTTCGGTCGAACGCTCGACGGAACGTCGTGGAACCGACACTTGCCGTCTGGGCTCGCCGAGGGTTGCGAGATGCGCCCGCAACTGACGGACGACCTCCGGCTGTCCGGCGGCGATGTTTCGAGTTTCCAGCGGGTCTTCTTGATAATCGTACCGCTCGAGATCGGCGCTGGCTGGCGCTGCGCCCGGCGCCTTCCACTCGACGAGCCGGTAACGGGCTGTGCGGATGGCTTGACCGATGCGTTCGCCGCGGGGAAAGACGTGATGGACGAATTCCTTCAGAACGAGATCGGGATTGCGCAAGATCGGAACCAGGCTTCGGCCCTCGGGCGCCGGCGAGCCGTCTGGGGCCGGCAGGCCCGCCAGTTCGGCGAGCGTGGGGTACAGATCGATCGTTTCAATCATGGCCTTCGTCGCGTGACGACCCGGCGGCGTCACCCCGGGCGCCGCGATGATGAGAGGTAGACGCGCGGCTTGCTCATAGTCGTCGTGCTTTGACCACCATCCGTGATCGCCGAGATGCCACCCGTGGTCGCCCCAAAGCACGACGACGGTGTTCGAGGCCAGGTTCAGGCGATCCAGTTCGTCGAGCACCTGTCCGATCTGGGCGTCGACGAAGCTGACGGCGGCGTGGTAGCCGTGGATGAGCGAACGGGCCTGCTCGTCGGAGACCGGACCAGCTTCGGGGATGTCGCTGTATTGCCGCAGCTCGCCCCAACCGGTCGGCGCGTATTTCGGGGCGCCGTCCGGCGGCGTCTGGCGGGCGGGAATCAAAAACGACGACCGGTCGTAAAGATCCCAATATTTCTTGGGCGCGCAGAAGGGCAGGTGTGGTTTGAGAAAGCCGACGGCCAGGAAGAAGGCCTCCTCCGGCTTCTCGTGTGCAGCGCGCAGACGGCGGACAGCTTCGTTCGCGATTTGTCCGTCAGGGTAGGCATTGTCCGGGACATCGGCCGCCTCCCACGGCGCGCCCCGCGGCAACTGGCGGACGTCGGTCTCATTCGCGAACAGCGCCGCCTCGCGGGTGCGCTGCGCGCGATTTTCCGGCAGGACATAGGCGATGGATGGGAATGGCTGATGCGGCACGGTCCACGAGGCGGGGTCTTCGTGATTGCCGTGGCCCACGTGAAAAATCTTTCCGATGGCTTCCGTGCGGTAGCCGTGCTTCTTGAAATATTGGGGCAGAGTGACGGCGTCGGGCACGGCCGCACGGAAGTTCGTGCCGAGATCGTAGATGCCGAGGGTGGACGGCCGGAGACCGGTGAGCAGCGCGTTTCGTGACGGGGCGCATACGGCTTGGTTGCAGTAGGCGTGGTCAAACGTCACTCCGCGGGCCGCCAGGCGATCGATGTTCGGCGAGCGGACCACTGCGTCACCATAAGCGCCGAGAACGGGCTTCAAGTCGTCGACGGCAATGAAGAGCACGTTCGGCCGGGCCGCCGCGTCGGCGCGGGAACCGCCCCCGACCAGACCGCCCGCCACACCCCCCAGCGCGACCAATAGCAGAACCCGCAGACGAACGAGTGCCATGAGGCAATTCTGCGGGAACTTCCGAAGAAGAGTCAGCGGGAAAATCGCACCGCACAACCGCCTGCCCGCGCCATGTCCCGCGGCTTTGTTTCGTCCCGGATACCAGCGCCGGGCCGAACATCCATTTTCGACCCGGCGTCCCTCCTTGGTTGGTATTTGCTGCCCGGGTGCCTCGGGCAGCCGCGTCACACTATCTAATTGCCGGCTGCCGGCCGGATCTAACCGGATTTCTCAACTTTTTTTTGAGTCCATGCGAAACGTTCGGTCCAACGGCGTCCCCGCCAGGGGGGGTAGATGGTAGGGCGCGCTCTCCGCAGCGCGCCGCTTTGCGGACAACCGGCTGTCGGCGGCTTCGGCGCTTTCTGGAAACTCACGCGCAGCTGTCGTATTTGGCAAAGGAATTGGGGCAGAGGAATAGTGAGAGGAAATTTCATTCCTTTGCGCTCCGATGAACCCATTCGGCAATCCGAAATCAAAAACTAACAAATGGGGCTTCTGGCTTCGAACGCACTCGTCAGAGCCTGTCTGAAAAGTCAGTGGGGTCCTGTTTTCGCGGAAAAGGCCCGCTGGCGAGGCGTGACGAGGGAGCAGGGCCGACAGCGCCCTGTGACCGAGGAACAACGAAGACAATGGGCCTTTTCCGCGAAAACCCTCCGGGCGGCAGATCTTTTGGCGGTGGCCGGCGTTGGCTCGGCCGTCACAGCCCGCTGCGGGGATGCTCCGGCCTCCCCGCCTTGGCCACCGCCAAAATCTCTCGCCGCAGGACCCCACTCACTTTTCAGACAGGCTCTTACGGTGCAGATTGAAACTACCCGACAACGGATCTGAGGACGTTCCCGGCGACATCGGTGAGGCGAAAGTGGCGGCCGTTGTGGAAATAGGTGAGGCGCTCGTGATCGATGCCGAGCGTGTGCAGGATGGTGGCGTGCAGGTCATGCACGCTGACCGGGTTGACCGATGCCTTCCAGCCGATCTCGTCAGTCGCGCCGTAATGGATGCCGCCGCGCACGCCACCGCCCGCCATCCAAGTCAGGAATCCGTAGGGATTGTGATCGCGACCGTCGTTGCGCGGGTTGTCGGAACGTTGCGAGACCGGCATGCGGCCGAACTCGCCGCCCCAGACGACGAGCGTCTCGTCGAGGAGTCCCCTCTGTTTGAGGTCGCTGAGCAGCGCGGCCACCGGCTGATCGGTTTCGGCCATGCGCCGCCCATGGTTCTCGGCGAGGCGGTCATGGGAATCCCACTCGTCATCGCAATAAACCTGCACGAAGCGCACGCCGCGCTCCACCAGGCGACGCGCGAGCAGGCATTTTTCCCCGAAGGGCCGCGTCACCTTGTTATTGAGACCGTAAAGTTCGCGAAGGTCGGGCGATTCGGCTGCCAGGTCGACGGCTTCGGTGGCTTCGGTCTGCATGTTGAAGGCCAGCTCGTAGCTTTGCATGCGCGCCCGGAGGTATTCCTCCTCCGGATGGCGCGCGGCGTGTTCCTCGTTCAACCCACGGGCCAGCTCCAGCATCTGCCGTTGGCGACGCTCGCTCAGGTCGCCAGGCCGGGTCAGGTTCAAGACCGGGCTGCCTTGGGAACGAAAGGCTGTCGCCTGAAAATCGCTCGGCAGAAAGCCCGCGCCCCAATTGCCGGCGCCGCCTTTGCTGCCCCGGGAGTTCTGCAGGACGACGAATCCGGGCAGGTTGCGGTTGACGCTGCCGAGCCCGTAGGTGACCCACGCGCCCGCGCTCGGCAACCCTGCGCGAATCACACCCGTGTTGATCTGATACATCGCCGGACCGTGGCTGGGCGACTCGGCCTGGCACGACTTGATCAGCGCCAAATCGTCGACGTGCCGCGCGATGTGCGGCATCGCGTCGCAGACCCACGTGCCGCTCTGACCGTGCTGCCGGAATGAAAACGGCGATTTCATCAACGGCCCCGGGTTGCCAAAGAATACGTCGATGCCCATCGACGGCTTCTCGCCGTCGTGCTTGTCCAGCTCCGGCTTCGGGTCGAAGGTGTCCATCGCGCTGGGCCCGCCTTCCATGAACAGCCAGATGACCGCCTTGGCCCGGCCCGGAAAATGGAGGCCCCGGGTTGCACCCTCCCCAACCGGCCCGGCGATTCCAGCGCCTCCGGCCGCGCGCAAATTTTCTCCGACCAGCAAATCGGCGAACGCCAGCGCGCCCAGGCCGGCGCCCGTTTGCCGAAGAAAATCCCGTCGGCTTCCCGCGCGCTGATGCACGCGGTTGCCGGGCGGTCGGTGGAATTGCGGGCTAATCGACATAGACGAATTCGTTCAGGCTGAACAAGGCATGGCAAAGGTCGGAGAGGCCTTCCACCGGGATGCCGTCGCCCAGGGCGTCGGCGGCCTGGGCGAGGAACGACGTGGCCCGATCTAGTTCTGTCCCGCTGGGGCCGCGCCCGAGGGCGAGGCGAAAGGCGCGGTCAATCTGGCGTGAAGCATCGACCCCGGCATCCGTGAGGACGCGCTGGGCGAGTTGCAGCGCGCATTGCCTGACAAATTCGTCGTTCATCAGGGTCAACGCCTGGGTGGGAACCGTCGTCTGGTTGCGCACGCCGCAGGTGCTGCTGGGATCGGGCGAGTCAAACACCTCCATCAAGGGATTGCGGACGGATCGTTTGACGAAGGCGTAAATGCTGCGGCGGCAGGTCTCGGTTGTCTCCCGCACGTCGGTGGGGTAGGGGCTGCGGCTGCGCGTCGCGATGGCTTCCTTGGGAATCAGAACCCGAAATGGCGGGCCGAACATTTTCCGATTCAGGCGCCCGCTCACCGCCAGCATGGCGTCCCGCAACACTTCGGCCTCCAGACGCAAGGGCTGCCGCCGCAGCAATCCGGGCGGCGCTGGCGTGGCGTGTCCGTCATTCCCGCCCTCTTTTTGATCGCCGTGTTGAATGTCGGCCGAATTTCGAATGGGATGTCGGGCAATGCACTGAACGCCCGCGGCGAGGCGATACGTCCGGCTGGTCACAATCAGGCGATGAATGGGCTTGAGTTGCCATCTCTGGTGGATGAGTTCCGCGGCGAGCCAGTCGAGCAGCGCCGGATTGGAAGGCAGCGAGCCTTGGGTTCCGAAGTCGCTGGCCGTGCGCACGAGGCCTTCGCCAAAGTGATGTTGCCACAGGCGATTGACGATGACGCGGGCGAGGAGATGACCAGCGCCGTGTTCCGGGTCCGTGATCCACTCGGCCAGCGCCCGGCGTTGATATGTCGTGCGGGGCCGGACGAATCCGGAATCATCCACGGCCTGGGACACTTCCGCTGCGGCCGCGTTGGTCTGGGTTCCAGGCCGGGTGAACGGCGGCTCCGGTCGCCAGGCAGCGAGGTAATCCTCCGCGGGTTTGCCTCTCGAAAGCGCCGTCAGAAACCCAAGCGTCACGGCCTGGTTCCGATTGCGAACGCTACCGCGGCCCAGCAAATACTCCGGCATGGGCTCAGCCTGGGTGTCGGTATAGATCAGGGCGATCGGTGCCGTGGCGCCCGTTTTGGCGGCTGCTTCCAAGCTGCTCCAGATCTGTTGGTCGATCGGCTTCAGCCAGGCGCGAAGCTGAGCGTCGGTCGGCTCCACCGCTTCGCCGTATTTTCGTTTGAGATCGGCGGCGTCGAAGACGGAGTCGAACTCGCTGTGCCGCAGCCGAATTTTTTCATCCTCGTTCAAACCCAGGCGGCTCATGCCTGCTTCCCGGTAGACGCGTTTTTGCGTCGCCTTCCAGGCGGCGAATTCCCGCGCGGGCTTGTTCAAGGACGCTTCGGAGCGGCGCCCGGTGGTAAACGCGGCCACCATGCGGTAATAGTCGCGGGTCGGGATGGGATCAAATTTGTGATCGTGACACCGGGCGCAGCCCAGCGTCATACCGAGCAGGGCTGACCCCGTGGTGGAGACAATGTCGTCCAGCTCGTTGTAGCGGTAGAGCAGCTTGTTCTCCTGAGTGTCGGTGGGTGGAATGCGATCACAGAGGGAGGCCGCAATGAAACCAGTCGCCACCACCGCGTCCGGATTCTCCGGGGCAATCTCGTCGCCGGCAAGCTGCCAGCGCACGAAGGTGTCGAACGGGAAATCCGCGTTGAACGCGCGGATGACCCAGTCGCGGTATAGCCACGCGAATTTCCGATCATCGTCGTCCTCGTAGCCGTTGCTGTCGGCGTAGCGCGCCACGTCGAGCCAGTGCCTGGCCCAGCGTTCGCCAAAATGGCGGCTGGCCAGCAGCTGATCCACCAGCCGCTCGTAGGCGGCTTCCCCGGGGTCACGTTCGAACGATTCGATCCACTCTGGCGTCGGTGGCAAACCGGTTAGATCGAACGAAAGGCGACGGGCCAGTACCGCGGGCGTCGCCGCCGTTGAGGCCACGCCCGATTTCGATTCCGTCCAGAACCGGTCGATTGGATTTCGGGTCGTTCCCGGCCCGGAATCCGTCGCGAGGCTGGAGGATCGCATCGGGGCGAAGGCCCAATGCTGGCGGTTGGTTTGGCGGCTCGGCTCTCCGGCCGCGCCGTTGAGCGTCGCGGGCGTGGCGGGGCCTGCGGCCGCGAGCCCCGCGCAGAGCAGCCCGAGGCCGAGGCGGCAAAGTTGCGTGAACGCGCCTGTCATTTTTGCAGCGTCGCCGGTGTGGGACGGCCAATGCTCCGCCTCCCGAGCCGCGGAGTGAAGCGAATTGTTCGCCGTTTGAGCCGGGCCGCGGGCTCTCAGCCCGCAGCCGCCGAGTGCAGCCGCACATTGCGGAGGTTATAGTGGGTCCTGAACCGAACCGGAGCGCGGACTTTCAGTCCGCAGCGGCCGAATCCGGACTCGGATGACGAAGATTGCGACGCTTCCCGCCGATCTGTTCTATGGCCGTTCCCGCCACCCGTGGGACCGCAGCGCGCCTCCCTCGGCTTGGCTTAATTCAGCTCCGGCGGCAGATTGCCATAGGACCATGGCGCGCGGAATGGCGGGGCGGGGGCCGGCAGCGGCACGGGCCCGGGCGACAGCTCGTTGGCCAGGCGGATGCCGGTTTCGGCCATCTGCCGACCGGCCGGCACTTCCAGATTGCTGTACGATGTCAGGCGCGTTTCGTAGCCGCCCCCGTGTGGGCCCATCGCCTCCTCGGTCGGCACATAGCCCACGATGCCGTTGGCCAGCTCGACGGGGAAGGTGAAGGGAAACTTGCTGCCCTTCTTGATATCGAGGCCGTATTGCACGAAGAACTCCGCCGGGTTGGAAACAAAGGCGATGGGACCCACCTGAAGGACCTGCACTTCCACTTCGACTTCCGGGCGCGCCTGCATCATGGCGTCGAGCAGAAGGGTTTCTTTGGCGAACGTCCACTCGGTGGCGCCGGCTTTTTCCGGGCCGAGCTCGACGAGTTCGCGCGCGCGCTGGATTTTTTGTGGGCTGGGCACGCGGCGTTTGGCCTTCCAAACGCTTTGGCGAACATCGATCGGGATGTCGCGTCCGGCGCCCTGGCGAACGAGGAGCAGAGTCTTATAGGCTTCGGCCCCGACGCGGCCTCCCACCCGCTCGCACCATTCTTCGGCACCGGGATTTTGAAACTTGGTCAGGTTGTCCACCTGGGTGACGTCGCCGCAGGCGCCCTGGAGATACACCACTGGCAGCGCGGCATCGCCCGTAGCGCCGCGCAGCGTTTTTTCCATGGACCCAATCCAGTTGGCCGAAATGCCGCCCGGATTTGTCGTCGCGTGGCAGGAAAAGTTGACGATCACGCCCAAGAGCCGCCCACGCAAATCCCATACGCCCACGGTGCCGACCTGCGGATCGATGGGCCCGGCATAGCCGAGAATATCAGGGTTGCCGGCGCCCGGGTGGGAAAACGTCACGCCGCCCTGCATGCGCAGGCGCCGGTTGAAAGAGACTTTGTCCTCGTGGCCAAAGCCGACCGCAAGCTTCGCTTCAACGCGGCTGGCGTCGGCCGCCACCACCGCCTCGACGATCTGGCGCCGCAGCAGCTGGGTGTAGCCGGGATTCGACACGATGGTTTTGTTTTCGAACAAGTCGCGCACCAGCGGTGAAGCGCGATCAAAATCGCCGGGCTCGCTCATGCCGATCGGCCCGGACGAATGCGAATGCGAAGCGCCGATCAGAATGCATTCCGCCGGCAGGCCGCAGCGCTTCTGGATCTCCGCCCGCGCGTCCTGAACGATTGCGCGAGTGACAAACAGGATGTCCACGCCGACCAACGCCACGCGCCGGCGACCGTCGCTGAACACCGCCGCGCGCACCTTGCAGGCATCGTGGAAGGTCCGGTGATAATCCTTGCCGTAGCCGCCCGGCGCCTCCATGCCGAGGTCCGGAGTGATGTCGCGCTCGGCGAAGCCGGCGGTGAAATTCGTTCCTGGTCCGCCGGTCGGGGCGGGCGACGGCGCTGCGCCTGCCGCGATGTTGACCCCAAGGAATGCCACGAACGCCAGACCGCAACGGACGAACGCAAGCGGAGCCACCAAGGTTGAACGGATTTTTGTGCGCATAGGAATGGACGGTGTTGCGCTCCGTTATGCCGGCCACCCGGTCGCGCCGTCAACGCCCGCGTCGTCAACGCCCGCGAATTCGGGCGAAGGCCTCCAGGGCCACCTCGCGGGCAATGGCGTGGCTGACGATCGGCTCGGGATAAGTGCGGCCCAGCTCTACTCCCGCCGCCCGCAGAACTTCCGCCGGAGCGCGCTCGGGCTGGTGAATCCATTGGGCCGGCAGCCGCCCCAGCTCGGGACACCAGCGACGAACGTAGTCCCCGCTTGGATCGAATTTGTCCCCCTGGCTGGCCGGGTTAAACACGCGGAAATACGGGGCGGCATCGGCACCGCATCCGGCCGTCCACTGCCAGCCCAGGGTGTTCTGCGCCAGATCGGCGTCCACCAGCGTGTCCCAGAACCAGGCCGCACCTTCCGTCCACGAAATCAGCAGGTCCTTCACCAGAAAGCTCGCCGCGATCATGCGCACGCGATTGTGCATCCAGCCCGTTGCCCACAGCTCCCGCATGCCCGCGTCGACGATTGGATAACCCGTCCGGCCTTTCTGCCATGCCCGCAGCCACTCGTCGTTGCGCCGCCAGGCGAACTTTTTGAAATCCGCCCGCAGCGGCTCGGTGGGCGTCGTGGGAAAATGATAAAGCAGATGGTGCGCAAACTCCCGCCAGCCGACCTCGGCGAGGAATTGTGACTGACGCCACTGCGTGGCGGGCCAGCTGCGCTTCGCTGCCATTCGCTGGATGGCGTGCCAAATCTGGCGCGGACCAATTTCACCAAAGTGCAAATAGGGCGACAACCGGGATGTCCCCAGCCGGTCCGGCCGGTTCCGCTCATCCGAGTAATTGGCGAATGCCCTGGCCAGGAAGGCCTGCAGGTTTTCAGCCGCGCCGGCCTCCCCTGGCTGCCATGCCCGACGCATGCCGCCCGCCCAATCGATGGCCGGCTCGAGTTTAAAATCCCCCAGCGGGGTCGAACTCGGCCAGACCTTGGGCGCCGCCAACTGGTTCGGCGCCGCCAAGGGCGCCGCTGGATCGGGCCGGTTCAAACAGGATTTCCAATACGGCGTGAAAACTTGAAAGGGTTTGCCGCTCTGATTCTGAACTGTCCACGGCTCGTGCAATAAGGCCCCGTTGAAACTCTCCGCTTCCATCCCCTCCTGACGCAGGCTGTCCTTGATGTGTTTGTCCCGCGCGATGACCTCCGGCTCGTAGCGCCGATTCCAATGGACCGCGCCGGCTCCGGTTTCCTTAACTAGAGCGCGCAAGGTCTCCAGCGCGGGCCCGCGGCGTAAAATCAATCGCGACCCCACGGCGCGCAGCCGCCCGTCCAACGCCGCCAGCGACTGGTGCAGCCACCAACGCGACGCCCCGCCCGGCGCCCAAGCGTCGTTCTCCTCCTGCGACAAGATGTATACCGGAACGACCGGGCCGCCGCGTTGCGCAGCGGCGGCCAGGGCCGGGTTGTCGTCCAGGCGCAGGTCCTGCCGGAACCAATGCAGGGCGGGTGTGCTCACTCCAAATCAAGGGGTTGTTGGTCGAACATCCGCAATAGATGTCGAGGGAGACCCCGGCTGTCAAATGCACGGGCTATGCCCGGGACGGGACGCCTGCAGCCGGGCGGCTAAAGTTTGAGCCGGCTTTGGTCGACGTCCGATTTGGCCCAGGGTGGCGGTCGCACACCGCCACCCCCGGCCTTGGCCAGGACCTCGCACGGGGTGGATGCGGGTCCCAGGGCTGGCTTTGAACTGTTGTCATTCATGAACACGACGCCTTCGGCTCCTCCGGTGTCCGCGCCAGAATCCTCTGCGGTGGATTCAGTCCAGCGCCGGCGACTGATCTGGCCCTGGGGCGGTGGCGTCGGATTCGCGCTGCTCGGCGCCGCCACAGCCCGGCACTGGTCCGAACAGGACCCGTCGCAAAGCGTTGCTTCGCCGGACGCGTTTCTCCTTTTGGTCGGGTGGATTCTCTTCGGCGGCTCGCTCTGGCATTACCGGCGCCTCGAGCGTTCGGCTGCCGCCATGTCGGCTGCCCGCCAGAATTTGCAGAGATCCTGTGAGCAACTCGAAGCCCGGGTTCGCGAACAGACCGCCACCCTCGCGGATTTGGGCCGTCAGTTGGCCGCCAGCACGCGGAACGCGATCCAGGCCGAAGCGGCCGCCACCGCGTTGCATGGCGTGAATGGCGCGCTGAGGAATATCCAGATTTCTACCAGCCTGCTGCTCGAAAAAGTTCGCGAATCGCGTCTGGCCGAATTTCCAGCCACCGTCGCCCGGCTGAAGGCCCATTCCAGCAACCTCGGCGCGTATCTCACCAACGATGTCCAAGGCCGCGAGCTGCCCAGGTTTCTCGAGTCGCTTTCCGAACAATGGATGACGGAACGCGCCGAGCTTCAGGCGGAGGTTCACCTGCTCAGCCAGCACATCGACCATCTGCGCGAGATCGTCCAACGCCACCAGGCCGCCACCGCCCCGGCCGACATCGCCGAATCGGTTTCCGTCGCCGACGCGCTGCAGGAAGCCGCCGATCGCACCCGCGACGCCATTCAGGCCCGGGGCATCCAATTCCAATCCGACGTTGCCGCAGATCTGGCGGTCACGGGCGACCGCGCCGTGCTCGTGCAGCTGCTCAGCACGCTCCTCCGCCACGCCGCGGATGCACTGGGCGACCAGGCCCCAGCCCCATCGAAAATCATCTTCCGTGGCGCCGCCACCGGCGAAGGGTTCGTTCGCCTGGAGATCGTGAACCACGGTCCCGGCACGCCCGCCGGGGCACTGACCGTCCGGCCAACGTCCGGCACCGGCTTGCCGATCCTTGGCAAGGCTCCGGGCCCTGGTCTGGCCGAATGCACGGCGGCCGTCCAGTTGCTGGGCGGCTCCCTCCAATCTCACAGTGACGGCCCCAGCCGGGGATCCGTTGTGACTCTCGACTTGCCCGCCCCCAGCCAATCCGACGCCCGCCACGCGGCGTGATTTCGATTCAGAAGGCCCGGCCGCGGCCGCTCCGTTGCCGCCTTCGGCCGGGTTCACGCCTGGGCTGAATTTCTGCAGTTGGCCCCAAAACCCGGCCGGTTCGCCCCATCATAGCGGCTAATCCTCCCATTAGCACAGCCTGTTATGAGTCTTCGGCTAAAGTAGGCGCCTGAATCCCGACGGTTTGCTGCACCAAAATGCGCCAGAACTATGATGACGTACTCAAAAGCTGGAATTGGCTATTCTGATAAAGGAATGGCGATCGCCCGCCGTGGCGATGGCGGAGCAGGCCGGATCACGCCGGCATTCTCGCGGATGAATCGCTTAGGCTGGACGAGCGCTTTCGGCGCGGCCCTGATTCTGTGGTCGGCCTGGCCTTCATTCGGCGCCGCATCCAACAGCGTGGCGCGGGTCTGGAATGAGCGGGCTCTGGCCGCCATTCGCCAGGACACGCCGCATCCTCCAGCCCAGGCCCGCAATCTCTTCACCTTCTCGGTCTGCATGTATGATGCCTGGGCCGCCTATGATCCCACCGCGGTCGGCTACGTCTACCGGGGCAAACACACCGCGCCCGACATCGCGGCGGCTCGCAGCAACGCCATCAGTTATGCCGTCTGGCGCATGATGCGGGAGCGACATGCGTTCTCCAAAACCGCGTCAAACAGCATCGCGCTCGACGACGCGCTTTTGACCTCGCTCGGGTTCAGCACGAACAACAACAGCCGCGACACCAGCACGCCGCCCGGGGTTGGCAATGCCATCTACGATGCCGTCTCCCGCTGGTTTAGTGACGATGGGTCCCGCCAGACCAATGGCGTCGGCTATCCCATCACCACCAGCCCCATCGCCTATCCCGATTACCCCGTCGGCCACGCCCGCGAGTACCTCTTCACGAATCCCGCCCTGGCCACGGACCGCGCCGGAATCGATGACGGCTTCGGCCACACCGTCGCCGACATTAATCACTGGCAACGCCTGAATGTCGTCAACGCCGTGGACCAAAACAATTTTCCCACCAGCCCCATGCAGCCGTATCTCGGCGCCCAATGGCTTTGGGTCCGTCCATTCGCCATGAAACGGACGGATGAAAATCGGCCCTGGATTGATCCCGGCCCGCCGCCCTACTTCGGCACCGCCACGCATGCCGATTTTGTGAGCAACGTTGTGGAAGTGATTCGTTACGGCAGCCAATTGACGACTGCTGATGACGTCACCGTCGACATCTCACCGGCCTCCTTCGGCAACAACACGCTGGGTGCGAACGACGGGCATGGCCGGCCGCTCAACCCGTCGACCGGCCTTCCGTATGCACCGAACATCGTCAAGCGCGGCGACTACGTCCGGGCGCTGACGGAGTTTTGGGCGGACGGCCCCACCTCCGAAACACCGCCTGGCCACTGGAACGTCATGGCCAACGACGTCGCCGACCATCCGGCTACCGTGAAGCGTATCGGGGGGACTGGCCCTCAGGTCGATGATCTGGAATGGGACGTAAAGATGTATTTTGTCGTCAATGCGGCAGCCCACGAAGCCGCCTGCGCGGCGTGGTCGCTGAAACGCTACTACGATGGCTGGCGGCCTTTGAGCGCCATCCGTTACCTCGGCATGCTGGGTCAGTCCTCGGACCCGAGCAAGGCGTCCTACCACGCCCAGGGCCTGCCCCTGGTCACGAACCTGATCGAGTTGGTGACGCTCCAATCCAAGGCGTCGGGACGCCACGCCGGATTGACGGTGGGTAAAATTGCCGTGCGCGGTTGGCCGGGGGAAACGCCGCAGCGGACGACGCCCAACGGCGTGCGCTGGATTCACGCGGACACCTGGACCGCCTATCAACGTTCGAATTTCGTCACGCCAGCCTTCCCCGGCTATATCTCCGGCCATAGCACGTTCACCCGTTCCATTACTGAAGTGCTCACCGCATTCACTGGAAACCCCTTCTTCCCGGGCGGCATGGCCACTTACACCATCACCAACCTGGTCAATGAAAAGGGCCCGACCCAGCCCGTCACGCTGCAGTGGGCCACATTTTTCGACGCCGCCGATCAGGTCGGCCTCTCGCGGATCTGGGGCGGCATCCACCCGCCGGCCGATGATTTCGCCGGCCGCCGCGTCGGGGCCGAGTGTGGCCGGGGCGTGTGGGCGTTGGCCCAACGCTATTGGAACGGATCGATTCTGACCACCCCGGTCCACATCACCCGCCTCGATTCCGGCAAGTGTGAAGTGCGCTTCGAGGCCGCCCGCGGGTTCCGCTATCAGCTGGAATCAACGCCGGAACTAAGCTCGGCTTTTGCCAACGACGGAAGTGAAGTCAACCAGCCGTTCGACGCGCTGACTGTCGCTCGAACCAACGACTTCACCGGTAACTCCCGCTTCTACCGGGCCGCCACTCGCGCGCCGTGAAGCCCCCGTCGTATTCGGAGGCCCCGGGCACGCGCGATCCCTCGCCGTGCCCGGGACTGCGAATCCGGCTGCACGCTTCCGACCTCACCCGCGTGTTCCGGGGCCACCTTCGTCCGCTCTTGCGAAGACCTTGAATTTCCTATTTTCTTCCGCCTGTTCCCAATGATTCATACTCCCAATAACTTTGTTGGCGCGTCCCGCTGCGGGACGATTTTCTCCGGCTCATCCCTCGCCCTCGGGCTCGGCCTCGTCTGGCTGACGCCGGCGGACCAGGTCGCCGCCCAAGGCTGCGTCGGCTCCCCCAGCTGTCCTCTCTCGCCCATGGTGCCCGGCCAGCACGACACCACGCTCGCCTCCAGCCACCGCTGGCTCGGCACGATCTCCTACCGCTGGTACGAGTCCGGCCGCCACTTCGGCGGACGCGCTCGCAGCGGCGTTTGGCTGGATGGCGACGAGGAAAACACCGACCGCGAGAAGTATCACCAGCAGATGATCAATACGGTCAGCACCATCGACGTGACCGTGGGCTACGGGTTCAACGCCCGCTGGAGCGCGAGCGCCACGCTGCCATTCATCGCCGCCGAGCGCTCATCGGTGTTCGAACACACGGACGGACGCCGCCACTCCATGTTTGCCAGCGGGCTGGGTGACATTCGTTTGGTGACCGACTACTGGCTGCTCGATCCCCACCGACACATGGACGGGAACATCGCGCTCGGCCTCGGCGTTAAAACGCCCACCGGCGACGACCAGGCCTCGGACATTTCCTACCGCAGCGGAGGCCGCGTGATGCGTCCGGTGGATCAGTCCATCCAACCCGGCGACGGCGGCTGGGGCCTCGTGCTCCAGTTGCAGGCCTACCAGAAAATTTACGGATCGCTCTTCGCCTATCTGCAGGGCTTTTACCTGATTTCCCCGCAGGAGATGAATGACACCGAGGCGGTCATGGCCGACATGCAGCCCGTTGGCCCGGCCACCTACAACTCGATCAGCGACCAATACTTCGGACGCGGCGGCGTCAGCTTTTCGATCTGGCCCGCCTATGGGCTCCGTCTTTCCTTGGGCGGCCGGATTGAAGGTGTGCCAGTCTACGACGCCGTCGGGGACAGCCTCGGCTATCGTCAGCCGGGCTACACCATCTCGGTCGAGCCGGGCATTTCCTGGAACGGGAAGAAGAACTCGCTGTCGATTCTCACCCCGGTGGCGGCCTATCGAAATCGTGAGCGGAGCGCCGCCGAAATCGCCCGCGGCCGGCCGGGTGGCGATGCGTCGTTCGCCGACTTCTCCATCCTCGCCAGCTTCACGCACAATTTTTAGGCCGGAGTAGACCGTGGCTCTGAGCTGTGGCCCGGAGCAGTTCACTCGTCCCGAAAAGCGGTCGCGTCACTGGAACTGGCGCTTGAAGCGAATCGACCCAACCGCCGCTTCGAGTTCCGTAAGGGATTTTTCCATGGACGGACCGAAATCCATCGCCTCCAGGACTAGAAATCGCCCATCCTGTCGCCCGACCCAGATTCGGGATTGAAAGGTGCCTCTCTCCGATGCAGCGCTCCAACTGACGGTGGTAAAAACGATATCATCCAGATTCGTGTTGGAGGTCGCGCCGCGATGCAGCGAAGGGTATCTCCGGGATTGCCCGGCGAAATAGCCGTTCAGATACCCATCACGGGCGGATTGTTCTTTGGCAGCTGAATTCTTCGCTGGCCGGGACCCTTTGCCGGGGCGGCTTACGCGGATCAATAAGACCGCGTTGCCGGAATCCGTGCCGTGGGGCCGCACATAAGCGAAGCTGAGAGAGTCGTTGCCATTGGAATTGGCCGACGGCGCGTTAGTGAACCCGTTTGGAAGCTGGAAGGAGAAGAATCGGGTCTCGATCGTATTCCCGGAGGCTGGTGTCCCGGCAGCCGGATTGATCGCGGGTTCGATTGCCGCACCTGGGGAAAGGACCTGTGACAAGCAGTGGATTACGAGCCCTGAGGCGACAAATCTGCTCCAGAGTTTTTGTCTCGTTTTGGGCATGGAGTTCTCACGGTTTTGCGACCGATCGAGTCGCCCGAGATTGCACCGCCCCGGCCTTCTTCAATTCAGACGGCTTTACAAGAATCGCCGATGGAATGACCCATGAGATGGACCGGGAAAAAATGGTGGAGCCATGGGGATTCGAACCCCAGACCTTCTCATTGCGAACGAGACGCTCTACCAACTGAGCTATGACCCCAACCAATTCAGACTGAGACGCTTAAGAAGAATCGGGCGGTGCGATTATTTCGTCCTCCTAACCTTCCTCCGAACCCGTACACTGAGCGCGATGAAAACGCACTACAAGCTGGGCTCGTATTCGAGGGTCGCAGATAATCTTTACCGCTATTCATCAACGCGAAAATATTACGGGGTCTTCAAATGTAACGGCAAGACAAAATGGATTCCCCTCGAAACCACCGACCGGGAATTCGCCTCGCGCAAGCTCAAGGAGGAGATCGCCAAGTATCGAAGGACCGACCCCAAAGCCAGCACGATGACGCTGGAGGCCCTGATCGAACTTTACCTGCAATCCATCCAGGGCCGCGCCGAGCACACCCAGGCCACCCGCAAATCCATCGTCGCCCGTTTTCGGGCCTCCTGGAGGCATGGCTTCGACATCCAGGTCCGGACGATCACCAAGGGCCAGCTGAAGCTCTGGCTCAGCGAGCAGCAGGCCCGGCTCAAGAAGGCGTCCTTTAACGAGTACATCCGCTTCATCCGTCACCTGTTTGCGATCGCTCTCGAACACAAGGCCATCGCGGAATCGCCCGCCGCCGAGATCAAACAGGTCAAAATCGACAAGCCGATCCGGACCTCCCCGACCTGGGAACAATTCCAGGCCATCGTCGAAAATATCCGCAATCAACCGCTGAATCCCGACGCCGGTGACTCGGCCGACTTGGTCGAATTCATGGGCAAGGCCGGAGTCGGCACCGCCGAATGCGCCAACATTCTCGGCGAACACGTCAATCTCGACGCCAGCCTAATCACGCTTCACCGGCGCAAGACCGACACCGGCTACGCCATTCCGATCTTTCCGCAGCTCAGACCGCTGGTTGAACGATTCCAGCAGGAGGGGCGAATCCGGGTAGGGGAGCGCCTATTCCGTGTGAAGGACCCGAAAAAGGCTCTAGACGCAGCCTGTCGCCGCCTCCAGTTCCCGCACTTTTCCCCGCGCGCCCTGCGTCGCTGTTTCATCACGCGTGCCGTCGAACTCGGCGTCGATTTTAAGACCATCGCCGCCTGGCAGGGCCACCAAGATGGTGGTGTCCTCATCGCGAAAACCTACAGCCACCTGCGAAACGAGCATTCCGAAAACATGGCCAAAAAGCTGGTTGGATAAAATCTCGAGTTCCGCAAAAGCTGGATTGATTGCAGGGAAGTATGTCATGCCGGACGAGCGCAGTAATCGCAATCAAATTCGTCGGCTCGATTCCGACCCTCGCCTCCAACCGCAATCGCGGTTGAATCAAGGAGATGCGAAAATCGGAACGGCCACTGTCAGTGGAACTGTCAGTAAACCGGCATCTGGAACGGCCATTTGCCAGAATTCGGCAGCACTTCCCTGAAACTCGCCCACTACGCGCTAACGCGTGGACGCCGGACGGGGGCACGATTCATGGCACGAACATGAAATCGCGTTTCATCCTCTTCCGCCGCGCCGGCGTGTTTTACTACGAGGACACCACGACCAAGAAGCAGCTAAGCCTTCGCACCAAGGACGAATCCGAGGCAATGACGCTCCTTGCCGCCAAGAACGAATCGCACCGCGCACCCACGCTCAACCGTCAAATCGCCCGCACCTATCTCGCCGCCACCGACCCTGAGGCCGGCAAGCGCACCTGGCAGGTGCCGATGGACGAGATGACCAAGATGAAAACCGGCCCGACCCGCATCCGCCACACACGCGCCATGCTGGACCCGGCCTTCGACCTTATCCGGAATCTCTCCATCCTCGAAACCCAGGCCATGCACTTCCTGAAGGTACTGCAAACCGGCACCGTCTCGACGAACGTGTATCTGCGCCGCATCCAGAACTTCGCCCTCGACATGAACTGGCTGCCCTGGCCGGTGCTGCCGAAAAAGCAATGGCCCAAGGTGCGGTTCAAGGAAAAGCGGGCGGTAACCCTCGCTGAGCATCAGGCCATCGTCGCCGGAGAAACCAACGCCGAGCGCCGCGCCTTCTACGAATGCTGCTGGCACCTGGGCGGCGCGCAGTCGGACGTCGCCGAACTCGACGCTTCCGACATCGACTGGAAATCCAAAGTGGTGAGCTTCCACCGCAACAAGACCGGCACCGCCTCCATCATCCGCTTCGGCGCGGAGCTGGAACGGGTGTTCCAAGCGCTCCCGCGCGAGGGCGCGCTATTCCCCAAGCTGAAGCCCATGCGCGAGGCGCACCGGGCGACGGAATTCCGCCGCGCCTGCCGCCGCCTTGGCATCAAGGGCATCACCCTCCACAGCTACCGCTACGCTTGGGCCGAACGCGCCAAAACCGCCGGCTACCCCGAGCGGTTCGCCCAAGAAGCCCTCGGCCATAACTCCAAAGCCGTCCACCGAGCGTATGCCAAGAATGCACAAGTGGTAATTCCAACGTTAGAGGACTACGAGCTAGCCAACGAAACCGTTATCTCGCAGATATTAAGGGGCCAATCGGTTGTTTCCTGATGGCGGCAATTGCATGATCGATCGAATACCCGAACATTATTCCTGGATTTACCTTTCCCCGAAGGCCGGTATCGACTGCTCCATTGAATACTGGATAGTCCACGGTGTCGAAACCCGAAATTACCCCCAAGATTTTCGGCGCATTGCTGTCTTGCGCAATGAAAACAATCGGTCCGCCGGAGAATCCCGGAGCAGCAGTAGTATGGAAGAAATACTTCATGGCGCTCTTATCGCGATCATCAATGGCCGAAATCATACCTTTCCCAACAAATGGGACTATATTCTTCTCAACAGCAGTATAATACCCCAACGGGAATCCAAATACGAATACATCCTGGCCGAGCACCGCCCCTGATTGCGTTGCTGGAACACGTTTAGCATCTGTAAGAATACTCGGAGGCACGAGGACGATAATGTCCACATTGGTGTTTTCGCATAGAATCGGTGTCACCTTGATGATGTTACGTTGCACCTCACTGTTGATTAGCATGACATCGCTATCCTTAGTTATTCCAGGAACAACGTGCTGAGCCGTTATCAGATACTGCTTGTCATCTACTTCGATTGCAAAGGCAGCTCCCGAATTGACGCCGTATTGAATTTTGAAAACGCTCTTCATCACCGCTGGGAGTGGAGCGATTTCTGGTGGCGATCCATGGAGAGTTTCCATCAGCCCAATCGAGGCTATTAGGGCCAAGAAGAGAACCTGAGGAAGTCGGCGTTGAGTGAGCCCGCCAGTAGAAGTCAGGCGACGATTATTTACCCAGCCGTAAATCGGCTGGCCGATAGTGTTAACGGATTTTAACATTGCATAGTGCAAAGCTCTCGCCATGCCAACTCAGTTCGAATGCCTATATACAGCGTAAGAATGCCATACAAGCCACTATATATTGGGGTTTCCCACACAAAATATTGTAGTTGCCCAGCCGGGTGATCGATGTGTCAATGGCGCCATAATGTCTCACATTAATGACCCTAATGGCACACATCGGTGACACACGTCTTAAGTCAGCCATTCAAATTCAACGCGCTGTGTGCTCATGATAACATAATCAATATCTCGTATCGAGGTCCGGTCAGATTGCAATTTGTGTCACTCGTTCTGCCTTCTCCAATGCTGATTGATCGTCGTGGCCAGACCGTTCGAACTGCGCCCGTGCGCGCCACCGCAAGCTCTATCACGACCGCATGTTCTGGCCATTCGGCTTGAGACCCCTCAATTACCTGTCCCGGGTGAGAGCCTTATGAATCCAACGGAGGTGAAACGGGCGCCACCCAACGATGCTGTTTCTTCCGCCGGAACAACCGCAATTTTCGGTTTCGCCGGGACATTTGCTTCATGCTCGATCCATCGCTCATTACTCCATAGTGAACCGAGACCAGGCGCTTCGGGAATTCGATGCGGCGGAAAGTTCCGAAGCAGCGGAGAATACTTTGTCGAGACCACCGGATGGCCCCACGGTAACCGATTCTGTGGTTGTTCAACCATGCTCGTGTAACGGTGAAACTTTCGAGCAGCTGATCCATCGCCTATCCACCGCGATGGTGATGCGTTACCGCGCATACCGCCGACCTAGTTCACGAGACCGTCTGCGCTTTGTGGAAACCGTTGTTCTGGTTCGCGACCGTTCGGGAGCGCCCGATGCGTTTGGTTATCTGGAGCTGACAACCGAAGTAGTTGTGACTCGAGTGAGCCGATGTGGTAGCTCTTGTCGATAAGCTGATTTATGTATCCTCTGCGTTCTTCGTCAGCACCGCGTAAATTTGCCTCGAGATTCTTGATCACCGCATCTTTCACTCGGTTCGCATTTTCAAGGTCGCGCAGTTTTGCATTGAGTTCCGTCACTTCGCCGTCACCATCGTATGATGACTTCCCTTTGCCTTGCGGATCGTCCGTTTCTGGAATATTCGGAACTTCTGCGTTTGAATCCTTCCGAAACATTTCCGAAGCATTTGGCACCGGCTCGTTCTGACGTGCTGCACGAGCCTGCTCTTCAGCTATTGCACGTTCGACACTCTCATGAGTGATGAACCATTTGCGCTCGTTGACATCATAGACTCCGTCGAGTCTGGATACGTTGTGTCTGTTTGGCAGACACCAATTCACAATGCTACGTTCAGTGCGGGAAACTTTCGAGTCTTCAAACATCCGCGCTACCTCGCGCACGGTGAGCGTATGATTGGTCGTGCGTTCGGAAGATTTCGGAACCGTGCCGAATGATGCGGAACCACTCGGAACGATACGGAATGTTTCCGAAAAATTCGGAACACCTCCGAACGCTGCGGAAGGATTAGGAAGAATGTCGGACGATTCGGCGCCCTGCGCATTGTTGTGTTGGGATTGGAATAATGCCGACATAATTGATTACGTAAAATCCTCCTAATCATTGTATCATGCCCGTAGGAGTGGGGAAGCATTTCCGTGTTCCCAGGCAGTTAGTATTTCTTCCGAACTTCTGTTACAATTGAAAGCATGGAGCGCCCATCACGTGATTTCAAAGGCATCTGGATCCCGAAGGAGATTTGGCTTTCCGAGCAATTGTCTCTGATGGAAAAAGTTCTTTTCGTCGAAATTCATTCGCTTGACAACGAGCGCGGATGCTTCGCGTCCAACAAGTATTTCGCAGAGTTCTTTGGAGTCAGCGACCGACAGATACGTAACTACATCGGATCGCTCAAGGAAAAGGGGTTTATATCGGTTTCGATTCAAAATCGAAACGAGCGCGTCATCCATGTTGTGCTCAAACATGCGTGGCTCAAAGCCGCCGGTGTAACCCGACTTAGAGAATCAGCCGCGGGACTTGTCCACAAGTGGCGAGTTCCGACGCCTCGGAGGTAGGAAGAAAACTTCCACGGGGGTAGGAATAAAAAAGTCACGCACCCCGGAAATAAACTTCCACATAATAATACAGGAATAATACAATGATATCTAAACAATTTAAGCGCAGACAGTTAAGGAAAAGACGGCACCTATCCACCGATGACCGACTCGTTTGGCAGTCGGTAAAGTCGGACCGATTAATCGAACCAGACCGGGCGCCGACGAAGGGCCGGATCCGGCCATCTGAGGCGGCATTGCGCGAGATTCAATTTTGAAATGGCACCGTTGGAATTCACAGATGAAGAGTTTGATGCAACGCTTCAGAACGCTCTGGAACTGTACCCGGCTATTGGCTCGGTGCGTTGTCCTCACTTTGGTGCCTCTGTAAAATTCAGTCCCGAGGGTCTGCAGCACCTGCGGCGAAAGGCTTGGAATCGCGGCCGGTCGCGTCGCGATCAATTCATGCGGTTCAAGCATCTGAAAATGGCTCCGCTCATTCTACGCCTCTCCAACACTGTCCAAGGCATTCATCACGGGCACGAACGAATTCGTCGACACCGGCATGGCCACTGGGAAGAACTGATTTCGCCCGCGACCTTCTACGAGTTCATAGCCGTGATCGAGACTCGTCGTTTTAAGGTCATCGTTAAGCGAGCAGAAGGGAATGACCTGATGTTTTGGAGCTTGATTCCATTTTGGCGACAGACTGAGCAGGGGACACGGGTTCTGCATGATGGAAATCCGGCGGAAGACTGATACGCCAAAAGCCACCGGGCAATCCGGTGGCTGATGATTTGCACTTGTCTGCGGTTTTCAAATGACCGCTGGAGAGGCAGGCCCTCACAAGTGCAAGGCAATGGTAGCACGTAGAATGACGAGAAAGCAACCTCACGACGCATTACACCACACTAAAACTCTCTTGTCAAAAGCGCCGACCTTAACTGTTGGACCGGGATAACTCGAAATGGATCGCCGACAAAAATTGCCATTGGCAAGAACAAAAACCACCGTTGCAGACACCACAAATGTGCACGAATGGGACGGCCGAAAATGGCGGCCCTGTTGAGCCGTTTTTTGGTGAACCTGCCGCAAACAAATATTGTGCGACATGGTGTCGGAAGCGCAACATTCCGAATCGTTCTCATTTTCCTTTACCTCGGGAGTCTTCATGCTTGTCGCCAGAGTTTAAAAAAACCTCGTTGAATTATTTCAGTGTCTAGCGTGGAAACTGCCTTGATTAACTGACGGCGAGTGGATTTTGATCTCCTTGCCTTGAGAGAATCGACATCACCAGTTGAGGAAAGGTCGCAAGCATTTACCAACCGCTTCAATCGCTGTAGAGGCATTTCCTCCAACCGCACTTTTAAATCTGGCCATCCTTCTTCGTCCATAATCTGTTTGGCAAAACGGGATCTCATCGTTGAATTTTAACATCTTCTTCCCCGAGAAGTAAACTGTCCTTTACGAGATGAAGCCCCGAAGGGCTACATACATGGTATGTAGGGGCTATCGCCCGGCGGCTTATCAGCCCGTGGCTCAACAGAGCCTTACGGGTTCCCCAACGTGTCGTCGGCTAGCGCCCGACTTCGCGCTTTTGCCTCACGGCTAACCGGGTGTCAGGCCAACTAACCGTTGTCCTTCACCAAAAAGCGCGAAGTCGGGCGCTGCCGGCTATCCGCCGTCGCCGACGACACGTTGGGGGCTACTGGTTTGACGACGAACTCGCGATATCTCGCGCACGACTTCCCTGATGGTAGACGACTTGGTACTCACGCACGCTATCGCTCACGAAAATGGACCCGGGAGTTTTGGAAATGGGGCTACGAATGGTGCGGTGCGAATTCCACCGTTACTAAACGACAGCCGCGCGCATCGCGCGACGACCTCGCCGTGTTAGAATTACCTTCTTCGGGTTACAGACTCAGCCGCCATTACCCCGTTGGCTCGCACCCAACAGCGTTTGCCAATGGTCTCTCCTACGGGACAGCCATCGAAACGCCTGCACCGGTGCGGCGTTTCGCTTGCCGACAGTTTCCAAATGAAGCGGGGAAACACTTAGCATGGCCGGGAGTGGCGGCTGAATCCGCAATCATGAACACCATCTACATCGGCCACCGAGCCAACTGGGGCGGCGATTCCCTTTTCGGCCTACAACCCGAAGATGCCCGTCATCACACCTACATCATTGGCAAGACGGGTTCCGGAAAGACGACCTTACTGCGAAACATGGTCGTTCAGCACATTACCGCCGGCCATGGTGTCGGTTTGATCGACCCCCATGGCGATCTTGCCGAGGATCTGCTGCACCACATCCCGCCATCGCGGGCCGACCATCTCTGCTACTTCAATCCTGGCGATCTAGAGTTCCCCGTCGGCCTCAATCTTCTCGCGAACGTCGCACCTGACAACCGCCACCTGGTCGCGTCAGGAATCGTCAGCGCGTTTAAGAGTATCTGGCGCGATTCGTGGGGGCCGCGCCTGGAGTATATCCTCTACAACGCCATCGCAGCGTTGCTCGATTGCCAGAACGTCACATTGCTTGGCGTCAATCGCTTGCTCACCGACGACACCTTTCGCGCATGGGTCGTACGACAGATCAGAGACCCGTTTGTTCGCGAGTATTGGGCCGACGAATTTGCCGGCTACGACGCCCGTTATCGCCGCGAAGCCATCGCACCCCTTCAGAACAAACTCGGTCAGTTTCTCCTGAACCCGGTCGTGCGGAACATCCTCGGTCAGGTGCGAACCAAGGTGAGTTTTCCTTTCATTATGGACAACGAGCGCCTCTGCATCGCAAATCTATCGAAGGGAAAACTCGGCGCTGACAAGGCCAACCTCCTCGGTTCCCTTCTGACGACTCAGTTTCAATTGGCAGCAATGGCCCGCACGAATCAGCCAGAACATTTGCGGAGGGATTTTTATCTGTTCATCGATGAGTTCCAAAACTTCGGCACTGACGCTTTCGCGTCGATCCTCGCCGAAGCTCGCAAGTATCGGCTCTGCCTCACGCTCTCCCACCAATACATCGATCAAGTACCACTCCCCATCCGGCAGGCCATCTTCGGCAATGTCGGCACGCTCATTTCCTTCCGTGTCGGCCACACCGACGCCGAGGCGTTGCACCAGGAGTTCGGCAGCACCCATGTCGCCCAGCAGTTTGTTGACCTCGAAAAGTTTGAGATCTTGATCCGACTGATGGAGGATGGCGCAAACCGAGAACCGTTCCGGGGCAAGACGCTGGCTCCAGTCGGCAACGCTTTTGGCGCGCCCGCAAAACTTATCGCGCGGTCACGAGAGCGGTTTGCAACGAAGCGCGCAGAAGTCGAACGCAAACTCAATGATTGGGCTGACCGAGTCGCCCCGACCTCGGCGTAATTTGTGTCGAATTTCGCAGTCGGGATCTGGCAGCGAACGGGTTTCTGGTTCGCCTCACTTCCAATTCCGGCACGCCTCGACGAAGTCGACAAAATTGTCATTCTGCAAAACTTTCGTTTTCTCCCAAACGGCCCGTGGAATCGGCAACGAGAAAAACCACCAAACATCGCGGCGCAGTCCTTCGGCCTTGATTGTCAGTTCATTGCTCATGGCGTGGAAGACCAGGCTCACGTGTTGAATCACCAAGTTGACGAAGATCTTTTCCTCGGGCGTTACCTCCACGACGGATGTGTCGGCCTCCAGAATGCGGCTGAGTTTCGGGTTCGCAAATATCTGCTTCCAGATGTCACGATGGCCCTGCGTCAGTGCAAGCAGGTTTGCGATCTTTCGGGTCTTCGTTTCGGAGCGAAGCGAGTACCCAGTGAACAACAAGCCGCCCACGACGCCAATGGCGTTGAGGAGCGTAAACCAGTTTTCGGCCAACCAATGGAGACTTCCCATGTCCCCATTCTACCATGTCAAATCGTGTCGGGAATATATGGCTTGGCCTGGACGAGGAGCCTGCGAGGAACCTTCACCATGCGTTCGGTCGGAGCGCAGCCGGCCGAGGGCGGGAGCGTCGCCATGGATTCCGTGATGTCGGTTCCGATAATGGCGAAATCGCCATCAGCCATCTCCCAGATGTCTGGACAGCCGTAGGTGCGAAAGCAGGAATGAACTGCTTCGGTGTCTCCTGGCCCAATGCGGCGCATGAACATGCCATACTTGTGCCTATAGGCACATACCAAGTCAACTCGAATTTGGGTATTTCTGGTCGGTGCCGAAATTCAAGCCCGATGCAGTTGGGGCGTTGGTCGCCCGCTTTCTTCGCGAGCAGCGCGAGGTACTGGGCTTGTCTATGAATGAAGTCGCTGCCCATGCGGGACTTTCCCACACGATGATCAGCCGCGTGGAGCGGGAGCTGCGGAAACCTACGCTCGACACGTTGCTGCGCATCGCCGGAGCGATGGATGTCGACCTGTGGCCGATCATCAAGAAAGCTGAAGTTGCTGCAGCCAAAACGGTGCCTGAATAATAGCTCCATGGCAATTCTTCGTCAGGGTGTGTTCATGATAAGATTATTGTCATGGAATATCCCCGTCTCCCCCGCTTCACCCGTGCGCCGGACATCGCGCCAATGGAGCTGACCGAGCGCGACCAGGAAATCATCCGACATGTTCATCGGCACCGGTTTCTACGCTCATCCCACATCGTTCAGTTGCTCGGCGAGAGTGGCCAGCAGATCTTGCGGCGACTGCAACGGCTCTATCATCACGGCTACCTGGAGCGCCCTCGGGCGCAGATCGACTACTATCATTGCGGCGGCTCGCGCCGCATAGTTTACGGCTTGGGCGCTAAGGGCGCCGCCATCTTGAAACACGAACTGAGGCCCGCTGTCATCGATTTCTGCAGCGGTCGCAAAAATCAAGGCGTTACGAGGCTCTTTCTCGAACACGCGTTGCTTGTCAGCGATGTGATGGTTGCCGTTGAAATGAGCTGCCGGAAGAGCGGCCAAGTGCGGCTGATCCATTCTGAAGCTCTTTTGGCACAGTCTCGCTCACCGCACAAGCCATTTCGATGGACTGTGAACATCGGTAAAAGTTTAAAGCTAGGAGTGATTCCCGACCGGGTATTCGCGATTGAATCGACCAACGGAGAGCGTGCCTACTATTTTCTAGAAGCCGATCGCTCGACGATGCCGGTGACGAGGAGTCGCATGTCCCAATCTTCCTTTTATAGAAAACTTTTCGCCTATGAAGCAACCTGGACTCAAGGCATTCATCGTCATCGGTTTGGCTTTCATCGTTTCCGCGTTCTCACTGTGACGACCAGCGCCGAGAGGGTAAAGTCTCTCGTGAAAGCGTGCGGCCATTTAAAACGCGGTCATGGGTTGTTTCTATTCGCCGCAATCCAATCGCTCCTCGCCGACAAACGGCCATTTTGTATCAATTGGCAATCTGGACGACCAGGAATGCCGACCGCATTTTTTGGAATTGATCAATGTCTCTGCAATGCGGGCACGCAATAGTCATTAATGCCTCCCTGGTCTAAATCTTATGGCATTGTTGCCGAACCGACACCATTCTCCATTTGCATCAGACGGCGAATGTCGCTCCTGACTGAGCCAAATGTCATAATAGCCCAGTAGGCTCCTTGGATATGGATAGGAACACTAGCCTCAATAAGAGTTACCACTCATAGGTAGTCTATTAGGAATGTAACAATTGGAAGTAAGATATAGCTATTTAATAGTATTAAAGCAATTGGTCCAATACCCTTACGGCCCCGCCTCCAAGCCACCAGTGAAAGCAAAATCGACAACAACGGCAAAGCAAACTCAATCGGTATCGACACATACAAAAGGAATTTGGAAAGCAACTGTCCGCCCCAAGTCAAGCCACTCAGAATACTTATCGCGATTGAAATCGTAAAGGCTAACACACTAAAAATGCAGGCAATGCCGAGATACTTTTGACCTATTTTATCATTGTCAGAATCACTGTTTAATACTGTAGTCATCGTAGAGAATATAATACCATGTTTATATGTTTGCACAGGCAAGTATGTGGACAACGCTTCTACGTTAATTGTCAGTTTCGATCCAAAAGAAATCTGTTTGATTCGTGGCCGTGGTGTCACAAAACTGCATCACCAGCGCGCCTCCCTGAAGATTATTGGTGAGAACCTCATAGTTTTTGCGGTCGATTGCATTAGACCGGATCACTCGATAGGTGTGGTTCGAAACGCCTCGCCAATCAATGCGCGCCGTAGATGGAGCGGTGAAGTGGACGCCAACAATCTGTAAGACGGAGTCTGCTCGCGTGGGATCGGTACCTGCTTTCAATTCATCACCGTCGTCTAGTCCGTCCCCATCTGTGTCGTGATTTAATACATTCGTAACAACCTCTTCTCCGTCGGATATTCCGTCTCCATCCGTGTCATACAGCAACGGATTTGTACCGATTCGAGCTTCATCCATGGTTAATAAGCCATCGCCGTCAGGATCCAAATTAATCTTAAGCTCTACACGATCGATGATGAGAACGGCATTTGTACAACCGCGGCTGACAAGCTTAAAGGTTAACACGTTTGAATTAGTTGTAATCGGTAGATTTACTTCTGCACTTACGGGTACATGTTCGCTCAATGAGGTATCTAATCCCACATAGAGTATCACATTACTACCCCAATGAACGCTGAGGAAATCTCCGTCTCCGGAAGTTGCAAATTGATACCGAAAGCGTAGCGTCTCTGCACCTACCGGGAAGGTTACCGTCTTGAAAATTCCAGCATCGGAATTCTCGCAAATTCTATATGAGGTGTTAGAGTGCGTAACATGTCCGAATACTTCAAAGTTCTGAAGTGGTTGTGTTGTTTCAGAACTACCAGCGACTGAAAATTCTTGACTCGAGGCAACTGTAGGGAATGGATTATCCAACCACGGGGAGTACCAAAATCCGTCTTTCTCCGCGTTGTCAATTGTATTCAAATACCATTCATGGGAAAACTCATGCGCTTCGAGCGCTGTACTCGGAACATCTGGAATTACTGCGCGATAATAAAATTGGTCGGGCTCAATTGCGGGAAGGCAGAGATATGCTATGCCATGGTATAAAAGAGCTAGATCAAGAATCGCTTTTTCGCAATCCAGAAGTGGAAAACGTTTATTAACTAGGCACCCCGATCCATCCACCCAAGGCGCGAAGCTGCCGAGGCAGGAGGAAATGTATCTTTCGACTCGCCCAGGACCGCGGAAATCTGATATGTGGCGCCGGACTGGGTGCGGCGTGTCGAGCATTGTCACCTGTATTTTGGGTCCAGAAGTATCACGTGCAAACTCTTTCAGAAGAGTCGCACATTCGCCGGCTACAAAACCGCCGGCGCTGTGACCGATGAGATGAATTGGTTTGGATTGGCTTAGGAGCCCCGCCTGTAGCTGTCGACTAATCCAGTCCGCCAAGATATGCCCCTGCGCCATGGCATAATTCTTTATGTCTTGGCTGATTATCTCGTCGGACGCTCTCAAGAATGTTGGCGGGCAGGTGGTACTCGTTCCTTCGAATTTGTCCGGATCTGCCATCTCTTTCCAATCGTAGAGGGCTATTGCTGGAACTGCGATGCCGGCGGCAAGCAACCGCTTGTGAATTGCGGCCGCCATTGTTTTAACCCAATCATCTGTCGCAGTAGCGCAAAAGCCATGAATTATCACCAAAAGTCCATTTGAACCGTTGGTGAGATCTTCAAGTGTCAGTGGTTGGCCTTGAATGCTATTAATCGCTCCAGCAAACACATCGATGGCCGATTTCGTAACGGGTTCGTTTGAATCCGAATTCTCCTTGTTCAAAGTAATGTAGAGCCTGGCGGTCGTTACGCCAGGCGAGTCCAAACGTTTTGCTTCGACGCCCACGAGATGCGTCCTGCCGTTTGCTAGGTAGCCCGATACCGTGTCGCCGCGTTGGTTGTCAAATTGACCATCATCATCACCAAGGTCCCATCGAAAGTCGATGGAGGAAGTAGGGACACGCGACGGAATCGCCCGAAGTGTAACCTTTGATCTGCGTATACCATCGACGTTCTGAACATCCCCGATTGTTGCAGCTATCTGGACAGAGAACGGCGGTATTATAGTCGCAAACAATTGCTCACTAGTTTTGCTGCCGGTGTGATCTTTAAAAGTCGCAGAAATCCATAGCTCTGCCCGCTCCGGCGAAGCAATGGTATGAAGGCGATTTCCGATGAATTTTGCTGCACTAAAGGGAGTGCCGATGAGTTGGTTGGCAAAAAAGGCGGTTTGCTTAGAACTTGATACGTCTTCGCTTGTACCGTCAGCGTATATCGCGATGCACTGATAGATATCGGACGAGCCGCCCTCAATCGTGTGTGGCCCTCGGAGTATCACCTTTGTCAATTGACTGCCCCTGTAGAAAAAGCTGACAGGAAGACTCGCTGCCGATTGCAAATTTACTTCAGCTTGCGAATCGAAATAATGATAGCTAACGATGGGGGAAATTATTCCGCCATTTCTGAGGGCGTCGGTACCGAAGTTATCAGGATACAAATAGCCCACGAGGAAAGACTGAATACCTCCATCCGTCTGCCCTTCGCGATCGAAATCGTCGACATATTGATAATTCCCTACGAACGAGTGTAAATTGGTGATGAGCTCGCCTGCGCCCGAAGGTAATACAAATGGGAGGAAACAACAAATTGCCAGAAGCAAAACGATCTCGCCTCGAGCACAGCCGTGAACCGGAGGTGGCCAAGGCTTGTTTGATTTGCAGCAGATGGTCATAATGACCTGTCAATTGACTACGAGAGAATATCGCTGCCCAGAGGCTGTGATGTATGTGACATTCTGACCGCCACCCAGGGCAGCGGTGATTTGCATCTTGATGAAGCGCTCCCCACTGGTTGTTAGACCCATCTGAGCGTAAGAGGAGAATTTGCTGTCGCTGTCCAAAGATGCGCCATCGCCAATGCCAACAATCGCCGTGGCGTAAATTAAACCGCCACCTCGCGGCAGGTTTACGACGACTCTCGCCATGCTGGATGAAAAGGTTCCCAGGTTGTTGCCGGCGACGCTTATCAACGCTGCGTTCGCGGGCTTGATGCTCACGGTGATCTGCGAGTTTGGTGGAATGTTTACGCAACTAACAGTGATGGGTATAGGATTGGCTTGTTGACTAGCAATGATTACGTCCGGATTGGAGTTCATTCCCGTGGGCGATGTCGCAATAGGAACTCCCGCCACGCTGGTAATTGCTAAATGCGCTCCTTGACCGGATGGGAGAAGAATGATCGGTTGAAAGCCCTGGCTAAATTCACCCGAAATGTGACCCCCGAATTGATTATCCAAAACATCAACTCTAACTCGTCCCCCACCACCAAGCGCCCTCCATGGGCCAAATCCACCAGTCGTGTCTATGGTTCCACTTCCTTTCAAAGTTTGGGTAAACAGTCTTACGGCACCGCCGCTTCCTGCCCCAGCTGAGCATGTGATGCAGTCGCTTGCAACGGAGCCACTACCTCCAATTGCCTCAATGCGCCCGTTGAGCTCTATAGTTTGAGATGCCGCAATCAACAGCGCCCCGCCACCGCCTCCACCCCCGCCTGGATGTCGTGTCACCCCCCCGCCTCCAGATCCTCCTATCAAGGGAAGAAGATAGCGGTTCCCATAAATTGAACTTCCGTTCGTATCGGGTGCATACTCTCGACCGTTGTGTTGGAATGGGTAGGTGCCAAAGGCCGCCGCCAAGCCCGGCAATGCTCCACCAGGGCCTTGGCCCCCGGAGAAACCGGCGCCTCCATTTCCTCCTTGATAGCCTCCGGGCCCGCCGATTCCGCCTGTTTTGTCCCCGTTGCCTCCAGCCGTCTGACCCGACAAGCGTACTAGGCCGGCAATCTTACACGTACGCTGTACGAGCCATATGACCGGCGTATTTCTCGCATTTGGAACAAACGACACATCAACACCAGCTGGTACATCAACCGACCTATAGCGGTAGATTCCATCGGGATGGTCTGTCATGTCGATGACGACGCTGGAGGTTGGAGCAAAGTCTCCGTCTCGCCCGTCGCTGCCGCTCTCCACTTGAGCCAACCCTTGCAAGCACGGCAAGAAAAGTGACAGTCCAATGACCACACCTCCTACTGGCCAATTGCGAGTTTTATGGGTGAAATCAGATTGAGGTATGGCATTCATTTTTCCTCTCTAGGACGCTCATTCGCCGTCGTCATTAACCGGCTTTTCACGGTTCCGACTTCGTTCTACGCCCCTGCAGACAAAATGCAAGAACAACAAACACACATATATCGGGTTCAACGCCGAGCCGGTTCCTGTCTCGATTATGCAACGTGGCGCACCGTGAACACCGTCGTATTTTAGGCCGTACAATCCGCTCCTATCGGGAGAAGGCGGGTTTGACCCAGGAAAGGCTGGCGGAAAAGGCGGACCTCACGGCAAAATATCTTGGAGAGGTGGAACGCGGTGTCGTAAACATTTCGGTAGACGCCCTCGTAAGAATCGCGACGGCTTTGAATTTGCGCGTCAATCATCTGACATGCAATATTTGATCAGCTTCCCTGTTTGATGTTGTGGCGGTGCCGGCTCAGTAGTCCGCTGGCTGCAGTCTCCGAATTGACCTCGGCAGAAAATGTCCAGACATTGGTACGTTCACCGTCTTCCCTTTCTTGGTTGCTCTTTTTGTGAATAGGCTAGGTGCGCGCCCTCCAGCTCATCAAAAGAGTTCGGTACTCGGGAGAGACTCGCATCGAATAATCTATGCAATGCGTGAATGACATCGCCGTTTACAGCAGTCGCCGCAACGTCAGAGCGCAAGCTGTCCAAGTCTTTCCAAGAATATTTTCTGCCGGCCTGACCCTGCGGATTCAGAAAAGTCCGCATCTCATCTGATGCTCCTAGAAACTTGACCGAGCAGAATTGATAAATATAAAGAGCTTCTTCTCCAAAACATGTGGGTGATTTTGAGGGGTTTTTCACTGGAGAGTGAGGGATGACCAGTTCGCATCAGCGCTAGTTGAGGCAAACAGCCGCGAATGTCGAGCGGCTCGAAGGCTGCCAGCTTGAGGTGCGG
>JBGATF010000042.1:0-71094 GCA_044229355.1 Limisphaerales bacterium
TCAGGTTAGCGGCCGTGGATGTTCCACCACTTCTGGCAATAGACGCACTTCACATCGCCGCTGGGGGAAACCTCCTGCGCCTTGGTTAAGCCAGCGGCGCAGTGGGGGCATTGATAACCGGCAGAAGGTCCCGTGCGCGACGGAACGCCCAGGGCATCCCCTCCGGCGCCGTCCTCAGCCAGCGGCGAGAGCGATCGAAGCCGGCGCCAGGCCGACAACGGAATTCCAAATCCCATCGCGATAAATGCGATGGCAATGCAGGATCCGACCACGCGAAAGATCAGTGGCGGCGCATCCCAATCGTGGGACGATTTCGACCAAAGAAACACCAGCAGCGCCAGACCGATGCACCCGAACATCGAGATGAAGACCAACAGGAACCAGGGTGGGCGGGGCGGTTTGATCGGCGTGGTTGGTTGCGTCATATAACGCTAGAGGCTACCCACAAGCCAATCTCCGGCCATTACAATTCACGCTCATCCTGTGGGCCCCGGCGCGCCGCCGCCCGCAGATCCCGCTCCCGCAGCAAGGTGAAAATCACCGGCGTGACCACCAGGATGTGGAGCAGGCTGCTGACCATGCCCCCAATCACCGGCGTCGCCAGCGGCTTCATCACTTCCGCCCCCGGGCGCGTGCTCCACATGATCGGCAGCAGGCTCGCCACAATCGTGGCCACCGTCATCACCTTCGGCCGGAGGCGCAGGCGCGCGCCGTCCTTGACCGCGGCCACCAGGTCGGCACGCGTGAGCGGCCGTCCCTCCCCCGCGCACGCCACCTCCTTCTTCTTCAACATCTCCTCGAGATAAACCACCATGACCACGCCGGTTTGAATGGCCGTGCCAAAAAGCGCGATGTATCCCACCCAGACGGCCACGCTGAAATGATAGCCCAGCAGATACTGGAGAAAGACCCCGCCCGACAGCGCGAACGGCACCGCGAGGATGACATGCGCCGCCTCCCGGGCCGAGCCGTAAACCACGTACAGGAGGAGAAAGATGATCAGCAGCGCGGTCGGCACGATGATGCGCAAGGTGCGCTCAGCCCGGAGCTGGTTCTCATATTGCCCGCTCCACTCGACGGTCATGCCCGGCGGCAATTGAATCTCGCGCTCAACCCGCTCGCGCGCCTCCTGGACGAACCCGCCCAGATCCCGATCCTGGACGTTGGCCTGCACGTAGACTCGCAGCCGGCCATTTTCGCTCGCAATCTCGCTCGGGCCGGTCGTCCGCTCGATTCGAGCCACCTGGCCCAAGGGAATTTGCCGGCCGCTGGGCGTGGCCACGAGGATCCCGCCCAGCCGTTCAATGTCATCCCGCTCCTCCCGCGCCAGTCGCACCTGGATGGGAAATCGCTGACGCCCCTCGATCGTCGAGGTGACATTTCGCCCTCCCAGGCCGGCTTCAACCACGTCCAGCACCTCCTGTGCGCTCAGCCCGTACCGGGCCATGGCGTTGCGATCGACCTGGATGTTCAAATATGGCTTGCCTTGCACGCGGCTCGGAGCGACGCCACTCGCACCTGGAATCGTCCGCACCACGCGCTCCACTTCAAACGCCTTCTTCTGCAACGCGTCCAGGTTGTCGCCCAGAATCTTGATCCCCACCTGCGCTCGAATCCCGGTGCTCAACATCAAAATCCGGTTTTCGATCGGCTGTAAAAAGCTCGGCACATAACCCGGAACCTGCGTCAGCTTGGCCATCAACTCCGCCACGAGCTTGTCCCGCGTCAGCCCCGGACGCCATTCCTCCGCCGGCTTCAACTGAATGGTTGTTTCGATCATTTCCACGGGCGCCGGATCCGTCGCCGTGTCCGCCCGCCCCAGCTTGCCGGCGACCGACACGACTTCGGGCGTGGCACGAATGACCTGATCCTGCCAGGCCATGATGCGTTTGACCTCCGTCAGCGAGGTGCTGGGCAACAGGACCGGCATGAAGAGCAGGCTGCCTTCGTTCAGCGGCGGCATGAACTCCCGGCCCAGCCCATGGCCGAGGCGGGCCAACCCCGGCCACGAGCGCTGTTCCAGCCAGTGAACGGCCGTCCGCGGCAGCCCAAAGGCCAGCACCAACGCCGCCGCCAGCAGCACCGCCGCTGCCGCCAAGACCGTCTGCCGCCAGCGCAAGGCCCAGTCCAGGATCGGATCATAGATCGCCAGGAGACCGCGCATCACCCAGTTGCGATCCTCCCCATGAAACGGGCCCCGGACCAGCACCGAGCAAAGCGCCGGCACCACCGTCATCGCCAGCAGCACCGATCCGGCCATGGCAAAGGTTTTGGTGAACGCCAGCGGGTGAAACAGCTTGCCCTCCTGGCCGCCCATCGCGAAGACCGGCACAAACGCCAGAATGATGATGACCATCGCAAAAAAGATCGGGCGCCCCACCTGACGCGAGGCATCCAGGACCACGGACCAACGCTCGCCCGACGTCAGCGCGACGGGGCCCGCGCCGGGTCGCCGCCGCTTCGCCGCCTCCGCCTGCTCCGCTTGCCGCAGCACGTTTTCCGTCATGACGATGCCCGCGTCGACCAGGACGCCGATCGCGATGGCAATCCCGGAAAGCGACATGATGTTCGAGCTGATGCCAAAGACATTCATCAGGATGAACGAGACCAGAATCGAGAGCGGCAGCGGGATGGTGACGATCAGGATGCTGCGGAAGTGAAAGAGAAAGATGACATGGGCCAGCGTGACCAGGAGTATTTCCTCCACCAACGCGTGCCGCAGCGTGTCGATCGTCCGGTCAATCAGCTCGCTGCGATCGTAAAACGAACGAACGCGCACGCCGGGCGGCAGGCTCGAACCAATGCGGGCCAGCTTCTCCTTGACGGCCTGGATTACCGCCCGGGCGTTCTCCCCGGTGCGCATGACGACAATGCCGCCGACCACCTCGCGTCCGTCGATGTCGAGTGTTCCCCGGCGGAAATCGCCCCCGATCTGCACGGTGGCCA
The DNA here is from genome assembly GCA_044229355.1 of Limisphaerales bacterium. Lineage (GTDB taxonomy): Bacteria > Verrucomicrobiota > Verrucomicrobiia > Limisphaerales > JADJPG01 > JBGARF01. Next base: position 2,947 of record JBGATF010000042.1, read on the forward strand.
CGTCCCGCAAATAGATGGGCACGCCGCTTTTCTCGGCCACCACCACGCGTTCAAGATCGGATCCGGACTCCACCAATCCAAGGCCGCGCACGACGAACTCCATGCCGTTTTCCTCGATGACCTTGCCGCCGACGTTCAGATTGTTGCGGCCCACGGCCTCCATGACCTGCTGAAGCGTCACGCCGACGGCGCGCATTTTGAGCGACGAGACTTCGATCTGATATTGCCGCACAAAACCGCCCACGCTGGCCACCTCGGCGACGCCGGGCACGGCATTGAGTTGGTAGCGGACAAACCAGTCCTGCACGGCGCGCAGCTGGCCCAGATCATAGCCTCCGGCCGGTGCCTGCAGGGGATCCACCTCCAGGTAGTACTGGTAAACCCACCCGAGGCCGGTCGCATCGGGCCCCAGCTTGGGCGTGACTCCGCTGGGAAGCACGTCCCCCAGATAGTTCAATCGCTCCAGCACCCGCGACCGGGCCCAGTAGTTGTCGACCCGATCTTCGAAAATGATCGTGATGAGCGAAAACCCAAACATCGACGTCGCCCGCACCGTCTTGACTCCGGCCAACCCCTGCAGGTTCACCGAGAGCGGATAGGTCACTTGATCCTCCACCTCCTGCGGCCCGCGCCCCATCCAGTCCGCAAACACAATCACCTGGTTCTCGCTCAGGTCCGGGATCGCGTCCACGGGCGTCCGGTAGAGCGCGCGCAAACCCGCGGCCGCAAGCAAGACAGTCAGGCAGCCGACCAGAAACCGCTGGCGCAGGGACCACTCGATCAGGCGTGAGATCATTCAGATGGGAAATTTTTCGGGCGCCGCGACGGCTCGGGCGGACAGGCGCCCAACGGCGGCTGCGGGTTCGACGATCCGCCACAGGGTCGTATCGCGAACCCGCAACCCAGCCCAAGGACTACTTCTTGCAGCACGTGGCGCACTTGTCGCCGCAGCATTTCTTGCAGGCTGCGGGGTCTTTGCAGCAGGCGCCGTCACAGGTCGCGCCATGGTGATGATACGACGCGCAGCCCGCGAAGCCGAGGGACGCCACTGCGAGGAATGCGGCCAGGATAAGGTTCTTGATCATAGGTTTTGTTGGTTTTGGTTGTGGTGATTTCCCGGCGTTGAGGATTTCCGCCCCGGGGCCGGGAACAACCCGGGCGGAAAGGCTATGCGAGTATCGAAGGGGGCTCACGGCTTGACCTCCTCCCCGCAGTCGAGCATGTCGGCGCCGAAATAGGGGTTGCGGGCTCCGGCAGTTTCCTGGACCCAGCGGCCGACTTTCGGTGCGCCCGGGAACGACTGCTTGACCATCGGACACTGATAAACCCGCACGGGCGCGCCGCCGTCGTGACGGCGCATCGCCAGCGCCAGCTCCGCCGCAGCAAGGCTCACCGGATGGAACGAGGCCCGCGCCGCCTTCAGGTCTGAAGCCGACGGGAGGGCCAAACCCGGCCGCAGGGCCTCCGACACCGCCAACCAAGCGCCGTTCGTCAGGGCCAGCATCACGGCGCTGAGCGGCTCGGCCAACTGCGCTGCCCGGGTGTTAAACGCCGCAAGATCGTCCCGCGCCAGAGCATCCGACACACCTCCGGCCGCCTTCAGCCCGATCGTTGCCAGTTCCCGATCGCGCGGCGACAACACCGGGTAGGCTTTGCCATCGTTGCTGGACGAGCTCGGGCCCGGCCCGGGTCCCGCGTCGGCCTCCTCGGTCATGCCGAAATCCAGTTGCGCCTGGGCGTCGATTAGAAGGTTTCCCGTCGTCACCACACGTTCGCCTGTCGTCAGGCCGCCGAGGACTTCCCAGTCATCATCCCCCGCCCGGCCCAGGCTGACCCGGCGTTGTTCGTAGACGCCGCCGCCCCGATCGACGAAGACATACGGGCGGCCTGGAGCAATCACCGCCGTGCGGGGCACACACGTGACTTGCGGGCTCTCCAAATGCACCGAGCCTTCCGCATAAACTCTGTGCAGGAGCAGGCGCCGGGTCGTGCCGTTGGTCTTGAGCAACGGGTTGGGCAGTTCAACCCGGATCTTTGCACTCCGCGTGGGATCGTTCAGGTTCGGATCGATGAACGCAATTGGGGCGGAGAACGTCCGGCCCGGCACCGACGGAACCGTCACCTCCACGGTCTGGCCAGGCTGCAACCATGCCAGATCACTTTCGTAGGCATCGAACCGAAACCACATGGTGGAAAAGTCGGCGATCTCAAATAGTTTCTCGCCCTCCATGACATACGCGCCCGCGTAAGCCATGCGGTTGACCACGGTGCCGCTGATGGGCGCCACCAGGTCGGTGACCAGCACGTCGGGGGCCTTGTCCGGCAAGGCGTCAATTTGCGCCGCCGACAACCCCATCTGAACCAGGCGCTGCCGGGCCCCCGCCATGAGGCGCTCCCGCTCGCCGGCCTGCGCCCCGTTCGCGTTCGAAATCCGGGTCAGGGCAACATACTCGCGCTCGGCTCCCAACAAGGCCGGGCTGTAGATCGACGCCAGCGGCTGCCCGGCCTCCACCTCCGCGCCGACATAATTCACGTGCAACGCGTCGATCCGACCTCCGACATAGGCCGACAGGAGGCGGTGCCGGCTGTCGTTGTCGTCCACCACGCCCGCCACGCGCAGGGTCCGCCGGAGCGGTTGCCGGCGGACTTCGATCGTCTGGACGTGGATGGCATTGATTCGATTAGTGCTGAGCATGACGGCGCCGGCCGGAAGGTCCGGCGAGGCCACCGAGGTGAGCGGGGCGAGAGCCATGCCGCAGAACGGGCAGGAGCCGGGGCCGCGCTGGCGAACCTGCGGGTGCATCGAACACGTATAGGTGGCCGAGTCGGCCGCGCCACCCTCGGCCGCGCCGATCTGAATTGGTCCGCGCCGGGCGACGAACCAACCGCCGGCGCCAGACAGCGCGGCCACCACCACGACCAACATCCAAAAAATCGGTTTCATGGTTTCTCGGAAATCGTTTCGAGCGACTCGAGATCGCCAATGCCACAGCACACCACCAGCTCGCTCAAGGCGGAGTGTTGCTCCGCCACCGCCCGCGCCAGCATCAGTTCCGCCTCCAGAATCATCCGGCGCGCCTCCATCGTTTCCATGAACATGCCCCGGCCGGCGATCCAGTTGGCGTGAGCCAGCTCCATCACCTGGCGGCTGCGCGGGAGAATCTCATCACGATAGAGCACCGCCTCGCGCCGGGCCGCATCGATCGTCACCAGCAGGCCGTGCACCTCCTCCTCCACGCGCTGCGCCTCGTTGGCCCGCTCGAACCGCGCCGCCTCGAGCCGCGCGCGATCCCGCGATTCATCCTCGCGATACTGCCGCCAATTCAGCCACGGCAAACTCAGCCCCACGCTGAACCGACCCTCGCGAAAATTTCCGCTGCCGCCATCCTGCCGCCCTTCGATGCCCACCATCACCTCCGGCCGACGGGCGCTGCGGGTCACCGCCACGCGCGCCTCGGCGACTTCTATTTCCCGGCTCATGGCCCGCAGGCCGGGCTCAAATTTCTGCGCGTAATCCGCCAGGCGGGAGCCCTGCCGGAGCTCCGGCCAAAGATCGGGCAGGGCCAGCCGCGGGAATTCCGCGACCAGCGGACGTCCGAGAAGCCGGTGGATCGACGCCCAGGTGTGATCCCTCATCGAAGCCTCGGTCTTCAATCGATCCGCCCGCTTCGCCTGCTCGTTTCGCAATCGCAACCACTCGGTGGCCGACCCCGTCCCCGCCCGCGAACGCTCGCCCGCGGTGGCAGCCATGGTCTCCAGCCACTCCAAATCCCGACGCCCAATGGCGAGCGATGTCTCCGCCGCTGCGGCCGAAAACAACAGCTTGGCGAGATCCCTCCGGTAATACTGGAATTGCATCTCATCGCGGGCGCTCGCCACTTCCACCTCGCGCAACGCCATGCGACGCTCCGCCCGGGGCTGCCCAAAGACCGGAATCTTCTGTTCCAGCTCATACACAAGATTCCCCTCCTCCTCCAACCGCGGCCCCTGCTCCGTCGCCACCACACCGCCAAACTTAAACAGCGGATCGTCCCAGCCACGAACACCACCCACCGCATGCCGGGCGGCGCTCGTGCGGGCCGCCAACGCGCGCAGCGCCGGATGGTTGGTGCGCATCTCCTCCGCCAGTTCGCTTAGGTAGGCCGGGGTCAGGCGGACTTCCGCTGCCGCCGGCGGCGTCAGAGCTGCACCCCTCGCCATCGGCGGGGCGAAGACCAGAATCCAACCCGCAGCGACGATGGCCGCAGGCCAGCCGTGAGGCTTCATGAAATGGTGAATGTCAGATTTTCCGCGAAGCGCCAGGTCCGGGACCAGCCGCGCAAGGCAATGCCAAGGCACGCACGGAACCGCCGGAGAAAACCCGCGGTGCGCCGGCGCTGGGCACACTACGGGCGGGAGGTGGAAAATCTCAGATCAGCAGCACACAATGCCGCCGGAACAAGGGCAGGGAGGAAACGGAAAATTCACCGGCGGGCGCCGCCATGGCCCGCGCCACCCCGGCCGGCACAGGACGCGATGGCGCGACCTGTGGCGGGACCGGGGATTTTGCTTTTACCACCACCGGGCAACTGGCCGCCACCGGAGACGACAGCGGGGCGGGAGTCGTTGTTGGGGTCGCACACTCCGCCCGGCCGCACTTGCAACAGCGGCAAACGACCTTCTGCTCGATGAGGTGCGGTGCGACGCTGGCCACGGCCTGCATCCAGACCAACAACAACCCAATCAATGTCGCGAGTGTCGCCCGCACGTAATCAAGCTTCTCAGGTTTCTGGGAAACAGCTCACCCTATTTGGCCTTTTTCTCAGCCGCCGCGAGCTTCTTCATCAGAGTGGCCTTGTCCTTCTTGAAATCCTTCAGGCAGGACTTGCAGCACAGCTTGATCTCCTGGCCCTCCTCGACAAACACATACGGCTTCATGTCCGGATCGGCGCCAAGTTTCTCGTCGGACACCAGACAGGTCGTGAGCGGGTACGGCCTGGCTTTAGCCTTTGCTTCCGCCGCGTCCGCGGCCATCGAAGACCACGCCAAAGCGCCCAGGACGATCACCGCCGATACAAAGTTTTTCATAATCAACTTATCTAGTCTAACGACACTTTCCTTATACGACTAAATGCCCGGAAGTCATCAAAGTTTTTCGACCGGATCGTCCCGCTTGTCAGCCTGCCGGGTTTGCGTATCATCCGCCCCGGTGAATGAGAACCAAAACCGCTGGCTGCCGGTCGCGCTGATGATCGCGTTTGCGGCCACGCGTTGGCCCGGCCTCATGCCCCAAAACTTCAGCGCCGCCTACGCCCTCGTGTTCTGCGCCGGCGTCTACCTCCCCCGCCGGTTGTGGTGGCTCCCGATCGCAACCATGGCGATCACCGACGTCGCCCTCAACCTCTACTATCGGCACACGTTCGGCATCGACAGCTTCAAGCCGACCCTGCTGGCGAATTATGCCGCCTACGGGCTGGCCTTGCTTCTGGGAAGAAGCTTCCGGCCGGAGTCAGGTTTGCGCCGGCTTCTCCTCGGCGGCATCGTCAGCGCCTTTCTCTTTTATCTCATCACCAACACCGCGGCATGGTTTTTCAACCCGTTCGGCAACCCCGAATACACCCGCGACTTCGTCGGCTGGCTGATCGCCCTGACGAAAGGAACGGCCGGCCACATGGCCACCTGGGAATTCTTTCGCAACACGCTGCTGAGCGGAGGGCTGTTCACTGCCCTGTTCGTCGCCGCCATGAAAATCTCGATCAACGCCGAGTCGCCCCTCGACAAGGAACTGCCCGCGCCAGAGGAGCAGCCCACCGAGGAACCCCAGGAGGCGAACGTCTAATCGCCATCGCGCCATCGAGCGATCGTCTCCGCCCGCCGTCCGCTTTGTTCCCCCATGACGCTGTTGGTCGCTCGCCTTCGCCGGCCTTCCGCCCGGGTCCGCCTCCGGCTGGTCCCTGGCAATTTCAAAAGGATTTCCGATTGGAAAGTGAATCCATGGCCGGTAATCTCGCGTCTATCTGCCCGAATCAAAGACCGATGCTGACCGAGCCCCATTGGTTGAAGACGACTCCGCCGCCGGCCGCGGCGGTCCTGATCGCGGCCCTCTCGCTCGCGATCCTTCTGGTCTGGCCATCATTCGCTTCAGCCGCGCCGGCCGCCGAACGGGTTTTCATCACCGAGTTCATGGCGGCCAACACCCGCACCTTGCTCGATCGCGATCGCGAATATTCCGACTGGATCGAGCTCTACAACGCCGACGATCGCGCCGTCAATCTGGACGGCTGGTGCCTGACGGACGATCGGAACCGGCTCGACCAATGGCGGTTTCCAGCCGTCAACCTCGGGCCTTCAGAATTCCTGCTCGTTTTCGCCTCCGGAAAGAACCGCCGGGCGCCGGGCGCTGAGCTGCACACGAATTTTAAATTGGACGCCGATGGCGAATATCTGGCCCTCGTTCGACCGGATGGAAAAACCGTGGCGATGGAGTTTGCGCCGAAATTTCCGCCCCAGGCGGCGGACGCCTCGTATGGAGTCGCCATGGGCAATCCCACCGCAAGCCTCCTCGGCGAAGACGCCAGCAAACGGGTCCTGGTTCCGAACCGGGATTTGGGCATGTCCTGGCTGACGCCGGGCTTCGATGATCGGAGCTGGACGGAAGCGCGCCGGGGCATCGGCTTCGACCCGCACGGCACGTATCGTCCGCTCCTGGGCCTCAATCTGCAGGATGCGATGGCCGGGCGCGCCAGCGGCGCCTACGTCCGCCTCCCGTTTTCCCTCACGAACACCGCCATTGAATCGATGCGGCTGCGCGTCCGCTACGACGACGGATTTGTCGCCTATCTGAACGGCTGGGAGGTGGCGCGGGCGAACGCACCGGCCCGCCCCGCATGGAACTCGTCCGCGACCAACAACCACGGCTCCGCCGTGCCAATCCATCAAATCGAGCAGTTTGACGCGGCCGACGTCCACTACTGGACCCAGCAGACCAACCCCAATACCCGCCCGCGCGAGCATCCCCGCACACCGGACTCCACCAACCGGTACCTCCGTCTCGTCAATGGCCAGATCGCCAATCAGGTCTGCACCATCGCGTTCCCGGCGCCCGACGCCGCCGAGTCCGATTCTGTCGTGGTCGACTTCGACTTCCGGTTCGCCGGCACCGGCGAAGGGACCGAGCGACTGTCCGTCCTGCTCATCCCCACCGCGCAACATGGGCGCGAAGGGCCCGGCCTGCGCATCGATTCCGTTCGCGATCCCAACCTTCCCGGCGTATTCGCCCTCCAGATCCTCCACAATCCGCAGGACGGCGACAACGCGATGACGCTGCATTGGGACGGTTCCCGCAAGGCGAGCACCAGCGTCCCTTCCAGCCCGTTTCGGCCGCGCCAGTTTCATCACGCCCACGTGACGCTGGAGCGCGCCGCGGCCGGGGTGCAGGCGCAGGTCACCCTGAGCGCGGAGGGCCAGCCTCCGGGAGGCACCGCCACCCTCTCCGCCGTGCTCCCGGGCATGACCCTTGGCAGCCAGCGCCTGGAAATGGCCGGCCGCATCGGCAACTGGGATCAAACGATCGACATCGACAACGTCCAGTTCCTGACCGCCGGGGCCGCCGGATTGCTCGGCGAGGAATTTGATTTAACGCCCCACCTGTCCGCGCTCAAAGATGGCGCGAACGTTCTCGCCTTTCATGCGATGAACGCTTCCGCCACCGACCCCACGTTTTTCCTCCTCCCCGAACTGCTGGCCGGCACCAGCGCAGTCCGGAGTTCACCCGCCGTCTACCTCGCCGAGCCCACCCCCGGCGCCGTCAACCGGCAGGGCTTCCCTGCCATGGCGCCCATCCCCGTCTTCGTCGCCCACGGCGGGGTTTTTCGCAACGCCGCCCGGCTCGAGCTGGCCACCCGCGAAGGCACGGTTCGCTACACGCTCGACGGCTCCGAACCCAACGCCAACTCGCCCGAATATACGCAGCCAGTCACGCTCAGCCGATCGACCCTCGTCAAAGCGCGCACGTTCCTGCGGGATCACGCCCCAAGCCCCGTCGTCACGGAGACGTTCTCCCTGGCCGACGCCGGGCCCGCCGAGTTCACGTCCAATCTCCCCATCGTCATCATCAACTCCTTCGGACGCTATATCTCGGCCAATAACAAATCCGCCGTCTCCGTCCGTTTCATCCCGCCGCGCAACGGCCGGGCCGCCGCGCTCGGACCCGCCGAGTTTGACGGACGCGCCATCGTCAACTTGCGCGGCTACAGCACCCTCCGTCAGCCCAAGAACTCACTGACCGTCCGCCTCAAGGACGATAATGGCGACAAGGTCAAGGCCGGGCTCTTCGGCCTGCCCAAAGAGTCCGACTGGGTGCTGTATGCTCCGTATTCCGACAAGACCCTGCTGCGGGATGCGCTGGCCTATGAGTTAAGCAACCAGATGGGCCGCTACGCCCCGCGCACCCGCTTCGTCGAAGTCTACATTGACCGGAACGGGGGGCGCTTGAGCGACAGCGATTACGCCGGGGTGTTCGTCCTCGTCGAGCGCATCAAATTTTCCAAGCAACGGCTCAACGTGGAGCCGGTCCAGCCCGGCGACAACACCGAGCCGGCCATCACCGGCGGCTACCTGTTCAAGCGCGATCATTCCGACCGCTACGAGCCCAGCTTCCGCACCGGCTACGGCAATCGCTTCTTCTATGTTGAGCCGTCCGGCCGGGAGATCACCCGCGAGCAATCCGCCTGGCTGACCCGCTACGTGAACCAGTTCGAGCAGGCCCTCAATGGCCCGGCGTTCCGCGACCCCAACAACGGCTACGCTCGATTCCTCGATGTCGACGCGTTCATAGATCAGCACTGGCTCATCGAGGCGACCAAGAACATCGACGGCTTCCGCTACAGCGCCTACGTCTACAAGCCGCGCAATGGCAAGCTCACGGTCGGGCCGGCCTGGGATTGGAACCTCAGCTTCGGCAACGCCGATTATCACGACGGCTACGATCCCAAAGGTTGGTACACCGACTTGCTGCGCGACACGGAGATCGCGTGGTTCCGCCGCTTGAGCGAAGATCCGGAATTCATGCAGCACACAATCGATCGGTGGACGGAGCTGCGCCGGTCGGTCTTGGATCGCGCCCGCCTCCTGCAGCGAATCGATGAGATGGCCGGCGAACTGAGCGAAGCCCAGGTTCGCAATTTCCGGCGCTGGCCGATCCTCGGTCGCAGCATCAACCCCAACTACTACGTCGGGGACACCTACCAGGAGGAAATCAACTGGATGAAGAACTGGGTGAGCCGACGCATTGATTGGATCGACAGCCAGTTTCCCAAGCCGCCCGCCCTCAAGGCGGCGGGCGACTCGTGCACCCTGACTGGGCCAGGCACGATTTACTACACCCTTGATGGGTCCGATCCCCGCGCCGCCGGAGGACGCCCCAGCGCCCAGGCCCAGCCGGCCAAAGGATCGATCTCCGTCCGTCCCGGCCAAACCCTCCACGCTCGCGCGCAACGCGGCGACCATTGGAGCGGCCTCGTGAGCAGCGCTGACTCTCCCGGAGCTCCGGTCCGTTCCAATCGCCCGTGACACGGCGCGCAGCCCGCGCGTCGTTTTCCCCGAAGCTCACGGAAATTTCGAAGCCTGCGGCATTCAACCGCCCGGTCACCTGCACCAATCTTGTTCGGCGCTATTCTCGGCTTGTCTGAAATCCCCGCTCGCGGCGCGGTTCGGAGATCATAAATGCAAACTCTCCGACAAAGGGAGGGTAGGCTCGAGCTGCAGGGTTCATTAAAACGCCAATCGCTCAAACAGGCACATCGGACGTTCCCAAGGTTCAACGGGCGGCTGATGACGACAACTCATATTGATGAAAGGCCAGGCCATGAATAACCGGAGTATGCAAAAGCGATTACAGAAAACAGCCCGGACGCTGTGGTCCGCCGCCGTGGTCGGAATTTGGGCCGCCCTCCTGGCGGCCCGCGCAGCCGCTCAAAGCGACGATTTCGAAATCACCCAGCCGACGCCGGGCGGGATAAACCCCCGTCCTCAAATCACCACGGGAACCAACGTCAACAATCAATTCCTGCTGAAATGGTTCGGTTTCCAGGGGCCTTATCAGGTGCAGCGCTCGACCAATCTCGCCACGGGCTGGCAAAATGTCGGCAGCTCAACCGAGGATACCACCGCCACAGTGCCCATGGCCGCCGGCAACGCGTTCCATCGCATCGCCGGCGCCCCCGTTTCGTACAAAGGCAATGGCACCTGCGCCGAGTGCCACGACGCTCGCTTCAATGAATGGTCAGCCACCCGCCATGCCCAGGCCTTCGACACGCTCAAGAAGATCAATCAACACAACAACCCTGAGTGTCTCGCCTGCCATACGGTCGGCCAGGGCGTGCCGGGCGGTTATGTGAATGAGGCCACCACCCCCGAGTTGATCAATGTTCAGTGCGAAAACTGCCACGGCCCCGCCGGCAATCACGTGGACTCCGGCGACCAGCAGAACATCCGCCCGATCACCACCCGCTCACCCATGCTTTGCGGCGGCTGTCACAACGGATTTCATCATCCCACCTACGACGAGTGGACCACCTCGCCGCACCGCGCAGTCGTCGAGGAGCTCGCCGAGGAATTCGTGAATCCGACCAATCGCACAGCCGAGATTACGCGCATGGCCTCCTGCGGGGCTTGTCACTCCGGCGCGGTCCGCCTCTCCATGCTCCGCGCCTACAACTCGTCGTCGTCCTTCAATTCCCGCACCAACGTCTCCTGGCCTTCCGGCCACGAGGCGGCGACCACCCCGATTAGCTGCGAGGTCTGTCACGACTCCCACAAGGTCAGAATCTATACCAATGTCCTCACGGGCGCCCTCTACACCAACCAGCTGCGGAACCCGCTCCAGTCCACCAACGTATTCTCGTACAACACCGGTACGAACTTCGCCGCCAACTACAACCCCAGCGTCAGCATGTGCGGCCAATGCCACAACGCCCGCGGCGCAGCCGTCGGCTCGTCCAGCCGTCCGCCTCACTACTCGCCTCAATACAACGTCTTCCTCGGCATCGTGGGCGTGACCGCCAGCAACACCCCGCCGCAAGGTGCCCACAAGTCGAATCCGCTCCAATGCGCGGGCTGCCACACCCACGGACACAGTTCCGCCACGCCGAGCCCGACCGACCCGGTCTACACGGGCCACGCCTTCCGCGCCACCATCGAAGCCTGTGCAACGTGTCACACCGAAACGTCCGGCGCGCGCTCGCCGACCAACCTGCTCTTCACCACCCAGGCCGAGATCAGCGCTCGCATCTCCACCGTCAAAAACCTGCTCAGCCTCTGGGCGACGACGAAAAACACCAACTCCTGGGCCGCCAAGTACGAAGCCCTCGGCTGGGAATACACCACGCCCGGCGAGCTCTCCAACCCGAGCGGCAGCACCTCCATTGTCGGTCCGAATTCGACCGAGCAAGGCCAGATCCCGCAGGGAATCAAAGATGCCCGGTTTAACCTCTACCTGCTCTCGCGCGACAAGAGCAAAGGCATCCACAATGCGCCCTACGCGCGTCACCTGCTCGACGTGGCCGAACAACGGGTCAACGCCGAACTGGCGAAATAGTCACTCCGGCCCGACTCCTCGGCCGGCCGGCCGGGAGTTGGGCGCGGAATCACAGAGACACACGCGGCCCCGGAGGTTTCAACTTCCGGGGCCGCTTCGTCTTCGCTCTGCCACCTTTGACCAGTTTTACCCAGATGTCCGCCCGTCCGGGACGTACAACCTTTTGTCGCGTACGCGACAAAAGGTTGTCCGGGTCATTTCTTCCCAACTTTTCTTTTGCCTTTTGTCCGGGCGGATTCCCAGTGTGTTCCGTTCCGCCCGAGCCCAATGGGAATGCGACCAGCCCACATCAAGGCCTGCGTGGCCACCGTCTTCGTGACCGTGGCTCTGGGCTGGCTTCTTCTATTGCCCCTCGGCGCACCCAATCTTCTGGTGAGATGGAGCTTCGACCTGCTGCAGTTAGCCGAGCGACCGCTGTCGTTCACGAATATCGTCGTCGTCCACATGGACGAACAGGCGCTGCAGGATTATGGGCAAACCTCCATCACAAGTTGGTCGCGGAAGATCCACGCCCAGCTGCTGGACCGCCTGACGCGGGATGAGCCGCGCGCCGTGGTGTTCGACGTCGAAATGACCATGGCCGGAAATCGCGACGACGACACAGCGCTCGCCCAGGCCATGCAGCGCAACCAGCGTGTGGTCCTGGCCGGCAGCTTTGTGCCCATCAGCGGATTGCAACGCGCCTACACCATTCAGCCGCCCGTGTTCGAAACCAACACGGCGCGCTGGGGCATTGCCAAGTTGCTCCTTGATTCCGACCGCGTGGCCCGCACCTATCTGGAAGGAAACGACGAAACGCCCAGCCTCGTTTGGGCCGCGGCCACCGTCGCCGATGCTCCCATCACCCGGGATCCCGCCCGGCGTCTCGCGGAACAGCGCTGGCTCAACTACTACGGATCGCCCCGCCCGTTCGCCCTTCATTCGATGACCTATCGCAGCGCCGAGACGGCGCCCCCCGGATTCTTCCGCGACAAGACCGTTTTCATCGGCGGACAACCGGAAACACTGCTCCCGGGAGAGCGTCCCGACGTGCATGGGACGCCCTTCACCGCGTGGAATCGTGAGTTCGTGCCCGGGGTTGAAATCTGGGCTGTCGCTTACGCCAATCTGATCTCCGAGCAATGGTGGCGCCGGCTCGGCCCGCTTTCAGAGTTCGCATTGCTCGCCCTGACTGGCCTGCTCGCCGCCCTGGCAGCGTCGATTGGGTCAGATCATCCGACGCGCCGCTTGCTGGCCATCTCCGGCCTCGCGCTTCTCCTCGTCATTCTCTCGGTCGCCGGCACTCAATTTCTCCGTACCTGGTTCCCGTGGGCCATCGCCGTCTTTGCCCAGCTACCCGTCGCCCTCTTCGCCATGGCTTTCCTGGAAGGTCGGGATCGGAAACGCGCCGAAGCCATGGCGGATCGCGCCAGACTCACCGCTCTGACCGAGGTGACCGCGGATGACCATCTAAAGGCCACCGAAGTTCCGGCGGGGCGACCGGAAATCCCGGACCAAACATTGATCCGGTGCATCGGCGAGGGTGCCTACGGGCAGGTTTGGATCGCGCGGAATACCATCGGCCTGCATCACGCCATCAAGGTGATCTATCGCAGCCGCTTTGGCACAGCTGCGCCCTTCGAGCGCGCCCTGCGCGGAATTCAAAAATTCATGCCCATATCCCGGTCGCACGAAGGCTTCGTGCACCTTCTACATGTCGGGCGCAATGATCGCGCCGAGTTCTTTTTTTACGTCATGGAGGCCGGGGACGACATCGAGGCGGGCCAACGGATTCAACCCGAGACCTACACGCCACGGACGCTCGCGGGCGACTTGCGCATTCGCGGCCCGCTTTCGCCCCGGGAATGTCTCGAACTCATGTTGGCGCTGACCGACGCCGTGGAACGGTTGCATCAGCACCAGCTCGTCCACCGCGACATCAAGCCTGACAACATCCTTTATGTCGGCGGACGCCCAAAGCTGGCCGACATCGATCTCGTCACCACCCTCGCGGGCCCCGGTGAGGTGAGTCGGATCGGCACCGAAGGCTACCTCGCGCCCGAAGGCCCCGGGACTGCCGCCGCGGACGTCTTCAGCCTCGGCCGGGTGTTTTACGTGGCCCTGACAGGCAAGCCTCCCGCCCAATGTCCTGAGCTGCCCACGCAGGTCACAGCCCTGCCGGACAGCGCCCTGCACTTCGAGCTGAATCAAGTCATCTGCAAGGCCTGCGAGTTCGCCACCGAACGACGCTACTCTTCTGCGGCCGCCCTGCGGGCCGATCTGCAAAGGATTGTCACCCGTCTGAACACCACTTAACCGACAGCGAATCGACAGCGAACGCAGAAGCTCATTGGCCGGTGCATCAAATGGGGCCAGTATCCCGGATCGCGGCGACGAGGGGCAGGAATGGAAACGCCGGGACCGGGGAATCCCAGGTCTCGCGGCTGGTACCTCATGGAATTGCGGTGCGCACGCAGTGCAGGCATCGTATCGGCGTAATCTCCAGCAGGCGCGTAACGGTGGGACCGGTGTGCCCAGGCAAATCTCCCGACGGACAAACCCGCAAATCCTGCGGGAGGGGAACATCCTCGCGCCTCGGCCAACAGAGCCGCCGGAAGAATATCGGCCCGCCTCAATTCCGGGTCGCCGCCAGTTCCTCCTCGAGATCGACGATCTCCTTGATTTGGGTGAGGAACCAGCGGTCGATCTTGGTCAGGTTGAAGATCTCGTCGATCGCAAAACCCGCGCGCAAGGCATGCCGGATGAAAAAGATGCGCTCGGCGTTGGGGACGGTGAGCTTCCGGCTGATGACATCCCGCGGCAGGATGTCGCGATCGCCGTAAACGTCCGCGCCCAGGCGCCACGGCTTGCCATCGCCGCCCAGGCCGCTCCGGCCAATTTCCAAAGAGCGCAGGCATTTTTGCAGGCTTTCCTTGAACGTGCGCCCGATGGCCATCGCTTCGCCAACGCTTTTCATCTGGGTGGTCAGTGTCGGGTCGGCCTGAGGAAACTTCTCAAAAGCGAAGCGCGGGATCTTGGTCACGACGTAGTCGATCGTCGGCTCGAAGCTGGCGGGGGTTTCGCGCGTGATGTCGTTGCGAATCTCATCGAGCAGATAGCCCACCGCGAGCTTGGCCGCGATCTTGGCAATCGGGAAACCCGTGGCTTTGGAGGCCAGGGCCGAGCTGCGGCTGACGCGGGGGTTCATCTCGATGATGACCATGCGCCCGGTGTTCGGATCGACACCAAACTGGATGTTGGATCCGCCGGTCTCGACCCCCACGGCCCGGATCACCGCGAAGCTCTGGTCGCGCATGATCTGGTATTCCTTGTCGGTCAGTGTCTGGATCGGCGCCACCGTGATGCTGTCGCCCGTGTGCACCCCCATCGGGTCGAAATTTTCGATCGAGCAGATGATGACGCAGTTGTCCATGCGATCGCGCATCACCTCCATCTCGTACTCCTTCCAGCCGAGCAGCGATTCCTCGATGAGAATCTCGCTGACGGGGGAGAGGTCCATGCCGCGCTTGGCGATCTCCTCGAACTCGTCCCGGTTATAGGCGATGCCGCCGCCGGTTCCGCCGAGGGTGAACGCCGGGCGGATGATCAGCGGAAACCGGCCGACCTTTTCCGCCACGGCCCAGGCCTCGGCCATGGTGTGCGCCGTGCCGCTGATCGGCACGTCGAGCCCAATGCTGAGCATCAGATCCTTGAAAGCCGCCCGATCCTCGCCGCGATGAATCGCGTCGGGCTTGGCACCAATCATCTCCACGTCATGGCGGGCCAGCGCCCCGTTTTTGTGCAGGGCCATGGACGTGTTCAGCGCCGTCTGTCCACCCAGCGTCGGCAGCAGGACCAGCTTTCCTTTCGCCCCCATCCGCGCCATCTCCTGCTTCTCGCGGATGATGATCTTCTCGATGACTTCGGGCGTGATCGGCTCGATGTAGGTCCGATCCGCGAATTCGGGATCGGTCATGATCGTGGCCGGATTCGAATTCACCAGGATGACGCGATACCCCTCCTCCTTGAGTGCTTTGCAGGCCTGGGTGCCTGAGTAGTCAAACTCGCAAGCCTGCCCAATGATGATGGGCCCGGCCCCAATGATCAGGACGGAGTGAATGTCGGTGCGTTTCGGCATATCGAAAATCCCGCTGAGTGAAAGGGATCCGCGCCCGCTTGTCAGCGGATTTTTTTGCAGGCGCGACTCGTGACCAAACTCCCCTTTTGCGGCAGGCCGCGGGGAAGGCCCTCACCACGCGTCCGCCGTGCGTCGTCAGGCCACCACGCAGGCGGCCAGCCCCTGCCGGACTTTCGCCTCATCCAGATCCTTCCCGATGAAGACGAGCTGGCTGAGCTTTTTCTCACCCACGTTCCACAAGCGGTCAGGGCGGGCGTCGAACATGGTCTGGACACCCTGAAACACGACCCGGCGCGCCTGGCCGTGGATGTGCAGGATGCCCTTGCTGCGGTAAATATTCGCGCCCAAATCCCGAATCACCTCGCTGAGCCACGCCTCAACTTTTTTCAAATCCAACGGACGCTCCTCACAAATATAGAATGAAGAGATACTCTCGTCGTGCCCATGAACATGCTCGTGCGAATGGGCCTCGCCGTGTTCATGAACATGCTCATGGCCCTCGTCATGATCCTGATCATGGTCATGCTCATGCTCATGAGCCTCGTCATGGTCGTCAGAGGAATGCCCATGGTGATGCCCGTGAGCGGGGCTGGCGGGAGATTTGGCGGCCGAGCCCCCGTCCGGCAGCAGAGCAAACGGGCCGGAAACCTCCCGGGCTTTGACGTCAAAGATTCGGTTGGGTTCGATCTGCGACTGGCAGGTTCGATGCACCACAGCCACTCGGTTCATCTTGCGGATGCGATGCTCGATGCGCGCCAGGTCGGCTGGGGAGACCAAGTCGGTTTTGTTCAGCAGGATGACATCAGCGAAGGCCACCTGGGCGGCCGCTTCCGGTCCATCGCCCAGCTCCTTTTCGAAATGACGCGCGTCGACCACCGTCACGACTCCGTCCAGCCGCAAGCGCTCGGCCAGATCAGTGGCCCGAAAGGTGTGAATGACCGGCCCCGGGTCGGCCAGGCCGGTGGTTTCGATCAGCACGTAATCGAAACGCTTCTGCTTCCGGAACAAGTCCTCCAAGCTGCGCACCAGGTCACCTCGCACGCGACAGCACAGACAGCCGTTGTTCAGCTCGAGAATCTCCTCATCGACCCCGACCACCAATTGATTGTCGATGCTGATGGCTCCGAACTCATTGATGATAATGGCGCATTTGTGCCCGTGCGGCCGGGACAACAAATGGTTGAGCAGCGTCGTCTTGCCCGCGCCAAGGAAGCCGGTCAGGACCGTCACCGGAATGGGGTCTTTTTTCGTCATGACAAAAACTGGGTCTGCGGTCCAACGCCGCTCATTGTTCGTTTGAAGCATTGTCTGGAAACGGGCTGGCCGGAAGGAGAAATTGGAAATGCCCGGCGGCCGGCTCGCGGCCGGCGGGATCCAAGAGACGGGATGGTGGGGCTTTGGCCCTGGGGGGAGCGGCGCCGGCCAAGGCTTCGCTTGGGGGCTGGGGGCGCCTCCTCCGACCCCCACAAAAATCGCTTGCCATCCCCGGCCTAATTTTATTAATTAACGCTCCAGAATAACGCTGGATGCATTTGCTGAGTCCTACCAGTTTCGCATGAGTCAACCTCAACCGGAGGGGGTTGCTTGAGTCGTCCCTTCCCTCCACGTCCTTCCTACAATCAGAACACCGGCACCCGGATCAATGGCCGCATTCGCGCGCGCGAGGTCCGGGTCATTGGCGTTGACGGCCAGCAGGTGGGAGTTCTATCCCTGCCGGACGCCCTTTCGATGGCCCGCAGCCATGGGGTTGATTTGGTGGAAATCGCGCCAAATGCCACGCCCCCAGTCTGCCGCCTGGTCGACTTCGGGAAATACCGATACGAACAGGCCAAGCGCGACAAGGACGCCAAAAAGCACCAGCACGCCAACAAGGTCAAAGAGATCCAGCTCAGCGCGAAGATTGATCCGCACGACATGAGCGTAAAGCTCGGCCACGCGATCGATTTCCTTTGCGAAGAGATGAAAGTGAAGGTCTCGCTTCGTTTTCGCGGGCGGGAAATGGCCCACACCGAGGTCGGCTTTGAGCAGATCGCCAAGTTTACCCGGGACGTCGCCCCTTGGGGCCACCCGGACAACACGGCCAAGCTTGTTGGTCGGGGCGTCACCGTCATGTTCAGCCCGCTTCCGCGAAACAAGCGGGCCAAGAATCCGAACGAACAAGCCAGTCCCGACGGCACCCCAACCTCTCCGGCCCGGGAAGCCGGCAAAGAGGCCAAGGACAAAAATGGGACGGGACCGGAGGCGACCAATCCCCCGTCCGGCTCCTCGGCCAACCCCGGGTCTAAGAAAGGCGACGGGTTTCAAAACAACCCGTTCTCCGGGCTCGATCTTGGGGAATCCCCATCGGACGCCGGCCCGAATCCAGCCTGAACCCCGCCCACGAGTCAGCCGTTTCCGCCGGTTGACCTCCCCGGTTCGTCGGCAGCGCCCGCCTGGGGTCGCTGATTATCCCTCGGTCAACCGGCTCTGGCGAATCAGCTCCGGAAAGCGGCACCCGGTGCACAAGGCGTTCGACTCATCACAGAAGTCCCGCACGATTTGCATGAGACCCTGCTGGGACGCGGCCGTTCGAAACAAGGCGTGCGACTCGGAGCCAAGCAATCGCCGCCGGGCCAGTCGCAAGATGGCGTTATCCTCCGCAGCGGGCCAGACGAAGTAACGCCGCTCGATCTCATCCCGCAATCCGGGCGAGTTGCCCTCTTCAGCCCGGACCCACAACCAGGGCAACACCGTATTAACCGCAAGGTCCGTCAGCCGGGCCACACCCAACAAAGGTTGAGCGCGCCGCAATCGGGACGTGCGCCACGTCCAATGCCACGACCAAAACGGGTCTCCAACCACTTGCATGACCGACGTCAAGGAGCGCCCCAACTCCCGATCGGGCCACGAGGCGGTGCACCATTGCTCCAGCGCCGCCGGCAATGTCCCCGTCGCGAGCCAATGCGAGGCCAGGGCCAGCCGTCGCTCCGGCCGATTGCCTGGTCGCAATCCCGAAAATCGCCAGAGCGACTGCGGCAGTGTGCAGTCGGCCATGGCCTGGCGCAGTCGCCACCAGATGTCCCACAGGTGCCGCAAATACGCGGGCACGCCGCCCGCGCGCCGCGTCAAGCGGTCGGGCAACAGCCCGCCCACCCCATAGAGCCGCGCCTGCCACTCCCGCGGACCATCGGGCGCATCCGCCGCCAGCCGTAAACGTAATTCGGCCAAGCGCTGCATTGGCCAGACATTCTGCTTGTAGCCCAACCCTCGAAACAACCCCTCCCACAACGCCTGTTCCCAGCCGGCCTGACGCGCCCGGGCGTGAAGCAGGTTGGCCTTCGAGCGAAACCGAACAGCGGCCGCCTGACGGAGCAGACCGCACACCCGATCATGGGAGAGTTCCCGGAGCGGCGCGCAGCACCGCCCGAGATGCACCTCGCCAAACTCGCCGGCGACCTCACTGCCCAGCCAGACCGCCAACTCCCGCCAGGGTTCATCCAGCACCGGGCCTAGTTCGAGAACCGGGATTCCGGACGGTTCCGTCCCCGAACTTGTCGTCCAAACCACGTGCAACAACACCTGCCGATACGCCGGGTTCACATCGTGCCGGTGGCCGCGCCAGCCGCGGCTTTGCAGATCAACCTCGACGTCTCCCGAGACAGGCGGTTCATCTCCAAATTGCAGGACCGCTCCGCGGAAGTCCGGGCCGGATTCCCGGTTCCAAAAGCCGGGATGCAGCACCCGGAGCGCGCGCCCGTCCGTCAGTCGCAAGTCGTCCCGGCGCACCCGCTGATGCCACCAGATGGCCTGGAGCAGACGTTCCGGGGGCTGGTCCACATTTTCGTGAAACGCCGCCAGCGCACCGCCCAGGGCACGCCAGCCCAAGTATTCATTGCTTCGGAATTCAACCACCTTGCCCCCGGTTTTCGACCCGGCCGCGCTGAATGTCAAGCCCCCGGACCAAAATCCCAACTTGACCCCGCCGCCGCTGCCCCACTACCATGGCACCCGTGATTTACACCGTCCGACAAGTGAACCTGCTGGTCGTCGTAGGAACCGACGCTGTGGGCGCTTGTCGATGAACGAAACGATTTCGACAAAAACCCACGGCTGGCAACGGTCGTGGGTTTTTTGTCACCTCGGCCGCCGGTCGACAACCACTCAGGAAAGCGAGTTATGAGCAAGACAGTCTCGAAAGCGAAGAAATCAGCCGCCGCCGCGTCAGGATCACCCCGCGGCGCCGCCGCCACCCGTGCCACCGTGGGACCCTTGATGTTTGGACGGGACATCCTGGTGGAAGCCCTGGAACGTGAAGGCGTCGAGGTCATCTTCGCGTATCCGGGTGGCGCCAGCATGGAGATCCACCAGTCGCTCACCCGCTCCAAGATTCGCACGATCCTGCCCCGCCATGAGCAGGGCGGCAGCTTCGCCGCGGAAGGTTACGCCCGCGCCACCGGCAAGGCCGGCGTCTGCATGGGAACCAGTGGACCCGGCGCAACCAATCTCGTCACCGCCATTGCCGACGCCTACCTCGACTCCTGCCCCCTCGTGGCCATCACCGGGCAGGTCAATCAAAACATGATCGGGCGCGGCGCCTTCCAGGAAACCGACATGATCGGCGTCACGTTGCCCATCGTGAAGCACAGCTATCTGGTGACCGACATCAACGACATTCCCCGCATCGTCAAGGAAGCCTTTTACATCGCCCAGTCCGGTCGCCCGGGCCCCGTCGTCATCGATCTGCCCAAGAACGTGCAGCAGGCCCGCACCCAGCCCCGCTGGCTCACGCATGATGAAATGAGAGCAGGCCTGCCCGGATATCAGCAACCAGACCTGCGCGCGGATGAGGTGGCACTCAACGAAATTGTCGGCCTGATCGAAAAAGCCGAACGGCCCGTCATCTATGCCGGCGGCGGCATCATCACCAGCGGCGCTGCCGAGGAACTGCGCCGGTTCGCCGAGACCACCCAGATCCCGGTGACGACCACCCTGATGGGCGTTGGCGGCTTTCCCGAGACGCACCCTCTCTCCCTCCGCTGGCTGGGCATGCACGGCGCCGCCTTCGCCAACTGGGCGGTCAACGGCGAATACAAGCAACGCCGCGACCCCAATGAACCTCTGGTCAAGCTCAAGGACGGAGCGGATCTCCTGCTCGCATTCGGTGTGCGCTTTGATGACCGCGTGACCGGCAAGTTCGACGAGTTCTGCAAATACGGAACCATCGTCCACATCGACATCGATGCCTCCGAGCTCAACAAGAACCGGCGTGCGCACCTGCCGGTGGTCGGCGACATCAAGGACGCCCTGACCCGGCTCAACCGCATGGTGTCCAAGGCCGGCCCCGCGCGGAATGCCGGCTGGCACGAGCAGATCGCCGAATGGAAACGGCGGGCCCCGTTCCAATACGGCGTGACCCAGGAGATCGCGCAAAGCGACCACATGAAGGATCATCTCCGCGGCCAGGAGGATCAGGTGATCCTGCCGCAAATGGTCATCGAGCTCTTGTACGAGCTGACGAAGGGCGACGCGATCATCACCACCGGCGTCGGCCAGCATCAGATGTGGAGCGGCCAGTGGTATAAATACAAGTTCCCGCGCCAGTTCATCACCAGCGCCGGCCTCGGCTCCATGGGCTATGGCTTCCCGGCCGCGCTCGGCGCCAAGGTCGCCTGCCCGGACAAGCAGGTCGTCGACATTGACGGCGACGGATCGTTCCTCATGAACATCCAGGAACTGGCCACCGCCCACGTGGAAAAGATCGCCGCCAAGGCCATCATCCTGAACAACCAGCACCTCGGCATGGTGGTGCAATGGGAGGATAATTTTTACGCCGGCAACCGCGGCCACACTTACCTCGGCAATCCCGAGAACCGCGCGCAGGTCTACCCCGATTACGTCCGGGTCTGCAACTCGTTCAACGTCCCCTGCGAACGGGTGCTCTACCGCCGCGACCTCAAGGCCGCCTTGCTGCGCATGCTCGAGTCCAAGACGCCCTACGTCGTCGATGTGGTCACGCCCTACAGTGAGCACGTGCTCCCCTTCATCCCGGCCGGACGCACCGTCGCGGATATGATCTGGAAGCAAGGGTGATGAAGATCGGCCTGTCGCTGCTCGGCGAACACCCCGCCCGCCAGACAGGAGTCACCTCCCTCTACCGCGAATTCGTCGCCCACTCCCTCCGCCAGGATCCCGGGGTCTCGTGGGTCGTATTTGCCGGCCCGAACCAGGACTGGCCGGTGAACGATCCGCGCGTCCACGTCGTGCGCGATTTTCCGGCCAACGATCATCTGGGCCGCCGGCTGTGGGCCGATCACGTCCGCGTCGCTCCAACGGCCCGCAGGCTCGGGGCGAATGTGCTGCTCTCGACCGGCTTCGTCCCGTTCCGCAAATGCCTGCCGACCGCCATGCACGTGCTTTCCCTCCAGCACCTGAGCCGGGAAAACCGCGTCGGCCTCGCCCGCCGCTGCTATCGCACGTTCGTCATGAAACAGTCGTGGCAACGGGCCGACTTGATCATCACCAACTCGCGCTTCGCGGTGGGACAAATCCTCTCGGTCTACCCAGACCTCGCCGACCGGTTGGTCCAGTCTTACGAGGGCCTTCAGCACGAGATCTTCCACCCGACACCCGCGCCCGGAGAATGGGAGCGTCTTCAGACTCGCCTCCAGACCGGCCCTGGCTATGTGCTCTGGCTCTCCAATTTTTACCCGTACAAGCAGGCCGAGCTCCTCATCACCGCCTACGCCCAGCTCCCGGTCGAGCTTCGCCAGAAACACGCGCTCGTCCTGGCCGGCGGCGACTGGGAGAATCAGGTCGCCCGCAACCAGCGGCTCGTGCGCCAGCTCCAAATCGAGGCCAACACCCGGTTCCTCGGCTGGGTCCCCGATGATCTGCTCGCCCCGCTCTACCGTCACGCCGCCGTCCATTGCCTGCCCAGCCGCGAGGAAACGTTCGGGCGCACCGTCCTCGAAGCCATGGCCTGCGGCACGCCCGTCATGGTCAATGACATCCCCGTCATGCACGAAGTCATGGCGGGACAGGAGATCATTCTCGATTTCACCCGGACGGATCAGGTCACATCGAATCTCCGGCGGGTGTTGACTGACGAGACGCTCCGAAGCCGCCTTCGTCAAAGAGGCCTGGGCCGTGCCCAGGACTTCTCGTTTGCCAGGTTGACGGCCGAACGGCTGGCCGCCTTGCGCAACCTGCTCAAGAAAGGATCGCGCAATCCGTGATCACCCCGCCCGTCGTCCGCGCCCGGCCCCAGCCGGGATCGGTCAATTCGGTGCCGCCAATTGCACGTCCATCGCCGCCACGCTCCACAGGCGCCATGCCTTCAACGCTTCAGCAAATTCATCCGTCCGCTGAGCCGCGATCTCGGGTCTGAGGTGAAAGACCGTGTCGGCGAAGTGATCGCGCACCGCGTGGGTTCCCATGCTCGGCTCTTGGAGGACCGGAAGGACATCGGCCACTTGCCGGAGGAATCCGAGCGTGGCGTGGCGCAGGGCCCGCTCGTTTTCCGGCAGACAGAATTGCCAGGGCACGACGCACGCGACCCGGACCTGGCGGCGCTGGCATTCGTCCCGGATCGATTGCAGCAAGGCCCGGCCCTGCGACGAGAGCGGCATGGCGGGCACCGCGGGCGTTCCGAGATCGCGCCGCGCCGCCACCCGGTGCCAGCCGCCGGGCTGCAGTTCAGAGATGGCATACCGATAGAGCGGCTGCCGCAGAAGAATCTTCCCGAGCAACGCAAAGGTGTGCTGCCCGCCCGGACGCAGGTCCAACAGCGCGGAAGGCCAGTTCACTCCATGCGCACCCCGCAGCCAACCCGGCCGCCCGACAGCCAGGGCAAACTGCACCCCGAGCGGTTCGAGCTCGATGGGGCCAGCCAGCAAATCCGGCTCCAGGGCCACGATCAACGTGTCCCCCGTCCGCACCAAATCGAGACCATACCGCGTGAGCAAGCGGGCTCCCATGATGGCCCCGAGCCCGGCGTTTTCCACGGGCAGGCCATGCACGCTCAGCAGGCGCCCGGGATCGAGCGATGTGGCACAGCTCGATCCACCGCAAACCACCACCTTGTTGGTATACGCCGAGAGGGCGGACGCCGCCCATTCCCTCTTCAAGGCGTGCTCGCGCCTGAAGAAGGCGATCTCCGGATTCCCGCGAAGGCTGTAGGCGGCCCCGATCGCCCACGCGCCCAAGGCGACCGCCGCCAGTTGCACCGCGCGCCACGGCACCGACGGCGCCTTAGAATGCGAAGTAG
Source organism: Limisphaerales bacterium (assembly GCA_044229355.1). GTDB lineage: Bacteria > Verrucomicrobiota > Verrucomicrobiia > Limisphaerales > JADJPG01 > JBGARF01. The sequence goes on from JBGATF010000042.1 coordinate 26,884, forward strand.
ATGAATCCATTGTTTTTCCCGGGAGCCAGCAGCACGGTCAGAATTACCAGCACCACCAGAACGGGCCGCCGGCGCAGATACCCGAACGGTTCCTTCAGCCAACGCACCGACAACCACTCGGCGGTCAGGGTCACGCTCACGAGGCCCATCATCCCGGCCAGCAGGATTCGATCGCTCGGAGCGATCCCAGCGAACGTCGCCCGCAACCCGTCCAGCCCATAGGCCGACGGCGTCCCCAGCATGACGAGCTTCGCCAGCAGCCGCCCTGAATTGGTCTCGTAGAAGAACAGCCACGCGAGGAACGCCGAGCCCACGGTCAGAAGCCAGCCCAACGGCGCCGGCAACCGACGTGGCCCCGCCAGGCGCGACACGATCAGAAACAGCGCATGGAGCGCCCCCCAAAAGATGAAATTCCAACCCGCCCCGTGCCAGATTCCCGACACCACAAAGACCACCGCGATGTTGGCCGCCCAATACCGGACGCGCCCCCCGCCCAGCGGCACGTAGACATAATCTCGAAACCACTGGCTCAGCGTGATGTGCCAGCGCCGCCAGAATTCCCCGATGTCGGTCGAGCAGTAAGGGCTGAGAAAATTCAGGGTCAGCTTCACGCCAAAACAGTGACCCAGGCCGACGGCAACCAGGCTGTAGCCGGCAAAGTCGTAGTAGATGCGCAGCCCAAAAATCAGATTGGCCAGCCAGATCTGGTAGGCGTTGGCGTCGGCTGCACGGTTGAACGCATTTGCCAGATTGTCGGCCAGGCAGCACTTGAAAAAAAGCCCGGTCACGATCCAGCCCGCCCCCTCGTCGATGCCGCGCGGGAGCCACCGGAACCGGAAGGACTCCATCTGTGGAAGCAGATCCTGCCGGCGCTCGATCGGCCCCGCCACCAACTGCGGAAAGAAGCCAGCGAAATTCAGATAGTCGAGCAACGACGGCAGCGGCTGCTTGAGCACCAGCGTGTCCACCACCAGGCCCACCAGCTGAAAACTGTGAAACGAGATCCCGACCGGAATTAACAAGCCGCGCAACGAAGCCAGGTCCAGTCCCAGGACCCCGTTCACGACAAAGTCCGCATACTTGAAGTAAAAAAGCGGGAACAACTGCAGCGGGATCAGTGCCCAGAGATACTTCACCGCGTGACGGCTGTGATGGCGCTGGATCCAGCCCAATCCCAGGTAGGTCACCACATCCACGACCAGGTAGAGGACAAAGCTGACCCAGCTGACCGCAACCAGCAAAACCAGGCCCAGGACCAGCAGCGCCAGCTTGTCGAACGTCGGCCCGCGCGTGACCACGGCCGGGAGGATGCGCCGCAACGCCACGATAATCACGAGGCCGGTCAGCAAATACTCCCAAAATCGAAATTCAGCAAAATTCATGAAACGACGACCTGCCGGCCCGTTGGCTCGGCGTAACATTGCCGGCGCGGGCGGGCTTCATTCGGCCACGACAGCCTCGAGCACGGCGCGCAGCCGGGTGGCAAAAAGCTGGGTTGTATATCGGTCAAGGTAACGGGCACGCAAGGTCGGAGTGTACGGCGAGAAGGCCAGTTCGATGAGCCGGTCGGCGATCGCCTTGGGGGATTTGACCTCCACCAGCCCCTCGTGGCCCGGAGGCAACAGTTCGGGCACTGTCCGCCAGCGCGTCGCCACCACGTGCAAGCCCCAGGCCATGGCCTCCACCACCACCAGCCCAAAGCTCTCCGCCGCATAGTAGGTCGGAAAGCACAAGGCGTCGCTCTCCGCGAACAGCCGCCGTTTCTCCGCGCCGGTCACAAAGCCCACGTAGCTCACCAGCGGAAGGCCCGCGCGCAACAGGTCCCGCTCCTGAATCCTCCGCTCAAACGTCACCCGATCCTCCTCCCGCCAAAATCCGCCGGCCACCGTCAAGGTCACCCGCAGCCGTCCTCCGTCCAGCCGCCGGTTGGCCAGCGCAATCGCCTCCACCGCATCGAACAACCCCTTTTCCGGATGACAAAGCCCGACGAAAATGACCCGAAATTCGAGCGGTTCCGACGGGCCGGCCGCCGCCAGTTCCGGCGCTTCGCCCGCTCCAACACCGGCCGGTTTCCCCACCGCCATTCGCTCTGCCGCCCGCCGCTGGCGGACCGGCAAAATCTCCTGGTCGAACGCAGGACACGGGTCCGGGATCGCATTTGGCACCACGGCGATCTTGCCGGACCGCATCAGCTCCGCATCGCGCCGGTTCACTTCCCCGAGCACGATGCTGAGCTCCGGCCGATGCAGCAGCCACCGCGAAATCCAACGCTCCCACGGTCGCGCCGTTTGCTCGATCCACTCCCCCAACCCCATCGCGTGCCAGTGATAAATCAACACCGGAAAGAACGGCCGGCACATCGCCATCACGATCCAGTCCCGATAGACGGCCGCCCGCAAACCAGGCGCCGGCACGTAGTAAAAGCATTTCACCCCGCGACGAAAGCGAGCCGAGATGGCCTGGCCGCAATATCGCAGAACCCGCCAGAGCTTGCGCCCGGCAAAATGGCCAATGTCGCCAATCGAGTCCGACAACCGCGCGTCGACATGGATCACTTCCAGGTCCGTCGCCAGGCCGGGCTGCCCCCCCGAAGGCGTCCCCGACAAACCCGCCTGGCCCGCCAGTCCCTCCACGGCGAGCTGCACCATGACACTCTGGCCGTGGTGAGGCGGAGGCTTGTGGGCGAAAATCAGTATCTTCTTCACTGGGTTTCGGCCGGTGACCTTCGCGGCCGTTGAATCGGAGTTCAAGCTCAGATTCGCCCACGCACCCGCCAGATAGGGACCGCCCGCAATCACCGTTTTCAATTGAGTTTCCCGTCTCAGCCGCCACCGTTGCCACATGCTCAAACTCGGCCGCTCCCTCATCCTGACGTTCGCCCTGCCGGTCCTGGCCGGCGCCGCGGACCAATTCCAAAAAGTCGCCACCCAGTTTGCTCTCGCTCACCCGGCCGTGCCCGATGCCGTGCAGCTCGAACCGAGCTCAACGACCGCCTGGAATGGATCCGAGCCCGGGCCCGTCGATGGCCTTCGCGTCTATGCCCGGGAAAAAAATGGCGCCGTCTGGCTCGGCTCGACCAACGGCGCCGCGCGCTTTGACGCCCGCGCCAAACACCGGTGGGATCGCTGGCAATATTTTCACGGACGCCGCTGGCTGGCCGACGACGACGTTCACCACATCGTCGTGGAGGAATCCACCGCCAGCCGGCGGGCCTGGATCCGCACCCGGACCGGCGTGGCCCAGATCGAATGGCGGCCCATGACCCTGGAGCAAAAAGCCGCCGCGTTCGACGCCCGCATCGAGGCCCGCCACGTCCGCCACGGCATGGTTGCCGATTGCAACCTGCGCTCCCCCGGCGACCTGGCCGCCAGCTCGCTTTCCGACAGCGACAACGACGGACTCTGGACGGCCATGTATCTCGGAGCTGAATGTTACCGCTACAAGGTGACCGGCTCGCCGGAAGCCCGTCGTCACGCCCAGCGCGCGGTCCGCCTGCTCCAGCGCCTGGAGGAAATCACCGGCCATCCGGGATTCCCGGCGCGTTCCTTCGTTGAAAGCGGCCAGTCCCACGATAACGGCGAGTGGCACCCCACCCCCGACGGCCGCTGGCTGTGGAAGGGAGACACCAGCTCGGACGAAATTGTCGGACATTACTTCGGCTACGCCCTCTTCTTTGACCTCGTGGCCGACGATTCCGAAAAGGACGCCATCCGCGCCGTCGTTCGCCGCCTGACCGACCATCTGATCCGCCATGACTACGATCTAATCGATCTCGACGGTCAGCCCACGCGCTGGGGCCAGTGGTCGGAGCGTTATTTCAAAACGGAAGAAGGCGCGTACGAAGCGGCCCTGCGTTCGCTCGAATTGCTGGCCTTTCTCAAAACCGCCCACCACATCACTGGCGACCCGAAGTATGCGGCGGCCTACCAGGACCGACTGGCCCGCGGCTACGGCGAGAAGATGAAGACCTACCGCCGGTGGTCGGGCGGCGGTGAAATCAACTTTTCCGACGACGAGCTGGCTTACCTCTCGTACGATCCCCTGCTCCGCTATGAACGCGAGCCCCACCTGCGAAAACTCTACCTCGAAAGCCTGCGCTTCACCTGGAGCCAAATCCGGCGGGACATGAACCCGCTTTGGAACTACATCAGCGTCGCCAGTGGCGCCGGCCGACTCACCGGCACCGTCCGCGACGAATCCCGGCGCACACTGCAACGCATCCCCATGGACCTGGTCACATGGACCATGCGGAACTCCCATCGCCGCGACGTCACGTTTGAAGCCGACAAGGACCGGTTTGCACGGAACCAGATCCGGGAATTGCTCGCGCCCGATGAGCGCGCGGTGCACAAGTGGAACAGCAACCCGTTCATCCCGGACGGCGGCTCCGGCGGACGAGGCGAGGATGACGGCGCGTTCTTCCTGTTGCCCTACTGGATGGGCCGCTACTTGCAGGCCGTGGACTGAGTTCACCGGCCCCAAAAGCCCGCGCGAACCCGCCCCCGTTCCTGTAAGCCCGGCCCGGTCTCGGCCTGGCGCAAAAGTGAGCACGCGGCGGCCTTCGCGGCCATCGCGTGCCCAATTCAGAGTCGTCACCGGCAGTCGATCGCGCCGGCAATCCGGCCAATGACCCGGCTGGTCAGTCGTTGTAGGTGATCACCACGTCGCCGCCCTGCCGGCTGATCTCGATCCGGTAGGGCTTCTCCGATCGGAGCCGGAAGAACCGGGCGCTGTCGGATTGGGGCAACGTGATCGTCCGGAACTCCTGATCGACGACCACGCCGGTGTTGGTGTACGGGCCGTTGACCGTGGGCGCAGACTCGAGCACCACCACGGACGAAACTGGATCCGCGGTCGGGACAAACAGAAGATAATTCAGCGCCAGCAATCGGTTGTGCTTGGACGGAACACCGCCCTGGGTCAACCGCAGCGTCTGCACCTCGCTCAACCGCAGCACCGCCCGACTGCCCGCGGCCGTCAAGGGCACGAACCGATAGTTTGAACGACGAAACGTGTTCGGGATGAGGAAGGTGCCAGCCGCCAGCGGGATCTGGTCCGCCGTCGTCGGCGATCCCCCGACCGTACTCAGGGAGTTGGTGTTTTCACCCAGGCTGCCGACCCGGAGATAAACATGATAGTTCTGGCTGACGAAGGTTCGCGTGTAGTTCACCCACTCGCCCGCTTCCGTGCGCGTCAACTGGTACTCGGGGAGGGACGCGGCCGCATACTTCGCCCGCTGATAATCGTTGGGAAACGGCGCAGTCAGGGCCGGGTGGTTGAGGTCCTGAATATCGTCCGGATCGCCTTGCTGAGTTCCCGGCGCGACTCCTCGATAGGCGCTCAAACGGCCGCCAGCATCCGTCTCCGGCGCGCTCCGGTTGTCAACGAAGTCGATCCCTGGCGCAGCCAACAACCCAAAATAGCCGAGGCCCGGATTGACCGCCTGGCCATTGACATCAAGGCCAGTCACGAGCGGATCGTCGATGTATTGCCCGCCGGTGATGAAATCCGCCGAAGAGTTGAAATCCTCCGCCTCGATGACCTTGGCCGGCCCGGCGTCAAGGAACGCGTCGGAAACGGTGTCAAACCAGAACACGTTCGTCGACTTGCGGGAGCCATCGCCGTTGGCCAGTTCCAAACGCCCTTCGTAAACGGTGTTCGCGGCCAGCGTTCCGCCGTAGGTGAGCGTGGGGCCGTCCGCGGGGCCACTCACCGCCAGGGGATTGGCGCTTTCGCCGTTCAGGTAAAGCCGGATTGAGGCCGGGTCGATGGTGCCGCCAATGTTGGTCGTGGTGAAGCTGACTCCGCTTGCCGGCGGATGGAAGGTCGCGAAACGGCTCGCGGGCACACGGGAAACCACTTGAGGCGTTCCCGCCAGGCTGGCCGCCGCCGCCGGCGCCGGAACCGCCGGCGGGTTGGCCGGGTCGTAAGCCGACGCGAAATAGTTGTCGTAGGTCATGTCCGCCGTCGTCCGGTCCCGCGAAAACGCGATCAAACCGCATTTGCCCGAAGGGAATTCGGTGCCTTTATCCGTTTCGATCGAGACCAGCGGCGCCGTCAGATCCTCAAAATCGAAAATCTCCGCCGTCAAACGGGGCCCGACTCCTTTGAAGGTGAATCGATAGGATTTGCCGGGGGTCAGGACCACGTTCGCCACGGCATAAGTCGGCGCCGGGTTTTCGTGCAGGATGCGATTGATCTGAAACTGTCCGCCCAGCCGGCTTCCGGCCGTCGAGCCAAATTGCTTGGGATCATAATTCGCCACGTAACCGTCCATGACGCCAAAGCCCGGCGTGCAGGCCCCGGGCCCCAGCGGGCACGGCTCCAACACCGTGTCCTCCCCCCGGAAACGCGCGGCCAAAACCACAGCCTGGTTCAGGCTGTCGTCCCAATTCACCACATCCACCGCCACGAAGAAATCCGTATACTCGTTGGTGCGAAAGTTGAAGGAGCGCCCCGTGCCGGCGGCGCCCGGAATGGCCTCCGCCGTTTGGCACTGAATGCGATATCCCTTGCCCGTCGGGCCCTCCGGATACGAATACGAGGTCGTTCCCCCAAATGCCGCCACCGGATTGATCCGCACCCAGCCCGCGTCGTCGCCGTCGTCAAAGTCGTCCGATTGCGCCCGCAGCGATCCGCCCGAGAGCAGCATCACCCCGGCGACGGCCGCGCCGGCAAAACAACGCTGCCAACGCCGGGAATCCAGCAGCGCTTTGGAGAGGAGGTCACAAGGTGTTTTCATGTTTTGAAGAGGTTACGTCGGTCCGTCTGAATTTGGGATGCGCCCTTATCTTTGGTCGCACTCCAATTGTCAAGGTTGCACGCAACGGGCCTCTCGAAGTTGCCCTCGGACCGACCGTGTTCAGAACTCCTCGCGCATTCTCCGCCTGGAACGACCCAAACCTCCCCCCTGCGCCCGTCGCTCGGTGGCACTCAGTGGCAATCGCGTTCCATCACGGGACTCAGATAGGGGATTCCGAGACCCAGCCCACGCAAAATGAGCAACGCAGCAACGATGGTGAGGCCGACCGGGACCAGCCGCTGCAGCCGGAAGCGGAGCGCCGGCTGCAGGTGTCGTCCGGCCAGGCTCAGCGCCAGCATCATCGGAATCGTGCCCAACCCAAACGCCAGCATGTAGCTGATCCCATCGAACACCGAACCGGTGGCGGTGGCGCCCGCGGCCGCAGCGTAAACCAGCCCGCATGGCAACAAGCCGTTGAGAAGGCCGAAAGAAAACTGTGACCCAAATCCAGGTTGCCGCAGAAGGGAGCCAAGACGGCTCTTGATGGAAGTCACCCAATGCTGGATCGGGCCGCGCGACACAAATCGGGACGACGTCAGCAGCCCACTGAGAATCGCCGCCCCGGCCGCGATCGACACCCAGCGCTGCAATCCCGCCAGGGCGAACGACCTCCCCAGTAAACCAAAAGCCGATCCGATGGCGGCATAGGTGACCAATCGGCCCGCGTTGTAGGCCAGACGACCGCGCAGGCGTCGCCGCCTCCCGTCCCCGGTCGCCGGCATGGCCAGGACCAGCGGGCCGCACATGCCGGCGCAATGGGCGCTGCCCAGAAACCCCAGCAGAAACGCCGTCCAGAGGATCATCTCAATGGTTTCTCCAACACCGCCCGCGCCACCCACCGTCCTAAAGCCGCCTCACAGCACCACGGACTGATCGTGGTAATATTCCTCGCCATCCACCTTCCAGCGCACGCGCACCTTCCACAAGCCGGACGGCATTCCCTCCGTGCCGATCCGCTGGGCTCCCCCTTCCCCCAACGACAGCGGACGCTCAAAATCGAGGCGCGCATTCGACGGGCGATAAAACTGGATCCGTCCTTCCACCGCCTTGCCCGCGTGGGCCGGCGGCAGACGCAACTCGATCGCCTGCCCCGCCGGATCGCGCTGGATCGATACCTGGCCGCTCAGCGCCGCCGTCCGCGTCACCCGGTCCAGCTGCCGCTGGAACTGGATTTCCTCCTCGTAGTAATCCGGGCGGACCAATTCCACGTTTTGCCTCATGGCGACGACCGCCCAGGCTGCCATCCCGCTGACGAACAGCACAAACCAGGCGATGATGGCGTAGGGCCACGGGTTCCACCGCACGACCGACCCCGGCGCACCCGGGCTTCCAGTTGGCTCGCTCATAAGCAGGAAATTTACCGCGGCCCGACAAAAGCCGTTTCGATGGTCTCCAGGCGTTTGCCCTTGGAAAAGACCCCCAGCTTGAGCTGCGTGCTCGCGCCCGTCAGATCCTTCGGGTCCAGCAAAATGAGGACGGAGGTCTGGGCCAGCTTTTCCTTCGGCACCACCAACGGCGTCACGCCCATGATCCGCACGGTGCCCGGCAAGTTGTCAATCGCCAGATCGATCGGAATGTCGTGCGACGTCTTGTTGATGATCTTCACCGTGTAGAGATTTTCAATTTTTCCGTCCGGGGTCTGCTGGAACAGAGCCCCCTGCGCGCGCAGCAGCGTCGTTTCAACCTCCGCCCGCGTAAAAACCAGGAACAGGAACAGGGAGATCAATCCCGTGAGGACGACCGAGTAAAGCGCCATGCGCCGCGTGAACCGCTGCGGCTGGCCGCGCTCGATGTTGTCCAGCGAGGCAAACCGAATCAGGCCTCGCGGGCGCCCGACCTTGTCCATGATCGCGTCGCACGCATCGATGCACGCGGTGCAATTCACGCACTCCATCTGGGTGCCGTTGCGGATGTCGATGCCGGTCGGGCACACCGTGACACACTGGCGGCACGAGATGCAGTCGCCGACCCCGCGCTGCTTCCGGGCCTCAAACGTCTGGTCCCGCCGGAGCGGCTCCCGGTTCTCACCACGCTTGTAGTCGTAGGCCACGACCATCGAGTTCTCATCCAGCATCGTGCTCTGGAACCGGCCATACGGGCAGATGAACGTGCACGCCTGCTCGCGAAACCGGGCGAAGATGCCGTAGAAGATTAACGTGAAGAGCGTCATGGCCACCAGGCCCACGAGGTGATTGCGCGGATCATCGAACTGGATGGCCAGCAGCTTTTCACTGCCGATGATGTAGGCGAGGAGCGTATTGCCGACGATGAACGACAGGCTTAGGAAGATGACCTGCTTGAGGCCCTTGCGGAATATCTTCTTCGCCGTCCACGGCGCTGCGTCGAGCGCCCGTTGCTCCGCCGCGTCGCCTTCCAGAAGATACTCAATCTTTCGAAAGACCATTTCCATCATGACCGTCTGCGGGCACGCCCAGCCGCACCACAGCCGGCCGAACGCGGTGGTGAAAATGATGATGCCCGTGATGAAGACCAGCATGGCCACGGCAAAGATGACCGTGTCCTGCGGCCAGAAAATCTGGCCAAGAATGCAGAACCGCCGCTCCAGGATGTTGATCATCAGAAGCGGGTTGCCGTTGATGCGAATCCACGGCCCGAGAAACATCACCGCGACCAGGAGCCAGCTGAACCACGTCCGCCAGCGATACCAGCGTCCGGACACCTTTTTGGGATAAAGCCACCGCCGGTGCCCCTCCTGATCGGCGGTGGCCAGATGATCCCGAAAATCCTCCCAGTCGATCTCCTGCGCCACGCCATGAAGCTCATGGAGCGGATCCACGCCGGCCCCGCCCGCGCCCCCGGCCGGCGGCACCGGGATCGAGCCCGGCCGCAGATTGGCGGACGGCTCCACTCCAGGGCCAACGGACGGAACGGCGGGCGCCTTCGCCGATGCTGGTTCAGATTTTCGGTTCACGACAATAATTACAGGCCTGCTCTACTCGTAGACACTCGGCTTTTCCGGGCCCGCCTGATCTTCCCGTGGCTTTGGATTCGGCGGCTTGGTGCCGCGGAAGGTGTAGATGTAACTGGCCACGGCCTGGATCTCCGCCGGCTTCAGCACGCCACGCCAGGTGAGCATGCCTTTTTCCGGAACGCCATTGATGATCGTCTTCAAGTTATCCACGTAATTGGAGCCGTGGATCCAGTAATCGTCACAAAGATTCGGCCCCACCAGCCCGCCCCCATCCGGTCGGTGGCAAGGCGCGCAGAGCGTGCCAAACGTCTGCTGGCCCTGGGCGAGCACCGCCGCATCCTTGGACGGCGTGAGCGACGCAAGGGAGGACTCGAACTTCGCGATGGCTTCGGTCTTGAGCAGTTCGCCGGCCGCCTTTTCCTTCGCGTACTCCGCGGCCTGCAGATCGCCCATCTTGAACACGTGGAAATAGAGCATGTAGCCCACGGCAAAGATGTTGCACAGGTAAAAGAGCCAGACCCACCAGCGCGGCAGAAGATTGTCGAGCTCGCGAATGCCGTCCGCTTCGTGTTCCAACAGTTTCGGTTCCTGACTATTCATGACGGGTATCTCCTTTCATCGGCTGGGTGGCGCCGTCTTCAAGCGGCAGCGCGCTCATCTGGTTGACGTGGGATTTCTTCAGCAGGCAGACGCGAACAAGGGCCCCGGTGAAGACGAGGAAGAACAAGCTGATTGAGATGACGCCGTAAACTCCGACGCCCCCAATGTCACTGAGCACATTCTTAATCATGGAATTGCCTTTAAGTTAGTTGTTGGCCTGGCCGGGCTGGGAGAGCTGCGCGGTCTTGGCCGGCGCCGCCGGCGCGGCCGGCGCGCTCTTGATGTCCGAGCCGAGGCGTTGCAGATACGCGATGAGCGCGATGACTTCCGTGTCCGGCGGCGCGTTGGTGACCATGCCCTGGCGGAGATTGACCACCACCTTGGCCGCCTGAACTTTGAGATCCTTCATCGCCGGGCCGTTCTCGTAACCGCCCGGATACGGCACGCCCACCTTGCGCAGCGCCGCCAGCCGCGGGGCCAGGGCGTTGGTGTCCAGCTTCTGCGTCAGCAGCCACGAGTAGCGGGGCATGAGCGAACCTGGCGACGTGATGCGCGGATCGTCGAGGTGGTTGTAATGCCACGCGTCCGGGTACTTGCCGCCCACCCGGTGCAGGTCCGGACCGGTGCGCTTGGAGCCCCACAGAAACGGATGATCATACACATACTCGCCCGCCTTGGAGTACTCACCGTACCGCTCGGTCTCGCTGCGGAACGGACGCACCATCTGCGAGTGGCAGCTGACGCAGCCTTCGCGGATGTAGATGTCGCGGCCCATCACTTCCAACGGGGTGTAGGGCTTCACGCTGGCGATGGTCGGAACATTTTCCTTGATCACCCACATCGGGACAAATTCCACCAGGCCACCGATCGCCACAGCGACCAGGGCGAGGACGGCCAGCAACATGGGCTTGGCCTCGAGCCAGCGGTGCTTGTAGGGATGCGGCTCCTCGTGCGCTTCCGCCTGGGCGGCCAGCGACGCCGCCTTCACTTCGACGTCCGGCACGAACTCGCCCTGCTTGGCCGTGCGCCAGAGGTTGTAGGCCATGATGACCGCCCCGAGGATATACAGCGTGCCGCCAATGGCCCGCAGGCGATACATCGGGAACAGCTGGACCACCGTCTCGAGGAAGTTCGGATACTGCATGAAGCCTTCCGGGGTGAACTGCTTCCACATCAAGCCCTGGGTGATGCCGGACCAGTACATTGGCACCACGTAAAACATCATGCCGAGCAGCCCGATCCAAAAATGCCAGTTGGCCAGCTTGAGCGAATACAGCTTCGTGTTGTAGAGCCGCGGGAACAGCCAATACAGCATGCTGAACGTGAGGAAGCCGTTCCACCCCAGCGCGCCGGTGTGCACGTGGGCGATCGTCCAATCCGTGAAATGCGACAGCGCGTTGACCGACTTGATCGACAAGAGCGGTCCCTCCAGGGTGGCCATGCCGTAGGCCGTCACCGCCACCACCATGAACTTCAACATCGGCTCCTCGCGCAACTTGGTCCACGCCCCCCGCAGCGTCAGCAATCCGTTCAGCATGCCGCCCCAGCTTGGGGCCACGAGCATGACCGAGAACGCCATGCCCAGCGACTGGGCCCAGTCCGGCAGCGCCGAATACAGGAGGTGATGCGGCCCGGCCCAGATGTAAATGAAGATCAACGCCCAGAAGTGAATGATCGAGAGGCGATAGCTGAACACCGGGCGTCCCGCCGCCTTGGGCAGGAAGTAATACATCAGCCCCAGGTAGGAGGTCGTCAGGTAAAAGGCCACCGCGTTATGCCCATACCACCATTGCACCAGCGCATCCTGCACGCCCGCATAGACGGAATAGCTCTTCAACGGGCCCGCCGGCATCTCCATCGAGTTCACGATGTGCAGCATGGCCACCGTCAGCACGGTCGAGATGTAAAACCAGATGGCGACATAGATGTGCTTCTCGCGACGCTTGATGATCGTGCCGAACACATTGATGGCGAACGTCACCCAGATCAGCGCGATGGCAATGTCGATCGGCCACTCCAGCTCCGCATACTCCTTGCTGGTGGTGATCCCCAACGGGAGGGTCACCGCCGCGGACACGATGATCAGCTGCCACCCCCAGAAATTAATCCAACTGAGCGCATCGCTGAACATCCGGGCCTTGCAGAGGCGCTGCAGGGAGTAGTAGATGCCCATGAACATGCCGTTGCCCACAAACGCAAAAATGACGGCGTTCGTGTGCAGCGGCCGCAGCCGCCCAAAGCTGGTGAACTGCAGGTTCAGGTTGAGATCCGGCCAAAACAACTGGCAGGCGATGAGCAGGCCGGCGCTGAAGCCGACCAGCCCCCAGATCACGGTGGCGATCGCAAACGCGCGAACGATCCGGTTGTCGTATTTGAATGTTTCCAGGTTCATGATGTTTCAGTTTCAGTCGTCTCAAAAAAACGGCCCTCTGTCCCGCACGGTCAGTCCTCTTCCTCCTGGCCCGGCAATGACCGAGCCGCCTGCTTCCGGGCCGATCCCTCGACCCCGCCGCTCCCCGGCAACCGCTCCTCCGTCAACAGCCGCATCGACGGCGTGCAGGTGTCCTCGTACTGGCCCGAGCGCACCGCCCACACAAATGCGCCCAGGAAGCCCGCCGCCACCAGGATGCTCACGATGATTAAAAAAAAGATGATGCTCATTCCTGGAATTTTCCCCCCGCCGTGGTGGGCCGAGGCAACACCCGCCGCGCCCGCCACGAAGCCGCGCCGGTCGCAAACACCACCACCGTGATCGAACTCAACGGCATCAAAATCGCACACACCACCGGCGACAGCCGCCCCTGCGCCGCGATCGCCAGGCCCACCGCGTTGTAGACCGCCGAAATCAGGAAGCTCCCCCGGATGATGCGCACCACCTCGCGCGAATACCGCAGGACCGCCGCCAGACGCGGCACCATCGCGCCCGCCAGAATCACGTCGCTCGCCGGCGAGAACGCCCCCGTCGTCTCCACCACCGCCGCCCCCACGTCGCTCTGTTTCAACGCACCCGCGTCGTTCAACCCGTCTCCCACCATCATCACCACCCGGCCGGCCTCCTGCCGCTTCCGGACAAATGACAGCTTGTCCAATGGGCTCTGGTTGAACCGCAGCTCCGTGCCCGCTCCAAAAAGGTTGGCAAATCGCGACCGCTCGCGATCGTTGTCCCCGCTCAGCAACGCCAGCTCGCATCGCCGCCCCAGCCCGGCCGCCAATTCCCCTGCGTCCCGCCGAACTTCGCTCGACAGCCGATAAACACCCCGATAAGCCCCGTCGATCGCCACGTGCACCACGCTGCCGCTCCCCACCGCGTCCCGTCCACCTTCCTCCGCCACGTTCACGTCCCGGCTCCGCAGCCACGCCGCCGAGCCCATCCAGATTTCGTGCCCGTCCACGCTCCCTTCCATCCCGCAACCCGCCGTCTCCAAAAACGACCGGACCGCCTCCGGATAATGCCGCGCGGCCAGACTGTCCCCGATGCACACCGCATAGGGATGAGTCGAATGCCGGGTCATGGAAAACACCCACCGCTCCTCCGCTGAACCCAACGCCGGCCCATGAAACACCACCGCAGCCACCCCCGCCGCGGTCAACGTGCCGGTCTTGTCGAACACCACGGAATCCACCCGCGCCAACGTCTCGATCGTCGGCGCATTTTTCAGATAGATTTCGCGCCGGGCCAACAGGCGCTGGGCGGCCCCCAGGGCAAATGGCGCCGCCAGCGCGAGCGCACACGGGCAGGCAACGATCAAAACCGAAACAAATGCCTTCATCGCCACGGCCGGCTGCACCCACCCCCAATACGCCGCCGAGCACACCGCCACCGCCAGCACCAGCCGCGTGAAGTTCTGGCTGTACCGATTGGTCAGGCTTAAAAACGTCTCGCTGCCACCCTTGCGGAACGCGTCCTGGTTCCACAACGATGTCAGGTAACTTTGCGAGACGGGTTTGACCGTCTCGACTTCGATCGCCCCGCCCACCTGCCGCCCGCCCGCATACAGGTAATCGCCGGGCCCCTTTCCCACCGGCTCCGCCTCCCCCGTGACGAAGCTGTAATCAATCAAGGCCGGGCCTTCCAGCAGGCGCGCGTCGGCCGGGATCAACTCCCCATTGCGCAACCGCAGCCGATCGCCCACCGCCAGCTGGGACAGCGACACCCGCCGCTCCGCCCACTCCACGCCGCCGCGACGACCTCCGCGCCCGCCAGGCACCTCCGCCCCCATCGTTCCCGGCGGCTCCACCCGGCAAATCGACAGGGGGAAGAACGACTTGTAATCGCGATCAAACGCCAGCCGGTGATACGTCTTCTGCTGGAACAACCGCCCGCACAGCAGGAAAAACAGCAGCCCGCACAACGAATCGAAATAGCCTTCGCCGTGGCCACCCACGACGTCGTAGGTACTCTGCAAAAACAACGCCAGCAGCCCGGCAGCGATCGGGACATCGATGTTCAACAGGCGCTGCCGCAGGCTCAACCACGCCGAACGCCAGTAATCCAGCGCGCTGTAAGTCACCACCGGCAACGCCAGGACCAGGCTCAAGTAGCCGACCAACGCGCGAAAGGTCGGGCCCGAAAACGCATCCAGGCCCAGATAGCCTGCGATGCTGAAAAACATCGTGTTGCCAAAGGCAAAGCCGGCGAGGCCCAGCTGCAGCCACAGCCGGCGGGAGATCGGCGCCGGACGCGCCTCCAGCGACGCCAGCTTGAGGTCCGGCTCGTAGCCCAGCGACGTCACCAGGGCAGCCACCTCGCTCAATTGCACCTGGCGGGGATCGAAGGAGATGGCCACCTCCTTGCGCGGAAAATTCACCCGCGATTCGCCAACGCCCGCTTTCAGCCGAAACAGGTTTTCCAGCAGCCAAACGCACGCGATGCAGTGCATCGCCGGCAGATGGAAGGTCACCCGCGTCCGCCGTTCATCAGAAAAATCCACCAGCCGCTCCCGGACACCAGGCTCGTCCAGATACGAAAATGGCTCTTCGCCCGCCGGCCCCGTCACCCGCACCCCGGCCCCGTCCGCCAGCCGATAGAACTCAACCAGCCCGTTGTCGCTCAGAATCTCGAAGACCGTCTGGCAACCGTGACAGCAGAACGCCTTGTCCCCAATCTGCCAGCGATCTTCCCGGCACAATGTCCCGCAGTGATAACAGACCGACCGCGGCCGGTCCGCCGCCGGATTCCCCAGCGCCTCTGCCTCGGAACGGCGCATGTCGAGCTCAGCCCCGGTCATATCCTGGGACGCCAGACGCGATCGCCGCGCAGACGGGATCGCATCGGCCGAAAGAAGGGCGGAATCGAACGCCGGGCCCGCGCCTCGCGCCCCATGGCTTATCATTTGTTGCCATTCTCTGAGCCCGTTTGGCTTGATCACGGCAGGGAGAAGACGGAAGACAGAAGTTCGAAAATCCTCAGATCGGAGTCGATCCGAGGTTCGCCCACATGAGATTGTGCCGATGCCGGATCCAGAATCCCCAGGAGCACGTCAACGGAAGCGGTTCTCTTATGCCACGCCAATCGCCTGTTTCAGCTGAGTCAACCGCCCTTCCAAGCGGCCTATCTCGCTTAAAATCTCGGTCTTGGCGGGATTGTTGGCGTCCGAGGGAAGCCGTTGCTGGCACAGCGTGACGACGGCTTGGACCACAGCGTTTCCCGTGCTGTCAAAGGTGAGACTTTGTCGACCGCCAGCCAGATCGTCGTAGAGCACGAGAACCATATTTTCCGTCGGGCGAATCGTGACTTGGTGAACTTGCATAAAGATGAAATGAGGGTTGAAGCCCCGAGCTGGACATTGTTTAAAGATCACCGACCCCGGCAACATTGGCGTTCAAGAATCCATTGACGAGCCCATTGACGTTTGATGCAGGCGCAGTGACAGCTTTGACGGCGCAGGTCTGAACGCACACGACTTCCTTGGCGGTGGCCGCCGAAATCGCATAGCTGCCGTATTTCGAAAAAAGGACACAGCCGTAAAGGTGAATTGCAGCGTTTGGATTGGCACTGCCCGACCCGATGCTCAGTGCGCGCGCACTCGCCGAATTGAGCGTGTTGACAATTCGTCGCACCCGCAGGTGCAGGCGGTGGTTACTCGCACACGCATAGTTGATAGCGGTGAGAGCTCCGTCGGTGGAAATCTCAAACGCATCGATGAACACGGTCCCGGCGGAGAAAAACAACGCGTAGCCGCCAGAAGCGTAGATCAAATGTGCGCGAAGCCTCACGACACAGGCCGCGCTGTCACCGCTAATGCTTACCGCGGCGTTGGTTGAAACGATACGATCGATGTTCACCACGCTCTCCGATGCTCCTGACAGCAATATGGCAGTGCCACCCGCGGACTTTGCCTCGACGGCCGTGATCGAAAGCGTCCCGCGATTGTTGATCGTGTCGCCGGTCGTCTCCGCGCGTTCAAACTCGAGAGTCACGGCATCGCCGGAATTGGCCAGCGAGAAACCCCGGACATTGGTCCCGGTCGTTTTAAAAACCCCATTCCCCGTGACCTTAAAGCTGGATGTGCTCACCCCGGTGAATGTGCTGGAGGTATCAAAGATGGCTGCGCCGGCCGCACCGGCGCCCGATCCCGTGTACTGCACCACCGCGCCGTTCAGAAAGTGCCAATTCACTCCGTTCATCACCAGGTTGTTCTCATTGTAGGTGCCCGGCAGAACCACGATGATATCCCCCGAACTTGCTCCGTTTTTCGCCGCTGTCAGTGTCGCAAACGGGACCGTCAAAAACGAGCGCCGCGCCAACGAATCGTTTCCCTTTTCGCTGTCTACCCAAACAAGGCGACCCGTTGGCACAGTGAGCGGGCTGACTTGTCCGCCAGCTGCATCGAGGATTTTCATGATTGGTCTCGTTCGGCGCCATTAATCAACCAATCAATGGTGGTTCCCGAAAAGGTAATTGATACTTGGTTCGGGTTGTCCACCGTCAGTTCATGTTCAAGGACGATGGTGGTTCCGACACCCACCGAGAGACCGCTCGGCGCAACGAACTTATTTGCGGCTTTTACGGCGACGGTAACCGCGCCGCCCCCGGTGTTCGTCAGAGGCCTCGAAACTCGTAGTTCAAATCAATCGCGCCCAGGCTCGTTGTCCCATCGACAAAGCAATTTCGAATAAACGGGCTCAACCCGTAGCCTTCCGTCACCGTCGCACCGGCTTCAAGCCCACCGGCATGGAGCAACGTGACCGTACCCGCAGCGATCGATGGGCCGGGCTCGACTACGATGCAGTCAGCAATTCCCGGGTCAATTACCTCCATCACGTTGCTGGGGGGATCGGCGGTTATCACGGCCAAGACATAACACGGCTGCGCCAAGGTCTTCGTCCCCCAGTTGATGACCTTGACCCGCTCGATCCGGCAGTGGTGGCCCATCAGCCGCACGCCACCACAGGCCACATTCCCGTTCCCGTTCGCACCCAAACTGCAATCGATCGTCAAATCGCTGATGGAACAGTGATCGACTCGATTGGGTTGAACCGGGCTGCCGCCGGTGTTCAACGCGTGCCCCACAACGTAGTAGTGCTTGTCAGCGGCAGTCGCGTTGGCCAACCGCAACGTGGTCACGCCAATCCCGCCTCCTTCAAGTTTCAGACCAGACTTGGCTTGCCAACCCCCGGTTACGCCCACGGCAAAACCACTCGTATCGAAAATCCCCGGCCCCAAGTGCACGTGCGAACCCGCTGGGACCTTCGCGTCGGAACTCATGATCGAATCGAAAAGAGCCGCGGTGGACCCGTTGTAGGGATCGTCCGCCGTCCCAGAGCCCAGGGCTCCGTCGGTCCGCTTGGCGATCCACACCTCGAACCGGTGGGACTCCAACAGAAATGCGTCGAGCAGTGACATGGAGGTTCAGTGGCGAGGGTTCATGTCCAGGCGGGTCGACCGTGCCTGCCGGCGCTGCCAACGCCAACCCAGCAGACCCAGCCCTGCGGAGAGCATTGCGAGCGTGGAAGGCTCGGGAACAACGGTGACCTCAAAAAGGGTCTTTAAGCCCACCGTATCGACGGTGCCGATCGCAGCGTTGGCGTCGCCCCGGGCGTAGACACGAGATACGGCGTCGCCAGCGACATCCCAGGCATCGAGGGGACCGGCGTTGTGCAACGGTTCGCCCGGGAAGCAGCATACCGGCTCTACGACCTTAATCTCTATCAACAAATCTCCTCGCGCCGGATCGTAGAGATAGGGATTGCTAAACGGGACAAATACGCGAAATCCGCTTCCACTGCTTCCAATCGAAAGCGGCGAAAGCGGTTTCACGGCAAATGCTTCCCCTAGGAAGTTTTCTGCAAAACTCGCGCGAAGTGCGTCAGGGCCGTGCGCGCTCAACCCCATCGAAATCTCGACTTTCGGCAAGTAGGCGCCCCACGCACGGCCATAGTCGGGATCGGACAAGAACCAAATTCCGCTAATCCAACCACTTTGAGACACATCGGGAAGGAACGCGGATGATTCGTAGACCTGTTGGTATCGCCACTGCTGCGGCGACGTGGAGTCCAGCAACCCGCCGAATGGAATCTCGCTAGTGCTATTGCCACTTGGCCCCCCGCCGGGCACCGTGACAACGATGGGATCGGCAGAGAAGCCTGGGTAAACAACGAAATTGGCCGCAAACCAACCCAAGCCGATCCAGCAATTCAATGGCAACGTTTTCATATGCTGAAAAGCAGCGCTTCTTCAATCTTCGCTTCAACCGTGCTGAACGGCTCCGCTGTTTCGATCTTCGCAGGGTTTAAACGGATGCCGGCAGGGTTGAAATTCTCAGATAAATACAGCGGCTCGCACCGTGTCACTAGCAGTGAATAGGCACTCAGCGTCCCAATCAAATTGCCTTCAATCATTGCTCGAGCCGTCTCAGCGATCTGAACACCGCGCGCCTGCTCGAATGGGTAGACTCCAGCTTGGAAGAAACAATTGTTCTTCACTATCACGGACTGATACACCCGCTGATCTTCATGAATTGCGGCGTCGATTCGCATCCCGAGGGAGTAGCCGTAGCCAGTCTTGATATTACTTGCGTCTCCCATCTCGATCACGTTGTTCTCCCGAACGGCCAAGCCAACCTGCCAAACCGCAGCAAATTGGATTATGCTCGGACCAGTCGTACCGATGGGAACCGCGAACGAAAAAGTGGTCTGCGTCTCTGCTGTTACGGCGAAAAACGATTTTCCTCCGACCGCTGGTTGCACAAGAACCGCCTGATCATTTTTAATCCCATGCTCGAAGGGCAGGCCATTCCGAATTGCGCTGACCGTGGCAGTGTTACCTGCGATTTGCAGTTGACCCGGTTGGAGAACCCCGGGCAAGCCAAAGTTCTGATGGAGGAATTGGTCCGGTCCTCGCGCCACGTTCGAGTAATAGTTGTTGCGGTCCGTTTGATCCCGGCTGCCACCGGTATCATGATACGAACCTCCGACGCTGCTATTGAAAACCCGATTCCCTTCCGTGATCGCCTCGGAGCCTCCGTCACTCGAGAACGCATTCGTCGAAATCCCAATGAAAAGCTGGTCGTAACCATTGCCGACTGCCGGTGGATTCGTATCCGTGATCGCCGCCAGCGACGGCGATGAATTCATCCTGTACCGAATTTTTGTCGAGGTCGGTTCAGGAGGCGAACCACTAAACTCAACCGGGAGGCGGCCATAATAAGCCTCACCCCCAGCGGGCGAGGGACTGGCAACTCCAGTTAGATTGAGCCATTCCCCGGGCCGTTTGTTGTGCGGAGTATAGCTGGTCAACTCCGCGATTACAGATCCGGCGCTGACTCGCTCGACCTTCTGCACGGACACGGGGTGCGATCGCCAGCGGCCGATCCACATGTCGCCCCCGGGTACCACGCTGGTGAGCGGAGAGTTCGCGGGTGTGATCGTGAAGCGATACGGCTGCCCCGGTGTCACTCCCGAGACCTTGAAGCTGCCGTTGAAATATTTTGAGAAACCATAAGTCATCGGTTCCGCCGACGAATCGATCGCTCCGGAAACCACCACCCAATCATCGTTGTTGCGCCCGTGCGGGGTCCGGGTCGTCACGACCCAGGCGCCACTCTCATATTGGATTCGTTCGATGGCCACAGGGTTGTCGACATACTCGTTATTGACGTAGTTGTTTCGGATGACGCAGGCCCGGTGGTAGGCCGGCTTTTGAGTGAGTGGATCCTGCCCGCCGGCGAGATTCATGCACGTAATCGTGTAGAGCCCACTGAGCGAAGGTTGTTCGAGAATGCAGTCTTCAATTCGACTGTCGATCCGGTCGCCGAAACCGGGGCGCGGATCCGGTCCTGCCACCAAGAGAACGAAGCATTCGATGGCCGGGATGTGGGTTCCGTAGTCGATGGCGCGCACGCGCCGGATCCGGGAGTGCCGCCCCGAAATCGAGACGGCCGCTTTCGCCACGCGATGCCCCACCTGGGCGCGCATGTTGCAGTCCACCGTCAAGTCACGAACCTCGGCATTGTCGATATTTAAAAGATACGGGAAGGCGAACGGATTGCTGCCTATGGCA
This sequence comes from Limisphaerales bacterium, assembly GCA_044229355.1. GTDB lineage: Bacteria > Verrucomicrobiota > Verrucomicrobiia > Limisphaerales > JADJPG01 > JBGARF01. The sequence continues at coordinate 47,719 of JBGATF010000042.1, forward strand.
TAGACGAGCTGAGGATTGCTCCAAAACGGCACCGCGTGGACGAGTTTCAGCGTGGTAACTCCCATGCCGGAACCTCAAATGTGTTGCCCAGGGCGAATGGTCCAGTTGAGCGCCTGGTTGCGCCCGACGTCGAAGCCCCGCGTTTCAAAAACCCCGGGGCCGATGTGAACGCAGACGCCGTCACCAAGCGCCCGCATCACGTTGTCGAACCGGTAGATATTCTTGGCGGCCAGAATTGTCCCACTGGCCGGTGCGGCCGGGGTGGCATTCATCAGGTACTTGAACGTCGTGGTGCTACCCGGCGGGACCTGCACGGGGAAGGTTCCGTTCCATTGGCTAGCCCCGGTGCCAGTGACGCCAGAAATCGTCACCACCTCGCCGTCGATGTAGCCGTGTGGCGCACTCATCGTCACGGTAGCTTCGTTAGCGGTACTGACGAGGGTCGAAACTGTCTGGCCTGCGGCCTGAACGGTGCTGCCATTATACGGATCCCGAAGCGTACCCGCTCCGGTCGCCCCATCGGTGCGCAACGCGATCCAGATCTCCCGCGGATCGCGGTAGGGCTCAAGCAGCAGGGCGTCGAGCAGGGACATTTGCGGAGAAGTTGCGAGTGACAAGTTTGGTTTCGGAGGGAATGACCGGTCAATGAAGTGGAGGCGCTGCAGCCAAAAGGTTCCCGAATGAATGCTCTGCGGCGCCTTGGTGACCAAACTCAGACATCGTGACGTGGTGCGGGAATGGCAAGGAAACCATGGAATGCGGCCGACGCCACACACTGGATCCCTCGCCCCGCGCGCGGACGGCGTTCCTCGGGAAACGCGCGGGGAGAGGGTGCCCACAGGGCGGGTGAGGGGTCAGCGCGTTTCCAGTCCACCTCAGGAGATCCGAGACTGCTGATTCGAGAATGATGGCGACCCGCATCGCGTGCCCTTTGTTTTGGATTGGAAACTTCCTACTCCTCTTTCCCCCGGATCTCCAATCCGATTTCCCGTGCTTAAGCCTTGGGCGGACGCTGCCACGAATACCTCCCCCCCCTGTCAATAAATATTTTTGCTTTGGCGGGAACAGAAAATCAGCCCAATGCCGCGAGCGGTTGTCATTCACCGAACCGACCCAGCTATCTCCAGGAAGTTCGAACTTCAAAGTCCGAAGTCCGAAAATTCCGTTGGACAATTCACCGCCTGTGTCCCATCTATAAGCCCGCACACAGGAGCAGTCACCGATCCCGGTGGAATCACCTCACGGACGACCATGTACTCATTCTCGAAAACCACATTCGCCGGCCGCGCACGGGTGGTGTGCGGACTTGCGCTCGCCACCAGTCCCCTCGCCGCGCCCGCGTTCACGCTCATCGACTCCGGCACGCAGATGCCGGCCTTTTGTTCCACTGCCGGCCAGGCCGCAAACATCGTCGCCAACCCCAGTGACCGCTGGTGGTGGGGCATGCCGCCCAACCCGCCTGGCCCGGTCGTCATTCGCTACCGCTACACCGCGGCCTTCGATGCCGCTTTTGCGAATACTGCCGCCCATCCGAATCTCAACTCCGCGATCAAACAGCAAATCGACCTCGCCTTCGAAACCTGGGAACGCGCCGGCACCACACCCCGCACCGGCGCCGCCAATTTTCGCCGCAACGGCGCCCAGTCCTTCGGCGACATCCGCTCCATCACCCTCCACGAAATCGGACACCTGCTCGGCTTTCACCACGCCGACTTCGGCACGGTCTCCGGCAATAACTTCTGTCCGTCCGGCGGCGGATTCATCTCGTGCGCAGCCAACGGCAACGAAGTGATGAACAGCACGATTAACCCCGGGAATTACAACCACATCCTGTCGTTCGACGAGCTGGACGCCTTCACCTTTGCCTACGCGGGCCAGAACATCGATTTCCAACGCGTCGCCGCCACCGACCCCGCTGAGATCGACATCGACACCCGCACCGCCGGGCCGAACAACTGGGCCCTGGCCACGCTCTGCGGCAACCCCCGCAACGCCGGCAACGCGCTGCTCGGGCGCCAAACGCTCCAGGGCAAAATCCAATACAACGTCGCCGCCGGAAACCCCCTCGGGTTCCGCACGCTCGCGATTAACTGGGATTACCAATGCAACAGCATCGAGACCCGCGAGTTTCGCATTCGCACCCGCGGCACCGACAACCCCACGCTGTTTGCCCGCTATGACGGCCCCGCCTCCGGCAGCCCGTATGTCTTCACCGCCTACGCGAACAATGGCGTGCCCGGCTTCAAAGACGACCGCCTCCATGCGTGGAGCAATCCCAACGCGCCCATCGCCCCGGGTGAACTAATCCATGTCGGCATCGAGCAGGATGTTTGGGACTGGACGGTCGTCTCGGCCATCGCCCTCGACGCGATCGGCACGCCCTGCACGGCCTCGCTCGTGTCGTCCCACGAATACAACAACGAGTTCGACATCACTCCCGCCGGCGGCGGCGCGCCGGTCGAAAGCGACGGCGAGCTCAACACCGGTACGCCGCCGGTCATCCGCGCGCGCGGCATCACGCTGACCACGTCTGACTCCCCGATCAACCGGCTCACCCAGCTCATGTTGGCCGATGTCTCCGGCCTGCAGCTCGGCCTCAAAGACCTCAACCGCCGGCTCGTGGACCGCTTGATCCGCGAGAAACGCATCGAAAAGATCGAGCAATTCGGCACCCGCAACCTGCCGGCCAACGGCAACTTCATCGTCACGTTTCAGGGCAACATCGAAGATCTCCCGCCGAAGGTCCGCGAGTCCGGCCAGTACCTGATCCTCCAGCGCCCTCAATATCTGGATCGCGAGCTCCTTGTCTTCGTCGAAAGCTCGAACGCCGAGTCCACGACCGGCTCCTACGCGCTCCTGGGCACCACGCCGGTCGGTAATATCACCCAACCGCAGCTCGGCCCCGGTCTCGAGATCCGCCACCTCGACGGCGAGCTGGTCCAGGTCTGCTGGCCGGAGCCGCCCACCGGCTACCTGCTGCAGGCCACGCCCCGCCTCGCGCCCGCGCGCTGGACCACGCTCGAGGACCAGGGCAAGGTCGACAACGGCCGCCGCTGCGTCATCCTCAAAGCCGGCGAACGACAGATGTTCTTCCGCCTGATCAACCCCAAGCCGGGCGACGACTGCTTCGGCACGGTCGGGCAGGCGTGTTTGGACTAACAACCAGCCGCCGGACCTTGAGCCGCATTACCCGCTCCGGAGTTCCGCCCATCAGGGCGGAACTCCGCCTGCCCCCCAACGCCGCCTCTTCGCTGCCGAGTTTTGGGACGACGGGATGGGGGAATTTTTGACTGCTCTCTCACGGCCTACGGCGCATTCGCCGCCCGAACCCGGAAGAACTGCGGCGCGCTCGGCGGCGGAAGGTTGACGGTGGCCGTCCGGCCATCGCCGTCGAGCCGCCGTTGCTCCGTCCAGCTCACCACCGGGTCGCCGAGTGCCTCCGTTGATTCCACGATGTACTGGACGTTGGTCTGCGTCGCGAAGGCGACCCGGACCGAGCCCGCCCCGAGCGTCAGCGTCAGCCGCGGCGGCGAAATAAAACGCTCCGCGCCCTGCAGACGGGCGGACAGAAACGGCAGCGCCAGCTCCGGCCGATACACATGCCCACCCGAATGTTGCTGATACTCAAAATCCACTCCGGCGGTGGCCAGGGCGTTGGTGAACCGCCGCGCCTCGCCCACCGGGATGACCGCATCGGCAGTCCCGTGCACCACTTTGATGCCCCGCATCCGAGCCGTTCCCTGGAGATACCGGCCCAAATCGCCATGTTGGATGTCGCCCTCGACCGCTCGCTGCCGCACCGCCTCCATCGCCACCACCTGACCGTTGACCAGTTCATATGGGAAGTCGGTGAAGAGGCCCGCTCGGGTGGGGTTGGGAGCCAGACCGGCAAACAGTGCGACGCATGCGTTTAATGGAAAATCCAATGCGTCAAACTGCGCGAGCGTCGTCGGGGCTTGGGAAGCCAGCTGCCGGCTGATGCCATCGACGAACGGCCCAATCGCGTCGTAGAAACCGCCTTCGGCCACCACGACTGAAAAGACCTCGGGAAACTTCAGCGCCAGGTGCATCGCGCCCCAGCCGCCCATGGAATAGCCGGTGACTCCGCGGCTCTCCCGGGCGCTCAGCGTCCGATAGCGCTCGTCGATCGTTCGCACGAGGTCCTGCGTGAGGTAGGTCTCGTAATCGCCAATCGCCGATGAGCCCAGGTAAAACGACCCGTTCAGGCGATTCGCCGCATTGGGAAACACGGCAATCAGCTCGCCGATCTGGCGCTGGGCAATCAATGCGTCGAGGCTCGCCCGCACCAAATCCAGCAGCTCAGCCTCATCTCCATAATAGCCGTGCAGCACATAGATCACCGGATATCGATTCGTGCCCCGACCGTAGCTGGGCGGAAGATAAACCTGATAACTCCGTTTGCCCGGATCGCCGAACAGGTTCGTCGCCACCGCCCCGCTCGTCATTTCGCCGGTCTCGATCCGGCCGCTTTGCGCGTTCGCCGTCGCCGACCACACCATGATGCCCACCGCGAGTAACGCGGCCTGGATCCACTCAATTCGTTTCATATTCGTTCTTTGCTTCAACCGGTGCATTGGATAAATCGCCACCATTCAAGTTCTCTGCGATCAGCCCAAAGCCCGGCGCGCGATTACATGAAAACGTCCGCTTGCCGTGGGAGACCTTGCAATGCCCAGTTTACCGCCGGCGGTCCGTCCCGCATTCTCATCGCCTCGGCGCAAATCCCCCGGTGGGTGCGTCATCCGGCCAGTCCAGGCCGAGACGGGCGAGCTGGGTGCGAAGCTCAGCGACATCCAGGGCCAGCACGCCCTGGGCGTGGGCCACGTAGACCCGCTGCCGCGGCGCGTCAAACGCCGTCTCCCAGCCGTGCAAATGGTGCGAACGCTGGGGCGGCCACGTCGCCCAAGCGACTCCGTGATTCAAATCCACCAATTGCAACGCCCCGTCCAGACCGTTGAGCCAACCCGTTCGGCCGTCGGGCGAAAAACCCACGAACCCGATGTCGATGCCCGGCGACCGCCACGGAAATACCCGCTGGCGCGTCCAGCTGCCGGGCTGCCAGAACACCGCCGCCGACGGCGTTTGCGTCACCAGCTCCCCGGTATTGGGCTGCCAAATCATGCCCGCGGCGGCGGCCTCCGCCAATCGGTGCGCGTGCCGCCCTTCCCGCAGATCGTAAAGGTCCGGTCCGCCCTCTTGATTGTTGCGCGTTGTGGCCAGCCACCGTCCGTCCGCGCTCAGGGCAATGATGTTATCGGATCGCCGCACCATCTGGATGGACGGATGCGCACGGCCTGATTCCGACTCGCACGCGACGATCGCTCCGTTGCCCACCACCACGGCGACCCGCCCATCAGCGGAGAATCCGCCCCCGACAAACTCAGCTTTGTTCGCTTGGGGACCCGCTCCGCCCGGAAGCGGGCCGACCAGTGTTCCGGCGCCAACGGTCGCGGGACACCCCGACGTCGCGGCCGCCAAAACCTCGGGAAGCATCCACCGCCGCAACCCACGGCGGTCAATGCTGTAAATAGCGCGACCATCGAACGAAAATTTGACCGAAGTGATGCCTGGACCCGTCGGGGTTGGAGGCAGCCAGTCGCGAGCGATCGCACGTCCCGAGTCCGTGTCCCACAGCACCCAACCATCATAGCCTCCGGCCAACAGATGCCGTCCGCCCGGCTGCAGATCGAGCGTTCGCACGACCGAACCAGGCTCGGCGGTGGTGACGAACTTTCGCAGGACCGATGGGCTGGGAAATTCCCATAAGCCGTAGCCGACCTGGACCTGATTGGCAGCCAGGCGGCGGCCGTCCGCGCTGAGGGCGACACTTCGCACGCCCGGAGTCAGGCCAAGCAGCAGGCTGCCGGTCGCCGCATCCCAGACGCCCCCCGCCGAAAAGAGCAAATCCCCGCAGGAGTTGAAATAGGGATAGAAATGTTCCTGCCCTTCGCCATCTCCCGGGACGCGCCGTGGCCCACTCTGTCTCCACGGCCAGAGGAAGAGTGTGTCCGCGCCGCCCACACAGAGAATCTCCTCGCTGGGATGCCACGCCAATCCCAGGACGAACGGGGCCGCGGCCTCGAGCTTGCTGGCCATCAAGGTCCGCGACGCGGCCACGTCCCAGATCTCCACCTCGGTCCCGCGCGCCAGCGCGAGGTATCGCCCGGATGGGCTGACGCGCAACACCCGCCCGGAGCGCGCTTCCAGAATCACCTCCCCGGTGTCACCCGCGAGCGGAATCCGGCAGACACCGCGCAGGCTGTCGCCATAGGCCAGGCTCCGATTGTCCGGAGCGAAATCATAGGAGCGAAGGCCCCAGACAGGCTTGCGACCCTGGACCTCAGCCACCTTTCGCGCCTTGCGCCAATCCCACACGCACAGCCGTCCATCGTCCAGCAGCACGGCGACGAACCGCCCGTCCGGGCTGAACTGAGCGGTGGCGTTCGGCGTGACCTGGTTTCTTCCAAGATCGGCGACTACTCGGTGGTCGACCGTGCGTCGGACTGAGAGCCGGCCGCTCGTCTCGTACGGCAGGTAATGTTCGAGATCCCGAGTGTAGGCCAAGGGATGATCGTAATCGGCCTGAGGCTTCCACGTCAGCGATGTTCCCAGATCCGGAAGCAACAGCGCCGCGACTGCCTGATCGCGCAGGAACTGCGATGGACGGATCGCTGCCGCCAGCTCGACAGCGGCCAGCGCGTTCGTGCGTTGACCGACCTGACCGGACGTTCGGGAGAACAGCGCTTCGCGGCCCAGGGAATGCCAGAGCTGCTCCCGTCGTTCGCGCCATTGCCAGAGAACACCCAACGCGCCACCCAACGCGAGACAAACGCTGAGAGCCAACGCGCCGGCCAACGCCGGCTTGCGCTGGCACCATCGCCACATGCGCAACAGGGTCCCCGCCGGCCGCGCCACCGTCGGCTCCCCTCTCACCACCCGCCACAAGTCCGCCGCGAGATCCGCGGCCGCGCCGTAGCGGTCCACCGGCCGCTTCGCCAGGCATTTCAAACACACGGCCGCCAAATCCCGCGACACCTCCGGGTTCAACAAGTGCGGCGACACCGGCTCCTGCTCGACCACATGGCGCAGCGTCTCCGCCATCGTCCCGCCCACAAAAGGCCCGCGCCCGGTCAACAAGTAATACAACACGGCACCCAGCCCGTGGATGTCCACCGCCGGTCCCACGACTCCGTTTCCACCGGCCTGCTCCGGCGCCATATACCCGGGCGTTCCCAGCACCTGCCCGGTCAACGTCAGCGTGCTGGCCCCGTCAAACGTGCGCGCCAGGCCGAAATCCGTCACCACCGGTTGCCCTTGGCGATTAATCAAAACATTCGACGGCTTCAGGTCCCGATGCAGCACACCGCGCTCGTGGGCGTGCTGAACCGCGCCTGCGATGGTCGCCGCCAGAGCCGCGGCCTCGCGCGGTGGCAACGGCCCCTCGCGGGTCCGCTCCGCCAGATCGCCGCCCTCCACCAGGTCCATCGCGAAGAAATGCTGGCCGTCCTGTTCGCCCACCTCGTGAATCGTGACCAGGTGAGGATGCTTCAGCCCGGCCGCCGCCGCCGCCTCGACCCGGAATCGCCGCACCTCCTCCGCCCCGGCCACCGCGCTGTCCCGCAAAACCTTGACCGCCACCTCCCGGCCCAGGCTGATCTGCCGCGCGCGGTAAACGATCCCCATCCCGCCCCGGGCGATCTCCTCCAGCAACTCGTAGTCACCCAGGCAACGCAGCCCCGGAGCCAGCGCCGGCTCCACCGGCGCCACGCCTGGCGCAAAGAGATGGCCCACGAGGCAGCGAGGACAGTGCGGCACTCCGTCGCCGCCCGCCTCGTCAACCCCCAGAGCCGTCCCGCACCGCGGGCAATTGGATGGTCGTTTCAATGGATCGGAATTCCTTAGCCCGCGGCGCGCACCGAGTCGACTTTAGAAATTCTGACCGCAGGCACGCCGCCCGCATTGCGGCCGCTGTTGTCCTGCGCAAGTCCTTCAACTGGCGCTATGCAGGTCCCAGTAAACATTCGTGCCGGCAATCCCATGTCATCGGACAGCCCGCACTCCGAGCGCGCCCGACCTCAACCTGGGTAAGCCGAAAAGGCCTCTCCCCATTACGAAAAGAAATTCGAAGCCACCATGCGTGAACTCTCGCGGCGATCAGCGGCCCCCCCGATGGCCTGAAAAGTATTCTGCAACAAACGCCAGGATCTTCTTCAAAACTCATCATGAAAATTCTCCAGCGGCCCGGCCAATTCCTGATGCCACTCCTCCTGCTGGCCGGCGGGCTGGCGTTTTCGGCGCGCGCCATCGAACCGCGTCTCGCGCTTCCGGCCGGCCTGATCCACTACTGGCGGGGGGAGGACAACGCGCTGGATTCCGTCGGCTCGCTCGACGGAACACCAACTGGGGCGATGCACTACAATAGCGGAACGAACGGGCGAGCGTTCTTCTTCCTCGGGAACGGCGAACGGCTGCTGCTCGGCGGAACCCGGCTCGCTCCCCCGTGGACGTTCGCGGCCTGGATCCGACGGGAGGGCACGCAGAACGACTCCACCTCCCTCCTGACTGATAACGAAACGGCGATCAAGCTGGACCAGTACTATCGCACCGGCCGTCTCGGGTTGACCTGGTTTGGATACTACGATTTTAGCTTCGACACCTCACTTCCGCTGGGGGTGTGGACCCATGTCGCCCTGGTCGGCACGCCGTTCGCCACTCGGTTGTACATCAACGGCGAGTTGCGCCAGGCGGTGACGTTGCCGTTCAACCTGCCCCGGGCGTTCCTCGGCGGCCAGCCGCTGAACGGAGATCGACTGGTCGGGCGCATTGACGAAATGATGATCTTCGATCGTGCGTTGACTGGCGACGAGGTGCGCGACGTGTTCGCGTTCAAACCCGGCCTCAGCGAACAAACCTCCATCTCCCAGCCGGGATTGGCCCTGGATTTTTTCCAACCCGACGCCCACGTCCGCCTGCCCCACCATCCCCCGCACCCGTCGTTGCCAATGACGGTGGCCACCTGGATGCAGACGCAGCAAAGCGCCGACAGCACGGTCGCCAGCAAGTTTGACCCGGCCGCCAAAAACGGCTGGGCCATCACCCTGCGCGGAGGCCGGCTGCGGGGCGCCTATTTCGGCGCCACCGGGAGCATCCGGGATCGAGGCGAAGAAGTGGATGCCGGATTTGTGGCGGACGGTGCCTGGCACTACATCGCCTTCGTCGTGGATGCGGATTCGGGACGATTGTATGTCGACGGCGCGCTGCGCGGCGTTCGTTCGTGGACGGGCACGCCCAGCCCCGCCACGAACCTCAACGACCTCGTGCTCGGCGGCGACGACGTCAGCCGATCCTTTTCCCCGCAATCATTTGTCGGGCAACTGGACGAGTTCACCTGGTGGAATGTCGCGCTCGGGGAGCGCGATCTGCAGATCAATGCCCAGCGCATTTTCAACCTGTGGGAACCGGGCTTGGTGGTGAGCCTGCGCATGAACGAGGCCTACGGCCGTTTCATCACCAACGCCACCGGCCTCGGCCCCCTCGCGTATCTGCACGGGCCGCATCCCACCAACTCATCGATCTGGATCAACCCCAGCCGCAGCGGACCCGGCTACGCCTTGCAGTTCGACGACCCTGGGGCCCGCGTGACCATCACGGATAATCCGGCGTTCAACGCGTACCCGCTCACGATTATGACGTGGTTCAAATCATCCGCCACCACCCGCTCGGACCTGATCCGCAAACAGCTGACCCCATTGGATGCCGGCTACCATCTTTCCCTCGTCGATGGACGGCTCCGCGGTGGATTCTCCCGCAATGACGGAGACTCAGCCGGCGGTCCAGGCGACGGCCTCGACGCGGGGCCCGTCGCCGATGGCCAATGGCACCACGCCGCCCTCGTGGTCGACGAGGCCGGCGCGTTTCTTTACCTCGACCACCAAATGCGCGCCTCGGCGTCCTGGATCGGAACGCCCGGCGCGGCCGTCACGGCCCAGCCATTAACATTCAACCTCTCCGGCGGCGCGCTGGACAACTTGAGCGTTTGGAACATCGCGCTCACTACTGATCAGATCCGCACCAATCGCTCGCGCCTGTTGTTCAAAGAAACTCCCGGTCTCCTGGCCTACTTCAATTTCGACGAAGGCAACGGCGATGACACCAAAGGCGTGGGATCCACCTTTCCCAGTGTGGGCCAGTTCGCAGGTCGCGTCTCCTTCCAGCCCTCGACCGCCCCCGTCGGAACTCCCGGGCTTCCCCCGGTCCTGATCGCCAGCGGACCGGAGGAGGACGGCTTGATCCGCATCCAGGTTCGCGGGCTTCCGGGTTATACCTACTTGCTCTCCGGGTCCCAGGATCTCCAGGCCTGGACACCGCTCGACGTCCCTGCCGAAATCCGGGCCGGGCTTTTCCAGCCCCGGGCGCCAATCGCGAGCCAACCCCGATGCTCGTTTTATCGCGCCCTGGCGCCGTAGACCTCCCATCTGTCCGAATGATCAACGCGTCGCCCCGTCACCGCCGCCACACTTCCAGCAGATGCTGCAGCTCTTCCGCCACGCGATCAGGCGAGCCCACCGTCTCCGCCACCACACTTCGAACCAATTCCTCCAACCGCCCGCGCATCCGATGCAGCGTCACGGCCAATGCCCCCGCCGTCATGCCCAGTTCCGCTGCCGGCCCGGCAAAGTCCCCCGGCGCGGCCCCATCCAGATAGGGGGATAGCTTTTCATACAGGACAAGTTTCCCGCGCGAGCGAAACTCGTCGCGAAGATGAAAGAGCGCCTGCTGCAACACCGTCCGGCACCAGCGCCGGTCGAAGGCCAGCTCGGGACTCTCCGCTGTCAAATCCGGTCCACAAATGCGCTCCGCCTCGTCCGCATCGAACGACAACGGCACCTTTGTTCCGCCGCGCTTCTGCGCTTTGTCGGCCAACGCCTGTTTGATCGAAAAATTGCGCAGGCCGGCGAGCAGATAGGTCCGGAACCGCCCTTTCTCGGGCCCCACGGTCCCGAGGTCTTCCCGCGCCAGCAACCGGGCGAGAAACCCCTGGGTCAAATCCTGCGCGTCATGAGGCGTCTGTCCCTGCCGCCGTAAAAATGCGTAGAGCGGCGGCCAATACAACCGGCACAATTCCTCGAGCGCCTGCTGGCTGGTCGGATGACTCCCCTCCCCGGCCACCAGCACACGGCTCCATTGCGTCGTCGGAAATACCGCCGGCGACGCACCGCCGGCTGACCTTTCCGATGAGTTATCATCTGATCCGGCCACCGGGACTCATCCTATCGAGAACCCCGAGCGGCAGGCAAGACCGCCGGTCAGCCCGTGAACCATGCACAAGGGAGTTTTGACCACGGATGAACGCGGATGAACACGGATAAGACGGGCCTTCCCATCCGGTTGGTTGGTTCGCGACTACCGTTGATTTTTTCGTGTAACGGAATCCTCGCTCGATCCAACAAATTCGCGAGACAGCGGCGGCATCGCGGTTCCCGCACGGACTCACTAACAACAGCCGCCGCCCCTCCAGATTGCCTTCGTGCCCGGTTGTGGATCGTGGATTGCGCTGGCCAGGGTCGTCCTGGTTATTCGTCCACGAGTGTTCCAACCGGGCCATTTCGATTTCAATTCCGTTGTGCCGGTCGGCGCTGCGTCCGTATCCTGACGGGCGTTATGTCGCACACGCTCCATTTGTCGCCGGCGGGTCATCTGCTCTTCCGACCGGATGACTCGGCGCTGCCCGCGCTCTCGACCGCCGCGGCGAGTCAATTGGCCGAAGGGTTCGAGGCCGGCGCCGCCCGCGGGCTCGAGCTCCTGGCGTCCCGCTATCTGGACGAATCCTTTCCGCCAGTCCTCGCCTTCTGGCGATCGTTCGCCCGGTGTTTTTTCACGGACCTGTGTCATCAGCCCGGTGGGGCCAACGAGGCGCCGTCCGCCCTGCCGCCACCCGCGGACGACGTCTGGACCGCGCTGGTCGAATCCGCCCCGCCCATGGTGGGGCTGGAATATCTCAACCGGGACACGCTCGCCCAGCTCTGGCGGGAGCTGGACGAACACGTTCGAGCGGCGATCGGGCGGACGGCAGGGGGCGCGTCGGCGTATCTGAAGCAGTGTCATCCGGCCTGGAACACGGTCGGGCGGGTGACGTTTCACCTGGCCGAGAACAAGCGCAACGCGGCAAATCCGTTCGCGTTCCTCGCGACTTACGCCCATCGCATTTCCGAGCAGGGCAAGGTGCAGCACCTGCCCCTGGGGCGCGCGCTGGAGGAATACGCCGGGGCGCAGAACCGCGCGGCGCTCGCGGCGTTGCTGACGCCGGTGCAGCGCGCGGCCGAGCTCAGCCCGCTGGGACGGGACCTGCTGCAATCCCGCGCGGTGTTTCACCCGCAGGTCTGGCGGCCCGATCAGGCGTTCGCCTTTCTCAACCAAATTCCGACTTTTGAACAAGCCGGCTTGATTGTCCGCATCCCGGACTGGTGGAAGGCCGGCCGCCCGCCCCGCCCGCAAGTCAATGTCCGCATCGGCGATGCCGCGGGCGGCGGTCTTGGGGCCGACCGCCTCATGGATTTCAATATCAGCACGTCTCTCGGTGGCGAACCGCTCACCCCGGGGGAGCTCAAGTCGATCCTTCAGGCCACCAGCGGGCTGGTCCTGCTCAAGGGCCAGTGGGTCGAGGTCGACCCAACCCGCCTGCAGCAAGTCCTCGATCACTGGAAGAAGGTGCAATCCGACGTGCGAGCCGGCGGTGTCTCCATGAGCGAGGCGCTCCGCCTGCTGTCCGGCTTCGACACCCGGAGCGGCGAGGAACCCGCAGCCGACACCGCCCGGGCTGAGTGGTCCAGCGTGGTCGCCGGTTCGCATTTGGCCAGGCTGTTGGAGCAGATGGGTTCTCCCGCGATCACGGCCGAGTCCGATCCCGGCGACGCGCTGCGCGCCACCCTGCGTGCGTATCAGCGCCAGGGGGCACACTGGCTGTGGTTCATGAGCCGCCTGAACCTCGGCGCGTGTCTTGCCGACGACATGGGTCTGGGCAAGACGATTCAGGTGATCTCGCTGCTGCTCGTGCTCAAACGCCAGCGCGCGGCGGGCACCGCCAAAACTTCAGCCGAAGCCTCCCCGGCGTCCCTCCTGGTGGTGCCCGCGTCCCTGCTCGCCAACTGGAAGTCTGAGATCCAAAGGTTCGCCCCGTCCTTGACCTTCTTTTTCGCGCATCCATCGGAGACGGACCCGCGCCGTCTGGCGGCGGCCGCGGAAAAACCCGCGGCGGTTTTGACGCAGCACGACCTGGTGATCACGACCTACGCGATGCTCACGCGGCTCGAGTGGCTGCAAGCCGCCCGCTGGAACATCGTGATCCTGGATGAAGCCCAGGCGATCAAGAATGCCGGGGCGCGACAAACCCGCGCCGCGCGCTCGCTGCAGAGCCGGCACCGCATCGCCCTGAGCGGAACTCCGATCGAAAACCGTCTGTCGGATCTCTGGTCGCTGTTCGATTTCCTCAATCCCGGCCTGCTCGGCGACGCCAGCAGCTTCAGCCGCTTTGTCAAAGCCCGCAGCGCAGTGGCCGAGAACCCGTTCGGCCCGCTCCGCCGCCTCGTCCGGCCCTACATCCTGCGCCGGCTAAAGACGGACAAGCGGGTCATCGCCGATCTCCCGGACAAGGTCGAGATGACGGCATTCTGTTCACTCACGCGAAAGCAGGCGGCGCTCTATCAGCAAAGCGTGCAGGAGTTGGCCGAGCGCCTGGAAGATGCGAACATCCCGCCCATCCAACGCCGCGGCGTCGTCCTCGCGTTCCTCACGCGGTTTAAACAAATCTGCAATCATCCGTCGCAGTGGCTGGGGGACGGCGCCTATGCCCAGGCCGACAGCGGCAAATTCCAGCGGCTGCAAGCCGTCTGCGAGAGCATTGTCGCCCGCCAGGAGAAGGCCCTGGTCTTCACCCAGTTTCGGGAGATGACCGAGCCGCTCGCCCGCCTGCTCGCGGAAATCTTCAGCCGCCCGGGCCTGATCCTGCATGGCGGCACGCCCGTGGGCCAACGCCGGAAGTTGGTCGAGGACTTTCAGGATCCCGACGGCCCGCCGTTCTTCGTCCTGTCGTTGAAAGCCGGCGGCACGGGCCTGAACCTGACCGCGGCCAGCCATGTGATTCACTTTGATCGCTGGTGGAATCCCGCGGTCGAGAACCAGGCCACGGACCGCGCATTTCGCATCGGGCAGAAGCGCAACGTTGTCGTCCACAAATTCACCTGCAAAGGCACGCTGGAGGAGCGCATTCATGAAATCATCGCCGCCAAGAGCGCTCTGGCTGATGATGTCTTGGGCGAAGGCGGGGAACGCCTGCTGACAGAAATGAGCAATTCAGAGTTGCTGCGGTTCGTGGCTTTGGATATCAACGCGGTCGTCGACGAATGAATTCATCGACTCGAACTCACTCCTCAAAAATTTTCATCCGACCCCGACCATGAGCTGGAGATATGAATGGCGCCCGTACGTGCCGGTGGCGCAACGCCGGGCCAACGCGGCCCGTGAACTGGCGAAGATCAACAAGCGGACCGGCGGCACCTCCTCGCCCATCAGTATTTCCGGGCGCAAGATAACCACCACCTTCTGGGGTCAGGCTTGGTGCGACAATCTCGAGGCCTACAGCGACTACGAGAATCGCCTGCCCCGCGGGCGCACTTACGTCCGCAACGGCTCAGTCGTCGATCTCCAAATCGCCAAAGGCAAAGTCACCGCCCTGGTGGCCGGCTCGTCCCTCTACCGGATCTCCGTCGGTATTCAACCGTTGTCCTCCCCGCGCTGGCGGGCGATCCGCAACGAGTGCGCCGGCGGCATCGACTCCCTGCTCGAGCTTTTGCAGGGCAAGCTCTCCAACGCGGTCATGCAGGTCGTGACCCATCCAAAGTCAGGCCTGTTTCCGGCCCCCAACGAAATCAAATTGGATTGCTCCTGCCCGGACTGGGCCGACATGTGCAAGCATGTCGCGGCCGTACTCTACGGCGTCGGAGCCCGGCTCGATCAAAACCCCGCCCTGCTCTTCGAACTGCGTGGAATCGACCCATCCGAACTCGTGTCGAAAGAGTCGGCCACTCGCGCCGTCCGCCGGGCCCTGGCCCCCGCCGCACCCGCCATGTCCGACGCGGACGTCGCCCAGGTCTTCGGGATCGAACTCGATACCGCGACAGCCTCCGTCCTGGCCCTGAACGACGCGCCCATCGCATCGACGCCAGCGTCAGTCTCGACTCCGACCTCGTCTCCGACCCCGGCCCCGGGCGGCGACGCACCGGCCGAAGGAACCGCCCGCGTCACGTCGAAGGCTTCAGCTCGAGCTCAAACGGTCGGAAGAATGAAACCGCCGAAAGCGCGAGCCAAAGCCACCGCCAATGCGAACCCGAAAGCGTTTTCAACCGGGAAACGCACCGTCAGTCCCGCCATCCGGGCCCGGGTGGTCGCGGCGGCTCGCGCACGCTGGGCGAAGCTTCGGGAGGCCGCAAAAAAAAGAACATCAAAACGGGGAAGACCGAGTTCCTGACGGCGGCGGGCGGTTCTCCCGCCGCCAGCCCGTGGCACGGCGCGGCGCAGCCCGGCGCTGCGAGGTCACAGCGGCATCCGGAGTTTGAAGTTCTCCCCGATCTATCGAGCGGGCGGTCCGGTGAATTTCAACGCCACCTCGTGGTTGTCATTCTCCCGGAGCTTCGAGTCGAGCTCGAAGGCGTCCTTCTCGCCCGGCCCGAGCCGGCGCAAGAGGAACGGGCCATCCCCGTAGGGATCGCGAATCTTACGAAATGCATCCTCGCCTTCGGTCCGCAGCGCGATGGCCGCGCGCACCATCGCCAGATGGGCGTTGAGCCGCAGCTCGGTCTGCCGGGCCTTCAGGATGTTCGGCACCAGCAGATCGGCCATCGGGTTCCGCAACGCCTTCACCCTTTCCTGAAACGCCTGATGATCGGCTGCCAGCGTGTCCGGGGGCGCGGACGCCACCCCTTGCACCCAGTCATAGACCACCCGCATGGAATGGTAACGAGCCAGCGTCCGGTCGATCGCCTCCCCCTCCGGGGCGAAACCGTCGACTTTGTTCAAATTCAAAACCTCCCGCATGCTCCGGCGAAACTCATCCAGCGCCTGGCCTCCGTCCGCCTGCATGGATGAGAGGCGCTCCAGACGGCCAATGATCCATTCGAGGAACAACGTCTTCTCCCCGGCCATGGCCTGCTTGACGGTGGCCCGGGCCGGCGCAGCGTCGAGCTCGGCCTTCAGCAACAACAGCGCGTCCGGACTGAGTTGCTGGAAATGATCGGCCAGGGTTCTCAGCATCATGCTCTCGATCGCAACGCCAATCATCGTGGTCACCAGGGTATGCGACTGGCTGGTGTGACGTCCCAACACCAGCCCTGCCATGAGATCATCGACAGCCTGTTTTTCCTCTCCCGCCTCCAGCGCGTAGTGGACCCGGACGGGAACCAGCTGCGCCGTCTTCCGCAGGGTCACCAGGTTGGGCATGTAGGCACCCGGCCCATCCGCGGGATCCGAGCCCCAGTCACACGGCACCCGCATCTGCGCGGCCCGCCGCAGGCGATCGAAGGTCACGTCATAGCGGGCCAGGTGCGGCCTGGCCGCTTCCAGCGGCAACGTCGGCGGTTCGGCAAACATCTCCTTGCGCACCTCGGCCGGGATGTCCACGCGCTGATCGAAGGCCTGCCAGTAAAGCAGCGCCGGATTGATGTCGCTTCTCGGCTTGCCGGCGTCCGCCGATCGCAATCCGCCGGCCGCCGGCGGCACCTTCGACGGGTCAGCGGCTCCCGCCGCAAAGATCAACACCAGGCCGGCGCCAAGTCCTGCCGTGAGTTTCGCGATTCGATTTCGGCCAGCGGAGAATTTTGATCCCGTCCACTTCCGCTTCCACTCCCACTTTCCATACCCTTTTGTCGTTGTCCGGCGTCCGCGATGAGCCTGCGTGTGTTGCATAGGGATATCCTTTGCGTTCTGTGCGCAAAGAGGCAACACCGGTTCCCGTCATTGGTTTCTAGGAACTCGTCTCGAGACCCCAGCGAAGCCGGATGCGCCGCTCGACCTTTCCGAACAGGAACCGGTCGAGAAGCAGCCCGAACAGGATGGTGATGACCATCACCGCGATGACTTGCGACGCGTCATTGAGCTCGCGTCCCATGTAGAGCAGAAAGCCGAGGCCGACGCTGGATTTGATCAATTCGGCGGAGACGGCGCCGTGCCAGCCGAGGGTCCAGCCCAGCTTCAGGCCAGTCACGATGCCCGGAAGAGCCGCCGGCAGGATGACGTAGACCGGCATGGCCAACATCGGCGTGCCGAGCGTCTGCGCGGCTCGGAGGTAGATGGGTGGAATCTGGCGAATGCCATCGGAGGTGGCGATGGCCACGGCGGCGACCGAGCTCATGATGATGACA
Source organism: Limisphaerales bacterium (assembly GCA_044229355.1). Classification (GTDB taxonomy): domain Bacteria; phylum Verrucomicrobiota; class Verrucomicrobiia; order Limisphaerales; family JADJPG01; genus JBGARF01. The sequence goes on from JBGATF010000042.1 coordinate 65,151, forward strand.
AAATAGATGCCGTGATCGCTCAAGCCGAAGAGCAGGAGCGAAATGGGAACCCAGGCTGCGGTCGGCAGGGTCTGCAGGCCGAGAAAGAGCGAGCGCAGGCAGGCATTGGCCACTCGGCTGACGCCCATGAAGAGCCCGATGGCCAATCCGATGCCGGCGGCGATGGAAAAGCCGATGCCCATGCGCACGAGCGTGGCGAGGATGCTGGGCCAGAGAAATCCCTCGTGAGCGAGCTGCCAGAGCCGGCGGCCGACCGCGATGGGCGACGGCAGCAGGTAATCCTGCACCAACTGCAGGCTGAAGATCATCTGCCACGCGCCCACGAGCAGCAGGTAGAACGCGGCGACGTAATACTTATGCCGATGCTCCAGGCTCGGGCGTTTCATGGGCAGTTTCCAAGAGGCTGGTGATTCGCCCGGCGTATTCGGCGACCTGGGGATCATTCACGTCGCGGGGCCGCGGCAGTTCGATGCGCAATTCCTCCTTCAATCGGCCCGGGCGCCCGGTGAACACGAGCACCCGATCGCCCAGGCACGCCGCCTCGCGCGGGTCGTGGGTGACCGAAAGAATGGTTTTGTGATTGCGGACGAGAATGTCCTGCAGCTCGCTGTAGAGCTTGGCGCGGACGAGGGCGTCGAGCGCGGGAAAGGGTTCATCGATGAGCAGGACCTGCGGATCCGGAGCCAGCGCCCGCGCCAGGGCGACCCGCTGCTTCATGCCGCCGGACAACTCGTGCACCGCGGCCCGGGCGAACTCCGTCAAGTGAACCATGGCCAGCAATTCCATCGCCTTGCGCCGGCGGGCCCGGGGCCGAAATCGAAACTCCCGTTCCCACTTCAGCCCGTACATCACATTTTCGATCACGTTCATCCAGGGGAACAGCGCGTGTTCCTGGAACATCATCAAACGATCATTGCCCGGTCCATCGACGGCCCGCCCATCCAGCAAAATTTCCCCGGAGGTCGGCTCTTCAAAGCCGGCGACCAGATTCAACAGCGTCGACTTGCCGCACCCGGAAGGCCCGAACAGCACCACATACTCGCCCGCCTCGATGTCCAACGTGATCGGCTGAAGCGCCTGGATCGTCTGATTCGCGCTGACAAACGTCTTCGCGACGCCTGCGAGTCGGAGTTTCATCTCCCGGGATGGCGATGCGGATGGGGTCGCCATGGTCGCGGTGGGTGGGGGCGCCTCTGTTTCAACGGGACTCATGGGAAACGGTGGGCACGGGCTCCGCGACCGGCTCCAAACACCGGTCGCGGAGCACTTCGTTAAGCGGTCGAACCTGCACGAGTCCGCGCAAGTCCGGCTGTGTGCGCAGGAATCCAATCTGGTGGGCCGCGGCCGCGGATTTCACCAGCGAACTCGTCAGCGGATTCCACGTGAACTCGATCCGGCCCATGGCCCGATCGACGGTGGCGTCGGAGAGCGACCTGCCGCTGTCCTTCTTGAGTTGCGCATTGAGAACACGGGCCGCCGCTGCCTTGTCGCTGTTGATTTTCTGGGTCAGGTCCACGAGCGCCTCCAGCAGCTGGCGAACCCGCGCCGGGTGGGTGGCGAGATAATCCCGGGTCAGGATGAGGACCGTCGTGGCGTAGCGTCCGTCCGGCCACAGTGTGCGCTCATCCAGATAGAGGCGGCCACCCCCCTCGATCTCCAACCGCGAGATCCAGGGCTCAACGGTCCAGGCGCCTTGAATCTCCCCTTTCTTCAGCAGCGTGAGCTGGTCGGGATTCGAGAGGGCAAAGATGGTCAATGATCCGCCCTTCTCCCGAAAGCGATAACCCCGCTCCGCAAACCACGTTCGCGCCGCGATATCCTGGGTGTTGCCGAGCTGCGGGGTGGCGATGATGGCGCCATCAAAATCCCGATCCGTTTGAATCCTCGACCGCCCGGCCACCACCAACCCGGCGCCGCCCCTGGCGGCGCCCGGTCCACCGCGTCGGTAAAGATCGCCTCAATTGCCGTGGGACCCGCATTGAACATTTTCCAGGCAACCTTCACTCCCAACCGCTGATCCAATTCGCCAGTGGACCGCGCGTAGAGAGCCTGCGCGTGCGTCAGGTTGGGAAAGAACCCCAGACGAAACGCCTCGCCCTCGGCCCGGACCAAACCTGCCTGGCCGAGCAAAAACGCAGTCGCGGCAGCTGAAAATGGAGCAATAATCTTCATGAGCCTTCACCCGGGCGGAATCCTCGCACCACAGGCATTCCCGCATTCCCACATTCCCACATCCCGACGAAGTTCGTCGACTTCAGGCAACCACCTTCCGCTTCCGCATGGCTGGCTGACGCGGAAGTGGGGACGTTGAATTGCCGTCACGCATCCCAGCAACTTCAACTCCACGCGCCACGATCCGGAGACGACGCCCCCACGGCCGCGGGCCATCAGCGGATTCCAATCACTTCCGGCCCCATGCAACCGCCAGGCGTAAAATTTCGGACGTTGTGCCCCGAGCAAAGTGCCCGACCGACAAACTGCCATGGATTGCAAATTGCATTACCATCAACATTGCCTCCCTCTCCCCGCGCGCGGGGAGAGGGTGCCCGCAGGGCGGGTGAAGGGCCGTGGTCGATGACCTTTCGCGCGATCGTTCGGACCGCGGCAGACGGAGTCGGGGGGCCGGTGTTGAGGCCTTTCCGGCGCGCGGCCGGCTGGGGCCGCTGCGGGTTGGAAACCCGCGGCCCGAGCCGACAAGGCTGGGCGTCCCGGGTTCGCGTTCAGCGCGCCATTTTTCTTGCGAGCCCCGGGCCGTCCCACGATAAACGCCGCATGCGATATCCATCCGTTTTGCGTGCGCTCGCTTCGTCGACGCTGGCTTTCACCCTGTTCACGGCTGCCGCCGAGGGGGCCGACAACCCTTTCATTGGTCGCTGGGCCTTGACCATTCCTGGCGGGGGCGCCGGCTGGCTCGGCGTCAAGGAGGAGGCCGGGCATCTGAAGGGCAACATCCTCTGGGGCGGGGGCAGCGTCGTTCCCGTCACCACGACGGCAGTTGAAGGGAACGCGCTGGTCATCACGCGGGTCAACGAGGCGCGCCAGAAGGATGCCACCGGCAAATCTGTCATCAAGAAATCAACCGAAACGATCCGGGCGACGCTCGACGGCGACGTCATGAAGTTGACCACGACCACGGTGGGCATGGACGGCAAGGTGCACGGGCCGGAGACATTTTCCGGCAAGCGCATCCCCGCAGTGCCACCCGCGCCCAACCTCGCCAACGTGAAATTCGGCGAACCGGTCGCCCTGTTCAATGGCCATGACATGTCGGGCTGGCAGGTGATGGGCAAGGCGACCAGCGCGTGGAAAGTCGAGGATGGGCTGCTGCGGAACATCGCGGTTCAGGAAAAGGGCAAGCACGTCAACTACGCGAACATTCGCACCGACCGCGAGTTCGAAGACTTCAACCTCCAGGTGGAGTTTCGCGTGCCGCCGGATGGAAACAGCGGCGTCTATCTGCGCGGCATCTATGAAGTGCAGGTCGCCAATTCCTACGGACAAAAGAACGACAACCACAACTGCGGCGCGCTCTACAGCCGGATTTTCCCCAGCGAAAACGTCTCCCGCCGGCCCGGCGAATGGCAAACGTTCGACATCACGCTCGTCGATCGCCACCTCACGGTGATCCACAACGGCGTCAAGACCATCGACAACCAGCCGGTGCTGGGCTGCACCGGCGGCGCGCTGTGGTCGGACGAGTTCCGCCCAGGCCCGATTTATCTGCAAGGCGATCACACCAGCGTCGATTACCGCAAGCTCGTCCTGCGGCCCGTCGTGAAGTGAGCCGAATCGTCGGCATCGATCTCGGCACCACCAACTCGCTGGTGGCCACGGTGGACAGCGGCATCCCGCTGGTCATCGCGGACGCGGACGGGCGGCGCCTGACCCCGTCCGTCGTGCACTTTTCCGACCCCGGGATCGCGCCCCTGGTCGGCGCACCTGCGGCGCGCGCCCGCACCCTGCACCCGGCGCAAACGGTCTACTCGATCAAACGCTTCATCGGGCGGCGCGGCGTCGACATTCCGCGCGAGGAGATGATCGTAACCTACCCGGTGGGCGGCACCGGAGCCGGGCCCGTCACGATCGACCTGGCGGGCCGCAGTTACACGCCCGAGGAAATCTCCGCCGAGATCCTTAAAAAACTTAAGGCCGACGCCGAGGCGTTTCTGGGCGAGCCCGTCGCGCGCGCGGTCATCACCGTACCCGCCTACTTCAACGACGCGCAGCGCAACGCGACCAAGAAGGCCGGCGAGCTCGCCGGGCTCACGGTCGAACGGATTCTCAACGAGCCAACGGCCGCCGCGCTCGCCTACGGCCTCGACCGTCTCAAGGAACACGCCCGCATCGCTGTCTACGACCTCGGCGGCGGCACGTTCGATCTCTCCATCCTTGAGCTGCACGAGGGCGTCTTCCAGGTGCTGGCCACCAACGGCAACACCCGCCTCGGCGGCGACGACCTGGACCGGCGTCTCGTCGAGTTTTTGATCCGCGAGATTGAAAAATCAGGCGGACCGGCGATCGCCAACGACGCGGCCAGCCCGGGTCAGCTCACGATGCTGGCGCGGCTGCGGGAGGCGGCCGAGGACGCCAAGATCCGGCTCTCTGCGGAAACGGAGGTCGGGATCGCCCTGCCGTTTCTCACACCCGATTTCAGCTTTCGGCGCACGTTGACCCGGGCCGAGCTCGAGTCGCTCACCCGCGACATCATCGAGCGCACGCGGGCGCATTGCCTGCGGTCGCTGGCCGACGCCAAGCTCGACCCGCGACAATTGGATCAGGTCATCCTCGTGGGCGGCCAGACTCGCATGCCGCTCGTGCGCCAGCTGGTTGGTGAGTGGTTCGGCTGTGTCGATTTCGAGGAGACCCGCGGCAGCATCCGGCTGGGCGACTCGTTCCACGATGCCGAAGGCCCCCAGCTCAACACCTCGCAAAATCCGGACGAAGCGGTGGCCCTGGGCGCAGCCATCCAGGCGGAGATCCTGGGCGGCGGCCTGCGCAACCTCCTGCTGCTCGACGTCACCCCCCTGTCGCTCGGGCTCGAAACCTTCGGCGGGTTGATGAACGTGATCATCCCGCGGAACACGACCATCCCGGTCAAGGCCGGCGAAGCCTTCACCACCGCCGTCGATCAGCAACGCGAAATGTTGATTCACGTTCTGCAAGGCGAGCGCGAGCGGGCCCGGGACAACTGGAGCCTGGGCCGGTTCACGATCGACTTCACGCCCGCGCCGCGCGGAGTCCCCCGGGTCGGCGTGCAGTTCGAGATCGACGCCAACGGGATTCTGCATGTGCTGGCCCGCGACATTCAGACCGGCCGCCAAAAGGTCGTCGAACTCCGCTCCGCCGTGGACGTGAACGACGACGACGTCCAAAAGATGGTCGAGGAATCGGTCGAGCACTTCTTCGAGGACACGCGGGCCCGCCAGTGGATCGAGGCGAAGCTGAAGGCCAACGAAACGGTGGCAGCCACACGTCCAGCGCTGGCCGAATGCGGCGCGGAGTTGTCTCCCGAAGAGCGCACGCGAATTGAGCAGACCCTCGCCACCGTGGAGTCGATTCTCGCCGCGGAAGACCCGGGGTCCAAGGTGGGTGATCCCGCCCGGCTGAAGCCGGCGGTGGCCGCATTGGATGAAGCGACGCGCCCGCTGGCCGACCTGCTGATGAACCGCGCCATGGACGCCATGCTGCAACAGCGTGGTTTGATCTCGTAAGCAAACTTATTGCGGGCCACGCAAGGTAGGGCCCGCTCTCCGCAGCGGGCCGCCGGTGCCGGCATCCGGCTGGCGGTGGAGCGTCAGCTCCACGGGTCAAGTCCTGAAAATAATTTGGTACTTTCTTCATTCCGCGAAGCGGCACTTCGGAATGGTCGGCGCCTGGGATAAGCGCCGATGGTAGCCGGTCGTGCGAGCCTGAGCTCGCGGCTAACATCGTGCGCAAAGGGGCC
>JBGATF010000010.1:0-266320 GCA_044229355.1 Limisphaerales bacterium
CGGATCGGCATCTCGATCTTGACCGGCTTCTTGCCGTCGAACGCCGCTTTGGCTTTCTCAATCAATTTGTAATCGAGCGCGGTTTCGAGACCGTGATCCTGCTTGCCGGTGTGGCGCAGCACGGTTTCAAATTCGCCTTCGGCTTTGTGCAGCATCGCCGACACGTCGACGCCTTTGGCTTTCCAATGGTCGACGGCGGGCTCCACTTCAAGCCGTTCCACATGGCCGACGATTTCGTCGACCGAGCGCACGCCCATTTTCGCGAGCAGCTCGCGGATCTCTTCAGCGAGCAGCATGAAGAAGTTGACCACATGTTCGGGTTTGCCGGTAAATTTTTTGCGCAGCTCCGCGTCTTGCGTCGCGACGCCGACGGGGCAGGTGTTCAGATGGCACACGCGCATCATGATGCAACCGAGCGCCACCAGGGGCGCGGTGGCGAATCCGAATTCCTCGGCGCCCAGCAGCGCGGCGATAATCACGTCGCGCCCGGTCTTCAACTGGCCATCGGTCTCCACAACGATGCGGGAGCGGAGGTTGTTGAGGACGAGCGTCTGGTGGGTCTCGGCGAGGCCGAGCTCCCACGGGATGCCGGCGTGCTTGATCGACGTCTGCGGGGACGCGCCGGTGCCGCCGTCATAGCCCGAGATGAGCACAACATCGGCATGGGCCTTGGCCACGCCGGCCGCGATCGTGCCCACCCCGACTTCGGAGACGAGCTTGACGCTGATCCGTGCGCGGTGATTGGCGTTCTTGAGGTCGTGGATGAGCTCCGCGAGGTCCTCAATTGAATAGATGTCGTGGTGGGGCGGGGGCGAGATGAGCCCGACGCCCGGGGTCGAGTGGCGGACCTTGGCGATCGGCGGGTAGACCTTGCCGCCGGGCAGCTGGCCGCCTTCGCCGGGCTTGGCGCCCTGGGCCATCTTGATCTGGAGCTCCCGCGCGTTGACGAGATATTGGCTGGTCACGCCGAACCGCCCCGAGGCCACCTGCTTGATGGCGGAGTTTTTGGAGTCGCCCTCCGGATTGGTCCAGGAATAGCGGTCCGGATCTTCTCCGCCTTCGCCGGTGTTGCTCTTTCCCCCAATGCGGTTCATCGCAATGGCGAGCGTTTCGTGCGCCTCGCGGGAGATGGAGCCGTAGCTCATCGCCCCGGTCTTGAAGCGCTTCATGAGCGATTCGACGGACTCAACCTCATCCAGCGGCACCGGTGTGCGGTCCTTGAAATCGAGCAGGCCGCGCAGGGTGTAGTAACGCTTGAGCTGTTCGTCCACCAGCTTGGAGTAATCCCGGAACGTCTGGTAGTTCCCGGTGCGCACCGCGAGCTGGAGCTTGTGCACGGTCTGCGGGTTGAACAGGTGCAGCTCGCCGTCCGCGCGCCATTGGTATTGGCCGCCGACCTCGAGCGTGTGACCGTCCACCTGGCGGTCGGGGAAGGCGCGGCGATGGCGCATTTCCACCTCGCGCGCCAGCACCTCGAGCCCGACGCCGCCGATCCGGCTGGGGGTCCAGGTGAAATACTTGTCGACCACGTCCTTGTTCAGACCGATGGCCTCGAAGATTTGCGCGCCGCGATAGCTTTGGATCGTGGAGATGCCCATCTTGGAGATGACCTTGACCACGCCCTTGACGGCGGCCTTGACGTAATTCTTGCAGGCGGTTTTGTGGTCCACCCCGACGAGCAGTCCTTCGCGGATCATGTCGTCGAGCGTTTCGAAGGCGAGGTACGGGTTGATCGCGCCGCAGCCATAGCCGATGAGCAGCGAGAAGTGGTGGACCTCACGCGGCTCGCCGGATTCAAGCACGAGCCCAACCCGGGTGCGGGCTCCGTTGCGGATCAGGTGGTGGTGCAGCCCGCTGACGGCCAGCAGGGACGGGATGGCCGCCTGGTCGTGGCTGAGCTCGCGATCCGAGAGGATGAGAATGTTGACTCCGCTGGCGATGGCCTGGTCCGCCGTCGCGCACAGGCTGGCAAGGGCCTTTTCGAGGCCGGCCGCGCCCTCCGCGATGGGGAACACAATGGGCAGCGTGATCGAGCGATAGCCGGGCTGATTGAGGTGCCGCAGCTTGGCCAGCTCCTCGTTGGTCAGGACGGGCGACTTCAGCTCGATGAGATGGCAGCTCTCCGGCCGGGCATCGAGCAGGTTCTTCTCCGAGCCAATCGTCGTCTCGGCCGACGTCACGATTTCCTCGCGGATGCAATCGATGGGCGGGTTGGTGACCTGGGCGAACAACTGTTTGAAGTAGTTGAACAGCGGCTGGGCCTTGTCCGAGAGCACGGCCAGCGGCGTGTCCGTGCCCATCGAGCCAATCGCCTCGACGCCATCCCGGGCCATCGGCGCCATGACGATGCGCAGGTCCTCAAAGGAGTACCCAAAAGCCTGCTGGCGCTGAAGCACGGTCTCGTGATCCGACTTCGGCACATCCGTCGGCTCCGGCAGGCGGCCCAGCTCGATCATGTGATCGTCGATCCACTTGCGATACGGATGGGCCGCAGCCAGCTCCTGCTTGATCTCGTCGTCCCCGACAATGCGGCCCTGCTCGGTGTCGACCAGGAAGATGCGGCCCGGTTGCAGGCGGCCCTTCAGCTTGACCGTTTCCGGCGGCACATCGAGGACGCCTGCTTCCGACGCCATGATGACCAGGTCGTCCTTGGTCACGTAATATCGCGACGGGCGCAGGCCGTTTCGATCGAGCACGGCGCCGATCTTGACGCCGTCGGTGAACGCGATGGAGGCCGGGCCGTCCCAGGGTTCCATCAGGCAGGAGTGGAACTCGTAAAACGCCTTCCGATCGTCGCTCATGGACTCGTGGTTGGCCCACGGCTCCGGGATCATCATCATCATGGCGTGCGGCAGGGAGCGGCCGGCCATGACGAGCAACTCGAAGCAGTTGTCGAACATGGCGGAATCGCTGCCATCCGTGTTGATGATCGGAAAGAGCTTCTTCAGATCGTCGCCGAACGCGCCGCTGGCCATCATCGACTCGCGGGCGCGCATCCAGTTGATGTTGCCGCGGAGCGTGTTGATCTCGCCGTTGTGCGCCAGGTACCGATACGGGTGGGCGCGTTCCCAGCTGGGAAAGGTGTTGGTCGAGAACCGCGAGTGGACGAGCGCGAGCGCGGTCGTCATGGCCGGGCTGCGCAGGTCGGGGAAATACTTGTCCACCTGCTCGGGCATGAGCATGCCTTTGTAGATAAACGTGCGGTGGGACAGGCTCGGCACATAGAAATACGTGCCGCCCGGAAATCGCCCGCCCGATCGGATGACGTTCGTCCAGCGTTTGCGCACCACGTAAAGCTTGCGCTCGAACGCGAGGCCGTCGGTCAGTCCCGGCGGCCGCCCGATGAACGCCTGGCGCATGAACGGCTCGCTCGCCTTGGCGGTCTCGCCCAAGGACGTGTTGTCCGTCGGCACCGTGCGCCAGCCCAGGAAGGGCAATCCTTCCTCCCGCACGATTCGTTCGGCCTCGGCCTCGCAGGCTTTCCGATCCTTTTCGTCGGGCGGCAGGAAGACCAGACCCGCGCCGTATTGGCCTGGCGGCGGAAGGCTGATGCCGGCCGCGCGGCAGACGCCCTGGAAAAAGTCGTGCGGCATCTGCATGAGGATGCCCGCGCCGTCGCCGGTGTTGGCCTCGCAGCCGCACGCGCCCCGATGGTCGAGGTTGACCAGGATCTTCAACGCCTGCTCGACGATGGTGTGGGACTTGCGCCCTTTCATGTTGACCACGAAGCCCACGCCGCAGGCGTCGTGCTCAAATTGAGGGTCGTACAAGCCCTGGGCCCCGGGCGGCCGGGTCCGGATCGTCGCGCCGTGGGCGTTGGTCGTCACCGGCGTCGTGCTGCGCAATTCACTGTTGCTCATCGGTCAATCTCGAAATAGTCCGCGGTGCCCCCGTCGGGCCCAAAATTTGGTGATTCTTTACTAAACCGAAAACAGAGCGCAATAGCTCAGTGGCAAAAACTTCCCTCAAGGCGTTCATGAAAAACATAAGCCGGGGTTTTGACCGCCCGGCCCGGGGCGCTCCGCACGAGGTCCGCGTCCCCCCTAATCCGCCGCCATCTGAAACGCCGGGATGCGGGTGAGCACGCGGCGGCCCGCTGCGTCGATCCCAATGTAGCTGCCCTCCGCCCTCCCGGTCGGAGTGTCCAACAGGTGATAGCTGTTGTAGGAAAATTTCTCGCCCGGCGGGATCTCCGGGGTGACGCCGACCACGCCTTCCCCCTCCACCGCCGTGATCTCGCCCCGGGCGTTCGTCACCACCCATTTCCGCCCCCGGATGGTGACCGGGTCCGTCGTGTCATTCCAAATGCTGATGTAATAGACAAAACAGTAGGGCCGGGCGGCTGGCGTCTCGGCGTCCGGCTGGTGGGACACACGGTCGACAGTCACCCGCAAGCCCGCGGGTTCGAGGAAGGGCTGGCCGGCGCTGGAATTGGGCATGGCAATTACCTGGCGCAGGCTCGCAGCAGCATGTTCATGGGGGCCGGAGCCTACTTGGCTGGATGTGCTTTGCAATCGCGGAGATTGCCGCCATGCTGGCGCCCGCGCTCCCGGCCTCCCGGTGATGGTCCTCACCGCGGAGGGTGACCCGCCCCGCCGGAGGCCGACGCAAACGAAGCAGTCGACGACACGAAGAACCCATGGCACACGCGACGGACATCCGGGTGGTCGGAACGCAGTTGTACTTTCTGCCGGTCCGCACGCGCGTGCCGTTGAAGTTCGGAGCGGAAACCACGACCTCCGTCACGGTGGCGCGCGCCCGGGTCGTGGTGCGCAATCGGGCCGGCCGGACGGCCGAGGGCTGGGGCGAAACCCCGTTGAGTGTGCAGTGGGTCTGGCCCGGCGATTGGCCCTACGAATTCCGGCATGACGCGTTGAAGCGATTCACCGTCCTGCTCGCGCGGTCCTGGGCCGACTTCGGTGAGGCTGGCCACGCGCTGGAGGTGGGACACGACTTCATCGCGGGACGGTTGCGCCCGCTCCTGGCCGAGTTCAACTCGGCCCAGCCGGATTGCCCGATGCCATGGCTCGCCGCCCTGGTTTGCTGCTCCGTGCTGGATCAGGCGGTGCACGATGCCTTCGGACGGGCGTGCGACCGGCCGGTCTACGAAACCTATCAGCGCGAATTTCTCAGCCGCGATCTCAGCGCCTACCTCACGCCGGCCCCCGGCGCGGCCGCATGTTTTCTGGGGGTCCACCCGGATCGATACCTCGCGAAAACATCGCCGCGACGACTGCGGGCCTGGCATCTCGTGGGCGGCCTGGATCCCATCGCCGAAACGGACTTGACCGGCCGGGAGCCGGACGATGGCTATCCGATTCTGCTGCGCGATTGGGTGCGGCGCGATGGCCTGGTGTGTTTGAAGATCAAGCTGCGCGGGAACGATTCGGCCTGGGATTACGCGCGCCTGACGGCGGTGGGCCGGTTGGCGCAGGCGGAGTCGGTGGAGTGGCTGACGGCGGATTTCAACTGCACGGTGCAGGATCCGGAATATGTGAATGAGCTTCTGGATCGTCTGCGGGACGAACACCCGCGGATTTACGGGATGCTGCTCTACGTGGAGCAGCCATTTCCGTATGAGCTGGAGACTCATCGCATTGACGTGCACAGCGTGGCCAGCCGCAAGCCGCTCTTCCTCGACGAAAGCGCGCACGACTGGCAGCACGTCCGGCTGGGGCGTGAACTCGGCTGGACGGGGGTTGCTTTGAAGACCTGCAAGACCCAGACCGGCGCGATCCTCAGCGCCTGCTGGGCCAGGGCGCATGGCCTGACCTTGATGGTCCAGGACCTGACCAACCCGATGCTGGCGCAAATCCCGCATGTTCTCCTGGCCGCGCATGTCGGCACCATCATGGGCGTTGAAACCAACGCCATGCAGTTTTATCCGGAGGCCTCGCGGGACGAGGCCGCGATTCATCCGGGGTTGTACCGGCGACGGGGCGGGCACGTCGACTTGACCACGATCTCCGGGGCGGGGTTCGGTTATCGCCTCGACGAGATGCGACGGGAATTGCCGCCGCCGGCCGCCAGCCATGGCGAAGGCGGCGACCGGCGGTCCTGACGTCCACAGGGCCAAGGCCGAGGTTCGAAGTTCACTCACTCCCATCCCCGGTTGGCCTTTTTTAATGACCTGAGTGCGACGGGCATGTCACACTGACGTCATGATTCTAAGTGGTGACGAGCTGACGAGTCTGGTCCACGCCACCCAGCGCCACCCGCATTCCCTCCTGGGCATGCACCCGCTGGGCGACGGTTCGGGTTTGGTGGTGCGCGCCCTCTTGCCGAATGCAGCCGAGGTGGAGGTGGTTCCCGTCCTGGAAAGCAAGCGCCCCGCGTTTCGTCTCCGGCGCCTCGACGACTGCGGCCTGTTCGAAGGCACGACCAGCGCCACGTCAAAAATCTACGCCTACGATTTGGTCGTCACCGATTACCAGGGGCGCACGCGCCAGTTCCGGGACGCGTATTCGTTTTTGCCCACGGTGGGGGAGGCGGATCTCTTCCTGTTCGGCCAGGGCAACGAGCGCCGCATCTACGACAAGCTGGGCGCGCAGTTGCGCGAGATCGACGGCGTGCGCGGGACGAGCTTCGCGGTCTGGGCGCCCAACGCCCAACGCGTCAGCGTGGTCGGTTCGTTCAACGAATGGGACGGCCGCTATCATCCGATGCGCCCGCTCGGCGCCTCCGGCGTCTGGGAGCTGTTCGTGCCCGGCGTCGGGGAAGGGGCGCTCTACAAATTCGAGATCCGGGACGCCTACGGCCAGGTGGCGGTGAAGACCGATCCCTACGGGTTCTTCTTCGAGGCCCCGCCCAAAAATGCCGCGATCGTCTGGGACACGCAGAAGGTGCAATGGTCCGACGACGCCTGGATGAAGCGGCGGGCGGCGCGCGATCCGCTGCGCTCGCCCATGAGCGTCTACGAGGTGCACCTCGGCTCCTGGCGCAAAAAAGGCCCCGCCGAATCCCTCAGCTACCGCGAGCTGGCCGGACCGCTCATCGAGTATGTCCGGCGTTGCGGCTTCACGCATGTCGAGTTCCTGCCCGTCGCGGAACATGCGTTCTTCCCTTCGTGGGGTTACCAGGTGACCGGCTTCTATGCCCCGACCAGCCGCTTCGGCACCCCGGATGATTTCCAGTTCCTCGTCAACGCCCTGCACGAGGCCGGCATCGGTGTGATCGTCGATTGGGTCCCGGCTCACTTTCCGCGCGACACCTGGGCCCTCGCCCGCTTCGACGGCACCGCGCTTTACGAACACGAAGATCCGCGCAAAGGCGCGCACCAGGACTGGGGCACGCTCATCTTCAACTTCGGCCGCCACGAGGTTCGAAATTTCCTCGCGGCCAACGCGCTCTTCTGGTGCGAGCGGTATCACCTCGATGGACTGCGCGTCGACGCCGTGGCCTCCATGCTCTACCTCGACTACTCCCGCAAACCCGGCGAGTGGATCCCGAACGAATATGGCGGCAACGAAAACCTCGAAGCCGTCGAGTTCCTGCGTCACTTCAATTACGTCGTCCACACCGAACACCCCGGCGTCGTCACCATCGCCGAGGAATCCACCGCCTGGTCCATGGTCACCCGGCCGCCCTACCTCGGCGGCCTCGGCTTCAGCCTTAAATGGAACATGGGCTGGATGCACGACACGCTGGGCTACTTCAAGCGTGACCCCGTCTATCGAAAGTATCACCAGAACGATCTGACCTTCGCGATGCTCTACCATCATCACGAAAACTTCGTGCTCCCGCTCTCGCACGACGAGGTCGTCCATGGCAAGCGATCCCTCCTCGGCCGCATGCCCGGCGATGACTGGCAGCGCTTCGCCAACCTGCGCACACTGTTTGGCTATCAGTGGACGTTTCCCGGGAAGAAACTGCTGTTCATGGGCGGCGAGTTCGGCCAAAGCCACGAGTGGAACGCCAACGCCGAGCTCGATTGGTGGCTGCTCGGAGAAGGTCCCTTCCACGCCGGAGCCCAGCGGTTCCTCGAGGACCTCAACCGCGTCTACCAGGCCGAGTCCGCCCTCTGGGAATCCGATTACGAAATGGACGGCTTCTTCTGGGTCGATTGCAAGGATCACGAAAATTCCGTGCTCTCGTTTGTCCGCCAGAACCAAAGCCGCACCAGCGTCCTGCTCGTCGTCCTCAACCTCACGCCCATCCTTCGGCACCATTACCGGCTCGGCTTCCCGTCCGGCGGCCACTGGCGTGAAATCCTCAACAGCGACGCGGGCATCTACGGCGGCAGCAACGCCGGCAATCTCGGCGGCGTGACCGCCGAGCCCGTCGGGCGGCACAACCAGCCGTTCTCGGCCGAGCTGACCCTGGCGCCATTAAGTGTGATGGTGTTCCAGGCTCCGACTCCGGCGTAGCCGCCGGCTCGGGGCGCAAGCCTTCGTCCCCCAACTGCTGGAGAGCAGCCAATGTTTCCAGGCTGCCGTCTCCGGCGTCCGCCCGTCCATCGTCAGCCCGGGACGGCGCGCCGCTGGCACGGCTTCAGTCCGTCAATCTCGTACTCGGAAGAACTGATTTCCCGACCCGGGCGTCAACGGCCACGGGCTGACCGCGTCGGCGACGGCTGACCATGGTCCTGCGGGGGTCGGCGCCGCCTCGAGCGCGCCTGCCGACCATTCGAGTCGCAGCGCCGGGCCCACGGCGACAAGATTCAATGCCAGAGCTTGCCCGAACGCTTCGAGTTCGGTCATCTGCAACGCGTAATCCCGGACGGGGTTCTCCAAGGATTCGATCCGGATCCATTGACCGCTGAATGAGCCAAACGGATCCAGCTCAGGCCCGATCGTCACCAGGGCGCCGGCGCTCGATCCGGGATTGTCCCCCGCGGTGAAAAGATCCGCCACCCATCGCGCCTCGCCGGGCCGGCCGTGATCGTCGCCATGCACCGACACGCGGAAATTTGAAAGGCGCTCCGCACAGCAACCATCCTGGCGGGGATAAATGACGATGTTCGACAGTTGCACGGGCAGGCCGAAATTCACCTCGTAGGCATAGCCCTGAACCAGCCCCGCGTCCCCATGAAACACGGTCGACCGATCCCCGTCGACGAGCATGCCAATGCTCCACCCGCCGGGTCCCCAGAGGGGTTGGTTCGCCAACGTCGCGGACCCGCGCGCGTAATTGTAGTCAAACGTGACGATGGCGTCGTCGCTGGCCACCGGCGGCATGTCCAGATAGCGCACCACCGCCCGTACGCCGCTCCTTCGTCAGCCAGCCGGAATGGCGGGGGCGAGTAAGACGCCGCAGTCGCACCTGGGATGTCGACCCCATTGCGCTGCCACTGATAGCGGATCTGCGAGTAGTCACCGTTGAGCAAGCGTGGCTGGACCGTGAAACTGGCCGAACGATAAGGAGCCGTCACGACGTTGCGCGGCGCTCGCGCGATGTCGAGGTGAACGCCCGGAGCCAGCGTGCCGTACACTTCCAGCTCGGTCATTTGCAGGGCGTAGTCTGGCACCGGATCTTCCAGCGACGTGATCCGAATCCAACGGCCGGTAAAGGGATCAAACGGGTCGAGGTCGGCCCCAATCACCACTTTGCTGCCACTGGCTGAGCCGGGGTTCGAGCCATCGGCAAACAGGTCCGCCCGCCAGACCTCCGTCCCCGGCTCGCCGTCGGCGTCCTCGTGCAGCGTGACCCGAAACCGCGTCAGGCGTTCCGCGCAACACCCATCCTGCCGGGGGTAGATGACCAGGTTGGAAAAATTCACGGTGCCGCCCAGATCCACCTCGTAGGCGAATCCCGGCTCGATGTTCACGTCCCCGTGAATCACGCCCAGGCGGTCGCCGTCCACCAGCCGACCGATGCTCCAATTGGCGGGCACATAAAGAAGGCGATTGGAAAAGACCGGGGCGTCCAGGGCGTGGTTGAAGGTAATTCCCGCCTCGCTGCTGACGACGCTGGCAATGCCCGGGTAGGAGACAACGCAGCGATACCGGCTGGCGGGCGAATCGGTGTAGGCCAGAGGAGGTGTGACATAGACGGCATTGGTCCCCCCCGCGATGTTCACGCCATCCTTCTGCCATTGGTAGCTGACCAGCGCCGGGTTGCCGTTGATCGGGTTGACGCCCACCTCGAATCGGGCCTGCCGAGGGGGCAGGGTGACGACGTCTCGCGGCTGGCTGGCGAGTTGCAGGGTGACTCCGGCGCTGGACGTCCCCCAAACTTCCAGCTCGGTCATTTGCAGGGCGTAGGCCGGCACGGGATCCGCCAGCGACTGGATTCGCACGAACCGACCGGCGAACGTCCCCGCGGGATTGAGCTCGGCCCGCAGCGTGTCCTTTGCGCCCGAGGCCGATCCCGGATTGCTGCCGTCCGCATGCAGGGTCGTCGACCAAACTTCCGCGCCGATGGAATTTCCCTCCGCCGCGTGGACACTGACGCGGTAATTGGTCAGGCGCTCCGCGCAGCATCCATCCTGTCGGGCCCAGAGGTTGATGTGATCAATCTGCACCGCGATGCCGAGGTCAACGTCGTAGCGGAAGCCGGGCGTCGAGTCCGTGTCGCCATGAAAAACCCCCTGGCGATTCCCGTCCGTGAGCAACGCGATCGGCAAGCCCGCCCACAGCGGGCGATCGGACGTGGCCGCCGCGTCTCTCGCGTAGTTCCGCAGCTCGGGCCCCTCGGCCAGCACTTCGACCTCCGTCAGCTGCAGCGCGTAGTCAGGCACCGGATTGGCCAGCGATGTAATCTTCAACACCCGGCCCGCAAATGTGCCAGTCCCCTGGCTTGCGTCGATGGTCACGACCGACCCCGCCGCGGTGCCGGGGTTGCTGCCCTCCGTGTAGAAGTCACCTCCCCACAATTCGAAGCTGAGATCGCTGACATCTTCATGCAACGAAACGCGAAAGTTGCTCAGCCGCTCGGCGCAGCAGCCGTCCTGGCGCGGATAAAGACGAATTTGGGTGGGCGAATAGCTCCGGCCCAGATCGATCCAGTAGGCAAAGCCGGTCGGCAGGCCCACCCCCCCATGCATCACCTGGTTGCCGACGCCCGATTTGTCTCCGTTGACCAGCAGCGCTGGATAGACATTGGCGAAAAGCGGCCCGTTCGCGAACGCGGGGGCGTCGAGGGCCACGTTGACGGTGGCGGCGGAGGCGGCAGTGAGTTGGAGCAGGGCAACCGCGATCGGGTAAAGGGCGACAGGCTTCATGATTTCCTCGCTGGGTTGATGTTTGGTCCGGCCGCAACCGCGCGGCACCGGCCCGCCCTCCCAACCGCAAACCAACGGACGATTAGACCAGGTGGTCCATGCGATTAGGATTGCTTCCAAGGTGAGTAACCGGCGCCCGGAGGATGTGCAAGGCTGAAGTGCGAACCAGCCGCGAATGCGCAAGCGACATCTACACGACCCGCAATCCCCGCGCGCCAGCGCTACGAACTTCCGCCCGCCCAGGCCGGCGGGTTTTTCAGCTGATACAACATCTCCCCCGCCTTCGGCACGTGCAGGATTCCCTCGCTCTCCCGGTTTGCGTACTCCTCCACCTTGATGCTTCGCCAATCGCGATAGCCCAGATTGATCTGGCGGCACACGTCCTCGGGAATGCCGGTGGCGAGCGTGACGCGGACGCGCGGGGTTTCCACTCCGTCCTCGTAGGTGCCAATCCCGTAGACGTGCGTGCAGTGGGCCAACACGCCCCAGGGGAATTCCTTGAACCGATCCCACTGTTTCAGGAAATAGTCCCGGCAATGGTAGCCGACCTTCCGGATGTTATCCCCGTGAGTGATGCACACTTCGTGAATGTGCGGCGCGTAGATGATCAACTCCCCGCCGTCCGCCACCACGGGCTCAAGTTTATACATGCATTTGCCGCCCACCCACAGCTCGTCATACATCTTCGGGGCGCACGAGAGCACCGTGTGAAACGGACGGTCCCGGTGGACAATGTGCACCTCGCGGGAGAGCGGAACGGCCGCTTCCCAGGCGGATTCCATGGGGCCCGCAAACAGCCCGGCCAGCGATTTGTCCGGCGAGACCACCATGGCCAGCAGCCGTTTGTTCAACCCGACGAGCGCGCCCGCCTGGTCCACCACGCGCCGCACCGATGTCCACTGGTTCCCGATGATCATCGGGTTCGTCGTCACGGCCGCCAGCCAGTGAAAAAAGTTAAGAATCTGCGGGCCGCCAATGCCCGGAAAGAGATACTTGTTGCCGCCGCTGAAGCCGACCACTTCGTGCGGAAACACCGGCCCAATCACGATGAGCTCGTCATAGTCGAACACGCGCGCATTGATCTCCACCGGCACGTCCATGGCGAAGCGGCCGTTCGTCAGGCCCGCGATCTCCTCCCTCCGGATGACGCCGACCTGGCGCAACGCCCGGGGGTTGTCCCACTCATGGTTGAAAAATCGCACGCGGCCATAGGTCGTCCGGCGCTCGCTGTCCGTCATCTCCAGACGCTCGAGAAACTGGGCGTCGGTCATCGGTTGGTGCGTGCCGAGCGCGGCGATGACATCGAGTTGCCGCACCGCATCCCCGATTTGTCGGTGGAGCGTCTGGAAGAGAAGACCCACCGGCGCCGTTCGGGTGCCGTCAGGGATGATCACCAACACCCGGCGTCCCCGATAAGCCTCGACGGGACACGCCCGGGCCAGGGCGTCGTTCACCTGCTCGGGCGTGACGTTGCGATCGGCCGGGGCCACCGCGATGACGGAGCTGCTCATGAGGACGTGAACCTAGCGAAACCCTTCCTCAAGCGGTAGCCGAAATGCGTCGACAGGAACGCGACTCTTTGCGAAGGAGAGCCGTGATGTCACTTTCAACCTGGAACGACAGCTGGCATGCCCGGCGTGCTCGACGCACGCTCAACTGGTCCATTTACGGCGGACGCCCCGGCGGCGGCGTTTGGCGCGTGCTGCTCGCGTTCCTGAGCGGGGCGTTCCTCCCGTTGACATTAGGGGCCGCGGACGGTCCCGCCGGGCTGACGTTCGCCGAGCGCCTCGGTTGGCCAGCGGGGACCGTCGTGGTGATTCTGCATGTGGATGACGTGGGCATGTCCCACGCCTCGAATCTCGGAGCGATCGAGGCCACCGAACAGGGCCTGGCCACGTCCTGCGCCGTCATGATGCCGTGTCCGTGGGTGTCCGAGTTTGCCACCTACGCGAAGGCCCATCCCGCCCTCGATGCCGGGTTGCATCTGACCCTCACTTCCGAGTGGGTTCCCTATCGGTGGGGCCCGGTGGCGGGCAAACAGCAGGTGCCCGGCCTGGTCGATCCCGAAGGATGCCTCTGGCGAAATGTCGCTGGCGTCGTGGTCAAGGCCACGCCGGACGAAATCGAGCGCGAAATTCGCGCCCAGTTGGACCGGGCCCAAACCATGGGCCTCCCGATCACCCACCTGGACTCGCACATGGGAACCTTGTTCGCCCGCCCTGATTACTTCGAACGCTTCGCCCGTCTCGGCATCGAGAAAAAGATCCCCGTCCTGGCCATCAGTCCCAAGGGCGAGCATGTCCAACGCGAGAACGGCGAATCCACGGAAGCCCTGCGCCGTTGGATCCCCCGGATCTGGAACGCCGGCCTGCCGGTCCTGGACGACCTGCATACGGGCTCTTATGGATGGAAACCGTCGGAAAAGGCGGAACGCCTGCTCGAATTGCTGGCCGGCCTCCACCCGGGCGTGACGGAGATTCTCTTCCACGCCTCACGTCCCACGGAAGAATTTCCCGTCATCACGGGGTCCAGCGAATCCCGTCGTGCCGACCTCCAGGCCTTGACTGATCCCCGCCTGCGCGAGCTCGTGCAGCGCAGGGGCATCGTGCGGACCACCTGGCGCGAATTGTTCGAGCGCCGCGGGAAAGCCGGGCCGATCACGGATGCCATCCCGGCCAATCGTTAGGCGCCCGCTCCCTCGCCTCGGCTGCGACAAACAACCTTTTGTCGCGGACGGCACAAAAGGTTGTCCGTCGAAGATGGGAACTTCTAGCGCGCCAGGTTTCGATCGAACCAGTCGGCGAAGCGGACGATATCGAGCGGCATCGAGAGCCAGCCATGGGCGCCGCCCGGATGAACGACCAGTTGCAGGGGCCGGCCGACTTCAGCCGCGCGCGCGGCGAATCGCTGCGATTGATCCAGCGGCACCAACGTGTCGGCATCGCCATGGTAAATCAGCATGGGCGGCAGGTTGGTCGTCACGTGATAAATGGGAGACAGGTCGCGACCGATTCCTGGCCAGATCGTGAGGTTCGTCCCATCAGGACCAAAGGCGCGGCGAAAACTTTTGGGCGGGCCGCCGTCGTGAAGGTTCTCGGTGGAGGTCCCCAAATTGATCAGATCTGTCACCGGGTAAAATATGGCGACGGCCTGCACCGCGCTCGACTCCCGGTCGATGGGGTCCGGTGCGTCCGGGGAGCCAGGACCGCCCCGGGTGGCCAGCATGAGGCTCAAATGTCCGCCGGCACTGCCGCCCGTCACGCCGAGGCGGCGCGGGTCAATGCCATATTCCGCAGCGTGATGGCGGACAAATCGAACGGCGCGATGCATGTCCTGCACGATTTCCATGACGGACGATTTCGGCTGGGACACGTGATAGACGGGAAACACGGTATAGCCATGACGGAGGACGGGTGCCACCATCCAGGCCGGGAATTTGCCGGCTTCGCCAGAACGCCACCCGCCGCTGACCAGCATGAGAATCCCGAGGCCGTTGGTCCGGCGCGGTCGAATCACATCCAGCGCCAGAGGCCCGGATCCCCGGTGGCCATAGACGAGCCCGTTGGTTCGCTCGAAGCCAGGGTGGAAATACCACCACCCAGCCCCGGCGATCGCCACGACGAGCAGGGCCAGGATGAGCAGCGACCAGAGCGTTCGTTTAATCCAGCGTGGCAAGGTCATCGGGACGACTCTCGAGACTTTCCGCGACTTTGACAAGGGTCGCTCCAGGCCGCACGCGGGCGGGCCGTCCTCACAGCGCTGCTCGAATGACCCCACGTGAGCATCCGGAAAGTGTGGTCACCAGTGGGGGCCTTCCGGCGGCCGCTTGGTCGCCTGCAGGGCAAACTTTGACGGGATACGTGATGAAGGGTTGTGTGAGGTCCGGGCGCGCGCGGTGGAGAGGAGAGTCCGAGGTTTTCCCGGGAACCTGCCGCCTGTCGGCTCCGAATTTGACCTAATGTGTTGCACGACAATGCCGAATGATGCTCGGTGAACGACCGAAAACGTCGATGGCTTCGGCCGGGTTGGGTTTCCCGGTGCAACTCTTCCTTCCTGGCATTCGGGCTGTTTCTCCTCGGTGTTTTGGAGGGCCGGGGCGAAGAACAGATTGTCTATGTGAATCAATATGCGCTGGCGGGGACGACGCAGGACGGAAGCTCTTGGCGCAACGCGTATCGCGAGTTGCGGGATGCGTTGGGCAACGTCGAGCCCACGGCGAGCCGGCCGGTGGAAATTCGTGTCGCCACGGGAACCTACCTGCCGACCGCCGGGACCAATCGGCTGGCCGCGTTTGTCCTGAAAAGTCATCTGCGAATCCTGGGCGGCTTTCTTGGGATCGACGGCGACACGAATCAGGTCGAGCAACGAACGTTTCTCAGCGGCGATCTCGGCCGGCGCCTGCGCCGTCCGATCGACCACGTGAACACGGGGAATTTCATTCTCCCGATGGATCCGGCCGACGACGGGCGCTGGGACAACTGCTACAACGTGATTGTGGCGACCAACGTGACGGATGTGTGGCTGGATCATCTGGTCGTGACGGGCGGGAGCGCGGATGCAGGCGAGGAGGCGATTGCGGACGCCGAGCTGTTCAACATGGTTCTCGAACGGGACGCGGAACAGCCCTTTGACGACCTTGGCGCCCCGACGATGGTGCCGCTGGATCGGCGGGTGGCGGGCGCAGGCTTGTTCGTGGTGCGGACCGGGACCGAGTTCATGCCGGCGAGCGGGCTTGCGGATGTCCACATCACGTCGTGCGACTTCATGCAAAATGTGAGCCGGGGCTACGGCGGAGCGATCGCGGCACGGCGGGTCCGGATAAACCTGGTACAGTGCGGCTTTGGCTACAACCTGGCCGGGCAGCAGGGCGGGGCGGTGTGGGGCCAAAACCAGTTCTGCGAAGGCGTGGGCTGTCGATTTTTGGGCAACGAATCGGGGACCGGGGGTGCGGTCAGCCTGGACACCATTTACACGACAGAACATCTGATCCCGGCAGAGCTGTGGCACTCCAGCACGCGGGTGCAGGACGCGGATGACTATCTCAAGCGAAAGTATCGGCTCGGATTCAAGGATCTGTGGAAGGTGCTTTCGGCCACGCGACGGGTGATCAAGCTGACGGATGCGGCCTACACCGGGTTCAAATCGGTGCGGAACGTGACCGGGATTTTCGGGCGGTTTCGGGCGGGCCTGGCCAGCAAGCAATTCGTCGAGGCGACCGGCCTGGCCAACCCCTTGACGGCGGGCAAAGGGACGGGCTTTTTCAACCGCGGCTACAAGGCGGCGTCGGCGATGAAGGCCTGGGTGGACCTGGCGGTGGCCACCGGTGATCTCGCGTATTGGATTGCCGAGATGAGCGGGGCGGACACCGACACTGCGGCGGCGCGGGGTTGGAAGACGTTCAGCGACGGGTTTCATCAGTATGCGACTCCCGAGGGATTGGCGCGCATGGCGGCCTTTGCCCTGGCCGACTACATCGAAAGCCAGATCGACGAGGAGGATGACGGGCCGAACACCGAGGCGGGGCGGCAGTTGAAGCAGATGCGCGAGGTGCAGTTCAACGCCAGCCGGCCGTCGGGGTTCGCGGCCTGCGTTTTCAGCTCCAATCGCGCCTATCACGGGGGCGGCGCGCTCGAGGTCAACGGCGACAACCTCCATCTGGAAGGCTGTCTGTTTGAAGGAAACGATGCGGATTTGAACGGCGGGGCGGTGCTTTCGCGCAACTGGAACACCCCGTTCCTCTTCAACTGCGCGTTCTACCGCAACCATGCGGCCGAAGGCCACAGCGCGCTCGCCTTCAGCGATCACTCCCGCCCGTTTTTCGTCAACTGCACCATCGTCGAAAACTCCTCCGGGATCGCGGATGCCGCCGCCGTGGGGATCGAACTCGGGGCCGAGGCGCGCATCTTCAACTCCATCCTGTGGAATAACACGAACGCCGATCCGACGAACGCCGCCGGCGGCGCCGATCTGTTTGTGGCCACGCCGGAGATTCTCGCGGCCGACACCAATATCTATCAGAGCTATCTGGACGCGGGGCCGGCCAAGGCCGACTGGATCGGAATCTGTGACATTCGCTGGTCGTGTGTGCAAAGCCTGAACCGCCTGCCGCTCGGCGTGGAGGACATCCGGCTGAACTATCTGATCGCGCAGATGTTCGACGAGGATCAGATGAGCTCCTCGAATCCGTTCTACGTGGCCAACCCGAACTCTCATTTCGAAGAGCGCCTCGCGCGGGCGGAGGCCATCCGGGAGAACGGCGAGCGCCTGGGCGTGCTGGAAACGGTCGGCCTGTGGAACTACGGCTGGGGCATCCGGCCCGTCGCGCGGCAAGCCGCCGGCCACAATTCCGCGGCGAACCCGTTGCTGACCGGAGTCGTCCCCTCCACGCGGTCGCCGGTCATCAACGCCGGCGACACCAACAAGCTGAACAACGGGATCCTCAACCAAGTGTCGACGGTGCCCATTGATCTTTACAACCGTCCACGGGTGGTCGGCGGCGCGATCGACCAGGGCGTGCTGGAGTATCAAAACGCCCCATATGTCACGCCGCCGTTCTTTCAGACCCTGGCGACCCCGGCTGTGTCGCGCTCCACCAACTCGGCGGTGCGCATCGTCTATGTGCGGTCGGGAGGCGCCGGCAACCGTTCGGGGTCGGGGTGGGGCAACGCGCTGGCGGAACTGCGCGATGCGCTGGCCCTGACGTTGCAGGCGGGTGACATGATTTGGGTGGCGGCCGGCACGTATCTGCCGGCTCCGGCGGGGAACAACGCCATCGCCGCAACGTTCAACCTGCCGTCTGATGTGCTCGTGCTGGGTGGATTTCGCGGCGATGAAACGGCCGCGGACCAGCGGGACTGGGTGGCTCATCCCACCATTCTCAGCGGGGCCGTCACCGATCCGTTGAACGCCGGCCAGCGGAGCCGCTCGCTGGTGCGGGTGGGCGCGGTGGGTCGGGGAACGGTGCTCGACGGTTTCGTGCTGACGGGGGCGAGAGGGAGCGGCGCGGTGGTGGTGGACTACGGGTATCCGAAATTTCGAAACTGCGTGTTCACGGATAACACCGGCGTGGAAGGCGGCGCGGTGCACGCGGTGGGTTGGAGCGAGGTGACGTTCGAGGCGTGTGTCTTTTCGAACAACACGGCGAGCGCGGGCGGCGCGATTCACGTCCGCAGCAATTACGTGACGATCAACAATTGCGACTTCCGGTTGAACCACGCGCAAACGGGCGGCGCGTTGGCGCTGGTGGACAGCCCGGGCGCGTGGCTGCACAACGATTTGTTCGCGTGGAACGACGCGCGCGACGGCGGGGCGATTCACGGCGGGCGCAGCCTGGAGCTGCACAATTGCACGGTCGTTCAGAACCACGCCGTGCAAGTGACGGGCGGAGCGCTGGGCGGGGCCGGCGTGCGGTTCTCCGGTGTGTTCCTGGTCGTGGCGAATTCGATTGTTTGGGACAACCGTGCGACCAACGCGGGCGGGGCGGTGGCGACGATGGAACGGCAGCAGATCCAGGTCGACGCCGCCGAGGTGGCGTCCTTTCGCTTCAACTTGATCGATGGGCTCGCCACGTTGGGCGGGGGGCCCGTCCGGGGCAGTTTCGCCGACGATCCGCTGTTTGTGGACGTCGCCGTGGGCGACTATCGCCTGCGGCCGGACTCGAGCGCGGTCGACGCGGGCGGCAGCTCCGGGGAATCGCTGACCCTGACCGATCTGGCGGATCAGCCGCGACGCCTGGGGAGCGAGGTCGACCTCGGCGCGTATGAGCTGCAAAATCCCGCGGCGCATGTGCGCGCGATCGCGAGCCGAACCTGCGACGTGGAGTCGAGCGTCACGACCATCACGGTGCAGGCGCCACCGGAGCGAATTCAGCGGCTGCGGTGGCAGGTGAACCGTCAGGATGGCGCCGGCTTCGTCCCGGTCGCGGAGGGCGTTACTCATGTCGGGGTGACCAACGCGGCTTTGACCATTTTTCATCCCGGGCCGGAGATGGACGGCTGGGTTTATCGCGCGGTGGATACCGGTGGGAATCCATTCACGTCAACGGGAGCCCGGCTTGAGGCGCGCCCGAAGATTATCTATGTGAACGCGGCGGCGACGGAGTTGAGCAATGGCGAGAGCTGGACCAGCGCGTATCGCAACGTGGTCGAGGCCCTGGCCGCGGCGCCCGATTGCGGGGAGTTGTGGGTCGCCGCGGGAACCTATTCCGTCGGCACCAACGACACGGATTTTCTCGAGCTGCGGAGCGGGCGCAGAATGTATGGCGGATTCGCGGGGACGGAGACGGTCCGGACGCAACGCGACCCGCGGGCGCACGTGACGATTTTGTCGGGCGAGGCGGGCCGGTTGGACGACGTGACCGACAACGCGAACAACCTCGTTTGGTGTGACGGCATTCGTGGGTGCGACGCGTCGGCCGTGCTTGATGGATTCACCCTGACGGGAGCGGCTTCGCACGCATTGTCCGTGCTATCCGGGGCGAGTCCGACGATTCGGAACTGCGTTTTCGAGCGGAACACAGGAAGCTGGGGGGCGGCGGTGCGGAGCGATTCGGGTGCATGGCCGCTGCTGTGGAACTGCGTGTTCCGGGATAATTTCTCGGCGGGCGCCGGCGCGGTGTGGGCGGATGGGGCCACGAACGTGATCGTGAACGGGTTGTTCGTGCGCAACCGCAGCGGGTTCGAGGGCGCAGCGGTGGGCGGTGTGGGGGCGATGACCCGGTTAATCCATTGCACCGTGGCTGACAACACGGCGGCTGCGCACTCGGCGGCGATCAAAATCCAGGAGGGTTCGCTGGAGTTGCTGAACTCCATCGTCTGGGGCAACCGGTCGCTCCGCGGCACGAGTTCGGTGGCGCAGGATCAATTGGACACGCCGCCGTATGCGCCAGGCGTGTTGCTGGTCTCGAATTCGTGCGTGCAAGGTTGGCTTGGCCTGACCAACGGGATCCTGCCCTATGATCCCTTGTTCCTGGATGCAGCGCAGGAGGATTATGGATTGGCCCCCGCCTCGCCGTGTCTCAACGCCGGCAGCACATCTGTGGTGGCGTCGACCCCGGGCCTGACCGTGGACCTGGCCGGCAACCCGCGATCGTTTGGCCTTCCGGATCTGGGCGTTTACGAATTAGGCCAAAGCGCGGGAACGACGGTTCGCATCCTGGCCCAGCCGGAATCCGTCACCGCTTGTCCGGCGACCCGGACCGCGGTGATCTCGGTGGCCTATCCGACGAACCAGACGTTCACCGTGAGCTGGCAGGTGGACGCCGGCGCCGGTTTCACGGCGCTGACCCTTGCGTCTCCGTATGCGGTCTCCAATGTGCCGGGCGTGGCGTCTTTAGTCGTGTCGCCGCTCGCGACCAATCTGAACGGCCTTCGTTTTCGGGCGCGTCTTGCCGAGCCGAACTACGTCACGGCTCCGGCCACGCTGCGGGTGGACCCGCCCCGGATCGTTTACGTCCGCCCGAGCGCGGCCGGATCGAACAACGGTTCGAGCTGGGCTCATGCTTACACCAACTTGCAGGATGCGCTGGACGCGTCGGGTCCTTGCACGGAGGTGTGGGTGGCGGCGGGGACGTATGTCCCGGATGGTCGCCGCAATCTGCCGGGTTTTGCGCCAGCCAGCGGCGTGGCGGTCTATGGCGGCTTTGTTGGAAACCAAACCGTGTTGAGCCAGCGGGATCCAGCGGCGAACCCGACGACTCTTCGGAAGGGCGGCAGCGGTCCGGTGGTTTGGTACGGGGGCTATCCTCCGAGCGAGGTTTATGAGCGCGACACGGTGCTGGACGGGTTCGTGATCTTTGGGGCTGGCCGGGGTGCCGGGGTGCAGTGCCAATCGGCGTCGCCCACGGTGCGAGGGTGTTGGTTCGGCGGCAGCGCGGACGGCGGCGGGGGCTTGGAAGATCTGAACGGCTCGGCCACTCTGGTTCAAGGTTGTGTATTTACCAACCTGAATCGCTCCGCCGTCGTGGTGCACCAATCCGCGACCGTGATCGACTCCTGCCAGTTGCTGTCCAATCGCGCCTTGAGTGGGCCTGGGGTCAGCATCGTGAATGGCCAGCCCCGCATTACGGGGTGCTGGTTTGAGGGGAACGCCGCGGTGGGGCAGGGTGCCAATGGCGGCGCGGTGGCCGCGACAGCCTCGAGCGCACCGTGGCTGGTGAATTGCCGGTTCCTGCGCAATTCGAGCGAAGATATCGGTGGAGCGCTGGAGTTGCGCCGTTCAGATCAGCCCTCGCGCATCGACCAATGCTTGTTTGTCGGCAACCGCTCTGGCCATCTCGGCGGCGCCATCCAAAGCGCGGCGGACCTTGAGGTTCGTCAATGCACCTTCGCAGACAACCACGCGGCGGTGGGTGCGGGCGGAATCGACGGTCAGATCGGCCGGATCCAAATCTCCAACTCCATTTTTTGGGGAAATTCCAGCGCGTCGCACGGCTATTCTGTCGAGCGCCAACAGCTGAGTGTCTACGGTGGGGCGACGCTTGACATGGGCCAGTGTGTGGTGGAAGGCCTGGGCGACTTGAGCGGCCAGGGCAACGACGGCCACGATCCACTTTTCTCAAATCCGGCGGCCGACGATTACACCTTGTCCGTTTACTCACCGGCGGTTGACACGGGCGACGCGGCCGTGGCTTCGGCCTTCAGTTTGGATCTGGGCGGCCAGCCGCGGCGATCCGGTCCGCGGCCGGATCGTGGTCCGTTCGAAACCCAGTCTCCCGCGGCGCCGAAAGTGCGGATTGTTTCCGGGCCGAAGCCAGCGGAAGGCTGCCTGACGGGACCACCGTTGGAATTTTCCGTGCAAGGCGATCCGGCGGACAATTGGAACTACGTCTGGCAGATCGATACCGGGGCGGGATTTGCGGACCTTTCGGCCGGGTCGAGCTACACCGTCACGCCGACCAGCGGCGGTTCGACGCTAGGCATTTCGCCGAGCCTGTCATTGAATGGTTCCCGCGTGCGCGTGCGCATCGGCGCGTCGGGCTTCGCGACGCCGGCGGCGTCGGTGATGTTCCGTCGTCCCGGCCCCATCTATGTGCGGGCGACGGCGGCAGGGGCGAACGATGGTTCGAGCTGGGCCAATGCGTTTACCAACATCCAAGACGCCGTGCGCGCGGCGGGAGATTGCAATGAGGTTTGGGTCGCCGAAGGTCGTTACGTCCCGCGTGGCATTGGCAACGAGAAGTCGCTGCACCTGCGCAATGGTCTGGCAGTTCTGGGCGGCTTTGCCGGGAATGAAACGCTCGCCGGCCAACGGGATCCGTCCCGCCGCGCAACCATCATCACCCATTTGCCCGGCGAGGCGATATTCCGCAATAGTGGCGGGTTCCGCTCGCCGATCGACCGAACCGCGCTGCTGGACGGACTCGTGCTAATCGTGAACAACGCTCAACCGGGGCGCCCGGGTTCGGCGGCGATTGAAAACGCGGAGGCCAGCCCCATGGTGCGGCGTTGCGTTTTCACCGGGAACGGCGTGGGCATTTACAATTACCGTTCGGCACCGGCGATCGTCGATTGTGTCTTCACCAACCTCGGATCCACTCCCCTGGCGGGCGTCATGAGCTCCGCGCTGGCGGTGACCAATTGTCTCTTCCAGCGGAATTATGGTCGTGAGGCCTCCGTCGGAGTGAAGGTGTTCGACTCGGATTTGGTGCTGAGCGGCTGCGTGTTCAACGAAAACCAAGGCCGCTTTAGCGTGGTCGAGGTGGAGGGTAATTCGTCTTCGCTCCTGACGAGCTCGCGTTTTTCGAACAACGCTGCGGACAGTGGCGGCGCCGTCATTGCCGGGCTGCAATCAGGCACCGATGTCGGCCTCTTCTTCGACAACTGCACCTTCACCGGCAACTCGTCGGGAGGACGCGGCGGCGCGCTTTACCTGGTCCGCCCGGCGCGCCTGCGTCACTGCACCGTCTGGGGCAACCGATCGAGCGGACCAGGCGGCGGCCTCGATGTTCAGCTGGCGACGGTCAGTGTGGTGAACTCAATCTTCTGGCAGAACGCCGGGGGCTCAGTCCGGCCGGGGGAGCCCACGCTGGAAGAGCAGCAAATCACTGCGGAGCCCGGCGCGACGCTCGACGTGAGCTACTCGTGCGTGCAAGGCCTGAGCAGCCTGGCCAATCACAATCTGAGCGACGACCCGCTGTTCATCGCTCCGCCGGCCAACTTCGCCGTGGAACAAGTGTCGCCGGTCCTGAACGTCGGCGACGCAGTCATTGACTCGGATCTGTTGTTCGATCAGCTCGGCCAGGCGCGCGTGGCCCAGGGTGGGCCGGACCTGGGTGCGCTGGAGCGGATGCTGCCAGGCAGCTCCACCGCGCTGCATCTAACCCAGGGTCCTGTGTCTCAGTCGACGTGCGCCGGCCGGCCGGTGGCGTTGCCGCTGGTGTTCGGAGCCGGCACCGCGCCCGAGCTGGCCTGGCAGGTCAATCCGGGCACGGGTTTTGTCGGGGTGACCAACGGGGTGGCCGGACTCGCCTTGCTGACGACGAGCAACAGCAGCGCGCTGGTCATCGTGGCCGCGGACGCGGCCCGGAACGGGTGGCGATATCGGTACTTGCTTGCGCCCGCCGGGCAGGGCGGCCCGACTTACACAAGTGCGCCGGTGTCGGTGTTCGTGGCGACGCCGGGTCCGGTTTTCGTGCGGGCCGACGCGGCGGGGCGCAACGACGGTTCGAGCTGGTCGAACGCCTACACGCGTCTCGACGACGCCTTGGATCTGGCGCCGGATTGCGCGGAAGTCTGGGTGGCCGACGGCACGTACGTTCCGGCGGCCGGCAATCGAGCGGGAGGCAGCTTTTCTCTGCGGCCGAATCAACGTGTCTATGGTGGTTTTGCCGGCACGGAGTCGAGCCGTGGCCAACGCGATGCCGGGATGCACCGACCGATCCTGCGCGGCGTTGGCGGGCGTCCGGTGGTCGTGGCGGAATCGGGGCGCGAGTTGCTGGATCGGGCCATGGTTCTGGATGGTGTGACGATCGACGCGGCCGGTTGTGCCAACGCGCTTTGGCTGCGCAACGCGAGCCCGACGGTGAATGACTGTGAATTCCTCCATGCCGGCTCCGGACCGGCGGTGCGCGCGTTGGACCGGTCGTCTCCGTGGATCGGCAACAGCCGTTTTCGCGACAACACCGATGTGCCTGGCTACTTCACGGGTGGATCGCCGGTGCTCTCGAATTGCGTCTTTGCGGCCAATCGCGTGTTCGACAACCAGTTTGAAAGTGCTGGCGCTCTTTACTTCGAAGGCGGCTGGCCCGAGCTGCGGGGCTGCGTGTTCAGCAATAACGCCGCCCGCGCCTACGCCGCCCTGAGGCTTTTCAATGCGACCGGAATCGTCGAGCGCTGCATCCTGGCCCGCAATGAAGGTGGACTCGAAGGCGCGTTATCCGTCAACCAGGGCGAGCTCAGCGTCGTCAACACGCTGATCCACGGCAACACCTCGGGCGAAGGTGGCGGGGCCGTGGGGCTGTTGGGCGCGCAGGTCCACCTTGTTCACTGCACCATCGCCGGAAACCGCGCTGCCCGTCGTCCCGCCATCGAGCAGTACTCGGGCGAGCTGACGTTGGCCAATTGCATTGTGTGGGACAATGTGGCCACCGCGCCCTTCGCGCCCACGGCGTCGCTCGATGCGCCCGGGATGAGCGGCGGCACGATCACGATTTCCAATAGCTGCATCGAGGCGATGACCAACCTGGCCGGGGGAAACTTCAACACCGATCCGCTCTTCCGGGATCCGGCGGCCGGCGATTTCACGCTGCACGACTTGTCGCCGTTGCTCGATGCGGGCGGCGAGGATCTCGATCCGGCGTTGACCATCGACCTGGCCGGGCAGCCGCGCCTCCTCGGTTTGCAGACGGACCCGGGCGCGTATGAATCCGAGCGCAAGGACGGCGACACCCCTCTCGTCATCCACGCAATGGCTCTGACGCGGGAGACTTGTCAGGGCGGCGTCTTGCGCGCCGAGGTGAGCGGTGAAGGCGCGGTGGCGTTCCGCTGGGAATTGCGACGGGGCGGTGATGGCAGTCCGTTCGAGGACGCCGCCGGAATCTCGAATTGTGTCGTGACGGTCGGCCCGGGCGTGAGCCGGCTTCGGCTCTATCCTTTGGATCTGGCCATGGACGGTGGGGCGCTGCGCTATGTCGAAACCAACTCCGGCTATGCCAGCGTGTCGACGGTGATTCACGTTACGACTCCGGAGGTGGTCCACGTGAATCCGCGGGCGACTGGACGCAACGACGGATCGAGTTGGGCCAATGCCATGACCAACCTGGCGTTGGCGGTGAACAATGCATTGCCTTGCCAGGAAATCTGGATCGCGGAAGGCGACTATCGCCCGCCGGTTGGCTCGCGAAGTTATCTGACGCCCCGACCCGGCACCCGCGTCTACGGCGGATTCGCTGGAACCGAGTCCACCCTGGCCGAGCGGTCGTGGGCGGCGCACCCAACCGTGATCCAAGGCCGGCGCGGCACCGTGACGTTGAACTTCACCAGCCGCTTCGCCGTGGTTGATGAAGACACCGTGATCGACGGGTTCGTCTTCACCGGCTCGGAAATCATGGACGGAGCGCGGATCAGTGGGTCGAGCCCAACGATTCGCAATTGCGTCTTTCGGGACAACCCGGGCGTTGCCCTTGGCCTGGACTTGGAGGCCAGCCCGAAAATCGTCAGCTGCATCTTTTCCAACAACTCCGTTGGCGGCGTCTACGTCAATCGCGGCGCGCCGCACGTGATCGACTGTCTCTTCACCGGCCACCGGGTGCACGCGGTGCAAGTGCTCGCCGGCGAAGTGTCGTTCGAACAATGCACGTTCGCGGGGAACAGCGGACAAACCGGTTCGGCCATCGACGTCACCAGCGGCGCGTCGGCGCAGTTCGATCGGTGCTGGATCATCGACAATGTCACCGTGGCCAGCGGGGCGGTCTATCTGGCGCCGGGCGGCACCAATTCGATGAGGAACACCATCCTCGCGCGCAATCGAAGCCAGTTCGAGGCCGGGGCCGTCAGCCAGGCGGGTGAACGCCTCGATGTCGTCAATTGTGACTTCGTCGACAACACGGCGCGCCAGCAAGGCGGCGGCCTCGTGGTTCACGCCGGCGCGGTGGGCGTGACCAACTCCATCTTCTGGCACAACCGCACACTGCAGCCCGAAGGCGGGTCGGAGGGTGTGGCGCGGGCGCAGATCGTCACCGCCAGCTCCGCGGGAACCGTGACCCTGGACCACACGCTGGTCGAAGGTCTGGCCAGCGAGCCGGGCAATGGCAATCTCGCCCTGGACCCGCTCTTTCAGGCGACCGGACCCGATGACTACCGTCTGTCGCCGGCGTCACCCGCCATGAACGCGGGAGACGACGGAGTGGCGGCCGGGCCGTCAGATTTGGCGGGCGCGCCGCGGCGGCATCTGGGAATTGATCTGGGGGCGCTGGAGCTGGCGGAGGACGCGCTCGGGCCGCTGCGATTCGAGCGGATGCCGGAGACGGTGGAGGCCTGCGCCGAGGGCGTGGCTGAGTTCACGTTTCGCGTCAGCAGCGGCAGCGCGGGCGACTACAGTTGGGTCCGGTTGGATGGAACGCCGCAGCTGTTGGTGAGCAACGGGACCTATCGCATCACGACCGATGGTCAAACCGGTCGACTGCGGCTGCCGGATGCCGGTCTGATCGGGTCGGCCGCGTTTGCAATCCGCGGTCCGCTGCCGGGGGCGCCGGGGGATGTGTTCCAGTCGGCGCCGGCGGAGTTGCGGTTTCGCTCGCCGCTGGTGTTGCGGGTGGACGGCCGCGCCGCGCCGGGTGGCGATGGCTCGACCTGGGCGGGAGCGCTCACGTCGCTGGCCGAGGCCATCGATCGAGCGGACGCGTGCACTGACATCTGGGTGGCCACGGGCCATTATTACATCACGAACGCGTATCGCGGGCGAATCCCGGTGACTCTAAAGCCGGGGGTCAAACTGTTCGGCGGGTTTGCCGGGAATGAGACGAATCGCGCGTCGCGCGATTGGGTGGCGCACCCGGTGACGTTGCACGCGGAGGCGGAAGAAGTGGTGGTGCTGGCCCTCGCGTCCGCCGGTGCGATCGATGGGCATACCGTGGTTGACGGGTTCCAATTGACGGGCGGTCAACGGGCGCCCGCCTTGATGACCTTGGCGTCGGCGCCTTCCATCCTGAATTGCACGTTTAGCGGAAACCAATTCGGCGCGGTGCTCGACCAGGGCGGCGGCCCGACCTTCAGCAATTGCGTCTTTGTCGGGAACTCCGGCCCGCGGCCCGCGGTGGAGGAGCGGGCGACGCGAAGCGTGTTTCTGAACTGCCGGTTTGCGAGCAATGTGGTTTCGCAAGGGGCGGGTGCCCTGGACGTGCAGGGTGGGGAGATTTTCTGCCTGGGCTCGTCCTTCGTGAACAATCAATCGGCTACGGGTGGCGGTGCGGTGCGCGGGCGGGAGCAGTCCAAGGCGCGGTTTGCCCGGTGCGAATTCCGCGGCAACCATTCGGATGGACACGGCGGCGCCTTGATGCTCGGCAGCTGCGAGTTTGAGCTGCGGGATTCGCTGGTGGCAGGGAACGACGCGGCCATCATGGGTGGCGGGGCCTGGCTGTGGCAGGCGCGACTGGACGTCGTGAACGGCTCGATTGTGGAGAATCATTCCGGTTCGGAGGGTCCGGGCGTGTTCGCGCTCGACGCGGGCCGGATCCACGCCACGAATTGCATTGTCTGGGGCAACCGCTCGGCCGCCGGTTATCCCATCCCGCTGGAATTTCAGCAGGTCTCCATCGAGCGATCGCCGGCCAACCGTTTTGCCGGCTCGCACAACTGTCTCGAAGGATTGGAGGTGTGGAGTGGTGAGGGCAACCTCGCTTCCCATCCGTTGTTCCTCGATCCCGCCGCGGGCGACTACCGTTTGAGCCCCCACTCGCCGTGCGTCGACGCCGGCGCCGATGCCGCGGTCACGGAACCTGGTGCGCTCGACCTGGCGGGCCTGGCCCGGTGGCAGTCGGCTCACCCTGACCTCGGCGCGTACGAGTCGGCTTCCGACCCCGATGAGCCGGTGACGCTCGCGTCGTTGCCGGAGTCCGTCGCGTCGTGCCTGGGCAGTTCGCTGGAGTTCAGCCTGCGCGGCGCCTGCTCGAATGCCGTGTGGGGCGTGTTCACCTCCAACACCTGGCACGCGCTGCCCGCCGACGGCCGGCATCGCGTCGTGACCAACGATGCGGGCCAGACGTTGATTGTTTCGCCGTTGTCGGCGGAGTTCGCCGGAGCGCTCTATCGCGCGGAGTTGCCCAATGGCTACACCACGCCGCCGGCCCGCGTCACGGTGACCGAGAGAACCATTGTGCGGGTCCGGCCCGGTGCGTCCGGGCTGGGAGACGGCTCGAGTTGGACCGACGCGATGACCAACCTTCTGGACGCGGCGGCCCGGGCTGATGACTGCACGGAGCTTTGGGTGGCGGCGGGCACGTATGAGGTGAATCAGCTGCTGCCGTTGCGTTCGGGCGTCAAATTCCTGGGCGGTTTTGCCGGCACAGAAACGAACCGCGCCGGGCGCGACTTCGATCAACATCGGACGATTCTGGTGAACACCAATCCGACGGCGGCGTTGATCCAAGGCAGCGATGGCTACCTCACGTTGGGGCCGACGACCGAGATCGATGGGTTCACGTTCCAGGGCCGGTATAGCAGCGTGGTGCTGAACGGCTCCAGCCCGGCGCTGCGAAACCTCCGGTTCCTCGACGTGGGAACGGCGGTTTATGTCGGGACCAACGCGGCGCCCACGATCGACCGGTGCGAGTTCTCGAATTCACTCAGCGCCGCGGTCTACGTGGCGCCGGGCGGTTCGGCGACGCTGCGAAACTGCGACGTGCATGCGTCCCGCAGCTACTCCGTGCTGTCGGCGCGAGGCACAGTGTGGATCGAGGACTGCCGCTTCAGCGAAAATCAGGGTTCGCCCGTGTTGTCCGTCACGGCCGGATCCCACGTGTCGGCCGAGCGCTGTGCGTTCGTCGGCAACGGGGCGGCGGCGGCGTCGGTCGGCCCGGGGTCCGATCTGTCGGTGCGCCATTCGCTGATCGCGGGCAATGTGCACGCCCAAGCCACGGTGCGCAGCTTCGGGCAGCTCAGCCTGGTCAACTGCACGATCGTGAACAATCGGGCGCAGATGCTGTCGGTGGTCGAGGCGGATGGTGGGTCGACGACGGTGCGCAACTGCATTCTCTACGGCAATCGCACCGGGTATCCGCCACTGGAACGGCAACAGATCGGGGCCGCTCCCCTCCAGGCCAGCCTGAGCGTGGAGTCCACATGCATCGAAGGCCTCGCGGCTCTGGCCGGAAACCAAAATGTGGGCTGGCTCCCGCTTTTCGCCGATGAACCCGCTTCCAATTGGACCTTGCAGGCGACGTCGCCGCTGCACGATGTCGGTGACAATTCCGCGGTGGCCGCGGACCTTCTGGATTTGGGGCACCAAGCGCGCCGGCAAGGCCCGGGCGTGGACCTCGGCGCGTTCGAAAGCCCCGCAGGTGCGTTTGCCGGTCGCTTGCTGGCGCGGCCGATCAGCACCGACGCGTGCCCGGGGGCCGACGCGTCGTTCACCGTTCAGGCCGATCCCCTGGCAGGTTATTCGTTTCAGTGGCAAATCAATGTCGGGGCAGGGTGGAGCAACGTCGCCGGACCGGCCTACGCGGTGGACTCGACCGCATCCGGCTCGACGCTGAAGGTTTTGGAAGTTGGGGCCGAGCGATCCGGACAACAGTTCCGGGTTTCGCTGAATGGCGGCGCGGATGTGACGGCACCCGCCGTGTTGACGGTGCCGGCCGCCGGCGTTCGATATGTGAACGTGGCGGCCGTGGGCGTCAACGACGGGACGTCCTGGGCCAACGCCTTCACCAATCTCTTCGAGGCCATGCAGGCGGCGCCGGCTTGCGCCGAGTTGTGGGTGGCCGCAGGGCAATATCGTGTGCCGGTGCTGGCCAATGGCCGGAGCGGGTTCAACCTGCGGCCGGGTCTGCGCCTGTTCGGAGGGTTTGCCGGCACCGAGGCGAATCGGGATGAGCGGGACTGGACCAACCATGCGGTCGTGCTCACAGCGCCCTTGGCGGCTGGCGGTGCCGACTCGTGGCTGGTGGACACCGGTGGAATCCCGGTGGATCACTCCACCGTTTTGGACGGGTTGGTGCTGCGAGGGGGACCGGGCTGGAACGGACTTTATCTCGCGCGCAGCTCGCCGCTCCTGCGGAATTGTCGTTTCGAGGATTTTCCAGCCTACGCCGTCATCGCGTCGGGCGTGGGCTCGCCGCGATTTGCCTCGTGCGTTTTTTCGAATCTGCCCGAAACCGCAATCTACGCAGCTTCCGGGTCAACCCTGGAGATCCACTCCAGCGAGTTCACGCGGTGCGGCCTGAATGGCCTGCGCGCGGCGCTGCAAGGCCACAACGCCCACTTCGCCGTGTCGGGCTGCATCTTCCGCGCAAACGGGGGGGCGGCGATCGAGATGAACCAGGGCGCCGTTCTGCAGCTGCGCGAAAGCCGGCTCGAGACAAACCACTCGAGCGGGCTCGTGGTGCGGTTCGGGGCCATCGCCGAATTGGTTAATGTGCTGATCGCCGGAAACGACGGCGCCGGGTTGGGCGCCGGCATCGACAACAGCGGGACTGTCACGGCCACGCACTGCACCATCGTCGCCAACATCTCGCGCTACGAAGGCGCGGGCCTGTCCTCCGACGGCACCACGACGCTGCGCAATTGCCTGATCTTCCGCAATCGCGTCACCCAAAGCGTCATCCCGCCCGCCTCAGCCGAGCTGCGACAAATCCAGCGTCGGTCCGGAAGTTGGGCTTTCTTCAACTGCGGAGTGGAAGACCTGAGCGTTGGCTCCGGCCTCGGGAGCAACGGCAACCAACGCACCGAGCCGTTCTTCGAAGAGGAAGCCGGCGGCAACTGGCGGCTGGGCGTTTACTCGCCGTACATCGACGCGGGCGACGACAGCCTGGCCGCGGGCCTGACGGTGGACCTGGATGGCAACCCGCGCCGGGTGGGCGCGGCCGTGGATGCGGGTGCGTTCGAGGCCGGGACCAACGCCTCGCCGGTAAGCTTCTTTGCCGGCCCGACGCCGGCCGAAACGTGCGAAGGCGTGCCCGCTCGCTTTGCGTGCGCGGCGGTCAACCCCGCAGCGTTGACCTGGCAATATCACGACGGAGCTGCCTGGCGGACGGCGGATGGCGCGGGCGCGTCCACCAATTTCGTGGTGGGCGTCTCGGGACAACTTTCGACGCTGACCGTTTCAAACCCGGTCGTGGCGATGAGCGGCTGGCAATTTCGAGTCGCGTTCAGTGGAGTCGATTTTCAAACGGATCCGGCCACGCTAATGGTGAATTCGCGCGCGCGGATCTACGTGAACGCGGCCGCGACCAACGGCGGCGACGGGCTTTCCTGGGCGACTGCGTTGCCGGACCTGTCCGCGGCGTTGCGCAGGGTGGATGCATGCGTGGGCTCGATCTGGATCGCGGCCGGCACGTACCGGCCCAATCGCCTGCTGGGCGATTCGTTCAAGTTTCCTCCCGGGTTGATCGTCCACGGCGGGTTTGCCGGGACCGAAACGAATTTGCAGCAGCGCGATCCGGCAGCGCACCCGTCGGTGTTGAGCGGCGACATCGGCGCGCCGGGCGATCCTTCCGACAACGTGTCGGTCCTGGCCAGGGTTGAGGCAAACGCCGGCCAACCGGTCCTGCTGGACGGTTTGATTTTCGAGGAGGCCGGCTTGGGACTTCTCCTGTGGCGGGCGGATGTTGACCTCGTCGATTGCGTCTTCCGGCAGAACCAGAAGGCCGGGTTGCACGTCAGCCTCGGGCGCGTCGCGCTGCGAGGTTGTGTGTCGACGAACAATGCCGGCGAGGGCATGCAGTTCAGTGCGGAGACTCCGAATGACGGCACGCCCCTCTCCGCGCCCCCGCTTTCGGTCCAGCTTGCGGCGTGCGTGATCGCCGGCAATTCGTGTCGAAACGGGTTCGCCGCAGTCTCGGTCAGGGGATTCGATAGCGGACGGGGCAGCGTGGTCAGCCTGATCAATTGCCAGATCTCGGGCAACCTCGGGCCCGGCCTGGATCTGAGCGCCTCTGCCGCGACGCGGATTCTCCACTGCACCATCGCCGCGAACAGCGCGCAGCCGGCCAGCATCTTCGTCGCCGCCGGCAGCGTCACCGTTTCCAACTCGGTGCTCTGGGGCAACCAGGCCGGAGCGATCCCGCGGGACAGCGCGGAGATCTCCGATTGGGGCGGGCGACTCCAGGTCGGGTCCTCAGTCATTCAAGGGCTGGCGACTTACACTGGGCATGGAAACCTCGGGGCCAATCCCCGCTTTGTCTTCCAGCCCGCACCCGGTGCCAATCCGACCCGGGCCGGTGATTTTCGGCTGCGCGACGACTCCCCGGTCCTCGACCTCGCCGATGGGACGGTTCCCGGCTTGCCGCCGACCGATCTCGACGGCGCGGCGCGCGTCGTGGGGCGACCTGACCCGGGCGCATACGAAAATCAAACGCCGCGCAGCCCCGTCATTCTGGCCCAGCCGGCCGATCGTTCGGAGACGGCCGGAGCCAACGTCACGTTCACGGTGGGCGCAGGCGGGGCGTTGCCTTTGAGCTATCAATGGTTTGGCCCGCTGGGCACGTTGCCGGGCGCGACAGGATCGACGCTGTCGATCGGCGGGGTCGGCCTGGGCGACGCCGGATCCTACCGCGTGGTGATCTCGAATGAGTTTGGCGTGTCGACCAGCGCCGTGGCGAGGTTGGACGTTTGGCAAGCACCCGCGGTCACGGGCCAGCCGGCCCTGGTGACGGTCACGAACGGTGGCGCCGCGTCGTTCGGCGTCACGGCGACGGGCAGTGCGCCCTTGCGCTATCAATGGCAGCACGACGGAATTCCGGTGAGCGGGGCCACCAACGCCACACTGGTGTTGTCGGCTGTCTCGCCGAGCGACGGGGGCTCCTATCGGGTCGTGATCAGCAATGCAGGAGGCGCGGCGACCAGCGACAGCGCTGTCCTGAGCGTGCTCGTGCCGCCGACGATCGTCAGCTCGCCGGCGGGCGGCGTGCGGGTGACCAACCAGTCGTTCACCATGTCGGTGGCCGCCACGGGCACGGCCCCATTGCGCTACCATTGGCTGAAGGACGGCGTGGCGATTGCCCATGCGACCAATGCAGCGTTGACGATCGCGGGAGTGACACCCGCTGACGCGGGTGCCTACCAGGTTGTCGTGACCAACGTGGCCGGCGTGGTGACCAGCGCGGTGGCGACGCTGGCCGTCGTCGACACGCTGGTTCTCCACGTCGACGGCCGGGTGTCGCCCGGCGGCAATGGATGGACGTGGGGCACGGCGATGGCGTCGCCGGAGGCGGCGCTGGCGTTTGCGGCGACGAACCTGGTTCCGACGGAGGTCTGGATTGCCGAGGGCACCTACGCCGTGTCGGGATTGCCGCTGCGATCCGGCCTGGCGGTGCGCGGCGGATTCGCCGGCGGCGAAGCCACACCCGGGGAGCGTCCCGGATCCAATCACGTGACGCGTCTGCAGGCCATCGGTCAGGTCATGTTGTTTCGGCCGGCGGCCGGCGCCACGGGTGGCCTTGTCGACGGACTGAATCTCTCGGGGGGCTACGCGCTCTTGTGGCGGGTCGGCGCAGTGTCGGT
Organism: Limisphaerales bacterium; assembly: GCA_044229355.1. GTDB lineage: Bacteria > Verrucomicrobiota > Verrucomicrobiia > Limisphaerales > JADJPG01 > JBGARF01. The sequence goes on from JBGATF010000010.1 coordinate 33,814, forward strand.
GACGAACTGCGTCCTGAGCGATGCCGATTTTGGCCTGCAGGATTCGGGCGCGATGGCGGCTGCGCCGCGCTTTGCCGATTGTGTCTTTAGCAATTTGCACGCGGCCGTGGAGCTGTCGGCCGATGTGGCGCTTGCGACCACGAGCGTCCAGCGCTGTTCGTTCCTGACCAACCAGATTGCGCTGAACCTTTATCGCGTCGGCGCGCAGATTGCCGGCGCCCACTTCGAGCGGAACAGCACCGCGATCTCGGCGGCGCGAAATGCGGTGAACATCGCGGATGCGACATTTTTGCGGAATGCGCTGCCCGCGTGGTTTTACGCGGCGACCCTGGACGCGCAACGGTTGGAGCTTCGCGCCAACGCCGGCAACTCGTTTGCCGGAATTGTCGTGCGCAATGGCACGGCCAGCCTGAGCGACTGCCTGTTTGCAGGGAACAGCAGCGCGGGCGCACACCCGGGCGTCGACTTGTCGGAGGCGACGGCCACGCTGCGCAATTGCACGTGGGTCGGCAACCGATCGGCCGAGGGCTGGCCCGCGGCGATCAATCAATCCTACGGGTCCGCCAGCGCCACGCTGATCCATTGCGTCGTCTGGGGGAACGCCTCGGGTTCAGACCAGTCGCTGCGCTCCCAGTTGCGCGGGCAGTATTCGGAGCTGCGGAACAACTGTCTCGAGGGATACAGGCTCGACGATCCAGCCGTGGTCATCAGCGCCGCGTCCGGCAACGTGGACGTCGATCCGCTGTTCGTCGCACCCATCGCGGCGGGCCTGGCGCCGACCGTGGCCGGCGATTTTCATCTTCAGGCCGGATCGCCGCTCATCGACGTGGGCTCTGCCACCTACGCGGGCGCCTCTACCAATGACCTCGAGGGCTCGCTGCGCCCTCAAGGCAACCCCGATCCCGGAGCGTATGAATCGACCGCGGGCCGCGCGTTGGTGTTTCTGGCCCAGCCCGCAGACTTGCTCGTGACCAATGGCGGCATGGGGGCCCTGGTGTCGGCCTTGAGCGGCAGTGGCCCGGCCACGTTCCGCTGGTGGAAAGATGGCTCGCCGTTGGCCGGAGCCACCAATGGAATGCTGCACATCGATTCGGCGTCGGCGGGCGATGCTGGCGCCTATCGGCTCATCGTCACCAATGCGGTCGGCGCGATCACGAGCGCGGTGGCGACCGTGACGGTCTTGTTGCCGCCCGTCGTGACGTCGTCCCCGGGCGACCTGGTCGTGACCAACGGCGACGACGCGACGTTCTCGGTCGTGGCGGCGGGCGATGGCCCGCTGACGTATCAATGGCAAAAGGACGGGGTTGGTGTGGCGGAGGCAACGAACGCCACGTATGTGCTGGGGAATGTCGGGCCGGGCGACGCCGGGGCCTATCGCGTGGTGGTGGCGAACGGCTACGGGTCTGTCACATCGGCATCGGGCACTTTGACCGTATTGACCCCTCCGTCGATCACGCGGCAGCCTGCGGGAGGAACCAACGTGACGGGCCGCAGCGCGAGCGTATCCGTCGTGGCGGCCGGCTCCGGGCCTTTGCGCTATCAATGGTTCAAGGACGGCGTGGTCATGAACGCGGAGACGAATGCGGTCCTGACGTTCTCGCCTGTCAGTGGAGGCGACGCCGGTGATTATTTTGTGACGGTGTCCAATGCGGTCGGCGTGGTGACGAGTGACGTCGCGGTGGTGTCCACCGTGGCTAATACGGTGCTCTTTGTGAACGGCGCCGCAGCGGGCGGAGGCGACGGATTGAGCTGGGCGACGGCCTATGACTCCCCGGCGGCGGCGTTGGCCAATGTCGCGACCAATGGCGTGGCGACGGAGATCTGGATCGCGGGCGGGACCTACGCGGCTTCCGATCTGCACCTGCGGAGCCAGCTGGAGATTTATGGAGGGTTTGCCGGGACGGAATCGCAGTGGGGCCAGCGCAGCCCGTCGGATCACCCGACGGTGTTGCAGGTGGCCGGGGGCGGAATGCTCTTTGCGGGTTCGCCCACGCCGCCGGACCGGACCTGCCGGCTGGATGGCCTGACGTTCGAGGGCGGCTACGGGCTGTTCTGGACGTCGGCCGGGGCGAGTCTGAGCAATTGCGTGCTGCGCAACTCGACCTACGGCGTGCTGGTCGACAGCATGACGGCCTCGCCGCGCTTCGACGGCTGCACCTTCAGCAACCTGACCTGGGGCGTGGACGACACGCTGTTCTCCGGGAGCAAGGCGGCGGCGTTGGAGATCGAGAATTGCCGGTTCATCGCGAACAGCGAGGCCATCAACGTGGGCCGCCAGGTCAGCTGGTTCAAGAATTCCGTCTTTGAGCGGAACGCGCGGGCGATGACGGTCAATCAGGGGACGCTCACTGGGGAGGGACTCACGTTCCGCAGCAACGCGCTGACGCTGCATTTGTCAACGGTTACGACCTCGCTCCGGCACTGTGAGTTCGTGGGCAATGTGGCGCCAGTCAATGACCTGACCGGGATCAAGGTCTACGGCGGCAGCCTGCGGCTGGCCGATTCATTGTTCGGCGGCAACGTCAGCCAGAACGGTCCGACGGGCATCACCCTGGCTTCCGGAGGGACCGCGTCGGTGACCAACTGCACGTTCAGCGGCAACCGCGCCGGGACGGGCGCCGCCGTCATTTATGCGTTCGGCGCCAGCGCTTCCCTGTTCCATTGCATCGTCTGGAATAACGCATCGGGCGGCAGCACGGACACGGTCTCGCAGCTTCAGGGATCCTATCCCGAGCTCCGCTACAATTGCCTCCAGGGTTACGCCGGGTCGGTCTCAGGCTTCTCCGTGGGCAGCGCGACGGGCAACGTCAGCGTGGACCCGGGCTTCGTGTCGCCGCTCAACCCGGCCGACGCGCCGGCCGCGAGTGCCGATTATCGCCTGGGCGCATCCTCGCCGCTCATCGACGCCGGCGATCCGGCTTATGCCGGCGGATCCACCAACGACCTCGCCGGCGCGCCACGGCCGCGCGGATGGCCGGACCTCGGCGCGTATGAACATCAAACCGATCACCCGGCGACCCTCGTTCAATCGCCCACCAACCAAACGGCCCTGGCCGGAAGCACGGTGGCGTTGACGGTGACGACCACTGGCAGCGGACCGCTGTCGTTCCGCTGGTTCCACGACGGCACCAACCTGGCCGGGGCGACGGGCGCGACGCTGACGCTGGGCACGGTGGGGGCCGAGCACGCCGGGGCATATTATGTCGTTGTGACCAATCTTTACGGCGGCGCGACAAGCGAGGTTGCCGTGGTTTCCGTTCTGGTTCCGCCGGCGCTCGTCGTCGCCCCAATGTCCATCGTCGCCACAAATCTCGGCCCCGCGCAGTTGTCCGTCGTTGCGTCGGGCACCCTGCCTCTCGCCTATCAATGGGTCCAGGATGGCCTTGTGGTGGCCGGAGCCGCTCAGGATCGACTGGTCTTTCCGTCCATCGCCCTGACCAACGCCGGAAATTACCGGGTGATCGTCACCAACGTGGCCGGCTCGGCGACCAGCGCGGTGGCCGTGGTGTCCGTGCTGTTGCCGCCGACGCTGGATGCCGGCCCGGCGGACGTCGCGGTGACCAACGGAGGCGCGGCGAGCTTCACGGTGGCGGCTTCGGGCACCGCGCCGCTGCGCTACCAATGGGCCCGGAACGGCGCGCCCCTGGATGGCGCCACCAATGCCACGTTGGCGCTGGCGGTGGCCACCACCGCGGAGGCCGGCGCCTACAGTGTCACGGTGGCCAACGCCGCCGGTGTCGTCGTGAGTGCCGGCGCGCTGCTCACGGTCGAGGTGCTCGCGCCCGTCATCCTCGCCCCACCCACCGACCACACGGCGACCAATGGAGGCGGTCTGACCCTGACGGTCATCGCCGCGGGTTCGGCGCCATTGCGCTACTCGTGGAGCCACGACGGCACGCCGGTGACCGGGGCGACGAATCCGGTCCTGACCTTGCCGGCGGTCTCCCTGGCGGACGCCGGTCCCTATCGGGTTCAGGTCGAGAATTCGGCGGGCGCGGTGACGAGTGTTGCCGCCGTGGTCGTGGTGCTGGATCCGCCGGCCATCGACACTCCGCCGGACAGCCTGACCGTGACCAACGGTGCGCCCGCCATGTTGACTGTCGTTGCTTCCGGCACGGCTCCGTTGAGTCATCAGTGGCTGCGCAACGGCAGCGCGTTGGTGGGCGCGGCAAGCCCGGAGCTCAACTTCAGCGCGGTCAGCACCAATGATGACGGCGATTATCGGGTGGTGATTGCGAACGCGGCTGGAAGTGTGACCAGCGCCATGGCGACCTTGACCGTGATTCTGCCGCCGACCGTGTTGTCGCCTCCCGTCGACGCGGTGGTCTGCCCGGGTGGCACGGGAACGTTCTCCGTGGAGGCCGTGGGAACCGGTGCGCTGACCTATCAATGGGAAGCGCGTCTCCGGGGCGAGAGCGAGTTCGGGTCGTTGGTTGAATCCGCCACCAACGTTGGTGTGGCGACGGCCGCGTTGAGCCTGGTCGCGGCGGGCACGAATCTGGACGGCGCGATTTACCGGTGCGTGATTGCCAGTGTCCATGGCGCGGTCACCTCGGCGCCGGCGCTGTTGCAGGTGCCGGCAACCCTGCGTGTCTATGTGCGAGCCGTGGCGCCGGACGGCGGGGATGGCCTAAGCTGGGCCACCGCGTTCACCAACGTCGACCAGGCGTTGCAGACACCGCCGATGGGCGGGTGCGACCGGATGGAAATATGGATGGCGGAGGGAACGTATGTCGCGCCGGCGGGCGTCAGCCAGATGCGCCTGCGCCCGCACGCGTCCATCCTGGGCGGCTTTGCCGGAGTCGAGGCCGACGCCAGCCAGCGGGACTGGACCAATCACCCGGCCATCCTGCGCGCGCCGCCGGGCGGATCCGTTTTTCGCAACAACACTCTGCCGGTCGACGCGGACGTGCGGCTGGACGGCCTGACGTTCGCCGACGGTTACATCGGCCTCTCGCTCGGGACCAACGACGCGCTGCTCGTGACGAACTGCGTGTTCCGCAATCTCTCGACCGCCATCGTCACGGCGGACGCCGAGCCCGTCCTGGCCTCGTGCACGTTCAGCAATGTGCAAACGGTGTTGTCCTTGAACGGCGGGGGCACGGTGGTGGTTCGCTCGAGCCTGTTCTCCAGCAACATTATTGCGGCGCACCTCGCGTCCGCGGGCGGCCGGTTCGAGTCCTGCCGCTTTGACGGCAATCGCAGCGGGGTGGTCGGGGGCGCGAACCCGGCGCAGTTCTCGGATTGTCAGTTCGTCAACGAGCGCGGCGGGACCTGTGTGTCGTGGCTGTTTGCGAGCGCGCTGCTCAGCATCGAACGCTGCGAGTTTCGGGGCAATGACGGCAACGGCATGACGGCAGCCGTGGAAATGAACGGCGGCGCGGCGGAGATCGTAGACTCGTTGTTTGTCGGCAACCTCAGCAGCGGGGCCGGCACCATATACTTCAACAACGCGAACGCCACCTTGCGCGGCTGCACGATTGCCGGCAACAACACGCCGTCCGGCGCAATCCGGCAGTCCGGGGGAGGGGCGGTGCGGGTGCTCAACTGTGTGGTCTGGAACAACGCCACCGTCTGGTATGCGCCGATCATCCGCCAGTTGAGCGGCGCGTTCGCCGAAGTGCGCAACAGTTGCGTCGAGGGCTGGGAGACACCGTCGTTCGTGACCACGATCGGCAGCTCCTCCGCAACCTTCGAACGCGATCCCAGGTTTGTCGCCGGTCTCAGCGGAGCCGAGGCGCCGACCGTCGCCGGCGATTTCCACTTCCTGCCCGGTTCGCCGCTACTGGATGCTGGCGGGGCTGGGCTGGTGGGCGATTCCGAGATCGATTTGGATGGGCGCCCCCGGGCCGTGGGCGCACCCGACATCGGGGCTTACGAGGATGAGCAAACCGCCGGGCCCTATCTGGTGACGCAGCCGGCCAACACCAACGCCTATCCGGGCCTGGCGGCCACATTTAGCGTGGATGTGTTCTCGCTCGCGACGGCCTCGTTCCAATGGCGTCGCGACGGATCGGCCATTGCGGGAGCAACGAATCGCGTGCTGACACTGCCCGCCGTGGCGGAGGGCGACGCCGGTGACTACTTCGTCGTCGTGGCGAACCAGTATGGATCCGTGACCAGCGCGGTGGCGCGCCTCACGTTGTTGGTGCCGCCGACAATTGTCACGCAGCCGGCCGAGCAAAGCGCACTGGCCGGCACGCCGGCATCCTTCGCCGTGCTCGCTGCCGGCTCCGATTCGCTCGGCTACCAGTGGCGTCGAGATGGAGTCAACCTGCCGGGCGCCACCGGTTCGGTCCTGACCATCCCGTCGGTCGCCGCTGAAGATGCCGGAACTTACTCGGTGGTGATCACCAACGGCGGCGGATCGGTGCTCAGCGCCGGCGCGACGCTGACCGTGCTTGAGGCGCCGACCATCGCCAGCCATCCGATCGATGTGACCACAGTGGTGGGTGCGATGGTGTCGTTCTCGGTGGGTGTCGCCGGCACGGCCCCGCTGGAGTTGCAATGGCGCCGCAATGGTTCACCGCTGCCGGGAGCCACCGCGGCGACGTTGACGTTGGCGGCGGCGACGTTGGCCGATGCCGGTCACTACGATGTGGCCGTTTCGAATCGGTTCGGATGGGCGGCCAGCCTGCCGGCAACTCTGGTGGTGAACGAGGCGCCCGCCATCGTCTCGTTGTCGCCGTTGGCAGTCACGGTGACCAACGGGTCGCCAGTGGCTCTGGCGGTGGTGGCGACGGGCACGGCGCCGCTACGGTATCAGTGGAGAAAGGACGGCACGCCGCTGGCCGGCCAGACCGCGGCCAGCCTGGTTCTGGCTACGGCCACGACCAACGACGCGGGTGCCTACTCGGTGTTGGTGGCCAACGACGCCGGCGAGGTCGCCAGCGGGCCGGCCACCGTGACGGTTTTGGTAGCGCCGTGGATTCTGTCAGGCCCTGCCGGGCAGAAGGTCGTGGCGGGAAATCCTGCGACCCTGAGCGTGTTGGCGGGCGGAACGGAGCCGCTGGGTTACCAATGGGTGCAGGACGACGTGCCCGTGAGCAACGCGACCAACGCGACGTTGGATCTCGGCGGAGCAACCACCGGGCACCGCGGCAATTATGTGGTGATCGTCACCAATGTGGCCGGTTCTGTGACCAGCCAGGTGGCGCGCTTGGAGGTGCTCGTCCCGCCCTCGATCCGGGTCCAGCCCGCGGGCTTAACCGCCGGGCGCGGCCGGTCCGCGGCGCTCTCGGTCGAGGCGGAAGGATCGGCCTGGCTGACGTACCAGTGGTTCTTCAATGGCCAGCCGCTCTACGGCCGCAATGACGCCACGTTGTCGATCCCGCACGTGGAGTCCAGCGAGCAGGGCTTCTACAGTGTCACGGTCAGCAACGAAGCCGGCGTGGTCACCAGCGCGTCGGCCTACGTGCGCATGATCATCGCCCCGGAGATCTTCCTCGATCCGGTCGACGTGACCGTCGCGGCCGGCCGCTTCACCCACTTCGTCGTGGGAGCCATCGGAACCCAGCCGTTCACGTACGATTGGTATCGGGACGGACAGTTCCTCACACGAACCTATCTGCCCGAGCTCTATCTGGGCTTTGTCGTCAACCAGGACGAGGGCGCCTACCATGCGGTCGTGTCCAACGACGCCGGCTCGGTGACCAGCCGAGTCGCCCGCCTGACGCTGGCGCGTGCGCCCCAGATCGTGCAGGCACCACGCAGTCTGCTCGCCACCAACGGACAGACGGTGGTCTTCGCGGTGCAGGCCGACGGCAGCGCTCCCTTTGGTTATCAATGGAACCGCGACGGCGTGCCCCTCGCGGGCGCGAATGAGCGCACGCTCGTTCTGCCCAACGTCGATTCCAACGATGCCGGCACCTATGACGTGGAGGTGCGAAACGACGCCGGGGCGATCACCAGTAGCCGGGCCCGGCTCGACATCTTCCTCGGCAACTCGCCGCCGTTCATCGTGCTGGACCCCGCCGACCTCACCGTCGAACCCGGCGCCGCGGCGGCCTTCGAGGTCCTCGCCTCCGGAACCGGCGAACTGTCCTACCAGTGGCAACAAGCCGGCACCAACCTGCCGGGCGCGACGGCGGCACGGTTGCTCATCTCCAACGTGCAATCGAACGATCTGGGGCTCTATGCCGCGGTGGTCACGAATGCGCTCGGGTCGGTCACGAGCGCCCCGGCACGTTTGAGCTTCGGACCGCCGGCTGTGCCTCCCACCATCACGACGCAGCCCACGAATCAAACATTGTGGGTCGGCGACAATCTGGAATTGGTCGTGGCGGCGACCGGCACCGAGCCGCTGAGTTATCAGTGGCGGCGGGACGGAGTCGCGGTGGCCGACGCAGTGCTCGACGTGTTCCAGTGGCCCAGTGTGCAGCCTGGCGATGAGGGACAATATTCGGTGGTGGTTTCGAATGTCGCTGGCGTGGTCACCAGCGCAGTGGCGGTGGTGACGGTCCGAACGCTGCCCGTGCCGCCGTCAATCGTGACGCCGCCGATCGGTCAGGATTTGCTCATGGGCGACGTCTTGGATTTATACGTGGTCGCGACGGGAACGAAGCCGATGACCTACCGCTGGCGCCGCGGCGCAGTTGAACTGGGCGGCACGAGCACGAATGCGCTGCACATCGGTGCCGTGCAATTGGTGGACGCCGGTTCGTACACTGTCGTGGTATCGAATGCCGCCGGGATGCTGACGAGTGCGGTGGCGGTGGTCACAGTCCACGCCGTGCCGGTGCCCCCGTCGATTTTGACGCCGCCCGTCGGGCACGCTTTGTTGGTGGGTGACGCCTTGGAGCTAAACGTCATGGCGACGGGGACTGAGCCAATGACCTATCGATGGCGTCGCGGCGCGGTCGAGTTGCCGGGCGGGAGCACGAACGCGCTGCACATCGGCTCTGTGCAACTGGCGGACGGCGGTTCGTACACCGTCGTGGTGTCGAATGTCGCCGGGATGGTGACGAGCGCGGTGGCGGTGGTCACGGTTCAGGCCGTGCCGGTGCCCCCGTCGATTTTGACGCCGCCCGTCGGGCACGCTTTGTTCGTGGGTGACGCCTTGGATCTAAACGTCACGGCGACGGGGACTGAGCCAATGACCTATCGATGGCGTCGCGGCGCGGTCGAGTTGGCGGGCGCGAGCACAAACGCGCTGCACCTTGCTGCGGTGCAACTGACGGACGGCGGTTCGTATACTGTTGTGGTGTCGAACATCGCCGGAATGGTGACCAGCGCGGTGGCGGTGGTGACCGTGCGCGTGCCGGCCGTTCCGCCGTCGATTGCCACGCACCCGATTAGTCAGGAGCTGGCCGAGGGCGGACTTTTGATGCTGAGTGTTTCCGCGCGGGGGACTGCTCCGTTGTCGTATCAGTGGCGGCGCAACGGGGCGGCGTTGCCCGGGGCCACGATGGATGTTTTCCAGATCCCATCCGTGACCATGGCCGATGCCGGGCAATATGCGGTCGTGATCACGAATGTCGCGGGCATGGTCACGAGCGCGGTGGCGACCGTCACAGTGACGAACGTGAGCCGGCCGGACAGCAAGGCGCCGACACTCGTCGTCTCCGCGCCGGCTGCAACGTTTTTGAAAACGCGCGAGCGGCGCTACACGCTGGCCGGGACGGCCAAGGACGACGTGTTGGTCGCGCAGGTGTTCGTCCAGCCGGTTGGCGGTTCGTCCGTGGCCGCGGTGGGCACGACCAATTGGGAGAAGGCGGTGGACCTGGAATTCGGGACGAACACATTTCGCGTGAAAGCGGTGGACGCGGCGGGCAACGAGTCGCCGACCATGGTTCGGGTGATTGTATCAGCGCCGGTTTTCCCCTTGGATCTTTCCATCGTGGGGCAGGGGCGGGTAAGGCCGTTGACAAACGGACAACCCCTGGAGTTGGGCGGCAGTTACACTTTGCAGGCCGTGCCCGACAAGGGCCAGATGTTCCGTCGATGGGAGGCGGGCGCCGATGTGTCCACCAATGCGACGCTCGCTTTCGTGATGGCTTCGAATCTTCCGATCACGGCGGTGTTCGAGACGGATCCGTTGGTGGGTCTGGCCGGCAGTTACAGCGGCCTCTTCTATCCCACGTCGGGCGTGCCCGCGTTAGATCGGTCGGGCTTGTTGACGCTGCGCCTGAATGACAAGGGAGCTTACTCGGGCCGACTGACACTCGGCGGCGTGAGCTATGGCTTGGGCGGAACATTGTCCCGGGATTTGACCGCGCGCGCGGTTGTTCCGCGGCCCGGCCTTGATGATGTCCAGCTGGTCTGGGAAATCCTGCCCGATCGGTCCACCTTTGTCGGCACCGTCGGAGCCGGCTCATGGGAGAGCGACCTGCTCGGCTATCGAGCGCGGTTCCACGCCGTCACCAATCCCGCCACCACTTTGGCCGGCCAATACACGGTCCTAATCGCCCCGACGAGTCCCGATGATGCCTCGCCCGCCGGGCAGGGATTCCTGGCCGGGTCGATCAGCACGGCCGGACGCATGGTCTGGAAAGGCACGCTGGCGGATAACGCGGCAGTCTCAGTGACGGGCGACGTGGCCGAGGACGGCACCACGCCGATCTACGCGACATTGTATGGGGGGCGCGGCTCGATTCTTGGCTGGGTCCGGCTCCGGGGCGAGCGCGACAACGACGTGCCGGGCTGGCTCCTTTGGACCAGGAACGACGGCGTGAAGGGCAGCTATTATCCCGCGGGCTTCGTGGCGCTGATGACGGCCGTTGGCTCGACGAGGACCAACCCGCCGGCCGGAACCGCCGTGCTGGATCTGGGCGACGCCATCGCGCGATTGGAGGGCGGCAATCTGGTCGGGCCACTGACCAACGCCGTGTCACTGTCGCCACTGAATCGGTTCACCATCGAGCCGGCCACGGGCTCAAATGCGGCCGCTCGACTGACGCTCGCCGTGTCGCCGCCCACGGGACTGTTGCGCGGGACGTTTTTGCACCCGGCGACGGGGAAGACAGCGCAGTTGAAAGGAGCCGTCCTGCAGCGGCAGGGAGTGGTCGGCGGGTTTTTCCTCGGCACCAATCAAAGCGGTCTGCTGTACCTTGGCCCGGCCACGCAATTCCCCGTCCCAGGAGCAAGCCCGACCCAACTCGACCTGGAATCACCTTGAACGGAACCCTGACTCACTCAATAGCCGCCGGGGGCAGAGGATTTCGTGATGGCGTCCCAGTCGCTGACACCTATCCGTCGAATTCCGCGCCATCCGTGGTCAAATAAAATTCGGCTTCGACCACCGATGACACCGATATCACGGATGACTTGGCTCTTTCATGTCGAGGTCTCGAGCTTCTCTGAAACACAAGATCAGGGTCATCTCGAATTCTGCTCAAGCCGACCTGCTCTCGATGGCCGGTGATCGCCGCTGCGTAGGCTTGCAGTCCGTGACGACAGTTTCTTGTCCCACGTGGGACATGGAATCGGTCGTTGTTCGCGAGTCCAGTTTCGCAAGGTTTTATGCAGTCGGCGTGGGTCGCTTATCCACCGATTAAGCGGAGATCGACCCGATGCGCGATGGCTGGGCGCGGGCGCCGCGCGTCTGTGGCGTTTTGCCTTACGGCAGCGTGTTGAGCTGCCGAATTCGGTAGAAGCGTTGGCTGATGGGAGGTGTGCCGTCGATGAAGGTTTGCAGCCCGTTGTTGCCGCGCTGGGGGGGCGCCGCGGGCGACCAGGGCGTGTCGCCGAGGGCGTCGACCGCTTCGAGCACGTTGCTGATGCCAGGCGGGCTGCGGTAGGTCACGGCGACCTGATTGGTCAGATAACGCGTGTCTTCGATGCGGACTCCAGCCTGGAAGCGGACGAGCAGCACGTCGGAAGGCGCGTGGATTGGTCCACTGTTCGTCCCATTGGTCGACAAATCGATCACGCGAAAGCCGACGAGATAGGTCCCCGGCGCGCTGGTGGTGAACTCGCGGCCGTGGATGTGGCCGTACGGATCGGTGCCCGGCTGTCCGCCATTTTCGCTGATGACGAGATGGTTGGTGGCATTTGTGGTGCCGACGGACAGGCTGAAGGTAATGGTGCCGAGATCGCTCTCCCCGTCTCCTTCCCAGAAGGCGAAGCTGCCGCCGGGCGGTCCGGCGACGCTGACGACTTCGATGGCGAGCTGCGCGCCGAAGGCGGCGGCGCCGGGGATCGGTCCGCCATTTTCGGGCGTGGCGGCGAGAGCGGAGAACGTGAGGGCGTCGCCGCGGTAATGTCCGGCGTTCAGCCCGTTCGTGCGGAGCACCTGCGGCAGGGCGAACCGGGTCAAGGTGGCGTCGAAGCTCCGGCCATTGCCGAACGCGCAGCGCTCGCCCTGATTGGTGCCGGTGGCGCCGGCGTAGATGTGGGTGTCGGCCCGGCCCGGGAGCGCGCACGCTCCCAGGCCGAGCACGAGGAGGCCCAGTTTGGCCAGGAGACCGGGCATTTTACGGGGCGAGATTAAGCCGGAAGTAGCGCTGGTCGGCGTTGCGATCGAGGACGACGCCGGGTTGGCCGTCGATGACGACGGGGGTGTTGGTCACGGTGGTCCAGGTGGCTGCGTCCGCGGTGGGAGCGGCCTCGAGGATCCAGGTGGCGGGGGTGCCGGCCGGCCAGGCGACAAAGACCTTGTCGGCGATGGTCAGCGCGGGCGCGGGGGTGACGCTGAACGTGGCGGAGATGCCGTAGGCGGAGAGCGCGGTGTTGGAGGCTTTGTTGGTGATGTCGTTGCCGCCGATGAAGACGGTATAGTCGCCGGCGGGCAGGGCGAAGCGGCCGGTGGCGGTGCCACCGGCTTCGGTGGAGGAGGCGGAGGCCTTGTAGACGAAGCTGCTGAGCTGGGCGAAGTCGCCGGGCAGATCGCCGTCGCCGCCAATTTTCCAATCGCCGAGGGCGTTCCAGCTGCCGTCGGTGGGGCTGGGGTCAGTGGCTTCGGAGTTGACGTTGTGCTGGACCCACCAGGTGCGCCAGGCGACGGAGGCTTCGCCGAAATCGTGGTCGGCGCTGGGGGCGTTGGTGGTTTGCGACGGGGCGAAGGGGGCGATGGCGGCGAGGCCGCTGTAGATGGAGAAGGCGGGGGTGAGGCCGCCGAGCGACGTTGCGGTCGCGGCGGGGTTGGCCGAGACGGAGAGCGTGACGATGGCGGCGTGATCGAGGTGGAAGCGGAAGGCGCGTCCGCGATGGCTGTCGCCGAGGATGCCGTCGGCGGCGTCGGCCCAGCCGTAGTTGCCGGTGACGGTCTGGTTGGTGATGGAGCGCGTGCCGTTCGTTTGTCCGGAGTAGGCACCGAAGTCGCGGCCCGAATAGGAGATGTGAGCCTGGGCGGTGTGGGCGGCCAGGACGCAGGCTGCGAGGGCGGCCCAACGGTGGATGCGCCCGGCCTGGCCGGAACGGCCGAGGGTCGGCGTCGTGAGTTTTGCAGTGGAGTTCATGGGGGTGGTCTCGGGTTGTTTCAGGATTTGTTTTTTGTGCTGGTTGATCCGCGGATCAGAGAGAAGCGCGGGAAATAGATTATTGGCTTCGAATGCGGAAGAAGACGGGTGACGCCGGTCGCGGCACGTCGACGGGGACCACGTGATTGTTGCCGACGAACGGGCCGGCGACGGTGGTCCACTCGGGTTCGGCGAGGCTGGGGGTGGACTCGATGAAGTAGGTCGGGCCGAGCGCGGTGCCAAATCCCAGGCGGGCGGTGGTGCCGGAGGCTGGCGCTGCGGAGAGCGTCAATCCGGCCTGGAAATAGAAATAGCTCGGGGCGGACGGCGTATGGAGTGGTCGTCGGGCGGGGCCGTTGGTGGAGGTGTCGACGAGCCGGCAGCCGAGGGTGTAGAGGCCGGGTTTGGTGGCGGTGAAGGTGCGTCCGTGGATGTGGCCGTAGGGGTCCATGCCGGGCGAGCCATCGCTCTCGCTCAACGCCAGCAGGTTGGTTCGACCGGTGGCGCCGCTGGGCAGGGCGAAGAGCGGATGGCTGTCGCGCGGGTTGGCTGCGTCCTGCATCCAGATGCTGAACACGCCGCCGGCGGGCCCGGAGAGCGAGACGATTTGCAGCTGCAAAAAGGCGCCGTCGGCGGCGTGGCCGAACGCGGGGCCGCCGTTGTCGAGCGTGCTGGGCAGCGCCGTGAAAGTGACGCCGGCTCCCTGGTAAAAGTTGGCGAACGGGCCGGCATTGGTGAAGGAGAGGTAAACGTCGTAGGCGGCGTTCGTGTTGTAGTTGGGTCCGTTGACGAAGGTGAGCGGCGCACCGATCGCGGTGCTTTCGGCTCCGCCGTTCACGTGCACGTGTTGCGCGGATGCCAGGGCGGGCCAGAGGAGCGCCAGGGCGGCGAGGGACATGAAGGTGAAACGCGTCCGGCTCGGGCGATGCGACGCGGTGGCGGGAGGGGGGAGTGTGTGCATGGGTTGAGAAATCAGGGATTGCCGTCCGGCCGGATGAGCCGGTCGCCGCGGGCCTGGAGCTGGCGGAGGACTTCGGGCCAGGGGAGCTTGCTGGCGTGTCCGTCCGCGAAGAGGTAATTGGCGGCGCCGTCGTGCCGGCGCACGGCGACCTGGGTGGGAAAGACGGGTGGCGTGTAGCCGCCGGCCGAGTCATCGGCGAAGTGGTAGTGGTCGGCGCCCTCGTATTGTTCGTCGCTTTCGGCGAGGTGGACGGTGTCGGCCGGGGAGGGGATGGAAGTGAGTTTGGAGAAGTTGAGCGTTTCGGCGCCGAAGGGGTGGACGGTGAGGTAATCGTTCATCCCGTAGCTGTAGAGGCGCTGGGCGTTTCGATCGACGGGGCAGCGGTAGACGTTGGTGGTGGTGTAGGGCTGGAGGGTGCCGACCCACGAGGCGCGGCCGTGGGATGTTTGCGGCAACGTGTCGTCGTTTTCGGAGCAGTACATGGCAATGCCGATGGCGAGCTGCCGGAGGTTGTTGAGGCAGGTGGTGGCGCGGGCCTTGCCCTTGGCGCGGCCGAGGGCCGGCAGGAGGAGCGAGGCGAGGATCGCGATAATCGCGATGACCACCAGCAGTTCGATCAGAGTAAATCCAAATGGACGTTGTTTGTTCATTGTTGGGCACATCTGCACCGGGCGGCCGGAGGACGGATCGGCGGGGCAGAACGGAAACCGGAGTCACCCGCGGCGGTTGTGCGCGGATGGCGATGAACGCGGACGGCGAGGCGTCCGGTCAGGGAGATACGGGGGAGTTAGCCGAGCCTGGGCGGCGGGCTGGGAGGCGCGCCGCGCGGCTGGCAGGGAGAGGAGACGAACGTGGTGCAGTGGGTCGCGGGAGGGGCGACCGGGAGCACCGCGGGCATTCGCGTGAACCAGAGGTCCAGCTTCGTGTCGACCTTGAGCGTCGTGGGTTTCTGCTCGGCTTTGCGGCCCTCCTGGACCGCCTTGCAAAGGCGGCAGGGGTGCCTGCCATCGAAGGTCTTTTGAA
Organism: Limisphaerales bacterium; assembly: GCA_044229355.1. Classification (GTDB taxonomy): domain Bacteria; phylum Verrucomicrobiota; class Verrucomicrobiia; order Limisphaerales; family JADJPG01; genus JBGARF01. The sequence goes on from JBGATF010000010.1 coordinate 49,195, forward strand.
GCGAGACCAGCAGGGTATCCGTCTGGGAGAACCGGACGGCCATCGTGAGCCAAGCCATCGACTGAAGGGCGAACCATTGGCCTCCGGTGGATAACACCAGGGCGATGACGATGACCCACTTGCCGACGCGCGGACGCACGATGACACCCTTCCTGACTCCGGCGGTGAAGTCAACGAGAATGTCCGTTATGGACGGGCGATCGCTGATGGTTAGGGTGCGGAAAGCGCCGTGTTTATTTGGGAATCAAGCGGGTGCGGAACCGGGTGCGGGGTGGCCCGTAGGGTGGGAGGTTCGATTTTTGAGTTTTGATTTTTGATCTCCGATGGGCGCGCCGGGGGAGTCCCATTGAGCAATCGATGATGCGTTCGGTTTCAGGGGAGCTGCTGGATCGTTGCGGACTGGGTCGGGCGAACCGGGGTGGAGACGTCAGGCCGGACTGGCGCTCCGGCCTTCGTTCAGAGCTTCGGCGCCGCGAAACCGGCTCAGCCGCCGACGGCCATCGTCAATCGCAAATCGGAAGCCGTAAATCGGAAGTCGTAAATCGAGCGTTAGAGCCTGCGGATGGCGCCGTCGCTGGTCACGCCGGCGGCGAAGGCGACGGTCTCGCGCTGGACGCAGAGCCAGACGTCATCCTTGAGCTCGGCATGGGCGAGCAGGCGTCGTCCATTGCGGGCGTGTTTCATGGCGTCGAGCAGGTTGGCCTGGAGCAACGGATAGAGGCGGCGGGCGATCTCGGCGGAGTCGGAGATGTGACCGCCGGCGAACTGGGGCCAGATGCGTTCGCAGACGGCGCCGGCGGCAAGGGTGTCTTCGAGCGCGGGCTCCTCATAGGTGCCGCCGCAGACGAGGATGACGTGGGGCGGGTTGGCGTCGCGCAGCCAGTTGGTGGTGGCGCGGAGGTTGAGGAACGAGCCGATGAGGACCGAGCGCGCGTTCTGGCAGGCGCGGAGCGCGCGCGTGCCGTTGGTGGTGGTCATGACGATGGTGCGGTTCTGGACCTTGTCGGGCGTGAACTCGCGGGGGGAATTGCCGAGGTCGAAGTCGACGCTGCCGGTTTGATCGGCGCGGATGCGGAGTCCGTTGCGTTCGCCGGCGAGGAGGACATCGGGGCGTTCGTCGCGGATGGCGAGGGCTTCGGGGATGTTGGCGACGGGGATGATGGACTCGGCGCCGGCGGCGAGGGCGGTGACCATCGAGGTGGTGGCGCGGAGGATGTCGAAGACCACGCAGGTGGCCTGGCTGAGATCGCGGGCGGCGAGTTCGGCGAACTCGGCGGGCGACAGGATGACTTCGAGTCGGGAGGGCATCATGGGCAGGCGGAGGTTACGAAAGGGCGCGGTGGACTCAAGGCCCAAGGAGGTACTCTTCCATGGCGCGGACGTGATCGAAGATGGCGGTGGGGCGGCGGGGTTCGAACGCGGGGCGCGGGGACCAGCCCCAGGTGACGGCGCCGAAGGGCATGTCCGCCTTTTCGGCGGCGTTGAGATCGCGGAGTTCGTCTCCGATGTAAATGGTGCGTTCGAGCGGAGTGCCGACGCGGCGGGCGGCGCGGCGCAATTTGGCGGCCTTGCCGAGGAGGGACGCGCCACACTCGAAGCAGGCGAAGTGTTTTCCGGCGGCGCCGAGGACAGCCCGGACGTTTTCCTCGGAGTTGGAGCTGACCATGCCGAGGCGGAGGCCGCGGGCGGCCGCGTGGCGGCAGAAGTCGGCAATGCCCGCGTAGAGTTGAATTTGATCGATTTCCTCGGCCATGAGGCGGCGCACGGCCGTGACCACGCGGGGAACCTTCCACAGCGGAAGTTTCAACTCCGAAATCAAGGTGGAGGCATCCCGGTGGCGATAGCGTTCGAGGTCGGCGGCGGGGGCCACCTGGAAGTTGAACCGGGCCGCCAGGCGTTCGGTGGCGCCGCGGAACCACGGCAGCGAATCGGCCAGCGTGCCGTCGAAGTCGAACAACGCGAGGTCGTGTTTCATGCGTGGTCGAGCGTCACTCATCACTCGTCACTTTTTCGGTGCCGGCCAGGGGGCCACCCGTTCGGAGGCGAACTTTTCCCACTGGGCCTGGAGCCGGCGGAGCGGCGGTTGGCCGGCGTGCACGTAGAGCCCGTAGCTGACGACGAGCGGTCGCGCCGGCTCGATCACGCGGGGCCCCTCGAAGGTCAGCGAGGCGCCCATCCACCCGTCGTTGCGGACATGGAACATAGCCGGGTGTCCCGGGTTGTCGGGATGATCGAACAACGTGATGCCTTCGAGGGCTCGCGGGGTGATGGGGCCCGAATAATCCACCCAGCGGGCGGGCTTCCAGAACACGCCCTTCTCGTTGATGGCGCCGCCTGAATTTCGAATGGTGCCGCCGCCGTCGTTGACCCCGATCGTTTTAGCCATGCGGACGCCGATGAGGCCGAAGGGAGTTTTGCCCAACGTGACCGGCTGGGAGCGTGCGCTGAGCTGCAGATCGATTCGCAGCAGCCACTCGTCCTTCGGCAACGTCAGGACCGTGAGGCGGCGCCGCTCGAGCAGCCGGATCTCTCCGCTCTCGGTAACCCAATGGTTTAGGACTACGGCTGTGCAGGAGGCGTCGCCATCGGTCAGGTCCTCAATCGTTTGGTGGACGATGCGGAGCTTGCCGGCGTCTTCCCACGAACTCAGGCCGCCGACGTCGTGGTGGGAGATCCAGACGGAGTTGTGGTGGCTGTGGGTGACGGGATCATGGGGATGTCCCAGGCGGGTGAGGGAACGTCCGGATGGGCCGATGACTGGAAAGAGGAACGGGCGGTTGAGATTGGTGGCGAAGTGGTAGCGGGTGAGCTCGGTGCCGTCGCGCTGGAAGGAGAGCTCGGCGTTGGGCAGGGGAATGAGTTGCAGGCGCGGGACGGGCTTGGGGGAGGACGGCTGCGCCTGGGCGGCGGCCGAAATGGCGAGGGCCACGGCGAGGACGGCAGTTCGGAGCCGAGGAAAGGCGCGCGCCTGCGGTTTGGTTTGGATAAACACAGAGGACACAGAGGGCACGGAGGAAACGGGGGGACGCAACGGAGACGGGGACCAGGGATCATTCCTGTTCTGTGTTTCTCCGTGGCCTCCGTGGGGAAGGTCTTTAAGACGATTCATGCGAGCAGGGCGGGGACGAGGCGGGCGCCGGTGACCTCGGGATCGGTGAGGCTGGCGTCGCGGCCTTCGTGCGGGAAGCGGAGGGCGTTGTGATCGAGGCCGAGCGTGTGGAGGAGGGTGGCGTGGAAGTCGTGCACGGTGACGACATCCTGGACGGAGCGATAGCCGAAGTCGTCCGTGGCGCCGTGCACATACCCGGCGCGGAATCCGCCGCCGGCAGCCCAGAGGGAAAAGGCGTGCCGGTTGTGATCGCGGCCGTCCTTGCCCTGCGAGATGGGGAGCCGCCCGAACTCGCCGGTCCAGAGCACGACGGTGGAGTCGAGCAGTCCGCGCGCCTTGAGATCATGGACGAGCCCGGCGGACGGCTGGTCAGTGCGGGCGCAGAGGCCGCGGAGGCGCTCGGCATTTTTGTCGTGGGTATCCCACGGCTGGCCGCTGAGGAAGAGCTGCACGTAGCGGACGCCGCGTTCGACGAGGCGCCGGGCGATGAGGCAGCGCCGGCCGTATTCCTCCGTCTCCGGGCGGTCGAGGCCGTAGAGCTTTTTGGTCGCGGCGGATTCGCTGGAAAGATCGAGCGCGTCGGGGACGGCGGACTGCATGCGGGCGGCGGTTTCGAAATTGGCGATGCGCGCGGAGAGCTCGGTGTTTTCGGGAAAACGTGCGGCGTGATGGCGGTTCAATTTACCCAGGACGTCGAGTTGTCGGGCGCGTGCGGCGGCGGGAACGCCGGCCGGGGTGTGGAGATTGAAGACGGGCGATGGTCCCGAGCGGAAGGGCGTGCCCTGGTAGACCGCGGGCAGGAAGCCGGAGGACCAGTTGCGCTCGCCGTCGACGGGCAGGCCGCCGGGGTCGGAGAGGACGACGTAGGCCGGCAGGTTTTGGTTTTCCGAGCCGAGCCCATAGAGCAGCCAGGAGCCGAGCGTGGGCAGGCCGGCGAGGAAGCGGCCGGTGTGAATGATGCGCAGCGCGGACTCGTGGTCGACGGAGCCGGTATTCATCGAGCGGATGAGCGTGATGTCGTCCGCGATGGCGCTGGTGTGCGGGAGCAGTTCCGAGAGCTCCATGCCGCACTGGCCGCGGGGGTGGAAGTCGTAGGGAGCGCCGAGGACATTGCCGGCCTGTTTGTCGAAGTGGACCTCGAGGTTGCCGCCCGGGTAAGGCTTGCCGCTCCAGCGATTGAGCTCCGGCTTGCAATCGAACAGGTCCATCTGGCTGGGGCCGCCATGCTGGAAGAGGCTGATGACGGCCCGGGCGCGGGGCCGGCGGGGGGACGGGCGGGCGACGTTCGAGGCGGTGCCCGTGGCGAGGGCGGCACGGGCGGTGCCGGCGTGCAGGAGATCGGCGAGGGCCAGAGCGCCCAGGCTGCCGGCGGACTGGCTGAGAAAGGCACGGCGCGTCAAAGGATTCATTCGAGGTAAAGAAACGCGTTCAAACCGAACAGCAATTGGCCGAGATCCGCCCAGGCGCGAGCTGCGGCGGGCGTCGGCGCATCGCCCATTCCGGCGGTGGAAAGCGCGTCATAGGTTGCGCATTGCTCGGCGACGAACCTGCGCGCGGCCCGGCGTTCGGCCGCATCCGGCTCCCGGCCGCAGGTCAGGAGGAACGCCCGCTGGATGCGCGCGTCCGGGCGGGCGTCGTGGCCGAGTTCGGAGTCGAGCCGGCGGGCCAGGTCCGCTCCGCGTTTCACCGCGAAGTCCGAGTTGAGCAGGCTCAGCGATTGCAGCGGCATGGTGGTGGCGGCGCGGCGCGGGCAATTGAAGACGACGGAGGGCGCGTCGAAGTTGCCCAGGAACGTCGGGACCTGACTGCGGCGGTGTTGAAGGAAAATGGTGCGGGCAAATGCCTCAGGCTTGGATTCGTCGACGATGACCTCGCCTTGGCCGTCCCGTGGCGTGGGCACGTAGGGGCCCGAAACCTTCGCGCCGAGCCGACCGGAGGCGGCGAGCATGGCGTCACGAATGGCATTGGCGTCGAGACGATGCACAGGGTAGCGCCAGAGGAGGTGGTTGTCCGGGTCGCGCTCGACGGCTCGCGCGCGGCTGGCGCTGGACTGGCGAAACGTGGCGGACTCGAGAATCAACCGATGAATGGCCTTTTGGCTCCAGCCGGAGGCGATCAGGCGGGTGGCGAGCCAGTCGAGCAGTTGCGGATGGGTGGGAGGCGCGCCGCTCAGGCCGAAATTGTCCGGGGTGGAGACGAGGCCGACGCCGAAATACTGCTGCCAGATCCGGTTCACGGTGACGCGGGCGAGCAGGGCGGACTGCGGTGAGCCTGGCTGGGTGAGCCAGCGGGCCCAGGCGAGGCGCCGGCCGGTGCCACGATTCGACTGCGCCGGGACGAGGGCGTCCTTTGCGCGCTGGGCGGCGAGAAAGACGGGGACGGCGGGCTCCACGACGTCGCCCGGCGTTTTGTGATTGCCGCGTTTCAAAAGGTGAACTGTCGGAGGGTTGGTGCTGAGGTCGGTGACCCATGCGATTCGGCCGGGCTTCGGTGCGCGCCGGTCGCTGATTTTTTTCGCGGCCAGGTCGAGCGTCTTTTTGCGCTCGGCCTGGGCCATTTGAAAGGCCTCGTTCGCGCGGCGCCACTCCGGCGAGGCGTCGTTGGGCTGTTCGACGAGGACGTTGTCGACGATGAAGCTGCGGCCGCAGCAGTACTCGAAGGCGAAGGCTCCCGGCGGGAGGTCGTTGGCCCGGAGCTCGATCGAATTGCCATCGACGGCGCCATCGACGAGGTGTTCGAGCGTGTAGACGTTGGTGCGGGTCCACGACACACGCACGCCGTAGTTGTGTCCCGGTTGGTAGCCGGTGGCGCCGATGGCGCCCCGGCTTTTGGAGTCTGCGCCCGGGTAGTCCACGTGCACGCTGGTCGCGCCACCCGGGTTGCCGTCGATGAGAATATTTCCGCCGTCGATGGTGGAGCTGTCATTAAAATCGTGCGCGGCCAGAACGTAGCCGACGCGCTCGGCGGGCTTGGTGTTGGTGAGGTGATCAGCCACGAGATCGAACGTGACCTGGATCCACTGGCCGGTGCCGGCCGGCTTCCAGTCGAATCGTTCCTTGGTGCAAAGCCAGCGATCCCCGGATCCACCGCCTTCGATGAGGTGAAGCGTGCCGTCGCGCGGTTGGGCGGCCGGCGGCTGGTCGGAGTCGAGGTTGATCGGGGGCGAGCCAGCCGGGGTATCGTCGCCCGGGGCGGTGTGGGACCAGCGCGCGGCGAGGGAGTCACCGTCGTTGAAGGAATCCCGGAAGAGGGCGCGGCCGGCGACGCGATGGGCGGCCGCCCAGGTTCGAAAGGCGGCCTGGGCGTCGCTCACTTCAGCATCGAGCTGTTTCTCGGCGGCGGTCCACGCTTCGAGTTCACCCGGGAGATTGGCCTGCGCGACGCGGTCGTTGGGTTTGACCCAGTTCTCCACGTTGAACGCGGGATAAAGCACGGCTTGGAGGCTGTAATAATCGTTTTGCGTGAGCGGTTCGAATTTGTGGTCGTGACACTTGGCGCACTGCAGCGTCAGGCCCAGGAGGCTGGAGCCGATGATTTGCATGCTGGATTCCAGCGCGTAATAGCGGTCGGTGCGGACTTCGTCGGGGTTGCCGTCGCTTTCCCCGGATCCATCCTGGCCGTTGCGGAGGAAGTGCGTGGCCTCGAGTTGGCTGATGATGGCTGGCGTGGCGGGCTGCCCCGGAGCCCAGCCGGAGAGCTCATCGCCCGCAAGCTGTTCCCGGACGAACTGGTCGAAAGGCAGATCCTGGTTCAGCGCGCGAATCACGTAATCGCGATAGCGGTAGGCAAGCGGGCGGTCGCTGTCGGCGCTGAAGTAGCCATTGGAGTCGGCATAGCCCGCCGCATCGAGCCACGGCTGGGCCCAGCATTCCCCGTAGCGCGGGGAATTCAGGTAGCGCTCGCACATGCGCGCATAGGCGTCCGGCCGTCGATCGGCCAGGAACGCCACAATCTCATCGGGCGTGGGCGGAAGCCCGGTCACGGTGAAGGCGACGCGGCGGATGAGCGTGGTGCGGTTGGCCGGAGCGTTAGGCGGGAGGCGGGCGTCTTCGAGCGCGCGCCGAACGAAGGCGTCCAACTCGTGGCCGCCCGCGGCGGGTGACGCCGTAGTTGTGGACGGTGGGGGCAGTGGTTGAAAGGCCCAGTGGGAGGCCGGGTCCCTGGGCGGGTGGGACGGCGAGTTGCTGGCGGCGGGCGTGGTGCCGGCGCTGGCGGTGGCGGCCGTGGGAAGCAGAAGGAGCGCGAGCCAGTGCGAATGCCACCAGGAGCGGGACCGGCCTGACGTCGCGCGGAAGAGGAGCGAGGCGGCTCTTCGAGTCCAGTGGGTGGTCGATGAGCCGGGGTTCATGAGTGTTGAATTAGTGGCCAGCCAGACCTTTCAGGTAGGCGAAGATCAGCTCGGGCAGATCGCTGCTGTAGCCGCCTTCGAGCAGGCTGAAAACCGGGATGCCGAGTTTGCGAAAGGACGATCCGAGCCAGTGAAAATCCTCGGCCTCGAGCGTCTCGTCGGCCAGCGGGTCCCGCGCGTAGGCGTCGAACCCGGCCGAGACGCCGATGAGTTCGGGCTTGGCGGCGGCGAGATCGTCGAGCGCGCGCTGGAGGATTCGACGGTAGTCGGCGCGCGGCGTGCCTGGGGCGACGGGGAAGTTGAAACAATTGCGTCCCACATTGGCGGTGCCGGTGCCGGGGTAGCAGGGGCTTTGGTGGATGGAAAAGAACTGGGCTTGGGGGTGCGACAAAAGAATGTCTTCGGTGCCGTTGCCGTGGTGCACGTCGAAGTCGTAGATGGCGATTTTTTTTGTGCCGGTGGCGAGCGCTTCGAGGGCGGCGATGGCGATGTTGTTGAAGTAGCAGAAGCCCATGGCCCGGTCGCGGGTGGCGTGGTGTCCAGGCGGCCGGATCAGGCTGAACGAAATCTGGCCGGCGCGTGCGCCGGCGAGCGCCCGGAGTGCGGCTCCAACTGAGCGCCGCGCGTGCACGGCGATCTCGGCATAGGCGGGGGTGTCGCCATCGAAGGCCTCGGCGGCGGCGGTGACGCGGTTGAGGTGGGCCGCGGTGTGGGCGCGGAGAATGACGTCATCGGTGACGACGGCCGGTTCGAGCCATTCCAGCGGGAGGTCGGTTTGTTGGCGGAGGAACGCCAGCGAGCCCAGCACCCGCTGGGGGCGTTCCGGGTGGCCGGCCCGGTGGTATCCGGCGCAGCGGTCGTCGGTGATGATTCGGACAGGAGCGGCTTTCATCCGGTAGAACGTCGGCAGCGTAAAGGATTGGGCCGGATGATAGAAGCGGGAAAATGGAGGGGAACTGGAGGGGCCCTCGGCGGCGGGGGTGGGCGGCGGATGCCGGCCCGGGGAAATTGGGTCGGCTGGGGCTTTGACGGCGGGCGCGAATCCGCGTAGTGTCCCGTCGTTCCGCAGTCCAGCGTGTCGAAACAGAATAATCATTCCTGACGCGGGCCTTGACCAGCGGGCATCTTGTGATGCGCGAGACGGGGGCCTGCCTCGCCGGAAGCGAAACAATTGATAGACGGTTTATGAAGAGCATTGCATTGGTCGCCCTCTCGTTGGGTCTCGGCACGTTGATCGTTGGCGCGGCGGAAGGCGACACCAAGCCGCGTCCGGCGCCCGCCATCCCGGAGTGGGCCAAGCAGTACGACAAGAACGGAGACGGCAAACTGGACGCCGCCGAGCGTCAGGAAGCCATGAAGGCCCGCCGTGAAGAGATGATGAAGAAGTACGACAAGAACGGCGACGGCAAGTTGGACGCCGAAGAGACCAAGGCGATGAACGACGCGCGCCGCAAGGAACGCGAGGAGGCCATCGCCAAGCGCAAGGGCGAAGTTGAGCCGAAGAAGGAAGAGAAGAAGGACGACAAGAAATAGGATCGCGTTCGTCGACTTAAGGATTTACCCAAAGGCGCCGGGTCTCCGGCGCCTTTTTTTTGTGGAGTGGAAGTTGGAAGTTGGAAGTTGGAAGTTGGAAGTTGGAAGTTGGAAGTTGGAAGTTGGAAGTTGGAAGTTGGAAGTTGGAGGTGGCCGATGTCGCGTGGCGGGATGGGCGCCCCACCGTTTGGATGGTGAATGGAGCGAACGTCGAATGTTCGGTCGGCGGTCTATCGAACCCCTTCCTGGCTGAAAGGTGTGGGCGACGGGGGGACGAGAACGCGCAGGGCGCGAGGCTGGGCGTGGAACACAGCGGGGAGAAGGCCGACATTGTCGCCGTCAAGTTCGAGCGCGACGGGTTCGGTGGAGGGACACGACACTTCGATGCGATTGGCTTGAAGCGTGACGCAGCCTGCGCCGGTGTGGATTTGATCGGTGAGCCAGCCCCAGCCGGCCCGGGCGAGCGTGGGCCAATCGGCTTTGGGGAAGACCGTCACATCGAGGAGTCCGTCAGCGGGATCGGCCTGCGGGAAGAGTTCGAAGTGTCCGCCGTAGTACCGTCCGTTGCCGATGAGGACCAACTCGCCTTCCGTGGTGCGATGGCCGGCGATGACCTGGAGCATGGGCTTGGCTTCGGCCAAGGCCTTGAAGCCGGCATGGACATAGGCGAGCGGGCCGATTTTCTTCTTCAGCTCCCAATTCACGAGCGCGATGGCCCGGGAGTCGAGGCCGGCGCCGGCGAGTTGGGCAAAGACCCGCGATCCCGGCGCTGAATTCGGGGCGACCGGAAAAAGGGCGGAGGGCAGGTCGATGGCGATTTCGTGTCCCGCCTCGATCACGCGCCAGGCGATTTCAAACCGGCTGGGAATCCCAAACTCGCGGGCGAAGACATTGATCGTGCCGAGCGGAAGAAGGCCGAGGCGCACTCCGGGAAAGCCGCCGGCGTCGTGGATTCCATTGATGACCTCGTTGACTGTGCCGTCGCCGCCGGCGGCCACGATGGTGGTGAATCCCTGCCGGGTGGCATCGGCGGCGAGGGTCCGGCCGTCGCCGGCGCAGCGGGTGGGTTTGAGGTTGACGCGGTCCCCGAGGGCGACGAGTTGTTCGCGAAAGTGAACGGCCTTTTCGCCGCGGGCCGTGGGGTTGAAGATGACGCAGGGTCGCACGGGGCGACCCTAGCGGGGCGGCGGGAGCGGTCCAAGCCCCATCGCCGGGGCCGTGGCTCCGTCATTTACTGGACGCTGGTCAGGCTGGGAACCGAAGCCGGCGGCAACTCGGCCCAGGACGTGACGACGAATCCGCGCGACGGGCCGATGAGGCGCAGGGCCTCGTCGTAGTGGAAATTGAAGTGGCCGTTCAGGGTGGCGGTGCGTGTGACGCTGGCGCCGATGAAATCGATGGTGTTGTTGCCCCCGCCGTTGAGCGTGAGGCTGGCATTCGGGGCGTAGATTGTGCCCGTAAAGCTGGCGTTGCCGCTGAAGGAGATGCTGGTCACCTGCGGCATGCCCCAGAACGAGAATGAATCGGCGGTGCCGTCGCTATTGGCTGAATTGTTGCCGGCGAGGGCGACGGAGGCCGCGCTGGAGTAGAGGGCGAGGCGGCCAGAGGGCGACTTTATCGTCATGCTTGAGATATTCAGCGTGGTCGTGACGTAGAGGGCGACGTCGGCGGACACGTAGACGGAGCCGGAGAGATTGGCGAGCTGGTAATTGCCGGGCGCGGTGATGAGGATGTCGTAGTAGGTGGCCGTGGCGACAGTGTTGGAAGTGGCGGAGGTCAGCGTATAGCTGAAAATCGGGTAGGTGTAGTTTTTGATGGAGCCGTTGCCGAGGTAATTGGTGGTGATGGGCCCGGGGGAGCCGGCGGGATACGCGGAAGCGGTCTGGCTGTTCGTGATGATCGTCGTGCCGCTGACTGCCGGGTAGGAGATGGAGGTGTAGGCCGTCGAGTTAGTGGCGTAGGTGGTGGTGTAGTTGGTGACCCAGCCGCCGCTGGGGGTGAAGGCTCCGCCGCTCCATGGGGCCTGGACGTCGGGAAAGCTGACGTTCATGTCGTCGGCGCTCCAGCCGCTTTGGATGCCATGCTGGCCGGAGTTGTGGTAGTTGGTGCTGCCGACGGCGCCATTGGGCCCGATGGCGACGGTGCCGCCGGGGCCGGTGGAGACGTGGCCGTAGATGTCGGCGTTGCCGACGCTGAGCGAGTTCGTGAGGGAGGAGTTCACCGCCACATCGCCGTTGTCCCGGAAGCGTCCGGGGGTGTAGAGGCCGTTCGTGCTCCAGGCGGGATCGAGCGAGTTGAAGCTGTCGGTTCGAATGTTGTTTCCGTTCAGGTCGATGCTGTCGCGAGCGACCATGCCCTTGGAGAAAATATAGTCCTGGCGGGTCTGGACCTGGACGCCGCGGGCGATGTAGGCGGGCTGGCTCTCGCTGATTTGGCCCCCGGTGGCGGCGGTTCCGATCAGGTAGGAGCTTCCGCCGGAGGCGAGGAGGATGGGGGCCTGGACGTATCCGTAACTTTCGATGATGGGCGCGACATTGGTGCCGGTGGCGTTGCGGATTTTGACCAGGTAGCGCGCGTCGCCGACGTTACGGAGCGCCTGGTAGTCGCCGCCGGACAGGCTCCAGCCGTCGCAGGCGAGGTTGGTCAGGCCATGCCGGTTGAGATGAGCGAGCGCCTCCTCGATGCCGGCCTCGACCACGGGCATGGTGGCATTCCAGTACTGCGACCGGGTGTTGGCGGTGTTCTGGCTCTGCAGCAGGGTCAGGTAGGCGACGAGGACAAACCCGATCAGGCCGGTGACCACGACGGTCAGCAGCAGCGCGTTGCCGCGTTGGGCCCGATGGAGGCGGGACTGGGTCGAGAATTTCATTAGCCTTGGCGGCGGATGACGATCCGCGCGGTTTGAACGTTTTCGGTATTGGCCCGGTTGCCCAGAATGTAGCGGCCGCAGTTCCACGTGACGTTGACGACCTTGGCATTGGCGGCGGTGGCGGTGGGGTAGACGTCGTAGCTTCCGTTGACGGGGTTGCGCTGCGCGATGTTGAAGCGGAGCGAATCGCAGCCTGTCAGCAGAACCTTGGTCACGCCGTTGCGGCTGCGCACGAGCCGCTTTGAGCTGGGGTTGTAGGTGTAGGTGACGTCCAGCCCGGTGGCGTCCTCAAGGGAGAGAATATTGGTGGTGAAGGAGGTGACCCGATTGCACTCGCGGACGTCGCGCGTGAGGGTGTCCATGGCGACGCGGTTGGCCGAATCGAGATCCACGTAGTTGGCGAAGGCGACGATGCTGCGTCCGCTCAGCATCCAGATCGACACGAGGGCGAGCATGACGAGGCCGGCGATGCCGATGCCCATCAGATTTTCGATGAGGATGGCGCCGTCCTGCCGGCGGCAGCGGGGCGTGCGGCTAATAGACATAGCTCTGGAGTCCATTGCGGGCGATGTAGGTCGTGAACGTGCGGGTGCGAGGCAGGCCGCCGGTGTTCCAGTTCAAGGTAATGACCGCCATCTTCATGTCGTTGCTGTAACTGGCGGAGATGGGGCAGTTGGTGATCACCATGGTGCCTTGGTAGACGATGCTGCTGTCGGCGTTCGTGTCGTTGGGATCGTAGAAGGAGGTGAACGTGGCGGGGATGAATCCCGCCGTATTGATCTGGTCCCAGCTGTAGAGTCGGAGCGTTTCGGTCTTTTCCAGCAGCACCTGGGTGGCGCGCAAATTTTCGCGAGCCAGTTCCATCGTGTGGAAGCCACTGCTGAAGCCGGAGAAGAGCGCGAGGGCGGCGGTCCCGACCACACCGACGGCCATGGTGACCTCGATCAGGGAGAACGCGGACGTTTTCTGCGTCAGGGAATGCGTTTCAATTTTCATAGGTCCCGGATCGGGTTCTTCTCGATCCGAGCGCGTTTGAGCATCGCCCTTGCCAGAAATTGTGGTGACGAAGACCGAGTGGGACGAAGGCGCCCTCAGGCGGGCGGGGTCGAAAAGCCCGGCCATCGATCCAAATTGTGGCCGGCGGGCGTCCCGAGATGAGACAGTGCGCGGGGCGTGGGAGGGATCGGTTCGGCGCGGGAGGATGCGGGTCAGCTGGCGGCCGCCGCCACGTAGCCGAGCCATGGTCCAAGCCAGCGCTCGGTCTCGGTCGTGGGCTGGCTTTTGCGCCGGGCGAGGTCGGCGACCTGGTCGGCGCCGAGTTTTCCTACCGCGAAATACTTGGCCTGCGGGTGGGCAAAGTAGAGGCCGCTGACACTTGCGCCGGGCCACATGGCAAAGCTCTCGGTGAGTTTGATCCCGGTATGGGACTCGGCATCGAGCAGATCCCAAATCGTGGCTTTTTCCGTGTGGTCGGGGCAGGCGGGGTAGCCCGGAGCCGGCCGGATGCCCCGGTAGTTTTCCGCGATGACTTCAGCTGGGGAAAGATTCTCTGCACGGCCGAAGCCCCACTCGTCGCGCACGCGCTTATGCAGGTATTCGGCGAAGGCCTCGGCCAGCCGATCGGCCAGCGCTTCGGCCATAATTGCGTTGTAGTCGTCGTGGGCCGCCTTGTAGCGCGCGACAATCTGGTCCAGCCCCAGGCCGGCTGTGACGGCAAACGCTCCGATGTAGTCGGCGGGCGGCGCGGCCGGCGGCTGCCCCGGGCGGGCGGGAGCGAAATCCTGCGCTCCGCGCGGGGCGATGAAATCGGCGAGACACCAGTTGGGGCTGCCGTCGTCCTTCGCCGCCTGCTGGCGGAGGAAATGGAGCGTGGCGCGGAGGTGCCGGCGGGAGGCGTTGGTGTAGACCTGGACGTCATCGCCGACGGCGTTGGCCGGAAAGAGCCCATAGACGCCGCGCAGGCCCAGTGCTTTCCGATCGATGAACTCGGCCAGCAGACGTTCGGCGTCGGCGAACAGCTTGCGTGCCTCCTCGCCGTGTTTTTCGTGCTGGAAGATTTTCGGGTACACGCCGCGGAGCTCCCAGGTGTGGAAGAAGGGCGTCCAGTCGATGAACGGGACGAGATCCTCAAGGGCCACGGCAAAGGCGCCGGCGTGGCCGTGGGCCGAGCCGCAGGCGCACCGGCCGGCCTCGAACGAAGTGGAGGTGAGGGTGCGCACCCCGGTGAACTCCGGCTTGGGCAGGTCGTCGTAGGCCAGCTTTGGAGCGTTGGCCCGGGCCTGATCGATGGAGAGAAGCCGGACGGCGGGTCCGGCGTGCAGGTCGCGCAGCCGGTCGTAATCGGTTCGGAGCTGCTGGACGAAGCGTCCTCGCTGTTCCGGGCTGAGCAGGCTGGTGGCGACCGGCACGGCGCGGGACGCGTCCAGCACGTGGACGATCGGCGCGTGATAGTGCGGCGCGATTTTGACGGCGGTGTGGGCGCGGCTGGTCGTGGCGCCGCCGATCAGCAGGGGAACCTGGCAGCCCGTCCGCTCGAGCTCGCGCGCGACGTGGACCATTTCGTCGAGCGACGGGGTGATCAGGCCGCTCAAGCCGATGAGGTCGGCGTTCTCGCGCCGGGCCGCCTCGAGGATCTTTTCGCAGGGGACCATGACGCCGAGGTCAATGACCTCGTAATTATTACAGGCCAGCACCACGCCCACGATGTTCTTGCCGATGTCATGGACGTCGCCCTTGACGGTCGCCAGCACGATTCGGCCCTGGGCCCGCACGGCCTGGCCGGCGGCGGCGGCGGCCTGCTTTTCGGCCTCCATGTAGGGCGTGAGGTAGGCGACGGCTTTCTTCATCACGCGGGCGGACTTGACGACTTGCGGAAGAAACATTTTGCCCGACCCGAACAGGTCGCCGACCACGCCCATGCCCGCCATGAGCGGGCCCTCGATCACCGCCAACGGCCGGCCCAGCTTTTGGCGGGCTTCCTCGGCGTCCGCTTCGATCCAGGTGTCGATGCCCTTGACCAGCGCGTGGCTGAGGCGTTCCTCGACCGGGCCCTGACGCCAGGCCTCGAGGACTTCGAGTTCGGCCTTCTGGCCGGGGGCGGCCGCCGTGGCTTTCAGCCGCTCGCCGTGGGCCACCAGCCGCTCGGTGGCGTCCCGCCGGCGATTGAGCAGGACGTCCTCGACGAGTTCCTTGAGTTCGGGCTCGATCTCCTCGTAGACCTCGAGCATGCCGGCGTTGACGATGCCCAGGTCGAGGCCGGCGCGGATCGCGTGATAGAGGAAGGCGCTGTGCATCGCCTCGCGCACCGGGTTGTTGCCGCGAAAGCTGAACGAGATGTTCGAGACGCCGCCGCTGACCTTGGCGTGCGGCAGGTTGGCTTTGATCCAGCGCGTTGCCTCAATGAAGTCGAGGGCGTAGTTGTTATGCTCCTCGATGCCGGTGCCGACCGTGAGGATGTTCGGATCAAAGATGATGTCTTCCGGCGGGAATCCGACCTGGTCGACCAGGATGCGATAGGCGCGCCCGCAGATGCGGATTTTGTCCGCGTAGGAGGCGGCCTGGCCTTGCTCGTCAAAGGCCATGACCACGACGGCGGCTCCGAATTGGCGGACCCGGGCGGCCTGCTCGCGGAAGCGCTCCTCGCCTTCCTTGAGCGAGATCGAATTCACGATGCCCTTGCCTTGAAGGCATTTCAGTCCGGCTTCGATGACCTCCCATTTCGAGGAGTCGACCATGAACGGCACCTTGGCGACCTCGGGCTCGCTCGCCAGCAGGTGGAGGAACCGGTTCATCGCGGCCACCCCGTCGATCATGCCCTCGTCCATGCAGACGTCGATCACGTTGGCGCCATTTTCGACCTGCTGACGGGCGATGGCGACGGCTTCCTCGTATTTGCCCTCCTTGATCAGCTTCGCGAATTTTGGCGAGCCGGCGACGTTCGTGCGCTCGCCGATCATGATGAACTGGCCCGGCTGCTGCGTGAATGGTTGCGAGCCGGAAAGCTGCAGCGGTCGGACGGGGCCGGGCGCCGCCGGCGGCGTGCCCAGGCGTTCCGTCCCCGGCTCGGGCGGCGCCAACTCGCGCGGGTGCCGATCGGCCAGGGCGCGAGCGATGGCCGCGATATGGTCCGGCGTGTTTCCACAGCAACCTCCGGCAATATTGAGGAGCCCGCTGGCCGCGAACTCGCCCAGAAACCGGCCCATGTCCGCCGGCAAGAGGGGAAAGCCCGTCGGCGAGAGCGGGTCGGGCAATCCGGCGTTGGGATAGCAAGAGATGGCGACGTCGGCCCGGCCGGCGAGCTCGGCCAGAAACGGGCGCAGCAAATCCGGACCGAGGGAACAGTTCAGGCCGACCGAAATCGGCCGGACATGTTTAACGGCATTCCAAAACGCCTCGACGGTCTGGGCGGAGATCAGGGTCTCGCCCCCACGTCCGACGGCGGCCGAAATCATCACGGGCAGGGCGCGGCGGTCCTCGGCGAAGATCTCCTGAATGGCGACGAGGGCCGCCTTGGCGTTGAGCGAGTCGAAGATGGTTTCGACCAGGAGAAGGTCGACGCCGCCAGCCAGGAGGGCCCGCACCTGATGGCGATACGCAGCCTTGACCTGATCGAACGTGACCACGCGAAAGCCGGCGTCATTCGCGTCGGGCGAGTTGGAAAGCGAGACCGTCAGCGGCCCGATGGCGCCCGCCACGAAGCGCGGCCGGCCCGTTGCGGCGGCAGTCCGATCGGCCAGCTCGCGGCATTGGCGGGCAGAGGCCAGGTTGATCTCCGAGGCCAGATCGTTTAACGACGGATCCTCAATGATCTTTTGAAAGAAGGCTGGATCCTTGCGCCCGCCGTGCTCCCGGGGGTCCGGAACGAAGAATTCGCTCTGCCCGATGCTCGTGGCGGAGAAGGTATTGGTCTCGATGATGTCAGCCCCGGCCTCCAGAAACCGGCGGTGAATGTCTCCGACGATTCCCGGCTGGGTGATGGAAAACAGGTCGCCGTTGTTGAGCAGATCCTTGGCGGCATCGCGGAACCGGTCGCCACGGATGTCGGCCTCCTTCATCCCATAGGTCCGCAGGGTCGTGCCCATGGCCCCGTCGATAATGAGGATTCGCTGGCGAAATAGCGCCTTCAGCTCGTCGGTCCGGTTCGGCAATGTGCTCATGTCGAAATTTCGATTGGCCCGGTCAGGCCGGCGTCCGCCACGTCTATCGGCGCCCGGCCGCAAACCGACAGCACCATAGGCAGCGGCATTGGACTCGTCAAATCATCATATCAAGATTTAAAGATATGAAAGTCTTTTGGCGATGCGGGTCAGGCTGGCGGCGGAGCGGTTCGGTGGAGGTGGCGGGGGGGCTCGGGAAGGGTGGCGACTGGCGGGACTGGCGGGTTGGTTGCTCGCTGGCCGACAAGAACGAGCCGGCTTGGATCCGAGGCGTCGGTTCCTTCCCGGATAATTCCCTTTGAACACTGGTGGCGCCTTGGTTAAACCTTGGCGCATGAAGAATTCGATTTGGCTTTCGCTTGTGGTGGCGGTGGCGGTGGGGATGCTGGCCGGTTGTGAAACGGCGCCGCCGGAAGCCGTGGTGTCGCGAACGGACGAGGTTACGGGCCGCGAGTCGCACCTGATCACGGACAACATCGTGGAGGATCCGAGCCAGACGGATTCATTGCTGTGGCTGAACGCCTCCCAGCTGTTCACCTATCGAGGGGCGGCCAAATATTATTTGGAAGCGCGGTTTCAAGCGCGGCCGGAGCGCGGGCTGTTGGAGGTGGGGCCGGGGCAGTCGCTAACGGTGACGGCGGACGGGGTGCCGATTCATCTGACCGGCCCGGGCAGCGCCAAGTTCCGGAAGGAAAATACGGAACGGTGATTGAGACGGCGGTTTACGGGGCGGAACTGGCGCAGATTGATCAGATTGCGCGCGCGAAGGAAGTGCGGGTCAAGGTCACCGGAACGAAGGGATTCGTGGAGCGCAATTTCGCCGCAAAGAATTTCCAAAACTTCCGCGAGTTCAGCCGCCAGGTTCACGGCAAGCCGACGCCATAGGCGCCGTAACGTTTCGCCCGCCCGCAGCGGTGGTTAGCCGTCCGGACACTGCTGCTTGGCGTTTGGCGGGGCCTCACGGATTTCTCTTTGCCCACCCGCCGGAGATCTTCATCCTGCCGCCATGTCAGGTTTGATCGCCATTGTTGGGCGTCCCAACGTCGGCAAGTCCGCACTGTTCAATCGGATTGTGCGGCGCCGAATTGCCATTGTTCACGATCAGCCCGGTGTGACGCGCGATCGCGTTTCGGCCGAGGCGGAGTGGCGTGGGCGCCCGTTCACCCTCGTGGACACCGGAGGGATTGGCCTGCTGCGCGGAGAAAAAGCGGACGATGTCATCACGAAGGCGGCCTACGATCAGGTCCAGATCGCCATCGAGGCGGCGGATGTCATCATTCTGGTCGTCAACGTGCAGGAGGGCATCGTGCCGTTGGACCGGGAGGTCGCAGCGCGTTTGCGGCGGGCGGGCAAGCCGGTGCTGGTGGCCGTCAACAAGGTCGACCATGTGCGCGCGGAGGCGGGCCTGGCGGACTTCGCCGTGCTGGGGTTCGAGAAGGTGTTTCCGGTCTCGGCCATCCATGGCGATGGCGTGCAGGCGTTGCTGGACGGCGCGGCCGCCCATCTGTCGGCGGGGGCTCCGCCTGCGGTGGATGAGGCTGCGGCCACATCGTTGGGGACCGGGGGCGCGGCGGGTGCCGAAACCGGCGAGGCCCCGCTCGACGGGGAAGAGGGGCCCAAGCCGGAGGGACCGTTTAAGATCGCGATTGTCGGCCGTCCGAACGTCGGCAAATCGTCGTTGATCAACGCCTTGACCCAATCGGACCGGGTCATTGTGAGTCCGATCCCCGGGACGACGCGGGATGCGGTGGACGTGCCGTTTGCGGTGGAGACGGAAGGGACGCGCCAGGATTATCTGCTGATCGACACCGCAGGATTGCGGAAGCATCGGCGGATCGACGATTCCGTGGAATTTTTCAGCGTGATGCGGACCGAGGAATCGGTGAAGCGCTGCGATCTGGTGGTGTTTGTGCTCGACGCGGAGGCGGGCATCACGGAGCAGGAGAAGAAAATCGGGGACCTGATCGTGGAGCATCGCAAGGCGTGTGTCGTGGTGATCAACAAGTGGGACTTGATGGAGGAGGCGGTGCGGAAGGCGCGGGAGGCAGAGATTGCGCGGCGGATCACCAAGGCGGGGCGGCATGCGCCCAAGGTGATGACGACCCTGGCCGAGTTCGGCGAGTGGGTGCAGAAACATCTGTTCTTCCTTGATTATGCCCCGGTGATTTTCACCTCGGCCAAGTCCGGCTTTCAACTCGAGCGGTTGCTGGAGGCGATTCGGTACGTGGCGGCGCAACTGCATCAGAAAGTGCCCACGTCGATTCTCAATCGCACGTTGCACGACGCCGTGGAGCGCCGGCAGCCCGTGAGCGCGCGCGGCGATCGGTTGAAATTTTTCTATGCGACCCAGGTCCGATCGGCGCCGCCCACGTTCCTGCTGTTCGTGAACCGCTCCGGCCTTTTCTCCGACGCCTACAAGAAGTACCTGGGCGACGAGTTGCGAAAAGCATTCGGCTACGAAGGGTGCCCCCTGGTGCTGGTGCCCAAGGAACGCCCGAAAACAATCGAGTCTGTCCGGAGCAGCCCGGGTCGCCGGCCTGGTCCGGCACGGGCGGACCGTCAGGAACGGGGGGAGCGCGAACCACGCGGGTCCCACGCGGCGTCCGGGGCGGGCCGTGGACGGCCCGGCAAGTCCCGCGGGCCGGGACGGGCGGGGCGGGGCGCCGCGGCGCGGCGGGGGGGCGGCCGCGCGGGCGGCCGGAAACGACCCGGCGGCCACCGTTGAGGCCGTCCGTGGGATTGAACAAAGCGACCGATCCAAGACTGTGAAACTAACGACGCTGAAAGCGAAAGTTGCCCGGGGCGAGATTGACACCGTAATCACGGTCTTTCCGGATGTGCTGGGGCGGCTGGTGGGAAAACGGTTCACCGGTCGTTTTTTTGTCGATCACGTGGCGACGCAGGGCACGCACGGTTGCAATTATTTGCTGACCGTCAACGTGGAGATGGACCCGCAGGACGGCTTTCAACTGGCCAACTGGGAGCAGGGCTTCGGAGATTTTGAGATGGTGCCGGACCTGTCGACCGTGCGGGAGATTCCCTGGCAGCCCGGCGCGGTGCTGGTGGTGTGTGATTTGGCGCGAGGCGATCACGCGCCGGTGGCGGAGGCGCCGCGCTCGGTGCTGCGCCGCCGGTTGGATGCACTCAAGAAACGCGGCTGGACGGCCTATGTGGCGAGCGAGCTTGAGTTCTTTCTTTTCAACCAGAGCTTTCACTCCGCCTTTGCCGCGGATTATCGGAATCTGCAGGCGTCGAGCGACTATCGAATCGATTATCACACCCAGCAGCCGACGCAGGATGAGCCGATCATGCGGGCTGTGCGCAACGGCATGACCGCGGCGCGCGTGCCGGTCGAGTCGAGCAAAGGCGAGTGGGGGCGCGGCCAGCACGAGGTGAATTTTGTCTATGACGAGGCGTTGCCCATGGCGGACATGCACGTTGTGTTCAAGCAGGGTCTGAAGGAGATTGCGACGCAGCACGGCAAGTGCGTGACGTTCATGCCGAAGCCGTGGGCGGAGGAGGTGGGAAGCAGTTGCCACATTCATGCCAGCCTGTGGCGCGGGGGACGGAATCTGTTTTGGGACGCCGCGCGCGGGCGCGGCTCGTCGACGTTCCGGCAGTTTCTCGGCGGCCTCATGAAATATGCGCCGGAGCTGTGCCTGCTCTTTGCTCCGACCATCAACTCCTACAAGCGCTATCAAGCCGCGAGTTGGGCGCCAACGCGGATGGCGTGGTCGCTCGACAACCGGACGGTCGGCTTCCGGGTGGTGGGGCAGGGGAACTCGTTCCGAATCGAAAACCGCATGCCAGGCGCAGATGCCAATCCCTATCTGGCCTTCGCGGCCACGCTCGCCGCAGGAATGGCGGGGATCGATGAAAAGCTGGACTGCGGCGAGGACTATCGAGGCAACGCATATGTCGACGATCGGCTGCGGTCGCTGCCGCGGTCGCTCCGGGAGGCGGCCGATCTGCTTGACGGGTCCAAACTCGCGCGAACGGTGTTGGGGGGAGCGGTCGTGGATTTTTATGTGCACACGGCGCGCCTGGAAGTTCAGGCGTTTGAGAACGCGGTGACGGACTGGGAACGGTCGCGCTATTTTGAACGTATTTGATGGGGAAGCTGGCCGCAGGCGACAGGATGCTCGGGCCGCGTGGCTTCGTGGCTCCTCGGCGCCGCCGCCGCCCGTCAGGCCTGGCATCGTGACCACGAGCCCGTGAATCGCTTCTTGCAACCAAGTCTCAACTGGCCTACGGTCCCGGCCAGTGAACGATTCGACCCCACGCTGTGCCGTGGACCCGGGCTGCCAGCACCCGGAGGTGTGTCCTTTGAACGAGGTGAAGGCGGGGACGTCGGTTCGCATCAAGCAGTTGGCGGCGTCGCCGGACCTGACCCATCGCCTGCGCGAGCTGGGGTTTTGCGAGGAGCAAAAGATCAAGCTGGTCAGCCGCCACGCCAATCTGATCTGCCAGGTCTGCAACTCCCGGTTGGGAATCAGCCCCGAGCTGGCGGGGACGATCATCGTGGAACCCTTGCCACCGGCGGGCCGGCCTGCCGGGACCACTTGAGCCATGGGCGGGCCCGGCCCAACTTCCCCCCTTCAGACCCTGGCGTCACTGGCGGCGGGCTCCGCGGCGGTGGTCGCAGAGATTCGCGTTCCGCCCGAACATCGCGGGCGCCTGCTCGAGATGGGGCTTCTGGTTGGCACGCCGGTCCACCTCGTGCGCTTTGCGCCGCTGGGCGACCCGGTGGAGATCAAGGTGCGGGGCTACAACCTGACGTTGCGCAAACATGAGGCCGAACAGATTTGGGTTCGGCCGGCCTAGGATTGTGCCCTACCGACGCGCCACCGGCTTCCGGCAGATCTCCCCGTCGAATTGTCAGGCATGAGTGGGAACGTGGCGACCTCGAACGAGGGCGGTCCCGGAGACGCCGGCGCGTCTGGTCCGGGAGACGCGGCCGGTTCGCGGCCATTCCTCGTGGTCCTCACCGGTAACCCCAATTGCGGCAAGACCACACTTTTCAACGCGCTCACCGGACTGCGGGCCAAGGTTGGCAACTACTCTGGCGTGACCGTCGAGCGCAAGGAGGGATCGCTCCAGCACGCGCCGAAGGACGTCGCGATCAAGGTTCTCGATCTGCCGGGGACGTACAGCCTGACGCCCCAGTCGATGGACGAGCAAATCTCGCGCGACGTCCTGTTCCATCGTCTGGCGGAGGTGGCCACGCCGGACCTGGTGGTCATCGTGGTCGACGCCTCCAACCTTCAGCGCAACCTCTACTTTGCGACCCAGGTGATCGAGTTGGGCTATCCGACCGTGGTGGCGTTGAACCTGATGGACGTGGCGCGGGAGAATGGCCAGGACATTGATCCGGAGGAATTGGGCCGGCACTTGGGGGTGGACGTGCAGCCGCTGGTGGCGAGCCGGGGCGAAGGCGTTCCCCAGCTGCGCGAACGACTGGTTGAGGCGGCGCGGCAGCGCCCGGGGCGGACCGCACCGCGACATTTTTACGAGCTGCCACCGGCGCTCGCGCAGGAGTGCTCGACGCTGGCCACGCAATTGGTGGCGACGTTTTCCTGCAGCCGGTATCAAGGACAGGCCGAAGCCATTTTGCTGCTGGCTGACGAGCGGTTCCTGAACTCCAGCGACAATCATTACCCGGCTTCGGTCCCCCGGGCGGTGGCCGAGGCCCGTGGACGATTGGAGCAAGGTGGGGTCGACTGGCGCTCGGCTGTGATCGAGTCGCGCTACGCCCAAATCACCGAAATCGAACAAGCCTCCCTGACCCGCGAGGAGACGATGGGCGAGTCCGTCAGTGACCGGCTCGATGCGATCCTCACCCATCGGGTTTGGGGACTGGCGATTTTTGTCGGGCTGATGGCATTGTTATTTCAGTCGATCTTCACGTTCGCGAGCTATCCGATGGAGCTGCTGACCGGCTGGGTCGATGGGTTGGGGAGCTGGGTGGGAGGCCGGCTGCCGGCCGGGGATTTGAACGACCTGCTGGTCAAGGGGGGCATTGCCGGGGTGGGCGCCGTCGTGGTCTTTCTCCCGCAAATCCTCCTGCTGTTCCTGTTTATTGGCGTCCTCGAAGACACCGGGTACATGGCGCGGGCGGCCTTTCTCATGGATCGCCTGATGAGCAAGGTGGGCCTGCACGGTAAGAGCTTCATCCCGATGCTCAGCTCGTTCGCGTGCGCCATCCCGGGCGTCATGGCCACGCGGACGATCGAGAGCCCCAAGGATCGGCTCGTTACGATCCTCGTGGCGCCGCTCATGAGCTGTTCGGCTCGGCTGCCGGTGTACACCGTCCTCATCGCTGCCTGCGTGCCCGATCGGAAAGTGCTCGGTTTCTGGAAACTTTCGGGCCTGACGCTTTTGGGCATGTACCTCCTCGGCATCGTCGTGGCCCTGGGCATGGCGCTCCTATTCAAGCGGACGTTGCTTAAGGGTCCGACGCCGATGCTCATCATGGAACTGCCGGCTTACAAACGTCCGGTGCCAAGCGTCGTCCTCCGCCACATGTGGGATCGGTCGCGGATGTTTCTGCGGCGGGCCGGGACTGTCATTCTGGGGATTAACATCATTCTCTGGTTCCTGGCGACCTATCCGAAGTCACCTGAAGTTGGGGCGGACTATGCCGCCCGCCGGGTGGCTGTGACGCAGTCCGCAATGGGCGCGGGCATCCAGGAAGGCGACGCCCGCCAGGCGGACGTGAAGGCGCGCCTGCAGAGCCTGCAGCGGGAGGAGGCGGGCGAAAAATTGCGGCGGAGTTTTGCCGGGCGGCTTGGGCATTGGATTGAGCCGGTCATCGCGCCGCTGGGCTTTGACTGGAAGATTGGCATTGGCATCGTGGCGTCCTTCGCGGCGCGAGAGGTTTTTGTGAGCACGATGTCGGTGGTTTACAACGTCGGGGATTTTGAGACTGACGACGCCGCGACAGCCAGCCTGGCCGAATCGATGCGGGAGCAGCGCCGGCCGGATGGGACACCGCTTTATACCACGCTGACGGGACTGACCTTGATGGTGTTTTATGTTTTCGCGCTGCAGTGCGTGAGCACCGTGGCCGTCGTGCGGCGGGAAACCAATTCGTGGAAATGGCCGCTGTTCCAGTGGCTTTATATGGGCGTTCTCGCCTGGGGGCTGGCCTTTCTGACCTGGCACGGCGGGCGGCTGCTCGGGTGGCAATGAACCCGGATCGCCTGCCTGCGCTTTCGCGCGTCCCATCTGTTTCATGTTTCACACCTTTCCCCTGAACGGCATCGACGGCCCCGAGTTGGCGCCCTACCGGACAATGCGCCGGCAGGCGGACCATCGGCGCGACGGAATTTTCATCGCCGAAGGACCCAAGGTTGTGGAGCGTTTGCTCGCGAGCCATTTCGGCGTGGTCTCACTGTTGCTTAGCGAGGAATGGGTCGGGCCATTGCGAACGTTGCTTGAAGCCAGGCCTGAAGCGGACATTCCGGTCTACCTCGCGCCGAAGGCGGTGCTGAACGAAATCACGGGATTTCACCTCTTTCAGGGCGCGCTGGCCATTGGTCGCATCCCGCCGCCGCAGCCATTGGATGCGCTGCTGGACGGGACGTCCCCGCCGGCTTTGTTGGTGGCGGCGGAGAACCTGACCAGTGCGGAAAACATGGGCATGCTGGTGCGCAACTGCGCCGGGTTCGGAGCGCACGGGCTGATCGTGGGGGAGACGTGTGTCTCGCCGTACTTGCGCCGGGCGGTGCGGAACTCGATGGGCACTCTTTTTCGCGTTCCGGTGGTCGAGGCGGCCTCCCTCGCGGCAACGCTGCGGCGCTTGCGGGAACGCGGGGTGACCTGCATCGCGGCGCATCCGCACACGGAGCAGGTGCTTTTGCCGGCCTGTGATTTGCGGGCGAGCTGTTGTGTCGTGCTCGGGAGCGAGGGCTATGGATTGTCGGCGGAGATCCGCGCGGTGTGCGATCAAGCCGTGGCCATCCCGATGGCAGCGGGGGTGGACTCTTTGAATGTGGGCAACGCCGGGGCAGTGTTTCTTTACGAGATCTGGCGGCAACGGAACGCCGGCCGGCCGTGAGCCCGGGGGGCAAGGAACCGCGCGCGGCAGCCCACCGCGCTACGGGGTCAGCATGCGCTGCAGGTGAAGCAGCAGCTTCAGTTCGTTTTGCCGAGCTTCCGCCCGGACATCCCCGGCCGGCCGCTGGTCGCGTCCCCCGCCGTGCAACTCCTCCACTCGCTCGTTGAAAAACGGCTTTGGGTTGATCGCGGCGTTGGCTTCCCGGCGCACGGACTCGATCCAGCCCGGCAGTCGCTGGTGAAAATCATTGAATCCGCTTGGTTCATAGCCTTCCACCAGGCGCAACAGGGTCAGTAAATCCGCGGGCGTCCAGTCCCACTCCTGGGCCTGATCAAAGAACCGCTGGAGAATTTCCAAGCGGCCGGCGGCCGTCCAGATCGATCGCCGGGCCACCGCGAAGGCGAGGTCGCGATTCGCATCCGTCGTGACGAGTTTCAACCGGTGATGGATGGGTTCGGCAATGGCTCCGTCGAGGCGGAGGCGGCGAACGTAGCGCGCGATCGTCACCGCCCTCAGCGTCACTGCATGCGACGCGCCCTCGCTGGTGATGAGATGGGCGACGGTCGGACGCCGCGTGAGGGTGTCAACCAGCTCCGCAATGGCGGCCTCGGTCAGGGCGGTGGCGCCGAGCCATGTGACAAATTTCGCCTGATCCGGGAGGGCAGGGGTGAAGATCGGTGACAGGACGAGATCGATCTCGTAGTCCTCGAGGTCCGCCAGGCGCGTGTCAAGAAAGGCGCCCACCTCCTCGGGGCCGATCCCATAGGCCGTGTTGAGATGGCGAACGACCTGGTCCGGCAGTTCCCGCGGACGCTCCAGTTCCCTGGCCAGTGCAGCAAGCAGCGCGGATGTGTCCATGGCCGGAGATTACGCCAGCGGCGGGAGGGCACCAAGGGGGAAGTGAAGAGGACGAGGCGCGAACGTTCGGACGTCGGAGTTCGAATTTCGGACTTTCGGCGGAAAAGGCGGAGCAACGACCGGGCCGGAACTACCGTGTGTCGCCGGCGCCCGCGAATTTGTAAAGCTCGCCTTCCTTCAAACGGATTTGCGACCCGTCGCGTTTGAGAATCACCCCGCGCGCGTCGATCCGCGAACCGTCGGACATCGCCATGACCTGGCCGGGATGAAGCTCAATCCGGCCGCCGTCTTTGAAGAGAACAACTTTGCCCTGTTCGAGACGGGCGGTGTCGGTGGCTTCAATCCCAGTTTCGTTCAAGCGGACGATCTGCCCATCCAGCAGGCGACGAGTGACGTTGCTGGGCGTGACCATCCGGCCGTCAGGGTAGACGCGGACTCCGTCTTTGAGCGTAAGTGGAGCGGTGAGTGGGCTGGCGTCTCCATCCCGGACGATGACGACGTGGCCGGCGCGCGCCGTGACGTGATCCTCCACGGGGGTCACGCTTCCGTCGGGGCTGGTCAGGCGGCCGTCCCGCGCGAGAATCTGACCTTCGGTGAGCCGGCGGGCCTTGCCGCCGCCGACCTTGAACGTGGCGTTGGTGTCGACCACGATTCCCTTGGGCATCGAAATTTCGTTGGTCACTTCAATGGATTTTCCATCCATCACAGCGACGAGAACGCCTTTCGTCACGGTCACGCTCTGCACGTCGTCCGGAGCCTCGGCGTCGGCGGCGCGGGCCCCGACGCAAAAAGCCTCCGGGATGATGGCGAACATCAACACTGAGAGAAATCGGACGGCAGTCGTTTTCATAGTCAAGCAGTCGGGCGCGCCGGCCCACGTCAGGCCGCTTCGGGACATATCGGCGGATTCGGGCCTGCCGGCAAGGGATGTTTTTGAAGGCGCGAAGCCGGGCGGGCGAGGGCGTCGGTCAAATCATTCGAAATGCCGTCTGAACCCCGGTGAATCGAGGGCCTCGATTTTCCCGTTCGGGGCGCGGACGACGAGGGCCTCGATCCCTGGCTGTTGCCGGATTAGTCGCAGGCCGGCCGTCGGGCCGAGGACGCTGACCGTCGTAGCCAGGCTGTCTGCTGCGGTGCAATTGGGAGCGATGACGGTGACCAGGCTGTGGTCTGTGAGGCCCAGGCCGGTCCGGGGATCGATGATGTGAGAGTAGCGTTTGCCGTCGATCTCGACATGCTGGAAAACGTCACCCGAGGTGGCCAGAGCGGCGTGGCGCAGGAGAACGAACCGGGCGGGTGGGGCATTGGTGAGGTCTAACGGGGCGAGTTCGATTCGCCAACCCGGTTTGCCGGGCGGAGGCGCCGACACCGCGAGATCGCCGCCGCCGGACACGAGGGCTGACCGGATGCCGTGGGCCGACAGGACTCGGAGGGCGGCGTCGACCGCATAACCCTTCGCGATCGCGCCGAGGTCGAGGCGCATGTTCTCAACCTCGAGGCGGGCCGTTCGCCTACGGCTGTCGAGATGGAGCTTGGTCCAACCGACTCGTTCGCGGGCGGAGGCAAGCAGGTCGGGGCGAGGCAGGTTGCCTTGGCGTCGTGCCCGGCGCCAGAGATTGACGAGCGGACCAACGGTCACGTCGAACGCGCCACGCGAGAGCCTCGACAGTCTCTGGGATTGGAGGAGCACGGCCCACAAATCGGCGCTGATCATCACGTTGGTTCCGGAGCCGGATGACCGCGACAACCGGCTGAGCTCGCTGTCGGTGTCGTAGTCGCTGAAAATGCCGTTCAACTCCTCGATCCGGGCGAAAGCCGCCTCGGCGGCGGCGTGGGCCTGCGCCCGATCAGTGGCGTGGAGAACGATCCGAAAGGGAACTCCCATTTCCGGTCGGGTAAACTCATGCCGTTCGACCGCCGGCTTCGGGGAAGGGTTGCCTGCAGGGTGAGGCAGCGCAGGGCCTCTGCGGGCGCACGCGGTTCCCAGCATCACGATCAAGGCGATGCACGCAGCCAGGTCTGGCCAGCGGTTGGAGGTCAAGCGGGCGGGACCTTTTCCCGGGTTGGTTCGGCTTGGTTGGTTCATGGAAACGAAGTGGATTCGGTTTTGAGGCGGAGCGCCAGCCGGATTGTTGGCGGGCGGGAGCGTCCGGGACGTTGACGCCGGGACGTTGAGGTGGGGGAAGGCATTGAAGGGGCAACCGGGATGGGGGGAACGTCGAACTTGGCGGTAACAGCCGGCCACGGAACGGGCCCACAACGCCTGGGCACGCGGTGAATAGGCAAGGTCCGGCCCCGTCGAACAACCATCGAGTTTGTGAAAAGTTTCACAAAACTCCTTGCGGCAGCGGAAATGCGGATGCTAGAAACAAACTCATTATGAAATGTTCGTTCGGAACTATGAAGACATCGTTGAATGGCATGGCGGTGCTGGCGTTTGTGGCAGCGGTGGCGCCGGCGGCCATGAGCGCCGACGTGGTTGGCAAGGTGACCTTAAAAGGAACCCCGAAACCCGAGGTCGCGATTGATCTGGGGCCGTCGTGCGGCCCGGTGGCCACCAAGAAATACACCACCCGTCACTACGTGGTCGGGAAGGACAATGGTCTGGCCAACGTGTTTGTGTATCTCAAGAAAGACGGCTTGAAGGCCCCGCCTGCGGGCGAAGATCCCATCCTGGATCAGTCCGAATGCATGTATCAGCCCTACATCATGGGCGTGGTGACGGGGCAGAAATTCAAGGTGCGCAACTCGGACGCACTGTTGCACAACGTTCACGCCACCCCGAAGATCAACAAGGAATTCAATTTCGGCCAGCCGGTGAAGGGGCAGGTCAACGAGAAGGCGTTCGATGCCGCCGAGGTTTTGGTCCGCATGAAATGCGATGTGCATCCGTGGATGTTTGCCTACGTGGGTGTCGTCGATCACCCGTATTTCGCGGTGTCGGATGCGGACGGCAACTACAAGTTGAGCGGCGTGCCGGACGGAAAATACACCCTGGTGGCCTATCACCTGAAGACGCACGGCGCCGCGTCGACGGGCGAGAGCGCCGAAATCGAAGTGAAGGGCGGCGAAGTGAAGCAGGACTTCACCGTGACCGTTCCGTGACCAACGTGCGGAGTTGAAACAGCTCGAACCTGCCGAATCCAATTGCCGCTGCGACCCGGCTGGGTCGCAGCGGTCTTCTTTTGATGCCAACGTGAACGCCGCCATGGCCAACGCTGATCGAACCGCCCCCGGCCCGGATCCAACCCGGTACGGCGCTTCGCGTGGCCAGCGACGAATGTTGCACGCCTTCGCCATCTTTGCGGCGGCCGTCACGTTTTGCCTCGTCTGGGTGGGCGGGTTGGTCACCAGCCATGGCGCCGGGATGGCCGTGCCAGACTGGCCCACGACCTACGGCTACAACATGTTTCTCTTCCCGATTTCCAAGTGGACGGGTGGAATTTTTTACGAGCACAGCCATCGGCTCATCGCTTCGGGCGTCGGTTTTCTGACGATCATTCTCGCGCTCTGGATTTGGTGGAAGGACGAGCGGCGGTGGCTGCGGCGGCTCGGATTGCTGGCGGTCGGTTTGGTGATTCTCCAGGGAGTTCTCGGCGGGTTGCGGGTCACCGCCATGAAGGATGAGATCGGCATTTTTCACGCCACGCTCGCGCAGCTCTTCTTCATCTTGATTGGCGCGATTGCCCTGTTCACCTCGGCTTGGTGGCGCCGGGCGCTGCCGGTCGTCACCGAGCATGCGGCGGCGCTGCATCGTCGGACATGGGTTGTCGCCGCGTTGATCCTCGGCCAGTTGATCCTGGGTGCGGCCATGAGGCATCAGCACGCCGGATTGGCCATCCCCGATTTTCCGCTGGCCTATGGTCGCATCTGGCCGGACGCGGATCCGGATTCGGTGGCGAGGTATAATCAGGCGCGCGGCGAAGTGACGGCCACGAACCCGATCACTGGCGCGCAGATTCATTTGCAGATGGCGCACCGGTTCTTGGCGGTGGCCATTCTGGCGGCGGTGCTGGGTTTAAACCGCCAGGTCGGGCTCCGTGGTTTCTTTTCCGGGGCCACCGCCGCCCGGCGTTGCGCGCGCGTTCTTCTCGGCTTGGTCGTGCTCCAGGCCGCATTGGGCGCCTTCACCATTTGGAGCAACAAGGCCGCCGATGTCGCCACCGCTCACGTGGCGGTCGGGGCGTTGTCCTTCCTGACAGCCGGGTTGCTCATCCTGGTGGCGCGGAGAACGGTTTGGATCGAAGACCCGCGGGTGAAGGTGCGGCAGTCCGTGACGCAGCCGGCGCCGGGGCGAGCCCAAAGCTTGGAGAGGGAGGTCGTTGAAGCATGAGTATGAAAGCTTCAGCTCCCTCACCGACGATCCCGGCGGACGCTGCGGATGAGCGATCCGCTTTCGCGATTTTTTGTGATTTGGTCAAGTTGCGCCTGACGCTGCTCGTGGTGCTGACCACGCTGGTTGGCTTTTACGTGGCGAACCGGGGGGCGATGGACTACTGGCAAATGCTTCATGCGGTCGCCGGCACAGCGCTGCTCGCGTGCGGCGCCGCGGCGCTGAACCAGCTTTGGGAACGGGAGCATGATGGCCGGATGCGCCGCACCGAAAGCCGGCCACTCCCCTCCGGGCGCATGCAGCCGGAAAGCGTTCTGATGATCGGCGGCGCTTTTTCGGCGGTGGGAATGGTCTATCTGGCTTTGTGCGTGAACCTCCTCACCGCGGTCCTGGGGGCCCTGACCTTGGGCAGCTATTTGTTTGTCTACACGCCCCTCAAGCGGGTGACCTGGCTGAACACAGCCGTCGGGGCGGTCCCGGGCGCGTTGCCCCCGCTCATGGGTTGGACCGCCGCGCGCAACGAAATCACGGGCGAGGCGTGGGCGTTGTTTTGCATCCTCTTTTTTTGGCAGATTCCCCATTTTCTCGCCATTGCGTGGCTCTACCGCGACGAATACGCAAAGGCCGGGTTCGTCATGCTGCCCAACGTCGATCCCGATGGGAGCCGCACTGCCCGCCAGGCGGTCAGCCACACGCTCGGGTTATTCATGGTCAGCCTGGCGCCCTTTGTCTTTCGTTTGACCGGCCCGGTGTATTTGCTCGGCGCGCTCGGGTTGGGTTTGATGTTTTTGCTGGCGGCAATCCTGTTTGCCCGGGAAATGGGGCGCCCGCAAGCGCGGCGCCTGTTCTTCGCCTCCATCATCTACCTGCCACTGCTGCTGGGTGTGATGGTCTTCGACAAGGTGAAATTCTGACGGAGACCCGACTTCCGGCCGGAAAGATGGGCAGCCCCGTGATTCCAACGTTGACACACCTTGCAACCCTCAGTTAGCTACGCGCTGGCAATTTTTGTTGGGCTTTGCAGCGGACTGTTCCTGACCGACGACTGAACCACGAATCGAAACCAAATGGACGCAACACACAGCGCCACCCATAGCGCCGGACACGCTCACGCCGCGCACGCGCATGAGCATCACCACGAGCCCGGCTTCTTCCAAAAGTACATCTTCTCCACCGACCACAAGGTGATCGGTATTCAGTATGGCGTAATGGCGTTGCTGTTCCTGCTTCTGGGATTCATCCTCGTCGCGGCGATGCGCTGGTCGATCGCGGAAGGTGCCAAACAGGCGCGCGATCCGAGCTACCAGGTGAAGCCGATTCCGGTCCTTGGTGTGGTCCTCGAAAAAACCCTGGGCTCCGATGCCGCCAAGGGGGGCGTGATGTCGCCGGACCTTTACAACGCGTTCGGCGCGATGCACGGAACAATCATGGTGTTTCTTGCCATCGTGCCGCTGGCCTTCGCCGCGTTTGGAAATTACGTCGTGCCCCTCCAAATCGGCGCGATCGACATGGCCTTCCCCCGGGTGAACATGGCGAGCTTCCAGTGTTTCTTCCTTGGGGGGGTCGTCATGCTGGCCAGCTTTTTTGTGCCGGGAGGCGCGGCCAAATCCGGGTGGACCTCGTATTCGCCGTTGGCCACGTTTGCCGAGCGCGGCTACATGTTCAATGGGCAGACGTTCTGGATCATCGGGATGGTGTTGCTCATCACCTCGTCACTCCTCGGGGCGGTGAACTTCATCGCCACGATCATCCAACTCCGCGCTCCAGGCATGACTTGGATGCGTCTCCCCTTCTTTGTCTGGGCCCAGTTCGTGACGGCGTTCATCCTATTGCTGGCGTTTCCTCCTTTGGAGGCCGCTGGCATCATGCAGCTGATGGATAATCTTTTCGGCACGAGCTTTTTCCTGCCCAGCGGACTTGTCGTGGCCGGCCAGCCTCCCGGCATCAGCGGAGGCGGCAGCCCGCTGCTTTGGCAGCACCTCTTCTGGTTCCTCGCCCACCCTGAGGTCTATGTCTTGATCCTTCCGGGCATGGGCGTGGTCAGCGAGATCATCGCGAACAATACGCGCAAGCCGCTCTACGGCTACCGCTCCCTCGTTTACTCGGTCCTGGCCATCGGCTTCATCTCCTTCATCGTCTGGGCCCATCACATGTATCTGACGGGCATGGGCACGAAGATCAGCACGTTCTTTCAGACGACGACGATGATCATTTCAATCCCGTCGGTCATCATCCTCACCTGCCTCTTCATCTCGCTGTGGGGTGGTTCGATTCGATTCAACACCCCGATGCTGTTCGCCCTGGCGTTTCTGCCCATGTTCGGCATTGGCGGACTGACTGGTCTGCCGCTGGGCTTCAACTTTGCCGACCTCCATCTGCACGACACGTATTATGTGATCGCGCACTTCCATTATGTCGTGGCACCGGGAACCATCTTCGCCCTGCTGGCCGGGGTGTATTACTGGTTCCCGAAGATCACCGGGCGCATGATGAACGAGTTCTGGGGGAAAGTGCACTTCTGGCTGTCGCTCGTGTTCATGAATCTGACCTTCTTTCCCATGTTCCAGCAGGGGATGGGCGGGATGATCCGGCGGATGTTCAACGGCGGGGCGACCTATGTCGGCAGTGCGACTGAGGTCGGCGTGCCGATCGATCTGATCCTGAAGAACGTCAACATTTCCCACGCCGCGTGGGCGCTCGGCATAGCGCAAATTCCTTTCATCATCAACTTCTTCTACAGCGTCGTCGCCGGGCGCAAGGTGACCAATGACAATCCCTGGGCGGCGACCACCCTCGAATGGCAGACGCCGACGCCGCCGCCCCATGGCAACTTCGATCGCCCGATGGAGGTTCACCGCGGCCCCTACGAATACAGTGTCCCGGGCCAGGCCTCCGACTTCACGCCCCAGAACCAATCCGTCCCCAAGCGCTAAATCAACCGACCTCCCGACATGGATATTCCGTTTACGACAAAAGCCCGACCGGATACGGGGCTCTATAACGCCAAGCTCGGCATTTGGCTGTTCCTCGCCTCGGAGGTGATGCTGTTTGGCGCCTTGTTTTCGTCCTACATCCTCCTGCGCGTGGGTGCGGACCCCGGCGCCTGGCCCCATGGCCTGCTCAACATTCCCATCGGCACGTTCAACACCACCGTGCTGATCACGTCCAGCGTGACTGTCGTGCTGAGCTGGGCCGCCTTGAAAATGGGCGACTTCAACAAGTATCGAAAATATCAGGCCGTAACCATTCTCTGCGCCCTCGGCTTCCTTGGCATCAAGTCATACGAATACCGCGAGAAGTTCAGCCATTACGAAATTTGGAAGGCGGACGGGACGCGTGTGACCGGCCATCTGGAGATTCCGGGCAGCCACTTTTTCGTGACCCTGGACAAGATCAAGGCCCGCAAGTTGGACTCGATCAAACTGGTGCCCGACGCGTTTCACTACACCGTCCCGGCCAAGGAGCAGGCGGAAAAGATGAAGGAAGGCCATGCGGCGCACGGCGCGGAGATGGAGATCAAGGTTTCCGAAATTAAACGCCTCTCAGCCTTCGTGCCGGGCCACAGCACCTACTTCAGCATTTATTTCACTCTGACCGCCCTGCACGCCCTCCACGTTCTCGGCGGAGCGCTCGTCATCGCCTACCTCTGGGGACCGGGCGCAGCCATGTGGAAAACCGACCCCGAGCGCTATGTAAACCGCGTGGAGGTGTCCGGACTGTTCTGGCACTTCGTCGATTTGGTCTGGATCTTCCTGTTCCCGGTTTTGTATCTCCTGTAACACGTTCGCGAAAGCTATGAGCGATTCACACGACGCACACGACATCAAAAAGCACGTCAAGATTTACCTCATGGTCTTCTTCGCCCTCCTGGCGGGAACGATTTTGACGGTGGGAATGTATTACGTCCATTTCGACAGCATGACGACGACGATCACGGTGGCCTTGTTTATCGCCACCGTGAAGGCGTTGCTCGTGGCCGGATTCTTCATGCACCTGATTTCCGAAAAGAAGGCGATTTATTCCACCCTTGCCGTGACGTTCTTCTTTTTCGCCGGGATGATGTATCTCACGGTTTGGGCGAAAGAGCAGGTGCCGAGAGGAACGGAGTTTTTCGCCTCCAAGAAAGTGCCACATCCGCTGGTTGCCAAATAGGCAGTCCATGTCTCTCAAAGCGTTTCATATCGTCTTTGTCACCGTCTCCGTGCTGATGGCCTTCGGAGTCGCTGCCTGGGAATTGCAGACATTCCAGGTCAGCGGGCGGACGATCGATCTGGCGCTCGGGGCCGGTTTTGCCGTGGCGGGGGTGACCCTGCTGGTCTACGGCCGGTATTTTCTGAAGAAACTCAAAAACATCAGCTACCTGTGACCGCCCGCGCCAAGTTTAAAATCGCCGTCTTGATGCCGGCTCTGGCCGCGTTTCCTTCCGCGGTCCACGCCTGCGCGGTGTGCTTCGGAAAATCCGACGCACCCATGGCCCAGGGCATGAACATGGGCATCCTTGTCCTCCTCGGATTTATTCTCGCGGTCCTCGGAGGCATCGTCGTCTTTTTTGTCTTCCTGCTCCGGCGGGCGGCCCGCACGAACGCCCGCTTGGAGCGCCCCGATGCGGCCGTGAACCTGTCGCCGGCGGGCCAATCGTCACCTTAGATCTCAAGCCATGGAACAAACTGCACGAAACCTCCTCCGCATTCCAGACCTCGCGTCGGTCCACGGGTCCGATGTCGATAAGCTCATTCTTTACGTCCATTACCTGATGGCCGCCCTGTTTGTTGGGTGGGCGGCGTACTTTCTCTACACGCTCGTCCGGTTTCGCCAGAGCGCGAACCCCAAGGCCGACTACGCCGGAGTCACCGGGCATGCCTCCAACTGGCTCGAAGTCGCCGTGGCCGGCATCGAAATCGTCCTCCTCGTCGGCTTCGCCGTTCCCCTCTGGGCCCGGGTGGTCGACGATTTCCCCAAGGAGAGCGAAGCCGTCAACGTGCGGGTCACCGCCCGCCAGTTCAACTGGATGGCGCGCTACCCGGGCGCCGATGGAAAGTTCGGCAAACAGGACGTCAAGTTTGTCTCGTCCGAAAATCCGCTCGGCTTGTTCCAAAGAGATGCTGCCGCCAAAGCCTCGGACCCGGAAGGCAACGACGACGTCAACGTCGAGAGCGGTGAGATGGTCATCCCGGTGGATAAGCCAATCATCGCCTCCGTCACGTCGCTCGACGTCATCCACTCCTTTAAGGTCACGCCGTTGCGCGTGACGCAGGATGCCATCCCGGGCTTGCGTATTCCGGTCCATTTCAAGGCTACGAAGACCAACACGTACCAGATCACCTGCGCCCAGTTGTGCGGCAACGGGCACTCCAACATGAAGGGCATCATCAGGGTGGTCCCCCAGGAGGACTTCGACGCCTGGCTGAAATCGAAAGCCGGCGCGGTGACTAACTTCGAGTAGTTGTTTGCTTTCGTCCGCGTCGACGCGCACCGGGTTCGCCCGTGCGCGTCGCTTGCTTTCCGGCCCGATCTTTTCAAAGTTGCGCGATGCAAGCGCCGTCCCGCAAAACTGAGGTGATCGTGTGGGGATTGCTCGGCGCCATTGTGATCGCCATCGTCGCGGCTTTTGTCCGCGAGCGGTTGGCCCCGACCGCGGAGCCGCTCCCGGCGCTCTACGCCGTCGCTCCATTCGCCCTGACCAACCAGGCCGGCCGCCTGGTTTCCCGGGCCGATCTCGCCGGGAAAGTCTGGGTGGCGGACGTCATCTTCACGTCCTGCGCCGGGCCGTGCCCCCGCCTGAGTTCACTGATGGCCGAATTGCAGACCGCGATTCCTCCCGCAGAACCCGTGCGGTTCATCTCGATCACCACTGACCCCGATCGGGACACGCCGGATGTGCTCGCCCGGTATGGAAAGCGCTACGCGGCCGACCCGGCCCGCTGGCACTTCCTGACCGGCCCGCGGGCACAGATCGGCCAGGCTGCGGTCGAGGCGTTAAAATTCACCGTCCGCGACAAGGATCCCGCCCGGCGTGAGTCGGCCACCGATCTGTTCATTCACTCCACGGTCTTCGTGGTGGTGGATCGACGCGGCTGGGTCCGCGGTGTGTTTCGCACCGACGAACCGGGCGTCCGCGAGCGTCTCCTGGTCGCCGTGCGCACTTTGTTGAAGGAAGCTCCATGAACATTTCTGATCTGCCCTTGCTCAACGCCTGCCTGAATTCCGGCGCCACCATCCTTTTGCTGATGGGCTATTTCTTTATCCGGCAGGGGCGGACGGCCGCCCACCGCAACTGCATGTTGTCGGCCCTGGTCTTTTCGGCCGTTTTCCTGGCCTCCTATCTCTATTACCACTACTCGATGCAACGCCTGCACGGAGAGGCGCACACGAGATTCCTGAATCCCGCGTGGTTCCGCCCGATTTATCTCGCGATCCTTTTCACGCACCTGATCGCGGCGGTGGCCATCGTCCCGATGATCGCCGCGACGGTCCTCCGGGCCGCCCGGGGTCAGTTTGATCGGCACCGGCGCCTGGCCCGCTGGACGTGGCCGCTGTGGCTTTACGTATCGGTGACCGGGGTCGTGATCTATGTGTTGCTCTACCAGGTTTTCCCGCAGAGATGATCCCGGCCGTTGGGGTCGCGGGGCCGAATCTGAAGCGGGGGACTCACCGCGGCCGCCCTGCATCGCGCCGCGCGGTTGGGCCCGGCGCACAATCCTGTTGCCGAACCCGGCGGGTCTGGATACCGTCCGCCCATCGCTGACGCGTGTGCGCGCGTAGCTCAATTGGATAGAGTGACGGCCTCCGGAGCCGTAGGTTGTGGGTTCGACCCCCGCCGCGCGCACCATCAATTGACTGGGGGACCTTCCCAACATTTCGCCCACTCACTGGTTTAGATCGACGTTTGGAATACGACGTGGCCTCCCTTTTTTGATAGCACCCGGCCGCGCCGCCAGTGGTTGCCGGCGGCGAGGTGAGGAGGAAGATCTCGGATGCTCTCCAGGCAAAAATCGTCCTGATGGACGATAGACTCGATTCGGCGGTATCGGGTATCAAGGCGGTCGCCTAACCAGCTCTCGCTTGGCCACCGGTGGGCCGTGGGTTTCCGGCCGGTTGCAGCTCGAGCGAGGAGAAGGTCTTTACCACTTAGCGGATTTCTTTTGAGAAAAGGTGATGGCCCGGCGTGTGCCGGGTTGGCGGGTTGATTTTTGGCCGGCAATCGATGGCAACAACGCGACAACAGTATCAGTTGGAGGCGCTCGAGCCGCGCGTGTTGCTTTCGGGTGATGGCTCGGCGACCGGGGGGCTCGGGGGGGATTTCGGGCTGGCCAGCGGTTTGGGGGTGGGGATTCTGGAGCAGGTGACCGACCCGGCGGCGCCGGGAACCAATGGCGGGGCCTTGGGGATGGCAGCCTATGACCCGATGTCGGCGTTGGATGGGATTTTTGCGGAAGCAGACGCTGGGGCTGCATTGGAGGCGGCAGACTCGACGGCTGAGGCGCCTGGTGGATCGCTGGGCGGGAGAGGCGGGGAAGCTGCCGGGGGCGCAGTGGAGGAGGCTGAAGACGAGGGGGCGGAAGCAGCCTCGGAATCACGCGTGGTTGCCGGGCCTGAGGAGCGTTCGACGACAGGAGACGCTGGTGAGATTTCGGTAACGTCCGCCGCGGAGAGTGAGAGTTGGGTCGAGCAGTTGACGGAGGGGTTGTTGGGGGCAAATGGGCCGCCGGGGGGGCAGGGAGGTCCCGGCGACGAAGCGATCGGGCAAGTGAACTTCGAAGCGGCAGGCGTTTCGCTTTCGCTGGGTGCGGTTCCACATTTTACCCCGGCGCGAGATGTGTTCATCACTGGCGTCACGGTTGTGACCCATGGCTACACGGAATCGGTCTCGGGAGGCGACGTAATGATGCCGCTGGCTCAAGCGATTCGCGGCCTGTCGAACGGCTGGCTTTTGGACTACGATGAGCGGCCGGGCGGGGCTGGGGTGATCGATGCAGCACAGTCGGTGCTGCCAACCGCGGGCGGATTGCGCGGTGAGGTGGCATTTCTATTCGACTGGTCTGCTGAATCGAAACAAACGGGTGCGGGCTGGGCGGAGGCTGCCGGTGACGCGCTCTTTGCCGCCCTGGTTGAACTCGGCTTGGTTGATTTGCTGTCCGCGGGTGAACATGTCCCACTTCACTTTATTGGCCATGGGTCGGGCGCTGTCGTCACGAGTGAGGTCGTCGAGCGTCTGGCTGTTTACGATATTCCGGTCGACCACCTGACCTACCTGGATCCCCACGACTTCGACCAGCAGGGAATCGATTGGGATGATCACCTGGCAATCGGTGGGCTATCCGCGAGTTACGGTGCCAGCGTTTGGGATAATGTCCTATTCGCGGACACCTACTATCAAACCCGGGGCGCAAACACCGGTGCTTTGAAGCCCAATGGGGACCCTGACAATCGAGTCATCCCGGAAGGGCGCCCCATCCCTGGCGCCTACAACGTCTGGCTCAACGATGAGTTGCCTTCTCTGGCTGGTAGCCCCTACGTGGGGGAGCCGTTGGGCGACCATGACTACGTTTGGAATGGCTTCTACCTGGCCACGATTTCGCTGGTCCAACCCCGCCTTCCGCCTCAGGCACCTGTCACGTACCTGTCAACGGGGTATGCATTCAGCCGATTGAATCGAGCCGAGGTCCTCATCACGACGGTGACCGAGGGAAGTGCGACGACCGCCGAGGTCCAATCTGTGCGGGTGAACAATGCCACCGGCGGAAGTTTTGAACTCTCCGTGGAATACAACGGGGTGGTTCGGCCCACGGGCTTGATTGCGTACAACGCTTCGGCCAACGACGTGGAGGCCGCGCTGGAAAGGATTAGCTTTGCCCCATTCGCCGGAACCATCGCGGAACCGATCCGGGTTCGAGTTGCGTTGCTGCCAACTGACCCCAATGACCGCATTTATTCGGTCACGTTTGATCGGGATGTCAATACAGGAGCCTTCTGGAACATTCCTCAACTCGTGGCCAATCCGACATCATTGCGGGGCGGCCCGTCTGCGCGACCCGAGCCGGTTTTCTACACCAGGGTGGAGGTTCGCGAAGCGACCAAGGGAAGCGGGGCCACCCGTGAGGTGCAGGTGATTCATGTGAAAGGGGCTTCTGGAGGTACCTTTACTCTTCATTACCCACTGGCAGTCCAAGACGCTGTCATCGAATTTGGAGCCCCGGCGTCGATGGCTGATGAAGCCAGTCCCGCGCTTGCGGGACGAAGCGTGGAAAGCGTCCTGCAAAGGCTTGGCGGAGTGACCGCGGATGTTGCCGTCGTCAAAAGGCAAATTACTGATGACTACATCGTCTACGAGATTAGATACGTCAGTGCCACGGGTAATATTGCGGAGCCGACGATCGAAAACTTTCTAACCAGCAGTCAGGATCACGAGCACACGCCCGGAGCATTGCTTGACCTGGCTCGAACGGGACGTTTGGAAGAGAATGGCCTGCCAATCTTCGTGGTGCCTTTCTCCGACGCCGCTTTCCTGGGTGGTTCGGCTCCGGCCTGGGACGCCCTGAGCCTGACGAACGGTGACGCAGAGTGGGCGCGGCTGGGTGGACGTGGAGATCAGCCCGGATGGTCATTCCACGGTGGCTCCGGGTCAGAAATTCGCTCCGGGTCGAGCAGTAACGTGTTTGCCATCGGGACCGGGCAACCGGTGCTGACTCACAACCCCACCTATGTGCCGCCAAACGCCACCTTCCTGGCCTTCAGCTTTTGCACCCATCAAGGCGACGGCGACGCATTGATCGTGCAAATTGGCTCGACCACGGTCGGCGCATTTCGGTTGGCCGCCGCTGATGCAGTGCTGGGTTTTGTCGACCGAAGTGTGCAAATTCCCGTCTCGTTGCGACATGCGGTCCAGTCGATTTCCTTCACCATCGTCCCGGGCGGCGGCCCCGGGGCCGCTGAAGTTTTGCTGGATGGACTTGAGTTCGTATCAGAGGGCAGCGGGGTCGGCAGAGCTGGCGATGTCGTCGAGGTGGAGCTCCTTCCGGGCGTCCCTGCCGTTCCCGCGCCCGGCAAGGACCTTGGCCAGGATTTGACTTTCTTCGACGGTCTCCGCGATTCGGGGCAAGCTGCCGGCGGAAGCGTCAGCACCATTCAACTGGGGGGGACGGCTTCCGCGGCCAACGATGCCTACGTCGATATGTGGGTGCGAATCGTCGCCGGAACGGGGCGTGGCGCATTTCGCCAGATCCTGGCCTATGACGGATCGACGCGCACTGCCACCGTCAATGCTCCGTGGACAACGCCCGATGCGACCAGCATCTATGAGATTTATTCTGATCAGTTGTCGATGACTAATGTCGTGCCTGATGGCACGCGCTTCAACCTGGAGAATCCCCGGTTAGGCGCTGCGGAGCGCGTGGTCGGCCAGGTATTCCTTTCCGAGGCATTGACTCCTGGAGAATTTCGGGTCAATGGGAAGTTTTACTTTGTCCCGACTTTGCGGGTGAATGCCGCCACCGGATACTACGAAGGCGTGGAAACCAGGATAGTGGGACAAGCGAATGCAGGCACCGGGCCGGGGACGGGAATGGTTTACTTCGATCTTCTGATCGTTCCCGGATTTTCTGTCGCGGG
The DNA here is from genome assembly GCA_044229355.1 of Limisphaerales bacterium. Taxonomy (GTDB): domain Bacteria; phylum Verrucomicrobiota; class Verrucomicrobiia; order Limisphaerales; family JADJPG01; genus JBGARF01. The sequence continues at coordinate 90,068 of JBGATF010000010.1, forward strand.
AGCGCGGAGCCCATTCTCCAGAGGAAACGCGGTTGCGTCGGGACTACCTAATTCGGTCGATGAGCTCAGGCAGGAACAAAGAGTCAAGTATTTTGGTTTTCTCGGGGTAGTTGTTGAGCCCGCAAGTCGAAATGGAAACGGTGTGAGCGGTTGGGTCTCCATCGGAGGGGACTTTAGCGTCGATCTTGAACTCGTGGCGAGTAAGGTTACGAAGCAAAATCCCCAGTTACAGGAATTGGATTTCTCACTTCACGTCATTGTTGAGACTGCGGACGATGACGTCGGAACCAATACACGACAGGCGGGAAACTCATTTTCCTCAATCAACAAAGCTGCCCAGCATTGGCAGTCATTTACCAATTTGAGTCAGTTCGTTCGGGTGCGATGGGTCATAACGTTGCCGACAGGGGGTGGCAACTTTGCGTCGGTGACCTTCCATGTTACCGGTTTGCCCATTAAGGTCGATGGAACGATCTCCCCGTCCGAGGAGTGGGCCTTCAAAGTCTTCAACGCTTCGATTGTTGATAAAGATAAAGCCGCAAAGAGTCTTTCGATGGTAGATCCCATCTATGTCAATGCGATAAATGCGCCACGCTGGAAGAAGGTCGCGCCTGGCGGTGTTGGATGGACCAACTCCGATATCGACCATCATGATTATGGAAGCAGCTGGGCGATGGAAGTTATCAACGCCGCAGGTGGACGGAATCAGAGTGGCGTTCTCATCGAGACAAATGATCTTAGCTTAATTGGCGGCGGCGATACTAAGGACCATGATAGCCACGAGGCCGGGTTGGACATCGACATCCGCTTGGAAACGGAGGGGCTGTGGTATGACATCGACACTGCCGTCCTGAGACTCGAAGTTGGAAGTTCCTACTGGAACGCTGTTGCTGGTGCTTTGCCCGCCGACGGAATTACGACGGCTGCCATTGCGCGGGCCGGCATCATTCCTGACGGCACGACGATCGGTTCAAATTACGACAAATTTGGTTGGAATATTGACCGGGCTCTCATTCGGCTCTTTGCACACATAGGAACGGGCGATGCCTATGACGTCGCAATTCGAGCCCAGTCGCCCGGTGGGCAGTCACCGGGCGAGCCAAACAACTCCGCGTTTCTCCGCGGCTTCGATCATTTTGCAGGGAAGAGGTCCAGTTATAATCGAGAACGAACCGTTGCTCAAATTCGGGCGTTCGATTCTTTGGTGACGGCCACCGGCGCCAGCGTAAAAGGAGTCATCTTCAATGATCCCGTTGCCTTGGAGCAGCTCCGTGGGGCCGTACGATTCACGCTTAGTTCCTTAGAGACGCACGGCAATCACTTCCACATAAATGTGCAGCCGCCTGCTAAAGCCCTCTTATTACCCTATCGAGAAAGTGCTATTTCCAGGAATGTCCTGGCCCTTTTCCTGGATGGAATGGTTGAGGCTGTCGAGGCGTTGGCGTTGCTCCATACCCATGGTGAGATTGGAGATCTATTGCCCGTCGTTGGTCAGCCGATCGGCGAATTGATTGGATTCACATCCGGACTGCCGCCGGTCATCGCTGCCGTCCGTGACTATTTTGCGAACGTTGACATTCCAACGGCCGGCGGTCTGGAACGGCTGCTTCACGGGCAGGCCGTCATTCCCGGCGCGGAAGTCACAGTGACCGACCATGGCATTGTCGTCACCTTGGCTTACGCCCGAAGCCAGGACACGGAGGTGGACTTGGAGTTGGGCACCGACGATTTTTCAACGTTGGGTATCCGGATTGACACGCCGGCTATGGCGTCCGGTAACGTCGAATTGCTGACAACGATTGCGGTGAGGTCGGACCCGGGCTTGTCTGCGGACGACGCGTTCAGCATTCGTTTTGAGAGGCTCGCGCTCGGCGCGACGCTGGACGTTGAGGAGATCAACGCGGATGTCGAACTGGGATTTCTCACCGGATCCGTGTTGAACGGACACCTTCAACTGACGGCGGACGTCGAGGCTGCCTTCGAGGATCCGAATGGAGACGGAGTTTTCACTCTGGGCGAGTTAAGGTCACTACCCTTGACTCAGGCTGTGACACTAACGGCAACAGGCGGCCTGGAAGGAGCGATTCCGGTCACGTTTATCGGTCCCGGACTATCCGGCGAACTGGCGTTGAGCCTTGGGGATGACAATCTATTTGATTCACAGCTGCCGGAGATCTTCGGGATTGGCCATGTTTCCCTCCTTGATTTCGGCGTGACGCTGACGGGCGGTTTCAGCCTGAAGCAGGCTGTCATCGATATCAATCAGGGACCTTCGGAAGGCTTTCTCGTCGGGGTGGCAGGCGGCTCAATTTCAATGTCATTACCGGACGGTGACGGAGACGTGGCCGATGACTCGACGGTCAGCGTTACCGGAATAACAGGTGATTTTGCCTTGCTGCACGACGGCGTCGCGGGGCGTTTGACGGCGCACAACCTCGAAGTTCGGAACCTCGTGGATGTGCTCCGCGCCGGCGTTCGCTCGGCTTTCGTGGAATTCAACACCACGGGTGGCCCGGTGCAGGTCACTTTAGGCACTGCAACCCTGGACTTCACGGCGCCCGAGCGGTGGAGCTTCCTGCGGGTAGGCGGGGACATCGATCTGGTGCTGGACGCCGGGGGCACCAGCGCGACGCTGTCGGGGAACATCGCATTTGAGCGCGTTCCGGTGCCGGGCGGAGCGCCTGGCGTTTATCAATTCGCCGTGACCGTGTCGGATGGCCGCGTCCGCCTGGCCGCGGGGTCGGGTGAAACGGAGACGGCGGTGGTGTTGTCCGGGATCGATGGCCGTTTCGTGATTCGGGCGGAGGGCTATGTGGGCAGCCTCGGGGTGCGGAATGTTTCGTTGACGCGTTCCGAGGGGCGGCGCGTGACGCTCGGATTCTCTGTTCACAATTTCCGGTTCGAATTCGATACGACGGGCGCCGTGGATTATCTCCGTGCGAGCGGCCTGCTGGACGTGGATGTGAACGGGATGCTCACGCTGACCGGCACTGTGGCATTTTCAAAGGTTGGCGGCGAGGTGCGGGTCACGGGCAGCGGCGTGGAAGGGAGCATCGGGGTCGGGACCTTTGTGGTAGGCATGACGGCCGGGAGCGTGGACTACTCATTCCGGGCGGATGGGACCTGGGAATTTGGTGCGTCCGGCACGCTGGTGTTGACCGGGGCTGGATTGGAAGTCGTGGACGCGGCGCCGACGGCGAGCGTGATATTGAGGAGTGACGACACCTTTCAGTTCTGGGTGGACGGACTGGGCTTGAACGTGCCGGGCGTGGGGCTGATGGCGGGGCAGTTCAGTTTTGAGCCGGGCTGGGCGAAGGACGGGTCGCGGGTGGTGAAGATTGGCGTGCGCGGGCTGAGCCTGAGCCTGGCGGTGGGCGGCACGGAGTACGGGACGCTGGCGCAGGACGCCAATCAGTTCGGTGCGCTAATGGTGGCGGTGCGGCGCGAGAAGAATGTGGACGTGACGGGAGTGGCGGGTGCGGTGCAGGCGACGCTGACGTGGTGTTTGGCCAATGGCCAATGGCTGACCCTGCCGTCGTCAACGTTCGATCTGGCCTTCAATACTCTGCCCGGGCCGGTGCGGGAGGCATTTGCGGTGGGCGATCGGAATTATGTCGTTGATGTGCCGGGCGGCGACTATTTCCGTGTGGCCGCGACGGCGTCGGTCGGGTTTACGGTGCCCGGCGTGGGCCAGTTCGGGCTGGTGGGCAGGATTGGTTTTGAGCGGGCGACCGTGACCAGCAATGGCGGGAACGAGCCGGCGATCGTGATGGTGGTCAGCGACGCGACGCTCAGCGGGCCGGACGTCTCTGGAATCCCGGCGGCAAAAGTTGCGGGCGCATCGGGCGTGCTGCTCCTGCAGTCGACGGGCTTTGCCGGCGCATTGACCTTGGTTGGAGCCAAGTCGGATTTTGGCGGAAGTCCGGGCGATAGCGGGCAAGTCACCGTCCGGCTCAAGGTGAACAACACCGCAGCGAACGTGAATCTCACGGGGACCTTCGGAACGATTCAAGTCGCCGGGAACACGATTGCGCTGGAGGTCAACGCGGCGGTCGAGGTGGATTTGCGGTTTGGGCCCGTGGTGGTGGAAGGAACCCTTGGGGTGCAGAGCTTGACGGTGCGGCGGGGCAGCGTGACCGCGACGGAGAACGTCGTGTATGGGACGAACCTGCGGGTGTTTGTCGGGACGGAGACGAATTCGAAGCGTATCGGTTTGGAATTGAGCGAGGCGGAAGGAGTGTTCCTGGTGACGGATGGCGGCCATCGAGCCGGCACTGTGACTGGCCGGGCGCGATTGCTGGGTTTTGAGGGTGTCATCGAGCTGGATGCGACCATGACGTTTGTTTACAGCGAATTGGCAACCTCGACGACTGCGATCGTGACCTTGGCCGACGGCCGGCTTTATCCACTTGAGGTTCCGGCGAGCATGGGTGGCGAGTCGCTCGTGCAGGTGGTGTCATCGCAGCTGACGTTCGGCGTGGCCAATGTGGCCGAGCTGCATGGGGACTTCACCTGGACCTGGAAGGACGCCGCCAGGGAACTCGAGGTAGTCGCGCTGGATGCGGAAGCATTTTTCGGGAACGGTCCCCGTCGGACGGCCGATGGCGGGCTGAATGACGCGGCGGTGGGGCTTTTGATCTCGGCCGAGAAGGTCGGCCTGGTGGTGCAGACGAGCCAGCCGGTTGACGGTTCGGCGCCCGGGTTCGCGGTGCAAGTGGACGGGGCGAGTGCGCGTTTTGTCGGGTTGGGTGAGGTGCTGGCGTTCAGCGGCAGTCCTCGCTTTGGGTTGAAGCTCAATCGGACGGGCGTGGGGATCGGGAATCGCGAATTGAAGGGCCTGCGTCCGGGAGAAAACACTCCGGTGACGTTGATGACATTGGATCTAGGCGATACTTCCGGCGATCCGGTGATCACGGCGGACGCGACCTTCGGATCCGGCGATGTCTTCCGGGTCAATGGCCAGGTGCGGCTCACGCCACGTCCAGGCGGCCTTTTGGAAGTGAGGGCCAGGGGCGACATCGAGGTTCAGGTGGGGCCCGGTGTGGCGGATGATTTCAGGTTGGGCGGAACCGTGAGCTTTACGCTCGGCGGATCGGGGGGCTTTCGGTTGGAGGACTTGCGGGTGACGACGGTCGAGTATGGAGGCACCGCGCTCACCGTGGGGTCTCCGAAAACTTCCCGGCCCTTGACGGCCGACGTGGTGGTTTCGGGGCCCGGCGGCATGTTGGATCTGGCTGAGACCCGCGGGCCGGCGCCGGCTGGGGCCCACTTGGACATTACCTTCAGGGACGTCAACCGGGGCTTGGACGGGACAAACGATACGCCGTTGCTGGACGATGGGTCGATTCTCGACACGACGCCTGAGTTCGACCTGTATTTCCTCGGCGACAACGCGGCGAATCCGATTCGTGAGACGCGGGTTGAAAAGCTGCACGGGACCACCTATCGCTATTTCTTCGCGGCGGCGTTTCAACAGGGGCAGTATCGGATCGAGTTTCTCGGCGGGCCCGAGAGTTGGAAGGAGACTTTGAACCAAGGTGGGACGGGGGCGGTCGCGCAGGCCGAAGTGGAGTCGTTTTATATCTACGAAGGTCCGGCACGCGCGCCACCTTTGGCGCAACTGGTCAGCCCTGCACCCGGGGTGGTCGTGAATCCGGACCTGCTCGAGGCGCGGGGCTATCTCGATATCAGTTTCGTCGAGCGTGGCCTTGGGACGCTCGATACGAGTCACCTCGACGGGAGAAAAGTGACTCTGGTGTATCATCCGACGGTTTCTTCCAAACCCTCCCTTAGTCCCGATGTGGTTTCGGTCCTGCCGCTCGGCCGTGGCGTCTTTCGTTTCTTCTTCCAGCCCGACTCCTCGCAAGCCCGGGTGGATTTCGATGAGGGCACCCTCGAGGTCATCGTCGGGGAAGGGGCGGTGGTCGCGGGCGGCCGGGCCAGCGTGCAGAGCCGCCAGGTAGTGACGCTGAGCAAGGACGCGGCGGGCGCGGCAGCGACGACCACGGGCGATTCGAGCCCGCTGCAATTGGGGCCGGTGTTTGTGGTGAACCCGACGTTTGGCCTGGATGATGTGGCTTTTGTGAACGGTGCCATCGTGGTGACCGTCGGTTTGGCGGCCGCGGAGGCGGGTTTGTTTTCGAAAGACGCGATGACCGGCGGGTCGGCTGCGCCGTTCACCGCGACCCTGGCGAACGTGGGCATCAGCTTCGATTTGGCCGTGCAGTTGGGCGAGAACGCATCGGTTCTGCCCACCGGCCGGTTCCGGGTCACGGTGGGCGCGTTGGAGGTCGGGGTTCCGAATGTTCTCGCGCTGACGGCGGGCGACATCGTGTTGCAATGGGATCCGAACAGCGCGGCGCCGGATCAAGAGGTGGCCCGGATTGGCAACGCGAAGCTCGAACTGTTGCCCCTGACCGTGACGGTGGATCTCCAACAGTTGGTCATCCGCCGGAACGGGTTCAGCCTTGGCCGTGCATCGGTCACTCTTGAGCAAACGTTGTCCCTTGGGTTCGTATCTGTCACCAATCCCACGGTGGGGATCACAGACTTTGCGTTGAGCACGGATGTGGCGTTCCGGTTCACCGGTTCCATCTTCCTGGCGGCGGGCGAAGCGACGGCGAGCTTGGCGGGAGTGACAGCCGAGATCGTTGACAGTCCGGGCAGTGATGATCCGTATTCGGATGACGCCATCCGCGGCGAACTCAAGTTTGGCGACGGTGGTCGGGTGCAGGGTTTTGAATTTAACGTGGACACGCTGAGAGTGGTTTTTGGCCCGCTCACCTTGAACGCCCGAAACTTCGCGCTGAACACAAATCCGGAGCTCGACCAGGTCGACCCGAATAACCTCCGCTTCGGCTACTACGCGTTCTTTGGATCGGCCGGGGCGGAAGTTGATCTGCCGGGGATGACTCTGGGCGGCGAGGCGCGGAACTTTGGCGTGCGCAAGGTCGTGAAGGACGGGCAGAATGCCGTGGAGGTTTACGCGGCGGACGATTTTGGGGTCATTCTGGAAATCGGCGGGGCGACGGGTGTGGATTTCAAGTGGCCCGACTGGTTGCCCATTCGCCTGAGGACGCTGGGGTTGCTCTGGAAGGACTTCAACACGGCCCCACTTGAGTTCCAGATCCTGATCTCTGCGGACGTGACTGGGCTGCCGGCGGTGGCGGGCGTGCAGGTTTCTGGCACCATCGAGGGATTGGTCATCGACCCGGGGCTGCTTCTCGAGGGCAAGTTTCCGGTGGTCGGTCTGCAGGCCATGGCGGCTTCGATTTCCGGGAACATCTTCGGCGGGCAGATCCAGGCGTCGTTGCTGGGCGGCATTGTTCGAATCCGGAAGGACGCCAATGGAGAGTTCTTTAGAGTTACCGATCCGGCGGACACCAAGTATTCGGAGGACGAAGCCCAGGTCTTGTTCGTGGGCGTGGAAGGCGGATTCGGGCTGCCCGGGTTGGGGGGATTGACGATCAAGTTTGCCATGAGCGAACTGGGGCCCCTGGCCGTGCAGATTACGGCGTCGGTGCCGGGCGGCATTCTTCTCGTGCCCCAGATTGGTCTGGCGATCAACGACCTGACTGCGGGGGTTGAGTTTTTCAAGACGCTGCCCTCGATCGAGGATGCCGATCAATTGCGGGGCCCGGAGTTTAGTGTGACTGGGCAGACCGATGCTGGCGACTGGCTGGCTTCGCTGCAGGGGCAGGTATTTGGACAATGGGTCGCGACGCATGCCTCCGGGGCCGCCGATCCATTTGCCGCTTTTACCCAGCCCATGTTGATCAAGGGAGGGGTCAAAGCCTACACGCTTTACACCTCCCAGTTCATCTTCAACGCCGAGGGCGGGATCTTGATCAGCACGGACGGGAAGCTGGCGTTGATTGGGCGGCTGAATTTCCTGGATGGAGCCTTGTCGGTGACGGGCCGGCTTTATGTGGACCTTTCGCAGGTGGCCAGCGGCAATGCCACGGTGCTGTTTCTGGCGGACGTGCCGGACAACCCGCAGTTCCTCAGCATCGACGGGAAACTGAAGCTGGGGTTGCGAGTGAAGGGGGGAGGCGCTCTGGAACTGCCGCCTATCACGCCGCCGGCGAGCGGCAGCCAGGGAGCGACGGCGGGAACAGCTTCGGCGACCACTGCGACGATGCACGTCGAGACGTTCGCCAACGGGGCCACCTACCTGGACACCGCCTTCACCGCCTCGCCGGCGGACCGGAATTTCTTCGGAGAACGCGGGCCGCATATCGATGTGACGGTCATCCCGGCCCGCGGCAGTGTGGCGGATGAGAGTGTTCCGCCGGTGGTAAGGTTGACCAGCCCGGGTCAGGAAACCGTGCCGGCAGATTTTCTTGAGGTGGAGTCATTCGAAGATGGCCGGAGAACCTTTCACTACCATCTGTCGGATGCTGCACTGGCACTATTCACCGGGGCGAATGGCACGGTGACGGTGACGGCCACGGGCGGCCGGGACATGGCGGCACATCAGGCGGATGAGGAAGAGATTTCCTTTCATGTGATGGCGGACCCCGCAGCTGGAAAGGAAGTCGAATTCTTCATCGAAGTGGAAGGCGGCGTCACCTTGCGGTTGGGAGATCTGTTGCCGGAACCGATCTTCGACATCCGGGGGCGGGCGACGCTCACCGCGAGCCTGAGTCCGAGCCCGCGGCTGCAGCTCGATTTCGATGGCACGTTCCAGGTGATTTACCTCGGCAACCTTGCGACCGTGGCGGGGCAATTTGTGCTGGAGATCCCGCCGCTGGTACTACCCGAGATTGAGCTGAAAAACTTTGAGAAGTTCACCCTGCCCGAGCTGCCGCCGTTCACGTTTGTCGCGGCGGACCTCGGATATCAGGCGGCCGAGCCGGCCCTCTTCCGGCCCGAGACGTTGGACCCGCGGTTTAAACAGGTGTTGGAAAAGTCGCTGAAACTGCCGGACCCCGGACATCCCATCGCCGTTTACCTATCCGGCCAGTTTTCTGAGGGCGAGAAGCGCAAACTCCAGGACGCCTTGAGCGCGTGGGGGACAGGTGAGATTGACGACGCGAAGCGCGCGGCGGTGGGCGTGTTGGTGGAGAAGTTTGAGGAGATCATGAAGGCTGGCAATGACGCGGGCGATCCGCTGGTCGAGCTGGCGAGGCGGGAGATGGCCAGGGGGGCGATCTGGTTGACCGAGGGCACGCGGGTTTACTTGCAGCAGCTGGATGCGCTGAGCGGGGCGAGGGTGCCGGTTCCGGCGGAGCGCTGGCAGATCCTGAAACGGTCCGTTCTGCAGGACATTTTCGTCGGAGTCCATACCACGGGGGCCCGGATGGAGCTCCTGCGTCGGGTTGTGGATGCTGAAGCGTTGAGCGCGGCGGAGCTGATGGAGGAGTTCGGCATTCGAATCGACGCCTTGGGCCTGCCGGCTCAGGTCCTCGAACCGGTTCGGCAGGTTTTGGAGGCGCTGCCGCTGCCCAAGTTCTGGGGCGTGATCAAGCTGGATACCAATCTGGAGGCGCTGAAGAACATCGGCTTGGACCTCAAAGTTGCGGGGCTCTTCGAGATCAACACCACGCGGATCATCAGGACGGAGAAGATTACGCTGCAGGGGATGAAGGGCGATGCGATTCGGGATGGGAGTGGCGCGGCGCGGACGGTGGCGGCTTCTCGCGACGTGGTGGATGAAATGGATCGGGAAGCGCTCCCGGATCTCTGGCGGCAGGGGATTGATGAAACCTTGGATCAGCTGGAAGCCGGTTCGGCGCTGGCTGAGCTCGACTCGTGGTCGTTCGAAGTGCGTCCGGTTATCGCCGGGAGTTTGTGGCGGGTCATCCTGACCGAAATACGGTCGGATCAAGCGTCGCCCAAGGTGCGTCAGTTCCACATCGAACGGCGGGAGCCGGATGGCGGGCCGGCGAAACTGTTCCTGTTGGGCGAGGAACAGACCTTTGACCTGGCTCCGAAAACGATCCTCATCGCGGCGTTTGCCCAGGCGATTTTCCGACCGCCGGAGTCCTTGGAGAACCCGGGAGATCCGAACGACTGGACGGAATGGTTCCGGGCGACGGGCGCGTTTTCGCTCAAGCTCTCGACGACCAAGCTGGAGATGTTGGCGGATGCGGTGCTGAGGATTTCACCGTTGGGTCAGCCGATCTTCGAAACCCATGCCACGGCGGCATTGCTCCTCGAGTTGCCGGACGCGCGCACGGGATCCAAGGGGGGCATGGCCGGCTACTTCCTCCTGTCGGCGGGCGTCAACCTTCCTGGCTTCGCGCTGAGCGGCACAGTGGAGGCGGCGATGAACACCTTTGGCGCGGAACGGACGATCGAGGTGCCTGAAGTGATCCAGGCGGTGTTTGGCGCCAAGGAGGTGACCTTCCAGGCGACTCCGCCGGAGATGGGCCCGGGTGGACAGGGCGCGCGGGTTTTGGTCTGGCCGTCGAGCGCTTCCGGGACGGCGGCCACGCCGTATTTCGTCCTGGGTGTGCGCGGTTCGGTCGCACTGGTTGATTTGGTGGAGATGAACGGCGCGTTCCTCTTCTCGCTGAGCGGCCAGGGGCTGCGCATCGCCGGGGCCGTGGCCGTGGTGATCAAGGCGCCGTGGGACCCTCATCCGACGCTGTTCACCTTCACGGGCGATCTGGTGCTGGGCGTGGATGCCGACGGCGTGTTTGGTTACGTGGCCTTGCGTCTGGATCTGGACGTTGATGGCAATGGTCGGGGCCTTCTGCCCGAGAAATTCCGGCTCGACGCCGAGTTCCTCCTGGAGTTCAACACGGGCGCCGAGGCGCGGGAGATTCGGACATTGCCGGTTAGCGCGTCCGGTGAGCGTGGGAGCCAGGCGTCGGAGACCGTGCGGCTGGCCGGGCGCTACTTCCGTCTGGTTGCTGGCGGCGATTTAAGCCTGGTGCTGGACAGCGATGTGGAGGGAGATAAGCACTTTGACCTGCACGGTCGATTCGAGTTCATCGTGGAAGGGGCGCAATTCCAGGTCGAATTTGTGGGCGTGGCCAAGGGCAATCTGATCGTGGTGGATACGAGTGCCCGGGGCGGACTGCGCATCGGAGTGACCGGTTCCCCGCAAAACTTGACCCCGTTCATGGTGGCCTTGGTGGAGATCCAGCTCGACGGAGAGTCTCCGCGAGCGGATCGGAACAACGATGGATCCGGGTCTTCGATCCGGTTCGAGTTCCATTCGCATCACGCCCTCTCCATCAACACACTTGCGACTCCGCAGGTGCTCGCCGGCGTGGACATCCAGCCCGGGATCAAGCTCCTGCTGCTGGATTCGCTGGAGCTGTTTCTGATCACGCCCGCCGGCCGGGAGTTTGCTGGATTTCGCATTGTCGGCCGGTTCGTTTTCGAAGGGAGCCAGGAACAGACACGGATCACGATTGGTGGATCGTTGCTGGCCGTGATTGGCGGCGTGACGTTGGTGGATCTCAGAGTCAGTGGCGATCTGACTTTGGCCGGCCTGGAGCTTTACGGGCGCTTGGGCGCATCGTTGGAACAAGGTGCAAAATTCGCCGGGCCCGGCTTCGACTTTGGGGAAGGTGGAGCGTTTGACCTGTGGGTGAACACCACGGGACGGGCGATTGACCGCAACGGCGATGGGGACACGGACGACCAGGATGAGGTGCCGGCGGGGCCGATGGTCCGGTTGCATGGCGAGCGAACGCTGCATCTGTCGGCGCTCGGAGGGATCGATCTGCAGACCGGATTTCAACTGCGCGGCATGGTCGATCTGGAAATGGGTGCCAATGGGCTGGGTGTCGGGGCGGAGGGCGAGTTCTCCGTCCAGTTGGCTGGAGCGACGCTTTATGCCTGGCGAGCGGAGGGTGCATTTGTGATTCGGCCTGGCGGGATCGCGGCGGCTCTGGAGCTGTTCCTGCAGGATGGGCCGCGGTTCGGCAGCGTTGGTTATGAGATGCGGGGCGAATTCAGATTTGAGCTGAACACCTTTGCCGAGCCGGTTGCCGAGCTGAGCGGCGTGGTCGTGAATCTCGACCCGGGACCCTATGCCCGGGTAACCCTCCGCGGGCACCTGTGGATTGGCGCCGGGGGAATCGCGCAGTTTGATCTGGACGGCGACAGCGGCGATCGGGGCTTTGCCATCGAGATGGCGAATGGCGGCGTTGAAATCGCGTTGAAGGCGGACTTCAAGGGCGAAGTGGGACGACAAACGTTTTTCTCGTATCACGTCGAGGGAGCGCTCCGGGTTGGCCGGGATGGAATTGCCGGCCTCATCCGCCTCGACGCCGGAACCGAGTTGACCGGAATTGGGTACGCGTTGAGCGGGAGTTTCGAGCTGCAGGTCAACACCACCAAGCATCACGTGGACACCATTGCCGGGCACCGGGTGGATTTGCGCGGAGGCAGCGCCTATTTCCGGTTGCGGATCGAGGGCGAACTCCAATTGCTCGACTGGATTTCCATCAAGGGTCGATTTGATCTGGAGCTGGGTGAGGATGGCCTCGTGGTGGCCGCCCGGGGAACGGTCCGCATCTTTGGCGTGGGATTTGACGTTCGTGTCGCTCTGAAACTCAGCTCGAGCGGCTTGGTGTTCCGGCACGAGCTCGTGCTCGAGACCGCCTCGGAGTTTATTCCCTTTGAAGGAGTCGCTCTGAGCGGACGGTTTTTGTTCGAGGTAAATACGCGCAGGTCGGCCGACGACGATTTGGACATTCCGGGGAGGACGGTCCGCCTGCGGATGACGGGTCGGCAAGCCGGCACGGGAGCGGAACTAAACGTCTTTGGCTTCAAGGCGAGCGGCAGCCTTTCAATCGAGGCGGGGCCGGCCGGATTCATACTCGACATTCCCAAGGACAAGCCACTGGAGCTGGAGATCGGACCGATCACAGCGTCGCTTTGGGGCACCCTGGACACGGCCGGAACCTTCTCGTTCACGGCCAAGGGCGGGCTGGATTTGCGCGATCCGCTGACGGGCTCAACGGCGGAGGGAACCGTGACTTTGACCCTGGGCAATGAGGGCTTCCGGCTGCACGTGGATGGAGACGCGCACTTGCGGCTGTTCGGGCTCGAATTGTTAGGGATCGAGATTGACGCCGATGCGATCGTGGCGGGGCGGCGGTTGCTGCTCAAAGTGTGCGGGACGTTTGAAACCCTGCTGTGGCGAAAGCGCGGCTGTGTCTGGTTCCAACTCGGCACGCTGGACCCGCCGGGGCCGCCGCAGCCCGATCCGGAGCCCATCCTGGCCACCTTGCTGGCGGATGGCGTGCTCCGCTTGAACATCGGAACCTATGCGTTTGCACGGGAACTCGCCGAGCTGGAGGACGTCACCGAAGAGATGTTCGTCGTGAGCCACGTCGCCGGCCCATCTGGCGATGAAGCGGTGCGCGTCTCGGCGTTCGGCTTTGACCAGACCTACCGTGGAGTCCGTCGCATCCTCGCCATTGACGCGGGAGCCGGAGACGACGACATCGAAATCCTCGAAGGCGTGAGGGCCGGAGCAACCTTGAGCGGCGGCCAGGGCAATGATGCCCTGAGCTATTTCGGAGACGGCGTGGCGCGTCTGCTCGGCGGTTTGGGAAGCGATGTGCTGCAAGTCACAACCGGAGACGGCCACGTTCTGGAAGGCGGCGCAGACGGCGATCGGATTTTTGGAGGCGCGGGAAGCGATGAGCTTTGGGGCGGCGATGGTGAGGATTATCTCAATGGCGGCGCCGGCGACGACAAGCTATGGGGTCAGGACGGAGATGACATTTTGGAAGGTGGCGATGGGGCGGATAACCTGGACGGAGGCGCGGGCGGGGATGTCCTGAACGGGGATAACCTGGAGACCCTGGGCCAGGGCTTGGTCTTTCGCGGCCGACTTGGGGTATTCCGGGTGAGTGGTTCCGGACGGGATCTGCTGCAAGGCGGGCTCGGAGATGATTTGCTTTACGGCGGCGGAGACAACGATCGCCTGGAAGGGGGCGACGGGGCCGATTATCTGGATGGCGGCGGAGGAAACGACGAGCTGAACGGCGAAGACGGCGACGATATTTTGTTGGGCGGCGCCGGGGACGACAACTTGGTGGGCGGCGCCGGGAGCGATCTCCTCATCGGGGACGAAATGGATCCGTCGTTGGTGCCGGGAAGCGCGAGTCGATTGACATCGGTGGATGGGTTGGCCGGAGCCGGGCGGGACCGGCTCTTTGGAGGGCCGGGGGACGACTTCCTGTATGGCGGGGGTGCCACCGATCAAATGCTGGGCGGCCTCGGCGACGACTTTCTGCATGGAGGTCTTGGGGAAGACACCCTGCGCGGCGAGGCCGGCCAGGATGTGTTGGTGGGGGGACTGGGGAACGACTACGTCGACGGCGGGCCGGGGAACGACGTGTTGGTTGGTGACGAACTGGATCACGCACGTGCGGTTGTGCGGAACGCGACCAGCGTTGCGGTCTACGGATTGGAAGGCAGCGGACGGGATATCCTAATCGGTGGGGATGGATGGGATGCGTTGTTTGGTTGCGGTGGCGATGACACGCTCTTTGGCGGGAGTCTGGATGTGAACGGAAGCGCGGGGATTGTCTCCGGAGACGCGCCGGATTTCCTCGATGGCGGGACCGGCGACGACCTGCTTTACGGGGACGATGGCGCCGTCACCCTGGCGCCGGCCGCAATTGGTGGCGAGGTGTGGTGGGATTTGAATGGCGATGGCATTCGAGATCCGGGCGAATCGCCGCGGGCGAATGTGCGAGTGCGTTTGATGGATCCCGTCGACGGCGTGCGGGGCAATGCCGATGACGTCGAAGTCGCGAGCACGCTGACCGATGCGGCCGGCGGCTATGTTTTCAACGATCTGATTCCGGGTCTTTACTACATCGACATCGGATCGCCCGCGGTATCCCCGGCGGATATTCTTAATCCCGCCGGCTGGGTGGCGGCGTTGGGCCTGCCGACGAAGTTGGCGGAGTATCTGGGGGCGGGATTCGACGCGGTGGAACGGAGTATCCTGTCGGATCCGGGCCGGGCGACGGAGCACGCGGCGATCCTGGCGGCCCGATTAAATGGCGTGTTGGGAGACGGCGCGTTCTACCAGGAGGAGCGGTTCCCGGAGATTCCGGCGGGCACGTTGGCGGCGGCCTATCTGGCGCGCCCGGCGCCGGAGCGCACAGTTTCGCAGCTGAACCGGTGGCTGCTGGAACTGGCCTTCCCGAATTATTTAATCCCCAGCCTGAGCCTGCACGCGGAGCTCGGATGGCGGTTCTCGCCGATGAATCGGGGGCTGGACGATACCGTGGATAGCGATGTCGATCCGGGAACTGGATTGACGTCGGTCTTTGCCGTGGCGATGGGGCAGCGCGCGTCGTCGGTGTCGGCCGGAATCCGGGATGGCGTGGGGGTCGCTCTCGAGCCGGCCGTTGTGACGCCGTTGAGTGAAGGCGGGACGGAGACGGCCGGGTTCAAAGTGAGGCTGTCTACGGCGAGAGCGGTGGACGTCAAGGTGCACTACGTCCTGCGCGGCGGAACGGCCCAGGTGGCGGAGGCTGCCGGGGCCGGCATCGACATGGTGGCCACCCTTTCCGGGATCGCCGTGGTGCCGGCCGGCCAAACCACGGTCGACGTGCAGATCCTGGTGCTGGCCGACGGACGGGACGAGGACCAGGAACGCTTTTACGCGGAGATCGTCAGCGTGGAAAACGCGGAGATTCTCGTGCCGCGAGCGACCATTGAAATCCTGGATAACGACGCCGCTCCCTCGATCCGCGTGGAGGATGTGGTGCGTGGCGCCGGTCCTGGCCAGTGGGCGGGAGAAGGCGAGCGTGGGACGCGGCAGGCGATTTTTGATATTCAACTTTCGGCCGCGAGCGATTGGTGGATCGCGGTGCCATTCGCCACGGCGGATGGTGGCGCCGCCGGCCGGGCGTTGGGTCCGGACCAGGTGGCTGCGGTGGCCGGGGTCGATTACGTGGCGCGCGCAGGCGTGCTCAATTTCGCGCCGGGCGTGACGAAGGTTTCGGTGCCGGTGTTGATTTATGGCGACGCGCTGGATGAGCAGGACGAAGTATTCCATCTGGTGCTGGGTCCGCCGATCGATACGGGGCTGGTCCGGATCGAAGACGGCGTCGGCGATGCTGTGATTGTCGACGACGACGATGCCCCGCTCGTTTCCATTGAAGGCAGCCTCGGAATCGAGAGCCCGGTTGGCCACACGACGATGACTTTTCAAGTTCGGCTGTCGGCGCCGAGCGGGCGCGAGATCACGGTCGGTTACCGCCCGATGGAAGCGCTCCCCGGCGAGGCTCTGGCTGGGGTCGACTATCAGCTCGAACCGGGAATTCTGACGTTCCTCCCTGGAACGGTCGAACAGCTTGTCACCGTCATCATCCAGGCCGATGCTTTGCCGGAGGAAATTGAATCGTTCCGGGTCCGGTTGGACAACCTGGCGCACGTCAATGGCGCAGTCCTGGTGGCGACGGGAGCAATCCTCGACGCTGGAACGTCAGCGTCGGATTCCCAGGTGCTACGTCTGGGATATTCCTCGGCCGATTGGACGGTCGTGGAGGGGCAGGGTGCGGTGGACCTGACGGTGGTCCGCTCGGATACCTCGGGCGCGGCCGCGTTGGTCTATCGGACCCAGGCGGGAAGCGCGCAGGCGGGAAGCGATTTCGTCTACGCGCAGGGCGTCGTCCGATTTGCGCCGGGCCAGGCCGAGCAAACCATCCGCATTGCCCTTGTGGACGACATTGTTTCCGAGGGAACCGAGTTTTTCAGCGTGGCCCTGTTCACTCTGACCGGACGACCGTTGCCCTCGTCCGCGGGCTATGCGCAGGTGGAAATCCGCGATGATGACCATAAGCCCGCGGTTTCCATCAGCGACTTGACGGTAATTGAAGGCGACGCTGGCCGTCAGCTGGCCAGCTTCAGCGTCTCGCTCGATCGGGCGGCGTTTGAGGATGTGGAGGTCGGCTATGAGCTGGTCGGCCTGACGGCATCATCGCTGGATTTTGTGGGAGGGTTTGGTTCGGTTGTGATCCCGGCAGGGCGCACCGAGGTGGCCCTGCCGGTGACCGTGATTGGAGATCGACGGCATGAAGGCGACGAAACCTTGCGGGTGCGGCTGACGATTCCCGCGTCGGTCCGGGCGGGAGATCTCGAGGGGGTGGGTACGATTGTGAATGACGATGCCGCGCCGCTGGTCAGCATCGCCGATGCAACAGTGAGTGAGGGCAACGCGGGCGAGACCGGAATGGTGTTCGTCGTTTCGCTATCGGCGCGCAGCGAGTTGCCGATTGACGTGACGTATCTGACAGCGGACGGAACGGCGCTGGCTGCCGGGCAGGACTATGTTCCGCTGGCCGGCGTCCTGACCTTTGAACCCGGAGGCCCGCTGAGCCAGCTGGTGCGCGTGACCGTGCGGGGCGACCTCACACCGGAACCGGAGGAACGCTTTGGCGTGCGTTTGTCCGGGGCCATCAATGCAACCCTCACGGACGCACTGGCCGTGGGCACCATTTTACCCGACGACGGTTTTCCGGTCACGGGAACCGTCTTCGACGACAGGAACGGCAATGGCCGGCGAGATCCGGAGGAAGGCGCTCTGAGCGGCGTCGTTGTCTGGGTTCATGACAGCACTGGTGTGAGCCGGTCCGGGACCACGGATGCGGACGGTGGCTACACGATTCCGGCGGCACCGGGATCGATCCTGGCCGAAGTCGACCCGGCGACGTTGCCGCCAGATTATGAGCTCTCGGCTGGAGTGGATCCGATGCGGGCGACCGTGGGCAGTGCGGGCCTGGCGCTCCCGGCGCTGGGATACCATCTGCGAATCGCCACGTTCGCCCTGCGGGCGAATTTTCAGGAGGGCACCAACGACACGTTGTTTGGCGGTCCGGGCAATGACCGGCTGTTTGGACTGGGCGGAGATGATTTCCTGACGGGCGGTCACTGGCTCGGGGAAGCGACGCTCTGTTCCGGGACTCCATACGACGCAGTGATCCTGGTCGGCACCACCCGCTCCAATATTGACCCGGCCCGTTTGCCGGCGGACGGCGTGGTGGAGGGGATTCTTCAAGGATCGAGCGCGGGCTCGATGGCGGGTGGTGTGGTCCGGCTTTACTTCCGGGACGCCGAGGGCCGGGAGATCCTGGCTGACGAGTCCACGGCCAATGAGGCGGGTCAATACCGGTTCTCCAGCGTTGCTCCGGCAACGTATTTCCTCGAGGTGATTTCGCCGGTGGGTGAAGACCTTCTTGCGGGGGCGGACCCGGCAACGGGGCGAACGGCGGAATTTGTCGTGGCGCCCGGTCAGACGCAGCGGCTGGCGGACGTCCAATTCGTGGCCACGCCGGCGGCTGCCGTGCGGTTCGCCGAAGGATACCGCCTGGTCCCCGAGCACGAGCAGCCGGGCGTGATCGAGATTGGCGTGGTGCGCTCTTCGGTGGATGGCCCGCTCGCGGTGGCGTATTGGATTACCGAGCAGGGTGCCGGCCGGGGCACCGATTTCGAGGTGAGCGCGTTGCGTGGGGTGCTGGTGTTTGCGCCGGGCCAGGCGCGCGCGGTGATCGAGGTGAACATCCTGGCGGACACCGAGACTGAGCCGGCCGAGGCGTTCCGCATCCAGCTCTTCAGCCTCACCGGCCGTCCGGCGTCGGGACCGAGGGGGGCCCTGACGGTGACCATCATCGAGCGCGGGGCCTGCCCGGACAACGACGTCCTGGAAGGCGGCGCCGGAAATGACGTCTTGCTGGGAGACTACGGCTGGATCGGGGGCAACCAGCCAACCGGGCCGAGCGCGAAAGGCGGGCGCGGGGATGACCGCTATGTGTTTGCCGTGGGGACAGACCTTGGCCGGGATTTGCTCGTCGAGGTGCCCGACGGTGGCACGGACACCCTCGATTTTGCGAACTCGCGCGATCCGCAGGGTGTGCCCGTGCCGGTGACGGTGGATCTGGCGCGAACCGATCGGCAAACGATCGCCACCACGCTGCTGTTGCAGTTGTTCTCGGGGGCGGCGGTCGAGAATGTCATCGGTGGTGACGGCGCTGACACGCTCCTCGGCAACCAACTCGACAACCTGTTCACAGGCGGGTGGGGTGATGATGGGATCGACGGCCGCGCCGGCCGGGATCGGATTCGTGAGCAGCGGGACGCGGATTTCCAGCTGGAGGATGGTGCGCTCCGGATCGGGTCGGGTGAAAGGGACAGCCTGTTTGGGATCGAAGAGGCTGAGCTGATTGGCGGGGCCGGCGTCAATGTCTTCGTCGTCTCCGGCTGGACGGGGCGGGCGTGGCTGCGGGGAGACGGGGCGATCGACACGGTGGTGGTGGCGGCGGACGCAAACTTTCTCCTCGCGGACAATCGTCTGCGGGTTGTGCCCGGCGGTGATTTTTCGCTGGATTCGATCGAGGCGGCCACCTTGACGGGCGGGTCGCAGCGCAACTTAATCGACGCCTCCGGGTTCACGCGCGGGGCGGTGACGCTCGATGGCGGCGGGGAGGACGACATCCTGTTGGGCGGTGCCGGCGATGACCGTCTGACGGGAGGGCCCGGCACCGATGAGATTCACGGCAACGGCGGTCAAAACGTCGTGGTCGAGCGGCGCGATGCCGATTTCGTCCTGGCGGACGGAAGTTTGGTGATGGGCGAGGAGCATGATTCGTTGGCGGAGATCCAACGGGCCGAGCTGACTGGTGGAGGCGGCGTGAACCGGTTCGAACTATCCGGCTGGCACGGCACAGCGCTGCTTGATGGCCGGGACGGCTCCGATCTGATGGTGGTGGCACGCGACGCCAACTTCGTGCTGACCGACGACACCTTGACGGTGACCGGGGGCGGCTTGATTGAGCTGGTGTCGATCGCCCGGGCGGAGCTCACGGGAGGCGAAGGCGCCAACACCCTTGACGCCTCCGCGTTTACGGCCGGCTCGGTCACGTTGCGCGGCGGCCGGGGCGATGACCTTCTGCTGGGCGGAACGAAAGGCGACGTCATCGATGGTGGCGAGGATCTCAACGAGTTTCGAGTGACGCGGGACCTGGCCCGGATGACCCTGACGAACTCGTCGTTCACGGCCGGCAGCGAGGTGGATCAATTGTTTGGCGTGACCCGCGCCGTCGTGACGGGCGGCGGCCGGGACAACACCATCGATGCCAGCGCGTTCGGCGGGCAGGTCACCTTGAACGGCGAAGGCGGCGTGGACACGCTGATCGGGGGTAGTGGTGATGACACTTTGAACGGTGGAAGCGGGCCGGACGTGTTGAGCGGCGGACCGGGGCGGGATCAGCTCTCCGGCGACCTTGGGGGCGACACGCTCGACGGCGGGCCCGGAGATGATCGGCTGCTGGGCGGCCCGGGAGCTGACACCCTGACCGGCGGCGACGGCGTTGATGAATTCGACGGCGGCGACGGCGCCAATGAAATCGATCGGATTGTGGAAACAGCCGATGCGGACTTCCTGCTGACCGATGCCATTTTGCGAATCACGACATTGGTGGGGAGCGTTGAGGATTCGATCCGGGGCGTCGAACTGGCTGTGCTCACCGGGGGCGCATCGAAAAATCAGATCGATGCAGCAGGTTTCAGCGGAGAAGTCACGCTGCGCGGCGGGGCGGAGCGGGATGTTTTGATCGCCGGCCGCGGCGGCAGCACGCTCGACGGCGAAGACGGCCCGGACGATCTCGTGGCCGGCCTGGGGGGCGACAAGGTCATTGGGGGTGAGGGGTTCGACACGTATATCCTCCGTTGGGATGGACAGGTGGACCTGACGCAACAGGCGCCGGCGCAGACGTATGTGTTCCCGTCGGGCGCCGCCTTGGATTCGATTGATCTGACCGTGGAAGTCCTCCACCTGATCGGTGGGAGCGGGCCCGATCGCTTCACCTTGGGGGCGTTCACCCGGGGAACGCTCATTCTCGAAGGCAACGGGGGCAACGATGAACTGATAGGAGGCGCGGGGAACGACACCCTGATTGGCGGCGAGGGCAGTGACACGCTCAAGGGCGGGGGCGGGAATGACACCTATTCATTCGATCCGGATTTGCCGCTCGGCACCGACACCATCGACGAGGCGCTGGCGGCGGGGCTGGATGATGTCATCGATCTCTCGGCCGGAACGGCGCCGCTCACCGCGATCAACCTGGGGATGGCAGGTGCGGCCCAGGCCGTCAACGCGAACCTTTCGATAGTCCTGGTACGGGCGAACACGGTTGAGCGAATCGTCTATCCGCCGGCCGGCGCGCCGTTGCAACTGGCGGCGGCCGCCGCGGGAACGCCCGCCGCCGAACCGGGCCTGCAGGTGGCGCCAGATCGGGAGGCCGCGCCACGCCGGCCCGCGGCGGGCCGGGTGCCGCCGGTCGCAGCGATGCCCGCTCCGGCGGGTCCGCGCGTCGGCTGGATCACGCTCGAGGATTTGGCCAGGCCCGGTGTGCCCGACTGGTTTGGGCTGCGGGAGGAACCGGGGTTGGCGAATGGCTTTCGGGTGGTGAACGTGCTCGGGAACGCCGGACGCCACGGTGCGGTTCGACCTGCCGGGCGGCTGGTCGGGCGACCGGCGGACGGGGAGTTGGGGGCGGGGCCTGCCGGGCTGGCGCCCGGCTTTGGAACGGGCTGGCTGGAACGGTGGACGCGGAGGTGTTGCTTATGAGAGTCAAGCGAGGCGAAGGGTGGAGGCGCTGGGTCCTGATGGTGGTGATGGCGGCCGCCGTCAGCGGGGCGATGGCCCAGCCGACGACGCTGATCCCGATCGGGGCGACGTGGAAGTATCGGGCGGACGGCACGGATCAAGGCACGGCGTGGACCCTGCCGGCGTTCGATGACAGCGCGTGGGCGACAGGAGCGGCGCAGCTTGGCTATGGCGACGGAGACGAGGCGACCGTGATTCCATTCGGGCCGAATGCGGCCAACAAGTTTATCACCTCGTATTTTCGGCGGCAGGTGGTGATCACGGATCCGGCCTTGACCACAAATGTTTTGCTGCGCCTGCTGCGCGATGACGGTGCGATCGTCTACGTCAACGGCCGCGAGGTGTTTCGCAGCAACCTGCCGGACGGGTTCATCAACTTCCGGACGCTGGCGTCGATCGAGGTGGAGGATAATCAGCTTTACCCGGCGCAGGTCCCCGCGGGCTGGTTGACGGTGGGCACCAATGTCGTCGCGGTGGAGGTGCATCAGGCCTCGACCAACAGCAGCGATCTCAGTTTCAGCCTCGATCTGACCGGCTATGCGGGCCCGGCGCTCGGGCCGCCTCAGCTGATTCGTGCGCCACAGCCCCAGGCGGTGGTCCGCGGAGGCTCGGTTCGGCTGGAGGCGTCGGTGTTTGGCACGGTTCCGATCCAGTATCGATGGCTCCGCGGCACGAACACATTGACCACGGGATCCACCAGCACGAATGACATCGTGCTGCCGCTGAACAGCCAGACTGTGTCGACCAATTTCACCCTCATCGCCACAAACCTCTTGGGGGCGGTGACGAGCGCCCCGGTCCAGCTCACGATCCTGACGGATGCGGATGTGGATCGCGTGCCCGACGTCTGGGAAACGAGCCATGGCTTTGCGACGAACTTGGTGGCCGACGCAACCGCGGATGCCGATGGCGATCAGCAGTCGAACCGCTCGGAGTTTGTGGCCGGGACCAACCCGACGAACGCCGCCAGCCTCTTCGTCGCCTGGCCGCCGCAAACCTACGCGACGGCCGGTGAGAGGATTTTGCTGGGCGCCTCCGCGACCAACGCCGCGGCCTTGAGCTTTCAATGGTATCTGAACGGCGCCGCCGTCCTGGGCGCACGCAGCCCGACCCTCGAGATTCTGAATGCCCAGCCAGCCAGCAGCGGCAGCTACACGGTGGTGGCAACGAACTACTCGGGCTCGTCGACCAGCGTGGCCGCGCGCGTCGACATTGTGGCGCCGTACAGTCTTAATCTCGTCCCAGGCTGGCAGATGATCGCCAACCAGTTCGATCGGGGGAACAACACCCTGGACGAAGTCCTGCCGAACGTGCCCGACGGCTGCGTGCTGTTCAAGGTGCGGCCGGATACCGGCCAGTATGAGGCGCCGCGTCAGTTTTATGCCGGAAGCGGGTGGGAGCCGAAAGGGGGAACCCTCGTTCCGGGAGAAGGCGCGTTCTTATACAGCCCAGCCAATGCGGCGGTTCTTTTCACGGGCCGGACCAGGGTTCCGGTCCTGCCGCCGAATCTGCCGGGCGGCTGCTCCATGGTCAGCCGGCAGATCGCCGCGCCCGGAGACTTTGCCAGCATTCTGGATCACACGCCGGCCATCGAAGGGGAAAACATCTTCCGATGGTCGACCGCGCAGCAGCGTTATGTGTCCTACACCTTTGTCGACGGTCTCGGCTGGAGTCCCTCGCCTCCGGTCGCCGCGGTGGGCGAGGCTTGGTGGTCGTGCCGCCAGCAACCGGCCCCACCCAATATGACCCCGTATGTGAAGCCGGTGTCGAATCAGGTCGTGCAGGCCGGATCCACGACGGCCGCCGCGACGGTGACCGTGCTCGATGTGGACGGCCCGGTCTTGCTCACTTTGCGCTCGAGCAATTCGCAGGTCCTCTCTTCCGGCCAGATCACGCTCAACCCGGCCGGCAGCGGCTGGACCGTTAATGCGTCGCCCAACCTTTTCCAGTCGGGTTCAACCGAGGTGACCGTGACGGCGAGCGACGGGGTGGCCAGCAGCTCGCAGGTCTTCACGGTGAACGTTTTGTCGCCGCCCACGGCCTGCTGTCGCGGCTTTCTCGAACGGAGCCTTTTCTATGGGATTGGCGGGAATGACAGCCTGACGAACCTCACGGCCAACCCACGGTTCCCCGCGCAGTCCACCAACGTCGATTATCCGACCAACTTCTTTTCCGCGCCGGCCGGCACCAACTATGGCGCGCAACTGCTGGGGGTGTTGATCCCGCCTGTCAGCGGCGCCTATCAATTCCAGCTGGCCGCGGCCCGCACAGCGGAGCTGTCGCTCAGCTCCGACGAAACCTACGGCAATCTGGCGGTCATCGCGGCGCAGACGATCTGCTGCAACGCGGTTCAATCCGCCCCCATCCCGTTGCTTGCCGGCCGGAAATACGTGGTGCGCGCGTTATTGCGGGCGACCAGCAGCACCGATTCGCTCGAGGTGCGGTGGCGTCCGCCCGGCGCGCCGGCTTATGTGGTCATCCCGGGCAGCAGCGTCGCCGCGGTCGAGCCACCGTTGCCGGCCGGCGCTCTGGCGATAACCGCGCAGCCGACGAACCAGACGGCGGCCGAGGGTCTCCCGGCCGCCCTGGCTGTGGCCGTGCAATCCACCTACCAGCCGGTGTTTTACCAATGGCAATGGCAGCGCCCAGGGGACGCGGCGTTTGCCGACTTGCCCGGGGCCAATGCCGCCACGCTGAGCTTCGGATCGGTATCGCCCACGAATCGCGGCACGTATCGCTGCCTGACCTCGATCCCCGGGCGTTGCTTCGAAAGTTCGAACGCCGTGCTCACGGTCGTGCCGGCCTCGGCCGGCGAGTGTGTGCGCGACGGCACCGGGACCGACTTCTGGCTGACCTTCGCCGGGAACACCTCCCCGGACCTGGGCGAGTTCAGCCGGCCGTATTTGGAGATCCTCGGGGCCGCGGGCACAACCGGCCGCGTGGACATCGCCGGCTTGAGCTTTGTTGCCGGATTTCTCGTGAACGCAACCGGCGCCGCTCACGTGACGCTGCCGTCGCCCGCCGACCTTGGCAACGTGCTGGAAACTGCTGAACAGAAGGGCGTGCACGTCAGTGCGAGCGCGCCCGTCTCGGTGGTGGCCGTCAATGACCTGCGCTACACCACGGACGCATTTCGAGTCAGCCCGACGGAAACGCTGGGGCAAAGCCACGTGGTCCTGGCCTATGGCAATCATCATGAGGATCTGCCGTCGCTGAATGGCAGCCAGTTTGCCCTGGTCGCGACACGGGCGGACACCACGGTGACCTTCCATCTGTCCACCGACGTCGGCACGAACCCGGCGAGCCTCCCGTTGCGCGTCGTCCTCCAGGCCGGCCAGACTTATCAGCTGCGGGCGACCAACAACGGCTCGGCCGATCTGACCGGCACCCGGATTGACGCGGACCAGCCCATCGCGCTTTTTGCCGGACACCAGTGCGCGACCATTCCGTCGAGCAACGTCTTCTTCTGCAATTACGTCGTGGAGCAAGTCCCGGCTGTGCCCGCGCTCGGTACCAACTTTGTCGCCGTGCCTTTCGTGGGCCGTCCGCGCTTCACGGTGCGCTGCGTGGCCGCCTACGATGACACGCTGATTCGCGTCAGCGGCGCGGCTGCCGGCCTCTACCAGAGGGGATCCGTATTGGAATTCGTGGCCTCCGGACTCACGCCCATTGTCAGCACCCGGCCGATTGCCGTGGCGCAGTTCGGTCACAGCTCGGACGACGATGGCAAGGCGGAGGCCGATCCAACGATGATCAGTTTGCTGTCCTCCGAGCGCTGGGCCACCAACGTCCAGGTCGTCGCGCTGACCAACTTCACCACTCACGTCAACGTCGTGGTCCGTGACGAGCCGGGCGTGATAGTGAAAATCGATGGAGCGGACGTGGCCTTGGGCTCCGCCGAACTCGGCTACCGTTACGCCCGCCCGCCCGTCAGCCCGGGAACTCACCGAATCCAGACCACGCGGGCCGCTCAGGTTATGGCCTCCGGCTATTCACAGGGGCGCTACGATGCCTATGGCTACCTGGCGGGCGGATGGATGCCCGAGCTGGTACCGCCGACCGTGTCCGGACCGACCTCCGTGGTCGTATCCGCCGGAAGTCAGTGTTCCGCTCCGGTTCCCGCTGTTTCCGTGACGGCGGCCAGCTCATGTCCAGGCGCGGGCGCGTTGACGGTGGTCCAGGCGCCCGCGCCGGGCTCGGCAACTCTGGCTCCCAGAATTCATGCGGTCACCAACACTGTCACGGACGCTCGCGGCGCGATGGCCCGGTGGGTGACGACGGTCATCGTCCAGGACTTGCGGGCAGGCACCCTGCAATGTCCCACCAACGTGGTCGTGGAGTGCACGAATGGTTTCGGAAATGTCGTGCAGTTCCAACCGACCGCACGCAATGCGTGCGGCTTCCCCGTGCCGGTGCGCTGTTCGCCGCCGTCGGGCAGTTTGTTCGCCGTGGGCACCAATATCGTCACCTGTCGCGTGGACGATCCCAGCGGCCCGACGAACACCTGCGCGTTTACGGTCACGGTGCTGGACCGGACGTCGCCCATTATCCAATGCTCGAGCAACCTGGTGGTCCAGGCCACCGACGGCGCGGGCGCGGCGGTGCCGTACCGCACGACCGCGAGCGACAACTGCGATCCGGTCGTGGCCATCACCTGCATTCCTCCGGCCAACCAGTTGTTCCCCGTCGGCCAGACGGTGGTGAACTGCGTCGCCACCGATGATTCGGGCAATCACGAATCCTGCAGCTTCACCATCAGGGTGGTGGCGCCGCCGCTGGTGCTGGCGGCGTCCACGATTACGAATAACACCGTGACTATTTCGTTCAACACCACGGCGGGGACCAACTATGTGGTCGAGTATCGCACGAATTTGACCCAGGGAGGGTGGACGACGCTGACCAATGTGATTGGTCCCGGCGGCCCCGTGCAGATCCGCGATTCGATCCGCACCAATATTCCAGGCCGCTTCTATCGGCTGCGCCGCTGAGGGCCCGAGAGAGCTCTTGCCCAACCGTCGATTTTGGCTTGGTGTCCGGCCTCAATTCGCTGAAATGCCCGGCGCATGAAACAACAGGTTGCGTGGGATGCCGGGGTGGATGCGCCTTTGGTGGACCTGCAAAGGTCGGCCCGTGTCCTGAGTGATTAATTCGTGGACCAAGTTGTCGCGAACGACGCCAAAATATCTCCAAAGCAGCGGTGCTTGCCCCGACCAGACTTCTGATGCGAACCAATCACTCAGGACACTAGCGCGTTTGTGTGGATCCAGTCGCAGCGGGTGGGTTTGACTGAAACGCCTGGTGCAGCGGCGCGAGGCGGGATCGGCTGGAAATGCCGAGCTTTTTGAAAATGCTGCGCAGATGCGTCCGGACGGTGCTGAGACTGACGCCGAGCGTGCGGGCGATGTCGGCGTTGTCATCGCCGGCCGCGGCGAGCCGCACGATTTCACGCTCGGCCTTGGAGAGTTTGGAGAGGGCGGCCAGGGCGCGGCCGACTTCGACGTTCTGGCGGGCCGGTTGCTGGAGGCTGGCGGCGAAGGCCGGTTGCAGCGCCCGTCCGGCCTGAGGTTTGACCAGTTGCACGGCGGCCCGGAAATCCGGAATGCGTGGATGTTCCACGGGGACGAACGTCAGGACGTTGCTGAAATCATCCTTCATTGCAGCCTCCTGCCAGCTGGTCTTGAGCAGGGCGCAGGCCGCGGCGATTTCGGCCGGCAGATGTTCCGTGGGCTTGAGCGAGCGGGGAGTTTCCTGAGCGTTGGCGTGCCAGGCCGCCAAGGCATCACGGCCGGCGGCATTGCTGAAGCGGGTGGCTCCGTCCCACCCCACTACGACGATGGGAAGGGGCAGGCAGTCGATCGCGTGTTCGAGGGAATGATGGGCGGCGAAAGCACCCTCAAGTTTTAGCAGACGGAGGATGGCCGCTTCGACGTGAGGGTAGAGTTGACCGAGCAAGGCCATTTCGGCGTCGGTGAAATCGCCTTGGGCCTCCGTTCGGATCGGCGACAACTGGCCGAGGAACGATCCATCGGCTGCCCAAAACAAGAATGCGGCCGCATGCCTCCACCCCATCGGAACCATGAACTCCTCGAAAAACATCCGTCCTCGCGGTGATTCGAGGGAGAAATGATCGCTCATCCGCGCCAGTTTCACGGGGGGCCGCCGTTGGATGACCTCGTTCAAGGGGGCCAGCTCAGCGAAGCGGGGCAGGTTGGTGATGGGCAGCGTTGCCCGCATGAACATGGGGGTGATGCCCACGGACGGAAGGCCCAGAAGCACGTTGTAGATCGGGAGAGTGCCGCGCACCAGCGGCACCAAGGCTTCCCACACCTGTTCCGGGGTGACTGCTTTCTGGAGCAGAACAAGAGCGGATTCGACCCGCGGATGGACCAGCGGCGTGGTGGGGGGAGACATGGTTAGGCACTGGTATAACCGCCACGGGTTTGGAGCCAAGCAAAATATCGTCCTGATGGACGATGGACGGTGCGGGCTGTTTTCTGATAAAAGAGCGGGTCATGCGTCACCCAGCGGATTTCTTGCCTCGCATCCTCCGATTGACGGCCTTCTCTGGGTGGAGTGGATTGCTGGCTGTCTTTGTCCTTGCCGCCGTGGTCCCGCGGGCCGGGGCGGTGGTCAACGGTTCGCCCCTGACGGACATTGAGTTCAACGCAGAGACGCCTTGGCTGGTGTCGATTGAAGACCCCGTCTTTGGATTTCGCTGCACCGGCGTCCTGGTCGCCCCGCAATGGGTCGTGACGGCGGCTCATTGCCTTCTGCCCGGGCCGGCCCCGGCCGTGAGTCATGTGCGGATGGGCCACGCCGACCAAACGCAGGGCGAACGGGTCCAGATACTCCAGGCCCAGAAACATCCACGATATCAGGATCTGCATCCCGAGCTCGGTTATGACGTGGCGGTGTTGAAGATCGCCGGCAATTATCAAGGGCCGCTGCCGAAACTTGGGGACGAGTCCTTCGTGCCGGCGATTGGCGCCCTGGCCAACATTGCCGGCTGGGGATTGGCCGACTTCAATCTGGAAACGACCGTGGCCCATTGGGGAACGGTCCAAATCAGTGCCAAGAACAGCCAGAGTATCACCGTGTCGGCTGCGCCTTCGGTGGTCGAAAGCGGAGACAGCGGAGGGCCTCTTTGGGTCAAAGCTCCATCCGGGGATGCCCGTCTCATCGGCCTGACGTCGAGTGGGGACGTGAACTTTTCGTGGGCCACCTTCACCCCAGTCAGCACGTGCCGCGGCTGGATTATGGCTTTCTTCGACACCACGCCGCCGACGATTGCCTGTCCCGACAACATCGTCGCTGCAGCCGACGGCCCGTCGGGGGCGGCCGTGTCCTTCGCGGTCAACGCGACCGATGATTTGGATCTCACTCCGACCATCGACTACAGCTTTTCGCCGTTCCCCTTTAACTACCCGTTCTTCCCGGTGGGAACGACCGTCGTGAATGCCACGGCGACTGATGCCGCCGGCCACCAGTCCACCTGCAACTTCACGGTGGTGATAACTCCGCCGGCAACATGTGTGGCACCCGCGCCCGGGATGATGGCCTGGTGGCGGGGGGAGGACGACGCCAGTGATTCCGTGGCCATGAATCACGGGACGTTGCAGCCCGGTGCGCTCTCTGTTCCCGCCAAGATTGGGAAAGGAATCCAAACGACCGGCAATGGTCCCGCCGTCATCGTGCCGGACTCGCCGGAACTTAGGCCCGCCCAGGTATCGGTCGAGATGTGGGTCAACTCCACTTCGCTGGGGATTCAGCCTGGAAACGTCCATTTGGTGGCAAAATCCTACCGGCGCGACAGCGCTTCCTATGCGCTGACTTGTTCTGGAAACGGAGGCCTGGCGTTCTACGTGACCCTGCCTGACGGCTATGTGTATTCGCCCGCCGCAACCCCGGCGATTTGGGATGGTCGATTTCATCATGTCGTTGGAACCTACGATGGTTCGAACGTTCGGCTCTTTGTGGATGGCGCTCAGGTCGGCGGTGATCGGCCAGGCTCGGGTGCCATTCAATATGACAACGCCTTCCAGAACGGTGACCTCTATCTGGGGGCTGTGTATCGCGGCGAGCCTAATAACTACGGCTTCACGGGGATTCTCGATGACGTCACCCTCTACGCCCGCGCGCTGGCCGCTGAGGAAATCCAGGCGCTCTTCGCAGCGGGCATAGCGGGAAAGTGCGACCTGCCCGCCCCGTTCACCATCTTATGCCCTGGCGATCTGCGGCAGCCAACGAGCGATCCGACTGGAGCGAATGTCAGTTTTACGGTTGATGTTTCAGGTGGGGGCGGCGCTATTACCACCGTCTGCACATCCGATTCAGTTCCGGGCAATATTCCCTCTGGTTTTCATTTCCCCCTTGGCACCACGACGGTGAATTGCAGCGCCACTGACGAAGCGAACCAAACTGCGTTCTGCAGCTTCACCGTAACCGTCGACTACCTGGCGCCCACATGCCTGTCGCCACCGGCCAATCCAATCGCGTGGTGGCGAGGCGAAGGGGATGCCACCGATTTGGGGGAGGTGCACAACGGCCTGGCGCAAAACGGCGCGACGTTCGCCCATGGATATGTCGGCAGCGCATTCAGTTTTGATGGAGTGGACGACGAGGTGAATATCGCTGCGAGTGACGCCTTGAGTCCCTGGACGGGCGGCGAGATGACGTTGGAAGCATGGGTCTATCTGCACCGATGGCCAACTCCGGATCCACTGACCGGCGAGAGTCAGCGGACCATTGCCGCCAAGGCCGGTCCGGGCGGCTATGAATATGGTCTCGGTGTTTCGACGAGCGGGGCTGTAGGATTCAGCACGTGGCAGCAGGACCGGGCAGCTCACGCGTTCGCTGGCGGCGGCGTCATCGACCCCGGTCGTTGGCACCATGTCGCCGGCGTTTTCAAGAGCGGGCAGTTTCTGAGGGTGTATGTCGACGGGGCGCAGGTTGCCGAGGATACGACCTTCGAGGGAGGTATGACGGTAACTTCGAGTCCGCTTCGGATCGGGCATCGGGGCGACGGGCAGCATTTGGACGGGCTGGTGGACGAAGTGACTCTCTACGGCCGCGCGCTTGCATCCAGTGAGATTGCCGCGATCTACGCTGCCGGCGCCGTGGGCAAATGCCCGGCAACGATCGGAGCGTGCTCTCCGCCGCCCGGCGATTTTACAGAGTTTTGGAAAGGCGACGGCAATGTGCTGGGATTTCGTCACACGGCAGACGGCGTGGCTGAAGGAAATGTGGCCTACGTCAGCGGCAAGGTCGGCCAGGCTTTTCATTTCGGTCGCGAGGCGGGGTGGATGAAAATTGGTCCAGGAGGCCTCCAGAGCCTGTTCCAACCGGACTTTCATGGGGCTCTGTCCTTTTCGTTTTGGGCGCGGATTCCATCAGGGGGTGGGGGCATTGCGATGGGCGCGCCGGGCGATGCCTTCCGGACAAAAGGTCAAATCTATGTCGGGGAATCCGGCTTCTTTTATAGCTGGCAGCCGCGGGGATTGGACCCCATCGGGAGGGTTACTTTTTCGTCCCAGGACCTTGTGCTGCCGACGGACGAGTGGGTCCACCTGGCCATCGCGATCGATTTTCGCGCAGAGTCCTGCGTTCTTTATGTGAATGGCCAGGCTGTGCCGGGAGAATTGTCGCGCCCGGTCTCTGGGTGGAGTCCGCTCGGTTGTTGCTTGCAGGAGCCGGACGCACTGGGCGGAGCCTATGTCGAAGGCGTCTTTGAGAGTTTTGAAGGCGACTTGGACGAGGTGCTCTTCTTCCATCGGATGCTGTCCGCCGGTGAGATCAGAAGCATTTACGATCTCGCCGAGCGGAACTGCCGACTCTGCACCTTTCAACCAGAGGGGCTGCTGGCTTGGTGGAGAGGCGAGCGAAGGTGTTTGGACGAAACGGGGGCCAACCACGGATCCCCCTCGAATGACGAAATGTTCTCTGACGGCAAGGTCGGCACAGGATTTTACTTCGAGGGAAGCGGGGAGCGGGTTTTGGTCCCTGCCTCGAACGGGGTTGAACCTCGCCAAGCCCTGACCATCGAAGGTTGGGTTCGGGCGGAGGCCCCGTTGGCCAGCCAGGCTGGAATCGCAGGCAGTTGGGATGACAACAACGGTGGTTATCGAACCGCGTTGTTCTGGACCTTGGGCGGCCGCCTCGAACTGATTATCTCGCCGAACGGCGGGGGCTACGCGCGGGCGGCAGACCCGAATCCGCTCCCCATTGGAGAATGGGTGCACGTCGCGGGAACCTACGATGGCAATACAATCCGCGTTTATCGCGATGGAGCGCTGGTGGCTTCGACCACTTTCTCCGGCGGCATTGCGGCCTTTGGCCGGCCGTTCTACATCGGGCGGACCCTGGGGGGCAGCGACGGGGCGGACCCGTGGCATGGGAGCATCGATGAGCTGGCCCTCTACGACGTCGCGTTGACCGCTGGACAGATCGAGAACATTTATCGCGCAGGGTCCGCCGGGAAGTGCGCGTTCGATGGCCGACTGAGCATCGCGTGCCCGGACGATATCCTGGTGGAAACCCCAATCCCCGCCGGACAGCCCGTCAATTTCGGCCCCGACGTCCGGAGTTCCGTTGGTCGCGCCACGGTCGTTTGCGTACCTCCGGCGCAGTCGATTTTTCCTTTGGGCGTGACCGAGGTCAATTGCACCGCCACCGACGAAGCGGGCAACTCTGCCACCTGCTCATTTCACGTGCGGGTCCAGCTCAGACCAGACTTGCCTTACGTCTATTTCACCGACTTTGAAGACGGCTTCGGCCCGGAGTGGGGCAACTCCTACCGCACGCGCGTGCCATCGCTGACGATGTTCAGTGGGCGCTTCGGCAACGAAAGCCAGCAGCTGTCGCTGAACAACCTCACGCCCGGAGCGCGCTATCAACTGGCGTTCGATCTCTACATCTTCGATTCATGGGATGGCAGCGGCGGGCCCTCGAGCGGGCCGGACATCTTCGACGTGACCATCGACGGCGTGCAGGCGTTTCACGAAACGTTCTCCAACTACAACGGCGACCCGCCCGACCACCCGCAAAGCTATGCCCGGGCGCCCGAGGGTGGGCGCCGGCCGATCGCCTTCAATGCTGCCTTTGTCGATGCAGTCTACCGGCGGGTGTCGGTTTCGTTCGTCGCGCGCAGCGCGACGGTGGGCATCGTTTTCTCGGGGCAGGGGTTGCAGGCGGTGAGCGACGAGTCGTGGGGCATCGACAACGTCGCGGTCCGTCGCGCGTTCGAGATCGCGCCGGAGTACATCATGGTCTCGCCCGGCGGCCTGGTGGGATTCCGCACGTCGAACGGGAGACCGCCGCTTTCCTTCACGGTTTTGAATGCGCCGGCTCACGGGACCATCGAGGCGGACACTGGGGTTTACACGGCGGGGGTCGCCGAAGGGGTGGACACGATCCGCGTGACGGATGCCGAAGGGCAAATGGCGGAAGCGCGCGTCTTCGTGGGCGCTTGCGGGGCAGACGCCCCGCGCACTCTGGATGCCTGGTGGCGCGGAGACCACGATGCGAGCGACTACTTCGGAGTGAACCACGGGACCCTGGTCAACGGAGCGGTCGTCGCGCCCGGGTGGGTGGGAGGGGCCTTCGACCTCAGTGGAAGCGGGGCTCACATCCGCATCCCGCACTCGGCTTCCTTGAACCTCCCGCGCTTCACGTTGGAAACCTGGATCCGCTGCGACCAGCCTGCCGGAACCTACGGTTTCATCTGGAGCAAGAACCCGGAGCGGGTGCCTCCCACCGGGCCGGACAACGCCATGAGCAATTTTGATCCGTTCGCGCTCGCCGTGGGAGCTGATGGCCGGGCCTTTGGGCGCGTGGGCAATGGCACGGGCGACCAGTCCACCCTCTTCAGCGCCACTCCGGTCAACGATGGCCAGTGGCATCATCTGGCGCTGACCTCCACGCACACGGTCAGCGGCACGGAGTTTAAGCTCTACTTGGATGGCGTTCCGCAAGGGACGAATGTGGTGGTCTTCGACCTGATCGCGAACACGCACGACGCGGTCATCGGGCAGTGGGCTGGGGACGCACCCGCGGCCCGGCATAACTTCAAGGGTTTGATCGACGAGTTGTCTCTCTACCACGAGGCGTTGCCAGACGTGGCGATCGCGGCGATCCACGCGGCCGGCCGGGCCGGCAAATGCGTGCCCCTCGGCATCGCGCCTTCCTTGATCACGGTGGCGCCGGGAAGCGTCGTTCCCTTGCCAATCACCGGCGGCCGCCGGCCGTATCAAGTCCGTCTCGAAAGCCCCGGAGCGGGAGGATCCATTGTCGATGCGGCCGAAGGCATTTATGCCGCTCCGGCCACGGTCTCATCGGGACACGACTTCGTCCGGGTGATCGACGCGAACGGAGCGACGGCGGTTGCGCAAATTGCCGTCGAGTATTGCTCTCCGAACCCGGGCTTCGATTGGTCGTGCACGCCAATCCCGTTCCGGCTCCTGCCCGGATCCGCGGTGGTGCCAATCCGCCAGTCGCTCCCACTGGCCTCTTACGGAGGCTGGGCGCCGTTCACCTTTACCATCGTCAACTCGCCCCCCCACGGCACCATCGATCCCGCCACGGGCGTTTACACCGCGGGAACGGCGCTGGGAACCGACCTCCTGCGCGTGACGGACGCCTACGGGCGCGTAGCCGAGTCCACCGTGGTCGTTGTTCCGTGCGCCCTCCCGGAAGGCGACCTGGTGGGGTGGTGGCGGGCGGAAGGGAACGCCTTGGACGGGGTGAACGGCACTCCGACTTCAACTCAGGGCGGCCTCAGCTACTCCGAGGGAAAGTTCGGCCAGGCGTTCCGGTTTAATGGTGCCGACAGCGTTGTGCGGGCCACGTGTGCCGTTGGCACCGAGTTCACCCTGGCGGCCTGGATGAAATCGTCCGCCGCGTCCCCGGTCGGAACCCAGTTTTATCACGGGGCCGGGTTCATTTATGCCGACCGGCGCGGCCCGGCCTATGATTTCGGCACTGCCATTCTCAACAACCGCTTTGCCTTCGGCATCGGCCAGCCGGACAAGACGGTTGTGTCGTCGACGCCGGTCACGTCCGGGGAATGGGTCCACGTGGCCGCGGTGCGCAGCGGCCAAATGATTCGCGTCTACGTCAATGGAGTGAAAGAGGCCGAGCTGGCCACGGGCGTTTTCCTGCCGCCAATGGATGTCTCCTTCGTCGACTTCGGCGCCAATACCGTGGATGGCCGGTTCTACGAAGGCCTGATGGATGACGTAGTCATCTACGGGCGGGCTCTGGGCGATGAGGAAGTGCGCGCGCTGGCGCACCGGGCCGGGCCCGCGGTGAGCTGCCCGTCGCCGATCGACGCTGAAGCCATCAGCGCGAATGGCGCGGTTGTGACCTTCCATGCGACGGCCATCGACGAGTGCGCCGCCGCGATGACCCCGTCGTGTGTGCCGCCGAGCGGCTCGATTTTCCCGCTCGGCATTTCCACCGTCGACTGCACTGTCCAGGATGCCTCCGGCCAGCCGGTGACTTGTCAGTTCCCAGTTACCGTGCGCGATACCACGCCGCCAACCATCACGCTTCGACCTAACGACCAGCTCCTAAATCCCGGGACTGAGTGTCGCGCCCCCATCCCGGACTTCATCGCGCTGAATGAGTTTCGGGCCGTTGACTCGATAGGCGCGGTCACTCTCGGCCAAGACCCGCCAGCGGGGACGTGGTTGCTGGCCGGTCAAATTCGGATCGTGCGATTGACCGCGCAGGATCCCAGCGGGAACGTCAGTTCGCATTATCTGAACCTGGGCGTGAGCGTCCAGTCGGCTCCGTCCATCACGTGTCCGTCTCCTATCGTCGCGGAAGCGACCGGGCCTGACGGGGCGGTCGTGGCCTTCCATGCGACAGCGACGGATGAATGCGGTGTAGCGGTCACGCCGTCTTGCGTGCCGCCCAGCGGTTCCAGGTTCCCGCTCGGCGTGAACCGCGTGGAGTGCCAGTTCATCAACCGCGCCGGCAACGCGGTCGCGTGTCAATTCACGGTCACGGTGCGTGACACTACGCCCCCGGTGATCACACTTCATCCCAATGACCTCGTTCTGACCGCCGGTGTGGAATGCCGCGGCGCGGTCCCGGACTTCATTGCCCTGCACATGCTGGAGGCGACGGATTTGATCGGACCGGTGGGCCTCGCCCAGGACCCGCGTGGGGGAAGCTGGGTGGCGGCTGGACAAAGTCAGGTGGTGAAATTGACCGCCACGGACGGCAGCGGAAATGCGAGCGCGCATTTCGTTAATGTGAGCGTGCGACCGCCGGCGGCACCAGCCATTGCGTGTCCGCCGGCCCAGAGGCTGGTCGCGGGCTCCGACGGGCTGGTCCGTATTCCCGATTGGACGAAGGTCGTCGTCCGGGGCCTGCCGTTGGTGAAATCCTGTCCGGGCCCGGTCGCCCAGAGTCCGGCCCGATTCACGCAACTGCCGATTGGCAATCATGTCGTCACCTTCACCACGAGCGACAACGCAGGCCATTCGACGACTTGCCAGATGCCGCTGCAAATCTTTCCCAAAAACTGTGTGATCAGCGGCCGGGTGATTGACACCACGGGTGTCCCGAAGCCCGGCATTCGTGTCTCCATGGCGGAGTTGGTGGGCGGAAGTGTGACCAGAAGCGGCGCGGGTACGACGACGGACGCCAGTGGCCACTATCAATTTACCGTCTTTTCCGCCCGCTCATTTTTGATCTGGGCGGGCAAAAGCTGCACCCCGCAAAACGTGCGCATTGACGACATCGCGGCGGATGCGCAGGTCGACTTTGTGCTGAACCCGACGACGGCGGCGGCTCCCCGGAATTTGGG
The DNA here is from genome assembly GCA_044229355.1 of Limisphaerales bacterium. GTDB lineage: Bacteria > Verrucomicrobiota > Verrucomicrobiia > Limisphaerales > JADJPG01 > JBGARF01. The sequence continues at coordinate 126,478 of JBGATF010000010.1, forward strand.
GGCGAAGGCCGACGCGGCGCCCCCGGCGGCGTTCGGCGCTCCCAGCGCTCCTTTCATCGCGGGGCTTGTGCTCGATACCAACGCCGTGCCCCTGGGCGGCGTCACCGTGAATGTCAGTGGCGGCGCGAGTCGATCCACCATCACCACGGCGTTGGGAGAATTCATCATCGGCGGCCTGCTATCCAACGGTTCTTTTTTGGTCACGCCCGCCTTGGGTGGCCGTTTGTTCGAGCCGTTGGCCACCGGCGTCACCAACCTGACCGATAACGAATTCATCGTGTTCTTTGAACAGCCGCTCGTCCCCGCTCCGGCACCGACGCTCGCCATCGAATCCGATCCCGCGTTGGCCGGGCAGATCGTGGTGACATGGCCCGGAAACGTCCTCGACTACGAGTTGGAATCGATCGTTTCGCTGACGGAACCGGACTGGCAGCCGGCTGCTGAACCCCAGTTGCAAAGCACGGACGGAGTGATCGTCGTCATCGAGGCTCCCCCCAGCCAGCGATTTTTCCGGCTGCGATCGCGATAGGGCCAAACGAAATACCGTCGGGCTGGACCGCCAGCCGTTAGTGAATCCAACGGCAAATCATCGGCTGGTGTGGTCCAGTCTGAATTTGGCATTCGGTTGAGGAATCTTGCTGGCCGCGATCGGGTTGAATTTGTTAGGAATATCCGGTAATGCCAGTCATGAAATTCCACGTTCAGTTTCTCCTTGGTTCGGTGCTCGTGGCGTGGCTGCTCAACGCCGGGTCGGCGGCGGGCCAGTGCCCATTGCGCGTCCCAGGGACGTCGACGCTCTATCTGGCGGGGTTGCCGGATGGCGCCTGGGCCATGTCCGGGGGCTTTGAAGGCCCGGATGTTGCCCCGGTGCAATCGCCGGTCCTCGCCGAGTTGGTGACAGTGGTCGCCGGCCAGCCGCTGACGATCACCGCCACGGGCCTGGTCAGTCATTGTCCGGTCGGTTCGTCGTGCTTCGCGCTGCACGGGCCGGACGGCGACGCCGCATCGGTGTATCCGCATCAGGGCGGGGCGGAGAATGGCATCTCCGATATCGTCGCGCCGTTTGACGCGTTGGTCGGCGTGTTCCTGGGCGAAGGCCGGCCGGATGCGACCGAGGCGCCCGTGCCGCTGGACTTCTCGACCCCGGAGAGCCGGGATTATCTGCAACTCGCTCCGGGGCTGAAGCAGGCGTTCTTTATTGGAGATGGACGAACGTCGATGGGTGTGATGCAGCAGGTCATCGTGCCTCCACAAGCGACGCGGTTGTATCTGGGCACAGTCGATTTGTTTGGCTGGGCCAACAACTATGGAAGCTTCACGGTTGCGATCACGCCCTCGGCGGACCGTCCGCCGAGTGCGATTCGCGCTTCGGAAATTGAGTTCTGCTGGCCGTCGAGCGCTGACGCGGTATACACCGTGCAAGTTCGATCCTCGCTGACCATGCCGTGGACGGCCTTGCAGACCAACCTCGTCGGCACGGGCCAGACGATGTGTATCTTCGACAAAATTCCGCGCGGCGGCCAAATGAGATTTTACCGGGCGGTCACAGAGTAGGCGGGCGACCGCGGATTGGAATTGGTGACTGAGACGAAACGGTTGCAGCGACTTTGCTCGGCGGCGTGCCGGTCACCAGCGCGGAGCTCAGCGCGGTTTTACCGAATGACCCAAGGCTTCAGGCGGGTGGCGAGGCGGCGCCAGAACTGTTCCTTCTCGGTCAGCGGATGGCCGTCGTCGGGGAGAGCGGGGAGATCGGCGCGAGCTTTCACCGGTCCGAGGGCCTTGGCGGTGTCCATGCAGGTCGCGTTGTGATAGATGAGGACGCCGTCGAGGTGCGAGACCGTGGGCCAGCCGCGTTGTTTGCGCCGGAGATACGCGCGGTAGTTGTACTGGCAGGGAAGAATGCGCAGACGCTCAAAATATTTCGTTTGCAGCACCTCGTTGATGCAGTGCTGATCGTCCGCGACGGTCCGGAAGTGGCGCCGGCCGCGCTCGACGATCTCGCGGCGGATGTCGCGGCTTCCGGCGATGTTCCAAAAGAAAACGCCTCCGTTGAGGAAGTTCGCAGTGTAACCCTGGCCCAGAACATAGCGCGCGCCCATGTGCTCGACGCACGCGGCCACGTCGGCGCCGCCCAGGATTTTTTCGAAGGGCGGCAGGGTTTGGAGGCAGAGGACGTCGTAGCTGTCGACGACGAGCGCGTAGTCGGCCTCGAGACGATCGATCAACTCGATGCGGCGGAAGTAAACCTCGCGCAGCGGGTGGGAAAAATCCGGGATTGGCTCGACGAGATGATACGTGATGCCGTCGAGGCGGCGCTGGGGCAGTTGACGTCCGAGGATGAAGGCGTGGAGCGACACGCCGGCGTTGCGGGCGAAGCTCGAGAATGTGTAGTCGAGGTGCTCGGTGGAACGGCCGAAGGCGACGGTGACGATGGCGGATCGCGCGGGCGTCATCAGCCGGGGCCTTGAAACACGGTTTTGACGCCGGGCACGAAGGCGGCGCCGATGCCGTCGCCGGGCCACCAGTGTTCGGCGGGTTGATCCTGGAAATAGAGGAACTGGCGGTTGAGCCGCCGGGCGAACTCGCGCAGCTTGGGCGACTGCTGGGAATTATCGCTGAGCACAATCGACCCGGCGTGCAGGCGCGGCTCGATGGCGAGGAACTCGGCCCACTCGTATTCCTCGCGATGATCGCTGTCGTGGAGGAAGAGGTCGACCGGCTCCGCGAATTTCTTGAGCGTTTCCACCGAGTCGCCGAGGTGAATTTTGCAATACCGCTTGCCGGGCTCGCCGAGCAGGTGGCCGCATTCGGGGATGATATCCGTGGCGTGAACCATGCCCGGGATGCCGTCGTCGGCGTTGCGTTTCATGGCGGCAGCGAGCACGGCGGTGCCGAGGCCGCGGTCGACGCCGGTCTCGACCACCACGCGCGGGCGGGTGGCGCGCACGAGGGCGTACCAGCCAAGGCGCCGGCCGTAGCGAGGCTCGACGTCGCAGTTGTGCCGATCGCGGCTCTGGCGGGTCAATTGGCGGAGCTGCTCGCGGAAGGTCTCGTCTTGCTCGAGCTCGCGGACGTATTGATCGATGACGGCCTCGGGATGGCCGGACACGACGGCGACGTAGCTGACGAGATAATCGCGGTTGAGCCGCGTGAGGTGATACGAATGGTTGTAATATTCCTTCGATTGAAAGGCCCAGCGCGCGACCTGTCCGGCCTGGCGTAACGGGTAGGTCAGGCCCCAGGCCAGGCGGATCGGGATGAGCGCGAGGCGCCCGAGCGGCGTGTATTTGGCAATCGTGCGCAGGCTCACGGGAGGGAGGAAGGGGAAATCCGAAATCCGAAATCCGAAATCCGAAGGGGGCGGGATTTGGCGGTGCGGGGGTGGCTTGGGCCGTCTGGCGGGGCGGGGGTTGCAGCGAGCATTAGAGATCGCCGCGGGTTTATGGAGTGCGGCGGGCACCGCCGCTTTGGATGGCGGTGCGGAGCCAGTGTGCCGTGGCCCGGCGTATCCGACGGCCGGGCGGCGGCGGGATGGCCCACCAGTTGCGGCTGGCTCAGCGGGCGGGTCATGGTCGGCGGACGGGTTTGAAACACTTTCGGTTCCACAGCGAGAGATTCTTGTAGGTCAGGAAGCCGATGCGCGCGACGTGGAAGAGGCGGGCGATGCCGGGGAATGTCCGGGCGAGCCACGGGCGGGACGGGGCGTAGGGGTTGGCGCGTTCCTGGGCGGCCTGGCCGCCGGCGCCCTGATCCCAGCGCGGCGTGTAATCGCTCTGCTGTGGCATCTTCGCGAAGATGGGTGTGACCCGTTCGCGGCGGGCGCGGACGAGGACCTGCAGCGGATACCAGGTGATGGCTTCGACGCGGGAGCGGATTTTTTCCGGGTCGTTGACCTCGTGCCAGCGGCCGTAGGGGCCGACCTGATGGAGGATCATGCGGTCGAGCTTGAAACCGTTTTCAGGGCTGAACGTGCGGAAGAAAAGCTCGGGGCTGAACTGATAGAAGCCGTGTCCGCACCAGTTGTTCGCGCACTGGTGCAGGAACAGCCAGCCGCCGGGCCGCACCATCTCCATGCAGTTGCGCAGTGCGGTCGGGAAATTGAAGACATGCTCGAGCGTGCCGCCGTCGTAGACCAGATCGAATCGCTCGCGGAGGTTTTCGCCGATGGGCTGGTTCAGATCGTGGGTGAAATTGGCCCCTTCAAAATCGGAGAAGTCCAGCGCGTGCACCTGCCGGGCGCCGAGGCTGCGGAAGAGCGGTTCCGCGAAGAGCGTTTTCATGTCGCCCTGGAAGGCGGACGTGGGAAAACCATGTCGTTCGAGAACCTGGCGGAGCTTGGCGGGATAGACGTTCAGGTCCTGGCGGCCGAGCGTGATGACCTCGCCGAACTCCGCGCCTTTCTGGCGGGCGTCGATCAGAAACTGGACGGCGTTGATGTCGAGTCCCACGGCTAGGCCTTGGCTGAAGTCGACGCGCCGGGCTTGCGCGCCTCGATGACGAGGAGATGTCCGCGCCGGGGCAAGACGGATTCCAGTCGGCGCCCGAGCCAGTCGGGAATCGGCATGAGGCCGATGGACGAGACGTGCACTGGTTGGAAGCCGACCTTTTCGAAGAGCTCCTGGGCCTGGACAACTCCGAGGGCGCGGACGTGTCCGGTGACGCCGGCGAACGCGGGATCGGTGATGGGCACGCCTTCGGGGACGTGTTCCTGATAATGGAGGCCGAGCGGGTTGCCGAGATACCAGCCGCAGCAGCGCATGAGGGTGAACGGCGTGTAGCCGAGGGCCATGGCGCCGGTGTTGAGCAAGCTGGTCAGGTTTTCCGAGGTAATGAGCGCGGTGCCGCCGGGTTTAAGCACGCGGAGAATTTCCTGGGCGAACAGGCGGGTGTTGTGCAGGTGCTCGATGACCTGGGAACAGTGGACGACGTCGAACGCATTGTCTTCGTAAGGCCAGAGGCCGTTGAGATCGACGGCCTGGACTTTCAGGCCGCGCTTTTCGGCCTGGGCCTTGAGGGCGGGGGCGGCCTCGATGCCTTCGAAGCGCGCCGGCGTGTGCTGGAGATATTTGTAGAGGAATGCGCCGTCGGCGCAGCCGACGTCGAGGAGCGATTTGGGCTGAAGGCGGGCCACGCGCTGGCCGCTCCAGTCGTTGCAACGTTCACAACTGCGGAGATAGGCCGTGCTGACCATCCGCTGGAGCAGGCGGACAATCATGCAGACCCAAATGCCGGCGTGGGGGCGGCGCTTTTCACGGCGCGGACTTTAGGGGAGTCGACGTCCGTGGGTAAAGCCTTCCTTTGCAGGAGTCTCTTCCAAGTTGCCTCCGACCTGTCGCCTCCTTACACTCGCGCCCCGATGAAAGCCCAGCTGACTGCGATCGTTGTTGCCATTGTTGGATTCGTGACTTGGGAAGGGAATGCCGCCGAAAGCGCGTCGCCCGCACCGGAGTGGATCTGGTTCAAGAAATCGAACGGCGCCGAGACGCGCTATTTTCGAAAAGTTTTAAAGCTGGACGCAGCGCCTTCGCGCGCAGATTTGGTCGCAACGGCGGACGACGGCCTGGAAGTGTTCGTGAACGGCCAGTCCGTTTTGAAAGGCGAGGAGTGGGCGCGCGGCCATCGCGCGGACGTGAAGAGCCGGCTGAAAGCAGGCGCCAATGTCGTCGCCGTGCGGGCGCACAATGGGGACAGCAGCCCGGCGGGGTTGCTGTTGCGTCTGAGGATCGAGACGCCGACCGGGCGGACGGTGCTGACATCGGACGCGACTTGGAAGGCGGCGGAGCGTGTGGCCGACGGCTGGAACCAGGTGGCCTTTGATGACGGCGGCTGGGCGTCGGCGCAGTCGTTGGGGAAGCTGGGAATGGCTCCGTGGGGCAACGTGCTTTCTGGCAACGCGCGGGCGGCGGCGGAGGCGCGCCGGGACGCCACGCCGGCGGAGGCCATCTATGCGTTGAAGGATTTCAAGGTCGAGCTGCTGATCAGCGCCGGGCCGGAGGATGGATCGTGGGTGAACCTGTGCCGGGACGATCGCGGGCGATTAATCCTGAGCCCACAATATCGTTCGGCCAATGACGACGGAGGTTTGATTCGGGTGACACTGGCGGCGGACGGGACGATTGCGAAGCGTGAACTGATTGCCAAACCCCTTTATGACGCGCAGGGCATGGTGTTCGCCAACGGTGCGCTTTGGGTGATGGTGAACAAATACTCGACCAAGTTTGAGTCCGGTCTATATCGGATCACCGACGATGGGAGCGACACGTGGAATCGGATCGAATTGGTGAAGAAGATGCCGGGCGGTGGTGAGCATGGGCCGCACGCAGTGGAGCCGGGGCCGGATGGAAATCTTTGGGTCATGGCGGGCAATCACACCAAGCCGCCGGCGGGCTTATCCCCGGACTCGCCTCATAGGAACTACGCGGAAGACCACATGCTGCCCCGCCAGCCGGACGGGAACGGCCACGCGACGGGGGTGATGGCCCCGGGCGGTTACATCTGCCGGGTGAGCCCGGATGGCGCGAAGTGGGATTTCTTCTGCGGCGGGTTCCGCAACTCGTTTGATTTTGCCTTCAACGTCGACGGTGAGCTGTTTGTCTTCGACGCCGACATGGAGTGGGACTGGGGCATGCCCTGGTATCGGCCGACGCGGTTGAACCATGCGGTCTCCGGCGCGGAGTTCGGCTGGCGCTACGGGACGGGCAAGTGGCCCGACTATTACGCGGACAGCCTGGGATCGGCCGTCGATATCGGTGTGGGCTGCCCCACCGGGGTCAGGTCGGGCCAGGGCGCGAAATATCCGGCGAAATATCAGCAAGCCATTTACATCATGGACTGGACGTTTGGCCGGCTGATGGCGGTTCACTTGAAACCCGCTGGTGCGAGCTACACGGCGACGTGGGAAAACTTTGTGGCGCCGCTCGGGTTGGTCGATGCGACCAAGGAGAAGGCCACTTTGAACCTGACGGACATGGTCATCGGCAACGACGGGGCAATGTATTTTACGACGGGCGGGCGCAACACGGCAGCCGGCCTCTACCGCGTCACGTATCGCGGCAGCGAATCGACAGCCCCGGCTTGGAAGCCGAATGCGGAAGGCGCGGAAGCCCGCGCCTTGCGTCATCGCCTCGAGGCGTTCCACGGGAAGGTCGATCCGGCGGCGGTTGAAGCCGTCTGGCCGCACCTGGCGAGCCCGGATCGTTCCATTCGTTACGCGGCGCGCATCGCGCTGGAGGCGCAGCCGCCGGCCTCGTGGATGTCGCGGGTGGCCTCGGCCGACTCCGTTGACACCGGCTTGGGCGCGTTGCTGGCGCTGGCCCGGGTGGGGGATGCGCCGGCGCAGGCGGAGGTTTGGAAGGCGCCCGCGCGCTGGCCGCTGGGTGGGCTGACGGAACGGCAGCAGCTGGATGAGTTGCGCGTGCTGCAGGTCAGCATCGCTCGGCATGGGCTTCCTCCGGCCGAGGTCGTGCAGGACGCCATCGGTCGGCTTTACCCGCTCTTTCCCAGTGCCAGCCGGCTCGTCAATCGCGAGCTGTCCCAGGTGTTGATCGCCTTGGGCGCGCCCGATGTGGTGGGCAAATGCCTTGCCGTGATGGCCTCCGCCCGGACGTCCGAAGAAGTGAACCATTACCTGTTCCACCTGCGGACGGCCAAGAACTGGACGGCGGATCAGCGCCGCGAATATCTCAGCTATTGGACTCCCGATCGGCGCAGCCTGCCGCATCAGCAGGATATCATGAAGTGGTTTGAAGAAGCGGGTCGCGCGTATGCCGACGGTGCGAGCTACAATAATTTCATGAAGAACTTCCTGAAGGACGTGCGCGCCGGATTGACCCCAGCTGAGCGGCCGGACTTCGAGCCGATCATCGCGTCCATCGCCGACTCCTATCCCGCGCGACGGGCCAGCGACTTTCCGCCGCGGAAGCAGCGGTCGCTGGTCAAGGCATGGACGATGGCAGATTTCGCCGACGACCTGGCAAAGCCGGACACCGGCCGGAATTTCGAGCGCGGGCGCCAGGCGTTTGTGGATGCGCAGTGCATCTCCTGTCATCGAATGGGTGTCGAAGGCGGCGGGGTGGGACCGGACCTGACGGCGGTGGGAGCGCGATTCAAACGAATCGACGTTCTGGAGAGCATCCTGGATCCCAGCAAGGTTTTGTCCGAGCAATATCAAAACATCACGGTGGAGCTGAAGGACGGCGAAGATCACACCGGTCGACTGGTGGACGAAACGACGGAGGAACTGGTCCTGGTCCCCAATCAGCTCGAGCCGAATCAACGCATCACGGTCAAGAAATCCGACGTGAAAGAGCGGCGTCCGTCGACCACCTCGCCGATGCCGACGGCGCTGGCCGACGTGTTGAGCCACGACGAGCTCCTCGATCTCGTGGCCTTTCTTGAGTCGGGCGGCCGGGCGTCGCATCCGGTGTTCCAGCATTAGTTGGGCGCACCGGCCGGAGTGCGGCCGTCCTAGCCGCAGAGCGGTGGATAATTTCACAGTGGGGATCGTCCCGACCCTCGGGTTGTTGGGGTGTTTCTGCGGGCGAGGACGCCCGCACCCCGGTCGTGTGCAACGATGCGATTGAAGACTTTCCATGGGTCGGACGGTAGGGCGCGCTCTCCGCAGCGCGCCTCCGGTGCGGACGGCAGCGCGGACAGCCGGCTGGCGGCGGAGCGCCAGCCCTACCTGCGTCCAACGCACCAATGCCGTTCCATGCATGCATGGAGATTTGTTTTTGTGCTGGCCGGGTTGGGGATCGGTGACGTCGCCTCCCTGAAGGCCGTGCCCCCGCCGCGGGATGCATTTACAGTGGACGCGCCGGAACCGCCGGCCGATTACCGGCTGCACGTGGCTCTGGGTGGGACGGGATCCGTCCGGGTTCTTTTGGGGTCCACCTTTGCGGTGCAGCTCACCAATGGCCTTTTTCATGACATCGCGGTGGAGCGACCCGCGCAGGGGTCGCCGGTGGTTCGGGTGTGGCGCGACGGAAAGCTGGTGCGGGGGCCGGAGGAAGCGTCGTTGCTGGCGGCGGCCGGGTCGCAGGAATTTCCGGCGGGAACCGTGAATTTCGGGCGCGACTTCACGGCGATGGCCCGTTTCGTCACGAAGGGGAGCGGCACGCTGTTTGCCAAATGTCCTTCAACGGGTAAATGGGCGCCGGATGCGAAGGCGTTTTTCGTGCGGGGTGGCGTTTTGGTTTTCGACATTGGCTGGCTGGGCGCGGTGTCGGGAGGCGCGCGAGTCGACGACGGCCGGGTTCATACTGCAATCGTGGTCTCACGGGACGGGGACGTCAGCCTCTGGCTCGACGGCCAGGTCGTGGCGCGAAAGGAGAAGTTCGCGCGTCCGGATGACGCCGGGCATGTCCTGAAGCTCGGCCGGGCGGCGCCGAACTTCGGCGGCGATTTTGTCGGGGAACGAATTGCCACCGTGCAGATTTGGGGGCGGGCGCTGCCGGAGGCGGAGCTGCGGCTTTTGTTTCAGGAGTCGCTGGTGGGCGCAAGCACGCCGGATTTCTCACACGCGTCCTCCGAGGGCGATGGTCGTCCCGTCCTGGAGCCGGCTCCCGGCACCAAAGTGGAGAGCGCCTGGCTGCAGGCGTTGGAACGCTCGGATCACGCGGCGATTATTGCGGGTTGGAACGAGAAGACCTTGGAAGCAGGACGAGAGATCTACGCAACGTTGTGCGTGGTTTGTCACGGAACCAGGGATCAGCCCGGCTCGTTGCCGACCGCGCGGCGATTCGCGACGGAAGAGCTCAAGAACGGAGCGGATCCTTACTCCATGTACCTGACGCTGACGCGCGGCTACGGGCAGATGGTGCCGCAGGGGCAATACACCACGGCGCAGAAGTACAGCGTCATCCAGTACATCCGGGAAACGTTCCTGCGACCGGCGCGCTCGCGGCAATGGACCGAGCTGACGCCGGAGTATCTGGCGTCCCTGCCGAAGGCGCTGACGCGCGCGCCGGTGGAAGTGGCCGACCAGACGCCGCCGCCGTATCAGCAGATGGATTTTGGGCCCGCGATGTTTTTCACCTTTCAAGTCGCTCCCGGCAACATTGCGCAGAAGGGAATCGCCATTCGGCTGGATGCCGGGCCGGGCGGCGTGAGCAAAGGGCGCGCGTGGATGGTCTACGAACACGACACGATGCGCGTGGCCGCGGCCACGACGGGCCGGTTTCTGGACTGGAAAAGCATCGCGTTTGACGGCAGTCATGGGACGCATCCGGGCCTGGGCGGCGATCGGCATTTCGTGAATCCCGATGCGCCGGGTTGGGCCAATGCGGAGGGACGCTGGGACGATCGACGTCTGGTTGGCCGGGATGGGCGACGCTACGGTCCGTTGCCGCGGGAGTGGATGCGGCTGGAAGGAGTTTACCTTCATGAAGGGCGGGTCATCCTGGCGGCCCGGATTCATGGCGTCCGCGTGTTGGAGTTGCCGGGCTGGATCGACTACGGCGCGACGCCGGTCTTCACGCGCACGTTGAATATCGGCGCGCCGTTGCCCGATGCTACGAGCGGCGGACCCGGCTTCGGCGCCAAGACAGGGAGTCGCTGGCCTGGTGCATTGAAAATGCGCGTGGCGCCGGAGACGCTGAACGTCGTTCTTGACGGAGACGGCCGGCTGTCGCGTGAGGATGGCTATTGGGTGGTGACGTTTACCGCGCCGGGCCGGGCGCGCGTTGCGATCTCCAGGACGGATCCGGCATCGCTGGCCGCATTGACGAAGGCGGCGCCGGGCGCCGCGGATTTGGACGGGCTGATTCACGGCGGGAAGGCGCAGTGGGCGCAGGAAGTGGTGACCTACTCGGAGGCGGGCCCAGGGGACAGTGCGTTTGTGGCGGATACATTTCCACTTCCGTTGGAAAATCCGTGGAACAGTTGGATGCGCCCGGGCGGCTTCGATTTCACCCCCGACGGTCAATCGGCGGTGCTGGCCACCTGGAATGGCGATGTCTGGCGCGTGGACGGGCTGCTGGCGGCCGCCCCGGCTCCGTTGCGTTGGCGCCGCATTGCGGCCGGCCTTTTTCAGCCGCTCGGCGTGAAGTTTCGCGGAGACGAATTGTTCGTGACCTGTCGCGATCAACTTGTGCGGCTGCGCGATCTCAATGGGGACGGCGAGATCGATTACCTGGAGGACTTCAACAGCGACCATCAGGTGACGGAACATTTTCACGAATTCGCCATGGGGTTGCAGACCGATGCGGCCGGCAATTTTTATTATGCCAAGTCCGGCCGCCATGCGCTGGACGCGGTCGTGCCACACCACGGGACGCTCTTGCGCGTGAGTGCTGATGGTTCACGAACCGACATTTTGGCCACGGGTTTCCGCGCTGCGAACGGGGTTTGCGTCAATGACGATGGAACGTTTTTCGTGACGGATCAGGAAGGCTTCTGGACGCCAAAAAACCGGATCAATCGGGTGAAACCCGGCCGGTTTTACGGAAACATGTTTGGCTACACATCGGTGACCAACTCGGCGGACGACGCGATGGAGCCGCCCATGGTCTGGATCACCAACGACAAAGACCGCAGCCCGGCCGAGTTGGTCAGGATTCCCGCCGACACTTGGGGTGTGCTGGGAGGCGCGTTGCTCAACCTCAGTTACGGGACGGGGCGGGCGTTCGCGGTGCCGCACGAGGAAGTGGGCGGGCGGTGGCAGGGCGCGGTGTGTGAACTGCCGATGCCGGCGTTTCCCACCGGCATCATGCGCGGCCGGTTTTCTCCAGACGGCGCGCTTTACACCTGCGGCATGTTTGCCTGGGCTGGCAATGCCACGAGCCCGGGAGGCTTTTATCGCATCCGGCGGGGATCCAAACCGGCCTGGGTGCCGCTGGCCGTCCACGCCCGGCGCGGCGCATTCACGGTCACGCTCAGCGACCCGGTCGATGCTGGCTCCGTCACGCCGGAGGCCTTTCGATTTAAAGTCTGGCACCTCCAGCGTACCGCAAACTACGGCTCGCGGCATTATGACGAGCATCCGCTCGCAATTGCCGGGGCGCGTCTGGAGGCGGATGGCCGGACCATCCGGCTTGATCTTCCGAATTTGGCGCCGACCCAATGCTATGAGCTGGTCGTCAAGATTCGCGGCCGCGACGGCACGGCGATCGAGCGGTCGTTGCACGGGACGATTCTTGAGCTGGGGCCGGCGCTGTAGCGCGCGCGCTTTGGAGTGCGCCGACTGGTCGGCGCTTTTCGGGCGGGGGACTTGTCCCCCGACCTCGAGGTGTTCGCGTTGGCAGGTGATGGAGGAAATGTCTCTGGTGTGGGCGGGCGACGAGTCGCCGCACTCCAGGGAATTCTCTGATTGCGCGTGATTTGAGACTGGTGGGCCGGTAGTCTGCCGGCCGGCGTGCTTCCAACTATGTCCATGGCGACACCGCGTTCGACCTCGTTCCAAGGAACGGCTCCATCTGCAATCTTCTCCGTCCTTATGGCGGGGTGCGCGATGGTGGCGGCGCCCGCCGCCGCCGGCGAGTTGCAGTGGACGGCTGAGCCGGGCGGCCGATCGGCGGCGGTTTCGCCGGTGGCGGGGCCTGCTGGCGCCACGATTCTGCAGGCGCTGTCGGGGGCGGACACGGGAATCACCTTTTCGAACACGCTGCCATTTTCCCGGTATGGCACAAATCAAATTCTGCTGAACGGCTCGGGCGTGGCTGCAGGCGACGTGGATGGCGACGGACGTTGCGACGTTTATTTTTGTGGCATGGATCGTCCCAACGCCCTGTATCGGAACCTGGGCGACTGGAAGTTCGTGGATATGGCGGCGGAAGCCGGGGTGCAATGCGCCGGGTTGAGCAGCACGGGTGCGGCGTTTCTGGATTTCGACGGGGATGGAGATCTCGATTTGGTGGTCAACTCCGTCGGGCACGGCACGCGCCTGTTCATCAATGACGGCCACGGAAAGTTTGCGCTGGCGGGGACGTTCAACCTGGACAAGGGCGGCATGTCGATCGCGTGCGGCGATTTGAACGGCGACGGGTACCTGGATTTGTATCTGGCCAATTACCGGACGCTGGCCCTGATGGACATGCCCAACACGCGGTTCAATTTTGCGACCGTCGATGGCCAGCGCGTGGTGTCGCGGGTCAACGGGCGGCCGACGACCGAGCCGGATCTGGTGAATCGATTTCGCGTCAATGCCCGGGGTGGCATCGAGGAGAACGGCGAGACGGACGAGATCCTGTTCAACGTCGGGGGCGGCGCGCTGCAGCCGGTGCTGTTCACCGCGGGTGCATTTCTCGACGAAGACGGGCGCCCGCTGCCTTCCGCTCCGGTCGATTGGGGCCTGTCGGTGATGATCCGGGATCTGAACCAGGATGGCCGGCCGGACATCTGGGTCTGCAACGACTTCGACACGCCGGATCGCATCTGGATAAATCAGGGCGGCGGGAAGTTTCGGGCGCTGGCGCGCGATGCGCTGCGGAAGAGCAGCCATTTTGCGATGGGCCTGGACGTCGCGGACATCAACCGCGACGGCTGGGACGACGTGCTGGTGCTGGACATGCTCAGCCGGGACCATGTGATGCGCATGGACATGATGGGCGATCGGATGCCGCCGGCGGCCACGCCTGGTTTGATCCACAACCGGCCGGATTACATGATCAACACGCTCTTCCTGAACCGCGGGGATGGCACCTACGCGGAGATCGGGCAGATGTCCGGGCTCAGCGCGACAGAGTGGAGCTGGACGCCGGTGTTCCTCGACGTGGATCTGGACGGCTACGAGGATTTGCTGGTGTCGAATGGCAACGAGCGGGCCGCGCGCAGCCTGGACGTAACCGAGAAGCTGCGGGCGTTGCGCGCGGGGCGGCAATTGGGAGCGCAGGAGATATTTGAAAATCGGAAACTGTTCCCCCGGCAAAATTCCGCCAACTTCGCCTTCCATAACCGGGGCGAAGGCGACTTTGCCTTTGACGACGTGAGCGCCGCCTGGGGATTCAACTTTGATGGAGTTTCGCACGGGATGGCCTTGGCCGATCTGGACAATGATGGGGATCTGGATGTTCTCGTGAACAATCTCAACGGCCCGGCCGGGGTGTATCGCAACAACGGCACCGCCGGTCGCGTGGGTGTCCGCTTGAAGGGGCAGGGGCCGAACACGCGGGGCATTGGGGCCCGCATCACCGTGCGCGCACACAAGTTGCCCACTCAAACTCAGGAAATGATTTGTGGCGGGCGTTACCTTTCGAGCGACGACGCGATGCGGACCTTTGCCACCGGGGCCGCCATGGACATCACGGTGGACTGGCCGGACGGCCGCCGCAGCGTGATCGCCAAAGCCCGCAGCAACCGAATCTACGAGATGGAACAGGCAGCCGCGGTCAAGGTGGAGCGGCCGGCCCTGAAGCCGATTCGACCCTGGATGGTCGATGTCAGCGATCGGCTTCGGCATGGGCATCACGAGAATTCCTATGATGATTTTGCCCAGCAACCGTTGCTGCCGCAGCGCTACAGCCAGTTGGGTCCGGGCGTGACCTGGGCGGATGTCGATGGCGACGAGCACGATGATCTGGTCATCGGCAGCGGGCAAGGCGGACGGTTGGCGGTGTTGCACAATTCAGGCGGGAAATTCGAACCGAGGGCCGGCGGGATCCTGGATGAGGTGGCCGGCCGGGATCAGACGACGGTGCTGCCGTGGCCGGGAAAAGGGGCGCAACTGCGTTTGATCGTCGGTGAGGCGAGCTATGAGGATGCGCGGACCAATGGAGCGGCGGCGCGGGTTTTGGATTTGGCGACGAAGGTCGGGAAGGATCTATTGCCGGATGGCGGAGCCAGCGTTGGCCCGATGGCGATGGCGGACTACGATGGCGATGGCGTGCTGGACCTTTTTGTGGGTGGGCGCTTGATCCCGGGGGAATTTCCAGCGCCAGCCCGGTCGCAGTTGTGGAAGGGGAAGGGCGATGCGTTTGTGCCGGATACGGTCAACGTCTCGGTGCTCGCCGGCCTTGGCCTGGTGAGTGGCGCGGTCTTTACGGACCTGGATGGAGATGGCGATGTGGATTTGGTTTTGGCTGGTGACTGGGGGCCGTTGCGGATCTTGCGCAATGACGCGGGCCGGTTTGCGGCCTGGAATGCGCCGCTGGTGGCCGGCAGCGCCGGCAAGAACCGGGTGCTGTCAGATTTGACGGGGTTGTGGAATGGCGTGACGGCGGGGGATTTCGACGGGGACGGCCGCCTGGATCTCGTGGCCTCGAATTGGGGCCGAAACTCGCGTTACGAGGACTGGCGGAAAGGGCCGATTGAACTGGTCTACGGGGATTTCGACGGCGCCCCTGGCTTGGAGATCATCGAGGCGCATTTTGATTGGGCGCAACAAAAGATGGTGCCCGATCGGCAGCTGGATTATCTGGCCAAGGCGATGCCGTTTCTCAAGGAACGATTCTCGAGCAACGTGGCGTTCGGGCATGCAAGCGTCGACGATTTGATCCGGGATCGCGGTCCAGTCCGTCGGGTGAGCGTGACCTGGCTGGAGTCCACTGTGTTCCTCAATCGGGGAGACCGGTTTGAGATTCGGGCTCTTCCGGTCGAGGCTCAGCTGGCGCCCGCGTTCGGAATCGTGGTGGCGGACTTTAACGGCGATGGCAACCAGGACATTTTCCTGGCCCAGAATTTTTTTGCTGGCACGCCGGACACCCCCCGACACGACGCAGGTCTTGGCTTGTTGCTGGCGGGGAACGGGGCTGGCGCCTTCCGGGCGATCGGCGCCGGTGAAAGCGGCCTGCGGATTTGGGGTGAGCAACGCGGGGCGGCGGCGGCTGATTTTGATGGAGATGGTCACGTTGACCTTGCCGTGGCGCAAAACGGGGCGGAGACGAAGCTTTACCGAAACGCGGGGCTGGGTCCCGCAGGCGTGCGCGTTCGCTTGCTTGGCCCGCCCGGAAACCCCGCTGCCGTGGGCGCTTCTGTCCGGCCCGTGTCAGGCGAGAATGCAGGCGCGGCGGTGGAACTTCATTCGGGGGCGGGCTATTGGTCGCACGATTCGTCGGTCGTCGTGCTGACGGCACCCACGGCGGTGTCGGCTGTGCGGGTTCGATGGCCCGGAGGAAAGGAGACCACCACGCCGGTCGCGGCCGGGGTCAGATCGATCCGCGTCGCGCAGTGATCGGGGATAGGCGGGGCCTCCCAAATGGACGTCAGTTGAGGCCATGGAACCGGGGTGCGGGCGTCCCCGCCCGCAGAAGCGATCGAATGACCGGAGGGTTGGAAGAAGCCCAACCGTTGAATATTTCCCGGTTTTCTGCCCCGCGTTGCGGGACACCCCGAAGGCAGGTTCATGCGGAGCTTCTTGTTCCTTACGGGCCTGCTCACGGGCCATGAACGCGAGCATCGCAGGTAGGGCTGGCGCTCCGCCGCCAGCCGGAGGTCCGCACGACGGCGCGCTGCGGAGAGCGCGCCCTACCCTTCGGTTCATATACAGCTCGAACCGGCAATGCCGTATGCGAACTGCACCCATAAACCCACGGTGCGGGCTGCTGAAAAAAAGTTAAAAATCCGGCTGGCTGGCCCGTAAGCAAAGGAGAACCATCGATTATCCTATGGACATCATCAACCTTGCCTCAAGATTGGGCTCCCTTTGTCGCGCCGTCCTGGCCGTGCTTCTGTTGACTGCCGGTTTCGGAGCGGGAATCGCCCGCGCCCAGTTGTTCGACAATCTGCGCGCGCTCGGTGGCCTTCGCTATTCGGTGGGAGATCCGAATTTGACCTTGACGAATGAAGTGGGGGCGGTGATCGATGGGCCGAAGGATGTGGCCGCGGCGGATCTGGATGGAGATGGGAATGCGGACCTGGTGGCGAGCGACAAGGACGGTAGCGTGACTGTGGGTTTTGGTTTGGGCGATGGCACGTTCGGTCCTGCCCGCATTCTACGCGCGTGGGTGGGCGCACCGCTCGACGCGGGACGCTTTGCCATCACCAACGTGACTTCGAATGTCTACTGCGACTTCCAGCCCACAAATCAGGTTGTGGAATGCTACACGAACATCTTTTTCCCGCCGCTCTTGCTCCGAACAAACCGCATCTGCCTGACCAACCTGAGTGATGGGACGGTTTGGTGCACGAATCAGGTCATCGTGGTGCAAACCAACACCGCGCCGCCCTACACGAACATCTTTTGCCTGACCAACGCGCAATACGGTTGTGTGGGGCAAGTCACCAACTGGGTGACGAACGTATGGTCGGAGATTGGTCCGTTTGGTCTGCGCGGCCTGGCGCTCGCGGATTTTACGGGAGACGGCCGCCGGGATATTGCCGTCGCCGCGCCAGGAGAGGCATTGATCTATTTGTTCCCCCAACTTCCGGCTCGGCAGTTCGGTGCGCCGATCAAACTGGCCGGTTGGTTCGGCAATCGAGACCTGGCGACCGGGGATTTCGATGGGGACGGCCGGCCGGATCTTCTCGTGGCGGGTACGACGAACGGCGTGGTGCAAATGCGCGGGCTGGGCGGGGGCCAATTCTCGGCTTTTCCGGCGCTGACGAATCTGGCGAGCGAGGCGGAGTTGGGAGATTCCTTTGATTTCCCGCAGCCCGCCTATTATTTGCGGGCGTTCCGCGCGCCGGGCATGGCTTACGATGAGGCGGTGGTATCGCATGCGCAGAGTGGCCAGGTCTGGCTGCTGCATCAGGAAGGAACCGGGCCGTTGCGCGAGCTCCGCATTCTTAAAAATGTCGACGTCACCTCGCTGGACGTGGGCCCCATTTTGCAACCAGCGACGGCGGGGGCGCTGCCGGATTTGGTGACGGCGTTCAGCCGGGGAGGCTATCTGGATGTCTATCCGGGAACCAATGACGTCAACCAATTTCACGGGCAGATCGCCCAGCGGATTTACATTCCCGGGGCGCCGCGCAATGTCCGCATTGTCGATTTGGATGGCGACGGTTGGAACGACGTGGTGGTGGTGGCGCAAGCCTACGACCGGGTGATGATCTACAAAAACAACCAAGGCGTGCTCAGCCTGATGAGCGAGACAACGACGGGGCGGTTTCCGCGGGAAATGGATGTGGCCGATTTCAACAACGACGCTCATCCCGATCTGGCGGTGCTGAACCGTTATTCCTCTGACGTCACCATTCTGCTCACGTCGACCAATTTGACAACGCCGACGGGCTTTCTGGCGTTGGACAGCGTCTATCCCGTGGACGGGAATGTGAGCGGTTTGGAACTGGTGGATTTCAATCAGGACGGGCGGCCGGATGTGATGCAACTCCACCGGGACACGAGCGAGTTCAGCGTGCGGCTGACGGGAGCCGATGGGCGGCTGGGCGCGCCCGCGTATTATTCGATCACGAACGCGAGCAATCCGGCGGCCCAGGTGGCGACGGATGTCGACGGGGACGGTCATCCCGACATGGTTTCGGCCAACTTGTCCGGGTCGATCACGGTGCGTCTCGGGCGGCCGGACGGGACGTTTGGGCCGGAACAGACCTTTCAATTGCCGGAGGGGCGCCGGAACGGGTTGTTCGCCCTGGTGCCCGGCGACTTTGACGGCGACGGCAAGATGGATCTGGCTGCGGGGTATCTGGATTGCCGGGTGGCGTTTTTCAAGGGCGATGGGACCGGGCAGTTCATCTGGATTCGCACGGACGAATTCATTTACGAGCCGCGGTCGATGGTGGCGGGGGATTTCGATCAGGATGGCGACTTGGATTTGGCGGGCGGGGCGCTCACCGGTCGGTTTGTGGTGGTCGAAAACACCGGGGCGCTGTTTTCAAACACGCCGTTGGTTCGCCACGAGTATGCCGGGCCGGGCCGTTTCGATTCCAACCTGCAATTGGTGGAAGCGAACGGAGATCATGACCCGGACCTGCTGTTTGGATATCCAGGCGGGTTTGCGCTGTTTTTTGGGGGACCGGGTCTGACGTTTTCCGGCCAGGCCCTCGGGGGGGGGCGGATCGATCCGGCGGTGGCGGGCAATGTATTTGTCTTCGCGGATTTGGACGGCGACGGCGACAAGGACATCGCCAGCGTCTGCTCGTCGAACACCTGCCTGAGCGTCTATGCGCAGACCAACGGAATATTTGGGCTGGCGCTGAATGTTCCGGTGCCGTTCACCCGGTACCTGGCGACGGGGGATCTCGACGGCGACGGCTTTGCCGATCTGCTGGGAACTGGCGATGTGCTGTGGGTGGCCCTGAGCAGTCGCCGCGCGTCGAACGCGCCTCCGGCGCAACTGCTCGGCGCGCGGGCGGATCGGGGTGTGACGATCAACGAAGTGCTGGCCGCGAACAGCGGTGTTCCGCTGCTCGCCGATGGCGGGCGCACTTCGGATTTCGTTGAGCTTTACAACGGATCGACCACGGCGGCGAACCTCGGAGGGTGGACCCTGTCGCTCATCCGGACCAACTTCGAGACCGTTGTCGTGACGAACGGGATCGGGGGAGCGGACAACCAATTTGTTGTTGTCACCAACGTGGTGATTTCCACGAACCTTTATGCCGTTCCGCCGGGCACGGTGATGGCGGCGGGAAGCCGGTTGCTGCTGGTGTGCGCGGATCGGCTGCGAACGCCGCTGCACACGGGTTACAATCTGCCGGCGGAAGGCGGCCTGTTGCTGCTCCAGAATGCGGACCGAGCGGAAGTCGACCGCGTCGTTTATCCGGGCCTCGCCTCCGATCAATCGTATGCCCGTTATACGGATGGAGCGCGCCGGTTTGTCGTCAACAGCATCCCCAGTCCGAGCTCACCCAACGTCGACAACGGCGCGATCACGCCCACGCTCGAACTGATCGGCGTGGATCTCGAGACCGTGCGGGATCCCCGACGGTCCCTGCGCGTCCGGGCGTTTGCCCAGGACGACATTGGCCTGGTCAATGTCAGCCTGCTCTGGCGCCGCCTCGATGTGCAGGACAACGAAACCAAGCGGGTGATTCTCTACGATGACGGCATCAATGAGGATGGCCCGGGCGGTGACGGCCGTTTCATGGGGGTGTTCGATGAGCCGTTGCCGCCAGGGTCGGAGATTCAATTCTATCTCGAGTGCACGGATATCACGGGTCAGGTCGACACGACGCCGGGGAGCCCGCGCTTTGTCGCGGCGGGACGGCCGGCGGAAATGCACGCCCTGGCGATCGGTTATCCTGCGCCGCCGCTCGAGATCTCGGAGCTGGTGGCGGACAATCGGACCGGTTTGCCGGACGAGCGTGGAGGGCATCCATCCTGGATTGAAATCCGGAATATTTCCGGAGAACCGGTGCCGGTGGGAGCGATGTCGCTGGGTCCGCGGCTTTTTGGCAACAGCGACCGCTTGTCCCTCTCCAACACGGTCGAGATTCGTCCGGGAGAACATCTGGTGGTTTTTGCCGACAACAATCCGGGCCAGGGCCAATTGCACGCGCCGTTCAAGCTGGATCCGCTGGGGGGCGACCTCCAGCTCTGGGGTGTGCGGCCGAGCGGGGCTCGGTATCCGATTGATGCGATACGCTACGGGCCCCAAGGGGCGGACGTTGGGCTGAGCCGGCTGGGCCGGGGCGGCGTTCTGGTGGCCAATCAACCCACGCCGCGTTCGGGAAATGTGGCCGGGCCCTGGCAGGCATTCCACACTCCGGATGGCATCGTGTTTGCCTTCTCAACCCAGCCTGGAACGACCATTACGATCGAGGGCAAAACCCAGTGGGATGATCCGGAGTGGATGGTGCTCCAATCGGGACCCAGCGTGGGCGTGGAGGAAGTCGTGCCTGAGATAGCCGAGTTCAGCCTCTTCCTGCGGGTGCGCGTGGAGCCCAAGTAACCTCGGGCTGGCGACCCGTCGGAGTCGACCGGCTAACGCTGGCCTTTGACAGGAAACGGCGGCAAAAGCGCCGGCGATTCCGGCAGAATGCCAGGATCGCCGGCGAAGGCATCGGCTGGTGAACCTGAGCAGTCATCTCCGGACCATGAAGCTTCGAGGTCCTACCGTGTCCGCGCCTTGAGTTCCGCCAACTCGGCCTTGAGCGCCTCAATGGCGGTTTTCTGCGCCTTGACGAGGTCGAGGAGTTCGCGGTTGCGATCGTCGACCTTTTTGTTCAGGCCCTGAATGGCGGCGAGGGCCACGCCTTCGCTGTCGACGACGGCGATGGATTTGTCGTCGCTTCCGAGGCCGAACGCGGCCCGAAAATCCTGGGCGACGGGGCCCAGGTGTTGCACGGCTGGATCCTCCTTGTAGGTCCAGCGGGTGATGGGGAGCGCGACCACGCGGGTCAGGACGTCATGCGAATCGATCTCGGAGAAGTTCTCCTTGATGTTGCGGTCGCTGCCCTGGCTGAGAGTGCCGCGCACCTGGACCGTGCCGTTGTTGTTCCAGCGGAGGGTCCAGGTTCCGCTGGCGGCGAGGACGCCGCCGCCGAGGCCGTTCAGGATGGGGCCGTCGAAGCCGGACTGGCCGCCGGTGGCGTTGCCGTAGCGGAGGTAGTGGTTGAAGTCGCCATTCGCGCGGAGATACAGACTCCAGTCGTTGAGGGCCATGTTGAGGCCGAGGCTGGGCGCGAGCAATTGGCCGAGCACCGTGACGTTGTCGCGCATGAGGGCGTTGCCGCTGACAGTGACACCGGCGTTGAGGGTGGTGCTGCCGCGGGAGGTCAGGCTGGCCACACTCATGCCGCCGGATTGCGGATTGCCATTGTTGAAGACGGAGGACCAGTCGAAGCCGTTCAGGGAGGCGGCGTTCGTGGCGAACCCGGCATTGATCGCGTTGAGCGCATTGACGCCGCCCCAGACGATCTCGCTTCCGTTGAAGATGAGGGAATGTCCGGCGGCCGCGCCGCTGGGATCGATTTTGGCGCGGGTCACGGCGTGGTCCGCCAGCTTGATGCTGGTCAGCGAGCCATCGGCAATTTTGGAATCGAGCAGCGTGCCGTCGACAGGATTGTTGGTGCCGAAGAGCGCGCTCCACCCGTACCCCTGCAGGAGATGGCTGTCGCTGCTATCGACGGCGAAGACGGCGGGGAGAATGCTCTGGCGGGGAAGCAGCGGCGGATCCGCGGCGGTAATGAGGCCGTCGGCGTTGGCGTCGATGGTGAGCTCGAGGTAGATCTGGCGATTGAAATCGACCTTGGAGAGATCGGCCTTGCTGCCAAGGAGGGTGCTGACGAGACCGGCGTTGACGCTGAGTTTTTGGACCTCGCCATTCCAGACGGCGCGGCCGCCGACGGGGGCGTCGTAGATCTTGAACTGGACGACGCGGGCGCCGTCGGCGACCGGTTGGCCGGCGGCGTCGGTCAGGCGGCCCTGGAATGGCAACAGGCGCGGGGCGGCGTTGGCGTCGGCGGGGGTGAGGGCGAAGGGCAGGGCGCCGAGAGCGGCGAGCAACAAGGGGTGGTGGAGCAGGCGATTCTTCATAAAGGCGTTGGGATTGGCGTTACCAGATTCCGTTGGGGACGGGCGGCGGGGAGCCGACCTCCATGCGGACATAGAGTTCGATATCTTCGATGTTCTCCAGGCGCAGGGAGCCCTGGCTGCCGAAGCGGAGGACGATTCGGTTGCAAAACAGCGGCCAGCCGTTGACCTGGTTCATGGGGACGGGAGTCGAGCCGATCGCCGCGGGGATGCCGATGCCCGTGCCGAAGAAGGGCTCGCCGACGAGGCGCTGGTCCGGGTCGCGTTGGTAAAGGGGCACCTGGAACGAGGAGATGGACCGGGTAAACGTGAAAAGGCTGTCGGGGAAAAAGCCGATCCGATCGACGCCGCCGAAGAGTTCGAAGGAGACGGGCACCGTGTTGCCGGCGGCGAAGACATTTTTGCCGACGATTTTCACGCCGATCTCCTTGACCCGGTGGTTCCAGAATTGATCGAACGTTCCTCCCGGGCGGTTTTGTTGGACGATGGGGACCGGGCTGGCCTGGCCGAGGATGACGCGCGCCTGGTTGTAGGTGAGGGGGAAGTCGATGCGCAGCCGGTTGAGCCCGGCGCGATTTGCGGGATCGCGGGTGGCGAGGTCGAGCAGCTGGGCGCGGAACTGCTGGATGGTCTGGCGCGTGAGACCGGCGTCCACCTCGTAACGGTTGCCGGCGAAGTCGTAGCGATAGTCGATGAGCTTGAAAATGTCGCGTCGCAGGCTGATGGGCTGGCCGCTGAAGGAGTTGGCGTCCCAGAGCGTGGGGTTGTAGGGGCCGCGGAAGAGCGGTTCACGGAGTTTTTGATCCCACGCTTTGAGCGCGTTGAAGAACGCGAGGGCGCGCACGTGGTTGGCCACGCTGAAGACGCTCTCCGCGTCGGTGAACTCGTCGAACGAACCATTGTTCAGCGCCTGAAGCGTGCTGCCGTTGGCTTGTTTGACCGGATTTTGGAAGCGTTCGGTCCAGGCGGACTCGAGCATGCGGGCGAGTTTGTAGAGCTGGATGCGATAGTCCTGCAGGAGGCTTTGGTATTCCTCCTCCGCCTTCTCCAGCTTGAAGGCCAGCGCGGGATCCCGGTACCAGAGCGTGTCGGTGATGCCCTGGAAAAAGACGTGATCCTCCACCAGCCGGTTGGCTTTGGCGAAGAGGCTGCGCAGTTCGGCGCCGGCGATCGAGGCGTTCAACACGGTGACGTCGAGGTCGCTGATGGCGACCTGCTGGTCGATGAGCAGGTTGCGGATGAGGGCGGCGGAGTTCAGCGAGTTGATGGTGGCGGTCTCGGTGGCCAGGCGCATGACCTTCAGCGCGGCCTGCATGGCGGCCGGGATGGCGCCCGCGTTGTAGGTGGTGGTGATGCCGGAGGCCATACCGCAGCTGCAGACACTGACTTGCGGGTAGGAGTAGGCGGCGCCCAAGGCAAGTTCGATGGCCGAGTAGGCGATGCCGTTGATGATGACCGTGGCGTTGACGTCGTTGTTGCGGTCCAGTTCCGTCCGCATCTTCTGGGCGAAGGAATCGATGCGGGCGCGGCCGACCACCGCCTCGCGCATGGCCTGAATCAGCCGCAGGGCCTGCACCGCCATCTGGCTGCCGTCCTGCAATTCAAGAGCGTTGACGTCCAGGTTATTCAACAGTTGTTCAAACTTGGCCTTCACGTCGCCCACGTAGGCGGCCTGGTCCTCGGCGGTCCGCAGGCCCCCATAAATGTCCGGATCGATGCCGGTGATCTCAAACAGCTGGGTCTCGAGCGAATTGCGGAGAGTGATCTCGCGGCGCCCCCCCCCCACTTGAGGCGGGCGGCCTGTTCGGCATCCCGGCAGAGGCCGATCTGCTGTTCGATGGCGTTGAGGTCCCACGCGCTGACGAGGGCCGCCTGGGTTGGCTTGTCGCCGGCGAGAATCTGTTCCCGCAGCCGAAGCGCGCTGGTCACGGTGGTCCGCGTTTGATCGATCTTCGATTGCTGGTACTCATTGTTCGATCCGTCGGCGCCGTCGCTGAGCTGCGCCGCGAGCGGAAGGGAGGCGAGAAATTCGGCGTGGATGTTTTCCTTCAACACGTCGGCCGCGCGCTGAAGCATGGCGTTTTTCTCGGCCTCGGGCCGCTTGGTGCCGGCGCCCGGCCCGGCGAAGGCCGAGCGCCAAAGTTGATCGGCGTAGGTGATGGCGGCCGCGCCCAGGCGCTCCAGCGCACTGCCGTAGAGATAAGCAACGGATTGCGCGGGTTCACGGTCCTGGACGGCGGGCCCGCCGAAGTTCGGATCGTCAAAACGCGGAAACGGCAGGAGGAGGCTCTGTTCGTCATCGAATACCGTGTAGTGCGGCAGGGTGGGGAACGTCGTGCTGCCGGCGCGCAGCGCCCCGGTGGTGTCGTCGGCCACATAGGCGAGAACGTCCTTGATCCCCTGAAGGAAATACAAACGCGCGTAGCTCGCCTGCTTTTGAGACGTCCCGGCGAAGGCGGCTGGTTCGTCTTCCGGCAGCTCGCGCAGGTCATTGGCGAGGGGCGAGCCCGGATAGGCCACGCGGGTGGCGTTGAGCAAATCGCGATTGCCGGCAAATTGGTATCCCGTCAGCAGGCTCTCCAGTGCCTCCCAGGCGATCACTTTGGCCTGAATGGTTCTCGGTGGTGCGCCGCTGGCAAAGACTTCCGGCTCCGCTGATTCAACGTGCCGGATGACCAACGCGCGATCGATGGCGTCCAACAAATCCGGGCGATTTGGCAATTGGCCGTTGAGCCCGAGGAAATCGTCCACCATCTGGCCGCGGGTGCGCAGGGTCGGATAGTCCTTAAGGTAAGCGCGGCCCGCCACGAGGCGGGCGAACGCGTCGTCCAGGTCGTCAGCCCGGACCGCCAGTGGGGCGCCGAAGCCGAGCCAGGCCATGGCGGCCCAGAGAGAAACGCAGAGCGCGCGGGGTCGAGCGGGAGAGATCAGCGTCTTCATGACAGGGTCAAGGGGTGGCCAGCACGCCGGTCAGGAACCGGTATTCAAGGTTGCGGGGGACCGGGCCGGGCGCCGTGGACAAGGCGTCGGCCAGCGTGTTATCGGGATCGCTGCGGCGCAATTTCGCCGCGGCGACGGCGCTGCCGGGCGTGGGGGCGGCGAGGATCGGTGCGCCCAGGGAACACGTGACGCGCAGGTGGGCCACGGTCGGGAATGGGGCCAGGTCCGGCCACGTCGTGGTGCCGGGATGCGGGTGAAAGGTCGTATCGTCAAGCGCCAGCGAGTAGTCGGTTCCGTCGCGCGCGGCCAGGGTTTGCGTGGAGTAATTCAGGCTCGGGTCGACCAACGTGTTGCCCCAGAGGATGAGTCCATTGACCGGGTCCTGGGGATATTCGAGCGTGCCGTCGGCGGCCCGGGTGTTCTGCCACAACGGGGCGAGGTGGGCGTAATTGAAATCTTCTTCGCGAAATCCTTGGGCGTTCGAGTTGATTGAGGCGTTGAAGCCTGGCGCGCTCAGGGCGGTGAAGCCGTCGGAGGCGAATGGCCGGCTCGTGTTGGGCGGCGCGGTGTGGGGCGCGAGATCCAGATCGGAGCTGCCCGCGTAAGCGTGCTGCAAAGGCAGAGTGGGTACGATGGCCGCTCCGAATTGGTTGGTTTCGCCGGCGGCAAACGTCGACTGAGGCGTGACGTCGCTCACGTAACGGTCGGCCCCGGTGGTGGAGTCGATCCCGACCTGATGCGCCGGCAACACGCCGGCGAACGTGAAGACGGGCTGAAAAACAAAGGCGCTGTAGGCCGCGCCAGCCGTGGCGGGCGGCAGGCCGTTGGGTTCGCCGCCCAGCGCCGAGGGGCGCGCAGGCGCGCGCCCGGGCGCTGGCATGACGACGATGTCGACCGCGTCGGCCGGTGACGTTTGGCTGGCGGGGCTGAACAATCGTGCGTGATAGAGGCCGGGTGTGTTGTAGACGTGGTTGGCCACGGTGGTCGCGGCGGACTGGCCGTCGCCGAAATCCCAGGCCACGCTGGCGGCGCCGTGGAGCGCGACAAAGTCGACCGTGCTTCCAGCGGTGAGCCAGCGTGGGCCGGCGACGATCTGGGGCGGCCCGTTGGATTCGGATCGCATCTCGAGCTCAAATGGGCGGTTGGTCGTCCCGGCGGTGAAGCCAGGAACGCCGGCTCCGGCCGGGGGCGCCCCGGGCAACGCGTTAAAACGTTGAATCAACGCGGACTCAACGGCGGTGAAGGTCAGCCCGGCCTGTCCGACGAATGGCCGGGTGAAGTCCGCGCCCAACCCTGGGTCGGCCGGATCGAGCGGCAGATAGCCCGGCCGGCTGGCGGAAAAATTCAGCGGCAAGAGCGGCACCCGGGAAAGAACGAAGCGCCCGTCGGGGCCGGTCGGAGCCGAGGACAAACTGAAGGGCACTCCATTGAGCGAGACGACTGCGCCGGCCATGGGGCCGGACTCGTTGGCGACGACTCCGACGACGTCGGTGACCGGTTGGCCGTCGAGGCGCAGGGACCAATTGCCGAGCGTGACGGTTTGGGATCCCGCGTTGAGGATGGTCAGGGTCCAGAGCTGGGCCGGATCGGTGCGGGTATGGGTGACCGATCGGATGAACGAGTCGAGGTCGCCCTGGGTGGGGCGGTCGAGGGGAAAGACGACGTGCGCAAGAAGCTTGGGGTTGATGGCGGCGGCGGCGGAGCGACCGTCGTAGATCGTGAGCAGCGCGGGGTTTGGCCCCGGGGATCGCAGTTGGATCAGAAGGCGGCTGTGGGGTGCATTGGCGAAGACCAGGTCGACCTGCAGCGCCTGCAGATCCATCTCGGTGACCACAGCCAGGCCGGATTCGCGAGTGGCGCCCGCCGGCACGGCGACGCCCACTGCGCTTTTGCGGGACACAACCGGCTCGACGCCGGTGTCGGTGGTGATGGAGCGACGCGAACTCAGCGGGCGCGCCGACTGGCGTTCGAGATGGAATGTGCCTTCGAGCAGGATGGGCTGCCGGGACATGCCGTAGACAATCTCGTTGTAGGCTCCTTCGAGCACATAGCCGTCGGTGGGGTTGCCTTTGACGAGCATCCCGTCGAGCGAGACGGTGCGCTGAATGGGGAACGGGAACGGATTTCGTGCGTCCAGCCGGCCGTCGTTGAGCCAGTCGACATCGCGCCCGGCCGAGGGGTCGTTCTCGTCCCAGCGATCGTAGGGCTCGCCGTTTTGATCTCCCGGCGGGAGAACGAAGGCGCCGCCGATGATGAATTGGTTGCCGACATCCGAGATGCGATTGCCGACCAGCGGAACGTCCACGGGCCAGAGCAGCGCCTGTGAGCTGTCAATCAAGCCGCGCAGCATGCCGGTAACCCGCAGATCCTCGTAGAGGCTGAGGTTCAAATCCACATCCGGCACGGGGTTGTGGCGCCCGTTGACGGAGGCGATGTGCGCATAGCCTTTGAAGTCGCCTTCGATCCCCGAAACGTCAGCGATCACGTGGAAGCTCCGATCACCCACGCTGGTCCGGAGGAGCAATTGGCCCTCGTGCCGGCCGCGTCCAAGGTTCTTTCGATCCAGCCGGAGATAGACAATGTCGTTCTCGAGCGTGGTGACGCCGTTGAGATTGGAGTAGGCCTGGGTCAGGTGGCCGCCTTCGTCCCGCAGCTCTCGCTGGTCGGGCGAGGCGAAGAGCCGAATCCACGGTTCCGGCGTGTCGTGATCGGTCGAGGGCAGCCAAACGGCCTCCCAGAGCAGAATTCCGCCGCCGCCACCACCGTCAGCGGCCGGAGCGTTGGCGAGGCCGAGAGTCTGGATGTCTTCACCGGGGAAAAAGCGGATGACGTCCTGGCTGGCGACCGTGCGGGGGGAGTTGCCGGCGCTGACGCCGGAGACATTAAGATCTTCCCTGGACGGGAAGTTGTTCAGCGGCTCGGCATCGAAGTCAGGACGGACGGTGGCGAGGAGCTGGGGGCGGATGACAGCCGGGTCGAGGACGTGGACCCAGTAGCCGCGGCCCAGGTCGCGCTGCAAGTCGAATGCGGGAAACGGCGGGTCTGGCGGGAGACCGGCCAGGACATTGGTGGCGAGCTCAGTCGAGTCGCCCTGGGGCCGGAACATTTTGCGATAGCCCTGGTTTTCCCAGGTGAGCAGGGCGTCGTAGTCGAAGCCGGCGGCGGTCAGCACCGCGAGCAGGCTGACCGGTTCCGAGTTGCTGACCGTCGCACTGCCCACCGGAATGCCAATCAGGTTCCAGCCCGGGTTGAGCGTCAACGAAGGGAACGCGGGTCCGCGTGGTGGCACGCCGGGCACGGTCCACGCCGCGACCGCATTCGCCATCTGGATCCAATAGGCAGTTCCGGGCTCGATGGGTGGCAGATCCAACAGCGCGTTGGCCACGGAGTCGTTGCCCTGTTGCTGCGCGCTGCCCGTGGGCTTCACATAGCGAAGCCACAAACCCGAGGCTGAGTCGTAGGTCCACGCCGATTGAAATCCTGGCAGCGTGGCAAACACAACCGCCGGGTCAGGGTTGGTCGGCGTGACCTGAAATGTGACGAGGTTCCATTGGGCCGCGAGCGAGAAGGTCTGGGTCTGGATCTGGATTTGCGATTGAGCGTCGGCCGGGACGATTGGGAGCAGGAGAAGAAGGGCCGCGGTCAAAATGGAGATGGTATTCATGGCCGTCGGCGGTTCAAGGGCTGACAACGCGGACCCGGAAGTAGGTTTGGCCGGTGGGGGAGCGGTTGACGGTCGCTTCGGTGGACGGATTGGCGGCCACGACGGTGGTGACGTCGGTCCACGGGCCGCGGGGGTTGGAGGCGGACTCGAGGACGTATTGTTTGCTGGCGACGCTTTGCCAGCCGACGGTGGCTTGCGTGGAGGTGTAGGAAATCTCGAACACGCGGAGCAGCGAGGTGGGGTCCAGGGGATTCGTGCCGGCGGCGAACTCGGCGGCGTTGTTCAGGCCATCGTGGTCCGGGTCCGCGGAGGGCAATGCCTGGGGCAGACCCGAACCTCCGAAGATCCGTGCCGCCCACTGGTCGTAGGTTTCCGAAATGGGCGTGATGGCCAGATCGGCGCGGATGACGCGGCCGCGCACCGTGGCATTGAACCCGGCCACGGCAACGTTGTTGCCACCGGACGGAGCACCGTCAATAGCCCGGACGGTGGCCGGCAGACCGTTGATGGTGGGCGTGAGGCCGTAGGTCGGGGGCGAGGCGCTGGCCAATGGGAACGAGTTGACCCCGTCCACCGCGGGATCCGCGAGTTGGAGCGTGCCGAAGCGGCGCGTGTCGAACGGCACCTCGAGGATATAGTAGCTCTGATTTCCGGAGGTGAACGTGCGGACGGCGGGCCGGCTTTGGGCGGAGTAGACGGCGGTGTTGGTGCCGTCGGAGACGGACCAACTGGCGCTCGAGATGTTGATCTGCTGGGCGGTGTTGGTGGCGTTGACGACCGTGCCCCAAAGGATGAGGCCAGGCTCCGGCACGCCGGGCGGCAGTCCCGAGGCAGCGTGAGCCGGGCCCGCGAGAACGATCAGAAGCCCGGCGGAAACGGCGATTGGCGACAGAGCTGAGCGAAGGGTTGGCTTCATGGGGATCCGATCAAATCAGGGTTTCTTGGTTGCGGGAGCCTTGTAGACATATTTGCTGGGATCGATGACGAGGTTGGCCCGGACGCCCGTGAACGGTGCGTACATTTTGAATGTGCCGCTCGGCGTGCCGAGATAGCCCTTGTAGTCCTGTTTGAGGTCCGGGTTGGCCACGGGGTTTTGGAAATTGGCGACCATGGCTGGCACGGCGCGATCGACGGCGTCCTTGCGAATGCCCTTGATGTCCGTGTCGGAGAAGTTGTCGCTGTTGTATTCATCCTTGGAAGGGTCGGCGGTGGCCACGGGCCCGGAGGAACCGATGGTCGAATACGTGCCGTGGGTGTGGTAGTCGCCGACCTTTTCGGTGCCGGTCGGGCAACTGACGGCCCCCGGGTTGAAGCTCGTGCCGGTGCCGGTCCCGGGGGTGGTCGCCTGGAACGCCCCGCTGGCGTCCTTGCAAATCAGCCCGCCATACTCGCGATTGGCCGTGATCGATTTCGGATTGGCGTCGGAGAGCGCGTCGGAGGCGGCCGCGTCGGAGCTCGTGTAGAGATCTCCGGGCTTCAAGCCGGTGCGATCTGTTTTGCGCAGCGGGTTGTTGTTGCAATAGGCATAGAGATTGAGGTCGCCGGGTGAATCATAGGTGGGCCGTGCGGCCGCGAGGTAGGGCGGTCGCGGCACACAGGCAAAATACGGGTCCGGGCTGAGAAACCGGGCCACGGGCGAGAGGAAGCGCTTGTCAAAATATTCGAGCGAGGATTCCCGGTCCGACTCCTTTTGCGTGAACTGATAGTCGCCCTTGGCCGAGGTCGTGCCGGGCCAGAAGGTGCGGACGGCGCCGAACGGGTAATAGGCCAGCTCGCGCACGAGGGCTCCATTGCGATCGGTGACGCAGCTGGTCGAGCCCAGGTGGTCCTGGTGGTAGTAGAGAATGTCGAGGTCGGAGTGATCTGTCACCGGGACGGCGCCGGGCCCATTGATCCACGCGCCTTGGCCGGGGGCGAGGACGGTGCTGGAGTCGTTGGCCATTTGCAGAGCGAGGTCGCGGGGGAAGCGCTGGCGCCAGTCACCGACCGTCGGATCGAAGAGAGCCAGCCAGGCGTTGCTGGGGAAATCGGTGGCGAGATCCAGCGGCCGGGCCAGCGGGTTGCCGGTGAACCGCCCGCCCGCCGGGAGCGCCGGGATGGTCGAGGCTCCGGGAGTTCCCGTGAGGATCACGGTGGTGGCTCGCCTTCCAAAAACGCGCACGATGGCGCCCGCCGGCAGCGGAGTGGTCGCAGTGATCGCGACGTAGCCGTTGTCCGGGCCGGTGCCGGTCCAGTAACCAGACGCGCCGAGGTCGGGGTTGCTGGCGGGATCGAGTTGCGGGAAGGCGCCTCCGACCCGGAGGCACCACAGATTCCAGCCCGGCAGCAAACGCAACGGCTGGCTCCGTCGTGGGCCGCCCAAAAGGCCCGTCACGCGCGCCACTCTCGTCTGGTCGTGCCAGACGTATTTCACCGGCGCTTCGTGGTCGCGGACTTCAAAGCATTCGTTGATGTAGTGAACCGTGGTCTTGCGCCAGGCCGGGTTCAGCTCCGATGCGACGGTGCCCTCGCCGGCGCCGGGCTGTTTCCAGTGGACGGTCTTGGTGACGCGCCGGTCCATGGAGTCGTAGGCGTAGAGGGCGATCATGGCGCTGTTCTCGACGCGGACAAGGCGGTCCTTGAAGTCCCAGGTGTTGGTCGCTCCATCCCCGCGGGTGACATTCCCGTTGGCGTCATAGGCGAAATCCCGCGGGCCGCCGGGGCCCGCAATTTGCGACAGGGCATGCGGCCCGGGCGCATCGGTGGCTTCCCGCCCTGGGCGATTGAAGCGGCCGCCGGCCCCGCCGGACGTCATCGTGCCCAGGCTGGCCACAGGTTGACCGTCCTGGTCGTGGACCAGGTCGGAGATCTGCGTGAGCATGTTGCCGATGCGATCGTAGCGGAAGTCGATCCGGTTGGTGACGGTGGATCCCAGCCGGGCGTAGCTCGCGCGGATCAGGCGATACAGATTGTCGTAGCCGAAGTCCTGCGTGTTGAAGCGAAGCGCCGCGTCGGGCGCGCCCGCCAGGTTTCGTTGATCCTCAATGCGGCGGACGTTGGAGGCGCCATCGAAGGTGTAGCCAAAGTCAATGAGGCGCGTCGGGCCGTTCGTGGTTTCCAAATCGGTGAGGCGCAGGCGCGGGTCAAAGGCGTAGCGCGTGCCCACCTGGTTGCCATAGCGAATGGCGGCAAACTGTCGCGACGGCTGATAACGAAGGCCGGAAATGACATCGCCGAGAACGGTGCCAAACGCGCGCGTCAGCAGGTTTCGGGCGTTGTAGGCAAAGGCGACTTCGTCTCCGTCGGGATACGTGAGGCGATTCAACCGATCGATGCTGTCGAAACTGAAGCGGGTGCGATAGCTGACCAATTGGCTGTGGACCGCGTCCGGCACCCGTTTGGTCTCCCATTCCTTCCGGCCGCGCGAATCGTAGGAGAAGTGAGCTTCGCCCGAAAGGTCGCGGACCCAGGCCAATTGACCTTTGGTCAGGCTGGCCCGGCCGGTCGTGCCGTCTCCCAGATCCACGGCCGTAAGGGCAGTGTCGTAGTGATACTCGACGTCGATCGCGCGAGGGCCGCCGTCCTGGTAATCTTCGGTCAGCAACCGGTTGGCGCCGTCGTAGGTGTAAACGATGTGCTGCCCCCGGGCATCGACGGTCTCCCGCAGGTTGGAGGCGTCATCGTAAGCCAAGGTCATCCGGCCCCGGTCCGGGTCGTTCATCGCGACGAGTCGCTTGATTCCGTCGTAGGCCATGGTCTTGACGTTGCCCTGGCTGTCGCGCACGCGGGTGACCTGATCGTTCAAATCGTAGGTGTAATCGGTCCGCCAGGTCGCGGATGGACCGGCCTCGCCGGCATCCGTCAGGCGAACGACCTCGTCGACCGCGATCATCCGGTTGAGCCCGTCGAACGATTGCACGTGAGGAGTAGCCAAGTGCTCCGAGCCGGCACGAAGATCTTCCTCGTCCAACAATCGCTTTTGCAGGGGCAGATACTGGGTCGCAGTTTCGCGGCGCGGCCCGCCCCAGGTCTCCGGCGGCGGCCGGGTGCGGATCTCCCGCCCGACCGGATCAAAGAGGCGGTCCGTGGCGACGATGGACGGGTTGATGCCGTCGGTCGCCGGCGGGCGGCCGGCGGGCCACACGGCCGGGAACTGCGGCACGTCCACACTGGAGATTTGGTACGGCTGCCAGGCGGCTGACGGTTGCAGCCGGAGGTTGTAGCTGGTGGCTTTGTTGACGATCCACGTGCCGGCGGTTTCGCCTTCTTCGATCGCGGCCAGCTTTTTGCCGGACCCATCGGTAAACTCGGCGGTCACGAACTGGCCCGGCTGGCCTGCGACCTCGCGTTGGCGGGTCACGACCCGGCCCGCCGAGCCGAGGGGCACGGCGGTCAGGGTGAGACGCCCGGCGACGTCGTAAGCGTAGGCGACGCCACGGATGGGATCCGCCGGCTGGTACTCAAAAACCTGGGTCGGCAAAGCCGGCGTGTCGCCCGGGCGCACGATGGCGACCAGGCGCCCGAAGCTGTCGACGGTGTAACTCGTCGTTTGGCCGTTGAAATCGACCGAATTGGTGACCACGCCGAAGGCGGCGTCGTAGGTCGCGGTCAGCACCAGGTCCGGGGAACCGCCTCCGACAACGATTGTTTCTGTGACGGGATAGGTTTGGAACTGGGCGTCCCAGGCGTATGTCCGGCGATTGCCGACGGGGTCGCGGCTTTCGACGAGGTTGCCGTAGGCATCGTAGCGCGAGCGCGCGGAGTCGATCGCGTGAGTGGCATCCAGGCTTTCGGTGGTCCGGGACAGCAACGCGCGATCCTGGATCTGTCCCTGGACCCCGACAAACGGCGCGCCGTCGTAGAAATGGGTTTTGCGTGACACGAACGCGCCCGCCTCGTCGGTGACCCGGATCACATCCGGGCGGTCGACGATCCAACGATCCAACGCCTGGCCGCCATGGGCGTAGGTCGTGGTGGTGAAACGCTCATCGTCAAGGCCCGCTCCCTCGACGCCCCAGTCCTGCAGCTGCGTTGGGTTGCCGTAGTCATCGTAATCCATGTCCTGCCGCGTGGTGACGAACGGGGCGATGGGGTAGGCCAGCGCAGTCGCCAGAAGGCCGTTGGCCTCGCGCACCTCGGTTATCTTCTCGCGCACGAACGCGAATGAGACCGAGCGACCGTTGCCGGATACAACCGTCGTGCCCTGACTGGCGAAGCGGCCCTCGGGAATCGGCGGGACCGGATTCGATCGATAATCCTCCAGGACGCCGTCGGCGTCCTGATCGGCGAAATAGGGCAGGGGTTCGGCTGGTCGATACAGGCGGCGCACCTTCCAGTCCTGGCGCGTGCGGGTGTAGACGTAGGCATCCGGGGTGAGGCGGGAGCCGGCCTCGACACCTGCCGCGGCGGTGGCGGCTTCGCAGCCGGCGTCAAAGTCGCCATCGACGGCCGAATGAAGAATCACCGGGTCGACCTTTTCCTCGACCCATTGCATGCCCTTGAGAGGTTCCTCCTCGTGCCCGGCGGTTTCGGTGAACTCATCCGTCAGGCGAAAGGCGGGCAGCGTGCTGCCGTAGTCGTCGTTGTCGATCTGATCCGCGGAGCCGGTGTGGAAGCGATAGCGGGTGACCAGCGATGGGCCACCCACCTGGCCGGTGGGCGTCCGGCCCCGGTCCCAGCCGGAAGTCACATCCATGAGTCCGGTGACCGGATCGAAAACGAAATCGTCCCCATAGTCCGTGCGCTGGGCATAGGCGAACCCGCGGAACTCCCGCTCGTAGCCGTCGTAGAACGGATCCCGATAGTGGAACTCAGCAACCGCGGTGTCGTCGCGCCCGTCTCCGTTGAGATCGAGTCCGGCGGCGGTGCGGATTTGCCGGACGACTTCGAGGGCAAACGGGGCGTGGGTGTGCCAGGGGTGCCCGGACTCGCGCGCGCGCTGTTCGTCTTCGGCCGCGGTGCCGTAGACAATGGTGGTGCGTTTGCCAAGCGAGTTGTCGATGCCGGTCAGAAGATTGGGCCGGCCGGTGGGCAGCAGTTCGACGTAGCCGATGGTGTTGGCCGGCGAGGTATTGCGGAAGAGCAGGTCGATGGAACCGTTGGCGTTGAGATCGGCGAGGCGCAGGATCGTGGGGTTGCCGGGATCGCGCGGTGCGTAGCGGGGCAGCCCGCTCCGGACGTACGGACTTGACCAGCGCTGTCCGGCAATGTTCACGCGCAGGATGAGCGTGGCGGCCGGGCCGGATCCGTCGAGGACGAGCACGTCAGCGAGGCCGTCCCCGGTGAAGTCCTCGACAAAGACGTCGCGGAGGTCGAGGGCTCCCAAATCGAAGGCGTCGCCGGGCGCGTTGGCGATGGTCCGTTCCTCGCCATAGCGGCCCAGGCCGCAGAGCGGCCAGTAGCTGACGGTGATGCGTTGGCCGCCGCCGCTGGTGTCGAGACGGAGGCAGAGGAGATCGAGCATGCGATCGCCGTTGAGATCCGCGAGGTGCACGCAGGGATTGGCTTCGCCGTTCGTGCCGCCGAAGGTGTTGGCCAGCGGATAACTCGGGGGCAGGGCCGTCTGCAGCGTCGTCCAGGCGCCGCCCCGGGCCAGGTAAAACGTATTGACCATCATGGCGCCGAACGAACGCTCCAGGTTCACGAAATCGCCGCGCTTGTCGAAGTTCACGTCCATCTGGCGCGTGCCCGCGTCGCTGTAGCTGACAAACGCGGGCGGGTTGTCGAGGACGGTGGTCTGAACGTCGCTGGAACTGAAGCCCAGTCGATCCTCGCTGATGCCGTCCAGCCGCGAACGGTTGCCAAATGTGTCCAGGCGTTTGTTGGCTCCGTCCTGCATCAGGCAGGAGAGGTCGACGAGACCTTTGCCTTTCGGGTCGTGCACCACGGTATTGGGCAACGCCAGATCCACGGGAGCAGCCGCCTGGATGAGGCGGGATGGCGCGAAGGCGAGCAGGGGTTCGCCGGTCGTGCGGGACTCGCCGCGATTGAGGCAGGCGCGCTGGACCATGCCGGCGCCTTCGGTCGGCGTCGAAAACAGGTCCGGAAGGCCGTCGCCGTCGAGGTCCGCCAGTTGGACCCGTCCGTTCGGCTCGGCCAGGTCCAGCTCCGGTTGTGCGGCGAACCCTCGTTCCTCCGCCTTCGTCAGATCCAGACCGGCGTAGCTAAAAATCAGCGGAGGCAGGTAATTGGCGTCCGCGCCGGAGCGATCCACCTGGACGACGCGTTTGAGCAGCGTCACGCCCAGGTCCAGATAGGTGTTCTGAAGCGCGGCCTGGTCCGGCGTCAGGTCGCCTGCCTGATAGGTGTAGGCGAGGTTGTAGGCCCGGACCAGGCTGCCGCGGCTGCGCACTTCAATCCGGGTCAGCCGTCGATCGAGGCGCGCGGAGAAGGTCGGCCGGTAATCATCGAAGGCGTCCGGCCGCGCCTCATACTGGAACAACACCTCGTGCACATTCCCATTGAGGTGGCCGTAGGTGATTCGGCTGGGGTAAAGCACCCCGGCGCCGCGGGTGTACTCGTATTCGACGCGGTTGCCGTGAAGGTCCGTGGTGGAGTCGACCATCCAGCAGTACGTGCGATCGAAGGGACCCTGGGCATTTCGTTGCGGGTGCTCGATCGCGCTCCAGCGCCCGCCTTCGCCGCGGAAACGGCCGAACGTATGGCGGGTTCCGTTGCGCTCGGTCACCTCCCAGCCATCCACGACGCCGTCGGCGTCGGAGTCGATTTGGCGGAATCGCTTGAAGTCGCGCTCGTTTTCGCAGCGCCAGTCTCCGCCCGCGTTGTTCAACGGCACCAGTTCCTCGCCGCCGGAGACAAACGTGTCACTGCTGTCGTATTCTGGAAAACCTTTGTCGGTCTGACGCTTGATGGACGGGAGATCGAGCGACCAGCCGATTCCTGCCAGGCCATTGCCGCTAAACGAGTCGTAGCCCAGGCGGAGGGACGGTGCGAGCTGGGCGCGCCCCGGCACCACTTCGATGGGGATGCCGTAGGTCGACCCGCCGGTGTTGAGCTGCGGCTCAAACGATTCGCCCAGGCCTTCGATCGAGCCCGCGCCCGTGGGCAGCGAAATGACGGAGGCCTTCACGCCGGACTTGTCGGGGGGCGCCTGGGCGTGCACGGACACGCACGGTCCGGCCGCCAGCAGCGCCCCGCCCAGGATCCATCGCAGTTTCTTGGAGTTCATGAGTGGAGCCCCGGACGTCCGGCCGGCTCCACCCCGTTCTCCTCCTTTTGCGCGGCGATATTACACCTGACGGCAGAGTTTTTTTGGGCCGGGTCCGGCGCTGCGGAATTCGCTGTCGATCGCGATGGGTCCCACGCCCCGATGGATTTGGTTTGGCGCGCTCGCGGGCTTCGGCTATTTCACTGCTGATCGCCATGAAGCTACGTTGGGTCACCTTTGATTGTTACGGAACGCTGGTGGACTGGCGCGGCGGATTCGAAGCGATCCTGCGCCCGATCTTCGGCCTCCGAACGGCCGACGTCATCGCCGCCTACCATTCCTGCGAGCGGGAACTCCAGCGCGCTGAACCGCACCCCCGTTACCGGGACGTCCTTGGCACAGGATTGTTCCGCGCCGCTGCCAGCCTTGGCCTGAGCATAGCGGAGAACCAGGCGCGGGTCCTGCCCGAACGCTGGGGTGAGCTTGCGGTCTTCGACGACGTGGAGCCGATGCTCGCCGCCCTGCGGGACATGGGATGTCAGCTTGGCGTGTTGACCAACTGCGACAACGACCTTTTTGCGCAGACGGAGCGGTTGTTTCGACGGCCGTTTGATCGAGTGGTCACGGCTGAGCAGGTCCGATCCTACAAACCTTCGTTGGCGCATTTTCGTCGGTTTGCGGAACTGAGCGGCGTGGCCCCAGGCGAATGGGTTCATGTCGCGTGCAGTGGGTATCATGATCTGGCGCCGACGGCGGCCATGGGCATCCCGCGGATCTGGCTGGATCGCGAACGGGCCGGAGAGGATCAATGGACTTTTTCCGCCCGGGTGCCGTCGGCGGCCGAGGTCCCGGCTGCGATTCGGAGACTGTAGTGCTCACCCAGCGATGAATTCACGCGATTGCCTGTGAAAGCCCGCAGCTCAATGGTCGTGGGATGTTTTCTTCTGGCCCTCGTCAAGGTGGCCTTGGCGGCAGACGCCCGGCCGCAGGCGGGACGGCGGTTGCCGGAAGCGGTGGCGGTTTACCGGGACGTGCCGTACGTCACGGCCGGGCACGAGCGACAGAAGTTGGATTTGTACGTGCCGAAAGCGGGAACCAATCTGCCGTTAATCGTGCATGTCCACGGCGGGGCGTTTCTGGCGGGCAGCAAGGAGGACGATGTGCCGACGGGGTTGCTGGCGCGCGGCTACGCCGTGGCCTCGATCAACTACCGCCTGAGCCAGCACGCCATCTTTCCGGCCCAAATCCAGGACTGCAAGGCGGCCGTGCGATGGCTGAGAGCGCACGCCGCCGAGTATCGCATCGACGCGGGCCATTTTGGTGCGGTGGGCGAGTCCGCGGGCGGCCATCTGGTGGCCATGCTCGGCACGGCCGGAACTGTTCCGGAATTTGAAGTCGGCGAAAACCTGAACGTGTCGAGCCGCGTGCAAGCCGTGGCGGATTTCTACGGGCCGACCGATTTTTTGCAAATGGACCGGCATCGCACTCCGGACGGGATGATCCATGACGGGCCAAAATCGCCCGAGTCTCTCTTGGTGGGCGGCCCGATCCAGGCAAATCGCGAGAAGGTGGCGCGCGCGAATCCGATCACCTATGTGACCGCGGCAGTGCCGCCATTCCTGATCGTCCATGGCCAACGCGATCCCGCCGTGCCATTCCATCAGAGCCAACTCTTGAAGGAGGCGTTGACCCGCGTCGGTGCGGACGTGACGTTTTATCCCGTGGCGGGTGCGGGCCATGGCGGCTTCAACGATCCGCACGTGCCCCAGCTGGTCGCAGAATTCTTCGGTCGTCATCTCCTCGCGGCCGGTAAGACGGCGGCTGACGTCAGCCCGGCGGCTTCGGCGGACTTTGAGCTGAACTTCGCGGGTATTTGCCCGGCCGACTGGCCGGGGGCGTTTCGGTTTTACACCGACGTTCTGGGAATCAAGGCGCGGTCCCAGGATGGCCATTGGGCGATTCTCGGCGCCGGGTGGGAACGATTCGTCGCGGGTCAAAGCCGGGCCCTCGTCTTTGAGCTCTTCGAAGGGCGAGGCCTTCCGGCGGGCGTCGAACGTGAACGAGATCAGGCCATCCGACTGGGCATCCGGGTGCGGGACCTCGCTGGAGCCAGGGCCCAGGCGTCGACGCGGGGAGTTCGGTTCGCCACCGAGATTGAGAGGGACGATGGATTCGAGCGCGCCGAGTTTGCCGCACCCGATGGCACCCGCTGGATTCTCTGGTCGCCGCCGGGCGGAGGAGCCACCGGCGACGTGGCTGAGCCGGAGATCCTGTTGGCCGAGATGCGAGTGGAAGATTGGCTGGGCCAGCTCGCCTTTTACCGGGACACGCTCGGACTGGGGGTTGTGAAGCAGGCGACAGCGCGGGTGGTTTTGCAGCAGGCAGGTGACGGGCCGCAGGTGATTCTCAAGCCGGGAGGGAGGAAGCACGTTGTCGATCCGGCGTGGGCCGATCGGCCGGCGCTGGCCCAGCCCATTTTTCTCGGATTCATGGTGGGCGATGTGCGGGCGGCGGCGAGGCGGTTGCGGGCGGCGGGGGCGCGCGTCCTGCGGGACGTGCAGCATCATGACTGGGGTGGAACCGATCTGATTGTGGCCGATGCGGACGGGAACGCGGTGCAGATTTACAAGCTCGACACGCCCCATTCGTACGGTGGCCACCGCCGGGCGTCGAACAAATGAATGGTCCGGGGCGGCCGGCGTGACGCGTGCGGAGCCGAAGCAGGGTCAGGCAGACGGCAGCGGCTGTTTGGATTTCGCGATGAGCCGGATGGAGCCGATGACCATGGATTTGTCGACGGCCTTGCACATGTCGTAGATGGTGAGAGCGGCGACACTGACGGCGGTGAGCGCCTCCATTTCGATGCCGGTTTGGGCGGCGATGCGGGCGCTGGCAGTGATGAGAATGCGGTCGCGCGCGCGGGGGATTTCGAACCGGACTTCGCAGTGGGTGATGGGGAGCGGGTGGCAAAGGGGGATGAGTTCTCCGGTGCGTTTGGCGGCCTGGATTCCGGCCAGGCGCGCGGCGGCGAGGACGTTGCCCTTGGCGATCCGGTCCCTTTCAATCAGGGACAACGTGGCTCGCTGCAGGCGGATTTCTCCAGCGGCGATGGCCTCGCGCAGGACGATGGGCTTGTGGGACACGTCGACCATGCTGGCCTCACCGCGGGCATTGAGGTGGGTCAGTTTGGTTGCGGAGCGGGATGGGCCGCGGTGCGGTCGTTGGGATCGGGGCATGGGGTGTTCAGGGATCGTTGCCAGTCCTGGATCGCCGAGCGCATCGCCGCAGCGGTTTGCAGGCGGGGTTGGACGAAGCGCGGTGTAAACCACGGAAACCCGCCGACCAGATCGGGAGTGACCAGGATTTGGCCGTCGCAGTCGGGGCCGGAGCCGATGCCGATCGTGGGAATGGACAGGCGGGAAGTGAGTTGGGCGGCGACTGGCGGCGTGACCAGTTCGAGGACGAGCGCGAACGCGCCGGCTTGTTCCAACGCGAGGGCGTCTTCCAGCAAGGCCTCACGTTCGTCGTCCCGGCGACCTTTGATCTTGTAGCCGCCCTCTTCGAGAACGTGCTGGGGCAACATCCCGAGGTGACCGATGAAGGCGATGCCGTCCGCGGTGAGGGCTCGCACCTGATCGAGAATGGCCCGCCCGCCTTCGGCTTTGACGGCTTCGGCGCCGGCGTCGATCAGGCGACGGGCATTGGTGACGGCCTGCTCGGCGGAGTCGTAGCTGCGAAAGGGAAGATCGGCGGCCAGGAGAGCCCGGGGTTTGGCGCGGGCGGCTGCCCGGACGTGATGCTCCATTTCCGCCATGGTCACGTGAGTGGTGTTCGGGTAGCCGAGAACCACCATGCCGAGCGAATCCCCGACGAGCAGCAGCGGGACTCCACATTCGTCGAGCAGCCGGGTCATCGGATAGTCGTACGCGGTGAGCGAGGCGATGCGCTCGCCGCGCCGTTTGCGGGCCACGATTTCCGGCGGCGTGATTTTCAGGGGATCAGACGATGCTTGGCCGGCAGCCATGGGGGACCATGGCTTTGGGGGATGAGACCGGTCAAGCGCGTTACGTTGGCGTTACTTTGGCTTCAACGCGCAGTTGCGGGTGTCGCCAGAGGACGACATGGCCTTGGACAGGGCATCCTGGGTGAGTTGCAGGGCGCTGCCATCGGCCATCACCATGTTGCCGGCGTTGCGATGGATGCTGTCATCCCAGCGCGGAGGCATTGTTGGGTCGAGTTGGGTGATGCCGGCCGGAATGGCGGCGGGACCGCAGCCCTGGTTGTCTTTTCCGATGAGGTTGCGATCGCCGGCGAGGTGCATGCCGGGCTTGTCCTGGCCCGCGCTGGTGCCGATGGCGTAGCTCACCCCGGTGTCCTTCAAGACCTGCAGGCTGCCGGGCCGACCGTCAAAGTCCCGCGCCGTCTGTTTGGCCGCGTCGCTGGGGCAATGCAGGATCTTCGGGGTCAGCATTTCGTTGGAGAGCGCGATGAAATGCATCCACGCCTCGGGCTGGGTCTTGGCGCCGTCCTGGGCGATGTCGACGACCGAGGGATATTTTTCGTGGTGATCATCAGCCCAGGAAGTGAAGGCGACGCCCAGTTGCCGAAGATTGTTCAGGCAGCTGCTGCGTTGGGCCTTGGCTTTCGCCTTGGCCAGCGACGGCAGGAGCAGTCCGGCCAAAATGGCAATGATGGCGATGACCACCAGCAGTTCGATCAAGGTGAAGGCGACAAATCGGAGGCGTCGGGGCGAGGATGGAATAATTCTGCGCATAGTCAGGTGGGCTGCGGGTTGGACGTCGGACGCGAGCACCGGCGATTTGACGGCTGAGATGGGCTGGCGTATTCGGCGGACGCGCGGCCCCCGCTTCCTGGCGGCTGGCCGGTTTTCACCCGTCACTCAGCAATCACCCGCCAGCCGCACGATCTCCACCGTGACCTCGGCACCGGGGTTGACGCCGGGCGGCTTTAGACGGGTGGTCAGCCCGCGCCAGAAACCCGCGCCGTAGAACACATGACTGGCGAGCTGCAGGGGTGCGGCCAGGACGCTGCGGAGCAGACCGTGTTTGGGGATGAGGAGAAGTGTTTGGATGAGAACCGCCAGCGTGTAGAAGGCGAGCGGGAGGTAGATCCAATTCAAGATCGGCGGCACTTGTCCGGTGCCGAGCAGCGCGCCGGCGACGATGGCCAGGACGAGGTAGAGGCAGAAGAGCGGGGGGATGAAATTCAGTGCGGATCCCGGAGTGGGATGGAGGCGGAATTGTTCGGCCCGTCCGCGGCCGTAGGTGAAGAGCATGCGGATGAACGCCGCCAACGTGCGGCGCGGACGCCGTTCTGCGATGAACTCGGGGTCGTAGATCAGCTTTTGACCACGGCTCTGAATGGCGTCCATCAGGGCGTTCTCTTCGTTGGGATAGAGCGCTTCGTCGAAGCCGCCGAGGTCGAGGATGGGCTTTTTGCGTCCCATCAAGTTGCAGAGGATCAATTCCTTCTCGCCGGTGGCCCGGGTTTGGCCCACGGCGTCGTAACGGGCCCGGCTTGGCCCGAACGCCAGCCAGCTGGCGAGCACGGTGGCAAACACATGTTCCAGCAGCGGGGCGGCGGCGGGGCACAGGTTTGGCCCGCCCACGATGGTCACGCCCGGATCGCGGAAGTGCTCAAGCGCTTTGCGAATGCCATTCGGGCGGGCGACAGCGTCGTCGTCGAGAAAATAGATCAGGTCGCCGCGGGCGGCCCGGAGGGCCGCGTTGCGCTGGACGGCGGGCTGGCGTCCGCGGACGACGAGGATTTCGAGCTGTTCCCGGGGATAATCGAGCGCGCGGGCGGCGGAGAGCGCGAGGGGAACCCCGTGACCGGGCCGGGTCGGGATGATCACGGTGACAACTGGCAGTTCGCGGCAATCCACGCGTGTTTTATGGCGCGGCGACGGGAGGGGGTGTCAAGAGCAGGCTGAAGCGAGGGTGGGTCTCCCGACGGTGGGTGGGTTCAAGGAACTTAAAAATTTTCTTATCCAGCGGGCCGTGTTTGCGTGAAAATTGGGACTCTCGGCTTGCCAAGCCGTCGTTCCGATCGTTAGGCTGCGGCCCTCTTTCGCCTGTGGGAACTTTTCGCAACGGCGGAATTGCAGGCTGGCTTGTAGGGCGCAGTATGCCCGGCGGTGCCGAGAAGAGTCGGCTATGTCGTGGAGGTTGGGCGCTTCATTTGACCATTCCCCAGTTCTGAAGTTTCTTACGTCACACAATGGTAACCGATATGAAGCAAATGACGGATCTTTCACGCATGGGCCGGCTGGCGATCTCTGTAATGGTCCTGGTGGCCTGTGCCGTTCCGCTGCGGGCGGCTGATGTCCTCGTCCCGACTACTTCCGTCTGGAAATATCTGGATGACGGTTCAGATCAGGGCACCGCCTGGCGGGCGCCCGCCTACAATGATTCGGCCTGGGCCAGCGGTCCGGCGCAGCTGGGCTATGGCGATGGCGACGAGGCGACGCTCGTGGGCTTCGGGCCGGATCCCAACAACAAGTTCGTCACCACCTATTTCAGGCAAAGTTTCAACGTGGCGAATCCGGGTGCGTATCTTGTCGGCCAGTTGCGGGTTCGCCGTGACGACGGGGTTGTGCTCTATCTGAACGGAGTTGAGATTTACCGCAACGGGCTTCCGGACGGCGATGTTCTCTACAACCAGTTCGCGGCCAACGCGGGTGATGACGGCTCGACCTTCTTCTCGGCAAACTTCCCAACCTCGCTTCTGGTGGCGGGGCCGAACGTCGTCGCGGCCGAAATTCACCAGGCCACGCCGAGCAGTTCCGACATTTCGTTCGAGCTCGAGCTGACCGCGAGCTCCGGGAATGAGGTCCCGGTGGCCGCGTTGTTGAGCCCCACCGCGGGCACGGTTTTTACGGCGCCGGCCACGATTTCGATGACCGCGTCGGCCTCGGATCCGGACGGGTCGGTGGCGATGGTGGAGTTTTATCAGGGCGGCACCAAAGTGGGCGAGGACGCGACGGCGCCGTATGCCTTCGACTGGCCGGGTGTCGGGGTGGGCAGCTACGCCTTGCGGGCGGTGGCGGTGGACGCTTTGGGTGCGCGCGGCACCTCTGCCGTGGTGACGGTGAGCGTGCAAGT
Organism: Limisphaerales bacterium; assembly: GCA_044229355.1. Taxonomy (GTDB): domain Bacteria; phylum Verrucomicrobiota; class Verrucomicrobiia; order Limisphaerales; family JADJPG01; genus JBGARF01. The sequence goes on from JBGATF010000010.1 coordinate 170,661, forward strand.
GTCGACGCCGCCGACTCTGACGAGTCGCGTGCCGGCTCCGGGCAATGTCGCGGCCTTGACCAACGTGACGGTGGTCTTTAGCGAGGCGGTGTCGGGCGTCGATGCGGGCGATCTGCTTTTCAACGGTGTTCCCGCGCTGGGCGTGACGGGAAGCGGAAGCAATTACATTTTCACCGTGCCGCGGCTGGCGGAAGGGACCGTTTATGTGGGGTGGCGCGGCAGCCATGGGATCGGCGACTTCGAAAGTCCGTCCAAGCCCTTCGATAATTTCGGAGCCGGCGCGACCTGGCAGTATGTCCTGACGGACACGACGGCGCCGACCGTGGTGTCGGTCGATCCGGGGCCCGGGGCCACGCTGAACCAATTGGAAAAAGTCACGGTGACCTTCAGCGAGCCGGTGGTTGGCGTGGACGCCGGCGACTTGCGGCTGAACGGGGTGGCGGCAGTCAGCGTGAGCGGCGATGGCGCGGGCCCCTACGCCTTCTCCTTCGCACAACCGGCGAACGGTGCGGTGAACGCCAGCTGGCTGGCCGGGCACGGCATTCGCGATCTGGCGGTGGCGAAAAATGCATTCACGGGCAGCCCCTGGAACTACACCCTCAACACGAACGCCGTCTGGGATGGGCAGATCCTGATCAGCGAGATCATGTACCACCCGGCTTCGGAGTCGCCGGCCGACGAGTGGGTCGAGCTGCGGAATGCGGGCGCCAGTGCGGTCAACCTCGCCGGGTGGCGCTTGAACCGGGCGGTGGAATTTGTGTTTCCGTCCTTCACGTTGGGCGCCGGCAAATACCTGGTGGTGGCAGCCAATCCCACCGCCTTTGCCGCCAAGTATCCCGGAGTGACGGACGTGGTGGGCGGCTGGGCTGGCCGGCTGAGCAACACCGGGGATGCCATCGAACTGGAGGACGCCTCCGGGCAGCAGGTCGATCTGGTGGAATATGCCGATCAGGGGGATTGGGCGACCCGGGTGGAGACGGGCGGCGGCTGGGAGTGGCTAAGCCAGGCCGACGGTTTCGGTCGGTCTTTGGAGCTGCGCCAGGCAGCGCTGCCGGACAATCACGGCCAGAACTGGGCGGCGAGCCGCACGCCGGAGGGCACGCCGGGCGCCGTGAATTCGACGGCGACGAACAATCTTCCGCCGATGATTCTTGAGGTCTCGCATGTGCCGGCGATTCCGCATTCGACTAATTCAGTCACGGTCCTGGCTCGGATTGTGGACGAGGCGACCACGGGCTTGACCGTGCGGTTCTGGTCGCGGGACGCCACCGGTACCTCACCTGGAGCGTTCGCCAGCACCGCCATGCTCGACAACGGACTGAGCAACGACGGGGCTGCGGGCGACGGCATCTATGGCGTGGTCGTTGCCCCGCAGGCCGCCGGCACGATCGTCGAGTATTACGTCGAGGCCATGGATGGAGCCGGCAACATCCGGACGTGGCCGGCAGCCGGTGATGCCGCAGGCACGCCGGTCCAGGACGCCAACGCGTTCTTCCAGGTGGACGACGAGAGCTACACCGGACGGCTGCCATTCTTCCGATTGATCATGCGGCCGGCGGACCGCCAGGCGTTTTTTAACAACTTCGACCGCGTTCCGCGCAACGCGACATTCATCTCGGTGGAAGGCAGTGACGTGCAGGTGCGGCACGGCTGCGCGGTGCGCCGGCGCGGCGCGAGCAGCTTCAGCGCCACGCCGCCCACGATGAAGCTCGACTTCCCGAGGGATGTGCCCTGGCATGGCAAGACCTCGCTCAATCTCAACTCGGTCAACACCTACGCGCAGGTCCTGGGCGCGGCGGTTGCGCTGCGCAGCGGGTTGCCGGCGCCCTACACGGCGGCCGTCCAATTGCGCTACAACGGGGTCAACGAGTCGACGACGGGCGGCATGTTCGGCGCGTATGCAGCGGTGGAGGTGGCCAATGACGAATGGGCCCGAAATCATTTCCCGGACGATGCCAATGGGAACGTTTACTCGAAGCGTCGCCCGGAATGCGGCCTCGAATACCTCGGCACGAACCCGCAATCGTACCTCAATTGCGGGTATGAAAAGGAATCCAACGCCAGCGAAAATGACTGGACCGACGTGATGAACCTGACGGCGGCCCTCGGTCCCGGCACCACGCCCGCCAACGTCTACCTGCAGGCGCTGAACCAGAACGTGAACATCGCGGAATGGCTGCAGTACTTCGCCGTGCTCTACCTGCTCGATTACAACGAGACCGCCATCAGCAATGGGGCCGATGACGATTATGACCTTTATCGAGGCGTGCTCGATCCACGCTTCCGCATTTTGCCGCACGACTTTGATTCGATCTTTGGCAGCGCGGGCTCGGTTTCCACCGACATTTTCGCCGCCACCCGCATTCCCAATATTGCGCGATTCCTGCATCACCCGGACATCGAGCCGCTCTACTACGCGGAATTCCGCCGCCAGCTCGCCGGCATTTTCAACACCGCCAATTTGTTCCCCTTGATGGATGAGATCCTCGGTGACTGGGTGCCGGCGCAGACGATACAGGGCATGAAGAACGATGCCCAGAGCCGCATCAATTCGGCGCTCGCCGCCTTGCCGGCCGCGCCGACGGTGGTCCGTGCCACCATCTCAGGCGAGCCGGACTCGCCGACGTTCCAGACGACCGCGAGCCTGACCGTGGGCGGGGCGGACATCACCGCCTACCGCTATCGGTTGAACGGCGGCGCGTGGAGCGCCGATCAGGCGGCCGGCACGCCCATCAGCCTGAGCGGTCTGGCCAATGGACATTACACGGTCTTCGTGGTGGGACGGAACAGCGCGGGCGTCTGGCAGGCCGATGCGGATGCGACGGTCTCGCGCACGTGGGCGGTCGTCTCGGGATTGCGCGGCGTCGTCATCAACGAGGTGCTGGCTCGCAATGTGTCCGCCGTCGCCCACGAAGGCACCTTCCCCGATTGGATCGAGCTGCTCAATCCCGCGGGCGGCGCTGCGGTCGATCTGTCGGGATACCGCCTGACGGATGACCTGGGGGATCCGAACAAATACATCTTCCCGGCCGGGACCACGCTGGCCGCGGGCGCTTACCGGGTCGTTTACGCAAACAACCCGGACGGCACGAGCGGATTGCACATCGGTTTTCGGCTCAGCCAGACCGGCGCGTCGCTCTATCTCCTCGATCGCGCGACCAATGGGCTGCGGATCATCGACTCGGTGTCATTCGGGTGGCAGCTGGCCGATCGTTCCATTGGACGTTTGCCCACCGGCCAGTGGGGGTTGTGCAGCCCGACGCACGGTGCGGCCAACACGGGCGTGGCCGTGGGCTCCACCGGGACCCTGAAAATCAATGAATGGCTGGCCAGCCCGCTCTCGCCCTTTGTCGATGACTTCGTTGAGCTCTACAACCCGGACACGTTGCCAGTGAATCTCGGCGGATTGTTTCTGACCGATCGGCCGTTGGGACAGCCGTTCCGGCATCCCATCGCCCCGCTCAGCTTCATCGATGCCTTTGGCTATCGGGCCTACATCGCCGATGGCCGGCCACATGCCGGGCCGGATCACCTCGACTTTTCCCTGGACGCCCGGGGTGGCGAGATCGGCTTGATCGCCCCGGGTGGAGCGGTCATCGATCACATCATATATCTGACGCAGTTCGCCGGCGTGGCGCAAGGGCGGAGCCCGAATGGCGGCTCCCGCGTCGTCTATCTGGACCAGCCGACACCTGGCGCCGGCAATCCCGTGGCGCCGACCCCTCCCGAGCCTCAGCTCGTGAATCTCGTCCCGTTTGGCCAGACCTGGCGCTTTAACCAGGACACCAATCTTGACGGTGTGGAGTGGCGAACCGCGGCGTTCAATGACAGCGCGTGGCCGACGGGGCCCGCGCTGTTCACGGGGCCGACCCTGCCGGGCGGTTCGCCCATGCCTGGCCAGACGCTCCTGACCATCGGCGGCGGTCGCCTCACTTACTATTTCCGTACCACCTTCACGGCGCCGGCTGGGCTGACCGCCACGACGCTGCAGCTTTCCAACATCGTCGACGACGGCGCGGTGTTTTACCTCAACGGCCAGGAGTTCTATCGCTACAACATCGCCGCGGGCGCCGTGACCTACGGGACCCTGGCCACGGGCGTGAGCGGCGCGCCCAACTGGACGGGACCGATCCAGGTTCCCGCCACGAACCTGCTCGCCGGAGCCAACACGCTGGCCGTCGAAGTGCACCAGAGCGGCCCGTCGAGCTCCGACCTTTATTTCGGAACGCGAGTCGATGCGGTCATCGTGACCAACAACCCGGCGAACGCGGGGTTGCGCATCAACGAGGTCTTGGCCAACACCCGCAACGTGACCAATGCGGACGGAACGATCACGGACTGGGTCGAGCTCTACAATCCGTCGAGCGGCGCGGTGGATCTCGCCGGCATGAGCCTGACCGACCAGTTGACCAACCCGCGTCGCTGGGTGTTTCCCGTGGGATCCGTGATCAACGCCAGCAGCTATCGGGTGGTGCGCTTCGATCCCGACCGTCCGGCCAGCACCAACTTTTCGGCCGTGCTCAACTCGGGCTTCGGGCTGAAAGGATCGGGCGACACGCTTTATCTCTTCAACCGCCCGCAGAGCGGCGGCGAGTTGCTGGATAGCGTCAGCTTCGGCCTGCAGGCGGCGGACTTTTCCGTCGGTCGCGTACCCAGCGGCAGCAGCAATTGGGTGCTCAACATCCCGTCGCAAGGCTCGGTGAACATCGTGGCGCCGCTCGGGAATCGCGCCCAGCTCAAGATCAACGAGTGGATGGCCGCGCCGTCCAGCGGCTCTGACTGGTTCGAGCTTTACAACCCCAGCGCCCAGCCCGTCGAGTTGAGCGGGCTTTATCTGACGGACGACCTCAACAACCGGTTGAAGTATTCTCCGCTGCCAGCCCGCTCCTTCATTGCGGCCGGCCTCGATGGCTTCGTGAAATTCATCGCGGACAACGACCTCGCGGCCGGGGCGGACCACGTTCCGTTCGCGTTGAGCAAAAGCGGCGATGATGTCGGGCTTTCGGATGCGTTCGGGACGTTGATTGACGCCTACCGCTTTGGCCCGCAAGTGACGGGCGTCTCCCAGGGACGGCTGCCGGACGGAACGACTAATGTCGTGTCGTTTTTCGAAACCCCCACGCCGGAGGAGAGCAACTACTTGCCGATACCCAATGTCGTGATCAATGAAGTGCTGACGCACAGCGATCTGCCGCTGGAGGACGCCATCGAGTTGCGCAATACCGGGGCTGCGGCCATCAACCTCGGTGGCTGGTACCTGAGCGATGCCCGGACGGCGCTGAAAAAGTATCGCATCCCGGCCAACACCATCCTGCCGGCCAATGGCTACAAGGTGTTTTACGAAAATCAATTCAATGCGGTGCCCAATGACCCGGCGAGCTTCTCGTTGAGCTCGGCCAAGGGTGACGAGGTCTACCTCTCGGTCGCCGATGGGCAGAATGTGCTGACGGGTTCCCGCACCAAGGTGGACTTCGGCCCGGCGGCCAACGGCGTCACGTTCGGCCGCTACGTGACGAGCGCGCTGAATGGGAGCAAGGTCGAGTTTGTGGCCATGGCCCAACGCACGTTAGGAGTGGACAACCCGGCCACCGTTGACGATTTCCGGACCGGCACCGGCCTGGCCAACAGCGGACCGCGGGTCGGCCCGGTCGTCATCTCCGAAATCATGTATCACCCTCCGGATCTGCCGGGCGGAGTCGACGATTTGTCCGGCGAGTTCATCGAATTGCGAAATCTCTCGGCCAGCGCGGTGCCGCTTTATGACACGACGGCGCCGACCAATCGTTGGAAACTGCGGGACGCGGTCTCCTTTGAATTCCCGGCCAACACGGTCATGCCTGGCAATGGGCTGATCGTGGTGGTGGGCTTCAACCCGACCGACACGACGCTGCTGAACGCATTCAAGACGCGCTACTCCGTCCAGGCCGGCGCCGTCATCCTCGGGCCCTGGGACGGCAAGTTGGACAACAGCTCGGAGAGCATCGAGCTGGTTCGGCCGGATTCGGTGCAGACGACTGGCCCGGATGCAGGGCTGATTCCGTTCGTTCTGGTCGACCGCGTGAAGTACACCGACACGGCGCCCTGGCCCACATCCCCGGATGGCGCCGGGACCTCCCTGACGCGGATCACCGCGGGGAACTTCGGCAATGACCCGGTGAACTGGTCGGCGGCGACGCCCACGCCCGGGCCGCAAGGTTCGGTGACGGACACGGACGGGGACGGCATGCCGAACGATTGGGAGATTCTCTACGGGTTGAATCCGAACGTGAACGACGCGGCGTTGGATCTCGACAACGATGGGATGAACAATTTGAGCGAATACCTGGCCGGGACCACGCCGAACAATGCGGGCAGCGTCCTGCGTTTGACGATTGCGCGGGGAGCTTTGGCAGTCCTGCGCTTCGACGCGGCAGCCAATGTTTCCTACACGGTGGAATACAAGGGATCCACGGATCCGGGTGCGTGGTCGACGTTGCAGGCCGTGCCGGCGGGAACCGCCCGCCCAGTGCAGGTGACCGATCCGGCACCCGGCGCCCGCCGCATCTATCGCGTCCGGACTCCTTGATCCAATTCGGGCGGCGTGACGGGCACGTCTTGTCCGAGCGCGGGCTTGTCGCCCGCGGCCGAGCGAGCCGCGAGTCCGCGGAGAAACGGGTTGCGGTGTCGCCGGTGACTGCTCCTGGGGAGCTGCTTGTTCCTTACGGACCTGCTCACGGGCCATGAACGCGAGCATCGCAGGTAGGGCTGGCGCTCCGCCGCCAGCCGGAGGTCCGCACAGGCGGCGCGCTGCGGAGAGCGCGCCCTACCTGGCGGTGGGTTGCGGGCGTCCTCGCCCGCAGAAGCTCTCGGACTACCAACGGGCTGGAACAATCCCAACCCTTAAAAATTTCCCGGCTTTCTGCGCCCGAGGACGGGCGCACCCCGGGGGGAGGTTCATGGGGAGACCGAAGGCGCGCTTAGGCTCACGCAGCCACACCATGTTCCTCCTGTCCAAGCGCCGGCCTTCGGCCCTAAAGTCGGCCCATGTCGAAGCGCGCGTCTCGATCTCCCTCGGGCAACGCCAATCCATCGCCGGGCCCCGACTTGCCGGACCTCCAACAGGCTCGCGCGTTGTGGCAGGCGAACCGTTTTGACGAGGCGCTCCGCCTGTTCGACCGCGTGGTCCGGCGATGTCCGCACAATGGCCTGGCCTTGATCGACGCGAGTCGGGCGTTTGGCGCCCGGTTTGAAATTGCCCGGGCGGAGGAGTTGCTCGATCAGCTGATCCGCCTCCAGGGAGGAAGGGCGGATATTCTGCATCTCGCCGGGCAGAGCTATCGCATGATCTTCCGGCCGGAGAAGGCGGAGGAGTGTTTCCGCCGGGCGCTGGCGCTGAATCCGCGCCTGACTGACACCCGGCTGGAATTGGCTCTCCAATGGGAGCGCGTGCACCGCCTGGACGACGCGCTGGGGTTGATCGAGGAGGGCTTGGCGCTGGAGCCCGACTATCATGCCATGTCGCTGATTCGCGCCCGGCTCTGGCGCCGCGCGGGCCGGGAAGCGGAGGCCGAGGCATTGCTGCGCGATCTCGCTCAAGGTGACCGCGCGCATCCCTTCATCCGCGCCCAGGCGTGGGCCGAGCTGGCACAGGTGTTGGATCGCGCCGGGCAGTACGACGAGGCGATGTCCGTGATGCGGCAGTGCAAGGAAATCCTGCGCGGCAGCGAAGCGCCAGTTTGGCGGGAGTCGGAGATCGTGTTGGGGCACCTCGAGCGCCTTGCGTCGTCGGTCACCGCCGCCCATTTTCGAAGCTGGGCGGACCGAGTGGGCGAGGCGGGGCCGCCCCGTCGAAACGCCGTCCTGTGTGGATTTCCGCGGACGGGGACCACGTTGTTGGAGCAGGTGTTGGACAGCCACTCGGATCTGGTCAGCTCGGATGAGCGGGAGGTTTTCGCTCGGGACATCTTTCCGGCGATGTGGCAGTCGCCGTCGGTTTCAGTGCCGGATGTCCAGGCGCTGGACGCGGTGCCGGCTTCCCGGTGGGCCGCCTTGCGCGCGCGTTACTTTCAGTATCTGGAAGCCGCGCTGAACCAGCCTTTGGGCGGACGAATGCACCTGGACAAGAACCCGACCTTGACGCTTCTGCTGCCGGCGTTGCTGCGGCTGGTTCCGGAGACGCGCATGGTCGTGGCCCTGCGCGATCCACGGGATGTCGTGGTCAGTTGTTTTATGCAATTTCTTCCGCTGAATCCGAATAGCGTGTGCTTTCTGACGCTGGAGCGGACGGCGCGGCGCTACGCCCACGACATGCACATCTGGCGAGGCCTGCGGGAGCGGCTGTCGGGACGTTGGATCGAAGTTCGCTATGAGGACACGGTTCGGCAGCTGGAACGCGAGGCGCGCCGGGTTTTGGATTTCCTCGGCCTGCCCTGGGAGGAGGGCGTCCTGGGCTACCGCGATCGGCTGCGCTCAAAGCCGGTATCATCGCCCACGTATGAGGCGGTCAGCAAGCCGCTCTATACCAGCGCCATCGGGCGTTGGCGCCATTACGAAAAGCACCTGGCGCCGGTCCTCGCCCAACTGGAACCGAGCGTGTCGGCGTTTGGGTATGCCGGCGGGTGACCTGGGGCGGACCAACAATTCTGGCGGCGCCACGCTCAGAAAACTGCCGGTGAGGCAGGTTACAGAAAGTAAACAAAAGTTCTTCCGGGCCATCGGATAATTGCGTTTCGTCCGACCTCTGTTAGTTTCGGCACGTTCCTTTTCAGAACTCAACCAACGAACTATCGCATGAACATTCCGTGCAGTACCAGGGGTCTCGCCATCTTGGCCGGCGGGCTGGCCTTCGTCGGATCGGCCAACGCCATCGATCTCATCGTCAATGGGAGCTTCGAAGACACAACCGGTTCTCCGACGACGCCCGCCGGGTGGACGGGCGTCTGTCAGGGTTACAACTACAGCGCCGCCTACTTCACGGGCCCGCCCATTCCGGCGTCTGAAGGACCGGGCGCAATGTATAGCTGGCGCCATGCAAGCAGCGTGGACGACACCGCGTATGCCACTCCGATGACGCAAACGGTGGATCTGCTGGCCGGGGCCTCGGCCGGAGACATCGATGCCGGCCGGGGACAGTATACGTTCAGCGCCTGGCTGGCGTCCTACGGCACACCGGGGGCCAACCCGGAAATGCCCTACTTGACCCTGCAGTTCTTCAACGGGGCGAACCAGCCGGTCGGAGGCACGGTGGTGTTGGATCGCGTCGGCGGCGCCTTTTTCACGACATTTGCCGACGGGGTGACCACGTTCGATTCCGCGTCCCACCTGCACGACTGGGCGAAATATGTGCGCACGAGCGGAATTCCGGTGGGCGCCCGGACGGCAACGGTGGGCATTCAACACAGTCCCAACGCCGGTCTTTCCGGTCGACCTGATACGTACACCGATCTGGTCAAGCTCGACGTCATCACCGCCGAGACGCGCCCATCCCTGGACTCGGCCAGTCCGATTGGCTCGAATGTGCCGGGTGGGGTGCCGATTCGGTTGACCGTGCAGGATGGTTCGGTCGCGCTGGACGCGAGCTCCATCGCGTTGTCGTTGGATGGGACCGCGGTGACGCCGGGCGTCTCCAAAGTCGGCTCGCTGACCACCATCAACTACGCCCCTGGCCTTCTGGCGGCGGGGTCGACTCACAGCTACACCCTGGTCTTTGCTGATCAAGGAGTGCCGGCCCTTAAACAAACGAACTCGTTCTCCTTCACGGTCGTGAATTATTTGACCGTGCCGGCGGCGTATGCGAACCCCGTCGGCTCGGGCGTGGAACCCGGGCTGACCTACCGCACGGTCCAGGCGGCCGGGGCCAACCTGCCCAACTCGCTGGCGCGGACGGAAGCGCATTTGTCCGGACGCCTCCTCAACCCTTCCACAGGGCTGCCCTATGACAATTCGGCGACTCCTGGCCCGAACGTGGATGGTTCCTACAACGTCGATGGGCCGATCAATTTCGATCAGGCCGGAGCGTCGGTCGGCGGATTTCCGGGCGATCAGACCTTCCCGGGACTGGCCGCGGGAGATCAGAACGACTTCTCCACGGAAGCCATGATGTATCTCGACCTGGCCGCGGGGTCCTACCGGTTCGGAGTGAACAGCGATGATGGCTTCGAGGTGCGCATCGGGCGGGATCCGGTCGACGTCCTGACGTCGGCGATGGTTCTTGGCTCCTACGATGGCGGACGGGGCCGGGGGGACACGCTGTTTGACTTTTATGTCGCGCAAGCGGGTGTTTATTGCGTCCGGCTCATCTATGAGGAAGGGACCGGCGACGCGAGTTGCGAGTTTTTCTCGATCGACGTCCTGACGGGGGCGCGCACCCTGATCAACGATTCTGCTGCCGCGGGCTCCATTCGTGCGTATCGCCACGTTTCGGGAGTGACGCAGCGTCCGTATGTTCGCTACATCAGCCCGGCCAACGGCGCGGTGGATCAACCCATTGATTCGTCCATTGCCGCGGCCATCTGGGATCGGGATACGGCCGTGGTTGATGGCAGCGTGGCCTTGACTCTGAACGGAGCGCCGGTGACGGCCGACGTTTCGCGCAACGGCCAGGTCGTGTCCGTTTCGTACGTGCCCCCGGGCCCGCTGAATTTCCGGACGGCTTATACGGTGGGTTTGACCTACAACGACGCGAGTGGGCCGATCACCAGGTCGTGGACGTTCACCACGCGCGGCCTCGACCAGCCGCCGTCGATCACGGGCCAGTGGGATTTCGAAACGGATCTCTCGGCGACCATCGGCTCGGCGCTGGAATTTCTGGGCGGCTCGACCGGGCCGACCGCGGTGCAGGCCCAGTTTGGCACCACGACGTCATTTGGGATTCCCGACATCGGCGGCTTCCCCGCGAAGGTCATCAAACTACCGGCGGCTGCCGACAACACCTTCGGCGTCGTCATGCGGCCCGGGGCCGTGCCGAACGGAGCGCCGACGGCGACGAAGGTTAACCAATGGACGTTGATCATGGACATCTTGATTCCTGTCCAAAGCGGGCAGTGGCACTCCTTCGTCCAAATCGACACGCCGGCCAATACCTCTGACGGTGAGTTGTTTGCCAACTTCGGTTCCGCTGCGGGCACCTCGGGCGGCTTGGGCATCAGTGGCAACTACAGCGGCACGGGCGAGATAACCAAGGGCCGCTGGCACCGGGTGACGTTCGCTGTGGATTCCGCCACCGTCATCACGAAGTACATCGATGGCGTGAAGTTCGCCGATCAAACCTCCTGGAGCGGCCAGGGTGTGGATGGGCGTCATGCCATGCAGGATCGCGCGGTTTTGTTTGGCGATGACGACGGCGAAAGCCTCCAATGCTACGTGAACAGCGTCCAGTTCCGAAACTACAAGATGCGCGATTCCGAGATCGAAGCGCTGGGTGGGGCGGATGCAAACGGCGTTCCCACGGTGTCCGGCCAGTGGGATTTCAACAATCAAACCACCTTTGAGGACAGCCTGCGGGCGACCCTCGGGGCCGATATGACTCTGGTGCCGGACACGGAATTCAGCACCACGTTCTTCTCGCTGCCGATCCGCGGCACCGATGCGAATGTCCTGCAATACGCGGCCGGCGCGACCACCGACGGGTATGTCGTCGTTCCGGGCAATCCCGGCAACGGCGGTGGCGAACGCATCAACCAATACACGCTCGTCATGGACGTGATGTTCCCGACCGACACGATCAACTCGTGGCACTCGCTCTGGCAGACGCGGACGAACAACACCGATGATGCGAGTCTGTTCGTGCGGCCGGCGTCGTCCGGCGGCGGGGTCGGAATCAGCGGCTCGTATCACGGCACCATCGCAGGTGATACGTGGTACCGGTTGGCTTTCACGTTTGACCTGACCACCCGGACCTTGAAGAAGTACATCAACGGTGGCCTCGTCGGGCAGCAGACCCTGGGCGAGGGCGTCGACGGGCGCTGGTCGGCGGGCCCCACAGCGATGCTCTTCGCGGACAACGACGGCGACAGCGCGCCCGGCAACTGCAACAGTGTGCAATTCCAGCCGCGCGTGCTCAGCGATGCGGAAATCGCGCTTCTGGGGACGGCCTCGGCCGCCGGCATCCCGGTCTCCATCCCGCACCCGCTCCGGATCTCGACGCTTACTCCGCTGGCGCTCGATCTCCAGTTCGATTGGGTCGGCGGCGTGGCCCCGTTCCAACTCCAGGTCCGCGAGTCCCTCGGCGCGGGCGATTGGTCGAACGTCGGCCCGGTGACCACGGAACGGTCGGTTGTCGTCGAGAAGCCCGCGACGCCGACGTCCTTCTTCCGGGTCATTTCCCCATAGCGCGCCGGCGGGCCGCTGGTCGGCCCGGTGCGCTGGCTCGTTTCAGCCGGCCTCGACGTGGCTCTTCGCGTCGAGGCCGGTTTTTCGCTTTTCGTCGGGCGCCATTTTCTCCAGCATGCCGCCCGTTATGGACATCGTCAGCCTCGCGACCGCGCCGCCGTTCGTCACCAAGGACGGCTCCGAGATCCGTGAATTGCTGGCCTATCGCAACTCCGCCATCCGGCAGCAAAGTCTGGCCGAGGCGCGCCTGCCGGTGGGAGGCGCCACCCAGGAGCATTACCACGCGCGCACGGAGGAGATTTACTTCATCACGTCTGGCGGGGGGCGCATCCGGATCGAGGATGAGGTCCGTGAAGTCAAGGCGGGCGACGCCATCGCCATCCCACCCGGCCGCCGGCACAAGCTGTGGAACACGGGCGCCGGGCCGCTCACGCTTCTCTGCTGCTGCGCGCCGTGCTACGAGCATAGCGATACGTTTTTGACCGAACCATGAAGCCAACACGCGTCCGGTTGTTCATCAAGTCGTACTGTCCATGGTGCCATAAGGCGATCCGCTGGCTGGCGCAACGCGGGGTGCCCCACGAGACGTTGGACGTCATTGCCGACGACGCGGCGATGGCAGAAATGGTCCGGCTCTCCGGCCAGGACCTCGCGCCGGTCATCGAGGTGGACGGCCGCGTGCTGGCTGACTTCGGCCCGGACGAGCTGGAGGAATGGTGGCGGGATGAGGGTTTTGAACAGGCTGAACGATGACTGCGACCGAACTTCCTCCGCTGCCGGCGCGCCCGCGCCTGCCGGCCTGGCTGCGATTGCCTCTCCCAACCACGCCGGCGTTTGCGCAGACCGCGACCCTGCTCGCGGGGCTGCGGCTGCATACCGTCTGTGAGAGCGCGCGGTGCCCCAACCATTGGGAATGCTGGAGCAAGGGGACGGCGACGTTCATGATCGCGGGCGATCGCTGCACGCGCGCCTGTGGTTTTTGCGCGGTCAGCACCGCCAAGCCGCTGGCCTTGGAGGCGGATGAGCCGGCCCGGGTGGCGGAGGCCACGCGGCGCATGGGTCTGAGGCACGTCGTGATCACCGCCGTGGCGCGCGATGATTTGGCGGATGGCGGCGCGGAACACTTCCGGCGGACCATCGAAGCCGTGCGGGCTGCCAACCCCGGCATCGCCATCGAGGTGCTCGTCCCGGATTTTCTCGACCGCGAGGAGAGCATCGACGTTGTCCTGTCGGCCGGGCCCGAGATCTACAATCACAACCTGGAGACCGTCGAGCGGTTGACGCCAACGGTCCGGCATCGGGCCACCTACCGTCGGTCGTTGTCCGTGCTGCGCCGGGTCAAGGACAAGGCGGGGGACCGTGTGTTGACGAAGTCCGGCCTGATGCTGGGGTTGGGCGAGACGGAGGCGGAACTGCTCGACGCGATGAACGATTTGCGGGAGGCCCGGTGCGATGTGCTCACGCTCGGGCAATATTTGCAGCCGACTCTCCGGCATCTGCCCGTGACCGAATTCATCGCCCCCGAGCGTTTCGTCGCGCTGGGCGAACAGGCTCGCGGCCTCGGCTTTCTCCACGTGGCGAGCGGGCCGATGGTGCGCAGCTCCTATTACGCTGACGAGGTGCCGGTGCCAGCCACGCGGGCGCCGGGCGCTCACCTGCACTCCTGAAATTTTGGCGCGTCCGTTTTCTTGCTTCCGCGTCGATTGCGGGGGCATGCCCCGGTTCCTTTCCTTCGAATTTTCGAGCCCGACTGCGGGTCAATTTTCGCGCATCCAATTCCAAACAATGGTGTGAAGGCGTCGCCTTTCCACTGCACGATTGGGTAAACCGAACGACCTATGAACAAGACGATGATTGGCCTGAGAACAAAAACGTTGGCAATGGCCGCGATGACCCTGGCGCTCGGAGTGGCGTCAGTCACGGCCGCTCCGTCGGAGACACGTGAATTGCGGGACCAGGCGTTGAAATTGACCGGCCCGCTGCCGGACAAAATGCCGGGCGCCGAACACGACACGCCGGCGATGATTTCGCTGGGGCGCAAGCTTTACATGGACCCGATTCTGTCCATGAACAAAAGCCAGTCTTGCAACACCTGTCACCGGGTCGATGAAGGACGTGGGGGCGTGGACAACGAGCCGACGTCGCCCGGCGCCTTCGGCAAACGCGGCGGACGCAACGCGCCGACGGTGCTCAATGCCGGGTTTCATCTCGCGCAATTCTGGGATGGGCGTGCGGCCACGCTGGTTGATCAGGCGAAAGGGCCGGTGTTGAACCCGATTGAAATGGCGATGCCGAACGACGGGGAGGTGGTCCAACGGCTGTCCGCGGACAAGCAATACCCGCGACTGTTCGCCAAGGCGTTTCCCAAGGATGCCCAGCCCATCACCTACGAAAATGTCGCCCAGTCAATTGCGGCATTCGAGCGAACGCTGAAGACGAACGATCGCTTCGACGATTTTCTCAAGGGCCAGGACACGGCGTTGACCACGGCGGAGACGCGCGGGCTGAAGGCGTTTCTCACCGTGGGCTGCACCACCTGCCACAATGGCCCGTTGCTGGGGGCAAATGCGTATCACAAGGTCGGGCTGGTTCATCCGTACGAAACGAGCGATCAGGGACGATTCGATGTGACCAAGGACGATGATGACAAGCTGAAGTTTAAGGTGCCGAGCTTGCGCAACATCGCCTTGACCGGGCCGTATTTTCATGATGGCAAGCAGACGACCCTCGAGCAAACGGTCCGGACCATGGCGCATCTGCAGCTCGACAAGAAATTGAGCGACGATGAGGCCCATGATCTGGTGGCCTTCCTCCAGACATTGACCGATAAGCCGCGCGCGAAAGCCCAGAAGAAATAGAACGGCGTAGCGTGTTGACAGCGGTTACGGCGGTTGGCGGGTCGGGTCGGCTTGCTGCCGTCTCCCCCGCCTTCTTCAGCCTTGCGGGGAGTTCTCAGCCTGCGCCGTTGCACGCGGATCGCCGCCGTGGACCGGCTGGCGGCTCGTGCTCGATCGGGGTCCGTCCTCTCTTCCCATGAACCGAAAGGTAGGGCGCGCTCTCCGCAGCGCGCCGTCGGTGCGGTCCGCCCATCGGACCTCCGGCTGGCGGCGGCTTCGGCCCGCCGTAGCTCAGAGCGAAGGAGGGAGCGCCAGCCCTACCTGCGATGCCCGCGTTCATGCTCGGTGAGCAGAACTGAAAGGAACCAAGGGCTCTCCGTGGACCAGCGGCGCCGGGTGCGGCCGTCTCGCCCGAACGCCCGCCGAATGCAGTTCAGCCGGGCCCGCCTTGGGCGTTGAGGGCTGCCTGCGCCTTGGCCTTCGCCTCTTCCGCGCGGCGGGCAATCTCCTCCGGCGAAGGCAGGCTCATCAGGACTTCCGGCGGGATGTCGCCGCCTTCCGCCAGCTTGACCAGACATTTCTGTCGTTCCTTGAGGGCCTTATCGGAGTCGCGCTCCTTGCTAAAGCGGCTTTTTGCCTTGTCGCTGCGGGCGCGCAGCAGGCTGTAAACATCACCGCCCAGCAGGGCGCTGATATCGATCTTCATCTTCTCCCGATCCAGGTCGGCGGCGCTGACCACATCGCCATTGATCGGCCCGGCCTTGTATTTCGGGAACATGATGGCGGCTTCCGGGCAGACCCGGGAGCACGCCGGACAGTTGGTCTTGCAGTTGTCGCTGGTCTGCACCTGGATCTTTTGCCCGGCGTCCACGCCATAGACGCCGAACAGGCAAAAGCTCAGGCACTGCATGCAGTTGGTGCACCGATCGTAGTCGATGACGGGAAACCAAGGCTTCCAGTCGCCATGGCGCGCCGCCTGCGCGGTTTGTCGTTCCGCTTCAACTCGCGAGATGACCTCGTCAGCCAGCGGGCCGGCCGGCCGGTTGTTCGACAGCTCGTCGAGATCGGCAAAGCGCACGGACGAGGTCGCACCTGGTTCCGCCGCGGGCTCCGGCGTGGGCTGGCGTCCAACGCCGAATCGCCCGAAGACGAGCAGGGGGCCGGTCGTGTGGCGCGCGACTGGCCCCTGACCGGTGACGCGCGTGACGGAGTAGCCGCGCTCGAGGAGTCCGGTCAGGATGGCGAGGCGATCCGAGGGTGGCAGCGGGGTTGCGTCGGGGCCCTCGAAAAGCACCAGGCGCAGGGTGGATTGATCGTGCAAGGACATGGCAGGCTTCCCAGGGGGTTCAGTGATGGACGTGGGAGTTTTGGCGTATGTGGCCGCGGCCGGGACGGGGTTCAGGTCGCATGGACTGCGGTCTCCGGTTGGCTGGCGGCAGCGAGGTTAGGCTGGAGCGCGCCGTTGAGAAGCCGGTCGACAATGGAATTGGCGTCGGAGGTTCGCATGTTGAGAATCTCGGTCTGCTCCGGGACGAGTGGCGCCTGCGCGGCGGCAAACAGCCATTTGACCGCGCGGGGGTAGCATGCCGCAATTTTTAGACCGGTGGTCCCGGCCGCCAGCCGGCAAAGGGCCGGGTCGCGGCGGGCCGACATCTCGCAGAGGTCCGCGACCGCCTCGAAGCTGACGCCGGATTCGGCCAGACGGCTGAGGACCGCGGCCTTGACCTCCGGCGGCACGACCTGGGCGTGGGCGCAATGACAGTAAAGAATGCTGGGCGCGTTGCTCATATCACACCGGGTTAGACTAGTCGGAGGCCGGATTGGTGACAATCGAAGGTTTGCGGGCGTTCGGGCGCCGCGAGCGGTCGTTCGCAGTCGGGTGGCGCCGTGTTGCCATGACGTTGCGCCGATTGATGGCGGTCAAGGAAACCGTCGGCACATCCCGCCAAGTTGGCGGACGTGAACCAGCTTCGGAAATGCCCGGGTCTTCGTCGGAATTCGGATCGGCGGGCCATTGGTGGGCGGCGGACGTGGCGCGTTTTGCAATGGCTGGCGTTGCTTCTGACATCCTGGACAGCAGCCGGTCTCCGCGGCGCGGAAGGATTCGAAGTGAGGCTGGAGGAGTCGCGCGGCCTGCTCGAATGGCGTTTGGGCGGGCGGTCGATCCTCACGTACTCATTTGGCTCCGACCAATACAAGGCATACGTGCGGGACTTGCGGACGCTGGCCGGCACCAGCGTGCTGCGGGATTCGCCCGCCGATCACCGACATCATCATGCTTTGATGTATGCGGTGCGCGTGAACGGCATCAACTTTTGGGAGGAGATTGATCGTCCAGGTGTGCAACGCCATGTGGCCATGCTGAGCTCCCGGGCGGGCACAAACGCTGCCGGCCAATCCGAGGCGACCTTGACCGAATTAATCCATTGGGTCGCGCCCGAAGATCGGCTCGCTCCGGATTCGCCCGCGGTCGCGCTGCTGATCGAACACCGGACGCTCACGCTGTCGGTCGATGAAGGGCAGGGCGAGGTGGCCTTGGAATGGCGCGCGGAGTTCACCGTGGGGACCCGCACGAACCGGGTCACGCTTCACGGCACCGACTACAACGGCCTGGGCCTGCGGTTCCCCGCGGCCTGGGATCGGACGGCGCGCCATGAAAATTCGGATCACCTGCCCTATCTCACCCATGGCAAACGCGATGTATTCCCGGGGTGGTGGGCGTCGGTCACCGGCCCGCCGCCGGCCCCCGGCCGCGAAGCGCAGGTGGCGGTCGGATCGGATCCGCGCACCGCGGCCGGCACCAACATGCTGTTCTCGATGACTGAGCCGTTCACCTACCTGGCGTTGACCCAGGGGCTGGATCGCCAGCCGCTCGAGTATCGCTCGGGAGACAAGTTCCGTCTGGGTTATCTGGTCCTCGCCCTGGATCGGCCGCGTTCACCGGCCGAGTTGGAACGACGCTTTCGCCATTGGGCCGGCACCCGGCCGGGTCGGCCGTAATTCATCCGTCCAAAACCCTCCATTGCTTATGGGAAACATCTTCTTCGGCATCAACCTGGAATTCATTCGTCATCACGACAAGCCGTTTGAGTGGGGCGTGGAGATGGCGGCGGAGCTCGGCTACACGCACGTCGAGCCAATGGTGCACTGGGGGCGCGAGCTGCTCAGCGAAGCCGGCTACTTTCACAGCGTGTCGATGCTCGACGATCCGCTGCGCATCAAACGGGCGTGCGCGCAATCCGGCGTCGGCCTTTCGGGCCTCTCGACGCACACCCCCCTGGCCAAGCCCGAGATCAGCGTCGAGTACCTCAAACAGGCCATCCGCTTCGCGGCCGAGTGCGGCGCGCCCGTGGTGAACACGGACGAGGGCCCCAAACCCACCTGGACAACCGAAGCCGAGGATTTCGTGCTGATGCGCTACACGCTGATGGAGGCTGCCCGCGTCGCGGAGCCGCGTGGCATTTTGATCGGCCTGGAGCCCCACCAGCAATACAGCAAACACCCGGATGGACTGGATCGAATCCACGCCCTGGTCGACCGCCCGTGCATCGGGATCAACTTCGATACCGGCAACAGCTATCTCTGCGGCTACGATCCATTGGTCTGGCTGGCCCGGGTGACGGACCGGCTCGTTCACCTGCACGCCAAGGACATTTCGGTCGAGCAATCCAGCGCCGAGCGCGGACAGGTCACGGGCACTCCGGTGGGGTGTGCCTGTGGCGACGGCGTGGTCGACTGGCGGGCCGTCATCGCCCAGTGCCGGCGCGCGCCCCGGGATATCGTGCTTTCCGTCGAATGCGGCACCGTGCCCCAGGCCGAACGATCGATCGCACACCTGCGACGGTGTCTGGTGGATGTGGAGACGCCGACTGCGAAGGCCTCGGCTGTCTAACTCCCCACAGCCACGGGCGATGTGGCGCGTCGCCAGGCCCGATTCTGGCGGTGGCCGGGCCGTGGTGACGATGGGTCCGTTCGAGGTCCCGGCAGGAGAGTGGGCGACAGCCGGAAGCCGGCCGTGGCTTTTTATCCGGTTGGGTTGAGAGCGCGGCGGGCCAGGTGCACGGCGGCGGGAGCGTTCTCGCCGTAGCCGTCGGCCCCGATGTCGTCGGCGAACTTTTGCGTGACGGGCGCGCCGCCAACAAAGATTTTCACCCGCTCCCGCAGGCCCGCCACGCGAAAGGCATCGACCGTGGTGCGCATGCCCGGCATGGTGGTGGTGAGCAAGGCGGACAGGGCTACAATCTGGGCGCCGCTCG
The DNA here is from genome assembly GCA_044229355.1 of Limisphaerales bacterium. Lineage (GTDB taxonomy): Bacteria > Verrucomicrobiota > Verrucomicrobiia > Limisphaerales > JADJPG01 > JBGARF01. The sequence continues at coordinate 190,063 of JBGATF010000010.1, forward strand.
TCTGGACTGTTTCCACAAATTTTTCGGGCGACACGTTGGTGCCGAGGTCGATGACCTCGAAGCCGCCGCCCTCGAGCAGGGCGGCAACGAGATTTTTCCCAATATCGTGCAGGTCGCCGCGGACTGTTCCGACGACGACTTTGCCGAGCGGCTGAACTCCACTTCGTGCCAGGAGCGGGCGGATGAGTTCGAGCGCGGCTTTCATGGCGCGGGCGGACAGGAGCAACTCCGGCACGAAGGCCTCGCTGCACTCGAATCGGCGGCCGACCTCGTCCATGGCGGGGGCCATCGACTGGTTGACGAGCTCGAGCGGCTGAACGCCCGCGGCCAGGGCCTGTTCCGTGAGACTGCGCGCGGCCTTGGCGTCGCCCTTGATTACCGCCTCATACAATTCTTGATAGCCAGCCATAGAGATTCTCCAGATAACGAAAACGGAGTCTAGGGCGACGCTCGATCACCGCGTTGACCTGCGTCAATTCGGGTTTTGGCCCTGGTGATTATCAAAGGCCCCGGGACGCTTGGAGCGAGCCGCCAACGATGACAAGCGGTGGGTGGGTGGGTGGTGGCAGCCTCCGGTCCCGTTTTGCCATGGACAATGAGCATCTTTATCAGCAGCGCCTCGCACGTTACGTGACCGCCATGCGCAACGAGAAACCGGATCGGGTGCCGATCCGGCCGTTCGTGGCCGAGTTCACCGCCCGGTATGCGGGCTACTCGTGCCAGGATGTAGCCCACGACTACCACCGTGCCTTTGACGCCGCCGTGAAATGCGCGCGCGACTTCCAATGGGACGCCGTCGTGCCCAACATGGTCTATGTTTGGACCGGCCTCGCCCAGGCCATTGGCTTGCGTTATTACGGCATCCCGGGCGTGCATATCCCGGCAACGACCGGATTCAATTACATCGAGCCGCCCGAGGATGAAGCCTGGATGCGGGCGGATGAATATGATGCCCTCATCGCCGACCCGACCGGCTTTCTCTACAACGTGTGGCTCCCGCGCGTGTCGACTGAAGTCAGCCGTTTGGGCGAGCCGAGCACGTATCGAAACAACCTGTCCTTCGTCAAGGGGGGGATGGCGATGCTGCAGTACTTCTACGCGTTCGGTCCGCAGATTGAACGGCTCCGCACCGAGGCCGGCACGGTCTCGGCCATTGCGGGCATTTTCAAGGCGCCGTTCGACATCCTGGCGGACAAGCTGCGGGGTTACATCGGCCTGACCATGGACATGGCGACGCAGCCGGAGAAAGTGCTGGCGGCCTGCGAAGCCTTGATGCCGCACTTGTGCCACGTCGGGTTGACCACCGCAGACCCGGCTTGCCGCGTGCCGATCGGCTTCTGGATGCATCGCGGCTGCGTGCCGTTCGTCAGCCCGCAAACCTTCGAGACCCATTACTGGTCGACGCTCCGGCCGATTATCGAGGAGTTCTGGAAGCACGGACACCAAACCCTGTTCTACGCGGAGGGAAAATGGCGCCATCACCTCGATGCGTTCCGGGAGCTTCCCGATCGCAGCATCGTCTACCATTGCGACCAGGACGACATCTTCGAGGTGCACCGGCGGTTGCATGACAAGTTCGCGCTGAGCGGCGGCGTCCCCAATGTGCTCTTGAGCTTCGGCCGGCCGGAGGAAGTCCGCACCTTTGCGACCCGCGTCCTGACGGAGGTTGCGGCGTCGGGCGGATACATCATGGACGCCGGCGCCATCATGCAGGATGACACGCGCATCGAGAACCTGCGCGTCCTGACCGATGTGACACGGGAGCTCGGCGGCTCGGCCGCGGGAACGTATGCCGAGCCAACGCCGTTGCCTCCCGCGCAGGCCGCCGGGGCCGAGGCGAGCCGGGCGCGCGTCAAAGGCATGTTGGGCCAGGCGAGCCCCCAGATTCCTCCAGGCCTCTGCGTCCCGTGGGAAGTCAAGGCGCGGGACCTTCCCGAGATCAGCGGCGATCGCGACTTGATCCGAAAGATTTGGAATGACATCGAAGGGCTGGCCAACACTTATATCTGGCAGTTGTTACTGAGCTTTTGAGCGCGTCATTGCGGATCTTCAGCGGAGGACGGTGTGCCTATCATGAATGAAATGTTGCGCGAGTTGCTCGCCCACGGCCCGGTCCTCACGGACGGGGCCTGGGGAACCCAGTTGCAGGCGCGCGGCCTGGCGATCGGCGAATTTCCCGATGCGTGGAACCTGGCGCACCCCGAACGGGTGGAGGACGTGGGACGAGCCTATGTGCAAGCGGGCAGCCGGGTGATCCTGACGAACACGTTTGGCGCGAACCGGACGCGCCTGGCGGAGGCCGGGCTGGCGGACCAGGCGGTGGCGATAAACCGGCGGGGCGTCGAACTGTCCCGGCAGGCTGCCGCGGGACGGGCAAAAGTCTTTGCGTCGATTGGACCGAGCGGCCGGATGTTGATGTCCGGCGACGTCACGCCGGAAGAGTTGCGCGAGGGATTCGGCGAACAGGCGGCCGCGCTGGCCGCGGCCGGGGCGGATGCGCTGGTGGTGGAGACGATGTCGGATTTGGATGAGGCCGTCATCGCAGTGGCGGCGGCCCGGGCGACGGGCCTGCCAGTCGTCGCCTCGATGGTATTTGATTCGGGCCGGGGCGAGGATCGAACCATGATGGGCGTGACGCCAGAGCAGGCGGCGGTGGGGTTGTCGGCGGCGGGCGCGGACGTCGTCGGGGCGAACTGCGGACAAGGCATTGCCGGTTTCGTGGGCCTGTGCCGGCGTTTTCGCGCGGCCACGGATCGGCCGATCTGGATCAAGGCCAATGCCGGCCGCCCGGAATTGGTCGGGGGCGTGGCGGTCTACCAGGCGACGCCGGCGTCATTCGCCAGCCACGTGGGCGCCCTCGTGGCGGCGGGCGCTGGATTCATCGGAGGTTGCTGCGGCACGAGCCCGGAGTTCATCCGGGCCGTGGCGGGCGCCCTGGAGCGGGAGCGGAAACCAAAATGAACTCGCGGGAGCGCGTGCTGGCCCATCTGGCCGGCGAGCCGGTCGATCAGCTGCCTCTGATGCCGATTACGATGCAGTTTGCGTGCGATCGGATCGGGGCAAAGTATCGGGACTACGAGACGGATTACCGGGTGTTGGTCGAAGGACAGTTGCGCGTGGCGGAGCAGTTCGGTTTTGACTACGTGAACACCATGTCCGATCCGGCGCGGGAGGCGGCGGATTGCGGGGCGGTGGTGGAATACCTCGAGAACTCGCCGGCCGCGCTGGTCGAAGATCGCGCGGTGCTGGCTGATAAGGCCGCTCTGGCGCGACTGCGCATTCCGGACCCACTGGGCGGCGGCCGCATGCACAACGGCGTGCGGGCCATCGCGCTGTTCCGTGAACGGTTGCGGGGCGATAAACTGATCGAAGGCTGGATCGAAGGCCCGTGCGCCGAGGCAGCCGATCTCCGCGGACTCAACACACTGATGCTCGATTTTTACGATGATCCCCCCTTCGTGCGCGATTTGTTCGAGTTCGTCGTGGAGATGGAACTGCGGTTTGCCCGCGCGCAGATCGAGGCCGGAGCCGACCTGATTGGCATCGGAGACGCCGCGGCCTCGCTCGTCGGCCCGGCGATCTATGAGGAGTTCGTCTGGCCGTATGAAAAAAAGCTGGTCGATGGCGTGCACGCCCTGGGCGGGCGGACCCGCCTGCACATTTGCGGCAATACCCGGTTCGCCCTGGGTGGGATGGGCCGATTGGGCTGCGCGGTGGTGGACCTCGATTCCCTGTCGCCGCTGGCCGAAGCCCGCGCGCGCATGGGACCACAGCAAATCCTCCTCGGGAATTTGAATCCAGTGAAGGTCTTGCGCGATGGCACACGGCAGGAGGTGTGGAATGGAGTGATGGCCTGTCACGAGGCAGCCGGCCCGCGCTACATCGTGGGCGCCGGCTGCGAGGTGCCGCGCGACACGCCGCACGAAAACCTGCGCGTGCTGGGCGAGTTCGTGGCCGCGCACCGCGCGGCTGCTCGGCCCTGCCATGAACGGTGACCGCATTCGCGTCTCGCTGTTGCCCGCGGCGAGATCATTGGAATTGGGGAAAGGAGAGTCGCTGGCGGACGCCTTGTTCACGCATGGTGTGGAGTTTCCCTGCGGCGGGCACGGCCGTTGCAAGGGTTGTCGCGTGCGGGTTTTGGCGGGGGATCTGCCCGTCACGCCGGACGATGCCCGCGCGCTCACCGCCGCCGACCTCTCCGCAGGCTGGCGCCTCGCCTGCCGCGCTCAACCCGGAAATGATCTGACCCTCGAGGTGGGCCAATGGGAGGCCGCGATCCTTTCCGATGACTCGGCCCTTGTCTTCGCTCCGCGATCCGGCCTCGGCGTGGCGGTCGATGTGGGCACCACCACCCTGGTGGCGCAGTTGGTGGATTTGCCCACAGGCCGGATTCGCGGGGTGCGGACGGCGTTGAACGCCCAATCCCGTTATGGCGGCGACATCATGAGTCGCGTCGAACATGCCCTCGCCTCCGGCGGCCGCGAGGAACTGTCCCGCCTCATCCGGCAGCAGGTCGGCAGTCTCATCGGCGATCTCCTGGCGAGTGCAACGCGGGACAGCGGCGTGGCGGCGGACGACCTGCGCGACGTTGTCTTGGTCGGCAACACCGTGATGCACCATCTTTTTGCTGGGCTTGAAGTGGAGGTGCTGTCACGCGTGCCCTTCGAGCCGGTGCATCCAGGGACCTGCCGTCTGACGGGAGAGGAATTGGGGTGGCCCGCGCTGGGGGACGTGCCGGTTCGATTTCTTCCCTGCCTGGGCGGCTTCGTGGGCAGCGATCTCCTCGCGGGTCTCATGGCAACGAGATTGCCTGAGGCAAAGGACCTGACCGCCCTGGTCGATCTCGGAACGAACGGCGAAATGATCGTGGGATGCGGGGGACGTCTCCTCTGCGCCTCGACGGCCGCGGGGCCCGCCTTCGAGGGCGCCCGGATCACCCAGGGCATGCGGGCTGTGACTGGCGCGATTTCCGAAGTGTCCGTCGTCGGTGGGGAAATCGCCTGCCGCGTGTTGGGTGGGGGACCGGCGCGGGGCCTCTGCGGCAGCGGTCTCGTGGATGCGGTGGCGGTTGGGCTCGGCCTTGGCCGGATTGATGCAACGGGGAGGATGACCGGAGGAGCCAGGTCGTGGCGGCTGGCGCCCGGAGTTGAGCTGCAGCAGGCCGATATCCGCGAACTGCAACTTGCGAAGGGCGCCGTGGCTGCAGGCCTGCGCCTCTTGCTCGAGTCATGGGGGGCAAAACCCCGGGATCTGGTTCGGGTCTACCTGGCCGGCGCATTTGGGAACTACATCAATCGGGCCAGCGCCCAACGGATCGGTCTCTTGAACGTGCCGCCGGAACGGGTCACGGCCGCTGGCAACACGGCGCTGCTCGGCGCAAAGATGGCCCTCTACCGCGAGGACGATGCCGCGGACGATTGGCGCGACCTGCGAGCTTCCGTCCATCACGTCGCTCTCGGCGACGATCCAAAATTTGCCGACATCTTCGCCGACGAGATGTGCTTTCCTTCAGAAGACACCGTGAGCTGAGTTGAAGCGACCTGGCGGATGAGGGGTGCGGAACGATTAATTCGTGGACGACGCTGTCGCGAACAAAGCCAGAAAATCTCCGAAGCGGCGGCAGTTTCCGCAACCTGACTTCTGAGGCGCACCAATCTTCGCCACACTAGCCCGGCTTCGGCACGTTGCGCTCCGCCCGCGTCTCGCCCCCAGTCGCGACGCGGATGACCGAGTTGTCATGGGCGGGGACGATCTGCTCGTCGGGTTGGACCGTCAGGAAATCGTTCTCCGTCCAATCGCCATCGACCCAGCGCTGAAGCAAACCGAGATCCCCGGCAATTTTTTCGAATTGCCAGCCGCGGTTGCCGCAAATGGCCTGGACCTTTCGCTCGAGCTTGAGCGGTTGGGTGAATGGGAAATCGATCAGCGCGCCATGGGTGTAGTGGCGGGCCCAGTCATCCATGGTCTCCAACAGATAACGCGCCTCATCCTCGCCGTATTTAAGCGACCACTGCGCAAACAGCGCCTGACGATCTCCCGACTGGCCCGCGCGCGTCGGGAGAAATCCCGGCGTGTCTTGCGTCCCGGCGGATGCCTCGCCGCGGCGCTGGAGGCATTCCAGCCATCCGGACGTGTAATAGTAGGTGCCGACCCGGGCGACGCTGCGTTCCTGGTAATGCTCCTTGGACCCGAGGAAGAACGTGATGCAATCGTGGGCGCGGGGAACGACGAGCGGCGTGTGCCGCGCGCGCAGACCTTGGATGAGGTTGCCGCACAATCCATAGCCGACGAGGATCGCGTCGTAACGGCCGGAAGGCAGGGCGTCGATGCGGCGCTGGAGTTCTTGGCCGCCGCAGCGCGGGCGATCATGCAAACCCTGGGTGAGAAATTCCAGGTCCAGCAGGCTCGGCGACCGCGCTGCAACGTGACAGATTTCGCGCAGCGCGATCTCGCACGCAATGACCTTGTAGAATCGCTGATTCATCGTGCGTTGCGTTGACGCCTCACGATGGCGGGATTTGCGGGCCGAATCCTTGATTCGGATCAACGGACGGGGCGCGACGCTTCATCCCCGGACCCTACCGACGCTGATGCGGGACCAGATTGGCCCGGACAATCTGGCGTTCGAAGGCAAAGACGTTCGGGTTGCGCCAATCGACCGAGGCCTTGATCCAATGGACGTCCGGATTGCCATAGGTTTCCACCCGGGTGAAATTCTCGATGCGACGGTGGCTGTGGCGGCTGACGAGCGGTTGGTCGATGCGGAAGTAATGGCTGTCGCCGTGAACCAGCACGACGGGTCGGCGATACCCGACGCTGCGGGTCTCGAGCAAATCCAGCATCTCATTGAACCCACGCCGGACGCGGTTGGTGGCGCCCAGTTCAAAATGGGGATTGGCCTGCATGATGAGCATGATGGCGCCGAGATCGTGACGTTCCGCCAGATCGAAGGCCTCCTGGATCCACGCGAGGTTTGCGCGGTTGCGCGCCGCGAATTCCGGCTGGCCAAAGTTGTTCGCATCGCCGGGGACATTGAGCCCGGCGAAGAGCACGCCGCCCCGAATCCAGCGCACATTCTCGCGATACGCGGCGAAAGCCGGCTCGCGGCTCTGTCGCTCGAGGTGGAGGGTGCGCCGGCCCAGCGAGCGTTCACCCGCACAAAATCTCGCCCGCAGACGATCGAGCCAGAATTCGGGTGGAGTGGGGTGGTCTGGGTCTTCGGACGGCCGGCAGTCTGACCACTCGTTGTCGCCTGGCAGGTAGATGAGCGGATGGTTGAACGATTGAAACTGCTGGTAGCGCCGTTCCAGCAACTCCTGGGCGCACGGTGTGCTCCCGGCCTTGATGTCGCCGTCATGCACGACAAACTCCACATCGGCCTGGTTGATCTCCGCAATGAGGTTGGGAAAAAAATTCGTCTCCTGCTCTGCGTCATACGGCGTATCGCCGATGAGGGCGAAGCTGAACCGGGCGGGCGGATAGAGTCGGCCCGAGGCGGACGCCGCCGCGTTCGAACGGTGGATGCCGCTCAACGCAAGCGCCCCGATCACGGCCGCCAACAGGAGCCGTCGAGTTGGATTTGGCACGCTCATCATTCGAATCCTCAACGTCGCCCGATACTCCGAGGTCCCAAGTCGACGGCCAAGCACAATCTCCCGCGCGACAGTTTATTGTCCCACGTGGGACATGAAATCGGTCGAGGCAATTTAGCGGGCATGGTCGCGGGTGCTTGACCGGCAAGGGGGCTCGATGCTGACATCAACGCAAGCTATGCCCGACCCGTTCAAGCTCGTCCGTGTTGCGTCGCTGAAGACGGTGGAGGATTTCCGGCGTCACCTGACCTCGCTGGGGGTCGCGCTGCCCTGTGACGATGCAATTCTGAGCGGGGCGACCTCGCCGCTGGCCCAGCCGGTGACCGGGGTGACGGTGAATGGCAAGGCGATGGGCAACCGCTGGGCGGTTCATCCGATGGAAGGCTGGGATGGGACGGCCACAGGCGGGGCGACGGATGAGGTGCGCCGGCGGTGGCGGCGTTTTGGGGAGAGCGGGGCCAAGCTGATCTTTGGGGGCGAAGCGATGGCGGTGCGGCCCGATGGCCGGGCCAATCCCCGACAGTTGGTGATCGTTGAGGAGAACGCCCGCGATCTGGCCGGGTTGCGGCACGCCCTGGTCCAGGCGCACACAGAACGGTTTGGCTCAGCGGCCGATCTGGTCGTGGGCTTTCAGCTGACGCACTCGGGGCGGTTCTGCAAGCCGACCGATGCGCACCGCCTGGAGCCGCGTGTGGCGTTTCGGCACCCGATTCTCGACGCGAAGTTTGGCGTGACCCGCGACGAGCAGGTCTTCACGGACGGCGAGTTGGACGAGCTGATTGGCTGGTATGTGCGCGCGGCGGCGATCGCGCGCGAAGCCGGGGCGGACTTCGTGGATCTCAAGCACTGCCACGGGTATCTGCTGCATGAGTTGCTGGGAGCGCACACGCGGCCCGGGCGATACGGCGGCAGTTTTGAGAATCGCACGCGCATGCTGCGGGAGATCGTGGCGGGCATTCGCGCGAGCGGCAATCCGATCGATCTCGCCGTGCGCCTGAGCGCCTTTGATTTCGTGCCATTCAAGCCTGACCCGGCGCGGGCCGAGCCCGGCAAGCTCGGGCCCGGCGTTCCGGAGGATTTTTCGCATTGCCTGCCGTATCGCTACGGGTTTGGTGTCCGTCCGTCGAATCCGCTGGAATACGATCTGGCGGAGCCGATCGAGTTTGTGCGTTTGTGCGGGCGGCTGGGCGTGAAGCTGGTCAACTTGAGCGCCGGCTCGCCCTACTACAACCCCCACCTCCAGCGACCGGCGGCGTATCCACCCAGCGATGGATACCAGCCGGCGCACGATCCGCTGATCGATGTGGCGCGACAGATTGATGTGGTTCGTCAGTTGAAGGCCCAGGCGCCCCCGGGGCTGGCGGTGGTGGGCACGGGCTACAGCTATCTGCAGGAGTATCTGCCCCTGGTGGCGCAGGCTGTCGTGCGCGAGGGTTGGACGGATCTGGTTGGGCTGGGCCGGATGGTGCTGAGCTATCCGGAGATGTTGGTGGATGCGGTGGAGCGAGGGACGCTGAGCCCCCGGCGGATTTGTCGGACGTTCAGCGACTGCACGACGGCGCCTCGCAATGGGTTGATTAGCGGATGCTATCCGCTGGACCAGTATTACGCCGACAAGCCGGAGGCTGGGGAATTGAAAGCGCGAAAACGGAAGAGTCAGCAAGGCTGAAGGGCGAACTTCAAAGGGGGAAGGTCAAAGTGCGAGCGTCAAAGTGTGAACGTTCGGAGTTTGCCCTTCGCACTTTGCCCTTTGCACTTTCCCCGCCCCCCAGGGCGTCCAACACCCATTTGATCTCAATGCGCTCCCTGGCTTGAATGTTTCGAAGAATTGGGCAGGTGGGTGTTGGACTAACCGGGTGGTTACTACTCATTGATGCCCCAACGTGGGATGGGCATCTTGAAATGGGGGTTTGAGGTGGAGAGCGCCTCCAGGTTGGCTTCGGTCACGACTTCGCGGGGCGTTGGGGTCTCCACGAGCTGGGATGGGTCCGCGTTGGGCAGCAGGGTGGGAAGCTCGAACGCGTGGGCGAAGAAATCCAGCCGGGCCGCGTCCGCGATCTGACGGAGCTGGTCGGTCGTTTGGCGGGCGTCGGCGGCGACGACGGGTTCGGAGCCGGCCATGAGGGCGACGAGCGCGACGAGCGCTCCGTTGACGGAACGGGATCGGCGGGCGCGCCGGAGCGGCAGCCATCTCTCGATCCATTCCGATTGGAGGTCGGGAAACTTGGGGCGCGCGTTGACCGCCAGCACGATCATGTTGGCCTCGGCGGCGGCGAGGGCCGCCTGCTCGCGCAGCATGCGATTGGCGAGGTGATCAAATTTCCACCAGGAACAATGAAACTCGTGGTCGTTGGCGAACTGCTGGGACAGGTGATGACTGAGGTGGAGCGCGCGGTGGCGGGTGGCGGCGTCCTCGTAGGCGACCAGGAGGTCAAACGAACTGCGGCCACGCGTAAGGGCGGGCATCGGGCTCGTTCGGGCGGCGGTCATAACATCAATCCGTGAGTTATTCGTTGGGCGCGGCCGCTCCGGGGCCACTGGAAATGGATCCGGCCGGCGCGGGTTTGACAACGAGTCGATTCTTTGCGGGCGGCGCGCGGGTGGCAACGAGCGAGAATACGGATTTTGATATCGGTCTGACTACGGAGGGCGGCAAGCGCCGGCCAGACAGGGTCGCGCGGCGGCGGGGATGGGGATCGCGGGCGACAAGTTCGCCGGGGGATATCGGGGACTCGACACCGCGATTTGCGTAAGCCGAAAGGGAGCGCGCCCACTTCGGAGCGCGCCGTCGGTGCGGACCGCCGGCTGGCGGCGGCTCCGGCCCGCCGCAGCTCTGAGCGAAGGCGGGAGCGCCCGCCCTGCCTGCTTGGTGTTACGGCATGGTGGTCATGCCGCGGGAGATGGCGTATTTGGTCAGGCCGGCGACGGTGTGGATGTCGAGCTTGCGCATGATGCGTTCGCGGTGGGTCTCGATGGTGCGGACGCCGATGCCGAGGCGGTCGGCGATTTGCTTGTTGAGGAGGCCCTCGGCGATGAGCGAGAGGACCTCGCGTTCGCGTTCGGTGAGCGGGGCGGCGACGGGCTGTTCGGCGGGGCGTTTGCCGTCGACCATTTCGTCGACGAGCACTTTGGAGACAGCGGGGCTGAAGTAGACTTCGCCGGAGTGGACGGCCTTGATGGCGGAGACGAGCTCGGTGGGGGAGCAGTCCTTGAGCAGGTAGCCGCGCGCGCCGAGGCGGACGATTTGGGCGATGTATTCCTTGCTGTCGTGCATCGTAAGGACGATGACGCGGGCGTTGGGCACCTGTTTGCGGAGGTGGCCCATGGCCTCGAGGCCGTTCATGTTCGGCATGTTGATGTCGAGCAGGACGACATCCGGGAGCACGAGCTTGGCTTTGCGGATGGCCTCGAGGCCGTTGGCGGCGTCGGCGACGACCTCGAAGTCCGGCTGGGACGCGAGGTGGGATTTGATGCCATCGAGGACGATGGGGTGATCGTCAGCGAGCAGCAGCCTGATTTTCTTTGCTTTGTCCTTTTTCACCGGGTTTGCCTTTCAGATGTTCCGCGAGCGGAATGGGAATTTCCACGAGAATTTCGGTGCCCCGACCGGGGGCGGAGTGGACGGTGAACGAGCCGCCGACGCTGGTGGCGCGCTCGCGCATGTCGACGAGGCCCATGCCGTGGCCGGCGGCGCGGGGGGGTGGCCGGCGCTGGTCGGAGAAGCCGCTGCCATCGTCCTGGATCGCGAGGCGGAGGTGGCCGTTTTGGCGGCTGAGTTCGACGGTGGCGCGGCGCGCACCGGCGTGTTTTTCGATGTTGCCGAGGGCCTCCTGCAGGATGCGGTAGGTGTTGAGCTCGGTTTCCTTGCCCAGTTGTTCAGGCACGCGGGCGGAGGAAAACTCGAGGGCGATGCCGGTGCGCTCGCTGAACTCGGAGCAGAGAGTCCGGGCGGCCGGGACGAGGCCGAGGTCGTCGAGCTCGCTGGGGCGCAGGTTGCGCGAGATGCGTCGCACTTCCTGCATGGCGCGGTCGAGGTGGGCCTTGGCCTTGAGCGAGTCGCGCCACGCGACTTCGTCCGTTTTTTCCAGGCGATCCTCGACGGTTTGGAGGCGGAACTTCACCGCGGAAAGGATTTGGTTGACGCTGTCGTGGAGCTCGCGGGCGACGCGCCGGCGCTCGGATTCCTGGGCTTCACGGATGAGGCCGGGGAGCTCGCGGAGGGTGGCCTCAGCCTGTTTGCGATGGGTGACATCGCGGGACACGAGAACGGCGCGTTGCGGCTGGCCGAGTTCGTCGGCGATCCAGGTGGCGGCCGACTCGAAGCTGACCCACTCGCCGGTGCGGGTTTTGAGACGGAGCTCGACGGTGCGGCTTTCGCCGCTGGCCTGGGCGTCATCGCGGGCGGCGTCAAACGTCGGGCGATCTTCGGGATGGACGAGCTCGATCATGCGGACGCCGATGAGCTGTTCGGGTTTGTAGCCGAGGTTGCGATGGGATGGGCTGACGTAGACGAGGTGGCCGCCGGGCTCGAGGATGCAGATGAGGTCCTGGGTGTGAGTGGCGATGAGGCGATATTGTTCCTCGCTGCGGCGGAGGGCGACCTCGGCGTGGTGCCGGGCGTTCTCGATCGCCTTTCGCCGGAGGGCATTGGCGATGCTGGTGGGCAGGCGTTTGAGGCTGGCCTTGAGGATGTAATCGTCGGCGCCTTCCCGGATGCATTCGACGGCCACTTCCTCCGAGCGGGTGCCGGTGACGAGGATGAACGGGACGTCGAGTTCCAGCTCACGCAGGGCGTGGATGGCCTGCAGGGCGTCGAATTCCGGGAGCGTGAAATCGGAGAGAATGACGTCCGGCCGGCCGTCGTCGAGGGCGGCGAGGAAGGCGTCGCGGGTTTCGACGCGGCGACTTCGGTACGAGAGGCCACTGTCGCAGAGCTCCCGTTCAATCAATTCGGCGTCCTGCGCGATGTCTTCGATGATCAGGATATCCAAGTCTTTTTTCATCCCGGTCAGCTGCGGCGGCGCCGTTTTCGTAGCAATTCCGCTTCAGCTGGTCGAGGGGAAAACTCGGAAAAGTCGCTGGCGGCCCGGAACATAGGACGGAGCAATTGTCATTTGGCAGGCAAGGCCCCGAGTTCCGAGGCCGGGCAGGCCGGCGGCGCGCTGTCGGTCGCGGCGGAATCGCGGCTGCCATCGGCTGCCGCGGCCGGGCGATTCCGACGGCGACCTGACAGTTTGGACTCAGGGGGCCGGCGGCGTGGGGTGCGGGGGGGCTGGATCGCGAACAAAGAGCTCGATCTTTTTCCGTTCGAGCGTGGTGCCTTCGGATTGGAAGAGATCGGCCAGAGCGTTGTTGTAGTCGCGGATGGCGCCGATCTCGGCGCTGCGGGCCTCGGTGAGGTCCTTTTGGAGTTGGAGCACCTCGAAGCTCGTCGTCGTGCCGGCCTGGAGTCGTTTCTGGCCGCCGTCGAGCGCCTGCTCGGCGTAGATTCGCGCCTGGCGGGTGGACTCGATTTTGTCGAGCGCGGTGCGGACGGAGGTCAGGTTGTTGTCGATTTCGAGCAGGGCGGTTTGCTCCTGCTTTTTCAGCAGGAGATCGGCCTGATTGGCGATGACCTTCTGGCGGTTGACATTCTCGCGGGCGGCCTTGTTGCTGAGCGGAATGGAGGCGACGGCGCCGATGGTCCACGACGGCTGGTCACGGCGGGCGATGTTGGCGAAGGAGTCGCTGAATTCGCGGGCGCCGGCGCCGCCGTAGCCGTAGCTGCCGGTGAGATCGAATTGGGGCAGGCGCTGGTTGCGGGCGTATTTCAGCTCGACAGCCTGGTTCTCGACGGCGCGGCGGGCCTGGAGAACATCGGGTCGTTTGGCGAGGCCGGTATTCCAGCTTTCGTAGATGTCGAATTGCTGGGGCACCGCCACGAGCTTTTCCACGGGCTGGAGCGAGGTGTCGTGAATGGTGCGGAGGTTGACCGAGATGAGGCTCTTGAGGGTGTTCTGTGCGCCGCCGAGTTCGCCCTGGGCCTGGCTGAGGGCGGCTTGGCGGGTAAAGACGGCCGACTCGGACTGCTTTTCATCGAGCGAGGCGAGGATGCCGACCTGGACCTTTTTCTTGTTATCGGACAGGAGCTGGCGGGCGAGGCGGAGGGATTCCTCCTGGACCGTCACGTTTTCGCGCGAGTAAATGAGGTTGTTATAGGCTTTTTCCACAGCGGTGATCACGTCGATCATGCGGCTGCGCAGGTCGAGCTCGGATCCCCGGATTTCGCTCCGGGCGATGGCCAGGGCCCGGCGGGTATCATCAATAAGAAAATTCCTAAGGACGGGTTGGGTCAGGTTGATTCCGATGCCGCCCTGAGTGTCCTCGAAAAAGTCGCGCAGGAGCGGGTCGAGTCGGTTGGGTTGGTCGCCATGACGGTCCGTGATGTTGCCGCCGAGGGAGTAGGTGAGGCCGGACGGGGCCAGGCCGGCCACGGAAGCACGGAAGGCATCGGATTCGGCGCTGGCGCCGTCGTAGGTCAGGAGGGTGTTGGGGTCGCGCCCGCCGGCGGTGGTGGAGTCGCTATGAACTCCGGAGAGGAGCAGGCTGGGGTCGTAGCGAGCCCAGACGCTCCGCAGATTGATCAGGCTCAGCTCCGGGCGCGTCCGTTCGATCTGAAGATCGAGATTTTCCTGGAGGGCGAGGTCGAAGCATTCCTGGAGGGTGATGGGCCGGACGGAATTGGTGACCTGGGCGGCGGCCGGAACGGCGGCGAGCGCGAGAGCTGCGACCCAGCCGGAGGTGCGAAGAGAGTTAGGATTCGTTGTCATTCGTAACGTAACGCATCGATGGGGTCCAGTTGAGCCGCTTTTCGGGCGGGATAGAAACCAAAAAATACGCCGATGGCGGCGCTGAAGGCGAAGGCGGCGGCGATCCACTGGGGTGGGACGAGGGTGGACCAGCCGAGAGAGGTGGAGACGAGGCGGGCGCCGCCGACGCCGATGCAAATGCCGATGAGACCGCCGAGCACGCTGAGAGTCACGGCTTCGATCAGGAATTGCATGAGGATGTCGCGTCCGCGGGCGCCCACGGCCATGCGCAGGCCGATCTCGCGGGTGCGTTCGGTCACGCTGACCAGCATGATGTTCATGATGCCGATCCCGCCGACGACGAGCGAGACGCAGGCGACGGCGGCGAGGAGGTAGGTCATGATGGTGGCCTGGCCGGTGGCGAAATCGTTAATCTCCTGCTGGGTGCGGACGATGAAGTCGTCGTCGCGCCCGTCCACGATCCGGTGGCGTTGTCGCAGGAGCTGGCTGATTTGTTCCTGGACGCTGGTCAGGAGGGCCGGGCTGGTGGCCTGGACCATGAAGGAGCGGAAGGTGTTGTCGCCGCTCAGGCGGCGCATGGCGCTGGTGTAGGGGACGAGCAGCACGTCATCCTGGTCCGAGCCCATCATGGATGTGCCTTTGGAGGTGAGGACGCCGACGATGGTGAACGGGGCGCTTTTGACGCGCACGACCTGGCCGACGGGGTCGCCATCGCCGAAGAGGACGGCGGCGGTGGTTTTGCCGATGAGGGCGACCTTGTTGGCGTTGCGGACGTCGTTTTCGGAGAAGTTGGAGCCGCTGTCGAGGGGCCAGGCGCGAATGTCGACGTAATCGGCGCCGACGCCGAGCACCTGGCTGTTGTTATTCTGATTGCCATAGGCGAGCTGGGCGAAGCTGCGGACCTCGGGGCTGATGCCGCCGAGTCCGGAGATTTCGCGCCGGAGCGCGTCGTAATCCTCGCGGGTGAGGGTGCCGGCGCTGCCGAAGCCCATGCGGAACCCGCCACGGGATGGGTTGCCGGAGAAGACCTGGATGACATTTTGGCCGAGGCTGGCGACGGCGGCCTCCATCTGGGCCTTGGCTCCGGCGCCGATGCTGGCCATGGCGATGACGGCGCCGACGCCGATGATAATGCCGAGCATGGTGAGGAGGGTGCGCAGCGTGTTGCGGCGGAGGGCGCGGAGGGCGATGAGGAAGGTGGCGAGCGGGTTCACGGGCGGGGCGGTTCGGCGGCGCTCAGCTGGTCAGTTGGACGGCCTGCTGCTCCAGCTTGACCTTGCGGATTTCCTCGGCGGCGTCGAGCCGATCGGAGACGGGTTCATCGCGCACGATTCGGCCATCGCGCATGACGACCATGCGGAGACAGAAGCGGGCGATGTCCAGCTCGTGGGTGACCATGATGATCGTGATGCCGCGCCGGTTCAGGTCCTGGAAGATGCCCATGATCTCCATGCTGGTGAGCGTGTCGAGGTTGCCGGTGGGCTCGTCGGCGAGGAGAAGCTTGGGCTGATTGATGAGGGCGCGGGCGATGGCGACGCGTTGTTGCTGGCCGCCGGAGAGCTGGTTGGGGTGGTGATCGACTCGTTCCCCCAGCCCGACCAGGGTCAGCGACTGGATGGCCCGCTCCCGCAGCACGCGCCGGCTGATCCCGCTGCGGCTGTAGAGCAGGGGCAGCTCGACATTTTCGAGGGCAGAGGTGCGGGAGAGCAGATTGAAGCCCTGAAAGACGAAGCCGATCTTTTCATTGCGCAGATCGGCGAGGTCATCGCGATTCAGGCGGCCAACGTCGACCCCGTCGAGCAGGTAGCGCCCTTCCGTCGGCCGATCGAGGCAGCCGATCGTATTCATCATCGTGGACTTGCCGGAACCGCTTGCGCCCATGATGGCGACGAATTCGCCCGGACCGATCTGCAGCGAGACCCCTTTGACCGCCTGAACCTGCAGCTCGCCGGTCTGGTAGGTCTTGATGAAGTTCTCGAGCTTGACGACGGCGTCCATGGGGTGGGTGAGCGGGCCGGTTCGGAGGTTCGCAGGTCAGTGGTCCGCTTGACTCAGCGCGGGCGGAATCCTCCAAACGGGGAGCCGCCCGGGCCGCCGGGACCGCCGGGACCGCGGTTGGCGCCGCCGAATGCGGTGGTGGCGGTGGTTGCGACATTGAGCCCGGTGACGACAACGTCCCCTTCATTCAACCCTTCGAGAATTTCGGTGTGGGTGGAATCGGCAATGCCGGCTTTGACGACCACCGGATTGAGGATGGTTTTTTCCTGTCCGGAAGAGGAGTCCTTCTCCAGCAGGTAGACAGTGCGCCGGACCGGTCCATCGGTGGCGCCGCCGCCGCCGCCACCGCTGCCTCGGCCGCCGGGGCCGCCGCCTTCGCCGAAGCGAGCGCGCATGCGGCTGCGAAACTCCTCCCGCTGCTCGGGGGTCATGCTTTCCATCCGGCGGCGCATTTCGTCGCGGTTGGGGCGTTCGCCGCCCGCGCTGCCGCTGTCGCCGGGACCGGGGCCGGGCCCGGGGGAGGCACCGGCTTCGGGAGACGTGGCGGCGGTGGTCGGACCGGCCGCGGGAGCATTGGTGCCGCCCTTGATGACGGCGTTTTCGGGCGGGCGAAAGCGGAGGGCGGCATTGGGAATTTTGAGGACGCCGCGCCGCTGGGCGGTGACGATGGAGGCGTTGGCCGTCATGCCCGGGCGCAGCTTGAGGTCGTCGTTGTTGACGTCGACGACGCTGACGTAATTGACGACGTTTTGGTTGGTCACGGGCGCGTAACGGACCTGGGTGACTTCGCCGCGGAACTGGCGGCCCGGAAAAGCGTCGACGGTAAAATTGACGCGCTGGCCTTCCAGGACGCCGCCGACGTCGGCTTCGGAGACCATGGCCTCGATGCGCATGCTCCGCAGGTCGTTGGCGATGTTGAACAGCGTGGGGGCGTTGAAGCTGGCGGCGACGGTCTGGCCGACGTCGACCGCGCGGGAGATGACGACGCCGTCGATGGGGGCGTAGATGGTGGTGCGTTCGAGGTCGACCCGGGATTTTTTGAGGGCGGCCTCGCGGATGCGGACCGCGGCCTCAGCCTGGTGGAGCTCGATCAAGGTGCGGTCGTATTCGGCGTTGGCGATGAGTTGATTGGTTCGGAGCTGGTCAGCGCGGCGGAGGTTGAGCTCGGCCAGTTCGAGGGACGCCTTGGTGTTGGCGAGTTCGGCTTCGGCCTGGGTGATGTTTTGAAGGTAAGTGGAGGGGTCGATTTGCGCGACGATCTGGCCATTGGTGACGCGGGAATTGAAGTCGGCGCCAAGCGCGGTGATGATGCCGGAGACCTGGCTGCCGACGGTGACGTTTTTGACGGCGCTGAGCTGGCCATTGGCGGTGACGGTCTGGACGATGTCCCCCCGGGCGACGGTGGCGGTTTTGTAATCGGGCTCGGCAGTTTTGCGGTCCTGTTGATACCACCGCCAACCGGCGTAGCCGCCGCCGACCAGGAGCAGGAGGAGGAGCCATTTGCCCCAGCCGGATCGTTTCTTCGCAGTCATGTTCGTGTCAAAATCGCGGCCGGCCGCCTCCCGCAGGGAAGCGCACTCGAGCGGCGAATGGCAGACAGCATCCACAGGCTGCCGCTTGAGAAAAGGATATTCTTCAGGACCGGAAGTCAGTCCAACCCGGCCTCACCCAGGACGAACCGCGGCGCAGGTCGGTGAAGATTTCTGGAGCCCGATGTCCTAAAGACACGGCGAGAGCGACCGGGTTACGGGGGATTGAAGAGGGGGAGGGGGGAGGGGCGAGTGATGAGTGATGAGTGATGAGTGATGAGTGGCGAGGGACGAGGGGCGAGGGGGCGACTGATTTCGGCGTTCGGCGTTCGACGTTCGGCGTTCGGCGTTCGGCGTTCGGCGTTCGGACTTCGGACTTCGGACTTCGAACTTTTGACTCTGACCCGTGGGCCTAGAAATCGAGGCATTCGCGGACGGTTTTGGCGAGGAGGGGAGGCGGGTATGGTTTTTGGAGGAAGCGGGATGGCGGGAGGGCGGCATCGCCGTTTCTGTTTTCGTCGCCCATGATCTCGGTGCTGTAGCCGCTGGTAAAGATGACGCGGAGGTCGGGCTTGCGCGTTTTCAGTTCCTCGGCGAGCTCGCGGCCGGTCATGCCTTCGGGCATGACCATGTCGGTGAGGAGGAGGTCGACCTTGCCTTGATTCTGGTCGAAGACTTTGAGGGCCTCGTGGCCGGTGGCGGCCTCGAGGACGTGATATTGATAATCGTTGAGAATGACGCGGGCGAGTTCGCGGAGGACGGGCTCGTCCTCGACGAGGAGGATGGTTTCGGAGCCGCCGCGGACGGCGGTTTTGGCGGGTTTCTTCTCGTGGGTGGTGCCGAGTGATTGGGCGCTGGCCGGGACGAAGACGCGGAAGGTGGTGCCGACGCCTTCCTCGCTGTCGACCTCGACCCAGCCCTGGTGCTGTTTGACGATGCCGTAGACGGTGGCGAGGCCGAGGCCGGTGCCCTTGCCGACTTCCTTGGTGGTGAAGAACGGCTCGAAGATACGATTGAGGGTTTGTCGCGACATGCCTAACCCGTTGTCCGTGACCGAGAGCACGACGAAGGAGCCGGTGTGGGCGTCGGGATTTTGCGCGACATAAGCGTCTTCGATCGCGCGGAAGGAGGTGGTGATGGCGAGTTTACCGCCTTTGGGCATGGCGTCGCGGGCGTTGACGGAGAGGTTCATGATGACCTGCTCGATCATGCCGGCGTCGGCTTCGATGGCGGGGAGGTTGGGGCCGCAGTGGGTTTCGAGGTGGACATCCTCGCCGATCAGGCGCTGGAGCATGCGCGCGAGATTGTGGAGGAGGTTGTTCAAGTCGAGCGTGCAGGGCTGCATGCGCTGTTTGCGGCTGAACGTCAGCAGTTGCTGGGTGAGGCTGGAGGCGCGGCGCGCGGCGGCGGAGACCTGGCGGAGGGGTTCGGCGAAGGCGTGGGCGGCGTCGCACTGGCCGAGGAGCCGGTCGGAATGGCCCTGGATGATGGTGAGGATGTTGTTGAAATCGTGGGCGACGCCGGCGGCGAGTTGGCCGATGGATTCGAGCTTTTGCGAATGGCGAAGCTGGGCCTCGAGATTCAGCCGCTCGGTGATGTCGACGCCGTAGCAGTGCACGACCTGGCTGGCGATAATGGGGAAGAAGGACCAGGCGAGGGTGCGGCCGTTGATTTGGATGGGGTCCAGATGGCAGCTTTGGCCGAGGCGCAGGCATTCCTGGGCGACGGCGCCGGCATTGGGGGCGAGGATGGCTTCGGGGTCATCAACCTTGAGCGATGCGGCCATCTCGCGGGCGGCGTTGTTCAGGTAGGTGAGCGTGCCATCGGCGGCCAGCTCGAGGACCGGGTTCGGATTGAAGCGGGGAAAGGCGGCCAGCTTGCGAATTTCGGCCTCGGCGCGTTTTCGTTCCGTGATGTCACTGAGGGTGCCGAAGATGCCGCACACGTCATCGCCGGCCGTGAGGATGGGTTGGGCGTAGACCTCCATCCAACGGAACGTTCCGTCGGCGGCCTCATAGCGGGTTTCGTCGCGGCAGAAGCTTTTCGAGCGGGAAAGCACGTCATTCACGATCTCCGTGTGACGCTCGCGATCCTCCGGGTGAAGGAAGTCGCAGTAGGAACGCCCGTAGGATTCGCGGACCTTGTGTCCAGTGATGTCGGTCCAGGCCGCGTTCAGGTAGGTCCAGCGTCCCTCGCGGTCGGTCTGGAAGATGACCTCCTTGATGTTTTCGACGACGGATCGGTATTTGATCTCGCTGGCGTCGAGGGCTTCGGCGGACAACTTCCGATCGATGCAGAGGGCGACGCCGTTGGCGACAGAGGCCATTTCCTGGAGGATGGACTCCGCCAGCGGGCGGGTGGAGAAGAGAGACATCAGGCCCACCAGGCGGTCTTCGAGCAGGAGGGGGTAGCCGGCGTAGGCGGTGATGCTCTCGCGTTCGATCCAGTCGCGATCGGCGACCCGGGAGTCGCGGGAGAGTTTGTTGATGAGAATGGGCCGGCCCTCGGCGATGAGGGGGAGGTCGAGAGCGAGCTTGGGTTTGCGGGAGGCGATCGGGCCGGTCTCATCGCCGGCGCCGGCGCTGGCGACGAGTTTCAGTCCGGGCTGGCTGGGATCGCAAATCCAGATCCGGGCCCGGGCGGCGCGGAGGTATTGCACCATGGCGGCCGCACAGCGATGGAGGATGGTGTTGAGCGGATCGGAGCGGGTCAGGGCGAGCCCGACGTCTTCGCCGAAGGCGGCGAGGCGCGCCTGCTCGGCAGCGGCGCGCTCGGCGGCCCGCCGGCGTTCGGCGGCATAGCGGATGGATCGTTCGAGCGTGGGGGCGTCGAGGCGGCCCTTGACGAGATAGTCGGCCGCGCCGGCGCGCATGGCCTCCATGTCGATCTCGTGCTCGCCTTGTCCGGTGAGGAGGATGACCGGTGATTTGCAGCCCTGCTCCTGGGCGGCCCGGAGGAGGTCGATGCCGGTCTGGGCGCCCAACCGGTAGTCGACGAGGCAGACGTCATGCTGGTTGCGGACGAGGGCCTCGAGGCCGGCCGCCCAGGATTGCTTCCAATCGATTTGGACCTGCAGGCCACGGAACTCGCGAAAGAGCTCGCCGGTCAGGATATAATCGTCCTCGTCGTCCTCCACGAGGAGGATGCGCAGGGCGTCGATGGGCTGGCTGTTGGGCAAGCGGGCGGGGGTGGTCAGGGTGCAGCGGCCGGCAGCTCCACGAGGTTGAACCAATACCCGGCGAGGGCTTTCATGACCTCGACGAGCGAGTGGAACGAGACTGGTTTGGCGATGAATGAGTTGGCCCCGAGGTCATAGATGCGCTCGATGTCGGTGTCGGCGCGCGAGGTGGTCAGGACGACGACGGGGATGCGGCGCAGTTCGGGGTGCAGCTTGATTTCGCGCAGGGCGTCGCGCCCGTCTTTTCGCGGCATGTTCAGGTCGAGCAGGATCAAGCCGGGCCGGGGCGAACGGGCGGGGTCGAGATAAGGGCCGCGCCGCAGCAGATAGTTCAGCAGCTCCTCGCCGTTTTCAACGCAGTGCAACTCCGCGGACACCTGGCATTCCGCGAGGGCATCCCGCGCGAGCAGACGGTCGTCGTCGTCGTCGTCGGCCATGAGGATGACGGCGCGCTTCGGGTTGAGGTTGGCGGAGCTCATGCGGCCGGGGCGGAGGAAGCAGGCGTGGGTGTCGGCAGAGGCGGGCGGCCCGCGTCGGCGCGGGGGGACTCGGCGTCCGGGCGGGCGCCGGCCTGGCGGGTGGGGAGGGTGACGATGAAGGTGGCGCCCTCTCCTGGGCGGCTGTGCGCGTGGATGGCGCCGCCGTGGCGGTCGGTGATGCGCCGGCAGACGGCGAGGCCGACGCCGGTGCCTTCAAACTCGTTCCGGCCGTGGAGCCGTTGAAAGACGGCGAAGATTTTATCGAGATATTTTTCGTCGAAGCCGATGCCGTTGTCCTGGACGGTAATCTCCGCCTGTTCGGCGTAGGGGTCCTCGCCGGTCGTGAACGGGCTGCGGAGGGTTCGGGCCGAGATCCGCACGAGCGGCGGCTGGCCGGGCGGCTGGAACTTGAGGGCGTTGCCGATCAGATTGAGGAAGAGCTGGCGCATTTGCAGCGGGTCAGCCTCGATTTTGGGGAGGTCGCCCAGCTCGATGCGGGCCTTGGTTTGTTCGATTCGATATTCGAGATCGCCGAGCACGCCGCGGATGACGCCATTGAGGTCGACGGTGACCAGCGGCTGGGTCGTGCTGATGACCCGGGAGAAGGTGAGGAGATCGTTGATCAGCGTCTGCATGCGGGCGGCGGCATTTTGCATTCGCTCGAGATAATCCCGGCCGTCGGCCAATTGGACCGCGTCGCAGCGGCTTTTGAGGCGGTCGCCGAACGCCTGGATTTTTCGCAGGGGTTCCTGCAGGTCGTGGGAGGCGACATAGGCGAACTGCTCGAGCTCGGCGTTGGAGCGGGCCAGTTCCGCAGCCTTGCGGTTGAGCGTTTCCTCGGCCCGCTTGCGTTCGGTGATGTCCTTGAAGATGACCACCGCGCCGACCTCCTTGTCCTTTTCGAAGATGGGTGTGCGGACGTACTCGGCCGGGAAGCTGGTGCCATCGCGGCGGTAGAACGGAATGAAATCCGGGGTGTCGCCGGCGGCGGGGCCGGCTGGGAGGGGCAGGGTGCCGGCGTGGTGATGGAACACCTCGCGTTCATCCTTGCCGACGAGCTCGTCGACTTTCCAGCCGGTGATGCGCGCGGCGGCGGGATTGACGAACGTGGTCCGGCCCTGGAGGTCGAGGCCGTAGATGCCTTCGCCGGCGGAGTTGAGGATCGACTCGTAGCGGCGCTGGAGTTTTTGCAGTTCCTGGGTGCGGGCCTGGACGTGCAATTCGAGCACGTCCTTGGAGCGCTCGAGTTCCTTGGCTTGCTGAGCCATGACGCGCTCGGCCTGGCGGCGGTCGTTCAGCTCCTTTTGCAGCCGGGCGTGGGCCTCGGTCAGGTCGGCCGTGCGGGCCTGCACCCGACGGTCCACCTCGAGGGCGGACTTTTGCACGTCGTCCTCGAGGCGTCGCCGCTCGGTTTTCTGGATCCCGAGCTCGACCTGAATTGATTCGAGCTGGGCGGCGAGGGAGGTGGCGGCGTTGGCCTGGCGGCCGGCCTGGCGGATCCAGGACTCGCGCCACGCGAGCACGGCGACCCAGAAAAGGACGAGGCTGGCGCTGAGGGCGATGATTGAAACGAGGGAGAGGTTCTGCAGCCAGTCGCGGGTGCGTTGAACGGCTTCAGCGGTGGCGACGGACGAGGCGGCGGACTCGAGCCCGGCGAGTCCGGCGAGCTCGCGGAAGCCCTGAGCGCCCTGGTTGCTGATCCAGTAGAGGCAGAGGGCCAGGATGGCGAGGGCGGCGGCTCCCACCGCGACGAGCCGCCGGCTGAACCGGGAACGGCCGGGGGGTCGCTCCGGGTTGGGTGCTGGGTGGCCTGTGCTGCTCACCTCCATATTATCGGATTCGGGAAGGGGCTCTTAACCGGGATCCGGGCGATGGCGGCGGCGGCGCAGGCGGGGCTGGTCTAAGGCTGTGGGTTTGTCGTAGCCTTGGGCTGTGAGCCAGCCGATTCAAGACATGGGGATCATTGCCGGGGCGCGGACGTTGCCGTTGTTATTTGCGCGCCAGGCGCGGGCGATGGGCGTGGGCCGGCTGGTGGCGGTGGCCTTCACCGGTGAGACCTCGCCGGAAATCGCGGCGGTGGTGGACGAGGTGGTCTGGCTGAAAGTTGGGCAGCTCGGCAAATTGATTCAGGCGTTTACGGAGCGCGGGGTTCGCCGGTGCGTGATGCTGGGGCAGATTGCGCCGCGCAATCTGTTTGATGTGCGTCCGGACCTGCGCGCGATGGGCCTGCTCTTGCGCCTGAAGGAGCGGAATGCGCACACCATATTCGGCGCGATGGCGGACGAGCTTCAGAAGGAAGGGGTTGAGGTGGTGGAGGCCACGCCCTGGCTGCGTCCGCTCATGCCAGGGCCGGGATTTCAGATCGGGCGCCGTTTGACGGACGAGCAGGGTGCCGACGTGCGATTTGGCTTTCGCATGGCCAAGGAGATCGCGCGGCTGGAGATTGGCCAGTCGGTCGTGGTCAAGCAGGGCACGGTTTTGGCGGTGGAGGGGTTCGAGGGCACGGACAAGTGCCTGGCGCGGGGCGGAGAGCTGGCCGGCAAGGAGGGCGGGGCGGTGGCCGTGAAGGTGGCGCGGGAGAAGCACGA
The DNA here is from genome assembly GCA_044229355.1 of Limisphaerales bacterium. Taxonomy (GTDB): domain Bacteria; phylum Verrucomicrobiota; class Verrucomicrobiia; order Limisphaerales; family JADJPG01; genus JBGARF01. The sequence goes on from JBGATF010000010.1 coordinate 214,236, forward strand.
CATGCGATTTGACGTGCCGTGCATTGGGCAACGAACCATGGAAGTGTGCGCGTCGGCGCGGGTGTCGGTGCTGGCGGTGGAGGCAGGCCGGACGCTGTTTCTAGAGGAGGCTGAATTGGAGGCGCTGGCGAAGCGCCACGGGATTACGGTGCTGACGACCGACGGGTCGGGGCCGACGGCTTGAAGGGCTGGTTTCCGGGCGGTTCCTGGCGGCGTTATTCGGCCGCGGGGGAGAGGACGCGGCGCGTGACGAAGCCGGCGGCGATGAGGCCGGCGACGATGGCGATCCAGCGGAACTGCCCTGAATTCTCGGCCCAGGTTTCCTCGGCCGTGGAGGGCTGGGCGACGGGGGTGCGCGCGTTGGCGAGAACGCTGGAGGTTTCTTCGCGGAGGCTCGTGGCGAGGTTGGTTTTGAAATTCATCCGTTCCTCGTGGCGGACGCGCGCGAGGCGATCCCGGTCGGCTTTGGATTCGCGGCCCATGCGATCGCGCCATGCGCTTTGCTGCGCGAGACTGGCGTGTTCCAGCTCGGGCGGGAGCGGGTCGATGGCGAGAGCCGGCAGCGATGCCCCGGCGAGCAGGGCGGCCGCCACGGCGGCGTGCAGGCGGGGACGACGGGTCCCCGTGGGGGCTGTCCGGGCGGATTGAGTGCTTCGGCTCATGGAATAGGCGCGGGATCGCGGCGGTTACTGGCCGGTGGAGATGGAGGTGGACGACGTTGAGCAGAAGCCCTCGATCGGGGCGATCTCGGTGAAGCTGGAGATGCGGCAGAGGGCCGCCTTGGGCAGGCCAAGATCGATGTAGCGATTGGGATCGGTGGAATACCGGCTATGGATACGGGAGTCGTAGTTGAACTTCGCGGTCGACGTGAAAACGATGGCCTCATCGCGGGAGATGATGGCGCCGTTCATGACCAAGTTGGCGCGGGCGGGCCGCATGGCGGCGGCGTGGTTGCAATAGAAAATTCCCTCGAGCTTGTTGAAATCATTGGAAGAGAGCGTGTCGTAGTCAACTGGCGTGGAACTCGAGCCGGACGTCGGATAGCCCTGGATCCGGTTGGCGCGCGCCGTGTTCATGATCACGTCGTTGGAATAATTGTAGGCCTGATCGACCACGCCATCGCCATCGGAGTCATACCAGGCGCTGTTGGGCTCACCGGTGCCCGACGTGTTCCAGAACTTAACTCCGTCATCGGCGGTGCCGGGGATGCCGTCCGCCCCGAGATTGCCTTCCGCGCCCACCCATTTGAGGCCGTAGGGGCTCGGGTCGACACAGGCCGCTTTCCAGGCGGAGCTGTTGACCTGGCCGCCGAAGATGCTTTCGCGAACAGCGAACGCGATGAGGTCCTTGTTGGCGTCGAGATTGTTTTTGACCCAGGAATCCCGCGCGGTGGAATTTTGCGTCTCGGGGGGCGTGCTGAAATCGGGCCCATTGACGTAGGTCATATCGCCGGCGATGTAGAGGCTGCCGCCAACGTAGAGTGTGCCCTGGCCGGTGATGGGGCCGGAGATGATGACGTCGCCGGGGATGACGACGGGCCCGTTGATGCGGATGGGGTTGGCGGCGGTGCCTTTGAGGTAGAGTCCAGGCTGGCTGCTGTTGGTGTGGACGGCGGAGACGAGGAGGGTGCTGCCGACGGAGAGAGTGCCGCTTTTGGCCGCGGCGATGGACTCGTAGTAGGCGAAGCTTTTCAGATTCGGCATTTGCAGGCGGGGCGCGCCGTCGTGGAGGTAGCTGACGGGATCCGAGCCGGCGAGGCCGCTGATGGGGACGCTGCCGCTAAAGCGGTCGATGCGGGTTCCGTCGGAGGAGATGTTGCCGGACGCGAGAACGACGCCGTTGACGGAGGGGCTGCCGCGGAAGTCGAAGTCACCGTTGGCGCGGTTGCCGCCGTTGCCGGTGATGCTGGAGCCCCACCACCAGCCCCAGTTGTTGAGGAAGTACTCGTAGTCGAAGACCTCGCTGGGCGGGTTTTTGAGCACGGTGGCGCGGACGGTGCGCACGCGGTTGCCGACCTTGGCGGAGGCGGTGACGAGGAACTGATTGGCCTCGCCGCTGGGGTGGTTGCCGATGGTAAGCCAGGCATCCTGGAAGGCGGTCGTTCCGGACCCCCGGAGGTTGGCCATGTATTCCATGCTGATGCCGTTGCCGGTGACGGAATAGGTGCCGATCGGGCTGGCGGTGTCGGCGATGTGCTGGGCGCCCCAGTTGAGCACGTTTTCGGCGTGATAGAATGCTTCGGACGTGTCCCAACGATGATGGGACGCGCGCAAGCGGTCGCCGCTGAAGGACAGCAGGCTCAGCGCGCCGATTCCGAGGAGAAAGCCGAAGACGACGACACCGATGAGCACGGAGCCGGTCTCGTTCCGGGCGGGTTTTAAATGATTTGATTTCATGGGTGTAAACGTCGACACCGCATCCCTGCGTGCTGGGGTCAGTTCCGATACCGGACGGTGAAATAGCGGTTGACCGGGATCTTCTTAAAACTGTTGGTCGACGCGCGGCGCGTCGAATAGCCGTCGTCATCGAACTTCATCACCACGTTGATGGTGGCCCGGTCGAGGACATTTCCCGCCTTGAGCGCGGGGTAAAAGTAAACGTCCCGCAGCGCGGTCATCTTGTCGGGCTTGAACAGGACCACTTCGTCGCCGTTCACGTTCCGGTTCGGGTCGTGGTAGAGCTTGCCCGTGTTGGCGTCGAAGTAGAGTTGCTGGCGCGGGCTCGAAGCGTTCGTGGCCACGATAACGCGGCGGAAGAACGTGGGGTTTCCGGAGACGGCATCCACAAACTCGGTGGATTCTGTTGCGCTCATGGAGCGCAGGATCTGGGCGACCCGATCCTGGACGAGGCCCGCCCGGCTTTGAACCGAGCCATCAGCCAGCCCGCGCTTCTGTTCCAGGGCCATCTGGAAAACGAGCGTCAGGATGGCTCCCACGACCAGGACCGAGACGGACGCAGCCATCATGACTTCCATGACGGTATACCCTCGCCGGCCCGGGCGGCGGTTGGGATGAAGGTTGATTTTCATGGCAGGCGGGCTGGGCTAGAGGTCTCGGAACCGCGCGAGATCCATGCGGGCGGTCAGCTTGCCTCCGCGTTGCAGCGGGGCGTCCCAGCGGAACTCGACCTTCAGCTGTTTAGTGTAGTCCGTCCCGCCCTGTTGCGTCGTGGTCAGGATGACCCGCATCTCCGGGTTTCGCGGCGTGAGCCAGACCAACTCGGGATGGAAGACGGTGTAGTCCACGCTGGAAATGCTGAACCAGCTCTCGCCGGCGGGAATGCGGATGTTGGGCGTGCCGCCGGTGCCGTCGCAAATGCCGTTCAGCGCGCAGCCCCGTTTCAAATCCGTGAACGGAATGGCTTTCGCGAGCTCCAAGTAGTGTTCGGCGAAATCGAGGACGACGCCGCTGTCCTTGTCCTTGGCGGTTTGGATGCGGCTGAGGGCCATGCTCGACATGCCGGCCATGACAAAAACCCCGACCAGCGTCATGGCCACCACCACCTCGATCATGGTGAAGCCCGCGGCGCGCCCTAATCGGCGGTAAATTTTACTCGTAACCATGCCCACACGTACCTTTCCGGCGGTCCCATCAGCAAGTCGCATTCCCGTGAACGGACTGCGCCCTGGCAGCGGGATCGCCAGATGGATAATCGCCAGAACAGGCCGGGCCTTTAATGCGTTCGCGGGCCTGGTCCGGGTGAACGCCAAGGATGCGTGTCCTGGATTGGGACACGCCTGTCTGGAGGATGGACTTGGGTCGACTTCCGCATTGCGCGGGTGCCGCGGAAGATCTATTTGTCTCGGCCACGCTGGCTGGGCCGGCCTGGCTGGCGGCAAGGAATTTTTGGTTTGTGATCATAACATGACGTCTCATGAATTGTTCGGAGTGATGCCACGGGCCGTGGCGGAAGAGATCCTGGAGTTTGCCCATTCCAAGGAGAAACCGGTCTATCGCGCGGCGCTGGAAGCGGTGGCTGGGGCGCGGAAGGTTCGCGCCGTGTTTCTCGAGCGCCAGCCCCGCGCGGAGCGTTATGAGGCCATGATCACCTCGTTGAGCCGCCCGCAGATGGAGATGGCCGCCGACGGGCTCATCCGGAACTGGCTCTTGAAAGGTCACGCCGGAGTACTGAGCGGCTTCATGGACGCGCTGGGAATTGCCCATGAGAATGGCGTGGTGAACGAGTTGCCCGCTGCTGTGGACGACGCCCGGCTGCGCAATGCCGTGGAGGCAATTCTCTCCCGGCACCCGGCGCCGGCGGTGGCGGTGTATCTGCACGCGTTCAACGGCATGAACAGTGAAAATTGGGCCAACCTCGAGGCCCTCCTCCGGGCCGAGCCGCGACTGCAGTGGTCCAGCTTGGCCGCGCCGACCGCCGGCCGGCCGGCCTAGACGGAATCGCCTCGTGGACCAGGCTTGGGCTTGACAGTTGGTCGCGGTGGGATTGGCATCGCGCCATGCACACGACCCCAATCAAACAGTTGTTTACCCTGGCCCTCGGCCTTTGCGCCCTCATGAGTTCCTCCTCGATCCTGCCGGCGGCCGAACCGGACTCCCGTTGCTTCGAACTGCGCACTTACTACGCGGCCGAGGGCAAGCTCGACGATTTGAACGCGCGCTTTCGCCAGCACACGTGCGCCCTCTTCACCAAGCACGGAATGGAAAACATCGGCTACTGGATGCCGATCGAGAACCCTGACCACCAGCTGATTTATCTGCTCGCATTTCCCAGCCGCGCGGCACGTGACCAGTCCTGGAAGGCCTTCGGCTCGGACCCGGAATGGCAGAAGGTTGTCAAAACCTCCGAAGCCCACGGCCGTCTGGTGACGAAAGTTGAGTCGCGTCTGCTGACGGCGACGGATTTCTCTCCGGCCGTTCGGACTGCCCTGAAGAATCCGGAGCGGGTTTTTGAGCTGCGGACCTATACGGCGTCCCCGGGCAACCTGGGGGCCCTCGACAGCCGGTTTCGCGACCACACGGTCGCGCTTTTCCGCAAGCACGGCATGGAGAACTTTGGCTACTGGCATCTGCTGCCGGGACAAAAGGGCGCGGACGAAACGTTGGTCTACCTTCTGGCCCATGCCAGCAAGGAGGCCGGGGACGCGTCCTTCAAGGCCTTCCGCGAGGACCCCGACTGGGTGGCCGCGCGCAAGGCTTCCGAAGAGAAGGCCGGGGGTTCGTTGACGGCCAAGGATGGGGTGAAATCCGTTTTCCTGAAACCAATGGATTATTCGCAGACGAAGTAAGGTCGTTTCCGCCGGGGCCACGTCTGGCTCCACTCGCGGTGTGACGATGGGGCGGACCTCGCGTGTCGTCGGTTGGCGGCATCTTTACCGATCTTGCGAAAAGGGCGATCGGATGGCGGGGGCGGGCTCCTGGGCATTGTCCCTGCTCCCGTTGGGCGCATGAACGCGCCAGCGCACGGGAATCCCGGCGGTGCCGGGGAAGCGGACACTGTCATCCTTCACCTCAGTCGATTCGCCCATGGGGCGATGGAAGGTGCGGGGTCGGAATTTGAGGATGACGGCGAGACGGCGCTGATTCGGAAGGCGGCGGTGGACACGGTGGCGCACACGGAGAAGCCGGTCATCGTGCCGCAGTCGGCGGCGCCCCTGTCTCCGGATGAATTGCTGGGGGCGGTGGCGTATTGCTATGTGAAGGGGGTGTTCAGCTCGGATGACGTGGAGCGCAAGATGTTGCGCGACCCGGAATTTCGGGAAGCGCTGGATGGAGTGGTGCCCGACCCGGCAACCATCCGCCGGTTTCGGCGACTGAACCGCGAGGCGATCCAGACGGTGCTGGAGAAATTCTACGCGATCCTGCGCCAGCGCCAAAAGAACGTCCGCGAAGCCTCATTGGCCTGCGGGCCGGATGGCAAATCCTGCCCGCCGGTGGAAGGCGGCAACACGGCGGTGTTCGTGAAGCGCGAGGCCATCGACCAGCTGGACCGTGCCACGTTTGTGGATCGCATGTCCGATTTCTGAGCAGCCGGCTCAGAACTCCACGGGGCTCTGGCGCGGAATTTGTCCGGCGAGTTCCTCGGCAGGGTAGGTCCAGATCTCAGCCAGCGTCGGGTGGTAGTGGGGAGTTGCGGCGAGTTGATGGACCGCGAGCCGGCCGGCCATCGCCACTACGATCTCGTGGATGAGCTCTCCGGCGGCCGGCCCGACGCAGGTTCCACCCAGAATTTCACCCGTTTGGGGATCGGCGAGGAGTTTCACAAATCCATCCCTGGCTTCCATGATCAGAGACTTGCCGTGGTCCTGAAATGGATACGTGGCGACAAGGTGCGGCACCGAGCCGGCCCGGGCCGCTTCCTCAGTCAGGCCGACGCCGGCGAGGGCCGGCTCGGTGAAGATGACGAAGATCAGCAAGCGATAGTCCATCGACCTGAGCCGGTCCGGCGTCAGAATGTTTTGCGCGGCCGTCTCGCCTTGCTGAATGGCGATGTGGACAATCTCATACGGGCCCGTGCAATCCCCGGCGGCAAAGATGTGCGGGATTGAGGTTCGCTGCTGAGCGTCCGTCACGATGCGCGGCCCGACGGTGACGACGCCAGCGTTGGCCAGCGCGAGCGGCTCTGTGTTCGGCATCCGGCCCAGCGCGACGAGGATCTCGTCCGCGCGCGCTTCCAACGTTTGGCCATCCTGCTCGAAGGTGACAACCTTCTGTCCGCGGTCCACGCGTGCGTCCAGCAGTTTTGTGCCGGTGTGCAGCCGCAGCCCTTCATTGCGCAACGCGTTCTCCACCGCCAGGGCAGCGTCGGCATCGAAATCACGCAGAATTCGGCGGCTGCGCTGGATCAAGGTGACGTCGACGTCGAAGCGGGCGAAGAACTGGGCCAGCTCGACGGCCACGGCGCCACCTCCGAGAACGATGAGCGAACGCGGCGGCTGCGGCAGGCTGAGGGCTTCGTCGCTGGTGATGTACCCGACCGCGTGCAGGGCCGGCAGGGGCGGCGGAGCGACGGTCGACCCGGTGGCGAGGACGAAATGCCGGGCGGAGATCCGGCGCCCGTCGTCGAGGGTCAGCGTGTGGGCGTCAACGAACCGCGCGCCGGATCGGACGAACGCGAACCGCCCATCAGCGAGTTGCTGGCGACGATAGTCGGCGAAGTCCCGAATCTGGGCGTTTTTTCGCGCCATTACGGCGGTCCAGTCAAATGGCACCGGGCCCGGCTGCAAACCCCAGGTGGCGCCGTGACGGGCGAGGTGGCGGACTTCGGCGGCATACAGCAGGGCTTTGGTCGGCATGCAGCCGCGAAGAATGCAGAGCCCGCCGACCTCGCGTCCGCCTTCGAGCACGGCGGTTTTCAGCCCGCCGGCGGCGGTGGTGCGGGCGGCGGCGTAGCCGGCGCTGCCGCCGCCCACCACGATGACGTCATAATCGAAGGCGCTCATGATTCCTTGGCTGGCGCCCGCCGAAGCCGGCGCGGATGCGAATACACATTCATGCGATCGTCGCGCAGAAAGCCAACCAGGGTCTGGCCGCTGCGCGCCGCGAATTCCACGGCCAGGCTGCTTGGCGCCGACACGGCCGCGACAATCGGGATGCCGGCGGCGAGAGCTTTCTGGACGATTTCAAACGACGCACGCCCGCTGACGAGAAGGGCGTGATTGGCCCAGGGCAGGAGGCCATGGAGCGCTCCGTAACCCACGACCTTGTCGACCGCGTTGTGGCGTCCCACGTCTTCACGGACCACGAGCAAATTGCCGGAGGCATCGGCGAGGGCGGCCGCGTGCAGCCCGCCGGTGCGGGCGAAGGTGGGTTGAGCGAGACTGAGTTCCTCCGCGGCGCGGCGCAGCGCGTGCGGGGAAATGGTGACACGGCTCTTGACGGCGGGAAAGTGCTGGTGAACGGCGGCAATCGACGCCTTCCCGCACAGCCCGCAACTGGAACTCATGTAGACGTTGCGGCGCAGCCGTTCGAGGCTGATGGGAACGTCCGCTGCGAGGAACACCTGAAGAACATTGCCACCGCGAATTCGTGGGTGGGGACGGATGCGGGCGATATCAGCCGCCTGCGTGATCAGCCCTTCGGTCCAAAGGAAGCCGGCGGCCAGTTCGTCGTCGTGGCCGGGGGTTCGCATGGTCACGACCACAGGTTGAGTCTCGACCTGGATCTCCAGCGGTTCCTCAACCGCCAGTTCGTCGATGGCGGTTCTGGGCTGCTGGCTCCGCCGCCAGCGGAGGACGCGGCGGCGCGCAGTGGTCGCTGTGCCCATGCCCGGGCGCTTACTGGGCGGTCTTGGCGGTCTCGATCAGCTTGCGAAACTGCGGCTGGGATTCCTTCACGAGTTTGGCGGGGCCGGTCATGCGCACAAAGACGTTGCCCTCGTCGCTTTCGAGGATCGCGCCGAGCAGCATGGCGTTGGCCTGGGCGGTCTTGGCCCCACCGGGCATGCCGCTCAAGTAGGTGCCTTCGGCCTGCACGAGCGTGGCGTTGCGGCCACCGGCCTTGATCTGTTCCGTCTTGCTGTTGAGCTTCTCCCGCGGCTCCTGGAACTGGCTTAGCCAGCGGTCGATGTTGGCCTGGGTGCCGCCCGCGCCGCCTGCGCCGAAGAAAAAGAAGACAACCTCGGCGGTCGATTTGTCGGCGCCGGTGACTTTCAACTGGGCCTTGCGCATGGCGGAGGTCGTCTCGACCCAGCTCCAGCTATCCGGGCGGGTAAAGGTGAACTCGCTGACCTTGAACGTGGCCGGAGCGTCGGCCGCGACCGCGGAGCTCAGGGCCGCCAGGAGTGTGGTGAAGGTGATGAGCACGAACGTTTTCATATTAATTCGTCGAGGAAACCAATGCGTTTGTCTGGCCGTCATGCTGTCGAACCGACGTCCGAATGCAAAGCAGTTTCTCCGCCTCGGGGAACGTCCGGTCTTTCATGGCAATCTTTTTGCCGAACATCTTTCTTCCATCGCTTTTTCGGCCGGGGAGCGGGAGTGCCCTCCGGGACGAAAATGCCGGCGACGACGAATCGGGATTGGCAAAAAAATGTTGGGCAAAAAGATTGCCCGTACAAACCGCCTGGAATCGATCAGTCGCCACTGGGGAATCCACGATCAGGAGTTGCGGCCGGAGAGTTTGATGAACTCCGCTTCGTCCAGGATGCGGACTCCGAGCTTTTGGGCCTTTTCGAGCTTGGAGCCGGCTTCGTCGCCGGCGAGGACGAAGCTCGTTTTTTTGCTGACGCTGCCGCTGACCTTGCCGCCGAGGGCTTCGATCCGCGCGGTTGCTTCTTCGCGGGACATGGAGGGCAGGGTGCCGGTGAGCACGAAGGTTCGGCCGGCGAAGACGCCTCCTTCGGTCGCCTGACGGTGAAGGCCGGAGTCGAAATTGACGCCGGCCTTTTTCAGCCGGTTGAGCAGGTCGCGGTTGCGCGGGTCGCCGGCCCATTGGATCACGCTGTCGGCGATCACTTCGCCGATGTCCTCGGCCTGGCAAAGCTCGGGCGCGCCGGCGGCAAAAAGGTCCTCGAGGTTGGAAAAGTGACGCATCAGCGCCTTGGCGGCGCCGGCGCCCACGTGCAGGATTCCGAGCCCGAAGAGGACCCGCCAGGCATCGCGCGATTTGCTGGAGGCGATTCCGTCGAGAAAGTTTTGCGCGGACTTTTCGCCCATGCGCTCGAGGGCGACGAGCTCCGGCAGGGTGAGCCGGTAGAGATCGGCGACGTCGTGCGCAAGCCCGCTGCTGACGAGCTGGGCCGCCATGACCTCGCCGCCGCCTTCAATGTCCATGGCGCCACGCCCGCACCAGTGTTCGATGCGGCCGCGCACCTGGGCGGGACAATCGGGATTCGAGCAGCGCCAGTCGGCGGCCTCCGCGTCGGCGGCGGTCGCCTTGACCGCGGGCGAGCCGCACTCGGGACATTTCTTTGGGAAGTGGAAAACCTGCTCGGCGCCGGTGCGGCGGCCGGGGACGACCCGCACGACCTCGGGGATGATCTCGCCCGCCTTTTGGATGATGACGGAGTCGCCCACGTGGACGTCGAGCCGCCGGATCTGGTCTTCGTTGTGAAGCGTGGCGCGTTTGACGGTCGTGCCGGCGAGGAAGACCGGCTCGAGTTCCGCCACCGGGGTGAGCTTTCCGGTCCGCCCGACCTGGATGCTGATGGCGCGAAGGCGGGTTTCGGCCTGTTCCGGTGCGTATTTGTAAGCCATGCCCCAGCGCGGCGCCTTGGCGGTTGAGCCGAGGCGGGCGCGCAGCGAGATGGAGTTCAGTTTGATGACGGCTCCGTCCGTTTCATACGGGAAGTCGTTGCGAATCCGGTCGAGCGCATCGATGGCCGCGAGCAATTCGTCGACCGAGCGGCAGTGCCAGTATTTGTCCGGGGCGCGGAAGCCGACCGCTCGGAGCCAGCTGAGAAGCTCGAGCTGCGTGCCGGGCGGATGGCCGCCGGTGGTCTGGCCGGTGCCGTAGAGAATGACGTCCAATTTGCGCCGGGCGACGAGGCGGGAGTCGAGCTGCTTGAGGGATCCGGCGGCGGCGTTGCGCGGGTTGGCAAAGGCTTCTTCGCCGGCGGAGAGGCGTTCGGCATTGATCCGGGCAAACATTTCCTTGGTGAAAAAGACCTCGCCGCGGACCTCCAGGACGGACGGGAGCGAGTCCGGTCCGGGCGAGCGCAGGCGCAGGGGCAGGCTGCGAATCGTTTTAAGATTCTCCGTGATGTCGTCGCCCGTGGTGCCGTCGCCGCGCGTGGCGCCCACTGTGAGCACGCCGTCCACATAGCGCAAATTGATGGCGAGCCCGTCGACCTTGGGCTCCACCACCCAATCCAGCGTTTCATTTGGGACAAGTTTCTGAACGCGTTCGACGAACTGACGCACCTCATCCTGCGAATAGGTGTTGTCGAGGCTCATCATCGGCGCCAGGTGCTGGCTGGGCGGAAAACTGCTGACCGGCTGGCCGCCCACTCGCTGGGTGGGCGAGTCCGGGGTCAAAAGGTCCGGGTACGCCTTTTCCAGATCCACTAATTCCCGGTAGAGACGATCATACTCGACATCGGGGATGGTCGGGCGGCCCTCGACATAATAGGCGTGGTCATGACGGCGAATCTCATCCGCCAGTTCTGCATGTCGGACCTTCGCGTGGGCGTGCGTCATTCCGGGAGGATCAGCGGGAATAATCCCGCTTGAACAGTTTTTTTAACTGAACGGCAGGGGGAGAAGTGCGAAGTCCGGCGTTCGACGTTTGAAGTTTGAAGTTTGAAGTTTGAAGTTTGAAGTTTGGTCTATTCCTCCACGCGTGTGGGCACCCAATCGACGGTGCGGAGCTCTTCGTTGAATTCGAATTCCGATTTGCCCTGGATCGAGTCGCCGTCGAGGACGCCCCAGTATTTGGTCACCGTGACGGTGCCGAACCGCTCGCGCTCGACTTCGAATGAAATATTTCCGTCTTTGAATGTCGCGTTGGTGATTTCGGTGTCGCCGCTGCGACCTTTCATTTTGCCCGTCAATTTGTCGCCTTCGAGCTTGAGCACGACCTCGCTGCGGAAGCCGCCGCCGCGTCCGGCTCCGCCGCCGCCCGAACGTCCGCCCGGGGCGGGACCCTGGCTGGCACTGGAGTTGGCGGTGGTGCCGGCTCCGGTCGCTCCCGCGCCAGCGGCATTGCCGGTCCCCGGTCGTCCGCCTCCGGGGCCGCGTCCGAAGTTCACCTCCCACCGCCAGGTGCCGGTTGGCGAATCCGAGGCGCGCCGAGCTTCCCACGGATAGGTCGCCTTTTCCCCGGTCCAATCCGACTCGATCGTGCCGTTCAGCAATCCTTCGGTCAGCCGCCCCGAGTAACGGGTGGTGACCTTGCGGCCCGCGTGTTCGCGCACGACCAACCAGCTGACGCGGTCGCCGTCGACATGACCGTCGCTGATGGGGACCTCGGTGCCTGGGCCGATCAGCGACGTGCCAGTGAGGAGGTTGCCGTCGAATTTAATCCTGGCGCGCGGCTGGGACTTTGTTCCGTCGGGCATGATGAAGGTCCACTTCCAGGTGCCTTGGAGCTTTGGCTTGGCCGGCAACTCGGCCGCCAGCGAGCTGCTCGCGTAAAGAGCGAGCGCGGCGACGAGCCCGAGGGTGGCGTGCAGCGCCCGGAGCGGCCGTGCCGCGGCGAGGCGACGGCCCTCGCTGTGCAGGAGGGGAGAAGGAAGAGTGGGCATAGGATGGTTGGGGTTGCTGCGCGTCACGGCGTGCGCGCCGGCACGGCGTAGCGCAGGGAGATTTTTTCCTCGTTGCGGTTGTTACGGCCGCTGAATTTGACTTCCATTTTGCTTCCGTGGTCGATGACGGTGACGAAGCCGAAGCCGCCCTCGCCGTCGCGCTCGCGGACGCGATACACGCCCTGGCTGTAGGGGCCGCCTTTGAGCGACGGGTTTTGGTCGAGAGGCGCGGCGCACATGACGGGGATGTGGACGCCGCCGCCGGTGGCGAAGTCACCATTGCTCCCATCATCTGCCGCCAGCATGTGGGAATCGCCGTGGAGGATGGCGACACCCTGGATGTGGTTTTCCTTGATGAAGTCGCAGATCTCGCGGCGCTCGGTGGCGAAGACGCTCCAATGATCCTGGTCGCCGATCGACGGGGCGTTGGTTTGCGCGCCGCCGCGACCGCCGGTGCCGCCGCGGCCGCCGCCCGGACCGCGCGCACGTCCGCCGTCCCGGTTGGTCCGCGCGGAGGGCGAATTGGTCAATGTGGTGTGGTGCAGATAACCCCAGTCGTTGGTGGTCACGCGGTAATAGTTGGTTCCGATCTGGCCGAGCCATGGGACGGTGCTGACCCAGAAGATGACGGGATATTTGCCGTTAGCCGCCAGCAGCTCTTGCTTGAACCACTCCTTTTGCCGGGCGCCCATCATGGACTTGGTCGCGTCGTCCTTGTTTGTGACGGAGTCCCGCTCGGAGCGCAGGTCAGTGATGATGAATTTAGTCCGGCCGACATTGAAGGACTGGTAAATCGCCTCGGGGCCTGCGCCGGTGACCAGAGGATAATGCGGGACATATTCCCGGTAGGCCATTCGGACGGCTTCGTGCGACAGGGCGTTTTTGTTGGCGTTGTTTCCGCCGTAATCGTGGTCGTCCCACACGTAGAAAAAGGCCGTGCTGCGATAGAGTCGGGATTGCTGGGGCGAGGTCAGGACCAGGTCGTAGGCCTGACGGAACTTGTCGATGCTGCTGTTCGTCAGATCGAGATAATGAAAGTCCCCGATGTTCATGTAGAACAGCGGGTGATTTTCGCGAATGGCGTCGAAGATGTCGCTGGTCGATGCCGTGCGTGCGCACGAGGCATAGGCGAAGCTGAACGATTTCGGGTCCGGTGGAAACGTGCGAAACTGCCCGCTCTTGCCGCGCTCCAGGCGGCCGTTCACTTCAACGACGTAGTAATATTGCGTGTCGGGCGCGAGCTGGCTGAGCTGGAATGCGACGACGTCGTAATGACTGGTGGACGATTGGGCGGGCCCGAAGTAGCGAAGGCCGGTGAGGTTTGATCTGGTGGTGAGGCCGAGGCGCGCATGCAGGCCGGGGCGGGAGAGCCGGACCTTGGCGTTGGCTTCGGTGGTGGCGACACCTCCGACCCACGGCCCGCGGGCGATCTCGGAATAGGCCACTCCGAGCTGTTCAAAAAGGAATGAGTAACGATCCACGCGCTGGGCCACCCGTTCGTCGAGGGGGGTACCCAATCCATGCCCGCTCGTGGCGCTGGTGCGCAGCAGCACGGGACGACGCGACGCGGTGGCGGTCTGGAGGCGCGCGGCCATCTTGCGGGAGTGACCGGGATTGACCCGGCCGTCGTGCGCCCCGGTCATGAGGAGCACGGCCGGATAGGCCACCCGGTCGGTCACGCGGTGGTACGGGGAGTAGGCGTGCAACGCCTTGAATTGCGCCGGATCTTTGACCGAGCCGTACTCCGTGGTGTTGAATTGACCGTTGGGATCCAGTTCCACCCGCAACATGTCGAACAAGCCGACTTCAGCCACCGCCGCCCGGAACAGGTCCGGCCTCTGGGTCAGGGCGGCTCCGACCAACAGTCCGCCGTTGCTGCCGCCATGGATGGCCAGCCGGGCCGCTGACGTGTAATTCGATCGGATGAGCAGTTCGGCGCAGGCGATGAAATCGTCGAAGACATTTTGCTTCTGCAACAGCCGGCCCCCGTCGTGCCACGCTTCGCCGAGCTCACCGCCGCCCCGCAGGCGCGCGATGACGACCTGGCCGCCTTGATCAAACCAGACCCGCCGCGTGAAGTCGAAATGCGGCACCTGACTGATGCCGAAGCCACCATAGCCCGTCAGGATGGTCGGCGTCTGGCCGTCCAGGGACTGGCCACGCCGGCGCAGAATGGTCATCGGGACGCGGGTCCCATCCTTCGAATGGGCGGCCGCCCGCACGACTTCGATATCCCGGAAGTCCGCCGGGGTGATCCCTTCGAGCGCGGTGTCGAGCATGCGCGTCGGGCTGACGGCCGGGTTGTAGACCTGCCATTCATATGGCGCGGTGTAGGTTTCGGTGCGGACCAGCACCTCATCGCCCCGGGGGCAGAACATCTCGTCGACCGCGAACAGGCTGTTGATCGGCAGGCGCCACTCGTTGCGCGGACCGCGCGGCGGCCGGCCGGAGCGCCCTTCGTCCGCATTCGTCGACCCGGTTGAATTCGGATTCGCATTGGCTCCACCGCTTTCCGGTTCCTGCCCGGACGTGTTGCCTTCCGCATTGCTCGCCGATCCGGCGGCCGGGGTGTTTCCGGTCTGGCCCTCCTGGTTCTCGTTGGATCCCGCGGCCTCTGAAGATTCGGTTTCGCCCGATTCCGGCTGGCCGGTGGCCGACAGATAGAAATCGTGAAACCGGAGCGAGGCCGCCCCGCCGATGCGGTCTTCGATGTACAAACCGCGGGCCGAGGTCACGAAACTGGCGATGGCGTTGGTCCGGGCATTGATGACCTCGATGGCAGCCGAGAGCCGTTCCTCGGCCAGGGGCAGCCGGAGGATTCGTCCCATCGGCGCGTCCTTCGTCGACAAGAGGTAGAGCGCGTTGTCCCGCGGCCACTCGATGTAGATGGGGTCGCGACCGAACTGGATCGACTTGACCTTGTCGGCCGCTCCCGCGACTTGGCGCCACTTCCCCGCCGGGTCGCGCAGAAAGTGCAGAAAATCTCCGCCGTCACCGTCGCCCACCGAGGCCAGCAGGTATTTGCCGTCGTCGCTTGTCTTGAGCTGCACCTCGCCGATGCGGGGAAATTCGCGCCCGAGCTCGTAGCGATCCGCGGCGGCGGGCGTGCCGAGTTGATGGAAATAGACCTGTTGATAAAAGCGCGCGTCGGCTGGCGGGCGTTCCTCCGGCGCCGGGTAGCGAGTGTAGAAGAAACCCGAGCCGTCGTGGCTCCACGCCACGCTGCCGCCCGCCGTGGGGAATTGGACACGCGGGATGATGTCGGCGCGCCGCGTTCCGGAGGCGACTGCAAACACGTAAAGAGTCCCAGCCTCGCTGCCGGATTCGGACAACGACACCGCGATGAGGCTGCCGTCGGGCGACGGCTCGTAAAAATCGATGCTGGTGCCGCCGCGGGGATCGAGGGCGTTGGGATCGATGACGACCCGTTCCGAGGAAAGATTGGTCAGCGACGTGAAGGTCACGAGGACCGACTGTTGCGCGGGCGGCTTGAACGCGATGGCGAAATACGCGCCGCGCCGCGCGCGCAGGTCGGAGTAATCCGCCGACACCACGCCGTAGAGTCGCTCCAGCTGGTAGACCAAATCCTTCCTCGTCGGGAGTGAGTCCAGGTGTTCGCGGGCGGCGCGGTTCTGGGCTTCCGTCCAGGTGCGGACCGCCGCGGATTCACCGTTCTCCAGCCATTGATACGGATCCTCCACCGCGATCCCGTGATAGTCGTTGCGGACAGGCTGGCGGGGGGTGCGCACCGTGGCGGCGGGGGAATCGATTCCGGTCAGCCAGCAGAAAATCGCGACGGCCAGCATGGACATGGCGTTCGGGCGAAGGCGGTGCATGGCAGAGTAATGAAGGACCGTCCCGCCCGGCGCAAGCGCGCAGTTGCGCGCAGAGTTGGAGAGATTAAAGCCGTGCCGCAGACCCGCCCGCCCATCCGCGCCCGATCACGCCTGGCCTCTCCAAATGCGTTCGAATGGCGCACGAACCGCAAGGGAAGTCCCGGAAATGAGCCGGAGGCTTCTCGCGCTCGCACAGCGTCAGCGCACGTTACCGGCTCGGAGCTGGGCGAGTGGATAAAACGTTTCGCGCCAGCGGATCCCCCCGCGACACGAGGCCTTCGCGGCCGAGTTGATCAGCGCGTAGAAGAAGATGGGAAACATCAGCGGGATGAGCAGCGCGCCGCCCAGGCGCCAGCGCAAGCGTCGGGCCAGAACCATCCCGGGAACGATCAGCGAAAGCGGGGAAAGCGCGGCGGCTATACCTACAGGTGTACCGGAGAGAAGTCCGAGAATGATCACGGCCGAAGTAGAAAGCGCCACGACGGTCCCGAGCAAGACGAGCGAGGTTCGATATTCCAGCGCGGCGAAATAATTCTTCTCCATTATTTTTACGATGCTGAAGGCATTCCGGCCCCAATACGCCTCCACATCGTCGCCGCCGATAAACCCTCGCGTGCGTTTTCCGGCGCGCCGGAGAAGGAGCCCCAGCTTCATGTCGTCGAGGACGGTCAGCCGGAGCGCCTCGTACCCACCGCACTGCCGGTACGCCGCCGTCCGCACGAGATTAAACGCGCCGAATCCGAGGAAACGCTTTCCCGTGTCGCGATTCACTTCCGAAAACCAGTTGGCGGTCCCGGTGAGAAATAACAGATGCGAGGCCACCAGGCCTCGCGTTTTTACAGAGATGCCGGACGCCAGCGTGATGTGGTCCACGTGTTCGCGTTCGGCGAGGCGGCAGGCTCTCGCGATCACGTCTGGTTTCAACCAGCAATCCGCATCGGTAAACAGGATCCATTCGCCGGTGGCCGCGCCGGCGCCGAGGTGGCACGCGTGACACTTGCCGAGCCAGCCCTCGGGCAAGTTCGCCACGCGTTTTATCTGGATGCGGGGGTCTTCGTCCGAAAGCCGCCCGAGGATCGCGGCGGTCTGATCCTTGGAGCGATCGTCCACAAGGATGATTTCCAGGTCCACGCCCAGTTGCTGAAGGAGGCACCGAATGGTCTGTTCGACGCGTGCCTCTTCGTCGCGCGCCGCGATGACCACTGAGCAGCGCACTTTGCCGTTGGCTGGCGGCAATTGATCCGAGGACGGCAATCGCGGCACCCAGCGCAAGTGCCACAATGTGACGACCGTCATGGCGAAGAACGCGGCCGCGGTGCCGCTGTAGAGGATCGTCATCCACATCCGCCGTGGATCGTCGCGAGAAACGTCCAACAAGCAATGACCGTCTACAGGATTCTGGGGGATCGTTTAATGCCGCTGGATTGATCGCTTGGCCCCGGCGCTCAGCGTGCGCTTGATATGGCGCGGCAGCCTGGGATGGAAAAGCTGGGCCGCTACCGTTGGCTGCCAACGAATGCGGCGAACAATCCGGCGACGAGCGCGAGGACCAAAAGGCCGAACAAGATCCAGACCACGATGGAGGTGCGGTATTTGATGTGAGGCGTCTGCTGGATGACGGCTTGATACTCGTCGGAGAACACCGTTTGTCCCTTTTGACTGAAGACGAGGTAGAGGATGTAACCGTTGATCAGCGTCCCGAGCGGGAACCCGAGCAGGCCGAGGCCGGAAAGAATTCCGGTGGGGACGCGCGCCCATTTTTGCAGGCGCCGGAGGCCTGTGCCCACCCAGAGCTGGCCCGCGCCCAGCAAGAGGAGAAAGACTCCGACCAAGATGGCTAACCGGGGGCCATCCCTGGTGATCGACAGGAAACTCATCAATCCGACGAGCAACAGCCCTGCGCCGCCCAGATAGTAGAGCAGTCCGACCGATTTGATCGATGCTTCGTGTTTGAGGTGCTCCTTTCTCATTTGCTCGGCCGCAGTGCTGCCGCTCGCGCCTTCTTTCAGCCGCTGCAGGGCGAGGGGTTTGCACGCGGCACAGTAGACCGCGCCGGAGAGCGGGATGACCTCTGCGGCCGGAAAGGTGTGTCCGCAGCCGGCGCAAATCGATCCGCTGGTTGCTGCGCGGGGCAGATCGGGTGTGGAGGCGACATGGCCGTACGGCTGCCAGTCGGCCATTCCTTCGCGCCAGACCAACGTTTGGGAAGTGACGACGCCTTGTTGAACGAGCTGCTGGAATTCATCTTCGTTCACCGGCCCTTTTTGTTCGGCTCCAGTCGCGTAGTGCCAGTTCATGCGTGGATTGCTGGTGTTGCTGAGGGACGGTCGGGGCCAGTTCAAGAACGCCGATACTTGGATCCGGACGGCATGGTTTTGAAGCGATCGAGCGCGCTGCGTTTCCAATCGCCGCCTTCGCTCCCGGAGTGGTGCGTGTAGGGAGTTCCTGTTGTCGACGAAGGGGCGGGCGCGGGCGTGGCCGCACTCGCCGGGGCCGTGTCGCTGGCCGTCGCCGGAGTTGGCGCCGTCGCTGGCGGGCGCGCGGGCTCAGGAGCCGGGGTGGGCGACGGGCGACGTTCGAAAAACGAGGTCGAGACAAATGCGCTTGGCGAAGGCGCCGGCGCGGGTGTGGTCGCGGGTGTGGTCGCGGGCGGAGCGGCTGGTGAAACGGCCGGGGGAGCCGGCGTGGCGTGGCGGCTGGGCAGGGGCGGGGGCGTGGCGAGGTCGGAATCGTCAACCTGCCAGCCGAGGCGGACGCTCGGCGTGGGCCCGACATGCACCTCGACATTTCGGTAATGCAGCGTGGAGAGGCGGAGCTTTTCGCTGACTCCGTCGGCCTTGGCCAGGGCGGCGAGCAGGCCGTAGATGGTCTGCCGGCTGGAGTGAGTCGACATCAGAGATCGCAGGGTGGGCTCCGAGACCGCGGAGATTTTGTGGAAATGAACGATCAGGCGCTGGATGGGGCTAATCTCCATGTCGACCGCGGCCAGGGCATAGCCGGCCTCGGCGAAAACTTCGGCGTGGTCGTTAATCTCCCGCAAGGCCTGGGCGAGGCGATCGTCGCTGTCCGCGCGCAGGCCGGTGACGCTGGATTGGACGTCCATGCGCAATTGTTGGAGCTGGCCGGCGGTCATCAGGACGGTATCGCGCAACTGGGCGGCCTGGCCGGGGGCGGCTTCGACGACCTGCTTCAGGTGGGCGGCCTTTTGGCTGAGGTCCTGGATTTTGGTGATGAACTTTTTCATGGCGGAAGGAGGATCAGGGGAGCGGGCGTCAGGAAGCGGCTTCAGGCCGGGGGTGGTTGCGGCGGCTTGCGTTTGGGCGGCAGCGGGGGTGGGGCGGGATCGTTGGCGGGGTTAGGAGGGGGAGCCGAGCTGTCCTCCTTTTGCTGCAGCACCTCATGAAATTTTTCGAGGAACGCACGTTCATTGGTGAGCATTTCCTGGGTCAATTCGATCTCGACGGTGCCTTGCTTGGCGCGGGCGGCGAGGAGTTCCTGGGAGGAACGGAGGTGATCGCGTTGCTGGGCGGCGAGGTCTTTGAGCGTCGCGAGCGTGCTGTGAATCATCTCGAGCTCGTGGGAGAGGCTCTCGACTTTTTCGGCCATGGCACCGGAGTGGACGGCGGTGATGGCGCGGCTGAGATCCTCGCGCAGGGCCTTGAGGCCTTCGGCCAGTTGGGTGCCGACGCCGTTGCCATCGGGCCGCGCCGCCGGCGTCGAAGTCGTGGGGGGCGTGGGGGAGGGGACGGCGACCGGAGCCAGGCGTTGTTCGACGGTCTGGCGCAGAGACTCGAGCGTTTGACTGAGTGGGCTGAGATCGAGGGTCGGCGGCGCGGCTGGTTGGGCGAGGCGACGTTCGAGGGCACTGCCAATGGAAGTGAGGCCTCCACGGAAATCGGAGAGCTGAGCCACGATGCGGCCGACCGGATCGGAACTGTCCCCGCCGCGCGCGAGCAGGTTTCGGCGAAACGTGGCTTTGATTTCGTCCCACCGGGTTTGTTCAGCGGAGGAGAGCACGCCGGTGAGCTCTTTGAATTTCAAGAGATTGGCCTCGGCGCCGGTGGTGAGGTTCTGGGATTCGCCGCGATAATGATCGGCGAGGAGGGCGCGGACCTCCTCGTCGTTCATGGCCGAGACCACCTTTTCCGCGAGCCGGTTCATATTCCGGTAGGAGCCCTGCAGGCGGAAGGGAGGCTCGGTGCGGAACTCGTCGGCCTGGGCGGCAGAGTGGATATACTCCTGGTTGACGCGAAGGACGACCTCCCGGATGGCGACCAGCTTTTTCAGGACGCCGACGATCTCGTCGACGTCCTGCTGGGAGTAGCTGCCTTCGAAGCCGGCCTCGGAGCGCTCGCCGGTGGACGCGAGGCGGATGAAGGCGCGGATGTCGGCCTGGCTCTTGTTGGCGAGTGGCGCAAGGACGGGATTGGAGGTGACCGCGTTTTCGAGGTAGCTGGCTTTGAACCACTCAGCGCTGCCGCCGATGATGTCGCCGAGGTTGTAGGTGTCGGCCCGGTTGGCGAGCATGTCGGGCAGCTTGAATTTCTGGCCGGTCTCGGTGTAGGGGTTGCCGGCCATGACGACGACGACCTTGCGTCCGCGCAGGTCGTAGGTGCGGGGGCGTCCACGCCAGACGCCTTCGATTTTTCTCTGTCCGTCGCAGAGCGAGATGAATTTCTGGAGGAACTCGGGGTTGGTGTGCTGGATGTCGTCGACGCAGATCATGACGTTGTCGCCCATCTCGAGCGACAGGTTGAGCTTCTCGATCTCTTCCCGGGCGGCGGCGTTGGGCGCTTCGGCCGGGTCGAGCGACGTGACGGCGTGCCCGAGGGCGGGGCCGTTGATCTTGACGAAGATGATGCCGAGCCGGCTCGCGATGTACTCCATCAGCGTGGTTTTGCCATAGCCGGGCGGGGAGATGAGGAGGAGCAGGCCCATCAAGTCGGTGCGTTTCGCGTCGCCGGCGGCGCCGATCTGCTTGGCGAGATTGTCGCCGATGAGCGGCAGGTAGACCTCGTCGATGAGCTGGTTGCGCACGAAGGACGTGAGGACGCGGGGCTTGAGTTCGTCCAGACGCAGCGGGGCGCGCTCGCGGTCGATGAGCTGCTGCTTGAGGCGGTGATATTGCTGAAAGCGCGGGACGACGTCGCGCTCGAAGCGCCGGAGCTTGTCGGTAAACGTGAGGTAGTGAAACGAATAGGTGCTGCCCTGGACGACGGCGTGGGCGCCCCGCATGCCCTCGAGCATGCGGGTGGCGGTGGCGGCAACCGGGGATCGCTGCAGTGCGTCGCCGCAATACAGGATGGCGGCGACCTCCTCGCGGTGGTTGGCGGCTTCGGGGCGGTCGAGGAGAAATCCGCGGACCCAGTCGCGGACGAGTTCGAGCTCACTGGCGGGGTGCTGGGCGAGCGTTTGGCGGGCTTGGGCAAACCCGGCGTCGCTGCCCTTGCCGGCGAGGTGGCGGGCGAACGCCGCGGCCAGTTGGTCGGCCTCCTGGCTGACGACGAAGCGGTCGTCGCCGACAAGTTCGTGGAAAAGATATTCGCCGGCGTCGGCGGCGATCGCGACGGGAAAAAGCGCGGTTTGTTCGATGAACGCGATGACGAGCGCCTGCAGTCCGCGGATGTAATCCAACTGGGCTGGGTCCCCGGGGAAGATGCGATTGCGTGCGGCGAAGCCTTTGAGCTTGGCGTCCCAGAGGGCGCGGGTCTCCGCCGGGCAGAACCGGTGCCAATAGACGAGGGCGCAGGCGCGGGCATCGGGATGGTAGCGGGCGAGCTGCAGCGCGACGTGAATCTCGGCGAGGGCGCGGAAGATCCTGGCGCCGTCGAGATCGTGAACGCCTTTGGTATAGCCTTCCTGGTAACGGCCGTTGATGAACTCGAGAAGGATGGCGTGGAGTTCGTCATCGCTCAGTTTAACCGCGCCCGTCAGGTCGATCTTCCCGGCGCCCGAATCCGGGGGTGACTGCGGGATTGCGCGGGCCGGCGTCGTGGCTGTTCCGCCGGTTCCGGCGGGGGGGGCTGACGGGATCGACAAGGCTCCGTCGAGGGCCGCCTTGAGAAGTTGCCAGGCCAAATATTCGGCCCGGTAGACGGTGGCGTTTTCCGAGATGACTTCCTGGTCCCAGACGTCGCGGGTGGCGGCGAAGGCGTCGTCGTTGACGGGCTGGAAGAACCGGGTGCTGGTGAGGTGCAGGTGCGGGACGCCGTCGCGGTTGACGAGGGTGAGGTCGAGCGGCTGGGTGTTGATGTTGAACCGGTGGCGGCCGAGGCGGATGACGGGGGTTCCGCCGACGAAGAGCTCCCGGCGATCCTTGAGCTGGCGGATGGCATCCTGCTGGGCGCTTTTCAAGCGGCCCTGGAGGTCGTCGGCCTTGACCGAATCCTCGAGCGCGAGGAGCTGGGCGATGATCTCGCGCACCTTGGTGATCATCTGATCCGACGCCATGTAGGCGTGGATTTCCTCGAGCGATTTGAACCCGGCCAGCCGGTTCTGGACGACCTTGAGAATGCGTTCGGCGGCGGTCAGGAGCGCGGCGGCGCGGCGGTGGCGCTGTTCCACGAGGGCGACCTTGCGCTGTTCAAACGCCTCGTAGAGGGACGAACGTTTCTCGGCCAGCTCGACGGTGTATTCTTCGAAATCAGCGAAGGCGCCCTCGAGTTCCTCGAGCTGGACGGAGAGGCGATTGAGGTAATCGTCGCACTTGCCCGGGGTGTCGCACAGGTCGACGTAGCTGGCGGCCGACTGGCTGAGCAGCTTCATCTGCGCGCCAAACTGGGCGGCGCCCTCGGCGGCGACGAGGGACTGGAGGCGCTTTTTCAGCGCGGCCTTGACCTGGTTCAGGGTGGAATAAATCGCTGTGATGCTGTCGATGATCCGCGTGGTCTCGGTGGCGTCGTCGATGCGCAGGCTGTTGACGATTTCAATCAGCATCTCCAGCTCGCTGCCGGCCGCGGCGGTGGCCTTCTCAATCTGGCGGCCTTCGGCGGCCTTGGTGATTTTCTCGACGGCGGCGAGCTGGGCGTCGGCCTGTTGCCGATAGGGGTCGAGGGCGGCGGGTTTGAGCAGGAACTGGACGCAGGCCCGGGCCAACTCGTCGGTGCGCTCGATGACAGCCTGCTCGGACTGCGAGATTTGGGTCAGGTCGACGTAGCGGACCTCCTTGAGCGCGATCAGCTCGCCGCGGAGCTGACGCAAGGCGGTGAGATTTTGGACGAACTCCTCGAGGCGGTTGAGGCTGGAGCGGCGGACGAGTTGAAAGCGCTCGTCGCAGCGTTGGCGGGCGTCCTTGACCCGCTGCGCAGCCTCGCGTTGGAGGCGGCGAACCTTGTCGAATTCGTCGACGGCCTGATCGGCGGCGTCGCGCACGGCGCGGACGGCGGCGTCGATCTGGTGGCACTCGGCGTGAGCGAGCCAGGGGTAGGAGTCGAGCAGGGCGTTGCTGCGTTTGACGAGGTCGACGTAGAGCTCGGCGTAGGGATGTTCCTTGCGCGCGAGGGTGAGGATCTCCTGACATTCGGCCAGGGCGCGAACAACGTCCTTGTTGCCGACCTGGTACAGAAACGCGTCCTTTTGGCCCGGAGGCTCGTGGCCGGGCAGGTGGAAGGGCGTCTGGCGGAGCTGCACCATGTGGTGCTTCTGCGGCTCCGCGTCGGCGCGAAAGAGCAGAAGGTTGCCATCGGCGAAGAGGGAGAAGCCATGGCAGGTGATGCGTTCCTCGACGCGCTGGGCGATGAGGCGATAGGGCATCAGCACATATTCGCCCGTGTCGTGGGCGTAAAAGACGTAGAGGGTGTCCTCGCCATTGGGGGCGGAGACCACCCGCTCCAGGGTCAGGCCGGTTTCGCGGCCGTCAAATTGTTTGAGCTCGCCGGTCCCGAGGTAATAGCCGTCGGGGAAGATGAGGCCGTGCTCCTCGGGCAGGCGGCAGCATGATTGGCCGATGGAGTCGACGCGGACGACGGACTGCTGCTTTTCGTTGAAGATGAAATAGCGGGCGGCGCGTTCCTTGTACGGCCGGATTTTCAGGAGGATCAGGTGATCGAGAATGGCGTAGGCGATCTCCGCGTCGTCGACCTTTTGAAACTTGTCATCGACCGGCTCGGCGTGAATGCCCTCGCCGGTCGCGGTGTTGTCTTCGACCTTGATCGTCAGGTCGCCGCCGACGCATTCGACAAAGACGCGATCCTCGATCGAGATGTGGGGATGATCGCCGTAGCGGAAGGACTCGCGATCGGGCGTGATCCAACGAAAATCGTGGGGCGGCGGGAAGGCGGACTTGCGGAATTCGGTTTCGCTGCGGCCGTCGAGGTAGCGAAGCTGGCCGCCATTGAATTCCCATTTGAAGACGGCGAGGTCGTTCAGGGCCGGGCCGATGGAGAACACCATGTACAACCGGCCGGCGAGGAGCGAGAACTTGGCGAAGGCGGCCTTCTCATAGACGTTGTAGAGCCGCTTGAAGTCGGCGATGAAGTTCTTGTCCTGGAGAATCTCGACGCCGACGTCCCGAAACGTGCCGGCGGCCATGTCTCGCTCATAAACGGCGAAGACGTCGGGCAAATCGATCTCCTTTTTCAGGCCGAAACGGACGTTGAAGCCGAAGAGAAACCGTCCGCGGCCGAGCTGGACCATGTCGCGGGGGATGCAGTTGTGAGCCGTGACGACGCGATCCGCCTGCAGAAGTTTGTATTCGATGGCGCCGAACACTTCCTGGCGTCGGGCATCGAGGCGGGCCATGCGTTCGCGCAGCAGGTCGCCCTGGGTCTGCAGCCGCTGGCGGATGAGTTCGTAGGTGGCGCTGCCGAGGGCGGCGGAGGCATCCGGCGCGGGTCCGGAGCTGGCGGCGCTGGAGGCGGGCGCGGTCGCAGTTGCGTCCGCGGCCGCGGCTGCGGGCGGCATCGGCGTGGACGTGTCGCCGGGCTCAGCCATGATGATGATGGCGGCGGTGGCGGCTGGGGCGGTGGGGTTGGCCGCCGGTCGTCATGCTTTGGTTTCGAGGTTCTCGGTGAGCGCCTCGGCGGCGGCGACGTTGGCGAGGCCGGTCGCCTTGGCGGTGTCGAGCGCCGCGCGGATCAGCCCTCGCACGGAGGAGTCCTTGGTCGTGGTCAGCAATCGGCCGAGGAGGGCCGCCACGGTCAGGTTTTTGACATCGGCCGAGGAGATCCCGAAATCGGCGATCCACTGTTTGAGCTGGGACCTGAAGTAATCGCCATCGCCGTTGAAGAAGGTGTTCTTCACGTCGGTCAGCGTGCGGCTGTTGAGGACCATGCGATCGACGGATTTGCCGGTGCTGACGGCGCGGACGACTTTTTCGAAGAAGTCGTTTTCGCCGCCGACGATGTCGATATTGGCGTGTCGGAGGGCCTCGCCCACGAGCTGGGAATTGGCCTGGGCGATGTCTTTTTGCACATGGATGGCGGCGAGATCGACGTCGCGTTCCTTGGCGAGGCGGAGTTTGAACTCCTCGTGTTCGCGGCCGGCCTCGTGGAGCAGCTTCATGGCCTCGGCTTTTTGCTGGATGGCCTTCGCCTCGGCCGAGCCGCGGGCTTCGATGCCGGTGGCGACGGCCAATTCCCGTTCCTTGGTTCCCTCGGCCTCGGCCTCCGCCTGCGTTTGGGTGTTATCGGCGTGGACCTTGCCCTTGGCCTTGATCACTTCGGCTTCGGCGAGGCCGACATCCCGGATGGCGAGGGCTTCAGTTTGTTTCGCCGTGGCCTTGGCCGCGATGATCTTGGCCTCCGCCAGCCCGTGGGCGGCCTCGCGGGCGGCGATGGCTTCGGCTTCCTGGAGGGCGGCGTGCCGGCGTTTCTCCGAGGCCTTGGCCTCGGCGTCAGCGATCGTCTGGAGGCGCTCGGCTTCGCGCTGGGCGGCTTCGCGGGCCGCTTCGGCCGAGGTGACGAGTTTGATCTTGTCGGCCTCCGCGAGGTTGCGCTCGGCTTCCTTTTGGGCCTCCGAGGCGACGACCTTTTCGACCTGATCCTTTTTGGCGTTCATCTCGGCCTCGATCAGGGTGACCTCGCGCACGCGCTCGGCGGTCATGCGCGCCTCGATGTTCAACTTTTCCTCCTCCTGCTGGACGACGGCCTTTTGTTCGGCCACGACGACGGCGCGCTTCCGTTCCACCTCGACGCCGGCCTCGGCGACCTTGACGTCCTTGTCCATCTCGGCGAGGCGGACGGTGCGTTCGCGGCGCACGCGGGCCTCTTCGCCCTCCTGGACGGCCTCCTGCTCGAGGCGTTGCTTTTCCTTTTTCACGGTGAACTCGCGCTCCTGGACGGCACGGTTCATGTCCTCGGTGCGGAGGCGGATGGATTCGTCGGCTTCGAGGCGCTTGCCTTCGACCTCTTGGCGGCGGGCTTCGATCACCTTGCGCGACTCGGCCTCCTCGTTGGCCTTCACCTCAGTGATGGCGCGGGTTTGTTTGGCGGTGTCCTCCTCATTGCGCCGGCGCTGTTCACGTTTGGCGATCTCGGCATCGGCGTTCTCCTTTTCCACCTGGACCTGGGCGCGCTGGGTGAATTCGTTGGCGATGACGCGTTCGCGCTGGGTGATTTCGGTGATCTTCTTGATGCCCTCGGCGTCGAGCACGTTGCTGGGGTCGTGCTGGTCAAGCGGGGTCTGCTCGATGTAGTCGATGGCGACGTCCTGCAGGAAAAAGCCGTCGAGGTCCTTCCCGATGGTGTTTTGGATCTGGTCGCGAAACTTGATGCGCTCGGTGAAGAGCTCGTGAAACTCCATTTGTTTGCCAGCGGTTTTCAGGGCCTCCGAAAATTTTGCCTCGAAGAGCTCGCGCAGTTGGGTGATGTCCGAAACGCGCTCGGGCGTGAGCATTTGGGCGACCTTGCGGACGCTTTCCACGGTGGATTCCACGCGAATGTAGAAGGCCACGATGATGTCCGCGCGGATGTTGTCCTTGCAGACGAGGCCGTCCTTGCCTTTGCGGGAGATCTCGAGCTTTTTCACCGAGATGTCGACGATGTGATAGGTCTGAATGGCGGGGATGCGGAGCATCCAATCGAAGGAGATGTTGACTCCGCCGAAGCCGGTGCGGAGCCCCGCGCGTCCGGGCTGGATCTTTCGAACGCAGACAAAAAAAGCGGCCAGCAGACCGGCGAGGACGAGAAAACCAACAACCGCGAGGATGAATGGAGTCATTTCAGTGGGGTGGGTTCAGCGGTCGGCGTGAGGTGATGGGAGACGGTCCACGGGAAACAGCAGCCCGAATTGGTCGGCGGATTCTGGACGGCGTTTCGGACGCACGCCCGTGAGTAGCAAAATCGCCGCAGGCGATCCAATAGAATTTCCCGGGGACTTTTGAATCGATTTCAATATTCGGGCGCGCAGGGACGTCCAGACTCCACCAACAACATGAAAACCACCAATCGCCGGACATTTCTCAAGAGCGCTGCCGTCTCCGCCACCGCGGTGAGCTGGAGCGCCCGATCGTGGGCGCAGGTCGCGGGCGCCAATTCGGACGTGCGCTACGCGGTGATCGGCTTCAACGGCCGCGGGCGGGACCACTTGGGCGGATTGAGCAAGGTGAAGGGATGCCGGCTGACGGGACTGTGCGATGTGGACAGTGCGGTGCTGGACAAGGAGCGCCAGGCCTGGGCGGAGAAGGGGTTGGTGACGGAGGCGGTGACGGACCTGCGAAAGCTCCTGGAGAGCAAAAATGTCGATGCGGTTTCCATCGCCACGCCAAACCACTGGCATTCGCTCGCGGCGATCTGGGCGATTCAGGCGGGCAAGGATGTGTATGTGGAGAAGCCGGTTTCGCACAACGTATTTGAGGGGCGCAAGCTCGTTGAGGCGGCGCGCAAATATCAGAAAATTGTCCAGACAGGAACGCAAAGCCGGAGCAGCCAAGGAATCCGCGAGGCCGTGGCCTGGGTGCGCGCCGGCAACCTCGGCCGGATTCTCGTCGCGCGAGGCCTTTGCTACAAGCCGCGCCCGAGCATCGGGAAGGTCATGGAGCCGCAGCCGCCGCCCGCGACGGTGAATTACGATTTGTGGTGCGGTCCGGCCCCCATGGACCCGATCCGCCGCCAGAAGTTCCATTATGACTGGCACTGGATCTGGAACTACGGCAACGGAGACTTGGGCAATCAGGGCATCCACCAGATGGACATCGCGCGCTGGTTCCTGGGCGAGATGGAGCTATCGCCGCGTGTTCTCAGCGTCGGCGGACGCCTCGGTTACGACGATGACGGCGAAACCGCCAACACCCAGCTGGTGTTCCACGATTACGAAAAGGCGCCGCTGGTTTTCGAGGTTCGTGGCCTGCCTGACCGAAAGGAGGCCAAGGCCATGAGCACGTATCCCGCCGGCACGGGCGGCAGCGTGGCCGTCGTGGTCCACTGCGAAGGCGGGTACGTGGTCGTGCCCAATTACTCCAGCGCCACGGCCTACGATCGGGATGGATCCCAAATCAAGAAGTGGTCGGGCTCCTCGGATCACTATCAGAATTTCATCAACGCGGTTCGCAGTCGCAAGCACACCGACCTGAATGCGGACATCCTCGAAGGCCATTTGAGCAGCGGACTTTGCCACACCGGGAATGTATCCTATCGACTGGGCCAGCCGGATTCGCTGCCAGCCATGCGGGGGCGCCTCCAGCGGGACATCGTCAAGAGCGAGGCCTTCGAGCGCATGGTGGATCATCTGCGGGCGAACGAGGTGGACCTGGATCTGACCAAGGCCACCCTGGGGGTTCCGCTGGCGATGGACGCGAAGGCTGAGAAGTTTGTCGGCAATGATGCGGCCAACCTCCTGCTGACCCGCGAGTATCGCAAGCCGTACGTGGTGCCGGACGTCGTGTAGCTTGCCGGGAATGGATTCATGAAAACCCGAACAGGCGGCGCGGTGACACCGGAACACGCCCCCCGGAGCGGGGGTCGTCAGGGCGGGAGTTCATCCCCGCCGACGTTGGCCGGGTCGGGCCGCGCGCGAAGTCGGACCTGGAGGGCGAGGCGCTGGCTGCCGCTCATGGCTGGGGCGTGCGTTTGGAGCGTCGCAACCACGGGAGGCGCGGCGGATCGGCCCGGGCGGGGGGCGGGGCCGGTGACGGGGGCGCTGATTGTTCCGCTGCGAATTCCCCCGGAGTATCGGGTCGTTTACGAGCAAACATTCACCACGCGGGAGGGCTTGGGCGAATTTGTTTTTTCGGATCCGGCGGCCTGGCGTTTCGCGAGCACGAACGGAAACGGTGCGCTCGAACTGGCGCACCAGAGCCGGTATCAACCGCCGGTGCGTTCGCCGGTGAACATCGCCCTCCTCGCGGGCCAGCGCTTCGGCGACTTCATTCTCGAGGTGGATCTGATTCAGACGGGCAAGGAGTATGGGCACCGTGACATGTGCGTTTTTTTCGGGATGCAGGACCCCACCCATTTTTACTACACGCACATTGCAACGGCCGCCGACGACCATGCCCATAATACGTTCATTGTGACCAACGCGCCGCGGGTCAAAATCGCCCGTGAGACCACCGCTGGCGTGAGCTGGGGGCTGGGAGTCTGGCACAAGGTTCGGATCGAGCGCACGTTGGCGGACGGGGGCATCAAGGTTTACTTCGACGACTTTTCCAGGCCCATCATGGTGGCCGAAGACAAAACATTTGGGTGGGGGTATGTCGGGTTTGGATCGTTCGACGACACCGGCATGGTGGACAACATCCGGATCTGGGGGCCGCGAGTGGAGGCCGGACAGGCGGGGTTTTTCCGCCGGGCACCGGGCGCGGGGGAATCGTCGCGGTAAAAACCCGGTGCGGACCGGGCCCAGTGAAAGCTGGGCGGAAGGGGTGGCGAGCATTCGATGGAAACGAATCCCGTGTGATTACGTAGGGTATCCATCCGTAACTTTTGCTCTTGCCATGGTGGGTGAGTTTTGCGTTTGGAAAGTGCCCGGTTGACTTGCTCACAAGGGAAAGTACGGACCGAGGCGGCGGCGGTGGACGATTCGCCGCGATTTTGGCTGATTTCGGGCTCGAAATGGCGCGGCTGCGGGGTGTGAACAACGAGTGAACAAGACTTAATATATTGTCCTAGTCAGCCTGCCGGGCTTAACCTACAACCCTCGCAGCGTTCAGCAGCGCGGCATGATTCACAGCGGAAACTCTGCGGAGAAGGACTGTTTGGTCGGTCCCGACTCAAGTCTCTGAATAGCAATCGGCTCGGATCAGATTTTGCGAGGGATTCGGCGGGATCGGTGGAGTGCAAAGTGCGTCATGACCGGGATGGCTGCTGAAGAAGATCGCGACGGACAGCGGCTCTGGGAATGTTCCCGGCCGAATGTGGTGAATAAGACTTTAAATCGGACTTGGCAATGACCGGAACGCAAGCATCGGCGGAGAAGGTTTGGGCGGCTGCACAACAGGTGTTGAAGACCCTGTTGACCCCGGAGATTTATAATCTTTGGTTCGCGTCGCTGCGGGCGGGCTCGCTGGATGACGAGAAGCTGGTCTTGGAGGTATCGAACGAGTTTTGCGAGCTCTGGCTGCAGGACAATTACCTGAGCCTGTTGAACGACGTCCTGGCGCAGGTGACCGGCCAACGGTTGGAGGTGGCGTTCAAGGTCCGGGCGGGAGACGCGCTGGTGAAGGCGCGGACGGGTGCGGACGCGGAGGACGGGGCCAAGGCCGGTCCGCCGGAGGCGGGTTCCGCCCGGCCCTCGGCCCGGGAAGCAGCCTCGGAGGACGACCAACGTTCGGCGGCGCTGCTGCGGGAGATCTCTTTTAATCCCAAGAACACCTTCGAGACGTTCGTGGTGGGGAGCAACAACACGTTTGCCCATGCGGCCGCGATGGCGGTGGCGCAGTCGCCGGGCAAATCCTACAACCCGCTCTTTGTCTATGGCGGGGTTGGCCTGGGCAAAACCCACTTGCTGCACGCGATCGGCCAGTATGTGGTCGGTCACAAAAAGGGCGCGCGGGTCACCTACGTTTCCACGGAGAAGTTTACCAACGAGTTCATCGACGCCATTCAAAACAATCAACTGGTGCGATTCCGTCGGCGGTATCGCCAGACCGACGTGTTTCTGATGGACGACGTGCAATTCCTGGCGGGCAAGGAGCGCATTCAGGAGGAGTTCTTCCACACCTTCAACACGCTGCACGACGCGCGAAAGCAGATCGTGCTGACCTGCGACCGGCCGGCCAGCGAGATCCAGGGCTTGGAGCAACGCCTGGTTTCGCGTTTTGAGTGGGGATTGGTCACCGACCTGCAGCCGCCGGATGTGGAGACGCGCCTGGCAATCCTGCGCAAGAAAGGCAAGGTCATGGGCGTGGATCTGCCGGAGGACATCGTGCAATTCCTCGCCCAGCGCATCCGGACCAACATCCGGCGTCTCGAAGGCGCGCTGGTGCGGGTGACGTCGTACGCGTCGCTGACGGGCAAGGCGCTGACGATGGATGTGGTGGAGGGCTTGCTGCGGGAAATCCTGCACGAAGAAGGCCGTTATACCATCAGCATCGATCTGATCCAGAAGAGGGTGGCGGAACATTTCGACATCCGTCTGGCGGACATGACGAGCAAGCGCCGCCCGGAAAACATTGCGTTTCCGAGGCAGATCGCGATGTACCTGTCGCGCCAGATGACGGAGAGCTCACTCAACACCATTGGCGAGGCGTTCGGCGGGCGGGATCACGGCACGGTGCTGCACGCGTGCCGGCTGGTGCGGGATCGCATGCAGGTTGACGCCAGCGTTCGCCAGGTGGTCAGCTACCTTGAGAAGCAGCTGATGCGTTGATCGGGGCACCCGATTTCCGCCGCGCGTCCGCGGGCTTCCGACCCGCCTCCCATTTTTCTCTGGGCATCAGGATCCCCAGTGCTTAAGAATCCGCCCGTTCATGTTGGGTACCGGCATCATCAAGGGCCTGGTCGAGACGGCCCGCAACTTCGTCGGCACATACACCGACGAAGCGCGGTTGACCACGGTCGAATACCCGGAAGAGCGAATCGCGCCGAAGGAGAACGCGCGTCAGTTTCCATTTCTGGTTTTCGACGGGGACGACTGGCAGAAGGGCCTCCGGTGCGTGGCGTGCCAGATCTGCGAGAAGGAGTGTCCGCCCCAGTGCATCTACATCGAGAAGAGCAAGGACAAGAAGCCGGATTTCGTGGGCAAGACCCAATTCTATCCGGCCACCTTCGACATCGACGTCTCGGTCTGCATGAGCTGCCAGATTTGCGTCGAGGTATGTCCGTTTGATGCGATCAAGATGGATCAGGAGTATGAACTCTCGACCGACAACCGGTTTGGAGGTCTTTTGGTGCACAAGGACAGGCTGGCCAAGCCCAACGACTATTACCGAAAAATTCACCCGACCGAAGCCGGCGAGATCGATGCGCGGCGTGCGGACGACGTGAAGAAGGCGGAGGAGAAGGCGAAGGCCGACGCGGAGGCGAAAGCGAAAGCGGCGGCCGAAGCGAAGGCCAAGGCAGCGGCGGCAGCGGCGGCACCAATCCCGGGGGGGGCTGCCGGCGGCGTGGCCGCGGCGAAATCGGAATCCGCAGTCGTTCCGGCGCCGGCGGGAACGCCCGCGGCAAGCGGTGCGAAGCCCGGCAGCGCGCCGACGGCGCCCGCCGGGGGCGAGGCGAAGGGATAAGCGGCGGCATGACAACCCTGGATCAATTTCCCATCGCGATCAAAGCGGCCATTTTGAACCTTTCGATCTGGCCGGAGGCGCTGAAACCGCTCCTCTCAGCGCTCCTGTCGATTGGGCCAATCATTTTGGTTTTCGCGACGATGTTCGGAGTTTTGACGGTGGTTGAGCGGAAGGTTCTGGGCCGGATTCAAAATCGGCGCGGACCGAACCGGGTGGGCATCCCGTTCACAAACATCCGGCTGGCGGGGTTTGGGCAGTTCATCGCGGACGGGATCAAATCGCTCACCAAGGAAGACGTCGTGCCGCGGGCCGCCGACAAGGTGGTCCATTACCTGGCGCCCATTGCGCTGGTCGTTCCCGTGTTGCTGGCGTATTCGGTCCTGCCCTTTGGCAAGGGCTTGGTGGCGCTCGATCTCAAGGAGACCGGACTGCTGTTTTTTTTCTCTGTGGGGGCGGCAACCGAGTTGAGCGTGTTCATGGCGGGCTGGTCGAGTCGTAACAAATATTCGTTGCTCGGCGCCATGCGGGCGATTGCCCAGATGATATCCTATGAGCTGCCGTTGATCCTGTCCACGCTGACGGTGGTGATGCTGACGGGCTCGCTGTCGCTGGTGGCGATTGTGGAGCGCCAGGCGGCGGAGGCGGCGGTGCTGCCGGGGGGCATCCATGCCTGGAACGTTCTGACTCCCTGGGGGCTGGCGGGTTTTCTTTTGTTCATGGTGGCGGCGGCGGCGGAGTCGAATCGCACGCCATTCGACCTGCCGGAGGCCGAGTCGGAGCTGGTGGCGGGCTATTTCACCGAATACAGCGGGTTCAAATTCGCGCTGTTCTTCCTGGGCGAATACTTCGGGCTGTTCGCCATTTGCGGGCTGGGCATCACGTTGTTTCTGGGCGGGTGGTCCGCGCCGTTTGCCTTTCTGGAGTTTATTCCGACCTGGCTGTGGTTCTTTGGAAAGCTGCTGGCCCTGCTCGGATTCTTCATCTGGACGCGGGGGACGATTCCACGACTGCGGGCGGATCAGCTGATGAACCTGGCGTGGAAATTTTTGCTGCCCATGACGCTTGTCAATGTGGTGGTGGCCGCGGTCTGGCATTTCACGGGCGAGGCCGGATGGAATGTAGTCGTGCGGTGGGTGGTGGGGCTGGCGTTGTTGTTCGCCCCGTATTGGCTGCTGGGCCGAAACTTTGAGACATCTGTGGGCAAGCGAACGTATCGATATGCAAGCTGACGCCGGGTGGATGCAGGGCGAGCTCGGGGCGGGGAACGCAGCGGGCGGCGCGGCGGGAGGACGCCTGCGCGCATGACTCTGCCGTTTCTCCTCGTCGGCGCATTGACGGCGGGCAGTGCGATGGCTGCCATGGCGTTGCGCAACCTGGTGCATTGCGCGCTTTGCCTCGTGGTCGCGTTTGCCGGCCTGGCTGCGTTATTCCTGCAGCTCGATGCCGAGTTTGTGGGCCTGGTCCAAATCCTGGTTTACATCGGAGCGGTCTCGATCTTGATCGTGTTTGCGATTCTCTTGACCCGCGGCACTGAGCCGGCGCCGCCGGCGCCGATCACCACGGCCACGCCGTGGGCGATCGCCATTGCCGTCGCGGTGTTGGTGGTGATGGTGGGAGCGCTGCAAGGCACCCGCGCGCTGCGAGTGGAAGCCCCGGAGACGGCGACGGCGGTTTCGGTGCCGGTCAAGGCGCTGGGCACGAAACTGATGCAGGAATACGTCGTGCCATTGGAGGTGATGGGCTTGTTGCTGACGGCGGCCTTGATCGGGGCGGTCATCGTCGCGCTGCCGGAGCGCGGGGCAGGGACGCGGGCAGATGACGGGAAAGGGGGATCGGCTTGAGCCCTCTCGGCGGCTACCTGCTTCTCAGCGCGGTGCTGTTTTGCGTCGGGCTGGCTGGCGCGCTGGCGCGGCGCAACGCCATCATGGTCCTGGTGGGCATCGAGCTGATGCTGAACGCGGCGAATCTGAACTTCATTGCCTTCTGGCGATATGGTCCGAACCCGGAAGCCTTGCAGGGAGTGCTCTTTGTGATCTTCGCGATTGCCGTGGCAGCGGCGGAGGCGGCGGTCGGCCTGGCGTTGATCATCGCCATTTACCGATTCTACCGGACGACGAATGTGGATGAAGTGGAGGGGATGAAGGGGTGAGCTTCGACCCGCGTTATCTTTGGTTGATTCCGGCACTGCCGCTGGTCGCGGCCGGCTTGATCGCGCTGGCTCGCCAACCGCGGCGATTGTTGGCCGCGAGCCTGGCCATTGGCGCGATGGTCCTGGCGTTCCTGCTGGCCGTCGCGGCCTTTGGATCGACCCTCGGCGGACACGCCACCCCGGTGCAGCGGGTTCATAATTTCGACTGGTTCGTGCTTGGCGAAACCACCTTCCGCCTCGGCTGGCTGCTCGACCCTCTTTCCGCGGCCATGCTGGTGATGATCACTTTTGTCGGCACGCTGATATTCATCTTCAGCGTGGGCTACATGGCCCACGACAAAAACTTCACGCGGTTCTTTGGATTTCTCGCCCTCTTTGCCGCGGCCATGCTCGGCCTCGTCATCGCCAACAACCTGCTGTTGCTCTTCATGTGCTGGGAACTGGTGGGGCTTGCGTCGTATTTGCTGATCGGATTTTGGTATCACAAGCCCAGCGCGGCAGCGGCGGCGAAGAAGGCCTTCATCACCACGCGGATTGGGGATGTCTTCTTCTTTCTCGGATTGCTTTGGCTGAGTGCGGAGACCGGCACGCTGCTGTTCTACGATGGCGGGGCGGGTTGTCTGGAGCAGACGGCCCTCGCGTCGTTGGTCGGCCGGACCACGCTGATTGGCATGGGCGTGAGCACCGGAATTTCATTGCTGATCTTTTGCGGGGCGGTTGGCAAGTCCGGCCAGGTCCCGTTGCATGTCTGGCTCCCGGACGCCATGGAAGGCCCGACGCCGGTCAGCGCATTGATCCACGCCGCGACGATGGTGGCCGCCGGAGTGTTTTTGGTGGCACGGGTATACCCGCTGATGTCAGCCGTCCCGGCCGGCGTGGCGGCTGAAGTCGCGTCGCATGGGGCGCCGGCAGCGCTGGTTTCGACCGTGTCCGCGGGGGAAGCACCCGTCCGGGCGGCGGACGCCGGGACTGGCTCGACCGCGAGCGGGGCGGGCGGGGGCGTACGAGGCTCGACCGGCGAACCGACGCAGGCCGGGCCGGTTTCGTTCGCGTTGCAGGTGGTGACGTGGGTCGGAGCCATCACGGCGTTGTTCGCCGCACTGGTGGCGGTGGCCCAAACGGACATCAAGCGGATCCTTGCCTACTCAACGGTCTCGCAGCTGGGCTTCATGTTCATCGGCCTGGGTGTGGGGGGAGTGGCGGTGGGCATGTTTCATTTGCTCACCCATGCGTTCTTCAAGGCGTTGTTGTTCCTCGGCTCGGGGTCGGTCATTCACGGCTGCCATGAGGAGCAGGACATCCGGCGGATGGGCGGGTTGCGCAAGCTGATGCCGTATACCTTCGCGACGTACGCGATCGGCATGCTGGCACTCGCGGGTTTCCCGCTGCTCTCCGGATTCTTCAGCAAGGACGAGATTCTGCATTCGGCGTGGCGCTGGTCACCGAGCAAGTGGCCTTTTGTGTTCGGGCTGGCGGGTGCCTTCCTGACCGCCTTCTACATGACGCGGCAGGTCTGGTATGTGTTTTTCGGTCATCGGGCATCTCATGCTTCGGCGCTCGGAACTGCGCACGGACCGGCGGAAGTGCACGGAGAGGCTCACGATCCCGGGACCCCGCACGAGAGTCCGCCGGTGATGACAGCTCCGTTGATCATTCTGGCGGCTTGCACCCTGCTGCTGGGCGCCTTCGGCACCCCGATGTGGCCGTGGTTCCACTCCTACCTGAGCGGACACGGAACGCCGTCCTGGGTCGGCGCGGTGGGAGTGGAAACGCTGGGGATCATGGCGCTTTCTGCGGTTGTTGCCGTGGGAGGAATGGTCATCGGCTGGCGGTTTTACACCCGGCGGGGTCCGGGGACGGCGAAGGAACCGGACCCGCTCGAGCGCTGGAATTCCGAATGGTTCGGGGTGTTGCGCGGCAAGTTTTTCATCGACGACCTTTACGAAAAATCCGTGCTCCGGGCCAATGCCTGGGGCGCGCGCATGGCACGATGGCTGGATGAACGGTTCCTGGGCCTCGTCGTGCAAGCGGTGTCCTACGTCGCGATTGGGCTGTCGTGGCTGAACCGTCTGGTCGACGAGTATGTGGTCAACTTTGGGTTCGATCGGGGGTGCGGCGGACTGCGGAACGGTGCGCGGTGGGTGTCGTTCTGGCAGAACGGCCAGGTGCAGCGGTATCTGCGGGTGATTGGGGTGGCCCTGGTCCTGTTCGCGGTAATCTTTGCGTGGGGAGGCCGACGATGAGGGGTTTCCCGTGGCTGAGCGCCTTGACGCTGATTCCGCTCCTGGGCGGGTTCCTGGTGGCCGGCCTGGACGCGCGCCGCCGTTGGCTCGCGAAATTTCTCGGGGTGACCTTCATGTTTGTGGTGCTCGGGTGCACGCTCCATCTCTGGAGAGTGTTCGACGCCACCACCGGTGTGCCGCAGTTCGTGGAGCGCCACGAGTGGATTCCGTCGGTCAACGTGCAGTATTTCCTGGGCCTCGACGGGCTGGGGCTGCTCATGGTGTTGCTCGTGGCGATGATCCTGCCGTTCGCGTTGCTGGCGTCGGGGGAGACGGGTCCGCGGACGAGGGTTTATGTCGCGCTAATGCTGTTTTTGGAGGCGGGGTTGTTTGGGGCGTTCACCGCGCTGAACTTTGTCCATTGGTTTTTGTTTTGGGAGCTGAGCCTCGTTCCGGCGTATTTCCTGATCAAACTTTGGGGTGGTCCGGAACGCTCGGCGGTGGCCAACCAGTTCTTTGTCTACACGATGGTGGGCAGCGTGACGCTGCTGTTGTCGATGCTGGCGGTGTTTGCGGTGACAGGCAGCTTCGACTTTCTGGTGCTGGCGGAGAAAGGGCGGAGCGGGGAACTGGAATCGCTGTTGAACCTGCGAATCCCGGGTCTCTACGGGCTGTCCTCGCGTGGGCTGGCGTTGTTGATTTTTGGCGGGGCGTTCCTCGGCTTTGCCGTCAAGGTGCCGGTCTGGCCGTTCCACACGTGGCTGCCGGCGACCTATGCGGAGGCTCCGACCGGGGTGTCGATGGTGCTGACGGGAGTGATGTCAAAGATGGGCGTCTATGGATTTCTGCGAATTCTGCTGCCGATTTTTCCGGAGCAGATGCGCTGGGCGCAGTCGTGGCTGCTCTGGCTGGCGGTGGCGACGATCGTGATGAGCGCGTCCGCGGCGTTGGCCCAGCGGGATCTGAAGCGGATGGTGGCCTACTCCTCGATCAACCATCTGGGCTATTGCCTGCTGGGAATTTTTGCAGCCGTGCAAATCACCGGGACGGAGCCGCGATGGACGACGGAGAAGGCGGCGGCCTTGAACGGGGTGGTGTTGCAGATGTTCAGCCACGGCATCACGGCGGCGGCATTGTTTTATTTTGTCGGTTTGATGGAACGCCGGGCGGGCCGGCGGGGGCTGGATGACTTTGGGGGCCTGCGGGCGGTGGCGCCGGTCTTCTGTGGGCTGATGGGTATTTCCATTTTTGCCTCGCTCGGTCTGCCCGGTTTGAGCGGCTTCGTGGGGGAGTTTTTGATTTTCAAGGGCGTCTTTCCGCTGGCCGGCTGGGCGGCGGCGCTGTCGGTATTGGGGCTGCTGGTCACCGCGATCTTTTTGCTGACGATTCTACAGCGGGTATGGAGCGGGCCACTGGCGGAGCGCTGGCTGGGATTTCGGGATCTTTCGTTCGGGGAGGGGCTGTTGGCGGTTCCGGCGCTGGTCCTGATGCTGGTGCTCGGGGTGTGGCCGCAAATCGCGCTGCAAATCATCAACCCCACCGTGCTCCAGTGGGTGGAGGGACTGAAGGTTTAGCATGCTTGCCTGGCCCGTCTATTTATCGTTCATCGGCGTTGCCTGGGTGCTGCTCTTGAAACCGGACGACGCGGCCGGCGCGCGGCGGGTGGCGCTGTTGTCGGCCGTGGCCGGGCTGGCGTGCGCGCTGGCGGGCGCTTTGCAATACTCGGCGGCGGCGGGTCTAATCAGCCTCGCCAACGTGCCCTGGGTGCCGGGCCTGGGCATCCGCTATCATCTGGCGGCCGACGGCATCAGTGTGACACTGGTGGTGCTGACCGGGCTGGCGGCAGTGGTGGGCGTGCTGTTTTCCTGGAATGTTGAGCGCCGGGCGAAGGAGTTCTTTGCGTTCTATCTGGCGCTGATCGCCGGGGTCTACGGCGTGTTTCTCAGCGTCGATTTGTTTCTGCTCTTTGTGTTCTACGAACTGGCCATTGTCCCCAAGTATTTTCTGATCGCCATCTGGGGATCCACCAATCGGGAATACGGGGCGATGAAGCTGGCCCTCTATTCGTTTGTGGGCAGCGCGATGGTGTTGGTCGGGATACTCGCGGCCTTTGTCATGGCGGGGGCCACCACGTTTGATCTCACCGAACTGGCGAAGTTTTCCTTCCCGCGGGATTTTCAGATGTGGGCCTTTCCGCTGACGTTTGTCGGTTTCGCGATTCTGGCGGGGTTGTGGCCGTTTCACACCTGGGCTCCGACGGGCCATGTGGCGGCGCCCACCGCTGCGTCGATGTTGCTGGCGGGCGTCATCATGAAGCTGGGGGCCTATGGGTGTTTGCGGGTGGCGATGGTCTTGTTTCCGCTGGGGTTGAGTGACTGGACCAGCCCGGTGCTTGGGCTGCATTCGTGGCGGGAGGTGTTTGGGCTGATGGCGGCCATCGGCGTGGTCTACGGCGCGACGGTGGCGCTCGTGCAGAAGGATTTCAAATTCGTCATCGGCTATTCCAGCGTGAGCCACATGGGCTTCGTGCTTTTGGGTTTGATGACCCTGACCACGATCGGCCTGAGCGGCGCGGTGCTGCAGATGTTTTCGCATGGGGTGATCGCCGGACTCCTGTTTGGCGTGGTCGGGCGGATGGTCTACGAGCGCGCGCACACGCGCGAATTGGAGCAGCTGGAGGGCATGCACCTCGCCCGAAGGATTCCTTTTGCCGCGGTGACCTTCGTGATCGCCGGATTGGCGTCGATGGGCCTGCCGGGATTCAGCGGCTTTGTGGCCGAGTTCCAGGTCTTGATTGGCGCGTGGCAGGCGTTCCCGGGCTTTGGGGTGCTGGCGGGCGCCGGGATTGTGATTGGAGTGGCCTACACGCTGCGTGTGGTGCAGAAGGCGTTTTTCCACGATGCGGCCATGGCTGTCGCCGCCCCCGGTCCGGTGGCAGCGACGGGCCCGGCTGGCGGCATGGGGGCGGCCGTCCACGCGGCCGGACCTGCGTCGGAGGCGGAGGCGGATCATGAGTTTGCGGAGATCAGCGTCCCGGAGCGGCTGGGGGCGATTCTGCTGATCGCGACCACGCTGATCATCGGCCTATTCCCGCGGCTGCTGCTGGATCTGATTGCGCCGGCGCTGCACTCACCACTGTTCGAGAAAGTGGTGAAAGGAGGCGGTCAATGAATTACACGCAGTTGTTGACCGGGCTTGGTCCGGAGGCGCTGGTTGTGCTGGCGGTGCTGGGCGTGCTTTTCGTGGATGCCGCCGTGATGCGGGGTGAGACGGTGTCAGCGCGGTTGCGTTGGGCGGCTGGCCTGACGGTGTTCGGTTGTGGAGCGGCGGCGGCCGCGCTCTATCTGCTGCCTTCCGCAACGCCGCTCGAATTGGGGGGCGGGATGATTGAGATCAATCCACTGACGCAGCTCGTCAAGACCGTCCTGCTGGTGTTGGCGGCGGCCACGGCGTTGATCTCAATGGATGGGCGGTTCACGCGCCATGTGGGTGAGTATTACGCGCTGCTGCTGCTCGCAACCGTGGGCGCGATGTTCCTGGTCAGCGCGGGCAATGTCCTGATGATTTTCGTGTCGCTGGAGTTGCTGAGCCTGTCGCTTTATGTGCTGACCGCGTTCAATAAAGCGGATGTCCGCGCGGCGGAATCGGCCTTGAAATATTTTTTGTTTGGCGGCATCTCCGCGGCGTTTTTGCTGTTTGGGTTGAGCCTGTTTTATGGGCTGACCGGAACGCTTTCCTTGCGGGAGATGGCGCCCCGCCTGGCCGGCTCGGCCGGGGATCCGCTGGTGGTGATGGCGACCTTGATGGTGTTCATCGGTTTCGGCTTCAAGGTGGCGGCGGTGCCGTTTCACCTGTGGGCGCCGGATGCGTATCAGGGCGCTCCCTTGCCGAGCGCGGCTTACATCGCATCGGCGTCGAAGGTGGCGAGCTTCTATGTGCTGGCGCGGTTGCTGATGACGGGCTTGAACGGAGTCGAAGGCAGCGGGGGCTGGCATGGCTTCAACGCCGGCTGGGTGCCGGTGCTGGCGGTCGGAGCCGCGCTTTCGGTGGTCGTCGGCAATCTGGCGGCGATTGCGCAGGGCAGCGTTCGCCGCTTGCTGGCCTATTCCGCGGTGGCGCATTCCGGTTACATGTTGATTGGTGTCCTCGCGGGCCACAAATCCGATGGGCTGGCCTCGTTGCTTTACTATGTCACGACCTACGCGGTCACGGCCGTGGGGACGTTCGCGGTTGTTGGGTTGGTGCAGTCCCGGTCGGGAGACGATCATCTCTCGGCGTTCGCCGGATTGCGGCATCGCTCCCCGCTGCTTTCGGTCTGCCTGATGGTCTTTTTGTTGTCCATGGCGGGGATCCCGCCGCTGGCCGGTTTCTTTGGCAAATTTTACCTCTTCAAGGCGGCCCTGTTTGAATCGGGGACGACGCAACAGACGACGTTGCTCTGGCTGGTGGTTCTGGCGATCGCGATGAGCGCCGTGTCGCTGTATTACTACCTTCAGGTTTTGAAGCAGGTTTTCGTCGTCGATCCGCCCCCGGGCGAGCCCAAAGTGCAGGCGGACCCGTTAACGCATTGGGTCATCGGGTTGGCGGGTCTGGCGGTCGTGGTGCTCGGTTGCCTGCCGGACCTGCTGCTGTCTCCGTTGGCGCTCGCGATAAAAGCTGCGGGGCTGTAGTCGCCGGCGCGGCGACTTTTTCCGGGACGCGGCGGGCAGAGAGGCGTTTCCGGAGGGGCTGTCCCTCGAGGGCCCCGAGACCTCCCACATGGGCGTGCGATTGCCGAGTCCGACAATCCGCCATCGGAAATCAAAAATCGCATATCCCCCCTGGTTCGTAAAAAGAACTGCCCCGTCGCGTTTGGGCGGACGGGGCAGTTCGGGAACCCGCCGGGCGATTGGCCCGGCATTGAGAATTAGAATCTTAACGAAGCATCGACCTGGAGACGGCTCATGTCGCTATTCGATCCGGCCGGGGTCTCATTGATGTTGAACGCCCGGAAGTAGCTAACCGTAAGGGTGAGCGCATCGGTGGGTGAGTAAGAGGCCTTGACCACATGGCCTCGCACGTTGGTCCCGGCGACGTAGCCGCTGAGGCCGGAGTTGGGATAGGCGGCTTCGTTGAAGGCTCCCCAGTCGGAGTCGGTCATCTCCTCGTACCACATGTCGCCGCCCATGTATTTGTAGCGGTAGGTGAGGTCCCAGAGTCCGCGCTTGCCGGACTTGCCGAGGGTCAGGCCGACGTCCCACCCGATATTCCGCTCGTCGGCGGCGACATTGTTGACGTAATCGCCGAAGAGTTTGATGGGGAAGGCGGCGTTGTAGAGGGGAAACGACTCGAGGGTGTAGGTGAGGGCGGCGTCGAGGATAACCGGGTTGAAATTAACGGCGGGAGCCGTGCTGGCCTTCCGCGTGTTGCCGCCATTGACATTGGGGACATTCGCCGAGATGAGGTTCTCGTCGTTGGCGATGGAGAGCATGGCGGCGCCGAGCGAAGAGGAGAATTGCTGGCTCCAGCGGGCGTCCCAGCGGATCTGTGCGCCAACCAGGAACGGGTCTTGGGCGTCGGTGGCCAGTTCGTCCAGCACGAACGCGCCCCCATTGAACTTGAGGGAGTGGTTGTCGTTCGCCCGATAGGTCAGGTTGAGACCGCCGCCTTCCGGCGTGTAGTCATTGTCGAAAATCATGTCGGAGACCGTGAACGGGTTCTCCATTTTGCCGATGGTGACCGAGCCGCTGAGTTCCTTGCTGTTGAGGAACGCCCATTTGCCGTAGGCGAGATCGATGTAGACGAACTTCTTCGCCGCGTTGTCGCGCAGCGTGGTATTGCCGGAAATGGGATCGCCGCCAAATGATCCCGAAGGATCGCTAGACGTCAGGCGGAAGCCGACTTCAAAATTGTCCTTGATGGTGGCGACAGCTCCGACGCGGAGGCGATAGCGCCAGCGATTGCGTTGGATGAAGGCATCATTGTCGGAAAAGAAACTCTCGAATCGTCCGCGAAAATCGCCGTTCAGCTTGAGAGCCGTGACCCAGTCCAGCATGCCACTTCGGACCTGGTAGGACTTCTGAAACCCTTTGTCGGTTTCGGTTTTGAGGTCGTTGGCCTCCTTGGCGGTGAGCACGCCCTTGTCGACGAGTTTGTTGAGCAAGGCGTCGGCAGACTGGGCCGCAGCCTCGGTCCCCGCCAGGGCGGTGGCGGCCAGGCCCGCAGCGATGGCGGCGGGCTTGAGATCGATAGTTTTCATGATGGTGTCAGACAATCGGAACATTTGGAGTTCGTGAGGAGGCTAGGAGCCGTTCGTTACGGGTGTGCGGCGCAATTGTTACGAATGCGTGAACTGTGGGCCGGCGCCTCGACAAGCCCCGGGTGGGCAGCGAGGGGCGCGGTCTACTTCAGCGTTTTGATGAATTCGTCCGCCTTGGCGATCGAGGAGTTCATCTGGCTGATGAGCTTGGAGATTTCTCCCTGAATGTTGGTGGCCTCGCCCTTGAGCGAGGCGATCGCCTGTGCGTTGAGGTTGTGCTTGAGATAAAGCACGTGGTCTTTGAACTGGGTCAAAACGGGCGTCATGCTGCGGGCGGCCTCATTCAACGCGGCGCTGAGGCCGCGATAGCGTTCCCGCGTGGCGGCCAGTTGTTGCCGACTGCCCTGCTGCAGAGCCGGCGTCGACATTTGCGCGATTTCCTGTTCCCACTCCGCGAAGAGATCCGACGCCACGGTTTCCATGTCCTTGATCCGCTTGCGCACGCCGTCGGCGCGGGCCGCGCAGTCGTCATACTCCGCCTGCAGCGCGTTGTAGGATTTTTCGAGTTGGCCTCCGTCAAACGCATAGAGCTGCTTCAGCTTGGTCATCGCGTCCTTGAATTCCTCGCCCGCCGCCTTCTGTTCGTCGCGGGCTTTCTCGACCCTCTCCTTGAGGATGTCGCGCTTGTGGACTCCGAATTTTTCCCAGGCGGCGTAGTAGGTCGAGCGGCAACCGATGGAGAGGACGACACAAGAGGCAAGGCAGACCAAATGGATTACAGTGCGAGGGAGTCGAGTCATGGCGGCAGGTTAGGCAGCTGGAGTTGGAAATCAACCCTGGAGAGTTTTGCGAGAGTTTTGCGCCGCGTCGCGGCCCCAGCGCCTCCAGCCGTCCGGGCGCCGGCCACCTCCAGGGCGTCCCGAATTCTTCACCGGGGGATGTGCGCGGCGTTGCGCGCCCATCGCCCGACAGACAAAAGGCGCTGGTGCCAGGCACCAGCGCCTTGGAGAGTCCTCCTGGCTTCGAGGCCGGGCCCTATTCCAGAAGCAGCACGATTCGGTAGAACCGGCGCGCGGTCCAGGTGTTGTCGGTTAACTGCTCGATGCGGTCGACGCTTTGGGCCACCACGCCGCCGAGGCGGTTCCACTGGCCGGCCGCGAGATCGTCGGTGTACTGGACGATGTAACTTCGGTTGGCCACAGCGGCGACCTTGATGATGGCGGTCCCGGGGGTCGTGGCCTGTTCCACCTTGAGGTAGCTGAGCGGGTTGTTCGGATCCGTGCCCGCCACGTATTCCTCGACGTTGGTCATGGTGTCGTGAT
Organism: Limisphaerales bacterium; assembly: GCA_044229355.1. Classification (GTDB taxonomy): domain Bacteria; phylum Verrucomicrobiota; class Verrucomicrobiia; order Limisphaerales; family JADJPG01; genus JBGARF01. Next base: position 258,744 of record JBGATF010000010.1, read on the forward strand.
CGAGGTCACCGGCGGCGTCGCTCGCGTCGCTCGGATTTAGTCCGAGGGCAGTCTCAACGGCGTCAGGAATGCCATCGCCGTCGGAGTCGGCCACCGTCGTGATCGTTGCGGTGGCGGAGGCCAGGCCCGGGGCCGAGTTGGCGATGTTCTTGACCACGGCCCGGTAGGCGGCGGTGCCGGGCGTGGCCGTCGCCCGGACGGTCACGACGTCGTTGGTGTCATAGGTCACGGTGGTGAGGATCGGAGTCGACCCGCGGCGCCATTCGTTGGTGAACGGAGGCGGGAAGCCATAATAGCTGAAGCCGAGCGTGAAGAGCGCGCCGACCGGCACGGTCTGCGGCGCGGGCTGAATGCCCGCGACGGGCCGGACCATCGGATACAACGTGGCCGCGAGGCTCTCCACGGTGTCAATCGGATCCGCGGCGGTGCAATGGAACTGCCCGTAATTGCCGCGGGTGACACCGACGACCGTGTAGCTCGCGTTGGTGGCGTTGGCAATGGGCGCTCCGTTAAAATACCACTGATAGCGAATCGGGAACTGGCCGGGGCTGACGGCGCCGGCCGTGAACGTGACGTTCGTGGTCGGGGCAGCGAGCGGGTCGGGACGGACCAGGACCTTAACATCCGCGGGGTGGCTGACGAAGGCGGGCGGATAGAAGATCGACAGCGTCGCCTCGCTGCTGACGGTGCTGCCGCCGGAGTTGAAGACCACGCAGCTGTAGCGGCCGGACTGGTCCGGACGCAGCTTGGCGAGGGTCAGCGTGGCGCCGTTGGCGCCGTAGATATTCTGGCCATTGAATCGCCATTGATAAAAGAACGGGCTCGTGCCGTTGACTCCCACCGAGAACGACGCCGAGCGTCCGACGACGCCGGTGGTGTCGGTGGGTTGAGCAGCGACGGTTGGCGCGACGCCGCCTGGGACAAAAGGCGCACCGGCAGACGGACCGACCGCAGTCCAGTTGGTCGGGTCGTTGCCGTAGGCGGCGATGCTCAGGCGCTGGAGCGACGGCCCGATGCCATCGGCAGCGGCAGGCCAGGGCAGGGCGCTGGAATAGTCGACGGCGTCGACCAGGATGTAGGGGACGGTTCCGTCGAGATCGGGCGCGTCCGGCCGATAGAGGCGGAGAGAATCCCGACCATTGGCGAGATTTCCAGAGAACGGCCCGAAGAGCGGAACGCTCGCCGGCACATTGAAGCGGCTGCGAAATCCGCTGGTGGCAGGTCCGTAAGCGGGGTTGAAGTTGACCAGCAGGACGTAGCCATTGGCGGGAAGCGTGATGTTCCCGGGAAGATCGAGATCAACGCCGCCGCGGATACGCCAAGCGTTTTGGGGATTGGCCGGATCAAAGAGCGCGACCGGCGTGCCCGTGGTGTTGGCCAACTCGACGTATTCATCCACATTGTTGTCCACGCCGCCCGGCAGGTCGATCGGACGATAGTTGATTTCGCTGATCACCACGGTCCCGACCTTGGGACCTGCGTTGGGTCCGCCCAGCGTCGTGGTGGTTTGGGCGACAAAATGGATGTTTGTTTCGCTGTTCACATAGCGGCCGAACGACACGCCATTGGCTGCCGCCTCGAAGCTGTAGCCGTCGAAGTAGCCTGTGATCCCGGTGCCGTCGCCGGCGAAGACATAAACTTCATCTCCATTGGAGCTGAGGGAAAAGGCGGTCGGCGATCCGGGCGCGTTGAAGTCCGCCTCGGTGAACACGGCATAGGCGCCGGCCGCAATCGTGCGGCCGTCCGGGATGCGGTATTTTCGAGGATAGCCGAGATCGTCGGAAAGGAACCAGCCGCCGATGTTCACCGTCTCGCTGTTGGGGTTGTACAGCTCGATCTGATCGACCGTCGGCAGATCGGTGTGAGTCAGGATCTCGGTGATGAGAATCGGGAGAACGGGCGGCGCGGCCGACGGGTCGGCCTGGGCAGGCGAGCCGAGATCGTGGAAGCTGGGGCGCCAGCTGGCTTTCAGATCCCAGGAATCCCAAGGGGCGGCGTCGTCCACAATGACGAGGGCGGCGCCGGGCCCGTCGGTGGAGGGATACCATGAGTTGTTGAAGGTGAAGTCCATGACCTTCTCGCCGACGGCGTCGTCGAGCTGGATGTTTTCGCCACTGTTATCGAGAGAGCCGATGTATTGGCCGGCGACGGGCAGGCTGCTGCCGTAGCGGGAGTTGAAGGCGGCGCTGTTGCGCACGACGAGGACATAGGCGCCGGGCGCGAGCGAGGTGATCGCGCTGCCGGTGAACGAGAACTCAACTCCGGCCGTGAAGCGAACGCCGCTCAGGTCCAGCGTCGAGGGCCCGGTATTGCGGAGTTCGATGTATTCGTAATCTTCCGCGTCATAGGCCGGCGAGGCGCCGGGGGCTGCCTTGGCGGGGTGATACATGATTTCCGTGACCCGCAGGTATTGCTGGGCCGGGCTGGGGTTGCCGGAGTAGGTGTTGGTCGTGACGATGCGACCGACTTTGTCGCTCAGCACGACGGTCTCGCCGCGGGCGGAGAGCTGGCCTTTGTAGGGGCCCTCGATGTAGAGACTCATGCCGCCGCGGGGCGCGGTGGCGCGACTGCGGAAGGCCTTCTTGTTGGCGACCACGTACAGGCGGTTGGTCGGGGCTCCGCCGCGGGGGATGACGACGCCGCCCTGGAAGGTGTGCTCGACCGCGCCGGACAACTTCCAGCCGGAGATGTCGACGGCAATGTTGTTGGTGTTGATGAGCTCGATGTATTCCTCCTGCTGGTTGCCGGAAGACGGTTGGTAATCGAAGCTGCCGACCAGGATTGTGACATTGGTGGGCTGCGCGTCGGGGAATTCGGTCGGGATGCCCATCTTTCGATCGAAGATGAACGCTCGGCGACGCGGCATGTAATTGGTCCGCATCTCGTCGAGCGACTGGGCCATGGACTGATAATAAACGCTGGTCGTGGGGATCGGGCCGACGGCGGCGGTGCTGCCGTCACCCCAAGTGCCCCACCTGGCAAGATCGAGCGCTGCGTCTGGAGCGATCTTTGGATACCACTCATCGATGGCCGCCTCGAAGTACAGAGCCGACGCCGGCGTGCCATTGGTCTGCATCAACTCGTCCATGATGGTGCGCACCCGGCGAAGGTACATCTGGCGGGTGGCGTCGATGCCACGGCCGAGGGGCATGTTCAGAACAACCTGGAAGAATCCGTTGTTGTCCCAGTTGCCCCAAATCCGGTTCTCCGGATACACGGTGGGATCCCAGTAACTCATGGTCCCGTGCCAGTTGCGGCCGAACGACAGGTCGATGTCCCAGGGGAAGGACTGCCATTCGCCGGTGCCTTCGGTGTCCTGGTAAAGGTAGTAATTCTTGTGGCAGCAGTCCCAGTCGCTGGTGACCGAGCGGGCGGCGAGGGAGTTGAGCACCTCCGCGACGTCGACGTTGTCATACATGTAACGCACCCGATTGGTGAGCGCGCCCTCGAGGATCATGCCATTCATCAGCCGGACCAGGTCGCTGTTGCCCTCCTCCTTGCGGGTTTTCTTTTCGGAGTTGGGGTCGGAGCCGATGGTGGTGTTGCCGATGGCGGTGAACGTATTGTAGACCTTGTAGAGCGCGCCGCGGGGATCCCGGCCAATCCGCTTCAAGTAGGCCGCGTCGCCGTTTTCGACCATGTGCCAGTCGCCGTAAAAATTGCCGTTGGTCTGGACGCGAACCGGGACGACGTAGTGATACGGAGAGCCGGCGGGCTTGAAGGTGTATTCATACGCCAGGACGTTGCGGATGTGCGCCTTGTCGGGGTAGGTGGTCAGCAGGTTGACGTCGTCCACGCGCGGAATGCCGGGGCCGGGATTGAAGTGGTGATCGCCGTTAAAGTCGATGTCGTAGCTCTTCTTGGGGAAGCCGGAGCTGGACTGGCCGTGGCGGTTGATGCCGATGTTGTCGTAGAACTCGCCCAGATAGTAAATCGAGCAGGGAGCACGGACCGTCGAGTTGCCATTGGCGGAGGTCAGGTTCGCCGGGGTGATGAAGAGATGGAGAACCGGCAGCGGATTGGTGAGCGACGGATTCTGGACGACCGTGCCGAAATATTGTGACGACTGGGTGGGGTCGCTGAATCGCGGCTCGCGGGTCGAGTTACCCTGGGTGTCCGCAGCCACGATGTAGTACCGAATCATCTCTCCAAAGGTGGAGAGCTGGTGCGGGATTGACGCGCCATAGATTCCGTCGCCGGGCAGTGTGTCGCCATGGAGGCCGTCGTCAAACATCGGCACGTTGGCCTCGCTGCCGAACATGACCCGGTAGTAGAGCTGGATGTTGGTGGCGGTGTTAAAGGTCGGCGTGATCCGGGCGGTCACGACAAGGTCATCCGTGTCGAGCGGGTCGGTGGGCGCGTGCTCGATGCGGGAGATAATCGGGCCAAGCGTCGCTGTGCCGGGCCCGTTGGCCGAACCCGGAGTTGGCAGGAGGAAATAGTTCCGGGAGTTGGGGTCGAGCGCCACGATCGTCGCCTCAAGTTGCGGGGCGATGAGAAAATCGCCGTCGGTGGTCGAACTGTTCAGACCCTGGATGGCAAGGACGTTGACGCCGTTGTGCAGCAAGTCGAGGACCCGAGTGAGGTCAATCAGCTCGGACTGGACGGCATCCGAATCCGACCGCACGCCGTCGGCGGTCGAATTCCAGATGGCCGGGTCGGGCGCGTGACGGGAGACGAGCGGGCTGCCGTTGAGGTAGGCGGCGAAGCCGTCGTCGTAGCGCAGGTTCAGGCGCAGGCCGACGATGGCGGCGGCGTTGCTGACCGTAAAGGGAATGCGCAGGTAGGCCGAGGAATTGATGTTCGTCATCAAGGTGCCCACATCCGTTTGGAATTGATTGGCCAGGGTGGTGGCGCCCCGGATGATGGCTGAAAAATAGGTCTCGTCACCGACGATATCCGTGCCGGGTTCAAGGACGAAGTCGATGGTGTCTCCGGCCTGGACCGTGAAATTGAGGGTCTTGGTCTGGCCGTTGGTGTTGTTGCCGGTCAGGGTCAACGTGTCGCGCGAGGCGTTGTTCTGGAAGACGCGACCGGTCACGCCACCGCCGGTTGGGTCCTTCTTCGCGAGCCGCCACTCAATTGAGATGGGGCCGGAGATCTCGCTGACCCACCGGCGGATGACCTGGTGCTCGAGCCCGTTCGTGGTGGCGGTGGGATAGATGCTGGGCCGCCACGAATCCTTCGCGATCATGTCGAATGGCGGCTCGCCGGAGAACCAGCGCCAGACCGCGCCATCCCAGAAGTTCGCGCGGCTGTGCGGGCCGGTGCCGGACGGAAACGCGTTGAAGCGGGAGGCGGAGTAGGTCAGGGACGAGTTCGTCTTAATCCAGAATCCATACGACCAGTTGTTGAAGCCCTGCACGCCGGAGTCCGACCAATCCGCCATCGAGTCCGCCACGACCGTGGAGTCGAGCGGGTCGGCGGTGGAGTTATTTTCAAAGCCCACGGCGGCGTTGACCGGGGCCCAGGCGCTGTCGTCGAAACCCGGGGCAATCCAGTCCGCTGCCAGGTTGCCGTTGAGCGGGACAGTGAATCGGCTGGCGCTGGCCGGAGTGACGAGAGCGATCTGCGATTGGACGGTGGCGATGCCGTAGGAGATGTCCGCGGCCTGGAGCGGATAGCGTGGGGCCACGGCCGACACGATGGTCAACCCGTCGGGCTTGACCAGGGCCAGATACTCGCCGGTGTTGTCGAGGCGGAAATTGGTGTGCAAGGGACGTCCGGCAATCCGGCGGTCCTTGTTGGAGGCGAAGACCACGACATAAGCGTTGGCCGAGATGTTGGTGGCTGGAAAACGCCATTTGGCCAGGTTGTTCGGGTTGTCGGTCAGGCTCCAGTTCAGGAGATTCACGTCGTTGGTCCCGGCGTTATAGATCTCGATCCAGTCCTCGTAGTCGCCGTTTTCGTCCGGCAGAATGCCGTCGTTCTCGGCCATGAACTCGCTGATGACCAGATCGTCAAGCGCCTGGGCCAGCGGCGCTCCGGCAAAAAGACTGGCCAGGGTCAGGAGCAGGATCAGGACGGACGGGGTCAAGCGTGGATATTTCATGGGAGTTAACCTGATTGTCACAGTTGCGTTGAACTGGTTCACGACGTTGGACCTAATGCTTGGATACGACCGGCGATCGGCTCGTCATGGGCAAATACGGTGCCCGCGTTGCTGACCGGACGGGAACGTTGGGTTGCCGGGACTATGTCGGAGGGGATCGCATTTCTCAACCTCAAAATTCGGAGATTGGAGCGGACAGCGGCCCGAGGCTAGACTTTGCCCCATGCCGAACGCCGTTGTCCTTGAGAAATTCAAAGAGCCGCTGCAGCTCCGCTCGTTTCCCTTGCCGGACGTCCTGGAGCCTGGCGCCGCCTTGGTGCGGACCGAGATGGCCGGCATCTGCGGGACCGACGTGCACCTGTGGAAGGGCGAGCTGCCGATTCAACTGCCCGTGATTTTGGGGCACGAGACGGTCGGGCGCCTGGAAGCGCTCGGGGCCGGTCTGGACCGGGACTGGACCGGCCAGCCGTTGCGCGTGGGGGACCGGGTGACCTGGACCTCAACGACGTCCTGCGGCCAATGCTATTACTGTGCCGAGAAAAGACAGCCGACCCGATGCCCCCAACGGCGCGCGTATGGCATCGGGCACCGGTGCGACGCCGAACCGCACTTTCTGGGCGGTTACGCGGAGTACCATTACCTCCGCCCACGGGCGAATATCTTCAAGCTTCCGGATGATTTGGCGACCGAGGCCGTCATCGGGGCGGGCTGTGCTCTCATCACCGCGATTCATGGGATTGAACGCACGGGGATTGATTGGCGCGATCGGGTCGTCGTTCAGGGGGCGGGGCCGGTCGGCATTGCGGCGCTGGCTGTCGCCCGAAGCGCGGGGGCCGGCGAGGTGATCGTGGTGGGCGCCCCGCGCGAACGGTTGGACCTGGCTAAACGGTTTGGGGCGGACCACGTGATCGATCTGGACGACATGCAAACCGGCGCCGAGCGCATTGCTGCGGTCCGTCAGCGGACCGGAGGATATGGCGCGGATGTGGTCCTCGAGTGCGCGGGCGTGCCGGCGGCAGTGGGGGAGGGAATGGAAATGTGCCGGGACGGTGGAAAGTATCTGATCCTCGGTCACTATTGTGACGCCGGCCCGGTTTCATGGAATCCCCACGTGGTGACGCGGAAGCAATTGACCGTCACGGGTTCGTGGTCGAGCGAGCCGAGGCACATGCGGGCCGCGCTCGACTTTTTGCGGGCAACGGGCGACCGATTTCCCTTTGCGTCGATGGTGTCCCACCGCTTTCCCCTGGCCCTCGCCAATGAGGCCTTGCAGACCACGGCGGCGTGGCGATGCGCCAAGAGCGTGTTTGTGCCCGGGTCGTGAGTGGTTAACCCGCATATTTCATGCTGAGCTTGAATCGCGAACACCTTGATGGGAGGACGGAGGGTAGATGACATGAAGAAGCTGGCAGGCGCCCTCACTCGAGGAACACGCTGCCAGCCGTATGAACTACAACCTAAAGAAATCCACGCAATCCACCGCCGGTCAACCCAAACGTTATGGTCTGGTCAAGCTGGCCCAGGA